>NZ_QKSB01000098.1 GCF_003234935.1 Putridiphycobacter roseus | reverse complement strand
TTTTCGGTATTTTTCTTCGACTTTGGACAACCCGCCGCATTTGTTGGGATTTTTGAAGGCGGAACGTAGGAAGTGGCGGTCTTTGGAGAAGGTTTGGGAGAAATCGGGAAACATGATTGGTGCGTGTGCGGTAAAAAATAGAATTATAGCAAACGCTTCGGTTTTGTTTAGGCAATATCGGGATGTGGAAATGCCGTCTGAAAACCGCATTCTGTCGTTCAGACGGCATTGTTGCTGAAATTTCAAGCGGCGGCGGAACGGTATTCAAATCAAGGCGGCTGCCGGCGTTTGATCGGGGGCGTTTTAATTTTCAGACGGCATTCCCGTTTTGCTGTTTGCTGTTTGCGGTCTCGCGGGCGCATTGCCGGTTTGGGCGGTGGTTTCCTGAAGCACGCGCTGGCGGAAGCGCATTCCCGATGCGTGGTAGAACGGACGCGGCGAAAACTGGCGCGAAACCTGCGAGGCGAAAATGCAGGCAATTAGCATCCAAAACAGCAGGCTTTGTCCGCC
>NZ_QKSB01000097.1 GCF_003234935.1 Putridiphycobacter roseus | reverse complement strand
CCTACAGACTATCGCTTCCCTGGCCAACTAACGTACGTCAGGCCGCGCTGAATAAGGAACTTGCTAATGTCGCTATCGATCAATAACTCCCCCTTTGTCAATGTTGATAAGTCGGTCTATGACCGTAGCCCAGCTTCAGCCGATGTCAATAAAAGTGCGCTGCCTGCCAAGGCAGATACTCGGGCGCCGGTTCGCAGTGACTGTTTCCAAGTTGCGCCCAATAACGTGATAGTCAATGGCGGTGCACTCACCAAGTTGTTTGACATGTTTGATATGGTCTTCAGGGCCATGCGCGAGGTGCTTTCCGGAAGAAACATAGCCGCTGATGTACTGCCCCAGTCGGGGCAATTGCCGGGCGTTAAGCCGGACGCGCGCCAGCTGCCTGTGACCCCTGACAAGGGCAACCTGCCGTTGAAACCACAGCAGCGCGACTTGCCAGGCGTGAAGCTGCCGATGGAGCCTCGGTACGTTGATCCGGCATGGGTGCGGCCTGACGAGCACGAGCACGAGC
>NZ_QKSB01000096.1 GCF_003234935.1 Putridiphycobacter roseus | reverse complement strand
GAATATACGAATATTCTTGGTCCGTAGTGCACGGATAATTTGTGATCGTGATTCTAATGAATATTTTTGGCCGTAGTGCAGGGATGATGTGGATTATTTATTAAGCTGAGTTTCAGCGATAAAAGTGATGAAAAAATGTTTTAAATCATAAAAGATAGTAGATTTTATTTTCTACTTGATTCTTTTAATGGATTGCTTGTTCCGCTGCAGTTAAATTTGATGTCTATTATATTTTATCAGTTTAATATTGTTGAAGGTTAACGATAATTTATTCTGCATTATTTTAGTTATAATATTTTTTACTGGGTTAGTTGAGTTTATTCTTTTGCTTTTATTGTTCTTTTCAGGAAATGAGAACGTAGCAGGGACTAGTCGGGGAACTGAGTGACGGTTCAGATGGTAGTATTAGTTGTTTTTATTATTCTATAAAATAGTGTAATAATAAATGTAATGAGGATTTTATTGAGTTTGTATATTGTCTAGATGATAATATTTGTATTAAAACTCACAG
>NZ_QKSB01000095.1 GCF_003234935.1 Putridiphycobacter roseus | reverse complement strand
CTAGCTGAAGAATAGCGCCAATGTTCTGGTTCATTTACATAACCTTCAACCACAGGATTCTTATGAATATAGTTAATCTTTTCCCAAACAAATTTTTCTGAGTATAGTTCAATGGCATGATTGCCTGATTGCCAAAATTTATTTGTTGTACTGCTTTTAAATTTCTTACCATTATCTTTAAAAGTCTTCATAAAACATTCTCTTCTACTTTCTGGCTCATTTACTATTTGAAACAACACCTGTTTTACAGTATGTCGTTTAAAATCTCGTATGACATTCTTTAACTGAAATGGTTCATCACAATTTACAATTAAATGCATGTGATTTGTCATTAAACAAAAAGCATACACATTTAAGCCTTTGTTTATTATACAGTATCGTAAAGCATCTACAATAGCTTTTTTATGATTCTTTCTTGTAAATACATCAACCCAGTCGACAACAGTTAATGTTAAATAATAACTTGTATTTTTCTTAATTGTATGTTTTACACCTGTTTTAATACAAGTAAAAA
>NZ_QKSB01000094.1 GCF_003234935.1 Putridiphycobacter roseus | reverse complement strand
GACCTCCAAATCCGCCTGTCTTTCCATCTTCTCGACCTTCGTCAGCTCTTTCGCAACCGGTTCAGGTTCTTTCGCGCAGGAATGCAACGCCATTCCCGCCACAAAACACCACACGCCCACCGTCAAACCAACCGGCACCCAACGCCAAAAAGAGCGTGCCACAAACATCTTCCAATCAACTTTCTTCAAAACTTGCATTTTGCGTTTTCCTTTTAAAACAACAACTTATTAAAATCATAGGGTAAAAAAATATATAGCCCTGTCAGAGACTTACCGTTTCAGACGGCCTATCGGATAATCAGGGAGCTGTATTTCTTAACGATACCGGCCTGCATCTTGATACCGTTCTTGTTCGCCGTGCGTACCGCGCCGCGCATCAATTTACTCATCCGGCGCGTATTGCCGTTACTATGTTTAACCAGTTCCAAGAGCGTCTCCTCGTCCGCATCAGGCAAAGCCGCTTTCGCAATCTCAAAGAGTTCGTCATCCGGCAAAGATTCGCCCAAATTCAGCGCAACA
>NZ_QKSB01000093.1 GCF_003234935.1 Putridiphycobacter roseus | reverse complement strand
AGGGTTCCGTATGGATGGATTCGTCATTCCCGCACAGGCGGGAATCCATTCTTGGGTTTTCGGTAACTGTTTTCAAACATTGGTTTCTTAACTTTTGCGGTGATTCCCGCCGTAGCCTGTCTGCGCGTAGGTGGGGCTGGAATAACGACAGTTTTTAAAGTTCCAGAAATAAAACTAAACAAACAACACGCCCGACAAGTCCAACCATTCGGGATTTTGTTCTTCAATCAATTTAATCTTCCATTCACGTCGCCATTTTTTCATCGTTTTTTCTTTGGCAACTGCTTCAGGCATATTCTCAAAAAACTCATACCAAACCAAATCATGCACATCATATCGGGCAGTAAAGCCATCAATATTGACATGGTTTTTGTGCTGCCAAACTCTTTCCGGCAAATTCATGGTAACGCCGATATAGAGTGTTCCGTTTTTACCGTTTGCCAAAATATATACGGCAGGTTGACTAGCAAACGGATGGTTTTGCATTTAATGTTTCCTGCAATATAAACAACTTTTTTC
>NZ_QKSB01000092.1 GCF_003234935.1 Putridiphycobacter roseus | reverse complement strand
TTGTATTCCAATTATGGATTGCTATATATAACAACTGATCATTATATCTCTGCAACACGGTTTGTAGCTTGGAAATAGGAGTATAACTTATGCAATTAGAGATTATCGGTAGTAAAATTTATACGGAACAAGATTTTCATAATCAAATTTCAAAAATATTTTCTATACAAGATTATTATGGGAACAATCTTGATGCTTTATGGGATTTATTAAGCACAAATGTAGAACGACCGATTACTTTGGTATGGAAAGATGCTATGTTCTCAAAAAATCAATTAGAAAATATATTTATTGAAATCGTAAATGTTCTAGAAAGAGTTAAGAAACAAGATGAGGATTATGGATTCGAAGAAAAATTTAATTATATTTTAGAGTAAGTAAACCCTAATTACATTACGTACACAGGCTTAAAACTCCCCAGAGCCAATTAAGCAAGCCGTAACCCATATAAAACTTAAACTCAACAAGTAGCATGTGTGCGGAACGTACGCATGCGGTTCTTAAAGTTTGAGCTAAGAGGCC
>NZ_QKSB01000091.1 GCF_003234935.1 Putridiphycobacter roseus | reverse complement strand
TGGCTGATCTTGAAATCAACGAAGGCGTGCTGGCCTTCTTTGTCGACAACATAATCAGCGGCCATCACCTGGCCTGCCGACAGCAGAGCAGAACCGATTGCCAGCGCGGCGAGTGTCTTTTTCAACATGCTTTCTATTCCTTGTGAGTCGAGGTTGAACATCAGGCTTTGCGCCCCAGCATTCGCTTAAGGGTCGCATCACGATCGATAAAGTGGTGTTTCAAAGCAGCCACGCCGTGCAAGCCGGCAAAGACCACCAACACCCAGGCGAGGTACAGGTGCACCACGCCAGCGGTGTCCGCCTGGTCCGGTAGACCGGAAACCACGGCAGGAATGTGGAACAGGCCAAACACCGGGATCCCGACACCGTCTGCGGTGGAAATCAGGTAACCGGCAATCATCACGGCAAACAGGCCGATATACAGGAACGCGTGGCCAAACGCGGCGCCGATACGAGTCAAGCGGCTGTAGCTGGCCAACGGTGGTGGCGGCGGGCTGATCAAACGCCAGACGATACGCACCAG
>NZ_QKSB01000090.1 GCF_003234935.1 Putridiphycobacter roseus | reverse complement strand
GGCGCATTAAATGTTTTAAAGAAATGAAATGTCTTAATGTTTCAAGCAGTGTCCATAGAACTGGACACCATGAACCTTGGGAATTTCGATGATGACTTTGTCACCAACGTATTCCATATGAAGTTGGTAGTGGAAGGTGGTCATGACGACACCGTGGATGTGTGGACGTACCATAAGGGCGAACCAATCTTCGGTATGGTAATCGATGTTGTGTGCAATTTCCTTGCCATCGACAAGGATCTTGTAATGTTCGCCATGTTCACCTTCTGGATGGATTTCCACAGAGTGTGCTCCATGTACGGTTTTCATGGCAAGCATGTGTTTGCCTTTGCCTTCAACCTTCTTAAGGAATACTCCATGTTGAGCGCTCTTTTCAGCTTCGCCTATGAACATGGTCCATTCACTGGGTACTTGGAATGCTTCAACATGTTTTTGGTGATATAATCCGTGTTGGACTTCATGTTGATGTACGGTGCAGGTGTGCATCATACCCATGTAGTGCATCATCATGTACAATTCGGAGTAGTGAG
>NZ_QKSB01000009.1 GCF_003234935.1 Putridiphycobacter roseus | reverse complement strand
CATATAGTTATAACGTTATAATCGTTTAAAGGTTGAGTGTTAGTTCTAGTATTAATTTATACCAGCTTGTAGTTAACAACTGGGTAAAAACCAACACTGGTTTTTACCCAGTTGTCTTTTTCTCTGCAATACAACAAATATAAAAATTAAAACCTACAAAGTGAGTACATTAGAAAAAGACAGGAAAAACTCCTTTTTTACTAGGGCTGGTGGTATGGTGAAAAGATAGTAACTAAAAGGGGCTAGTCAAAGGCTATCCAAGGCCGCACTGAAATCAGATAGCTTTTGTTCGTTATTTATTTTTGAATTATGTTACAAAACACTATTAATGGCTATTTTTTCAGGGTAAAATATAGCCATTATTCCATCTGATAGTGTTTATGTTACTTTATTAATTAGGTTAATTTATTTTAAATATTACTTTTGCCACAGAAACAAGAGATATGAAACAACTTATTTTACTATTAGTTTTAAGTCATTTAACTTTGGGAATTGGCCAAAAGACGGAAGTATTTACCTTTGAAGATGGCAATGTGGTGGAATTGACCAACCATTTTGATGATCCTTATAGATTGCCAGATTGGCACGTAGCAGTAGATTATAACATGTTGATAGTAAATGATATTTCCTCAGGACTTACCATTAAGCCAAAGTATATCATTTCAGATGAAATTTTTGTGGATGGTATTTTCTATTTTTCTATTTTTCAGGATTATAATAAATTTAAACTGGAAGATGCATTTTTGGATGGCGCGAATTCGACAATAAATATGTCATCAGAAATTCATTATACCCTTGTTTCTTCTCATAAATTTAAAGAAAAAAAGATTCAAGTCGATAGCGATTATGACAGTTCATTGAAAACCAGCTACTTAGTTAAAACACCTCTAAGTTTGAGAAAAGCACTATTGTTGGATGGCGGTATTAATTACAGTCAGTTTACTGTATTGAACAACTTTTATACAAACTTAAACGACAATTATTATGTGTTGGGTCAAAGTGCATTGTCTTTGACTGCAGGGTTAAGCTATTATAAAACCAGACATTATAAACTTACTATGAATGAAAGAACTAGGAATATTTTGACAGAATCTAGTTTGTCTTTAAAAGTACTTTTTGGTACCCCTACTGGTGCAAATATTGCTAAAGAAACTGAGGTTACGGATACTGAAGGACATACTACTTCAACTGTCGTTTTTGATCCTGCAACGGTTGGAGTAGACGCAGCATTTAATAATTTTGGATTCAGATTATCTTTTGATAGGTTAAGGGCTTTTGGAAAACACCCAAATATCTTTTTTAACTGGGGTGTTGGCATAGGTATCGAACCTTCTTATCAAAACGGTAATATGGGTTACAGTACCATAGTCGATAATAATGCTACTTTTCTAGAATTAAAATTTGGACTAGGTTTCGGTAAAGTGCAATAAGACGGTTAGTCTTTTTTAAATGCACCATTTAGTAAAGGCCAATTGTCATAGCTTCTGTCTAGTTTTATTTCATTTACTGGTTGGTTCACCCATTTATCTCGAGGGGCGTTAACTTCGTATTGAATAAGGTTACCTGATGGAAACTGAAAATGTGTTTTAAGTGCCGTTAGGTCTTGGTTGTATGTGCTAATTGCCTGAAGTGTTTTTGCTGGGTTATCATTTTCGATTAAGGCGATTATTCGAAGGTTTTCAGCTGAATAAATGGCAATACATAATTTATCATTTCCAATATGGATTAATAAGGAGTTGATTTGCTCTTGTTTGACCTAAAGGTTATTTTAAAAATAGTTTGACATACTTGATTATGTTGTACTAATTTAGATGGTTTTTTTATGGGTCAATTGGAAGGTAATCGGCCTCAAAAATAGTAGACTACATTTATTCCGAATCTACCATTTCTATGCTTAAGTCGTCATTGTATACCACTCCTTTGGTCAATTGTGGAGAACAATACATGCCAAAATGTGCCTGTGCAAGTCGGTTTTTAATTTTATCAATTTTTGCGTGGGAAACCAAGGTTCCATTTTGCCAAACTTTTGCATAGCCTTTATTTGTGAAATCGATATACATTTTAAGCTCTACCCATTCCTTTTGCGGAAAGGTTATACTCTTGGTTTGAAATTCATGGACTTGAACGCCTTGTTTGGGTACATTTTGTAAGTGCACAAAGCCATCATGACTTAAATTTACCAATACGGTTCTTTTCCAATTATCGGATTCATCATCTGAAAAAGTAGCAAAACTAAACCAATCGTCTTCTCCGCCATCTGGACTGGCTTGTAATTCAATGTCTAAATATACCCAAAGTGTAATGTAACAGGGAGAGGTAAAAGCGCCATCAACTGTTTTTTGAAGTTGTATAGCGGGATAACCTCTGTGGTTATTATTTTCGTCGATAGATGGCGAGTTAGCCCCATCAATCCATGCTTTGTGGGAGAAATTGCCGCTATGTACTATGCTGTCTGACAATTCATGATAGCTCGTGCCCTTATGTCCTTGTGGGGTCAAATAAAATCCGGCAAAATCATCTACACTTTCAAAGGAGGAAGTAAAGGATCTTTTTTCAATACTTTTTTTATTGCAGGAACAGAATAATACTACCAAGCAGCTCATGGTAAAAACAATTATTTTTTGGCTCATATTATACAGGATTTATTTAAAAGGTATAAGGTAAATCAAAATCTGTTACCCACGTAATTTTTTTGTGGTAAATAGCATTTTGTTGCATTATTTCAACCACTCGGTGAAAAATTTATGGCCTTAATAACTTGATAAATAAAGTACTTTATTTTGCTATGAATGTTACTTGACTTATTCTTCTTCTCCTTGAAAAAAGTTGTAGACCAGTTTTGCCTTGGAATAACCCACGGCTTCTACCAGTTCTTTTTCGCTGGCTGCTTTTACCCGTTTTACTGACTTAAAGAAACGGATGAGGTCAATGGTGGTTTTTTCGCCTATACCAGGTATTTCTGTCAATTCAGACTGGATGGCATTTTTACTTCTCTTGTTGCGGTGATGGGTGATGCCAAAACGGTGGGCTTCATTACGCAAATGCTGTATGACCCTTAAACTTTCCGAACGCTTGTCTAAATAAATTGGAATGGAATCGCCCGGAAAGAAAATTTCTTCTAATCTTTTCGCAATACCAATGATGGCAATTTGTCCCCTTAAATTTAGGTCGTCTAAACTTTTTACTGCGGCACTCAGCTGTCCTTTTCCGCCATCAATTACAATTAACTGAGGTAATGGTTGGTTTTCATCAACCATGCGCTTATAACGTCTGTAAACTACTTCGGTCATGGAAGCGAAATCATCTGGCCCTTCAACTGTCTTAATATTGAAATGGCGATAATCTTTGGCGCTGGGTTTGGCGTTTTTAAAAACCACACAGGCTGCTACCGCATTTGTCCCTTGAAAGTTCGAGTTGTCAAAACACTCTATGTGTGTAGGTAACTCTTTTAAATGTAAATCCTTTTGAATGGTATTCAATATCCTTTCGGTATGGACTTCTGGATTTTTTAGTTTTTCTTGCTTTAATTTTTCTAGTTTAAAATACTTTGCATTTCTAAGAGATAATTCTACCAATGTTTTTTTGTCGCCCCGTTGAGGTACGGAGAGCTTTACGTCTTTAAAAGGAAAATTAAACTTTTCGGAGGTTAAAATTTCATTGGATTCATCCCCATACCTTGCCCGCATGTCCATTAATGCAAGGGGTAATATTTCACTGGCTTGTTCGTCTAATCGTTTTTTAATTTCTAAGGTAAAACCTTGAATAATGGCGCCATTTACTACTTTAAAGTAATTTACGAAAGCCGATTTTTCGTCATTAATCATGGTAATGACATCCACATTATGAATGGTAGGACTTACCACAATGGATTTAGCATGGTATTTAGATAAAAGTGCTATTTTTTCCTTGATATCTGCTGCTTCTTCAAATTTCAATTCTGCCGCAAAATCATGCATTAATTTTTCTAATTCCTTTAATACCGACTTAATATTTCCTTTTAAAATGTTTCTAATTTCGTCGATATATCTCGCATAATTAGCTTCCGTTTCTTTACCCACACATGGGGCTAAACAATTTCCAATGTGATACTCCAAGCAAACTTTATATTTTTTTTGTGCAATGTTTTGTTTCGATAAATCAAAATTACATGTCCTTAAAGGATATAGGTTTTTTAATAGATCGAGTAAGGTATACATTATTTTTACGTTGGTGTAGGGACCAAAATATTCCGAACCATCTTTAATTACTTTTCGGGTAGTTATAACTCTTGGAAACCGTTCCTTTTTAATGCAAATCCAAGGATAGGATTTGTCGTCCTTTAATAAAATATTGTACTTGGGTTGGTACTTTTTGATAAGGTTACTCTCTAACAGTAAAGCATCTGTTTCGGTTTCTACCACAATGTACTTAATGTCTACTATTTTGCGGACCAATATTTTTGTCTTCCCGTTTTCTAAATTGCGATTAAAATAGGAACTGACTCTTTTTTTGAGGTTCTTGGCCTTGCCAATGTAGAGGATGGTTTCGTTTTTATCATAATACTGATAAACACCTGGACTATTGGGAATGGTTTTGAGTTTATCTTTGATAGAATCCATGGTACCAAATTTAATAATTTATAAAGACAATACAGGTCACAAATTAATCGACCAAGTTAATTCAAAGTCCCAATTAGAACGTACTTTAACAGGGGAAGTGTGGTAATAAACTGTTTCTGGTTGCCTATTCTCATGAAAATCACCTGGTGTAAACCGCTTATTTGTATCTATATCATTTATAAATCTTAAATAGTATTCTCCAGGCTCTAATTCTGTAAGGTTATACTGTTGTAAAGTATCACTGTAGCTAGCTTCAAATATAATTTTTTCTGCTTTGGTGTATATTTGTAATACGCCATTAATCAAGCTATCTGTTTTTAAAGTTAACTTTAAATTACCTAAATATTTAAGGGAATGAAAGACCAAATTAATGCTTGTTTTATCATTGGTACTACTCGATAAAATAGATTTTGTGGCGGCAGAATCCAAAGTTAAATAATGGGCTTTCTCCTTGTCGAACAGAAATTGAAATTGTCTTGCATCTATTTTCTGTACCGTATAGGTTAGTGCGGAAGAGTCTTTATCAAATAGCCTAATACCAGACTCATCAAATTTACCAATGGGTTCACTAAAGCTAAGGGTTAAAGTGTCTTTTGGTAATAATTTACCATTTTTTAAATTATTTTCAATCGTTAGTGGTGCTACCTTCTTGGGTAGGTTTTTCATGATTGGTTGGATGGTATCTGTCTGGTTATTGAATTGAATTATAATGGGATCATTATTTTTATACTTTTCGGTCATCCAATACACTACAGAGTCTTTAGAGCCCGTATTTTCTTGTACTAGTAACTGCTGGGTGTGTACCTTTAAATTTTTTGGTGTCGCATTAAATATTATTTTAAGTCGACCAGGATAGTTTAATTCGTAGGAATCAATTAGGGTGTCTTTGGAGGTTGGTTTAAACAATTTAAAAAGGACAGTATCTGAAACGGCATCCATTAAATTAATTTCTTTTTTTGATAAAAAGGCAATGCTTTCTACTTTAGGATTGTACAATAGATTCCTGTCCAGGTCTTCAAAAGCAAAGGCAGTATAAATTCCAGCTTTGATGTATTGTAATTTAAAATTTCCATTGAGGTCGGATTGGCCAATATAGGTGGGTTTATTTTTAATAGGAATGGAATCAAAATCTTCGGTTAAATTTTGACGGTATAATCCAATAAGCACCGATTTTTGTGGGAGGTTAGTAAAGCCATCTTTAATGCTACCTATAAAAGAGCAAGAATCAATATAGCTTCCAGTAGAAAAGACATATTGAAAAATGGAATCGTTGCCTTCGTTATAATCGGCAATGGCACCGTTAAACCCAATGGAGTAGGTGGTGTTTTCTTCTAAGTCTTCGTTAAATTGAATGATTACTTTTTTGTTTTTACTGCTTATTAATGGGGTAGTAGGAGGTTGTGGCGTAATGGTGATGGCAGTGGTTTGATTTTTTAATACCACAAACTCATCAAAATGTAAATGAATGGTTTTGCCTGTATAATTCAATTGACCAGGCTGCGGAAAAGTTTTTTCCAATACAAATTTTGGGGCAAATGTATCTTTTTCACCACCAGTTAAAGGGTTAATTTGTGCACAGCCATGCAAGATAAATAGGAGTATTCCTAGACCAATTATTTTTAACATATTTCGCTAATTATAGTCGCTAATTTTTCTAAATATTGTTGATCCACATTGTCAAAGTCATCATGGTGGTCGCTGTCTACATCTAAAACCATTGTAATGTGACCGTTTTTAAATACAGGGACAACTATTTCAGATTTACTGGCAGAACTGCAGGCTATATGTCCTGGGAAAGCATCTACATCTGCTACAATAATGGTTTTTTCAGTCGCCCATGCTGTACCGCAAACTCCCTTGTTTAAGCGTATTCTTGTACAAGCTAATTCTCCTTGAAATGGTCCAAGTACCAATTCCTCTTTTGAATCGACTAAATAAAAACCAACCCAAAACCAACCGAAAGTTTGTTTAAGTACTGCTGAAATATTAGCCAAATTGGCGACTAAATTCGTCTCCCCTGCAATTAATGCTTTTATTTGAGGCAATAAACTTTCATATTTTTCTGATTTATTACCCTTGCTTATCAAGATGTTTTCTGCCATAGGTCACAAAATTACGCATTTTAAAAGTTTAAACGATAAACAAATCACTGCTGATGTAATCTGCAATTAATTTTCCTTTTTCTGTCAAGGTGTAAGTTCTGTCTTGCACTATAACGTCACCCGATTCGCAAAATTTTTCTATACCACTTTTAAATGATGTTAAATAATTTGGAAATTGTGCTGCAATGGTGGCCAAACTTAAACCCCATTTGGTGCGTAGCTGGGTCAATATATATTCATTAAAATGATCTTGGTCACTTAATGTTTCTACTTCGTAATAGCTTATGTTGTTCTTTACTTTTTGTATGTATAATGCATTATTAGCAATGTTCCACTGTCTGGTTTTACCGTTAAAAGAATGGGCAGAAGGACCAATCCCTATGTATTTAACGCCTTTCCAATAAGCTGAATTGTGTTTAGAAATAAAACCATCTTTTGCGAAATTGGATATTTCGTATTGCTCGAATCCAGCCGATCTTAAGGTTTCTGTTAATATTTGAAATTGCTTTTGAATGGGTTCGTCTTCCAATGGTTTAATTTTCCCTGTTTTTAATAAATGACCAAACACGGTTTTCTCTTCAAAAGTTAAACAATAGGCTGAAATATGGGGTACATTTAGTTGCGTGGCTAAGTCTACTTGACGCTGCCAGTATACTTCATCTGTATTTGGCAAACCATAAATTAAATCAATAGTAATATTTTTAAATCCAACAGCTTGCGCTATTTCAATGCAGTCTATAGCTTCGGCTGCTTTGTGCGCCCTATTTAAAAATGTTAATTGGTCCTCATCAAAACTTTGTATGCCTATGCTCAATCTATTAATCCCAATTAGTTGATAGGCCTCTAAAATGTTTTTAGATAAATCATCCGGATTACATTCTAAGGTATATTCCACAGAAGTACCTAAGGTGTAGTTGGCTTTTATCACCTCTAAAATGGCTTTTATTTCCTTCGGTTCAATCAAGCTTGGGGTACCGCCTCCAAAATAAATAGTATTTATTACGTCTTGTTCCGCATAATCTGCTTTGTCCAATAATTCCTTTTTAATGGCCACTAACATATCTGGAATATTATTGTGTTTTACCGAAAAATGAAAGTCACAATAATGACATTTTATTTTGCAAAAAGGAATATGAATATAGATACCTGCCACTTTGCAAATTTACACAATTAAGTCCAAGGGGTAAGTGTTGCGAAAGGTTATTTTAAAACATAAAGTGTTGCTATTCTATCCTCGCTAAGGAATAGAAATTCGGTCGAAAATAGGAGTATATATTAAAAATAAACTTATATTTGTTTTGGTTGACTGGCGGGATGCTTTCACTAGAAAACATTAACTGTTAACTATTTACACTAAAAACTATGCAGATTTTAAAAGGGGGTCTTATTGTGTTTCTACTGATGTTTCAGACACTAGGTTTGTTTGCGAATTTATCTCTAGAAGGACATTATCAAGGTAAAAGTTTATTTATTCAAAACCCTGAAGATGAAGATGGTTTTGGATTTTGTGTTACACAAGTAACTGTAAATGGTAAGCCTATAGTTGAGTCTGTTCAGAAACCTGCTTTTGAAATTGGGTTTGATGAGTTAGATATAAAAATTGGCGATCTTGTATTTATTGTGCTGGAACATGGTATTGGTTGTAAACCTAAAATATTAAATCCAGAAGTTTTATTGCCTAAAAGTACTTTCGAAATCAAGGAAATGTCTTGTTCGGCTGATGGGAACTTTACTTGGTCTACCCTTAATGAGTCGGGTAAACTGGCCTTTATAATAGAACAATACAGGTGGAATAAATGGGTAGTGGTAGGACAAGTAAATGGTATAGGCTTGAACACTTTAAATAATTATAGTTTTAAAGTTTCTCCACATTCAGGTGAAAATCAATTAAGAGTGGTGCAAATAGATCATTCTGGAAAGAAACGCGTTTCCGAACCTATTAAGTTTGTGAATTCGAGTATTCAAGCACCTAATTTTTTCCCTAAGCGAGTGAAGGATGTCATTAAATTTAGTGCAGAAGGTGTTGCTATGGTGACCAAGTTCGAGATATTTGATGCGTATGGAAATATTGTTAAAAAAGGATTGGCGAGTGAAGTGGATTGTTCAAATTTAAGAAAAGGAGCCTATTATATTAATTACGATAATAAGAGTGAAAAATTTATAAAAGGATAAGCAAAGTAGCATGAAAATAGAACACATAGGTATAGCCGTTAAAAATATTGAAGATTCAAACCAATTATTTGCCGATTTGTTTGATGCACCGCATTATAAAATGGAGTCCGTTGCCTCCGAAGGAGTGATGACTTCTTTTTTTCAAGTGGGAGAATCTAAAATTGAATTATTACAGGCTACTAATCCCGATAGTCCAATTGCAAAGTTTATTGAAAAAAAAGGAGAAGGCATTCACCACATTGCTTTTGAAGTAAAAGATATTGATGCGGAAATTGTAAGACTAACCAATAAGGGTTTTAAAATGATTCATGAAATGCCTAAACTTGGTGCGGACAATAAAAGGATTGCTTTTTTACATCCAAAGTCTACTAATAGTGTATTAGTAGAACTTTGTCAGGAAATAGTATAATTATTGCTCAATAAGAGAAGTGCCAGTCATTTCTTTTGGTTGAGCAACTCCCATTAGGTCTAGAATAGTGGGTGCAACATCTCTTAAACTGCCTGCTTTTACTTTGCTTGTTTTATCGGATAAAACAATTACTGGTACTGGGTTTAAGGAGTGTGCAGTGTTTGGTGTTCCATCTGGATTAATGGCAAAATCAGAATTACCATGATCTGCAATAATAACAAAGTCGTATCCTAATTTTTCACCTAATTCCACTATAGTTTTAGCGCAACCATCTACTGTTTCAGCTGCTTTTAAAATGGCCTCATAATTACCTGTATGACCAACCATGTCGGTATTGGCAAAATTTAAGCAAATAAAGTCGGGTTGGTTCGTTTCCATTTCAGTACATATGGATGCCGTAATTTCAGGGGCACTCATTTCAGGTTGTAAATCGTAAGTGGCTACTTTTGGAGAGTTGATCAGTAATCTTTTTTCATTTTCAAAAGGCTTTTCTCTGCCGCCAGAAAAGAAAAAAGTAACATGTGGGTATTTTTCTGTTTCTGCAATTCTCACTTGTGTTAAACCGGCATTGGCTACTATTTCCCCTAAAGTATTTTTTAAATCATCTTTTTCAAAAATTACGTTTACATTTTTAAAAGAATGATCGTAATTTGTCATGGTCGTGTAATCAATATCTAACGGTTTCATATCCAACTCTGGACGTTGTGTCAGCACCGTCGAAATTTCGCGACAGCGATCGGTTCTAAAATTAAAACATATTACACTGTCTCCTGCTTCTATGTTACCAGCTGCATCAATTATTTTTGGTGTAATAAATTCATCACTTACATCAGATGCATAGGAATGTTTGATAGCTGCTTCTGGGTTGTCAAAAGAATCACCAACGCCTTTTACCATGGCATCATAAGCTAATTTAATACGCTCCCAACGGTTATCTCTGTCCATGGCATAGTATCGACCAATAAGCGTTGCAATTTTGCCTGTAGATTGGGCAATAGCGGCACTTAATTTTTTTATTTGATGAATACCCGCATGTGGGTCGCAATCTCTTCCATCTGTAAAGGCATGAATATATACTCTTTCAAGACCATGGGCCTTTGCCATTTTACACAATTCAAATAAATGTTCTTGGGAAGAATGAACGCCTCCATCTGACATTAAGCCCATGAAGTGTAGCTTTTTCCCGTTTTTTTTCACCCGATCAAAAATCTGTAAAATGGTTTTATTGTTTTGAAATGTACCTGTTTCCACCGCATGATTGATACGGGTTAATTCTTGATAGACAATTCTACCAGCACCAATATTTAAATGGCCAACTTCCGAATTTCCCATTTGTCCCTCGGGTAAACCAACTGCAGTACCGTAGGTTACTAATTCCGAATTGGGTTTGGTTTTTTCTAAGGAGTCGATAAAAGGGGTGTTGGCATTATATATACCATCTGATTTTGAATGGTTACCATGTCCCCAGCCGTCTAAAATTAAAAGTGCAACTTTACGCATTATATTCTTTTTATATACTTGTACAAAGGTCGGTATATAAAATAAAAAAAGCACCAAAATATTAAATTTTGATGCTTAAATCATAGGGTTAATTATGATTTAGTGTCTTATTACTAATTTTTTAGTGTATGTATCATTTGAATTTTCAATACTTACAAAATAGGTACCATTCGAAAATGTACTCACATCTAATAAAAAGTTTTGATGTACATTTTTATTTGAATATACAGTTTCTCCAGCAATATTGATCACTTTTAACTGAAGAATTTCTCCTTCAAATTTTAATTGTGAACTGGCTGGGTTTGGATAAAATTGAGGTGTTGATACTGTAGTGTTATTAATACCAGATGTTTTAATAGTAATGGTTTTAATTACGGTTCTTGTCATGCATTCATTATAACTATATAGCCAAACGGTGTAATTGCCTGGACCTGAATAAGTGTGCGTAGGGTTTAATTGATTGTTGCCTGTTGAAGCGTCTCCAAAATCCCACCAAACAGAATCAACTCCCGTTGCAATGGTTGTAAAATTGGCAGTATTTCCAGTTAATGTATAGGTGAAGTCCACTTGTATGGTATCTAAAACTTCAATGGTTTTAGTAATTTCAATTGGACAGTCTGGTGCCGAATAATTCCAAAGGCTCAAGGTATCTTTTAATTGTACAGTATGCATGCCAGTAGTATTATAAAAGTGACAAGCAAATGCGGTATCTAATGTCGTGTTGCCATCTCCCCAAGCCATACTAACTGAGGCGTATGGGGATGAATAGTTGGCGTTGTATTGTTTGTTGAAGTTAACCCCACTTTGTATGTAATTTAAACAAAATAAATCGTTAGTCGGACAAATCACCGTATCTTCTATTATTAAGGTATCGTATTGACTGTATTTTACTTTTGGTGAAATTAAAAAGTCATAATCTGCAGCAAAATCAGCAATCATATCGTACCAACCATAATAAGTAGGATAGTTTACGTTGTCATAAAGGGCGTATCCCATATTGTCACCCTGTCCATCATTGGTGTTAAAATCATTCGCAATAATTTTTAAAGAATCATCTGTAGGTGTTGTCATGGTGACCATGTATTCACTAGTAACTGTAACTGGTACGTCAAAGGTACTTTGTACTGCAATATTTGGTAATGGGGTAGTGAATGGGTCAAATGAATTATGTTTAACATAAACTGTGTCCCTTGCCAACTCAGTACCTAAGGTATTTCCAGTAGCGTCGTAATTATTTAAAGTGGTAATTACCATAATGGAATCCATTGCAGGATTGTTTAAAATATATGCGTAAAATTCAACCCCACTCACTTCTATTGGTTGGGGTGCGTTATATTTTTGCGCACGGCCATTATATTGCCCGGCTTCTGTTGCGTTACCAGTACGCATACTTTCTATTCTAACATTGGTCATTTTTCCTAATCCAACGTAGTTGTTGTAATATGCACCGCATACTGCAGTACTTGATTTCGTTTGATTACCCCAAATAGGTGCTTTAGCAGTGTTTCGCCCCATTGGCTTGCTAAATTGGGCCTGACTTAATATAGGAAATATAAGGAAGAGACTTAAAATGTAAATATATTTCATAGATTTTGTTTTCGTTCAAAGAGCATAACACAAATATGATACCAAAAAAAATATTGGTTCTAGTCATCTGATAATTAGCAGCTATTTTTTCTTCTTTTGTATAAGTTAAATATAGTTAAATTTTTTTATTTAAATTTTAAGCACCTTTAAACAGTAGAAAACAGTTATTTTTATCCAAAAAAAATATGCTAAAGATATACCATAATAACCGTTGTAGTAAAAGTAGAGAAACGCTTGCTATTATAGAAGAACAGGTAAAAGAATTTGAAGTTTTTCCATATTTAGAGGAAGCAGTGCCAGCGCAGGAACTCCGTTTTATTCTTGAAAAATTAGGCATTGCACCATTGGCATTGATTAGAAAAGGGGAGCAAATATTTAAAGATAATTTTAAAGGGAAAACCTTGAGTGATGAAGAATGGATTCAAGTGATGCTTGCAAATCCTAAATTAATAGAAAGACCTATTGTAATCAACGGTGATAAGGTGGTAATTGGTCGACCACCGAGTAAAGTATTAGAAATTATTTAAGCATAACAAAACCCAGACTTTTTGAGTCTGGGTTTTGTTTTATATTTTATCAAGTGCTTTACACTTCTGCTTCAATATAGGCTTCAATAGGAGCACAAGAACACATTAGGTTTCTGTCACCGAAAGCATCATCTACTCTTCTTACTGGTACCCAATATTTCCAATCATTTAAATAATCAATAGGGTAGGCAGCTTGTTTTCTAGAATAAGGCATGTCCCAGTTATCGCTCATTACCATAGTTGCTGTATGCGGTGCATTCACCAAAACATTATTCTCTGGGTCTGCTTTACCTGCAGCAATTGCAGCAATTTCTGCTCTAATATGAATCATGGCATCAATAAAGCGATCTAATTCTGCTTTATCTTCACTTTCCGTTGGTTCAATCATTAAAGTACCTGCAACAGGGAAGGATACAGTAGGTGCATGAAAACCATAATCAATTAGTCTTTTTGCAATATCCCCCACTTCAATTTTAGTATCTTTTTTAAAGTTACGGCAATCTAAGATCATTTCGTGTGCAACTGTTCCACCTTCTCCAGTATATAATACAGGATAGTGAGCTTCTAAATTTGCTTTTAAATAATTCGCATTTAAAATAGCGGCTTCTGTGGAAGCTTTAAGTCCTTTAGCGCCTAACATTTTAATGTATCCGTAAGATATGGTCAAAATAGAAGCACTTCCATAAGGTGCTCCAGAAATAGATTTAATGGCTTTTTCACCACCAATACCTTCCATGTTTGGACTACCTGGTAAGAATGGAATTAAGTGTTTTGCTACACCAATTGGTCCCATTCCTGGTCCACCTCCTCCATGTGGAATAGCAAAAGTTTTATGTAAGTTTAAGTGACAAACATCAGCACCAATATTTCCTGGGTTAGTCAACCCAACTTGCGCATTCATGTTCGCGCCATCCATATATACTTGTCCGCCATTTTCGTGAATGATTGCGGTGATTTCTGTAATAGATGATTCAAATACACCATGCGTAGATGGATAAGTAATCATTAATGCAGAAAGTTCGTTTTTATATTGTTCTGCTTTGGCTTTTAAATCGTTTACATCCACGTTTCCGCTTTCATCACACTTTACTACCACTACTTTCATTCCAGCCATTACTGCGGAAGCTGGATTGGTGCCATGCGCTGAACTTGGAATTAAACAAATTTTTCTTTGTGTATCTCCATTGTTAACATGGTAAGCTTTAATGACCATTAAACCAGCGTACTCTCCTTGAGCACCTGAGTTTGGTTGTAATGACATACCTGGAAACCCTGTGATTTCACATAAATCGTCACTCAATTGTTTTAACATTTCTGTGTAACCAGCCGCTTGATCAATTGGTACGAATGGGTGTAGTTGAGATAAGCCAGGAAGTGAAACTGGAATTAATTCTGATGCAGCATTTAATTTCATGGTACAAGAACCCAAAGAAATCATAGAGTGAACCAAAGAAAGATCTTTGTTTTCTAATCGCTTAATATAACGCATCATTTTCGTTTCTGTATGGTACGAAGAGAATACGGGATGTGTTAAAATATCACCATTTCTTAAAATAGTATTTGGTAAATCAGATTGGGTGTTGTTCCAAGCATCATTTGTCAAAGTAATTTCTTTTCCTCCTGTAAGTTCAGAAAAAATATTTAATAATAATTGTAAATCTGCTCTAGTAGTCGTTTCATCAATAGAAATACTAAAGGTGGATTCTGATAAATAGTTTAAGTTTACCTCATGTTCTAAGGCAATACTTTCAATAATTTCTGTGTTGATTCCAGTTGGTGCCGTTAAAGTAATGGTGTCAAAAAATTGTTTTGAATTTAATTGAAAACCAAAGGCCGCTAATTCTTTTGCTAAATAAGTGGTTTTTAAATGTATGGTTTGTGCAATTTGTTTGATGCCAGTTGGACCATGGTAAACGGCATACATACCAGCCATAATTGCTAATAATGCTTGCGCCGTACAAATATTTGATGTTGCTTTATCTCTTTTAATGTGTTGTTCACGTGTTTGTAAAGCCATTCTTAAAGCTTTGTTACCGTCAACATCTTTTGAAATACCAATAATTCTTCCTGGTATCGCTCTTTTAAACTCTTCTTTGGTTGCAAAATATGCTGCGTGTGGTCCACCATATCCTAGAGGAACGCCAAACCTTTGGGTATTTCCAAATACTGCATCTGCACCCCATTCACCCGGAGGCGTTAAAATTGCTAAGGACAATAAATCTGCTGCAACGCCAACTTTAATGTCTAAAGCATGCGCATTTCCAATAAATTCTCCTAAGTCTTTTGCTACACCAAAACTGTCAGGATATTGCACTAAGGCACCAAAAAATTCAGCTGATGCAGTAAATTCTTCTGGTTTTCCAATTACTATTTCAATGTCTAAATTCTCAGCTCTTCCGGCTACAACCTCTAAAGTTTGTGGGAAAACATTTTCAGAAATAAATAATTTGTTGATATTGTTCTTTTTTTGATCTCTTGATCTACTGTGGTAAAACATTAACATGGCTTCTGCTGCTGCAGTAGCTTCATCTAATAAGGAAGCATTTGCCAATGGCATTTTTGTCAAATCCATCACCATGGTTTGAAAATTCAACAAGGCCTCAAGTCTTCCTTGCGAAATTTCTGCCTGATATGGTGTATAGGCCGTATACCATCCTGGATTCTCGAATATATTCCTCAAGATAACAGATGGCGTAATGGTATTATAATAACCAGTACCAATATAAGTTTTGAATAACTTATTTTTACTAGCAATGGCATTTGCATGTGCTAAGTATTCAAATTCACTCATTGCTGGTGCCAAGTCTAAGTCTTTTTTAAGCCTTATATTACTTGGGATGGTTTTATTGATTAACTCTGTAATTGATTCAACACCAATTTTATTCAGCATTTCATTTCGCTCTTTGGAAGTCAACCCAATATGTCTATCTGAAAAATTCATAATTATTTGATTTAAAACGGGACAAAGATAAACATTTTTAGTGCAAAAAAAATCAATTTCATTTGCACTATTTAGGAAGTAGTCTTTTTAAATAAAATACACTATTTTTGATAAAAATATATTTTATGAACCGTATTCTCCTTATTTTATTAATTAGTATGTCAGTTCAGTCGTACGGACAAGGTTTTCAAGACTCTATTATATTGTTGAATGGAAAGACTTTTAGAGGAGATTTTATTGAATTAAATGACGATTATTTGGTTTTTAATTCTCCAAACAAAAAAGGAGATTTTCAAATGATGATTGAAAAGTATAGGGTTTTTTCCTACACAAAGGATGGTATGGAGTCGGTTTTATACGAACATCAACCAGATTCGGATAATTTTTTAACGGTAGACCAAAGTAGAAAATTTACCTTGGGAAGTTATGATGCAAGGAATGCATATTCTGTAAAACCTGTCTTTTACGTAAGTTTAGGTCTTACTTACAGTGTGGCTTTAATGGATACCTATTTGACAAAAAAAGAAGCGGCTGGAAGTGTAACGCCTGGTTTGCAAACTGGTTTTTTTGGCCGCGCACCTTCTATCCTACCCATGGGAATGATATTGGTAATGCCCATTAGTTTTGGTTTGCCAAGTACCAAGGTGAGAGAAAAAAACATTCTACAAACAGGTTTAAGAAACGATCAGTTTTATTATGAAGGGTTTAATAGTGTTGCCAGACAAAGAAGGTCCTTGGCTGCTTTAAAAGGAAGCGCGCTTGGTGTTTTATTAGGGTATGCTTCTTATTATGCCTTGAAAACTAATAATTATTAATACACTTAGACGGTCTTTTCATAAGACACAGGAATTTATAGTTTATTCTAATATATGGATAAGTTTGGGCGCTGTTTGTTTTACAGCTTTCAATGCACTTCTCTTACAGGTAGAATTAAATAGTAATTTTTTGTTATTGATTTTCTCTGTAACTTTATTTACCTACAATTTTCAACGTCTGGTCAAAATGAATTTCTCTCATTTTGCTTCTATTTCTGGAGGTAGACTGCAATGGATGGAAAAGCACTTAACTATTGTTTATGTGCTTTCTATTTTAGCATTAGGTTTAACCATTTTTGAAGGAAGTAATTATGTACTAAAAATTTGGCCCCTTTTATTGGTGATTAGTAGTTTTTCGTTTTTTTATGTTTGGAAAATTCCTTTTTTTAAAAAAAATATACGAGATATTCCCTACATTAAATTATATGTTCTGGCTATTACTTGGGTGTTGGCAACCTGTGTCTTACCTTTTTATTTATTTGGTAAAAAAGAAGATTGGAATTGGAATGATTGGCTGATTTTACTCGGCTCTCTTTTTTTTATGATTGGAATCATTATTCCTTTTGACATGAGAGATGTTGAATTGGACCATCCAAGCCATAAAACTATCCCACAATTACTGGGGTTAAAAAAAGCAAGAAATTTAACCTTGATTTTTTGGTTCTTTGGTCATGTTTTTTGGTCTATTGGTGCAAATAAATTTGAAATTAATATTTTAGCACATGCAATTTTTGGTGCTTTTGTTTTGTGGAATTGTCACAAAAATAAACCTGAATTGTATTTTTCTGGAGGTGTAGATGTTTTGTTAATTACAGTTTATTTAGCAATTGGTCTTTTTTAATTCTACACAAAATCCACTGTGGCACGATTATGGTAATTAATATGAAAAATGTGAATGAACATATTCATAGATTTTGGGTTCAAAAAAGGGGGAATTAATTTTCCCCCTTTTTATTTTTATCTAAATAAAAGCTTTATTTTACATCTAAAACCTTAGCAATTTTAAAATAATCTGAATCCTTATGCGTCGCATTTTTCAATGCTTCTTCTTGTGTGATTTCTGATTTTACAATATCTTCACGTAAAACATTAATTGCCTCAGACATGAATATTAAAGGTTCAACGTCCTCAGTGTCTATCTTATTTAACTGATCTACGAATTGGATCATTTTTTCCATGTCGTTTTTAATTACTGTTTTTTTATCTCCGTCAAAATTTAAACGGGAAAGGTGTGCTATGTGGTCAATTAAATCGTCTGTAATATCCATACCTTCAGTAAGTATTTAATGGTTAAAAATTAGTTGCAAAGTTAATAATTGTTTCCTTAGGCTTTAACATTATAAATAATTATTTTTGGACTTCAATTAAAGACAATGAAAAGAATTTTAACAGGAGTGCAGAGTACAGGCATTCCGCACATGGGAAATATTTTAGGTGCGATTAAACCCGCAATCGAAATGGCAATGGACCCAAATAAGGAGTCCTACATTTTTATTGCAAACATGCATTCAATTACTCAAATTAAAGATGCGGAGCTATTAAAACAAAATACATTAAGTACTGCTGCTGCTTGGCTTGCTTTTGGTTTAGATCCTGATAAAACAATTTTTTACCGTCAAAGTGATGTACCAGAAACAACGGAGTTGACTTGGTATTTATCTTGTTTTTTCCCTTTTCAACGTTTAACCTTGGCACACTCTTTTAAAGATAAAGCCGATCGTTTAGCGGATGTAAACGCGGGTTTATTTACTTATCCAATGTTAATGGCTGCTGATATTTTATTGTACGACGCCAATGATGTGCCCGTAGGAAAAGATCAAATGCAACATATCGAAATTACAAGAGATGTAGCCTCTCGCTTTAACCACCAAATGGGAGAAACTTTTGTTTTACCCGAAGGAACAGTAAACGAAAACACACAATTAGTTCCAGGAACTGACGGCATTAAAATGTCAAAATCAAAAGGAAATATTATCAACTTATTTTTACCGGAAAAACAATTAAAAAAACAGGTAAATAGTATTGAAACAGATAGTACTCCCTTAGAAGACCCTAAGGATCCTGATACTTGTAACGCATTTACAATCTATAGCTTATTGGCTTCAGAAGAAGAGATAGCAATCATGCGTAAAAATTATTTAGCAGGTGGACTTGGATATGGTCATGTAAAAAAGGCCATTCTTGAATTAATTCTGACTAAATTTAAGGTGGAAAGAGAAAGATTCGATTATTATACTCAAAATCCAGATGAGGTAGAAACCATTTTATTAGCAGGTGCCGAAAAAGCAAGAAAAACTGCACGTGGTGTATTGGATCGAGTAAGAACAAAATTAGGATATTAATCTGCTATACAATTCATGAAACTCTGCATTGCCGAAAAGCCAAGTGTCGCTAAAGAAATTGCGACCATTTTAGGAGCGACTACCAAAAAAGATGGGTATTTCGAGGGCAATGGCTATTGGGTATCATGGACTTTTGGTCATTTGTGTACCTTAAAGGAACCACACGATTACACCAGTTTATGGAAGTGGTGGAATTTAGATACCTTACCCATGATTCCTTCCAAGTTTAGTATTAAGGTAATGGATAACCAAGGGGTGCAAAAGCAATTCAGAACCATTGAAAATTTGGTAAGTCGTTGTACTGAGGTTATCAATTGCGGGGATGCGGGCCAAGAGGGAGAATTGATTCAACAATGGGTATTGTTGAAGGCAAATAATACAAAACCGATAAAAAGATTATGGATTTCTTCCTTGACAGAAGAGGCTATTAAAGATGGGTTTAAAAACTTAAAGGATGGGAAAGATTTTTTAAATCTTTATGCAGCAGGCAGCTCCAGAGCAATCGGTGATTGGTTGTTGGGAATGAATGCTACCCGTTTGTATACTTTAAAATACGGTAGAGAAAAACAAGTATTGTCAATCGGTCGTGTGCAAACACCAACATTGGCCATGATTGTGGAACGCCATTTATCCATACAAAATTTTAAACCAGAAACTTTTTGGGAATTAAAAACAGTGTACCGAAATGTGATTTTTAATGCCACTGTTGGTAAATTAAAGACCATAGAAAAAGGGACCAAAGCCCTAGAGTATGTAACGGATAAGCCTTTTGTGGTAAAAGACTACGAACAAAAGGAGGGAAACGAGCACCCTCCAAAGCTATTTGATTTGACTGCTTTGCAAGTGGAGGCCAATAATAAATTTGGTTTAACTGCCGACCATACCCTGAAATTGGTGCAGAGTTTATACGAAAAAAAATTAGTGACATACCCAAGGGTTGATACCGCTTTCTTACCGAATGACATGTATCCAAAAATTCCTAAAATATTGGAAGGGTTGACCTATTTTTCTCAATTGACAGAACCTTTAAAGGGAAAGAAAATTAGGAAGTCAAGTAAGGTTTTTAACGACAAGAAAGTCACCGATCACCACGCCATTATTCCTACAGGAATCAAGCAATCAGGGATTAGTCCCGACGAACAAAATATTTATCAAACCATCACCAAAAGATTTATTTCTGTTTTTTATCCCGACTGTAAAGTTTCCAATACCACTGTAATTGGAGCGGTAGAAAAAGTGGACTTTAAAGCAACGGGTAAGCAAATTATTGAACCGGGTTGGCGAGTGGTTTACGACAATGAAGAAAAAAAGTCGACCAAGGAAGAGGAAAGTATCATGCCTAATTTTGTAGCGGGAGAAAGTGGTCCTCACACACCAGACTTACAAGAAAAAGTAACCTCTGCACCCAAGTATTTTACGGAGGCGACTTTGTTGAGAGCTATGGAAACGGCAGGTAAAAATGTGGACGACGAAGAGTTGAGAGACGCCATGAAAGAAAACGGTATCGGTCGACCTTCTACGCGCGCAAATATCATTGAAACTTTGTTCCGCAGAAAGTACATTGAAAGGGTGCGTAAAAATATCCATGCCACCGCTACGGGTATCGACTTAATAGGTACTATCAAGTCCGATTTGTTAAAGTCGGCTGAATTAACCGGTCAATGGGAGCATAAATTAAGGCTGATTGAGCAAGGGGAATATGATGTAAAAGCATTCAAACAGGAGTTGGTGGAGATGATAGTTCAGATTACCAACAATGTAAAATTTGCTGAAAACAAAACTATTGCTGCCGCTGAACCTGCTGCAAAAGCAAAACCTAAGACCAGGAAGCCCAAAGCTAAAGTGGAGATAGAAGACATGGACTGTCCTAAGTGCAAGGCGGCTAAAATGACCAAGGGGAAAAGTGCTTACGGTTGTGCCAATTATGCCAAGGGATGTAAAGTGTTAATACCCTTCGAGTTTTTAGGTAAAAAACTAACGCCTAGTCAAATTTCAGACTTGATTACCAAGGGGAAAACCATCAAAATAAAAGGGTTCACCAATCCGAAAACGGGTGCCAAAGGGAATGGAAAACTGGTTTTTGATGCCGCATTTGCCATTCAAGTGGAAAAGTAAGTGTTCTCGATACACTTCGGCAAGCTTAGTGCAGCGCATCCCGACGAAACTGTCGGGACTAACTGATCGTTCTTTTTCCTTGTCTGTTCGAGTGGTTTTACTTTGAAGCGGGAGCGCAAAAGGAAAATTGTTTCGAGAACCGAACCCCTCGCAATCAGCATTATTTCGCCGAGAACAAATAATAACTCTCCTTTTATTCTAAATATAATACCACAAATCGTAATTTTGTACAGCATTACCAAAAGGGGAACATGAGATGAAAGCATATTTAGATTTATTAAAAGATATTTTAGAAAACGGCAGCCAAAAAGGCGACCGTACCGGAACAGGTACAGTATCTGTTTTTGGCCGACAAATTCGCTTCGATTTGAATGAGGGTTTTCCCATGGTGACCACCAAAAAATTACATTTAAAATCTATTGTCCACGAATTATTGTGGTTCATTAATGGGGACACCAATATTAAATATTTAAACGACAATGGGGTGAAGATTTGGAATGCTTGGGCAGATGAAAACGGTGATTTAGGTCCTGTTTATGGTGCGCAATGGAGAAATTGGAACGGAGAAGGGATTGACCAATTGGCCAATGTGGTCGATCAATTAAAAAATAACCCAAACAATAGAAGAATTATCATTTCTGCTTGGAATCCAAGCGTAATGCCCGATACTTCCCTTTCATTTTCTGAGAATGTAGCCAATGGCAAAGCAGCCTTACCACCTTGTCACGCTTTTATACAATTTTATGTAGCCGACGGAAAGTTGTCTTGTCAATTGTACCAAAGAAGTGCAGATGTATTTTTAGGAGTTCCTTTTAATATTGCTTCTTATGCACTATTCACTATGATGTTGGCGCAAGTTTGCGATTTAGAATTGGGAGAATTTGTCCACAGCTTTGGAGATGTCCACTTGTACAATAACCACATTGAGCAAGCCCAATTACAAATGTCCCGTGAGCCAAAACCATTGCCTACCATGAAATTGAATCCAGCAATTAAAACCATTGATGGATTTAAATTTGAAGACTTTGAATTGGTGGGTTATGAATTTCATCCACATATAAAAGGAGCAGTTTCTGTTTAATAATAAATATAGTTAATGAGCAAGGTAAAGTTAATAGTAGCCAAGGGCGAAAACAATGAAATTGGTAAGGACAATGATTTAATTTGGCACTTACCAGCCGATATGCGTTTTTTTACCCAAACGACCAAAAATCATGTGGTGATTATGGGCCGTAAAAATTGGGATTCCATCCCCTTAAAATACCGTCCACTATCCAATAGAATTAATGCTGTGGTGACGCACAATAAAGCATTTTCACATGCCGATTGCGACACTTTTCATTCGGTAGAAGATGCGATTGCACATTATAAAAAGGAAGAGGACAAAGAAATTTTTATCATTGGAGGTGCGCAAATTTATAAATATTGTCTTGACCATAATTTAGTGGATGAAATGCTGATTACCTGTATTAAGGAATCATTTGATGCTGATGCTTTTTTTCCAACATTTGACCAATCTTCTTGGACCAAAGAAATGATTATGGACTATAAAATGGATGAGAAAAACAAGTACGATTTTACGGTCTATCGTTTTGAAAAAAAATAAATTATGAAAAGGGTTCAGCTTTTTGAGTTTGAAGATTTCACTTGGTTTCCAGATGTAATCAGAAAAAACATGACCAAATTAATCGTCGTTTTTAATAAAATGATGAAGCTGGATGAGGTAATTGCCAATGGCATTAAGCCTTACCTTGGTAAAGGGAAAAATATCGTTGACTTGGGGTCGGGTGCCGGTGGAATTATGCCGCAAGTATTAAATAAAATTCAAACAAGTGAACAAAAACTTCACTTGACATTAACCGACCTTTATCCCAACAAAGAGGCTATTGCGGAGTTTAAAAATAATGAAGCCATAGATTACCAAATGGGATCCGTAAATGCGCTGCACCTTGAAAAAGCACCTGAAGGGATAAAGACAATGATCAATTGTTTTCACCACATGCCTTTGCCAACTGCAAAATCTATTTTAAAATCAGCCCAAAGCAATAAAGAAACTTTGTTTATTTATGAGGTAACAAATAAGCCCTTACCCCTTTTAGTTTGGTGGTTGTTTTTACCACTTTCATTAATTATATTAATCATCATGTCGTTATTTATGACGCCATTTACCAAGCCAATTACTTGGCAACAATTACTGTTCACTTATATTATTCCTATAATTCCAATCGCTTATGCTTGGGATGGACAAGCATCCATGCCGCGCACTTATTCTAAAACTGATTTGGAAAGTTTGGTGAATGAGTTGCCAAAAGATCCTAAATATCATTGGGAATTTATGGATGGTAAAAACAATAAGGGCAAAACAACAGGATATTATTTTGTGGGAAGTCCAGTCAATTAAATTTATTCAATTTCCTTAGTCGGTGTGGTCGGCTCGTCTACTTGGTTTTCGCGAAAAGCGGAAGGGACAAGATTGGGGATTATTTTTAATACCAATGGCAATATAATGGCACCACCAGGCAACATAAATAAAGTCAATGCAGGAATTGATTTTCCCAAATCAGCCAATTGGTGTTTTACCTTCTCTTTTTCCTCTTTACTTAATTCTTTATGGGTCGATTTGGTGATAAGATATACTAACTCTTTACTCTCTTTTAACTCATTGGCCAATTTTACCTTGTTCCTTGATAATATTTTGGTCCAACGTTTAGCGGTATTGCTTAAAATCAATTCAAAATCATTTTTACCGCTCAAAAATGGCGAATGATTGTCATTGCTCAGAACAAAACTTTGAATGGCTAAAAATGCCTTGTCTTTTTCACTTTTAGAAAGACCAAGTTTTTCAGTTAAGTTGATTAAAAATTGCTTTTCCCCCTTGTTTAATTCCTTATCTGTCCATATCGTTAATATAGCGATTTCTAAAATATACCTTTTCAATAGCCATGAAGACTCAAATTCAAAGTTTAAATCATTCACGTTGGGAGAGCCATCTAAAAAGGTTTCGGCTAAATCTTTTTTATAAGAAATTAAATTTGCAGAAGCCAAGAACAACTTAAAGATACTCCTTTCTTCTTCAGTTACTACACCGTCTGAATTGGCTGCACAGGCAATTACTTTCACAATGTCTAACATGATTTCTGCTCGCTTTTCTGCCAAGTTAATGGTAAAAGATTCATCTTTAAAGTCTTGGTATAAAATCAAGTCGTGAAAAAGCAAACTATTGTACAAGTAATTTAATGCTAGCTTGTTAGATATAAAATTTTTGACCTCTACACGCTTGTCAATAATCGATTCTAATTTGTCGAAGTCGTTTAGTTTAGAAAAATCTAACCAACCTTTTTTAGCCTTTTCAATGTTACTTTTTTCATAAAATTCAACAAATCTACTAATCGATTTTTCAAGAGAGTTCAGGTCAAACTTACCCTCTTTTATATGATCAACCAATAGCAAGCCTTCTAAAAGTAATACCTTAAAAGATTCCGGTGGGGTTAAACTAGAGATATAAGCATTGTCAATAAAAATAAATTCTCTTGGAAAACCGTAGATTAATCCAGTGGGTTGAAAATAGGAGTAAATTAATTCCTCGGTAGACATGAAACTGCCAGGGAAACGATTAAGCTCCTGTTTGTCTTCATCTAACAATGAAATATATTTTTTTATCCAACCTTTACTACTAGGATTCATCTGTACTTAAGTTTATCAATATTCGCCAGATGGAATGGTTAAAATATGTTCTTGTCTTTTTAGGAAAAGAATATCTTACTATTTTAACTCATTTCATAGTTCAAAAATACTAATTTTATAAAATATTATAACTTATTCAATTTAAATATTCTATTCTCTATAATGGTTTCGATTTTAAAAGGTTTTTTTTTCTGTTTTCTGTTCATTAACGGAGGGTTAGCCTTTTCTAAAAAAGACATTGAAATAGAAAAAATAGCACAGTTGCCTAAGTTTATGTATGAAACTTCAGGTTTAGCTTTTCTAAATGATCATATTATTACCCATAATGATGGAGGAAACAAGGCAGAATTATTTGTGCTAAATAAAAAAGGAAAGTATGAAAAAACAATTCAAGTTGAAGGTGTTCAAAACAACGATTGGGAGGACATAGCATTAGACGAGGAAAAAAACTTATACATAGGTGATTTTGGTAACAATGCAAATAGCCGAAAGAATTTACAAATACACATTGTTAAAAGTGGTTTTATTGGGAAGGAAAAAGTGACCACTAGAACCATTCACTTTACTTATGAAGATCAACAAAAATTTCCGCCAAAAGAAAAAGAGCTAGAGTTTGATTGTGAAGCTTTTATTGTTAAAGGAGGTAAAATATTTTTATTTACCAAGTGCAGAACAAAGCCTTATACTGGTATTTCTAAAATATATATTCTACCTAATCGACCAGGTAATTATGAAGCTAAATTAATCGGCCAATTTCAGTTTTGTGATAACGGTTGGTTAACTTGCTCTGTCACCGCAGCCGACTATCACCACGCTTCCAATACCTTGGCTATTTTAACTTATGGTCGTTTATACTTAATTACAGATTTTATGTTTAATGCCTTTTGGAAAGGGAAGATAAAAAAATATAAGATTCCAAAGGTCAAGCAAAGGGAGGCCATTTGTTTTTTAAGTGATCATACTTGGTTGATAACAGATGAGTATCGAAAAGGATTAAAAGGTGGGGATTTATATAAAATGAAATTTAAAAAGAAATGAAAGCAGTAATATTTGATATGGACGGGGTATTGATAGATTCAGAGCCTTTGTGGAAAATTGCAGAAGTAAAAGGTTTTGGTAAAGTTGGATTGGATCTTACACAAACGGATTGCGAAGAAACCGTAGGGTTACGCATTGATGAAGTGGTAAAAATGTGGTATAAAAAAGCAAAATGGGAAGGTCCAACTTGTGAAGCGGTAACCATTGACATTGTGCATATTTTAATGGAAGAAATCAATAAAAATGGCGTCGCATTACCAGGTGTGGTGGAGACTTTGGATAAATGTAAAGCTGCTGGTTTAAAAATTGGGTTAGCCACTTCTTCTTTCCATGCAATTATTGAAACTGTACTTGAAAAATTAGATATTGGACATTATTTTGATGTCGTACAGTCTGCGGAATTTGAAAAATGGGGAAAGCCACATCCTGGGGTATTTTTAACTACTGCCGAACAATTAAATGTCGACCCTTTAGAGTGTTTGGTGATTGAAGATTCATTGAATGGCGTAATCGCTGGTAAAGCGGCTAGAATGAAAGTTATTGCTGTTCCAGAATTATCTCATGCCCCAAACAAAAAGCTTATTTTGGCCGATCAAATAATAGATAGTTTAACTGATTTTAATTTGGAAGACGCAAGAAAATTATTTGATGCATGAGAGAAAATGAAACTATAAAAGGGGATGATTTTAGTTCAAGTGCTTTAAGTCAAGAATACGAAAATTGTCAATTCCTTAATTGTGATTTTACAGGGGTTAATCTCTCAAATGTGAAGTTTATTACTTGTGAATTTGAAGCTTGTAATTTTACCCAAACAAAATGGAATAACAGCAGCGTACAGTCTTGTGAATTTGTGGCATGTAAAATGCTAGGACTAGATTTCTCAAGTTTAAACCCTTTTCTAATCCGCTTTAGTTTTGAAAATTGTCAACTGAATTTTTCTAGCTTTTTTGGACTCAAAATTAAAGGAACACCTTTTATTAATTGCCAATTGCAAGAGGTTGATTTTTCAGAAACCGATTTATCGAAAGCAAGTTTTGCAGAGTCAGACTTAAAAATGGCCACTTTCGATCGTACTAATTTGATAGAGACAGATTTTCGTACAGCAATTAATTTTTCTATCGATCCTACTATTAATAAAATGAAAAAAGCCAAGTTCGCGTCGAATAACCTGCGAGGCCTATTAGATACGTTTAGCTTGAAAATTACTTAACAAATCTATATTTTTACTTTAAATTTGTAAAAATAAACGAATAATCATGCTAGGCTTAAAACTTCCAACCGACCCACGCTGGGTAAATATTGCAGAATCGAATTTAGAAGAAATTTTAACCGACCATGCTTGGTGTGAGCAAAAAGCAGCTTCGAATGCCATTGCCATCATTGTTCAAAATTCACAACATGAAGAATTAGTATCTGAGTTGACGAAAATTGTGATGGAGGAAATGGAGCATTTTCAACAGGTGCATCAAATCATTTTGGAAAGAGGCTATACATTGGGTCGTGAAAGAAAAGACAATTATGTGGGTGAATTGTACAAATTCATGGAGAAAGGGAGGAGTAGAAACCTTGCTACAGTAGATCGACTGCTATTTTCAGCCATGATTGAGGCGCGGAGCTGTGAACGTTTTAAAGTGCTTTCCGAAAATATTAAAGATGAAAAATTGGCTACGTTTTACCGTGATTTAATGATTTCTGAAGCGGGACATTACACTACGTTTATTGGTTTTGCCAGACAATATGGTGAAGATATTGACGTAGATGCAAGATGGCAACAATGGTTAGCATATGAAGCGAATGTTATTCAGAATTACGGAAAATCAGAAAGTATACACGGTTAAATTATCTGCTTAAACTCGTCGCCACTTAATTTGTAAGTGTAAATGTGTGGTAAAAATGGTATATTTGCGGCTTAAATATAGTGCCATGATTATAGAAATAGAGGATAAATTAGTTAGTCAAGAATTATTCGAAAAACATTTTGTTTGCAATTTGAGTGCTTGTAAAGGTGCTTGTTGTGTAGAAGGAGATGATGGCGCACCATTGACTATGGATGAAGTGGAATTAATTGAAGAACATCTAGAAGATATAAAACCATATATGACCGAATCCGGTATAGACATGGTAGATAGAAAGGGTGTTTTTTATATGGATCGTGACAATGAACCTGTCACTTCTTTGGTAAAAGGAAAAGATTGTGTTTTTGTTACTTTAGATGAAAAAGGTATTACTAAATGTGGTATTGAACAGGCTTATAGAGAAGAGAAAATACCTTTTAATAAACCTATTTCTTGCCATTTATATCCAATCCGTGTAAGAAAATATGCAAAATTTGAATCCTTAAATTATGACCGTTGGCCAATTTGTAAACCAGCTTGTCAACTGGGAGAAGAATTAAAAGTGCCTGTTTTTAAGTTCTTAAAAGAACCGCTAATTAGAATGTATGGCGCTGATTTTTACGAAGAGATGGAAAAAGTAAACCAGGAATTGACGAATTTTAACAACGCTGAATAAGACAGTTTTCCAAATTAATATTTTACTGTACCTCCATTTGAACACCCTGCTTTTTTAATAGCTTACGCACGAATAATGCGAAAAAAGCCAAGTAAGCAAAACAGAATCCACCCACTAAAAAGGATTGTTGAATCCCAAAAATATCAGATATTTTCCCCTGAATTGGTGGAATAATTGCCCCTCCTAAAATCATCATGATTAAAAAAGCAGATCCTTGTCCTTGGTATTTCCCTAATCCAGCTAAAGAAAGTGAAAATATAGAAGGCCACATGATGGAACAAAATAAACCACAACTTAAAAAAGCATAAACAGCTATGATTCCTGTAGTGGTTAATCCGATTACTATGGCAAGGATTCCTAAAAACCCGAAAACACCTAAGGTTAAAGCTGGTTTGTCTTTGGTTAAAATAAAAGCAATTATTTGTACAACTACACAAACAAAATACCAATATAATGCTTCAATTTTATAGCCCGCTATCCAGGTAAGCGTCAATACAGTTATAAATGCAACAATAGGCACAATGATTTTTAGAATCGCTTTGGTTTTTTCTTTTATATCAAAAGCATTGATGGCTCCAGACCACCTGCCAATCATTAAACTGCCCCAAAACATGGCAATAAAAGGAGCGATTTCTGAAGAGCTATATCCACCAAATTCATCCTTCTTCAATAGTTCCCCAAGGTTACTTCCTATGGCAACTTCAACGCCTACGTATACAAAAATTGCCAGCATGCCCAAGGTCAACTGTGGGTATTGCATGGCCCCCCATTTTTTTATTTGCTTTTTACCCGCAAAGTATGCGAACAAAATACCGCCTAAAACGACGATCAGTCCCGCCGAAAGCCATTGGACTCTGGTATTGTCTAAAGGTGCTTTTAATGCCGCAATATTTTGGGCTAGTGTTTTGGCTTGCACCGAGTCAGTCGTATTTATGTGAGATAGTTCTGCTGTTAAAACCGTAATTGATTTTGCTTCAGGTGTGGTGTAGCTGTATATTACAGGAATAAAACAGATAATTAAAGCAATAGTAATGACGGATAAAGTAGCCATTGCTTTGGTTGGTTTTTCTTTTATTTCTTCCTCCAGTTCATTTACTGCTATTTTTCCATCTGGTAAGGTTTTGGAAAAGCCGAATAAAGCAGCTACAAATAGAAAGAGCATACCAACACAAGAATATAATATGATTACTTTAGTCATGGAAAGACCTTGGATCATTTCATCACTAATGGCTTGCGTAGAACCAAATAATGCCAAAGCAACGATTAAAGGCCCTATGGTTGTTCCTAAACTACCAATACCACCACCTAAATTAATTCTACTTGCTCCTGTGGCTTCATCCCCTAATAAAATCATAAAAGGATTGGCTGAAGTTTGTTGTAATGAAAAACCCAAGGCGACAATAAACAGTCCGATTAACATTCCTGGAAACACATTCATATATACGGATATTATCATAAATGCAGCTCCTACTGCTGATAGTAATAAGCCAATTACAATGCTTTTTTTATAACCCCATTTATTGATGAAATCTTTGCCAACTATCGAACTAACAATAAAAATCGATAGTGCGCCAATGTAATATGCAAAGTAAAAAGCAAAATCAATGAGTTGACTTTGAAATTGATCGAGGTGAAAATAGTTTTTACAAAAAGGTATAAATACACTGTTACCTGCCGCTATAAATCCCCAAAAAAAGAAAACAGTGGACAAAGTGGCTAAAGCACCATAATTTGTAGAATTTTTCATACTTGTTGTTATCATATAAGTTGATCAAATATATAGTTCTTAGGGAAATATTTACCTATTCCATTGGTTTTGTTTTCATGTTTCAATTGTTAACAGGCCTTAAAAACACCAGTATTTTAAGTCCATAAAAATGATTAATTTTGTTACCATACGAAAGAATCAGTGAATAATGAGTAAAACAGAAGATTTTAGAAAGCACATTCAAGAAGGTTATACATTTAAAAAAGATTACATCATACTTGGAGGCGCAATGTTAGATGGAGAGCCTGTGAGTGATGCATTGGTGAAAATTCCTTTGAAAACATTAAATCGACACGGCTTAATCGCTGGTGCTACTGGTACTGGTAAGACTAAAACCATGCAAGTTATTGCCGAACAAATGTCGCTGAAAGGAATACCTACTGTGTTGATGGATATTAAAGGTGATTTGAGTGGCTTGGCACAGCCTGGTGAATCAAACGACCACATTGTATGGCGACATGGCGCGATAGGAGTGCCTTACGAAGCGGAAAAAATGCCTGTGGAACTCATGAGTATTTCAGAACAAAAAGGGGTGCGATTAAGAGCTACTGTTTCTGAATTTGGTCCGGTTCTTTTGGCAAAAATGCTTGAATTAAATGATACCCAAGAAGGTATTATGTCTATTCTGTTTAAGTATTGTGACGATACCAAGTTGCCTTTGCTCGATTTAAAAGATTTAAGAAAATCATTACAATATATTAATGGAGAAGGTAAAGCTGCGATCCAAAAAGAATATGGTCAAATTTCAAGTAGCTCCATCAGCACCATAATGAGAAAAGTGGTAGAATTGGAACAACAAGGAGCCGATTTGTTTTTTGGTGAAAAGTCTTTTGATGTACAAGATTTATTGCACACAAATAAAGAGGGGAAAGGACAAATTTCTATTATCCGATTGACCGATATTCAAAATAAACCAAAGCTGTTTTCCACTTTTATGATGAGCTTATTGGCGGAGGTGTATGAAACATTTCCGGAAGCTGGAGATGATGATAAACCTAAGCTTTGTATTTTTATTGATGAAGCACACTTGATGTTTAATGAAGCTTCAGATGCTTTGTTAGACCAAATTGAAATTATCATTAAATTAATCAGATCGAAGGGAGTGGGGATTTATTTTGTTACACAATTACCAACAGATGTACCAGATGAAGTGTTGAGTCAATTAGGCTTAAAAGTACAACATGCGTTAAGGGCTTTTACTGCGAAAGATAGAAAAGCCATTAAAAAAACAGCAGAAAATTATCCCTTATCTGATTTTTATAAAACAGATGAAGAATTGACCTCTATGGGGACCGGTATTGCAATGGTAACAGGATTAAATGAAAAAGGGATTCCAACCCCATTAGCGGTTACATTATTGCAAGCGCCTAAAACAAGAATGGATATTCTTTCCCAAAAAGAAATTGATGAAGTGGTAGATTATTCTTTGTTGGCTGAAAAGTATAATAAAAACATTGACCGTAGATCGGCTTACGAAATCTTAGAAGAAAAAATCGAAAAAATTCAAGAAGAAGAATTACAAGAAGAAAGAAGAAAACAGCAAGAAAAGGAAGATAAAGCCATAGAAAAAACACGTAGAAGTACTACCACAAGAAAGGTAGGTAGACCTCGGAAATCTACTACTGAAAAAGCGGTAGATAGTTTTGTGAAAACGGCAGGAAGAGAAATCATTCGGGGTATTTTTAGTGTATTTGGAATTAAATAATAAGCAATGGATATTCCATCTAAATTACCAAATATTGGCACCTCTATCTTTACCACTATGTCGGTTTTGGCAAATCAAGAAAACGCAATTAATTTAGCGCAAGGTTTTCCTAATTTTCCTGTCGATATGGAATTGAAGAAAAAGGTAATCGAAGGATTGGCAGCAGAACAAGTGCAATATGCACCCATGGCTGGTCGTTTAGACTTGAGAAAAAGTATTGCTAGAAAATTAAACCTACAACACGGAATTGAGGTAGATCCACTTACCGAGATTACGGTAACAGCCGGCGCAACTCAGGGGATTTATGCGGCAATAACAGCTTTGATTCAGCCAGGGGATGAAGTAATCTTGTTCGATCCAGCTTATGATTGTTATGCACCGACTATTCAATTAAATCAAGGTATTCCAATGCATGTTGAATTAAATTTTCCAGCATATAGTATTCCTTGGGAAAAAGTGCGGGCAACTATTAATGCAAGTACAAAAATGATCATCATTAATAATCCGCATAATCCTTCTGGTGCGGTTTTGAATGCAGCAGATATTAGGGCTTTAGAAAAAATAATTGAAACTTATCCGCAGCTCATTATTCTTAGTGATGAAGTGTATGAACACATGCAATTTGTAGGGAATCATCTTTCGGTATTACAATCCCCCAAATTAAGAAAGAATAGTATGGTGACCTATAGTTTTGGGAAGACGCTACACGTAACGGGATGGAAATTAGGATACGTAATTGCACCAAAAGCTTTAAATGAAGAATTACAAAAGGCACATCAATTTCAAGTCTTTTGCGCCAATAATACCATGCAATATGCCGTGTCTAAATATTTAGATGAAGGAAATGTATGGGCAGGTATTTCCAAAATGTACCAAGCAAAAAGAGATTTGTTTCTAAAGGCAATGGAAGGCAGTCGATTTAAAGCTTTGCCTTGTAATGGTACTTATTTTATGTTGTTCGATTATTCAGCAATTAGTAAGGTTTCTGATGTTGAATTTGCCATCACACTGACTAAAAAACACAAGGTCGCTACTATTCCAGTCTCCGTTTTTTATAAGCAAAAAACCGACCATCATGTGGTACGGGTTTGCTTTGCAAAAAACGAGGAAACTTTATTGGCGGCAGCTAAAATATTAAAGGAATTATGATACCTAATTTGAAAGTTTTAGCCATTCAATTTGACATTGTTTGGGAAGATAAATTGGCAAATTTTAAAAAAATTGAGGCTGACTTTTTTAAAAAAATAAAGGCTGATGAAACAGATTTAATTGTCTTGCCAGAAATGTTTGCGACTGGGTTTACTATGAAGCCCGAGGTGTTTTTTGAAGCAGAAAATGGAGAAACATTTACGTGGTTAAAATATTGGGCGGGAAAATTAAACACCCATATTTGTGCCGGTTTAATCACTAAAAATAACCAAGGCAAATTTTTGAATACTTTGGTGTTTATCAGACCAGATTCGTCCATGGAATTTTATTATAAAAGGCATCTTTTTCGAATGGGGGAAGAAAATGCATATTATAGGCAAGGCAAGGAAACGAAAATTGTAGAACTAAAAGGGTGGAAAATCAACTTGCAGATCTGTTATGACCTTCGTTTTCCAGTCTTTACAAGAAATCGGATGGAACAAGGTGTGGCAGATTATGACCTCTTAGTTTATATTGCTAACTGGCCAGAAAAACGCGCTTATGCTTGGACTAATTTATTAGTGTCAAGAGCGATAGAAAATCAATGTTTTGTTCTAGGTGTTAATCGCGTTGGATTAGATGCTAATGGTATAAAACATAGCGGAGACTCTACGGTAATTGATCCGCTGGGCAAATATTTGAAGGCACCCATAAAAGATAAAGGTATTATTCAACAAGCATTGAATTACGATATGCTCTATAAAACACGTACTCTTTTTCCTGTATTATTGGATGCCGATTTATTCGAAATTACCATTCAATAAATAATACTTACCATTCAAGTAGATATTATTTTGTGATTAAATAAGTTTTATTTAATTTTACAGTATATTAATCTAAATAAAACATTACATGAAAAAAGTATACTTATCTACTGCGCTTATGTTTTTAGCAGGTTTTTCTTTTGCACAAATGCAATCGTTAGAATCTTTAAAGCACATTGAGCCACAAACTGAAAATTCAAATGTACGTCCAATCTCTTTAGCAAATGATAGAGCTGAAGGTGACGTAATCATTACTGATGATTTTAGTAATTTTGCCAATTGGAATATACCTGCTGATGCAAATGGTAACCAATGGGATTTATTAACTGCTACACCATCTTCAGTTACAAATTATATTGGAACAATGGCGTCTTCTACCGCAGCAAATGGTTTTGCATTTTTTAATGGTATTGATTTATTGTTAAATGCAACTACTACGCCATTTGGAGTGCAAGATGCATTATTGGAATATGTACCTACTATTAACTGTACTGGTATACCTGGTGTAACTTTAGAGTTTGAACAAAGACATAGAGCTTTTAACTCAGATACTACTTGGTTAGAAGTTTCTGGTGATGGTGGAACAAACTGGACTGCTTTTGCTTTAAATGCTGAATTAGCAAGTAACAGTAATACAGAACAAAATACAAAAACAGTAAATATTTCTAATGTTGCTGGTAACTCAGCAAATGTAAAAATTAGATTTAGATGGACTGGTGGAGATGATCAAGCAACAGGAGCCGGTTATGGTTGGTTTGTTGATGATTTAAAAGTTTTTGAATCTTGGGATTATGAAAGTGCTTTAGTAACTTCTAAATATAGAATGGGTGTTTCTGGAACTGTTTTTCTAGGTGGTTTAGATTATCACATGATTCCTTTAAGTCAAACTGCTCCAATTGAATTTTCTGGTGAAATTTTAAGTAATGGTGGAATGGTGCAAACTGGATCTAACTTAAGTGTTGATATTTCAGGAGCTGGTACTTTTTCTTCTGTTAGTCCAAGTTCTGATATTGCTATTGGTGCAACAGATTCTTTTGCTGTAGCTAATGCATTTACACCAACAGCTATTGGTACATATAATGTAGTGATGATGGCAAATCAAACAAACCCTGATCACGATTTAACTAATAATGTATTTAATACTTCTTTTGAAGTGACTGATTATATTTATGCTAGAGATAATGGTGTGGATAATGGAAGTATTTCAAACGTGAGTAGTAACCCAAATTTAGAGTTGTCTATTGGTAACTTAATGGAAGTTTTTGCGGATGGTAAAGTAGGTGCAATGGAAATTGTAGTTTCTGATGCAGCAACAAACGTTGGACAGTCTATTTATGGTAGAATTTTTAAATATGATGCTAATATTACTGATTATGTAGAAGTAGCTATTACAGATGATTATATAATTACTGCAGATGATATTCAAGGTGCACCGATTAGATTATATGTAAATGATGGCCCATACAATGTATCTGCTGGTGATGATTTATTAGTTTTAGCAGCACACTACGGTGGGACTGACGAAGTTGAGTTTGCAACTGCACAACAAGTAGCAGATGGTTCTGTTCGTGGTATTACTGCAGATAATTCTCAATTTACTTTAACTTCACCTTCTGCTATTATGGTAAGATTAGCAATGACAGATTTTACAGGTGTTGATGAAGCGGAAGTTTCTACAATTACTGTTGGTCAAAATGTACCAAATCCATTTAATACAACTGCTAAAGTTGCTTATACATTAAATGAAAATGCTAATGTTTCTTTAAACGTTGTTGATTTAACAGGTAAAGTAGTTGCTACTTATAACCAAGGTTCTCAAAATGCGGGTAACCACACAATCAACTTAAATGCAGATAACTTATCTAATGGAGTTTATTTTTACACATTCACTGCTGGAGAATATTCAGTAACAAAAAGAATGGTTGTTAGTAAATAAGCAATTAAAATAAATTTTAAAACCCGCTTCATTTAATTGAAGCGGGTTTTTTTATTTTATAAATTCTCTGTAGTCAAGGGTATGCTCAATGTGACGAATTTCAAGGAATCTTTGGGAGAATAATGGATGACCTTGACTGGATTTTAAGGCCTCTAGGCGATACTTGTCAAAGGCTTTTAAAGCCCTTCTTTCTTGTCTTGATAATGCTAAGCCTTCAAAATAATCATACTTTAAATCACTTATTGTTTTAATGAAAGCGGTAAGTTTATTAGATTTAGATGACATAACTTTTATTATTAATTGGATACTTATTTCATTATTTCAAATTCCATGCCTTTTATTTTATAATTTTAACATTTGCTTATGAACCATAATTCACTTGGCTTGTACCAATATCTAAAACCTAATTTATGAAATTATTGCAGTTAAAATTTATTGCCTTATTTCTTTTCATTTGTAGCATGAATACTGTTCACTCACAAACAAATTTTAATGAACGCTGGCTCAATATAGACGCCTTAGAAAAACAAGGGTTGTACCGTAAAGCTTTGATAGAAGTAGATATTTTGTTGGTCTTGGCTAATAAAGAGCTGGCAACTAACCATATAATAAGAGGAATATTTTATCAATTAAAATTTAACCAACACATTACAGAAGACGATTATATCTTGGGAATTGCCAATGTAAACAAACAATTACGCGCCACTGACGACAAAACTGCTGCTATTTTACATGGTTTATTGGCCGAAATTTATTTTGGCTATTACAACCGTAACAGATGGAAGATTAATCAACGTACCGTACTGGCAGATGAAATTAAAGCGGGGGATATTAGAACTTGGGATGCTACACAATTTGCAAAAAAAATAATTGCGCATTATCAAATTTCGCTCAAGGATCAAGAATTACTATACCAGTCGAACCTAATTGACTTTAAAGAAATATTGTCAAGCTATAACACTAAGAGTTTAGAAAAATTGACCCTCTATGATTTTTTGTTTGAAAGGGCTTTTAATTTTTTCAGTCAAAACTCATTCAATATAGATGGTCCAGCGGAAACTTTTAATCTCAACCATGTTAATTATTTTAAAAGTAATCAACAATTTATTGACCTTCCAATCCAAACTAATGATTCTTTTAATTTAAAGTATTATGCCGTTGAGTTGCTTCAAGCTCGTAGTAAATATTTTTTAAATAAGAATCTTCCTAAACAGCGTTTTGAAGTACAACTGAAACGTTTAAAATATGCTAAAACACATAGTACTTTAAGTAATGCGACAGAATTATACGAAGCGGCAATAAAAACCATGACCTTAAATTATAAGGACTATGAGTTTGTTGGTGAAGCTTGGTTTGAATTAGCTACAATCTTTACGGAACAGGCCGCAACAATTCATATTAAAACAGCTACAGCCAAAGAAAAAAGAAAGCTACAAGAAGCAGTTGCCATTTGTCGAGAAGTGATTAAAAGAGCTCCCCAGTCTATTGGTGCTAGCCAATGTAAAGCATTGTTGTCACAAATACAGCAAAAATATATTGAAATAAGTACAGAGATTGCCTACTTACCTAATGTTAAAAATCTTTGTTTCATTACTTATCAAAATGTAGCCGCTGTATATCTAAAAATTTATCCTGCTCCTACCACTAGACTAAATAGAGATAAGCTTAAACGATACTTAGAAAAAACAAACACTGTATTCGATTCTTTACTGACCTTGAATGGGAGTGAGGATTATTTGAAGCACAGTGCTGAATTTGCTTTACCAGCGTTACCATTGGGTAGTTATATGGCGGTTATTAGTTCTAGTGATGATTTGAATAATGAGAATGAAGGGATGGCTTACACTTCGTTTTGGGTTACGCAAATGACATTTCAAACGAAAATTAAAGACAATAAGATGGAAGTCTTGAGTATTTGTCGTAAAGTTGGCCACCCTTTAGAAAATGTAGAAGTAAAAGTGAAATATGAGGAGTACAACCGAGCATTGCGAAAGAATATAGAAAAAACGGTTGGTACTTATAAGTCAGATAAAAATGGAAAAGTAACCGTAGTCGGGTTGAATAATTACAAGTCTTATTACGTGAGTTTGAAGAGTGGGAAAGACAGTTATGAACCAAAGAATACTATTTATTATTACCAAAGAAATACCCCTTCAGACCCTGGAAATTCAGTCGCTTTTTTTACAGATAGGAAACTGTATCGTCCCGGTCAAACTATTTATTTTAAAGGGATTGCTACCACTTTTAAAAATGGTAAAAATAAGTTGTTGCCTGATTTCAAAACCTTTGTTGAATTTTTAGATGTCAACCAACAAGTGATTAAAAAGGTGGATGTGGTGACCAACGAATTTGGTTCTTTTGAAGGTAAGTTCACCGCTCCTTATGGTGCTTTAACTGGATCTATGAGGATTCAAAACCATTATGGTAGCACAAATGTACAGGTAGAGGAGTATAAAAGGCCGAAATTTAAAGCTAATATTTTGGCCATTGAAGGAGAGTATCAATTGAATGATTCAATTCCTGTAAAGGGAAATGCAGCTGCATTTGCTGGTAATAAAATTACAGATGCAAAAGTAGTGTATCGTGTGCAACGTACTGCCCGTTATTCTTATTGGAGATGGTGGTATCGTCCTTCGGTATCCAAAGAAATATGCAACGGAGAAAGTATGACGAATGCGCAAGGTGAATTTTCATTTAACTTTAAAGCACTTGCGGACGAATCTATCGACCCTAAAACTTTACCCATATTTAATTATACTATTACAGTAGATATTATAGATATTAACGGTGAAACACATTCCGATACAAGAATTTTTAGTCTCGGCTATCAAAGCCTATTGCTTTCTAATAATATTCAAAAAACCATTAATAATCAAAAAGAAGCAAGTTTTAAAATTGAAGCAAGTAGTTTAAACGGCGAACCTTTAAATGTAAAAGGTACTTATCAGATAGAACAACTTGTAACCCCTAAACAAACTTATATTAGTCGGTATTGGGATACACCAGATCAACAAAATTATAATGAAAATACTTTTCGGAAAATGTTTCCAACTTATGCCTATGACAGCGAGACAGATTTTAAGAATTGGAAGGTAGAAGGAATGCAACAACGAGGTGAATTTGAGACCTCAAAAATGGATGAATTTTCTTTTGATAATCTCATAAAATGGAAATCTGGATATTATAAATATACTGCAACCACTCAAGATAAAAATGGTTTAACCATTACAGACGAAGTTTATTTTAACTTATATAATCCAAGCGCAAAAAAACCAATTGCTAATGAAGTCTTTCATGTCACTTTATTAAACAAAACAGTGAAGCCTGGAGAAATGGCACAGGTACTATTGTCGACTAGTGAAAAGCATTTGAATGTGTTCGTTGGTACTGATTTAAAAGGAAAAACCATAAAGGAAGAGTGGATTCATTTAAAGAATGAGCAAAAACTTATTGAAATCCCAGTAGGCGAAAAGCATATTGGTGGCTTTTCCTTAGACTTGATAGTTTTAAAAAATAATAGAATATATAGCCAATCTCTCCAAGTTTTGGTGCCTGAACCTGCGCATCACTTAAGCATTTCTATGGAATCCTTTCGTGATAAGTTATTGCCAGGGCAAGAGGAGACTTGGACTTTTGTCATTAAAAACGCATCAAATGAAAAAGTAAAGTCTGAGCTTTTAGCGAGTTTGTATGATGCTTCTTTAGATGAATTGTTTAATACCAATGATTTCAACTTGACCTTATATAAACCATATTACTATAGCGCTAATTGGAGCGCTTCTATTGGATTTGGAAAACAAAGTGGAGGTAATGTTAATTATAACTGGAATGACTACGTGAGTATGCCATATCACAGTTTTCCGCAATTGAATTATTTTGGGTTTAACGTTTATGGTTATTACGGGGGTGTTAGCAGATTTTCGAAGTCAAGCGTAATGATGGATTCTGATAGTGGAAGTCCTGAACTGGAGACAGTGGAAATGATGGATGATCACGCAAAAAGAAAGGAAGCACCGATTCCGCCCGTAGTTGCTGCTGCTGTTAAACAGTTGGAAGCACCAAATGAAGAGGATAAAGCCCCGGTAATAAAAGAGACTGAAAATGAAACTACGCCTTTACAAGTCCGCAAAAACTTTAACGAAACTGCTTTCTTCTATCCCCAATTACATACCAATGAGGCAGGTGAAATCCGTATAAAATTTACCATGCCTGAAAGTTTAACCAAATGGAAATTAATAGGATTGGCACATAGCACGACTTTAGAAATAGGTCAAATTGAAAAAGAATTGTTGACTCAAAAAGATTTAATGGTAATGCCCAACATGCCTCGTTTTTTAAGAGAAACGGATACGATTTCCTTGTCTACAAAAATTTCGAATCTGCTCAATGAAAATATTTCGGGTGCTGTAAGTTTAAAATTGTTTGATCCCATTACTGATGAAGAAATCACCAATAAATTCCAAGTCTTTAAAGAGGTTCAAAATTTTTATATAGCGCCAAATGGAAATGCACAAGTGAGTTGGCAATTAAAAATTCCGGATACTTATAGCGCAGTTAAATATCAAATTGTTGCCAATACTGAAAAACACAGTGATGGCGAAGAAAATGTATTACCCATTTTATCAAATCGTATGTTGGTGACGGAGTCAATGCCAATGCCAATGCATGGCGTGGGCAGTAAAACTTTTATCTTTAAAAAATTAAAAAATCAACAAAGTACGACATTAAAACAACATAATTTATCCTTAGAATTTACTTCAAATCCTGCTTGGTATGCTTTGCAAGCTATGCCCTATATGATGGAATACCCATACGAATGTGCCGAGCAAACATTCACAAGGTACTATGCAAATGCAATTGCTACACACGTTTTAAATTCAAAACCAAGAATTAAGTCAGTGATTGAAGCATGGGGCGAGGATTCTCCAGATGCGTTTTTATCTAAACTCAATAAGAACGAAGAATTAAAAGCCCTATTAATCGCGGAAACTCCTTGGGTGATGAACGCGAATAGTGAAACAGAAACGAAAAAGAACCTCTCCATTTTATTAGATATTAACCGTATGGATGGGGAGTTGAATAAAGCACTTTCAAAAACTATTCAAGCACAATCGAGCAACGGAGGATGGGCTTGGTTCCCTGGAATGCTAGAAAATCGTTACATCACCCAGCACATAGTTACTAGTTTGGGGCACTTAGATGTTTTGGGTATCCAAGCCATTAAGTCAGACAAAAAAGTGCGCAATATGGTGGAAAAAGGCGTGCGTTTTTTAGATGAAGAAATAGTCAAAGATTTTGAGAATTTGAAAAAACACCACGGGGAAACCTATTTAAAAACTAATCACTTGGGCTACGTGCAAATTCAATACTTGTACATGCGTTCTTACTTTCCGGAAATTAATCTGAACAAAAAAACGGAGGAAGCAGTACTTTACTATAAGGCCCAAGCAGAGAAATATTGGTTAAGCTATAATGTTTATGCAAAAGGGATGATAGGATTAGCTGCTAAAAGAATGGAAATGGATGTGTTGGCCAGCAGCATTTATAAGTCATTAAAGGACAATGCAATTGTACATGAAGAATTTGGGATGTATTGGAAGTCATACGCAACGGGTTATTACTGGTACCAAGCGCCAATAGAAACACAAGCCTTGATGATTGAATTTTTTAATGAGATGGCGGATCAATCCGCCGTAGAGCAATTAAAAATGTGGTTATTGAAAGAAAAACAAACGACACATTGGAAAACGACCAAACAAACATCAGAAGCAGTTTACGCTTTATTGTTAAACGGAATAGACTTGTTGGCAAGTGAAGACTTGGTGGATATTACTGTTGGCGGTCAAGCCTTAAAATATGTCAGTAAAACACCTACATCCCCATACGAAGTAGTTGCAGAGGCAGGAACAGGTTATGTTAAAACCGCTTGGCAGACAGATGAAATTTCTGCTTCAATGGGAGAAGTAAAAGTGACTAAATCGAATAAGGGTCCTGCTTGGGGAGCCATGTATTGGCAATACTTTGAAGACCTTGATAAAATTACTTTTCACGAAACACCATTAAAATTGTCAAAACAATTGTACCGGGTTGAATGGACAAATAAAGGAGAGAAATTGGTATTGATTACCAATGCAGCACCTATAAAGGTAGGAGATAAAATTAGGGTGCGTATCGAGTTACGTTCTGACAGGAATCTAGAATATGTGCACATGAAGGATATGCGCGCGGCAGGATTTGAACCCATAAATGTCATTTCCTCTTACCATTATCAAGGTGGACTTGGTTATTATCAAGCGACAAAAGATGCAGCAACGAATTTCTTTTTCGATTACATTCCAAAGGGGACTTATGTATTCGAATACGATTTAAGGGCTGAGCAATTGGGAAGTTTTTCAAATGGAATAGCCACCATTCAATGTATGTATGCACCAGAATTCACGGCACATGCCGAAGGAATTAGAGTAAATATTAAAAAATAAAAGAATCAAATGATAGATGTTTTTACGCCAGAGTATTTTATGAAGCAAGCTTATTTGCAAGCAGAAATGGCATTAGAGCAAGATGAGGTACCGGTAGGCGCAATCATTGTTGCCAACAATACCAATACCATAATCGCAAGGGCACACAATTATACAGAAAGATTAAATGATGTGACAGCACATGCAGAAATTCAAGCCATTACTGCAGCTGCTTCTCATTTAGGGGCCAAGTATTTGAAAAATTGTACGCTTTATGTCACTTTAGAGCCATGTGTGATGTGCGCGGGTGCATTGGCTTGGTCGCAAATCGACCATATTGTATTTGGTGCAAGTGACCCAAAAAGAGGGGCGGGGAGATTGGTAGAAAATGTCTATCATCCAAAGACTAAAATAATTGGCGGTGTTTTGGCGGGTCCTTGTCAAGAAATTTTACAGCATTTTTTTAAAGAGAAAAGAGGTTAAAAAATGAATGGTATTTATTGTTTAACCACATTTGGAAATAGCACAAATAATTTCTAATCAAAAATTAGTCTTAAATTTGCGAGACTATGAAAACAGAAGGCCTTAAACATACTTTTTCGAAAGCAGAAAAGCTTTGTTCAAAAACGTTGATTTCGGCAATTTATCAAAAAGGAAATAAGCTTAAGGAATATCCGTTTATTTTAAACTATATGGAAGTTCCGGAAGGTTATGATGTCGCCTCACCTGTTCAAATAGTAGTCACTGTGCCCAAAAGAAGATTTAAGCTTGCGGTGAAAAGAAATCGATTGAGAAGGCAAATTAAAGAAGCATATCGATTGAATAAAGCGCCATTTATCAATGCGGTAAAAACAGGAGATAAAAAAGTGGCTTTATTTTTAGTTTATATTGGAAAAGAAAAAGAGTCGCACCTGTTGATGGAGAAAAAAATTAAGGTACTTTTAAAAAGGCTGGAAGAAAAATTAGCATTATGAAAATAAAAATCTGTTTGTGGATTACTTTAATGTGGTCATCAAGTGTTGGTTTTACGCAACAAGACCCAAGTAATGATATTGATTTTGAGATTTTAAAAAATCTGGAATTATTTGAAATGGTTTATAAAAGTGTGGATTTAAACTATGTAGATGAGCCAAATCCGGGAGAATTAATGCGGACAGGTATTGAAGCCATGTTGGCCGAACTAGACCCCTATACTAATTATATACCTGAATCCTTGATGGAGGATTATAAATTGATGACTACCGGACAATATGGAGGAATTGGCGCCATTATCAGACAGGTTAAAGAACAAGTAATGGTCATTGAACCTTATGAAAACTATCCTGCACAAAAGGCTGGTTTAAAAGCGGGTGACGTTTTTTTAGAAATTGACGGGAAAAGTGTAGAAAACTTAACTTCTTCGCAAGTGTCAGAAAAACTGAAAGGACAACCAGGTAAAGATTTGTCCCTTAAAATAAGTCGACAAGGCAAGCAAATGGATTTTACTTTTGCAAGAGAAGAAATTAAAATGCCCTCCGTGCCGTATTATGGTTTTGTTAGTGATAATATTGGCTATATTAAGTTAAATTCATTCACGCAAACGGCAGCCAAAGAAGTTTTGGATGCATATAATGCACTGCAAAAACAGGGAACTGTCGAAAAGTTAATTTTTGATTTAAGAGGAAATGGTGGGGGACTACTAAATCAAGCCAATCAAATCGTTAATTTCTTTGTGAAAAAAGGTTCCGATATTGTTGAAATAAAAGGAAGGGCTGAAGGGGTAAACCATAAGTATACTGCTAAAGCTAATCCTGTAGATGCTAAAATTCCGATTGTGGTATTAATAGATGGGGGCTCTGCTTCTGCTAGTGAGATTGTTTCAGGAGCCTTTCAAGACTTAGATCGTGCCGTAATTGTAGGGACTACTTCTTTTGGAAAAGGATTGGTGCAGAGGCCAATGGATTTAAAATATAACGCAAAGATCAAGGTTACAATTGCAAAATATTATACGCCAAGTGGCAGGTGTATTCAAAAGTTAGATTATTCTCATAAAAAAGTAGGCGAACATGCCAATGAGATGGATGAGAGTACGTTGAAAAAATTTAAAACTGGGAATGGCAGAACAGTTATTGATGGCAGGGGTGTAGAGCCTGATGTAAGTATTGCAAAAGATACCCTGCATGAGTTATCTGCCATATTGATGATAGACAACATTATTTTTGAATATGTGACAAAATTTAGTCAAACGAATGCAAGCATTGCAAAATCTGGTGAATTTGAGTTGTCTGATGCCGCATATGAATCTTTTAAAACGTTTGCCTTAGCGCAAGACTTTGAATATACAAATGCTTCTCTTGAACTACTCAAAGAATTAAAACTAGATATGGAAGCAGATGGTTTATATACGGAAGCAAAAACAACTTATGATGCGCTTTATGAAAAACTTAAACCTGTGAAATCGGATGATTTGGAAAAATATAAACCAGAAATTAAGTTGCTTATTGAAGATGAAATTATTGGCCGATATTATTTTCAAAAGGGTAGAATTGAGCAGTCACTGGTAAAAGATAAAAATGTGTTGGAAGCCATTAAAATATTAAATGACCAATCACGTTATAATGATATCCTTAAGATCCAAAATTAACTTATGCTTGATAAGTGGTTTAAAGCCCCGGTACATTATTATTTATACTTAATTGCCTTATCCTTAATAGCGGTAGGATTGTCATCCTCGAAAGTTTTGATGAGTATTGGTACTATTTGTCTAATTGTAAATTCTTTATTAGAAGGACAATTAAAACTAAAAATGGATCGGCTTAAAAAAGATCCGGCTCTGATTATAATTATACTTTTTTTACTTTTTTCAATCCTTACTTTAGGGTGGAGTGATAATTGGAACTATGGTTTGGATGATCTAAGAAAAAAATTGCCTTTCTTTATTATCCCAATAGTAATGGGTACTTCTAACCCATTAAAAAAGGAACACTTTAAATTAATTATCTACTTATTTGTTACTGCATTAGTACTATTTTCTGGTATTAATTATTTTTCATATATACAGCAACTGACAGAAATTAAAGACGTTCGAGAAATGTCTAAATTCTTGTCGCATGTAAGGTTGTCCTTGCTTATTAACATAGGTATATTTATATCGGGGTACTATCTTTATAAAGAATTCCGCCAAAATTATTTGTTAATACTGGCATTAGTTTGGTTAGTATTTTACCAATACAAGTCGCAAGTGATTAATGGTTATGCCTTGTTTTTGGGGCTAAGCTTTATTACAGCACTTTTTTTAGTGCGACAATTGAAATCGAAATTGTTGCGGCGTTTTATTTATAGTTTTACGATCGTTTTGGGAGTGGTTTTGGTTGTTTTTCTTGGCCGTTTTATAAAACAAGCGCCTGCTGTAGAACAGGTTGATTTTTCGAATTTAACGCTTTATACCGCTAACCATAATGGCTATTACCACTTAAAGGATGCGAATATAATGGAGAATGGTAAACTTGTGTATTTGTACATTAGTACCAAAGAGTGTCGCAAAGCTTGGAATAAAAGGTCTGATATGGCTTTTGACGGTCTTGATAAAAGGGGACAAAAACTGGAAGGAACACTTTATCGTTATATGACCTCTAAAGGACTTAGAAAAGATTCTGTAGGATTCTTATCTCTCCATAATCGAGACATTCAATTGATTGAGAATGGACACTCTAATTTTAATGTGAACAAAGGGTTTTTAGAAAAATTGTCTGATTTAAAAATGCAATGGTATACACTGCAAACCAAGGGAGATCCTAATGGTAATTCTATTATTCAAAGAAAAATTCACCTAGAAACAGGACTAAGTATATTAAAAAACAATTGGTTATTTGGCGTTGGGATAGGAGATGTGGATGATGAGTTTAGACGTCAATACAGGGTGGATGATTCCTTATTAAAAAAGGAAAATCAACACCGATCGCATAACCAATTTTTAACTATTTGGATATCCCACGGGATATTTGGATGGATATTGATCTTATCCCTATTTATCGTTCCTGTTGTTCAAGGAAAAGCTAGAAATTACTGTAGTATAGTTATACTGTTTTCCTTATTTTTATCATTTTTAACTCAAGATATGCTAGAAACGCAAGCCGGAGTGACTATTTTTGGGTTTTTTTATAGTTTATTTGTGATTAATCAAAATATAGATGGCAAGGATAGATAAATTCATTTGGTCGGTAAGGTTGTTCAAAACGCGTTCAATTGCTGCAGATGCAGTCAAAAAAAATCGGGTTTTGGTAAACGACGAGGAAGTAAAAACTTCCAAAAATGTGAAGGTGAATGATGTGGTTACCATCAAAAAGTCGGGTGTTAAGTTTACCTACAAAATACTTGAATTGAATGAAAAAAGGGTAGGGGCTAAATTGGTCGATCAATTCATTGTAAATACAACCCCAATCGAGGATATTGAAAAGTATAAAGAAATTCAATCCAATCAATCCTTTTATCGCGAGCAAGGTAGTGGGAGACCAACAAAAAAGAACAGAAGAGATATTGATGATTTTTGGGAATAAGGACTATTCCTTTGCAATTAGGCAATAAAGTCTATTTAATTAACTAAAATTAGTTGAAAAACTGTAACCTTTCTCCTCTTTTACGCGCTATATAACTATAGTTTTGTAATAATGTGCCTTATTATTTATGGCAGACAATAAATTTTAGTTAAATCAATGAAAAAGGGGTGGAGAATTTTAAAAAAAATATTGATTTGGGGTGGCCTAGTCTTTGTTTTTTTAATTACTCTAATTACCATTTTACTGAAGATTTATGAAGATGATATTGAACAGTATGCCATTACTGAAATCAATAAACATTTAGCAGTTAAAGTAGATGTGCAAGACATGGAAGTCACTTTTTTGGCGAGTTTTCCTTATGCTTCCTTAAATTTCAAAAAAATATTAATCCACGATAATTACGAAACCATTGAAAGTACGGATACTTTGTTTTACGCAAAGGATTTGTATCTGAATTTTAGTCTATTCGATATTTATCAAGAAAATTATGAAGTGAAGAACATTACTTCTAACCATGCAGTTTTAAAAATAAAGACTGCTGGTAATGGGGAAATCAATTATAACATAGTCAAACCTTCTAAGGATACAACCAGCAGTAATTTTAAGTTCAAAGTAGAGGCGTTTAACCTAAAGAATATTCGATTTGAGTACGCAAATATTGCCACCAAACAATTTTACATTGTCGATATTTTAAAGAGCACTGTTGCTGGCAATTTTACTGCTGAAAAGTACGATTTATCCGCAAATGCCAAACTCTTCGTCCATCAGTTAAAAACAAACTCTTTTTCCTTGCTTAGTAAAAAGTCGGCCAATTTAGTATTGGGCTTAAAAATAGACAATAAAAACAAATCGTATTACTTTACGAAGGGTGATTTAACGATTGAGAAAATGCCATTTCACATCAAGGGCATGTTAGATAGTGAAAAGGTAAATTTAAATATTAAAGGTGACGATATTGATCTGGACCAAATGTCTAAGTCAATATTAAATCAATCGGTGGAAATAGCAAATGATTATGAAGGCAAGGGAGTGGTCAATTTTACCTGTGATATTAAAGGTCCGATAGTGGCCACAGAAATGCCAAGTATTACTGCTGATTTTTCTATAGCTAATGGCGAAGTAAAACACCTAGACAAGAATTTATCCATTACTAAAATAAAGCTGAACGGACATTATCAAAATGGTCAAAATAAAAGAAAGGAAGAACTTGTTTTCTCTAATTTATCATTGAACCTACTAGGAAGTGCTATTCAAGGAAATACCACTTTAATAGATTTTGCAATCCCTACCTTTAAAGGTAATTTGAGTGGGGATGTAAACCTGCAGACTTTCAATGACTTTTTTCAATTCAAATCCATTAAGACTTTGAGAGGTCAAGTAGTGTTTAATACTAATTATGCCATCAAGTTTGAAGACATTCAATACAATCCCGAGCAATTTGATATTTTTAATTCAACGGGTAATTTCAACCTCAAAAATGTAGCATATCAAGGATTGGGAGACGAGGTTTTGTACCAGAACATAAATGGTGAAGTGGTGCTAAATGGAGATGATGCTGCAGCTAAAAATATAACGGTGAATACCCAAAATTCTGACATGATATTGAATGGGGCATTAAAGAATTTTATTCCTTTTGTAGAAGGAAATAGTCCCCTTGGTTTAATAGCAACACTGGAGTCCGATTTTATTTTATTAGATGATTTTCTGGGAGATAATAGTGAAAATGCAAATAACGCTAAGGCCCAATCGACATTTTCTTTGACGGATAAAATTAATTTGAATTTAGACTTGTCCATTAAAAACTTAAAATGGGCAAACCATTCTTTTAATGATATTGATGGTAAATTAATCATGTCTGACCGAAAAATTACGGTGCAACACTTTAACCTTAAAACCTTATCTGGTGATATTGCGGGTAATTTAAAATTGAATAATTATTTAGAAAAAGGGAATGCAATTGAAGGTAAGTTGCGATTCAACGGAATTGATGTCCACAAACTTTTTAAGGAATGGGATAATTTTGATCAAGTAAGTATTACTTCTGATAATATTGAGGGAAATGCTAGGGGTGAAATAGATATGTATTTGTATTTCGACCAGTACTTTAATATTGATTTGGATAAGATAGTATTGAATAATAAAATTGAAATCTTAGATGGAGTCTTAAAAAACTTGTCAACTATGAAGGCTATTACGGGTTATATGAGAACCAATAAAGCATTGAAATTGGCCTTGAACAAACACATTGATAATTTTGAAAGTAAGCTCATGCACATTGATTTTAAAACCCTTAAAAATGACATATTGATTGAAAACAGCAGGATTAATATTCCAAAAATGGACATTGCTTCTAGTGCCATGGATTTGTCCTTATCGGGTTGGCATGATTTCAATAACCAAATTGATTACCATTTCAGTTTTCGATTCAGGGAATTAAAAACAATACCGGAATATACAGAATTTGGTAAAGTAGAGGATGATGGTTTAGGATGGAAAATATATTTAGCCATGTATGGCGACTTAGATGATCCAAGTTATAAGATTGACAAAGAAGGGAGACAGGCTACGGTAAAAGAAAATGTGGCGGTTGAAAAAGTAAAAGTGAAGTCTATGCTTAAGTCTGAGTTGGGCTTGTTCGGAAAAGACAGTACTGTGAAAAGAATGGACCAAGAAAAGAAGAAGACGGTGGAGTTTATCATGTATGATGAAAATCAAGAAAAAGAAGAATTGAATCCCGGTAAGGACGATAAGAAAAAATCTAATGTCAATAAAAGGCAAAGCAATAAATTTTTTGAACGCTTAAAACAGGCAGAACTAAAGGCCAAAGAGAAAAAAGAAGAAGAAATAAAAATTGAAAATTAAGGTTTTATCCATTACCATATGGAGTTCCTACTTAATTTTTGACAAACTTTTGAATTCTTTTATCCATTGTATGCTCAATAATAACAAAATACACACCTGGAGATAAATCTTTTATAGAAAAAGAAATGGATACATTGTTTTGAGTTATCTGTTCAATGTCCTTCACCAATTTACCCCTTAAGTCTATTATTTTAACTTTTGCTGGTTCTGTGTTTACATCAAATTTTAAGTGGAGTATATCATCCGCCGGATTAGGGTATAGCTGAAAGGATACAATAGGTGAATCATCAAGGGATTCTATATTCAACAGTTCAACTCCGCAAGAATCAAAACTGCCTTCTCCTGGCCACATGGCTAAAATAGGTATGCTGTCATTGTCAATAGTATGAAATTTGCCAGAAGCATAGAGGGTATCTTTAAAAGATATCAGCGTTTGTGGTGTAAAACTAAAGTCATTGCCTGTACTGCACCACTGTGTACCATCCCAACAAGCTAAATTAGGTGAATAAACACCACCTGCATAATCAAAAAACCCTGTTACCCATAGTTTATCATCATGCACGGTAGCGCCTACAACTGGGCCTGAAACTCCGCCACCGCAAGGCAACCATTCGGTGCCATTCCAACGCATTACATTATTATCGGCATTTCCAGTAGCCTTCAAAAAATGTCCTACCACATAAAGTTCGTCGTGGTAAATAGTTAAGTTACCTGCATACGCTGGCCCATGATCGCGTATGCCACCCCCTACACTGGTCCATTCGGTACCATTATATTTCATAATTTCTGATAAGGTATCTCCATTTAAATTGCCCGCCAAATAAATTTCATTTTTATATTCAATTACAGAATTGACAAAATTTACTTCCAGAGGACCATCTGTAGATGGCGCATCATAACCAGACTGCCAAATTTGTCCATTCCAACGGGCAACTCCATTGGCAGCAATACCTCCAATAGAATCAAAAACACCTACCACCCAGAGTTCATCATCTATCACCTTAAGGTTGTAAACGTTCGGATTATCGCCCGCCTCAAAAGGCCCATTCATGTTAATTACTAGCCCTGGCAATAGTTCCCATTGGGTACCCGTCCATTTTTTTAGTGAGCCATGTCTAATACCGCCTACATATAATGTATCTCTATAAACTGCAACTGCTTCTACTTCTCCTACTACACTTATGGTATTACCAACAGCAGTCCATTCCCCATTATAGTATTGCATAACACCAGGTGTTGTATCATTATTTATAAAGCCAAACCAGCCTCCAGCATACAATGTATCCCCTTTACTAACAAAATCGTGTACCGGAAATGCAATATCGGCCGTTGGTTTTTCCCATTGTAACTGCGCATGGCTTTGGAAGCTAAACCAACAAATACAACAAAAAAGTGAAATGCATTTTTTAAGGGAAAGTATCATAACAATTTAATCAAATTTAACTATTATTTTTGTAATCTGTAGTATTAAGTGCTGCATATTGAAGTTTTTAGCGGGTTAGCTATTACTTTTATCATAGATGCGTACGCTGTTAGCGCAATATTAGACTGGATTGGAAAGCCGTTAAAAGAAGTAATTAGCCTCAAAAAATAAAGCTTTTTTGCCCAGCTTGTTTTTTGTAATAAAAAACCATTAAATTCGTTCTTTCCTCACCATGAATTTATACCGTAAAAAACAACGTTGGAAAATAATCTTATTAATAGTCGCCATACTATTGGTGGCCATTTCTTTGTGGTTTTCAAATTCCATTGTTAAAAAAGTTGCACAACGAGAAAAAGAGCGGGTGGAACAATGGGCTGATGCGGTTAAGAAAAAAGCAGATTTAGTAAACTTGACGAACAATGCATTTGAAGAATTAAGGGAAAATGAAAGGGTAAAAGTTGAGTTCTGGTCCAAAGCTATTGTTGAGGCAACCGAAATGGATATGAATGGTGATTTAGAGTTTTCGGTTTTTATTATTGAGAAAACAGGAAAAGATATCCCAATTATCATTACTAATACCGACTTAAAAGTAGAAGAAACACATAATCTAGAATTTTTAGATTCTATGATTTTAAAAGCGATAAAAGGTAAACCGAATGCAGCTGCTTTATACGAAAAAATTAAAGCAGATTCCATTCAAAGTTTTATTAAGCATTGGCCCAAGACGCATCCACCGATTAGGATGAAATATTATGGTGAAAAATACTTAAACTGTTTTTATTTTGATTCTCAACAGTTATTATCCTTAGCTTCCAGAAAGGATTCCCTTTTTAACGCCTTTAATGTAGAATTGGTCCAAAATGAATACTTAGTCCCTGTTTTATTTATCGATAGAGAAGATAGAAGTGTATTGGGCACCAATATGAAGGATGTTTTGGAAGACAAAGCAATTATACCGCTTAAAATTAAAGCTTTAGCTAGTGTAAATGACTCTATTTTAGTAGATTTGGGGGCAAATAATAAAGGAGTAATTTATTTTGAACATTCTCCTGAGTTGTTGCAACTGAAGTATTTTCCGATTGTACAGTTTATATTGATTGGCCTGTTTATTTTTATTGGATATGTCATTTTTAGTACCTATAGAAAAGCGGAACAAGACCAAGTTTGGGCTGGTATGGCTAAGGAAACAGCGCATCAATTAGGAACACCAATATCTTCTTTAATGGCCTGGACGCAATTGCTAGAAGCACAAGGTATTGAAGCGTCTACGATTCTTGAAATGAATAAAGATATTGATCGTTTAAATACCATTACAAATCGATTTTCAAAGATAGGTTCTACGGCTGTGCTAAAAACAGAAAATATTGTTCCGGTTATCTTTCAATCCGTGGATTATTTAAAACGTAGAATATCTGCGCAAATTATACTAACTTGTGTTACGACGGAGGAAGTTATATTAGCAGATATAAACGCCTCCCTGATTGAATGGGTGATTGAAAATATTACCAAAAATGCGGTAGATGCCATGGAAGGAAAAGGGAAAATAGAAATCCTTGTTAAACAATTTGAAGACGATATATTCATTGATATCGCGGATAATGGAAAAGGTATTCCTGCAGCTAAGTTGAAGACCGTTTTCCAGCCAGGGTATACCACTAAATCAAGAGGGTGGGGACTAGGTCTTTCTTTAGTAAAAAGAATTGTAGAGGAGTTTCACAAAGGTAAAATTTACGTCTTAAAATCAGAAATAGATGTTGGGACTACTTTTAGAATTGTGTTAAAGGCCAAGTAAAGTAAGTTAAAGAATTAAGGCGATTATTTATTTGCCCATGTACAATTTAATTAAGGCTTTTTTATCTGCTTTTCCATTTTGATTGAGTGGTATTTCTGTTACTAATTTAATGTCTGCAGGTACCATGTAATCAGGTATTGTCATTTTTAAATCTTCCTTAATTTCTTGAGATGTTTTGTGTTCATTTGGTTTTAAAGTTACCAGACTAACAATTTTTTTAACCACACCTCCTCTTTCTAAAGCAACTGTTGCTGCTTGAAAAACATAAGGTAAATTGTGCAATACTGAAGTTATTTCATTGATTTCAATTCTATAGCCATGTAATTTTACCATGTCATCATTTCGTCCATTGAAAAAGAGTAACCCATTTTCTAAATAACCTTTGTCGCCAGTTTTAAAAGCCCTTTGTTTGTCTCTGCTGATAAACTTCTCCATGTTTAGGTCCGGTCTATTGATATAGCCGACAGACACATTAGGACCAACAATTATTATTTCTTCATCCACAATTAATAATTCACTGTCCATTTTGCATTTTCCTACAGGTAATGGGTTATATTTTTCTAAAATTTCATCAGTGATATTAATAATGGTAGTCGCCACGGTCGCTTCGGTAGGACCGTAAGTGTTTACGATCTTTGTATTATTGTATTTTATTCTAAGTGTTTTAGCCAAGTTGTGGGGTAATATTTCTCCACAAAAAAGAAAAGTATGGATGCTTTTCAAACGTTCATCTTCCTCTAACCTGCTGTATAAAAAAGCAAAGGATGGTGTGGAAACCCATACAGTACCTTGGTATTTGTCAATTTTATTTAACAATACACTTTGATCACTTGTTTCTTCCTTAGCATTCAAAACAATACTTGCGCCAACGGCAGCAAAGGTCATTACTTCAAATACAGAAAGGTCGAAACTCAACAAGGCAGTATTGATAAATACATCTTTATTGGAAAAGCGAAAGTCTTCACTACTCATCCATTTGGTAAATGATTGTACTGCTTCATTACTAATTTGGACACCTTTTGGTTCCCCCGTGCTACCGGAGGTAAAGATGATGTAGACTAAATCTAAAACGTTACTTAAATGGCTTTTAAATGGCTTTGGACGGTTGACGATTGTAATGCTTTGGTTTAATACAATTTCAGAGGTATGGAATTCCTTTAAGTCTGCTGAACTTGTATTGATAATTAAGTTAGTTTGTGCAGCTGCAATTATTTTTGATACCCGGTTTGTAGGGTAGGAAGAATCGACCGGGATATAAGGAATGTTCATTGACATACACGCGTACATTGCCGCGAGCATGGCTGCATTTTTATGTCCGTAAATGATGATTGGATTAAAAGCCTGGTCTAATTCGTGTACCTTAAAAAAAGCAATAATTTCCGATACTTTCACTTCAAATTCTTTCCAAGTAAAAGTACCTTCAGTGCCACTGATTGCTAATTGATCGGCTTGCTCATGCTGCGCGATAAACGTTTTTTTATGAAAACAATACTTCATCTTAAATTAAATTACCACTAAAAATATAAATAGCGAATGTAACAGCATTAAATAGAATAAAAATGGATAATACCCGAATAATCTTAGGGTTTAGTTTTCCGAAAAACACATCTTTTTTCGTCTTTTTACAACGGTATACATAATAGTTATGTATCACGGAATAAAGACCAAATAGCATGCCGCTTAAAATATAATGGAATTCAAATCCGTTCCAAAAACCCATTAATGTGAAAGTAAGCATCAATGCAATATTTTGTCGGGTAATCGATTTAAAAATACCCCTTGAAGTCAGGTCCTTAAAAATGGGTTTAAAAAAGTAATCGTTTAACCAGTCTCCCAAACTCTTGTGCCAGCGTTTCCAAAATTCTTTTGGGTTTACGGCCAAAAATGGTTTATCAAAGTTTATCGGAACATGAATACCTATAAAATTACCAGCCCCAATAGCAAGCAAGGAATAGCCTGCGAAGTCGAAAAATAAATAAATTAAATAAGTATAAGCATACGTAATGTGGTATAATAGACTGCCATCATCCACAAGGTTGGCTAAGATTAATCGACGAATGGCTTCTGCAAGAATAAACTTAAATAATAAGCCGAGAATAAAATTTTCCCAACCTTTATAAATCAATTCTTTATTCATGTTTTGGTAACCGTTATCTACGTCTTTTTGAAATCGCTGAAAACGATCTAAAGGCCCAATTAATAATGTGGGAACAAAGGCTAAGAAATTAAAGAAGTCGATAAACTGGATTTTGTTTTTATTATTTCGTTCATCTATATAAAGACTTATTGCTTTAAAGACAATGTAGGAAAGGCCAGCAATTTGAATGAAATCTCTAAAGTCTCTAATGGTAATAGATTGTCCCTCAACTGGAACAATATTTACTGTTTTCATCAATAACATAGGCAAGGCAAGTAGTAACATTGGAAAAATTATATTACTGCCTTTATAGTATTTTCTAAGTAAAAGAAGAAATAAGTAAAGGATTCCTAGTACGACCAGTATTTGAATAGGCTTTGTAAATAATAATAAAATATAGCCTAGTGTAACGGTTGTTAGGACGTATTTGTATGGAATGACTTTTGGTATAAATATTTTTATCATCCACACCAAAAGGGTAGATACCAAAATATAAGTAAAAAATATACTTTCGCTAAAAGGGAGCGTTTGGTGCCAGTTCATACTTAAAATTGTTGGTAAACAAAATCTATTTTAGACTTTACGTTAATTTCTTTGTCCGGATGTAAGATGAGGTCGACATCCACCACATACAAGTATAAAAAGCCGAAAATTAATGTCAAATAGATCATTAAATTTCTAAGAAAAAGTTTACTTTTTTGCATAATATAGGTCGTAAATAAAATGGTTAACTTTCATCCATCCAAAATCACTCAAATGCATAACATCCTTTAATAAACCTGGTTCATAGGCTTCTTTTGTGGTGGCATATAAATTTAAAAAAGGTAGACTATTTTGGTTCATTAATTGCGTGATAGTGTCTATGAGGGGTTCATTTACTGCAACATTGTTATAACAATAAGCATTAAATGGAATCATTACAAATGAGGCTTGTAAGTTTTTACTTTTGATGTACTTAATGAGTAAGCTTAAATCGTTTAATTCTGGATTATCATGTATGTATACATTCGCTAAAGTTTTAAGCTCGTACGCTTCATTATCCTTCACTAAATACTTGGTGTAATATTCATCATAGACAAAAATATCATTGGTCGTGATGGCAGCAATAAATTGATTTTTTAAGGCCTTACCAATGCTGTCAAAGTTTTTGTAATATGCTATAGAAGTAGTTTGTGTATTGGGTAATAATTTGATTTTATAATCAATTTCCGGTACGTATTTGTAAGTGGCAAACTTGCTTTCAATTTCATTTTTCAGTATCGTTTTTTGCTTATTTAAATAGTTTGCATTTTTTATTAAATACTGGTCTTGTAGCTGGCTCATTTGGGGAGAGAAATTTTCAAATTCATTTTTTTTCCCATCAATAAATTTACCAATATATAATTTATAATCCTCCGAAATATTTGTATTATGGATGATCTTACTAAGTAAATTAGGTCTTGCAAATTCAATGAAAGCTTCTGAGTTTGTTCCACCAGTTGTAAACCAACCAGGACTTAATAAAATGCAAATATTGCTGGTACTATCTAATAATGCATCTGCCGCCAGCAATTCAATTAGTATACTTAAATTTTGATGATAAGCATGTCCTAATCCTAGCATAGGCAAGCCTAGTTTATCTGGAAAATAATTGTAAGAACAATAAGCAGATTCACTGAATTCTGATGAGCCAAAAAGGGTAAATTGATTTTTGTTCATTAAACTGGCAAAATAATCTATTTCAGCATCCTTTCCTGTTAATAAATTAGAGTACCTACCACTATTTTTTGTTTGATTGCCAACAATGTAGTTTTCTTTGTCAGCTACCTGAATTGGTTTTTTTAAATAAATAAATACGCCAGCAATGGTCATTGCTAGAAGAAAAGGTAAGAGATGGAAAAATGAAAACTTCTTAAGCATTTTGCTTCGATTGAATATAGTTTATCAATAAAGCTACTGTTTCGAAATTACTTTCTATAATTTCATCAAATGGTATTTTAATTTGATATTCTTTCTCAATTTCTACTGCTAATTCGACTATTGTAATGGAGTCTAGAACGCCTTCTTGCCATAAAGAATCTTCCTTGTTTACCGTGCTAAATGCTATTTCCTCTATTTTATCGATTAAAAACGTTTCCATATTTGAATTTCGGCAAATGTATAAAAAATGGGGTACTAATGCAATTTAAAGCGTTTGTATGCCACCTTTTAAAGTATAAACTTTAATGTCTTTTAATAAATGATCTAAGAATTGTTTTCCGGTATTACTTCTATTGCCACTTTCGCAGTACAATAAAATTGGTTTATCTGTGTTTATTTGAGCAAATTCTTTTTCTAGTTCGTAAAGTGATATGTTTATTCCGCCAATATTAAAATCGGCGTGTTCCCAATCTTCCCGCACATCAATTAATAAATATTCATCTAATTTATTTTTAATCATTGGGTAAGATAGTTCATGTTCTTCCGTAACTATTCCGCAAAATTCTTGATAATTAGTTTGCAATGCTGTGACATTTATTTCGGGATTTTTATCAAATTTAATTACAAATTGTTTATTTGTTAAAGTGTTGTATGTCAAAATTTTTCCGCTTAGCACTTCTCCTATATCTAGAAGTATTTTAAGTACTTCATTCGCTTGAAAATTTCCAATCATTCCTGGTAGTACACCTAAAACACCCACTTCAGCACAGTTTGGAACGGAATCCGCAAGGGGTGGAGTTGGAAATATGCAACGATAAGTTGGCCCGTTTTTATAATTAAAGACACTAACCTGACCTTCGAACTTGTAAATAGAACCAAATACCAATGGCTTGTTAGCTATCACAGCCGCGTCATTCACTAAGTACCTGGTTGGAAAATTATCTGAACCGTCAACAATTATATCGTATGCTTTGAATAATTCAATTGCATTTTTATTATCGAGTTCAAAAGGGTAGGTGATGATCTTGATGTACGGGTTTAAGGCTTGTAGCTTTTCTTTTGCTGCATTTACTTTAAAAACCCCAATGTCATGATGCGTATACAATACTTGTCTTTGTAAATTGCTTTGGTCAACTACGTCACCATCAATAACCGCTAGGGTGCCAATTCCAGCGGCAGCTAAATACTGCAATATTGGTGAACCCAATCCTCCAGCGCCAATGACCAATACCTTAGCGGCTTTAAGTTTTAATTGCCCTATAAGTCCAATCTCTTTTAATTTTATATGGCGACTATATTGTTTTAATTCTTCCTTAGATAAATCCATGGTTATTTAATTAAAATGCGTCCAATCTTTCCAAACTGCTTCTAAACCTTGGTTTTTCAACATGATTGTAATGTCTTCCGTACTTCTTTCATCCGAAATTTCAAATTGTTCTAATGATTCTGGTTCTACGGCATATCCCCCAGGATTAGTTTTAGATGCTGCGCTCATAGAAGTAACACCCATTTGAACAATATTATTTCTAAATACTTCACTTTCTCTGGTTGAAATTGACAGTTCTAGGTCTTCATCTAATAATCTAAATGCACAAATTAATTGTACTAAGTCAGGGTCTGTCATCTCAACTTTTGGTTCAAGTCCACCACTGAAAGGTCTTAGTCTTGGGAAGGATATAGAATACTTAGTTTTCCAGAATTTCTTTTTTAAATATTGATGATGCAAGGCTGTAAAAAAGCTATCTGCTCTCCAGTCTTCCAGTCCGAATAATGCACCTAGCCCAATTTTATGAACACAAGCTTTACCCAATCTATCTGGTGTTTCGAGTCGGTAATCAAAATTAGATTTTTTTCCTTTCGGATGGTGTTTTTTATATTCTGCTCGGTGATAGGTTTCTTGATAGACCAAAACAGCATAAAGGCCACTGTCAATTAATGTTTCATATTCGGCTTGGTCCAAAGGTTGAACTTCAATGGTGATATTGGCAAATTGTGACTTTATGAGTTTAATGGCATTGTTGATGTATGGCACACCAACTGTTGTATTGGCTTCACCGGTAACTAATAATATGTGGTTATATCCCTTGTCTTTTAAGAAGGCAACTTCTTTTAAAATTTCTGGATCTGTTAAAGTCCTGCGCGGAATTTTATTGGTGAAACTGAAGCCACAATAAGTACAAATATTTTGACATTCGTTACTCAAATACATAGGGGCATACATTTGAACGGTATTCCCAAATCGTTTTTTTGTTGCCATTCTACTCATTTGAGCCATCTGTTCTAAAAATGGTCGTGCAGCAGGTGAGATAAGGGCTTTAAAATCTTCTAAATCCCTTCTGTCTTTTTGCATTGCATGGATGACATCTGACTCCGTTTTATTAAAAATGCTCGATAAGGTATCATCCCATGAGTATTGATTGAATAATGAGGTGAATGTTGATTCAGAGCTTTTAGCCTTTTGCATTTGGCCTTTAGCTTTTAGTGCTTGAATTTTAGTTGTATCCATTATTTAGTGTTTTTAATAATTCTGTATAATGAGTTTAACATTTTTCTAATCTCTATAATTGAGCTGGAAGGTTTTGTATACTGTTCTAATGTGCGTAAATCGATTTCCTTTGAAAATTCTAATAAGTATTCTACTTCTGCAGCTGAACCAGCTGCTATATTTATAAAATTCGCAAACTCTTTTTTTGAAAACCTAGTGCAGCCTTCAACAATATTAGTAGGAATTGAAAGTGAAGCTCGTCGGATTTGCGAAGTAATACCAAACCTCTCTGATTTAGGAAAATTTTGAGTTATTTTATAAATTTCAATAGCAAAAAAGTGTCCTTTTTTCCAAACTTCCTTTTTTCTAAAATCTCTCATAAAATTTTATTTATAATTAACTGCTAATAGCCAACCGCTAAATGCTATTTAGAAAACTCGTCAACGGACTACTTGCTTCGGCTTTTGCAATAACTGGAGCTAATTTGGCGTTATAAGCCATTCTTCCCGCTTCCACAGCTAATTTAAATGCTTTAGCCATTGCAACTGGGTTTTGGGAAACAGCAATTGCGGTGTTTACTAATACTGCATCAGCACCTAATTCCATAGCGTAGGCCGCGTGTGAAGGAGCACCGATTCCAGCATCAACGATCACCGGGACATTACTTTGGTCGATTATGATTTCTAAAAACGCCTGTGTTTGCAAGCCTTTGTTACTCCCTATTGGTGCTCCTAAAGGCATGACGCATTGTACACCCACATCTTCTAATCTCTTACATAACACTGGGTCAGCATGAACGTAAGGCATTACGATAAAGCCTTTTTTTACTAGTTCTTCTGCAGCTAATAATGTTTCAATTGGATCGGGTAATAAGTATTTCGGGTCTGGATGAATTTCTAATTTTACCCAGTTCGTTCCCAAAGCTTCTCTAGATAATTCCGCGGCAAAAATAGCTTCTTTGGCATTTCTAACGCCAGACGTATTTGGTAATAAATTAATATGTGCCGCGCTTAAATGCGTTAATATGTCGTCGTTTTGGTCTTGAACATCTACTCTTTTTAAAGCAACGGTAATTAATTCACTTGCAGAAGCCAATAAGGCGTCTTTCATTAAGCTAGAGTTTGAAAATTTTCCAGTTCCAGTGAATAATCTAGAGGTAAATGTTTTGTCGGCAATTTTTAATAAATCATTCATATTCCTTGATTAATTTTTTATTTTGTTCAATTGTTTGTTGGGTGAGTAAACTTGAAATTGCTACCCCATGTAGACCCATATCTAACAATGGTTGAATATCATTTTCTACAATTCCACCTATGGCATAAATTGGGATTTTAATTTTCAAGATATCTAATTTATGGATTATTTCTTTGTAGCCATTGTAGCCCAAAATAGGATCAAGATTTGTTTTTGTTGGTGTAAACCTTAAAGGACCTAATCCTATATAATCTGCTCCTTCTTTATACAATTGAATACAATCTTCTAACGTGTTCGCTGTTCCTCCAATAATCGAATCTGATAAATTATTTCTTACGTCGCTTATTTTACCATCTTTTTGACCTAAATGTAAGCCGGTTGTAGGAATTTGTTCGACGATATTGCTGTAATCGTTAATAATTAAAAGCGCATTAAATTTATTACATATTTCTAAGGCTTTTTGTACGGTGATGAGTACTTCGGTAAGCGGAAGGTTTTTTAAACGAAGTTGTATTAATTTACAACCTGATCGACAAACTTTTTCAATGTTTAGCAAGTGGTTTGCGGTACTTTTACCTTGTGAAATATAATATATTTTTGTCAATTTATTCATGTTCAAAATCGTCTAGAATTTCAGTGTCAGGGGTTAAAGAATTGGCGCTTATAAAAAAGGATAACCAATAGGAAAGGTTGACAATAATTACGCCTGCAAGCATAAACAGGTTTGCAAATGGCCAATGCATAAATTTAACTGCTATGCCTAAAACAAAAATGGTAAAACCAGTTAAGAATAATATGTTGGTTGTCTTATTGTTCTTAATAGGGTCTGCAGTATTTGTTTTTACTTCTATCCATGATTTAATACCATAGATAATAAAAGCCGCAATGATAAGGTGCATGATTTCTATCCTGCCTAAAAAAGAAGTATAATGCATTACTTTAAAGAAGTAGAGAAAAAGAAGTAAGCCATTCAATACGTTTAAAATTTGTAGTATAAATTTAGGTCTTTTCATGGTGCGTGGTAACCTATTAATCCTGTTTGACTACTTAATACTGCCTCGATATATCTTTTAGACTTTAAAACACTTTTATGAATGGGATAGCCTTTGGCAATATTGCATGCCAATGCAGATGCAAATATACAGCCGCTACCGTGTTTTGGAGAACATTGATATGGTTTAGGGTTAAAATTCAGTGTTTTTTCAGAAAGAAATAGCCTATCTTTTCCCAATTGAGTGGGATGATGTCCACCTTTAAGTAAAACTGCACAATATTTCGATAATTCGGCTGCACCAATGATTGCATCTTCATTACCACTCAATATTTTAGCCTCTTCCCAATTTGGTGTAATAAAGTCGACTAAGGCTAATGTTTCCGCAAGGTCATCAAGATTGTGTTGAAAATTAAACCCAGCTGAAGCCGATAAAACTGGGTCCCAAACGATTTTTAAAGCTGGATAATGTGTAAGGCAAATGTTTAACCACTGGTTTAAACTTTTTAGATTGGGAACCAATCCTATTTTTACGACATCAAACTTGTAGGTGGACAATAGAAGTTCTAATTGGGCCTGTACAATTGCTTCATCAATCCAGTTGCAGGAAAGGAACTTATCACCGGTTTGGATGGTGTTGGCAGTTTGAACCGCCATGCCTATACAACCATTTTGTTCCATGGTTTTAATGTCTGCTAGAATTCCTGCTCCTCCTGAAGGATCGAAGCCTGCAATTGTCAATATGTTTGGTCTTGTTTTCAAATTAATTTAAGGTATTGTGCTTCGAAACTGTTTTCGATATATTTTTTGCTTGGCTGTCGCCTTCGTAAATAACATGCGAACCGACAGTTTTATGGTGCATGGATGTTAAATAGTCTTTCCAATATTCTCCGAGTAGGACATAGCCGGAGAATCCGAGGTTTTTTATTGTTTCGGCTTTTTCTTCGGTAACTCCTCCTAGTGCAATTATCGTTCGATTAGTATTTTTTAATTGACTTCGTAAATAGTTATGGTCTTCGAATTTTGAAGGGTAATCAGGTTTTGAAATACTATTAAATATTGGGCTTAAAAACACATAATCTGTTTCAAAAGGTAGATTTTCTATTTCCTCAAAACTGTGCGCTGAATAAGAAATATGATCTGGTATTTGATTGTATACTTTTAGCTTTTTATCCAATAACAAAATGGGCTCAATGTGGCATTTATCGCTTTCTTTTATCGTGCAAATTTGACTGAGGGCCGCCTTGTTTAAATGTATGCCACCTAAGCCATATTTTTTGATTAGATGAAAGTTGTTATGGATTATTATTTTATAATAATATGCTTCATCAATTGCTTCAATTAATTTAATTAAATCTTCTGGTGGATAGTCTGGTTTACGCAAATGAAAATAATCAATGTCACTTGCCAATACCTGATTGATCAACGAGATTTCATTGGGTACAGGTGTTGGATATGAAAGGATTATTTTCAACATTTTTACTAGCTATTGGCCCAGGGATTGAAGTGGCATCCTTTTTTTATTTTTGTAAGGATAAAAAAAGATATAACGTAAAGCCCGACCCTTCTCAGTTGGATAACTGAGAAGGGTGTGCTCTAAATATTACAAATAAACTTCGCTTCCTTTGTCTTTAAATTCAGCTGCTTTTTCTTTCATTCCTTCTTCGAGTGCAGTTTGTTCGTCCATGTCTTTTTGTGCGGCATAATCTCTTACTTCTTGTGAAATTTTCATAGAACAGAAATTCGGTCCACACATGGAACAGAAGTGTGCAATTTTAGCGCCTTCAGCAGGTAGTGTTTCATCATGATATTCTCTTGCCAATTCAGGATCTAAAGAGAGGTTGAATTGATCTTCCCAACGGAATTCGAATCTTGCTTTACTTAAAGCGTCATCACGGTGTTGTGATCCGGGGTGACCCTTTGCTAAATCGGCAGCATGTGCAGCAATCTTATAGGTAATTACTCCTGTTCTTACATCTTCTTTATTCGGGAGACCTAAATGTTCTTTAGGAGTTACGTAACAAAGCATTGCTGTTCCGTACCAGCCAATCATTGCCGCTCCAATACCTGAAGTAATGTGATCGTAACCCGGTGCGATATCCGTGGTAAGTGGCCCTAATGTGTAAAAAGGTGCCTCTCCACAAACTTCAATTTGTTTGTCCATATTGGCTTTAATCATGTGCATTGGCACGTGACCAGGTCCTTCAATAAATGTTTGTACTTCGTGTTTCCAAGCTATTTTTGTCAGTTCACCAAGCGTTTCTAATTCAGCAAATTGTGCTTCATCATTTGCATCAGCAATTGAACCTGGACGTAAACCATCTCCCAGAGAGAAAGCAACGTCATACGCTTTCATAATTTCACAAATATCTTCAAAGTGCGTATACAAGAAACTTTCTTTGTGATGTGCTAGACACCATTTCGCCATAATTGATCCACCACGAGAAACAATTCCAGTTACTCTTTTTGCAGTCATGGGAACATAAGCCAATCTTACACCTGCATGGATGGTGAAATAATCAACTCCTTGTTCTGCTTGTTCGATCAATGTATCCCTGAAAATTTCCCAGGTTAAATCTTCTGCTTTTCCATTTACTTTTTCTAAAGCTTGATAAATTGGAACGGTACCAATTGGAACTGGAGAGTTTCTTACAATCCACTCTCTAGTTTCGTGTATGTTTTTACCTGTAGAAAGGTCCATGATATTATCAGCGCCCCAACGACAAGCCCATACTGCTTTTTCAACTTCTTCTTCAATACTTGAAGTAGTTGCTGAGTTACCGATATTGGCATTGATTTTCACTAAAAAGTTACGACCAATAATCATTGGTTCTGCTTCTGGGTGATTGATGTTTGAAGGAATTACTGCTCTACCACGTGCTACTTCATCTCTTACAAATTCAGGAGTAATGGTATCGGGGATACTTGCCCCAAAACTTTGCCCTGGGTGTTGTTTTGTCAAACGAATCGCGTCTAAAACTTTTTGATTTTCTCTAATGGCAATGTATTCCATCTCTGGCGTAATGATTCCCTTTTTAGCATAGTGCATTTGAGATACATTTTGACCTTTTTTTGCTCTTTTTGGTTTACGTTTTAAGTCAAATCTTAAATGGTCTAAGCTTTTGTCAGCCATTCTCAATCTGCAATATTCCGAACTGAATTCATCCAACTCTTCCACATCACCTCTTCCCATAATCCACTCTTCGCGAATAGGTTCAATTCCTTGGTGAACATTAATGGTTTTATTTGGATCGGTATAGGGTCCACTTGTATCGTAAATGACTACGGACTGATTTTTTGATCGCTTTTGTGTCATTGAATCTACTGTGTCAGATAGTTCAACTTCGCGCATGGCAACTTTTACATTTTTGTGTATACTACCTGCTACATAAATCTTAGTAGATTTAGGAAAGGGAGTAGTAGAAATTTTACCTTCTGATGGTGCAGTGTCTTTTTTCTTCATCTTTTTTAAGCTATTAGCCATTTGCGTTTTGCAATTAGCGCGTTCATATTATTTTTTAATCTAATTATTTACCCAAGATAGTTATTCTTAAGTAATGGTCATTTTACCCGCCTTGGGTTGCCGTTATTATTAATATTTGATCATTTTCAACTAATTTTTGCACCTGCCAATTACTTTGTGGAACAACTTGTTCGTTTAAAGCTATGGCAATACCATTTTGGTTGGGTAATAATTTTTCAAGAAAACTGGCCAAAGTAATATTGGCTTCAATTTTTTGAATGTTATTATTGACAGAAATTTGAATCATATCCAAAGTTTAAATTGTTACTTTGGAAGTGTCGACTGCCCGAAATTTGGGCTAATTTTTAAAGTGACGCTAACTTTTCCCTACGGTTGTATGACCAACATCAGGTTCAAAGGGTATGTCTCAGCTCGTATAAATACAAACACCCCCAAAGTGCAAAGCAAATCTACTAAAAAATGGAATAGGAGGCTGCAGGTTTTTATTTTATTTTAAAAGACAATTGTATGCCACAATGTATATTCGTTATTAATATTTCAACTTTTGTGTTGATTATAACGTCTGTATACTAAAATATTTATTTTTTATTACTAACATTGATTTTTATTAAAATATATTATGAAGAATTATAAAGCAGTTTTATTATTATTACTCCTTAGCAATCTGCCAAATATAGCCAAGGCGCAATGTAATTTAGACTTGGGTAACGATACTGTAATTTGTCCACCAGATTTATTTCAGTTGGATGCAGGTCCAAATTTTGCTAATTATTTATGGCAAGACGGTACAAGTAACCAAACGACATTTGTTACAGGACCTGGCGTATATTGGTGTGAAGTAAATTCTTTAAGTAATAATTTAATAGTAAATGGCGATTTTTCGGCAGGTTCTACTAATTTCACTTCTGACTATACCGTTGGAGCCGGTGGAACTTGGGGGCCTGTTTCAAATGTAGAAACATATTTTGTGACCACAAATTCGAGTACAGCCCATTCTAATTTTGCTTCTTGTGGTGACCATACAAATGGTACTGGAAATATGATGGTGATTAATGGTTCTACTACAGTAAATCAAAATATCTGGTGTCAAAATGTAACTGTTTTACCCAATACAAATTATGTGCTTTCTGCATGGTTTCAAGTGTATGGTAGTAATGCGCCAGACATTGCTTTTATGATAAATGGAACACAGGCTGGTACTAGCTTTTTAGATAATACGACAGCGGCATGTGATTGGGTAAATCATTCGGTAGTATGGAATTCAGGGGTAAATACCAGTGCTGATGTCTGTTTTGTAAATAGTGTTTTAACTCAAAATGGGAATGATTTTTCAATGGATGATATTAGTTTTGGTACGGTTTGTACGGTTAGAGATACTTTAGTTGTAGCCAATGCTTCAATTCAAGCTACGCTTACCAATGTAGTTGCTGCATCTTGCGCTAATGCTGCAGATGGTACGGCAACCATTAGTAACATCACAGGAACAAGTGGTGGTCCGTATACAGTAACATGGACAGACCCAACTGGTAATGTACATGATGTAAACACGGTGGCTCAAAATGGTTCTTTTACACAGTCTAATTTGTTTTTAGGTAACTGGACTGTAAATATTAGTGATGGAACAGGTTGTGATTACAATACCAATTTTAATATTCAGTCAGGTTCTATTGCCATAGATGTTACTTCAAATAATCCACAGTGTTTTGGAACTGCTACTGGATCAATTTCGGCAACGACTTCAACGAGTGGTACATTTAATTTTGTAATTACAGATGCTGCTGGCACGGTAGTAAACAATACTGGAACCAATACAGCTAATAATTTAGTAGCGGGAACCTATACCGTTACATATAGTGACGGAAGTGGTTGTGATATTGCGGAAGTGGTTGAGTTAACAGATCCAGCACAAATTTCTGCTAGTATTGCTACTGTTGACCCTCTATGCCACAATGATATAACAGGTATTGCTTATGTGGCCAGTATTACTAATTTTCAAGGAGATGCTGCATCTATTTACTATTCTTGGTTACCAATTGGTATCAATGGTTTATTAAAGGATTCCGTTAACGGACTTGCACCTGGTACGCACGAATTAAAGGTAGTAGACGGTGTGGGGTGTGAAAACGCTTTTAGCTTTACTATTTTAAATCCAGACCCATTAAAAGCAACAGTAGAAGTGACCAGTAAAACATATTGCAGAACAGCAGATTTTCAAAACGGAAATGGCGTAGTTATTGGCTATACCGCTGGCAATGATTCCTCAGGTACAGGTTCTGTTTCTTATGAATGGGAAAACCTTGTAAATGGCGACATTAGCAATTTTTCAACTTTTGTTGTAAAAACACCTGGAGACATGCAGTTAACCATTACAGATGCAAATGGTTGTCAAGATATTTCTACAGTTTATGTAGATTCTTTAAATCCTATTGCGAATTTTAGTGTGGCATCAGATGAATTTTTAAATCCATCCATATATGAAGGAACAGAACCGGTGAAAATTAAGATTACTAACTTGTCTGAAAATTTTGCGCAAATTGGAAATCCACTTTCGGATACTATTTTTCAATGGAATTTAAACAGCAGTAATATCACAACAGATGGTAAATGGTTTTTTACTTATGATTTAAATGAGAAAGTAGATACTATTTATACAGGTGAAGCTATTTATGAAGTGTGTATGGTAGCTAAAAATTATAATGATTGCGTAGATACTAGTTGTACTGAGATTATTGTACATTCAGTTGTTGATTTGGTTATACCAAATGTTTTTACGCCTGGTGCTTACCCTAACAATGAGTTCTTTTTTCCAAGTTCAGGTGTTAAAACATTTAATAGTGTTGTTTATAATAGATACGGTGTTCCAGTATTTGAATTCCTTGATATTGATGATAAATGGGATGGTAATCACTATAAATCTGGTAAACCATGTTCAGAAGGGGTGTATTTTTTCACCTATAAGGGAGAATCAACCAATGGTTTAAAACTTGAAGGGAACGGCAATGTGGAACTAATTAGAGGTAAAAAATAAATCATATTGAAGCTTTACTCCTAAACTATAATAGTTTAAAGTATATTAGGGCAAAAGAAAGTGTATTGCAAAAAAAAACTGGTTTCCAATTGTCTCAATAAAGATGAATGTTAAAATTTAAGGTTGTTTCCTTTTATTAAGGAGTATTTATGTAAGAATTGGGAACTATTTTTAATGGTAAATAAAGGTTTTAATAAAACATGAATTTATTTAATTATAATATTAATAGTTCATTAGATTTCTATGAAAAATCTAAATTTTTACTCGCATGGCGGGTCAATTTGATATTTTCAGTAGTTTTTTTTGGGCTATGTATTTTGTATATTAATAGTCCCATTGAAGAGTTGAAAATGTACTTTATTTGTTTTATCATTTCAATGCTCTGCTTAGGCTATTTATTTTTTATTAAAAAAGCTGGACTTGTCTATCTTATTGCTTCATTTCTTGGAACAATTATTTTGTTTTTTACGATTAATATATTGCCAAGAAGTAATCATTCCGCAGATTATTGTTGGATTGGGTTGGTTATTTTGTTTGCTTTCTTCGGACTTGGCAAAAGAAATGGAATATTCATTACGGCGTTAAATGGTATTACCGTTATATTTTCTGCAATTTATACGGGTAATTTATACACAGAAAATCTTATAGCATTAGAAAGAAATGTGGTTATAAATGTAGAGGTTTTTACCGCCCTTAGCTTATCTGCTTATATCATTTATGAGTTTCTGACTATTAATAATTATTACCATGCGGAAATTGAGCTTGCAAATTCAGAATTAAGGGCACAAAATGAGATAATAAAAGTGCAAAATGATGAGAAAACCGTTTTAATTAAAGAGATTCATCACCGGGTGAAAAATAATCTTCAAATTATTATCAGTTTGCTGCGCTTGCAACAATATGAAATACAATCAGAGGATGTTAAAAAGCAATTTGGGGATGCCATCAATCGAATTATGGCCATGAGCCTTATTCACCAAAAGTTATATTTAGGTGATTCTCTATCGAAAGTTAATTTAGAAGAATATATCAATGATTTATGTAAAGATATTTCCAGTATTTCGAACTTGTCAAAACCTATAGAATATGACATCCAAGTTTCTGTTGCGGGTTTAAATTTAAAAACAATCATCCCGATAGGTTTAATGATTAATGAGTTAGCAACAAACTCTATCAAGCATGCCTTTCAAAATAGTGTACACCCGCTAATAAGAATTCAATTATGTGAAGCGGATTTAGGGCAGTTAAGTATGTGTTATTTTGATAATGGAAATTGGAGTGAACAAACTAGAGGGCATAAGGGTTTTGGTTTAGAGTTGATTGAAACTTTGACAGAACAGTTAGATGGAAGCTTTACCTGTGATATTGATGCTGCAGGCACCACATTTATGTTTCAAATATCTAACATTTAATTTTTTGCATTTCTTACTGTTAAGGCGAAGGTTTTATGACTTTTGGCCATGAGAAATATTTTTGCTGTATGGCATTAAAGTTAAGCTCAATATTTTTCTATCTTTGAAAAACACACTTTCAATTTATTACCTATGTCTTATCGAAAAGTAGCTATTGTTCCTCCTGAAAAATTTGAAGATCTAAAACTAGAAGGTCAAAAACATAAGGCAGCTGGGTTTACGGCTATTCAAAAATCCTTTAGGCATATTACAGAAGAGATGGGACTTTTAAAAGGGATTAAAATCCTCAATAAAATGAACCAAAAAGGCGGCTTTGATTGTCCGGGATGTGCTTGGCCTGACCCTGATGGGCACCGATCGGCTTTAGGAGAATATTGCGAAAATGGCGCAAAAGCAATCGCAGAAGAAGCAACGGACAAAAGAGTTACGCCAGCATTTTTTAAAGCCAATTCGGTTGAGGCCATCAGTGAACAAACTGATTATTGGATTGGTAAACAAGGAAGGTTGACCACACCTATGTACTTGCCAAAAGGAAGTTCTCACTATGAGCCGATTTCTTGGGAGGATGCTTTTACAAAGATAGGAGATAAGTTAAAATCTTTGGATAGCCCTAACGAGGCAGTTTTTTATACATCTGGTAGAACCAGTAATGAAGCGGCTTTTATGTATCAATTAATGGTACGTGAATATGGCACTAATAATATGCCGGACTGTTCTAACATGTGTCACGAATCAAGTGGGACGGGTTTAGGAGATACCGTAGGTATTGGGAAAGGTTCGGTTACTTTAAATGATTTTTACGAAGCGGAATTGGTGATTGTAATGGGGCAAAACCCAGGTACGAATCATCCTAGAATGTTAAGTGCGCTAGAAAAATGCAAAAATAATGGCGGTACTATTGTGGGGGTGAATCCTATTAATGAGGCGGGGACTAGTAATTTTATTAATCCTCAAAATCCTTTCGCAGTATTAAGTGGTGGTACAGATTTAGAAGATTTATTTGTGCAAGTAAAAATTAATGGAGATGTTCCTTTATTAAAAGCAACCATGATTTTGATGCTGGAAGCGGAAGAAAAAGCGCCAAATTCGGTATTTGACCATGAATTTATTGACAAATACTGTGAGCATTATGATGCATTAGTCGACCATTTAAAAGCAAGCGATTTTAACCAAGCAGTAAAAGAAAGTGGTGTCAGTGAAAAAACAGTTCGTGCATTTGCACAATTGGTCATTGAAAAAAAGAAGATTATTATTTGCTGGGCAATGGGCATTACCCAACATAAAAATGGGGTTGGAAATGTACAAGAGATTGTAAATTTATTATTGTTAAAAGGAAGTATTGGAAAACCTGGAGCTGGTACTTGTCCTGTGCGAGGGCATAGTAATGTGCAAGGAGATAGGACTATGGGTATTTTTGAAAAACCCAGTGAAATATTTTTGGAAGCACTGGATAAGAGATTTAGTTTTAATACACCAAGACTGCATGGATATGATGTAGTAGAATCTATTAAAGCAATGCAGGAAGATAAAGTAAAGGTTTTTGTGGGTATGGGAGGTAACTTTATATCTGCAACACCAGATAGTCAATTGACTGGTGAAAGTATGCAAAAAGTAGACTTAACGGTACAGATTTCCACAAAGTTAAACCGTTCACATGTGGTAACTGGCGAAGCAGCAATTATTTTACCTTGCATTTCTCGTTCTGAGACCGATAAACAGTCAAGTGGCATTCAATTTGTGACGGTAGAGAACTCCATGGGGATAGTACATACTAGCAAGGGTGCTTTTGAACCTGCCAGTGAGGACTTAAAAAGTGAACCTGCAATTGTTGCCGGTATAGCAAAAGCAACTTTCACTAATAATCAAGGTAAATGGTCTGCTATGGTTGCTAATTATGATGTGATACGCGACCATATTGAAGTGACTATCGCAGGTTTTGAAAATTTTAACCAAAGGGTAAGACAACCAGCTGGGTTTTATTTGCCAAACGGCTCAAGAGATCGAAATTTTTCAACGGAAAATGGCTTGGCAAAATTTACTGTTAATCCTTTACCAAACCATCAAATTCCTGCAGATCATTTTGTGTTAATGACGGTAAGGACTCATGACCAATACAATACTACTATTTATGGTATGAATGACCGTTATCGTGGTATTTTTAATGAAAGAAGAGTGGTGTTAATGCATAAAGAGGACATGCATGCGCAAGGGTTAAAAGGTGGAGATGTGGTGAACATTACTAGTCATTTTAATGGAGAAAGACGACAGGCAAATAAATTTAAAGTAGTAGAATACGAAATTGCGAAAGGTTGTATTGGTTCTTATTTTCCAGAAACTAATGTTTTGGTACCTATCGATAGTGTCGCCGATAAAAGTAATACACCTGTTTCAAAATTTGTGGAGGTATCTATAAAAAAAGCGCAATCTTAAAAAAGATTACGCTTTTAACAACTATCACTAAAAAATTAGCTTTTAATAAATTGCTGTGTTGAATTGTTCAATTGGATGATATATGTTCCTTTTGACCAATCTGAAACGTCTAGTTGCATACTTTGATTAATGCTTGTTTGCAGTATTAATTTACCTTGCATGCTGTAGATTGAAATATTGGCTGATTCCAAACTGTTTTCAACTGCGATATTTAAAACTGATTGTGTTGGATTAGGGTAAACCAAGAAGCTGATTTCTGGAATGGTGTTTTCTACAGAGGTTACATCTACATTAATACTGTTAAAGGTAGGGTACATCATAGTAAAGTTACCTGTTCCGTTTGGAAACCTTGCCATGGTAAAGTCTGTTGTTTGCCCTCCAAAAGTGACTTGATCTATTAGTTGATAACTTGCATCACTTAAAAAGATGGTTTCCCCATCTGAGGATAGTTTAAGGTCGGCATGTAATCCTGTTTGATTGTCGTCTTTGTCAGCCCATACAATTAAGTAGCCATTTGCTGGAATACTTGTCCCTTGTGGGAATTCCCATAAGGTCAGGTCAGATTGGTCGTCTGATAAAAAATAACCGCTTAAATCAATCGCATTAGCAGTGTTGTTGAACAATTCAATCCAATCGTCATATTCTCCATCTTGATCGGTAACGGTTGTTTCATTATCTGCTTGAAATTCATTAATTACAATATCCCCTACTGGAGGAGTATAGGTTGTTAACTCATGGTATTCGTATTCAGCTCTGGCTGGTGAGAATTTTCCGATATCATTGTTTTCCGCATAGATATAATATTGTACATTTAAATTGGTCATGGTTAAATCAAAACCATAAACACCATCTCCGGCAGCGCCATCATTGTGGTTTCCGTCGTCAAACATCAACGTTCTTGTAAAGGGTGCATATACATTATCACGAAATCCAATATATACATCATTTTCGTTTGTAATGGTGGCGTTAATGGTAACCATGTCATTTAAGTAGGGTGTAGTATTGCTTGGTGATACGTTTGCAATGCTGGGTTCAGTTGTGGTAAAATCAGCTTGACCTAATAAGTAGCTGCTTCTTGCATTCATCAAGTTGGAAATACCTGGGTAAGTAGATCCTCCTCCAGGACCACCTCCACCGCCATTTACATCACTGTTTAAGTTTGAGGTAAAGTTAGCGTAAGTAAAAAACTTGTTGTTATCCGCTTGTACAGCTGAACTGATTAAAGTTTGAAAAGTTTGAGCACTGCTCAGGTAAGAGCCATCATCAAAGTTTTCTAATAATATGGTTTTGATGTGTGCCAAATACATTCTTTTGTACATGGGTACAGTCATCAATTGTTGCATCAATGGAAAATCTGCATCATTTTCGTGTAGTAAATGTGTCAGTTGTTGTTTAGCTGTGGTATTGTTTAAGTTGATGGTTCCTGTTTGAGAAAACACTCCAAATGATTCGTTCAAATCCCAAATGATAGGAATAAATTGATCAAAGTCACTTTTGTACAAGTAATAGTTTTGGGCAAAAGCTCCTATATAACTGTCTAAGTTCACAATCACATTGTCTAGGGCAAGCATCCACAAAGCACGGTCAACATCAAGTATTGATTCAATAGCCGTAAAGTTGTTGTTTAATGTGTCTGTTAATGCAATTAATTCATTCCATCCAAAGTCCGATTTAATTTCATAAGCATCTTCATAATTTGCGCTGTCGGTACCATTATAAGTCAAATCTGGAAAGTCTGATGTTTGTGGACCCGCACCTGCTGGTGGATTACATTTTACAAAAGTGTTGTTTTTAGAATCAAATCGATCCTTTAAAAATGTTTTTGAAATAGCTTCAGAACTTACATATAAACCAATTAAATTTCCGTTTACCGAAACATTGGCAAAATTTGAAAGTGGCGCATCCATGTATTGACGAATAACTTGGTAAGCTAAAACTTCACGTACAAAAGAAGGGTCGTTGGCTACGTTGCTCAATTTAATATCCTTGTATCCCTGATAATCCTGCTCCTTATAAGTGTCTAACTCAATATGAAACGGATTCTTGGTTTGATTTGCATTGTAAGTACTGTTGCCCTTGTATTTTACACCCACACTGTCGAATACTGTGCCGTTCACAGTAACCGAAGTAGCCAGAATGTAACCGTCATTCCCAGCTTTTTCAGCATCTAATAATTGGTCCCAATTGCTTTGTGCAAATGTAATTTCAATGGATTGAATGCTGTTGAGGTCGTAAAAGTTTTGTGCAAAAACGCTGAGGTTTAGGCCTAAAGCGAGCACAAAAATGAGTAGTGATTTGAATTTCATAAATTATAATTTACGTTGATTTAATATATAGACAATGTAATTTTAATATTCCTTCGCTTAGAATGAATTAAAATGTCTCAAATCTTACTAACCACTACTTGCTTCTTTAATGCTTAATTTACTTATATTTGATTTGTAGCAGTTTATGAAAAAAAGCATTTTACTATATCTATTCCTTTATTGTTTACATAGTATTGCACAACCTGTACTTAATATCCGTTTGGATGTCGGCACAGCTGGAGCAACCATATTTTCTAGTGTTTTTGCAACTGACTCATGTTATTTTGTAATGGGCAAAAGTAAAGATCTAATTCCTCCGTACCTTCAGGAAGGCGTTTTTATTAAGTTTAATTTAGATGGATCAATAGCCGATACTACTTACTATAAAAATGATTCAGCAAATTATGTTTTTTGGGAGAGCCCAAATTTAATTAAAACTTTGGATGGTAATTTTGCTCAAACCTTTGCTACCGATACCATTGGTAGTCACAAATATTTTGGTTTTATTAAACTAAAACCAAATGGCGACACCTTAATTTTTAGAACATATTTAGATTTATACCAGCAAAATAATGATGACAGGGTTGTTCAGCCTGGTGGTTTTTTACAGGACCCTATTGACAGTGCATACTATGGCACTGTGAATGTATATCGCTATTCTGATTTAGTAGGAGGTACAGCACTGTTTAAAATAAGCAAAACAGGAGAATTGCTATGGTACCAAACGTATTATGGCATTTCGGGTAATTTTAGAATTTTTAATGCCGCTAGCCTTATTAAAATAGCCCCTGATAGACTAATGATAGGCGGCACACAAACCCACACTCCAGCCGCAAATGCCGATTGGCGAGACAATACAAAAATATTAATTGTAGATACTTTGGGTAATATTATTCAAACCAAAATTTACCCTAACGACCAATTGGCTTATGGTTGCAATGGCCTTTCCCAAACCATGGATGGCGGCTATATTTATGGGGGGCAGAATGGTACATTTGTTCAAAATGGAAATGCTAGAATATATAAGGGACTAATCATAAAATTAGATTATAATTTAAATGAAGTATGGCGGATTGAGGACTTAGAGCCTTCAGGTCAAACGAGGAAAAACTTTGAAAATATTTTAAAAATTTCAGATTCGATTTTTGTTGCAATTGGAAGAACAATCGACACAACAAGTATTAATACACATGGTATTCATACAGGTGGAAGATTATTAAAATTCAATTTGGAAGGAACAATCATTTGGGATAGAAATTATCATAGAGTGGAGTTTTTAGAAAATGAAAACAATATCCCTACCCACATTTTATACGACGTAGATATAACCCCAGATAGTGGTTTCGTCATGGTAGGGCAATCACAAAATTTTGAAGCCACCAACCCCGAACCCATTGGGCAATTAGGTTGGTTAGTAAAAACAGATAAGCACGGCTGTTTGGTGCCCGGATGCGAGGAATTTGATACAGCAGGAAAGCCGCCAGTGGTATCAAAGCCTGAAATTGGTTTGAAAATTTTCCCTAACCCTGTCAATGATGAATTATATATTTATTATGCATCTCAAATAGCTCATGAAAATGTAATTGCATATTTATATAATGTTAATGGACAAATAGTAAAACAATGGGCAATCAATAGCAATTATACAACTTACATGCTAGATGTGAGCCAATTTGCCAAAGGGCTATATGTATTGCAGGTTACTGATGGTATTTCAGTGCTTAAAACAGAGAAGGTGGTAGTGGAGTAGTTCTCGATACACTTCGACATACTCAGTACGGCGAAAATCACCCTGGTGACTACCATGCGCTTCACTAGAACAGGCAGAATAAAGATAGTTGTCCGTTCGTCCCGATTGCTATCGGGAGATTTGTTACAATACGAGCGTATTTTAAATAAATGGTATCGAGAACATTTTACGAAGTAATACTAAAATTATTTAGCTTCTTCAATTCACTTTCGGCTCTACCCAATCACCATATTCCTTAATCAGTTCTACCAATTCATTCACCGCTTCTTCTTCGGTCACGTTTTTCTTGACTACTGTTTTTTCTTTGTAAAGGTTAATTTTTCCCTTACCAACACCTACATAACCATAATCAGCATCTGCCATTTCACCCGGACCATTCACAATACAGCCCATAATGCCAATCTTCAATCCTTTTAAATGGTTGGTCCTGTTTCTGATTTTTGCTGTAGTAATTTGCAAATCAAATAAGGTTCGGCCACAAGATGGACAAGAAATATAGTCCGTTTTTGAAATACGAGTACGCGTTGCTTGTAAAATACCAAATGCCGTACTGGTATTTAATTGTAGGTTAGAACAATTTTCAGTGTGTATCCAAATCCCGTCCGAAAAACCATCAATTAACAAAGCACCAAAGTCGGTAGATGCATAAAGCTGAAAAGCTTCATTGTCGATATCTGCATAGGTTTTATATGGAATAATAGGTGTTTGAATATCAAGCTTGACCAATTCCATAAAAAACCTTCTTTGCTCAGCCATTCGGTGCAAATTATTTGAACTCAATACCAATACTATGTTGCTATTGTTTAGTATATTTTTATGTTCTTTTAAAAGTGCCAATTCATGGGCATCAATGCGGACAAAATTTAATTTACTGGAAGTTTTTGTCGTAGCTTGAAAGGCTTTTATAGAGGGAAATAAAGGGTAAACTTGATTTTTATCTTCCCATTTATCGGCTTTTACTATCACGCCTAATGTTCCTGGCAATTGGAATGTGGGGATGGTATTTTCTGTAAATATATAATCAACCGCTTGTTCTTTAATGTTCCACTTGTCGTCCCCAATGTTGTAAGTGTAACCTGCACCAAAAAGGTGGGCCGGTTTAATGTCATCCACATGCGATAAATCAGAAATAACGACAGGGTGATTTTTACCACCTACATTGATCATTTCCTTAGCATGTCTTCTTTGGTATTCGTATGGATTATAAGGTAATTCGCCTTCAAAAGGGATGATGTCAGCATGATGATGTCGGTTCTCGTAGCGTTCGGCTAATTTTTTAGCGACAGGTATTTCAAATTCTGGTTCTTCAGTTAAGGAAACCCGAATGGTGTCTCCCAAACCATCTTCCAATAAAGTGCCAATACCAACTGCCGACTTAATTCTACCATCTTCACCTTCTCCTGCTTCGGTTACGCCTAAATGCAAAGGATAAATATTACCCCGCTCCATCATTTTTGCCATTAATAAACGGTAAGCATGTACCATGACAATAGGGTTAGAGGATTTCATAGAAATTACCAAATCATAAAATTCATTGTCCTCACAAATTTGGATAAACTCCAAGGCAGATTCTACCATTCCCAATGGAGAGTCACCGTATCTCGACATGATTCTATCGGACAATGACCCGTGATTGGTGCCAATTCTAATGGCCCTTTTAAGTTGTTTACACAATAAAACTAAGGGTGTAAATTTTTCACGAATTCGAACCAATTCAGCTTGGTAAGATGCGTCGGTATATTCAATTTCTTCAAATTTCTTTTTGTCGGCGTAATTGCCTGGGTTTACCCTAATTTTTTCAATGTGTAATGCTGCTACTTCTGCCGCATTGGGTGTAAAATGGATGTCGGCAACAATAGGGGTATGGTATCCTTTTTCGTCCAATTTTTGACGAATTACTTTTAGGTTTTCCGCTTCTTTTTTTGAAGGAGCGGTATATCGCACCAACTCGCAACCCGCATCAATCATTCTGATGGCTTGGTCTACTGAATTTTCAGTATCCATTGTATCGGCAGTAGTCATTGATTGCACCCGAATTGGGTAATGTGCACCAAAGTAGATATTTCCTACTTTAACAGCTTTCGTTTGAACACGTTTGTATTCAATTAAACTATTGCAATACGGTGTGTTTTTTTCCATAGGGGATAAATTTAAGGAGAAAATAAGCTAATCCGACTCAGAAAGGGTCAATATTTCTTCTAAAATAATGCGGTCGTTGCTCAATCGTGGAATTTTATGTTGTCCACCTAGTTTTCCTTTTGATTTTAACCATTTATCAAAACTGCCTTTTGGCATTTGACGGACAATGGGTGCTTGTAAGGATAAATCAGATTCTCGTTTGGCTTCATAGTCCGAATTAAGTATTTTTAATTGACTGTCCACCGTGTGTGCAAATTCGTGCAAGTGCGCCGGAGGATTGATGAATTCTATTAACCATTCATGTGCTCCTTTTTTACCTTCCGACATGTACTTTGGGGCTACGGTATATTCTCTAATGCTCGCTTGGTGTGTTTCACATGCCTTTCTAATGGCTTTATCCGCATTTTCAACAATGACTTCTTCTCCAAATGCATTGATAAAACTCTTGGTTCTGCCTGATAACGTAAAGCGATATGGTGTAGTGGTGTGAAATATCACCGTGTCGCCAATAATATGTCGCCACAGACCTGCATTCGTTGAAATTACGATTGCATAATTTTCGCCGATTACCACATCTTTTAATGGAATAACGTGAGTTGAGTCAATGCCATTGAATTCTTTCATGGGAATAAATTCATAATAAACCCCATAGTCCAACATCAATAATAAGGATGGATTTGATAAATCGTCTTGAATGCCAAAAAAACCTTCGGAGGCATTATAAGTTTCCAAATAATGCATGTCGTCAAATGGAATCAATCGTTTAAATTCAGCACGATAGGGTTCAAAACTTACACCACCATGCATGAATAATTCCAAGTTGGGCCAAACTTCTCTTAAGTTAGATTTGCCAGTGATTTCTAATACGCGATTGCAGAGTACCAAAGTCCAGCTTGGAACACCTGCCAATATGTAAACGTCTTCATGGATGGTAGCCTGAGCTAACTTTTCAATTTTCTCTTCCCATTTGGTCATTAAAGCGATTTCTTTGGCCGGCGTTCGTCTAATTTCTGCCCACCAAGGCATGTTTTTTAATATGATGGCCGATAAATCACCAAAATAAGAGTCGGGACTGAGGTAATTTATTTCAGCGGAACCACCAATGATGAGGTGCTTTCCCTTGTATAATTTTCTGTCGGGAATTTGATTGTAGTAAAGGCTTAGTAAATCCTTACCACCTTTATAATGACATTCTTGTAGGCTTTCTTTAGTGACAGGAATGAGCTTACTTTTTGAATTAACTGTTCCAGAAGATTTTGCAAACCATTTGGAATCTGTGTCCCATAATAAGTTTTGTTCGCCTGCCAATAGACGATCAATGTATGGTTTTAAGGTGTCGTAGTTGGTGAGTGGTACATTGTCAGCAAAATCTTGCGGCGACTGAATAGTTTCAAAGTTATATTTTTTCCCCCATTCTGTATTCTTACCGTGTGCAATAAGTTGCTGAAAAACGTCATTTTGAACTTCTTTAGGATATTTTTTAAAGAGGTCAATTTGATGAATCCTTTTTTTTATTATCCAAGAAAATATGGAATTAAAAGGCATATTCATATACTATGTAAAGACAGTTTAATTGTCTAAAGAAGTTTGTTCTTAAAGAACAAAAAGCAAAAGGAAGACTACCGTTAAGGCAAGAACTATATAAATCGGTGACAATATATCAGTACTATCATCAAAGTAAGTGTATTTTTTTTCGTCGCTCATGATCTTAATTTTTTTGTAAAGATATATAAATATTCAAATTCCTTAAAAAGTCAAACCAATAATTTTTGCTTTTCTACCTAATTCTAACAATAGGTACATGTTTTCTTCATTTATCTGCAGTGATTTTTTTGCATACAGTAAATAATTGCCATCCGTATTGACGTGTTTTCTTATCGCAGTCCCATTATTTTGTATTTTCACATAAGTCAAAGCATTCCTTCTTCCATTAAATAGTGGTTTAATGTTTTCGGTGTCTTCAATTGGTATTTCTACATTTTTTTCAAAATCGTTATAAAACAAGTATAAATCATTTTGGTATTTAAAACTTGCAAAGGAAGAATAATAACCCCTGTCATTAGTAGAGTTTTGAATTTTAGGAATTCGCTTTAACCATATAAATTCACCAGCAGCATTAAAATAGGCAACTAAAATTGTTTCGTAATTAAAATGTTCTGTGGTACTGGTTGTATTTGTTCTTGGGTCATAAACACGATCGATATAGGTGTAAAAATGCTCAGCAACCATATAGAAAGAACCGTCGTTTAGCATGACTATTTTTCTTAAATGATAATCTTCTAACTGTGAATCTTTACTTCCTTTAGGCAGGAAGGATTTTAGCTCACTATCTGACAGTTTTTTATAATTATTTTGAACAATTTCATAGTTTTCATCTAATTCCAGATTGAAAAAAGCATCTATAGCATGGTCTCTTGTTGAGTTGGCAAAACCAGCTATACTTAAATGCCCGTTTGATTTGATATTTAACGCTATGCCATTTAACCATTTTTGTTTTAACCTTAAATCTATTTCTTTTAAAAAATTTAATTCGTTATTGTAGACCCATAAGGTGTATTTATTGGTCAATAATTTAATGTCATCTACATTTGGATTTCTATTGTTATTAAATCCGTAATTGCACAAAATGTAAACTTCATTTTGGTTTGCGAGTTGAATTTTTTCAATATTTATTCTACTAACCGCGTTTAGGGAGATTAATTCTTTTTGCCAGAGAACATTACCCGTTAAATCAAAGTTAGTTAAATCTACTACTTCTTTATTGTTGATGTTGTGGGGGTGGTTTTGTGCCATTAAAATGGACTGTTGGTCGTTACTGACACTAAAAACTATATTCGTTTGATCGTACTTTGCTATAGAGTCTACAATACTAAAACTTTGAAGGGTTAGGTCTTCAGAATAAATGAAAAGTCCTAGTGAAGTAGTCTGTTCTTTGATGTGGGTGAAAATGGAAAACAAGTAAATTTTATTCTGTACTAATAACACCTCGTAAGGGTCTACGTAATAGTTTTCGTTTGGATTTGTATAAATATCCGTTTCTTTAATTAGTGTTAAGTCAGACTTATAAAACTTTCTGGTAATGAGTTCTTTCTTTTTTTTATTGGAATATATGTAATCAATAGTATACAGTGCAGATTGATCTTCACCTACAAAACCATTAAACGACTCTGCTTTAGAACGGGCAAATTCATTTCCTTCTATCACACTTTTCACTTGCGAAAAGCCTGTAAAGCTAAGGAAGAAAAAAAGGAATAAAATCTTGAAGGATTGCCACATTTATTTCAATTTTAAAGGTCTTTCTTTTAAGGCAATTGCTTTGTTTTTATTAGCCAATTGTCCACATGCTGCATCTATGTCTTTCCCTCTACTTCTTCGAATGTTTACTACTAAATTAAGAGATTCTAGAAAAGCCGCAAAGGCATCTACTTTTTGTCTGTCCGCTTGTTCATATTCTCCATCATCAATTGGGTTGTATTCAATGATGTTAATTTTAACGGGGACATTTTTACAGAAATCAGCTAATTGACTTGCATCTGCTAAAGTATCGTTGAAATCTTTAAAAATGATATACTCGAAAGTAATTCTTTGTTGTGTATTCGCATGGTAATTTCTTAATGCTTCTGCTAACCTATCTATAGAATTAGAATCATTAATTTCCATGATTTTACTTCGCTTTACATCATTTGCTGCATGTAAGGATAAAGCTAAGTTTAATTTTAAGGGTGCTTCCCCCATTTTTTCAATCATTTTAGCAATGCCAGCTGTAGAAATAGTAATTCTTCTTGGAGATATTCCAAGTCCATCTTCGCTACAAATTCTGTCAGAACCCTGCATTACGTTGTTGAAGTTAAGCAATGGTTCCCCCATGCCCATAAAAACAATGTTGGTCAAATTGATCTCGTAATGTTCTTGTGATAAGTTAGTCAATAACAATACTTGGTCATATATTTCGCCTGGACTTAGATTTCGCATTAATTTTAACCTTCCAGTTGCACAAAACTTGCAAGCTAAGCTACAACCTACTTGAGAGGAAATACAAGCGGTTACCCTGGTGTCTGTTGGAATCAAGACTCCTTCGGTAACGTGTCCATCAAAACTGGTAAATGCTACCTTAACGGTACCATCATTACTTTTTTGTAAATCGGTAATTTTTAAAGCATCTATAAAGTATGTTTCATCTAAGGCACTATTCAGTGCTTTAGGAATATTTTTCATTTCTTCAAATGTGCGTACCCCTTTTTTCCATAACCATTCATATACCTGCTTGGCACGGAACTTTTTTTCCCCTAAGTCTATCACTACTTTTGTGAGTTCTTCAAATGAAAGGTTTCGAATATTTGCTTTACCACTTACCATACTATTCACAAAGGTAGTGAGTTTTATTACAAGTCCTGCATATATCTATTTTTAAGGAAATAGATTTTAACTTATTTTTAATATACACCACCAATTTTTCTGTCTTTTAATAAATCGTCTTTATAAGTTGGTAGTGTGGTTGGAACGGCTGTCATACCTGTTGTGTCGGTTAAAGATTGCATAAAAATAATTAACTGCTTAATTTCTGTAGCGTTTAAATTCAGTTCATCACTAGGCAAGGTAGTATTTTCTGGAGCAATTCCCCAACCATGTCCTCCGCCAATATTGTAGAATTCTACCACTTCTTCAAGTGTATTAAAAACGCCATTGTGCATATATGGAGCTGTTAGTTCTATGTTTCTAATCGTAGCAGTTTTGAATGAATTTTTATAAAAGTCCGCCTTTTCCTTGGGTCTTCCATTTCCATATCGCCCTAAATCCTGATCCAAAATTGCTTTATTGATATCGTTATAGGCAGGAACACCCAATACTTCAGATTCTGTTTCTACATATAGTGGCGGTACTAAGCCGCTAAAAGTGGGGATAAAATGACAGGTAGCACAAGCTGCTTTTCCAGTGAATAAATTAAATCCGGCTTCTACATCTTTAGGAACAGGAATTTTTCCTTTTATACTTTGGTCAAAAACGGAATTAAAAGATTTCAATGATTGAATAAATGCGGAAAGACTACTTAAAGTGGTTTGACGATTTATTTCTTTTATTTCAGGGTATGCTTCTTGGAATAATTTTTTATAGGTAGAATTGCTATTTAATTTCCCTAGGATTTCATTATAATTTGTGTTTAGTTCTTTTGGATTAAAAATAACATGTTCTGCTTGTGCTTCTGGTGATCCAGCTCGGTTGTCCCAAAAAAATCGAGTACTAAATATGGCATTGATTAAGGTGGGTGAATTGCGATCGATATGGCCAATTTCATTGAATGCTACACTTGTTTTTAAACCATCTGTAAAGCCTTTTTCTGGGTGGTGACAAGAGGCACAGGCCCTTTTATTGTTTTTAGAAATGATTGGATCATAAAACAAAGTTTTTCCTAAAGCTATTTTCTTTTCTTCAATACCTGAATTAGCATAGTTAGCAAAGTAATCCGCATTAAAAAAGTCGGTATCAAAAATGTTTTCTGTCTCATAATTTACAGCATATCCAGATTTTACAACCATGGTTTTTGTTTCAATAAATAGTTCTTTTTGGACTTGTAATATTATACCATAAATAGGGTTTAAAAATTGTTTTATAAATTGATAACGATTGAATGCATCCATTTCTTTTACTTCAAAAAAAGAATGCCCTTGTTTAAATATTGTTTTCAATTTCACTTGCTCGTTTTCATTTAAGAAACCATAATAAGCGCTTGCTGTTTTTTCTAAGTTTTTAAGGGTGATATTATTTTCAACTAAAGAATTGAATCCGGATGGGGAATCGAAGCCTGTAATGCCTAAGGCTGTAATACGGATAACTTGTGTTCGCATGGCTTCAAAAACAATTCTTTCGCTTAGATAAAGAGATGGTAAACGATTTCCAAATTCAATAATTCTAGCTTGTAATTGTTCGACTAATAGTTTAAATTCTGGTAAATTTTTTTCAAATAAAACTTCTTCTGCGATTTGAAAGCCTTTTGGATTAAGGATGGTCATGTCGTCCGTTTTTCGTTCTATTTTTAATAAGGGCGCTCCATTAATGTAGTCGTTTATAAATTCCGGGTCTAAAAAAGCGACTAGTAATTCCACATTTTTGTAGGCATTTCTGCTATCAAAAAATACTTGTGTTAATGCTTCCCAATCTATTTTTTCAACCAAAGTAGCCCTTTGTAATTGATTGACTTCCTCCACCAATAAGGCATAGTTTTTTATTAAATCTTGTTTTAAAAATACACTAGGTTTTGTATTTGCATTAACCAGTTGAAGGACTGTTAAAAAAACGAATAGGATACTTGTCTTAATCATAATTGTTGCTTGAATAGAAACACCCACCATTCTTCACAAATGGTGGGTGTGTAGATAATTGAAGAAAATGCTTACTCGACAATTAAAGTTTTAGTTTCTTTTTCTGCTGTTTGGATAATATATGTTCCAGAAGAAAGACTAGAAACGTTGATTTTATTTGTGTTTCTTAATACTTGGATTAAGTTGCCATTCATATCGTAAACACCTACGTCTGTAGTTTTGTTTAAGTGAACCACATTAATTGCTGGATTAGGATACATTTTTAATTCGTTTGCATCATAATCAACTTTTGGTGCACTTAAAAATCCTTTATCAAATCCTGTTAATGCTATGGTGCATGAGTTATTATAAGGGAAAGGATTAGAAGAGCTAGGATGTTGGCAGTTAAATAAAATGGTTTTTCCATCAGGTAAACCTCTTACACCTGTAATCTCTGCGCCAGTAGGCACTTCTGCAATTCTAATTAAATCGTTTAATGATGGGCTGTTAATGTCCATGTCTAACATAAACAATTCACAAGTTTTGTTAGATGTTCCCATTGGCATTCTTCCGTTAGATGTACCATTTAAATCTTCACATATTAGCATATATGTTTTTTCGCCAATGGTAATAAATCCTAAACCATCAGGGTTAGATAGATGAGTACTTGGGTAATCTGTTGGATCAACATTACTCGCAAAATCAGGTCCACCTTCAATATGTACGCTAATGTCACTATTTGTCATGTCTAATTTTAGCACACGGCCGTAGTAATCTCTGTAATCACTATCGTCTGGTCCAGTTGCATATTGCATGTTTGCTCTAGCTATGTGGTGTTTTGCAAAAATACCACCATCTGCATATTCATCATTCCATGATCCGGCTGGATTATCTCTACCTGTTTCTGTAATGTAAACATTACCATCTTTAGGGTTATATGAAATCCATTCTAATCTGTTAAACATTGTCGCACCTAAAGCAATTGCTTCATCTTGAAAATGTAATAATTTATTAAAATCACTATTGTCTAATTCAATCCATTTAGTAGGTGCATCTTCTTTGTAGAAATAAGTTTTCCCAACCGTAAAGTCTCCAGCGACATCTGCTACAAATTTAGTTAACATACCTGGTGTATTATCAGCACCTAAAATCACCGTTTTATTGTCCGGTAAAATTGCACCACCTTCAAAAGGTTGACGACCCCAGTTATATTGTTTTCTTACTGCACTTGCTGTTTTTGGATCGATTTCAACCATGTAGTTGAAGTTCTCATATTTAGCAACTGTTTGTCCATCCGCAACAGCGATTCCTGAACCTGTAATGGTAAAATCTGCTGTATCTCTAACACCTGCACCATTAGCATATATGTCTGATGTGCCATATCTAAACCATTCTTCAGCGGTCCAAATACGACCATCTGCAGAGGATTGGATACCACCACAATTCATACCTGTTTCACCTACTGTGTTTGCGAAATCAACATTGAAATATTCACCTGTTCTACCATCCGCTAAGGTTTGTGAAACTACCATCAAACTATCCGTTACTGGGTCTCTTTTAATTTTGAATACGGTCATCCCCCCGCCATCACCAATATTGTCATCCGCCAATACCATTTCGTGATTTACTGAAAGCCATCCTAAATCATTAGATGTATTATCTGGTGTAAATCCAATAAAGTCATGCCATTGTTTTGCTGGAAAAGCACCTGCTGGATTACCATAAGTGTCTGTCGTTTGTACCATGTGGGTTCCACCAATAAAAAGGACTTGTTTTTTTATTAATGAAGATGGTACATATACAGTATCTGTTTCATTGACGAAATCAATGTGTGGATTAAAGCCTAATTGGGCGCTTGCTCCTAAAGTTGCAAATAATCCTGCAAAAAGTAAAGTTTTTTTCATGAGTCGATTGTTTAATTATTTTGTTCGGCACAAAATTATCGAGAACATAAAAGAACTTGGTTAAACCAATTTTACCTGTTTAATAATATTAGAGGAGATATTAAGCTAATTATGTTAGCCTGTTGTTATGAAATTTGCACTACATTATTTATAAAATAACCCAATGTAAATATTTAGAATGATTCAATTTAAGGATAAATTCAAAGGTAAAACTACCTTTTAGGCTTACCAATCCTAACTTACTGCAAAGTAATTCCATTCTAATTGAAAGATTAGTAGGGAGGTAAACTGAAGGGGTTCTGTATGGGTATAGAGGTAATTATTAATGCTCCCACGTATTTGTTCTCGTCTAATTTTCCTTTAAATATGCAGTATTGTATGATTAAATAAATGACAACAAGAATTATTGCAAATACATGCCAATATACACCTACTGTTAGGTCATAAAAGCATGCCTACATTGCCTATTGTTTTTTATTTGTTTAATTCCTTGTGCTTCCGTGACCTAAAGCGACCACAAACATAATTTTAACACTTAAATAAACGAATTTAAATACTTGAATCAAAGGATTCTTCATTGTGAATTTATTCAATTTGGTAAATTTCATAGTAAAAGTTATTATTTATTCTGGAATAATCCACCAAAATGGTTTCATTTTGGCTTTGTATAAAAACGCATAATGGAGGGTTAGTTTTAGCCAGTGACCTGCTAAACCAATATCTCCAAATGTTTTCCCTAGTTTTCTTCCTTGGGTTTTCGGATATTTTTTATAATCTGGTACAATAGGAAAAGTAGTTATACTGACACCGCTACCAGAAAAGGCTCCATAACCTGCTGATGCAATACAGGCAGCACCCATATTTGCCATTGATCCTTTATGTGAAAGATTTTTATTATTGTTTTTAATCTGGTCTATTATGTTGTCAGCTACCAATTTGGCGGTGATTCCTGAGGGCATACCAGTTCTTGGTGGTGCGGGATAGATTTCTGTGCCGGCTTCATTTTTTCTTGGTCTCGAAATGCTATGGGGTGGCGCGAAGGCAATACCAGGCGCAAAAATATTGTCGTAACTTGGGTTTTGATAAGTTTCAGGCCAATCTTGTGCAGTCCATTCTTCGTATGGTTTTGAGGAGTAATCGGCATCCACTAGCATAAATCCTTTGAATAGTTTACTCGTGTTTTCTTGTCCAGCTTTGTCGTATGACTTAAATCCATGGCCTGAAAAAGCAGGAATGAGCATGGCAAAGTCAAAATGGGCCTCTTTTCTTTCTCCCGCTAAATTTTCATAAAAGGCTACACCCTTTTCTATTTTGTTTACACCAGATTTTGTAATCCATTTAATTCCTCTATCTTCAAAAACAGATTTGACCATTTCTGCAGAAGAGATATTCTTTCTTCCGTATTTTAAAAGCATCCCGTCCATTCCAAAATCACCCAAGTCATATTCATTCGACAACCAAGTAATTTCAAATTTATCTCTTAAGCCAGAATCATTAATTACTTTTTCGACATTTAAAATGTATTCAAAAGCTGCACCTTGACAAGTAGATTTGGCATGTCCAGTTCCAATTATAATTTTAGCATTTTCTCCCGTTTTTTTTACGGTTGCTATTAATTCTTTTAGTGCTTTCCAAGCCTCAGTAGCATGACCAAATGTACATACTGAATAAGTATTGTGTATGCCAGGAATAAGACCAGGCGTTAAGTCAAAGGCTAATTTTGGACCGGTTGCATTGATCAAGTAATCATAGTCAACTAACTCTTCTGTGCCTTCGCGCTCTCCTGTCACATATTCAACTTTTACATGTGGTTTTATTAACTGATTTGAACCTTCTGGATAAAAGGACATGACTTTTGCTTGTTTGAAACCAATGCCTTTTTTCTTGTAAAGTGGTTTCAGTGGAAATATAATGTCTTTTGATGTCATTTTACCAATTCCGACCCAGATATTTGAAGGCACCCATTGGTAATTGCTATTTGGTGACACTACTAAAACTTCATGTGTTTTATTTAATTTTCTACGTAAATGCGCCGCGGCCGTATGACCCGCAATTCCGGCTCCAAGAATAACTATTTTTGCCATAATTAAATTGTATAATAATACGAAGGTAATGGCTAGCGCTATTAAGTAATGTCACATTTATTACACTTGCTTTTACAGGTGTAATTTTACTAGGGGGTTAATAAAAGTTCTTGTTTAAGAAGATTAATACTAGCACAGTCCAAATAGCTGCATTGACTAATTTATTATCTTCGCCTACATGCGTAGTACCCTTATTGTCCTTTTACTTATTTTTCTTCCTCCTATTTTAGGGGTCATTATTGCGATAATTATTGGAAATGCAATTTTTGCAATTTTTGTTTGGATTCTTACCGTGGCTATACTTGTCTATATTTTGATGAAATACACCTATAAAACCAAGTCTGGAGCGGGTTTTTTGGGAAATGAAGAAAAATACTTAACCGTTATTTTTAAGTTGTCGATAAAGTTGATGGCTGTTGATGGAGAAATTAGTGACAAAGAAATCACTTGGGTAAAACAATCTTTGAAAGATAGTTTTAAAGATAAATATGCTGAAAAACACATTACCGAATTTGTAGCTCTTTTAACAGTTGAGGAAAACTTATTTACTATTTGTAAAACCATTAATCGCAATTTTGGTCCAGCAGAAAGGGTACAAATGATAAATTTTTTGATAAAACTATCGGCTATTGATGGGAAAATATCAGACGAAGAATTTGTGTTGCTCGAGACGATTGCAAAATACCTTCATGTCCATAAAAAAATACTGATTTCCATATTGGCTATGTTAGGGTATCAACCTAATGAAAAAGAGCAGAAACGAAGATACCAACGAAACGCCGTCCCTTCAAAAATTGGACTAAAAAACAGTTATCAAATTTTAGGTGTAAATGAAAATACTTCTGATTTAAAGGTGAAGAAAGCTTTTAGAAAATTGGCTAATATTCACCATCCGGATAAAATTTCTCATTTGGGTGAAAAATTTCAAGAAAGTGCAAGTATTAAGTTTCAAAAAATATTGGAAGCGTATGAGAGGGTAAAAGTGAGTCGTGGAATGTAATTTGGAAATGTGTTATCTTGTAACAAAAAGTTAAAATGGATTTAAAAGGCAAAAAAATATTAGTGACTGGTGGAAGTTTGGGTATTGGTAAAGCAACTGCGCTGATGATGGTTGAAAAAGGGGCTACTGTTTTAATCACTGGTCGCAATAAAGAAAGGGTTGAAAAAGCTGCCCAAGAAATTGGTGCCATGGCTATGGTGTTTGATTTAGCTGATACTGATCATATAGCCGAAAATGTTGCAATCGTTTTAAAAAAATTAGGGGGTATTGATGTCTTGTTAAATAATGCAGGTATTGGTGAGTTTGGGTTATTAGGAGATATCACCTTAGCAGGTCTGCAACGTGTTTTTAATACCAACGTTTTTGGACTAACCATGTTAACACAAGCTTTATTGCCGACTTTTAAAGAGCAACAAAGTGGGAATATCATTAATATCGGGTCTACCGCGGCCTTAAAAGGCTTTGCACATGGTTCGGTTTATACCGCTTCTAAGTTTGCTGTCCGCGCTTTGACCCAATGTTGGCAAGCAGAACTCAGAAAAGACAATATTCGTGTGTTTTTAGTCAACCCTTCGGAGGTCACCACAGCGTTTAACCAAACCGATCGTGTGGAAAAAGAAGTGGTTGATAATAAATTAAGGCCCGAAGAAATTGCGCATGTAATTGTACAAAATTTAGAAATGGACAACCGGGGATTTGTACCCGAAGTCAGTGTTTGGGCGACCAATCCTTTTTAGGGAAAATTATAAGGTATAGCGGAAGCTAATAGGAATTGCTAATTCGAATTTGAAAAAATGCGATACATTGGATACTAATATTATTTATTGATCTGTTGGAAGATGTTAAAATGTGACATGCTGCTATTGGATTTCTTTTATCATTTTTTTTAATAAATCATCATCTTTTTTTGCCCAGAATACATCATCATCATCACCACCCCAAATCTCTAATGTATTTAAAATAAATCCTTTTACACTTTTGGAGTCGTGAACTTTTATTAACTTTCTTTCTTCTTTTTGAGAAATAATTTCTTGTGTGAAAAATATGAATTCACATTCGATACCTTTTTTTTGATAATAGCTTAAAAACTCTTCCGCTTTGTTTATTATAAGTTTGAGGTTTTTATTTTTGTTAATTCTATAATGGTATACGAATTTTAGCTTTTTACTATTATCGAAAGAAGTCATTCTAAGAATTTTTCTTTCATAACTTTTTCTTTGTGGCTCATTATTCATTACATCATGATGAGTGAATTCAAATCCATTTTGATGAATTTCAACATATATATCATCAGATTGAGAGTAGTGCTTGTTTCTGACTACTTTATTTTCACCTACATAATCATAGAATAGGTGTTCTGTGGATAAAAGATTTTGATAATTATCTTTTTCTAATTTTATTGCGTAATCTAAATTACTCCTGCCGTGTGAATAAGGCGTGCTGAAGCTTTTTAAATTGTGTCTATCTAAAATATTGTCTGTCAGACAGTTTTCGCCGATAGAAAGATAGTGTGTATCTGATTCTTTTTTTATTAGATCTAAATATTTTTTTTTAACTTCTTTAAGTAATTTTTTCAATTTCATATAAAAAATATGTTTGTAATTTGGAGAGGTTTTTAGTTGTGCACAACGGTTTCATGTATGATGTAGTCATATTTTACGAAAGTGAATTTTCAATATAAAAATGAGTAATAAATAAAAAACCTATAAGTATTCATTAGGGCAAAAATAAGTAATATTTTTAAACTATACTGAACTAATCTTCCCTGCGAATACAAGGCGTAAATTCCATTTTAAAAACGCTAGAATTTGGTTTGTTAAGTTATTTTTAGTCAATCCTTCGGAGGTCACCACTGCGTTTAACCAAACCGATCGTGTGGAAAAAGAAGTGGTCGATAATAAATTAAGGCCCGAAGAAATTGCGCATGTAATTGTACAAAATTCAGAAATGGACAACCGGGGATTTGTACCCGAAGTCAGTGTTTGGGCGACCAATCCTTTTTAGGGAAAATTATAAGGTATAGCGGAAGCTAATAGGAATTGCTAATTCGAATTTGAAAATTTGATCAGGATAAGAAAGGTATTCTTTAGCTATTTTTCCAGCTGATAATTCCAGCGCGGCCATTAATGATAATTTGTGGTTGAAGGCATATAAAGCGCCAAAACGAATGTCATAAAAGACATAAAGGTTTTGGAGTTTTGTTGCTGCTACAAAATCATTTTTTTTGGTTTGATTTGAATTAATATTTTGATAGGTAGTCGATCCTTTTTCTATGTAATAGAAGTCTCTTCTTAGGTGAATTGACCATCCTGCAATAGGTCTAATTTTTTGATCTTTAGAGAGTATATAGTCAAGTCTAAATCCCAGTCTTCTGCTGATTTGGTTTAATTTGTAAGTTGATGAAACCCACTCAAATTCATTCATTGGGTATTCGGGAAATGCATTTGTCTTTTTTACATCAAAAGCAGTATTTTGAATGGTGAATTCAAGACTAAAAAGGATGTTTTTTTTATATAGATCACTTATGCCTATTGAGAAATATTGTGAGGTAAGGTATTTATTTGTCTGCGTTCCAATTTTTGTAAGCGTTAGTTTTTCTCTGTTTATTGGCAGTCCGTATGGACTAATACTGCTGTAAATAGAGATTTGTTTTTGAGCAATGGAGTTTGAAGAAAATGAAATGATAAAAGTACTTAATAGTATGTTCAATACATAGGTATACAATTTCATAAACTACTCGTAATATGGGTTTAGGCATGTAAATATAATTAAAAAGGGGATTGGTTTTTATCAATCCCCTTTTTAAATGTCAAATATATAATACTTTACACACTTTTTAATGCCTGAGCCACATCTTCAATGATATCGGTGTAATGTTCTACGCCAATAGAAAGTCTTACCAAGTTATCTGTTACATCATGGTGTTCTCTTTCAATTTTATCTACGCCTGCGTGGGTCATTGAAGCTGGGTGTTCTGCCAATGATTCTGTGCCACCTAAACTTACTGCCAGCTTGATTAATTTTAAGTTATTTAAAAATTTAAAGGCCGCTTTTTCTCCTCCTTTAATGTCGAAAGAAACCATGGCGCCTGTACCTTCACATTGTCTATTAAATATTGCTTGTTGTTCCCCTTCCAGCATGCCTAAGTAATATATCTTTTCCACCAATTCATGTCCAGCTAAATACTCAGCTACCGCAGCAGCGTTTTCTTCTTGTTTGTCCATTCTCAATTTCAAAGTTTCTAAACTTCTCATCAACAACCAACCTGTGTTCGGACTGGTTTGGTTACCCAAGAAAGTACGCATGCCTTTAATTCTACCCATGTTCGCTTTGTTTCCTAAAACAGCTCCTGCAATCACATCACTGTGTCCACCAATATATTTTGTGGCTGAATACATGACCAAATCAGCGCCATGTTTTATTGGATGTTGCCAAACAGGTCCCATGTAAGTATTATCCACGGCTAAAATCACTTCCTTTTCTTCTGTTGAAAATTGATTGGCAATTTTATGGCAAATGGCAATGTCAATCAAAGCATTTGTCGGGTTTGCAGGTGTTTCAATGTATACCAAAGCTAATTTGTTTGCCAAGCCACTTGCGTTTAATTTTTCAATTATTGCTTCTTCGTTATCCTTCGCGTCAAATGGTAAAATATGAATCCCATATTTTGTCAATACGTGCTTGATAAAATGATCAGATCCTCCATAAATTGGATTACTATATAACAACAAGTCCCCTGGTGCTAAAAATTCCATCAAAACTGTGGAGATCGCAGCCATGCCACTTTCAAAAACTGCACAGTCTTCTGCTTCGTCCCACAAGGATAATCTGTTTTCTAAAATCTCTAAGTCTGGATTGTTTAGTCGACTATAAATCAGACCCATTTCCTCGTTTTCATCTTGCTCTCTTAATCCATAAGCCAATTCAAAGAAGGCTTTTCCTTCTTCTGCTGATTTAAAAACAAAGGTTGAGGTTTGAAAGATCGGACATTTAATGGCTCCTTCCGATAATGAAGGTTTGTAGCCGTATGACATCATTTGAGATTCTGGTTTGCGCATGTTTTTTTTTGAGTAAAACTAAAGAAGTTCATTTCAGAAAACCACATAAATAAGTTTAACTAGAAAATATACTTGTAGATGGTTTATTTTATAGATTCAAAATCTATATTTTGTCAATAATTCAATATATTTAGAATTTTAAACTATGAAGGAGTTAGATAAAACGGACAGAAAAATAATTCAAATTCTTCAAAATAATTCTGATTTAAATACCAAACAAGTTGCTGCTCAGTTAGATTTGACCACTACACCTGTGTATGAACGAATTAAAAGGTTGGAGCGAGAAGGGGTGATTGAAAAATACGTTGCCAAAGTAAATGCAAAAAAGTTGGGTTTAAATTTATTGATTTATACACATGTCTCTTTAAAAGAACATACCAAAGAATTTTTAGCTAACTTCGAAAGGCAAGTTGTTTCTATTGATGCTGTAATTGAATGCCACCACGTTTCTGGTGAGCATGATTATTTGTTAAAGGTGTTGGTGAAAAATATGGATGACTATCGTGATTTTTTAACCGAGCGATTGTCAAAGATTAAAAACATAGGAAACGTTCATTCTTCCTTTGTTGTCAGTGAGATAAAAAAGGATGGCATTTATCATAATTAAAATGAAAAAAAGATTTATAATTAGTACAGTAGCCTTCGCTTGTTTATTGAGTAGTTGCGGGAAAACAAGTTTAAACGCAAGCTTGGGGAGTTCATTCCGTATGATGCCGAATCAAAAGGTGGATATGGCTAAAACGGATCTTAAGATTAATGGTTTTGAAGTAGTAGAAGATTCGCGTTGTCCCGAAGAGACAAATTGTATTTGGGAAGGGCAAGTAGTTGCAAGTTTTATCATTAATGACGCCCAGGTAAAAATGAATACGCAAAGTGCTAAAGATACCTTGGGGTATACGTTTAAAATTCTTTCAGTTTCTCCAGTCAAAACAAATGCGGATATTCCATGGAGTGACTATATAATCGAGTTGTTGATTACTAAATAAATTCAAAACGTTTACCTGATAGTGCTCTAATGGCGCCTTTCATTTCTAAGTTGAAAAGTTGTACTGAAAGTTGACTAACGGTCATGGCACAAAAATGACATAAATCGTCAATCTGTGTAATGCCTTTCTCTCTTAAAATGTTCAGTATTTTTTCTTCTTCTGGAGAATAGCTGGTAAATAAATCTGTTTGAATAGGGGTAGAAGCTAATTCATCTTGCCAGCCTAAAATATCAATCATGTCTTGTGCGCATGTAATGAGATGGGCCCTATTTTTTTGAATTAAATAGTTACAACCCACTGAGCTAGTTTTATCGGCGTTGCCAGGAAAAGCAAAAACATCACGGTTATAGTCGTTTGCTAGTCCTGCAGTGATTAATGATCCGCCTTTTTGAGAGCTTTCAACAACAATGGTGGCGTCACACATGCCTGCTACAATCCTATTTCGCTTTGGAAAATTTTCCTTTTCTGCTACAGTGTTACTCATAAATTCTGAAATCAATCCACCGCCATTTTCCAGCATTTTTTTTGCCGTTGATTTGTGTCCAACTGGATATAGATCATCTAGTCCATGGGCTAGAACACCAATGGTTGGCACGTCAAATTCCAAGGCTGCCTTATGGGCTGCAATATCGATACCAAATGCAAGACCGCTGACAATTTGCACGTTAAAATCTTTTAAGCCATGTATCAAATCTCTCGTCATTTGTACACCATAACTCGTGCATTTTCTAGTGCCGACTACGGCAATATTCTTACGCTTGTTGTAATGTCCTCCTTTTGCATAAAAAACAACAGGACCATCATCACACTGTTTTAGTTTTTTTGGGTAATTTTGGTCTAGGTAAAAATGTACATCAATGCTATTTTTATCCATCCATTCTAATTCTATTTCTGCCCTTTGCAAACATTCTTCCCATTTTACGGCTTTTAACAATTGTTTGCTTACTCCTGGAATGAGCGCATCAATTTTATGTCTCACCTTAAACACCTCCTCGGCAGAACCTAAATACGAGACCAATGTCTTGGCTCTTTTGGGACCGATACCATTCATTAATGACAAGGCGATTTCGTATATTTTTTGTTGCATCAAGCTTAAAAATAAAGAATAAATGATAATTTTCCACCTTTCCTGATGGATAATTATAAACATTTTTATTTCGGATTGCTCCAGATAAGTGCGGTTTAAGGCTGCCAAGAAATTGTTTTGTTGGGCTTGTCTAAGTACTGAAATTGTCCATCAGTATTTATTGTAATTTATAGCTTCGAATAATTGAAATTATAAACAAATTTTACAGGTCTAACACCATATCATTATTATTTAACTAACACAACATTAATTTATATTTAATTGTATTATTTGTTAACTTTTTGATTGTTCAAAAATTTTAATAAACAGTAATAGAGAGTTTTAAGGGTTGAAATTTGTAAACATTGAAATATTTATTCAGTTACTTGTTTCAAAAAAATGTAACTTTGTTTAAAATAAAAACCCAAAAAATGGAAATGATCAACGACCTAAAAACCTATACCTATGAAGAAGCTTTAGCAGACGCTTTAAACTATTTTAAAGGGGATGATTTGGCAGCACAAGTTTGGATAAATAAATATGCTTTAAAAGATTCCGAAGGTAATATTTATGAAAGCAATCCAGATCAAATGCATAGGCGATTGTCAAGGGAAATTGCTCGTGTTGAAAATAAGTATGCAAATCCAGTTTCGGAGAATGACATTTATGATTTAATAAAAGATTTTAAATATATTGTTCCTCAAGGGAGTCCAATGGCAGGAATTGGGAATGATTTTCAAACAGGTTCTTTGTCGAACTGTTTTGTAATTGGAAATGATGATAATTCTGATTCTTATGGTGGTATTTTAAAAATTGACCAAGAGCAGGTTCAATTAATGAAACGTAGAGGTGGTGTTGGTCACGATTTGTCTCATATTCGTCCAAAAGGTTCCGCTGTAAAAAATTCGGCCTTGACTTCAACGGGATTAGTGCCATTTATGGAAAGGTATTCTAATAGTACAAGAGAAGTAGCGCAAGATGGTAGAAGAGGGGCATTAATGTTATCTGTATCTATTAACCATCCTGATGCAGAAGATTTTATTGATGCAAAATTAGAGCAAGGAAAAGTTACTGGTGCAAATGTTTCTGTAAGAATTGATGATGATTTTATGAGAGCAGTTGCTGCGGATACAAGTTATGTTCAAAAATATCCGATTAAAAGCGATAATCCAAAAGTTACTAAAGAAGTAAAAGCAGGTCATTTATGGTCAAAAATTGTGCATAATGCATGGAAATCTGCAGAACCAGGTATTTTATTCTGGGATACCATTATCAACCAATCTGTAGCGGATTGTTATGCAGAGGAAGGATTTAAAACTGTTTCGACTAACCCATGTGGAGAGATTCCATTATGTGCTTATGACTCCTGTAGGTTATTGGCTATTAATTTATATAGCTATGTTGAAAACCCTTTTACTGAAGAAGCTTCCTTTAATTTTCCTTTATTTACGAGCCATATTTCAATGGCACAAAGAATAATGGATGATATCATTGATTTAGAATTAGAAAAGATTGATACCATTTTAGCTAAAATTGAGGATGATCCAGAAAATCAAAGTGTAAAACGTGTAGAAAGAGAATTGTGGCAAAATATTAAGCACAAAGCTGAGCAAGGTAGAAGAACGGGTATTGGTATTACTGCTGAAGGAGATATGCTGGCGGCTTTGGGCTTGACTTATGGGGCTGAAGATGCAAATAAATTTTCTGTTAAAGTTCACCAAATGCTTGCAGTTGAAACTTATAGAGCTTCTGTATATATGGCTAGAGATAGAGGCGCTTTCCCAGTGTATAATTTTGAAAAAGAAGTGAACAACCCTTTCATTCAACGTTTAAAAGAAGTGGATGAAAAATTGTATTATGACATGGGGGAATATGGCCGTAGAAATATTGCCTTATTGACCATTGCACCAACAGGAACAACGAGTTTAATGACACAGACTACCTCAGGGATTGAGCCAGTGTTTTTACCGGTATATAAAAGAAGAAGAAAAGTAAATCCAAACGATAAAAATGCGACCATTGATTTTGTAGATGAGATTGGAGATTCTTGGGAAGAATACACCGTATTCCACCATAAATTTAAAACTTGGATGACCGTGAATGGTTTGGATACAGAAGTGAATTATAGCCAATCTGAAATTGATGAATTAATCAAAAAATCACCTTATTATAAAGCCACTTCAAATGATGTGGATTGGGTGAGTAAAGTTCATTTGCAAGGTGCCGTGCAACAATGGGTTGATCATTCAATTTCTGTAACCATTAATCTCCCAAATGATGTGGATGAAGCCTTGGTGGGCGAATTGTATATGGAAGCTTGGAAGTCGGGTTGTAAAGGGTTAACCGTTTACCGTGATGGATCAAGATCAGGTGTACTGATTGCAAATGATGCACCAGAAAAAGAAGAAGAAAAAGGAAATGAATTTCAAAACTTCCCGACTAAACGCCCTGAAATTTTAGAGGCAGATGTAGTTCGTTTACAGAATAATAAAGAAAAGTGGATCGCCTTTATTGGATTGATTGATGGTAAGCCTTATGAAATATTTACTGGTTTGGCAGATGATGAAGATGGTATTTTGATTCCACGTTGGGTGAATAATGGTTTTATTATTAAAGCACAAAATGCTGAAGGAAAGTCGAGATATGATTTTCAATACATTAATAAAAGAGGATATAAGACCACCATTGAAGGGTTATCGCATAAGTTTGAACAAGAGTATTGGAATTATGCTAAATTAATTTCAGGTACTTTGCGTCATGGTATGCCAATTGAAAAAGCGGTACACCTAATCAGTACTTTGCAATTGGATACAGAAGCAATTAATACTTGGAAAAATGGAGTGGCCCGTGCATTAAAAAGATACATTGTAGATGGTACAGAAGCTAAAAATCAAAAATGTGAAAATTGTAATTCCACCAATTTAATTTATCAAGAAGGCTGTTTATCTTGTAAAGATTGTGGCTCTTCTAAATGTGGCTAATCACATTGAAATAATACTTTGAAAAAGGGGAAAGTCTATGCAGACTTTCCCCTTTTTTTCTGCTTAAAAATTAATGTTACAATAAAAGCTATTCGTTAATAGTACAAGAACACACCTAATTTTTTAACTTTGCATTTTTAAATAGCATTTATCATGGAGTATAATTTTCAAGACATAGAATCAAAATGGCGTCAACACTGGGCAGAAAACAAAACTTTTCGGGCCGCTGACAGTTCTGATAAACCAAAGTATTATGGTCTAGATATGTTTCCTTATCCTTCTGGAGCAGGTTTGCACGTGGGTCATCCACTGGGTTATATTGCATCTGATATTTATGCACGGTTTAAAAGATTAAAAGGGTTTAATGTCTTGCACCCAATGGGATACGATTCTTTTGGATTACCCGCAGAACAATATGCCATTCAAACAGGACAACATCCTGCCATTACTACCGAAAAGAATTTGGCGCGATATAGAGAACAATTGGATAAAATTGGTTTTTCATTTGATTGGGACCGTGAAGTGCAAACTTCAAGTCCTGATTACTACAAATGGACCCAATGGATTTTTAAACAATTGTACAATAGTTGGTATAATGTAGACGCTGATAAAGCAGATGATATTTCCAATTTGGAGGTCGTTTTTGAAAACGAAGGAAACGCAACAGTAAAAGCTGAAACAAGCCAAATCGATATTTTTACAGCGGCTGAATGGAATGCATTTGATGAAGCAACACAACAAAAAATATTAATGAATTACCGCCTGACTTATTTGGCAGATTCCATGGTAAATTGGTGTCCAGCTTTAGGTACAGTTTTGGCAAATGACGAAATTAAAGACGGGGTTTCTGAAAGAGGTGGTCATCCAGTGGTTCAAAAGCTGATGCGCCAGTGGAGTATGCGTATTACAGCCTATTCCGAGCGTTTATTAAACGGTTTAGAAACGATTGATTGGTCAGATTCTATCAAAGAACAGCAAAGAAATTGGATTGGGAAATCAGTTGGAGCTGCTGTAAAGTTCAAAGTTCAGTCTCCTAGAATTGGAACCGTTCAAGATGAAAAATTGGTGGAACAAGCCAAAGAAATGAGAGCAAATCCGACGGATGCAGAAGCTGCTTTATGGACAGAATTGAAAGGCAAAAAATTAGGCATTAAATTTAGAAAGCAACACTTGATTACAGACTTTATTGTTGACTTTGTGTGCCTTTCTAAAAAACTAATTGTCGAAATTGAAAAAGACCATCATGGAAATGAGGAATCAATTGCCAAAGAAAAAATTCAAACGAAAACATTAGAAGATTTAGGGTATAAAATAATTCGTTTATCTGATGAAGAGGTGGTTGCACATACGGAACAAGTATTGAAATCAATTTCAGATGCATTAAAAAGTTTGCCGAATCAAGAAGAGGAGTCAAATACGAATTTAGAGGAGATAATAGGGGAAGAGCAGTTTATTGAAGTCTTTACCACTAGACCTGATACTATTTTTGGTGTCAACTTTTTGGTATTGGCTCCTGAGCATGCCTTGGTGGCAGAGATTACGACTGATGATCAAAAGGAAGCAGTAGCAGCTTATCAAAAACAAGCGAGTTTAAAAACAGAACGCGACCGTCAAGCGGATGTAAAAAATATTACGGGGCAGTTTACAGGAGCTTATGCTTTGCATCCATTTACCGGAGAGAAAGTGCAGATTTGGATTGGAGATTACGTATTGGCTGGTTATGGTACCGGTGCAGTAATGGCCGTTCCAGCAGGAGACCAACGCGATTGGGATTTTGCCAAGCACTTTGACATTGAAATTTTAAATATATTCGAAGGGGTTGATATTTCTGAAGCCGCTTATGCCGAAAAGGAAGGAAAAATGAATAATTCTGGCTTTTTAGATGGTCTTTCTGTTAGAAAAGCCATGAAATTGGCCATTTATGAAATGGAAAAAAAGGGGATCGGAACCGGAAAAACAACGTACAGATTAAGAGACGCTGTTTTCTCTCGTCAACGTTATTGGGGAGAACCTTTTCCAGTATACTATAAAAATGATTTGCCTTATTTAATTGAAGACGATCAATTGCCGGTGACATTACCCGAAGTGGATGCGTATTTGCCGACCGAAGACGGAGAACCACCTTTGGCCAGAGCAGAAAAGGATGCATGGAATGTGTTTGAAGGGGATAGAATGGAGTACAACACCATGCCAGGTTGGGCAGGTTCTTCTTGGTACTTTTTACGTTATATGGACCCACACAACGAAACGGAATTTGTTTCAAAGGAAAAAGCAGATTACTGGAACCAAGTCGATTTATACATTGGTGGTTCCGAACATGCAACAGGTCACTTATTGTATTCTCGTTTTTGGACCAAATTTTTAAAAGATAAAGGATTTATTTCCTTCGACGAACCCTTTAAAAAATTGATCAACCAAGGTATGATCTTGGGTAGATCGAGTTTTGTTTATCGAGATAAAGATTCAGGAAAATTTGTTTCTTTTGGAAAAAGAAAGGAATATAAAACTGCAAGATTGCACGCCGATATTTCATTGGTCGACAATGATAAATTAGACCTTGAAGGCTTTAAAAATTGGTTGCCAGAATATGCCAATGCCGAATTTATTTTAGAAGACGACGGCACTTATATTTGCGGAAGCGAAGTAGAAAAAATGTCTAAGTCGAAATATAATGTACAGACGCCTGATGAATTGGTAGAAAAGTTTGGAGCTGATACCTTGCGTTGTTATGAAATGTTCTTAGGTCCGTTGGAACAAGCAAAACCATGGGATACCAAAGGAATTAATGGGGTACATAACTTCTTGAGAAAGTTTTGGAGACTTTTCCATGATGCTGAAGGTAATTTTGCAATTGAAGCTGGAGAAGCAGATAAAAAAGCGTTGAAGACTTTGCACAAAACCATTAAAAAAATTGAAGACGATTTAAACCGTTTTTCATTCAATACGGGCGTTTCAAACTTTATGATTGCGGTGAATGAATTGGGCGAGCAAAATTGTAATAACAAAGCGATATTGTCTGATTTGGTAGTCTTAATATCACCTTATGCACCACACATTTGTGAGGAGTTGTGGACCAAATTAGGAAACGAAGCAGGGACCTTGTCTTACGCTGAATTCCCAGTTTTTAATCCCGATTTTTTAGTGGAAGCCAACTATGCTTATCCAGTATCATTTAACGGTAAAATGCGTTTCAAGTTAGAATTGCCAACCAACATGCCCAAAGATGAGGTTGAAAAAGCAGTATTAGCGGATGAACAATCACAAAAATGGTTAGAAGGAAAAGCACCGAAAAAGATGATTGTAGTACCAGGGAAAATTGTAAATGTGGTGGTGTAAAAACTTTAAGTTAATCATTTAAGAACTGCGCAGTAGTTATACTGCTGCGCCACCAACCGAGCAATAAGCTATAAACACCATTTGCTACACAGTAGTTGCACTACTAGGTGCTGCATAATGTGAATTAATAGCGCATGCAACATAGCTAAGGAAAATGCCTTTTACATTAAGTTTTGGCAGTTGCTCTGCCCTAGCTAAAATTCTAACTTCATTTAAAATTAGAACAATATTTGCTAGTACAGATAAGCGCAGTAAATTAACTAATGCACAGCTAGTTTTCCAATAAAACTGTTTCAATTAATCACCTTCCCCAAACGTACCCGTCTCATCCAATAGGCTATAAAAACACTGCCAATTAGGGTTGGAACTAACCAACCATAAATGCCAGGGATGAATTGATTGACTACAATAAAGGCGGTCACCGCTGAAATATAGCCTCCCATAATTTTTCCTATGTGTAACTTTAACCAACCTTTTCTAAGGCGTTTGGGTTTGCTAAATAGCTTCAAGTCTTGAATGGCCAATGAAATGCCTAATATTCCAAATACCCCTAAGACAATATTAAATTTTAGTGTTAAAATTGTGGGAAGAATAATCATTAAAAATCCAGTGACGACCATCAGCCATGCCATGGTGATATCTATACGCAAACTGATGTTTTGTCTTTTAAAACGCAATGCGCGATAACCTGTTAAAGTGAGGTAAGTACTGAAAATTCCAATCGAGAATAAAAAGGGACTTTCATGCTTTGGTAGCAAGGCAATGACCATGGCTATTAAACCAGAACTTATCATGGTGTAAACAAAAAACTTTCCTGATTTTTTGTGTAAATTTTTGCCTTTATAGGCGATTATTGAAAGGAGACCTGTAAGTAATGCAATTCCGCCAAGTGCGACGTGGGCAATAATTAATAATTTGATGGTAGCATCCATAATTCCTGATTGTATATGGTTAAATGTAAGGCTATGGTAAAACTAAAACTATTTTTCAGTACTCAACTGTCGGATTAGTGGGATGAAATGTTTCATGACTCAAGTAGACTCATTCTTCCTCCTCTAAATTGTTCAATAGTATTTCCAATGCCGTCAAGTGTTTTCCGTACATGGTTTTGGTCCAGCTGATGGTCATATAATAGAATGCACCAGCCAACAATAAATAACCAATAATTAACAAGCTCAATTCAGTGCCACTAATAGCCAAATATATCCATTTTTCAAAGAGGGTTGGATTGTGGTATTGTCCATTGATGTTACCAGTAATTAGTGCAAAAACAGCGACTGGTATGAGTAGTGTACTGGCCAACATAAAGGATTTATAAACTTGCAAGGTCAGTTTAGCTTTGTATATGAACTGTTGTAACAACTTTGTTGTACTGTTCGTCATGGGGTCAACTTCTCTTAAAAACAGACTTAATTTAAGGGTGTAAAGTAGTATCATGACAGAGATGATGAATATAAAAATAAGGTAGATGGCCTGCGGTTTAGGGTCTAGACTTAAAAAAGTAAACGGTGCGATCAGAAATATGATGACGCCAATCAATTGGGTCAGAATTTCAATGCGCATGTTGCGTCTTATTAGTGCTACAGGATTATGCGGTCCTTTTCCTAAATCTATTTTTATGTTGTCCTTTTGGTCTGCATCAGCATCCATGGCTGCTTTTATATTGTCAAAATTCATAACCCTGTGTTTTAATGATTGATTTTAATTTGTCTTTGGTCCGTTTTAGTTTTACACGTGTATTTACTTCGGACAAACCCAATTCAGTTGCAATTTCTTTTTGTGAATATCCTTCAATACTATACAAAATCAATGCTTTTTCAATCTTGTTTAACTGTCTCACTGCACCATAAAAATGTGCCAATTGCTCGGTTTTTATTTCTTCTACTGCTTCATTAATCGACACTGTTTTGTCATTCAACAATTCAAGGAAAGGCATTTTTTTCTGCTGTTTAAAAAAGGTAATGGCCGTATTGATTGCCACACGATACATCCAAGAAGAAAATTGACTTTTTCCTTTAAAACTAGGATAAGCTTTCCAGAGTTGGAATAAAATTTCTTGACGCAAATCTTCCTGATCAGTTAGGGTGTCCATGTATATTTTAGACACTTTCACCAAAATTCCTTGATGAGGTTTTACCAGTTTAATAAATTCCTTTTGTTTGATCACCGTTATTGTAAAACTAATGGGTTCTGCTCAGTTAGTATCCATTTGATTTGAAATGTTACAAAATGATTGCATTTTTTGTCCTGCTGGTCGGCTTTAATCAGCATGTGTATAGCTGATTTGATTCCAATGCGATATGAATTGCAAGAAATTTATTATTTTGTTACGCCATTAATACGGAAGCAACAAGATGTGCGATTAGTTGTTCAAATGGGTCATATAGGAACCATTACTGATATTTGTTTTAATGCAACTGGTGAATTAATTTCCGCTGCTTTGGTCGACAATAATAAGGCTATTTGGAATGTCGGTAAGGGAGAAATGGCAAAAAAAATAATGTAGGTTTTCCTATTGGAAACATGGTTGTTGACACGTGATTAAACGTTTTTAAATTGTTGGTAAACGAGTTGTTTTGTCTCAAATCTCCCAAATATGTTGACTTGCAGCGTGCTGACAGGTATAATGCTGCAACGTTTACAAAATCTGGCAAATACTTTACTGTTGGAGGAAAAAAAAGATCGATTTACTAAGTAATTATCAGGGAGAAAAATGAAGTGAATGGACAAGGGTTTGTCAAAACGAATGACATTTTTTTGGAGTACTATCCATTCAATAGAAGTAAGGTTTGCCCTGCCATCCATTTAAGACTGGAAATGGCGTTTAACCTTTTCTTGTGTGGATTTAATGGTGAATTTGAAGTCCTAACAGGCGATAATTTATTGGCCCAAAACTATGATAATTTAAGCTTGAATGTAGCTTATATCATTCATACAAAAAACAGAATCAACAGTAAATTAAAGTAGTAGAATTTTTTTTATTGTAAATTGGGCAACCAATCTTAAAATCTTTCGTTTTCCAATAGTAGATTGAAAAACAGTGACTAAAACCCTATGCTATGAAAAATATTTATTTGGCCTTATTATTTATTTTTGCTTTTAATTTTGTGCAAGCACAATACGTTACTATTCCTGACACCAATTTTGTTGCCTTTTTACAGAGTAATTACTCGGTTTGTATGAATGGTAACCAAATGGATACTACATGTTCGGATATAGTTAATGCGATAAGTTTGAATTGTGAGGGTCAAGGCATTATAAATCTTGAAGGGGCGCAATATTTTGATAATATTATCTCACTAAAAGCAGAAAATAATGGATTAACTATTTTACCAAACTTACCGCAAAGTAGCTTAAATTTTCTTTATTTAAATGACAATGATTTTACAACTATTACTAGCTTACCGCCAAACTTAATTAATCTAAATATCAATAATAACCCTAATTTAACTAGTACGCCTCCAATATCTTCAAGCATAATAAATTATTATAGAGGTGGGACGCCAAACCTGGCAATACCTAATTTTAACGTGGGACTTGAAACAATTCATATATTCGATTGTAATCTATCGGTGGTGCCCACATTGCCCAACACAATTAAAGATTTTAATATTGAAAGCAATCCTAATATCGGAAGTATATCCGCTAGTTCACTTCCCCCGAGTATTATAGATTTAAATATTAATGATTGTGGTCTTTCGGTACTTCCTGCACTACCACCAAATATAGAAGATTTAAGTTGTGGAGGAAACAGTATCTCGACCTTGGGTATCCTCCCATCTACCTTAAAAAGACTGTATGTTTCTGATAGTCCAAATATCACTCAATTAGTGAATTTACCTGATACTATGTATCGCATAATTGCAAAAAACTGTAATATTTCATACATAGATTCTCTACCTATTTTTATGACTAATCTAATCGATATTAGTGATAACCAATTAACGAGCATTCCTAACTTTCCTGAAGGACTATTAATCATTGATTTAAGTAATAACAATATTTCCTATGTACCTAAATTACCAGATAACCTTACGATCCTTAGAATGGAAAATAATAATGTTTCTTGCTGGCCTGTTTTTCCTAATTTGAACATAATTGAAATATTTGGTAACCCTTTTCATTGTATTCCTAATTATTTAACCGCCATGAATGTATGGTCATATTTAGATACTATTCCACTTTGTAATTTTGGTAATACTTCAAATAACCCTGCTGGTTGTCCATCAGGACAAGGAATTACAGGGTACATTTTTATTGATACTGCTACTGATTGCCAATTCAATGGTTATGAAACCCCTTTTAAAAACTTAGAAGTTAAACTATTTGATAGTCTTGGCTTATTATTAGAAACTACGGCTTCAGATATTTACGGTAATTATAAGTTTACTACATCAAATATAGGGACATATGAAGTTGTAATTGATACGGCCGGTATACCGTTTTTGCCAAGTTGCCTTTCACCAGGAGTAGATTCTACAGTTTCTATAACTGTTGCTGATAGTTTATTCGATAAGGTTGATTTTGGAACAACTTGTTCATCATCTGTTGATTATGGTACTTTAGGCATAAGTACACTAGGATGGGTTTTTCCTAATCAGACACACGAACTTACAGTTAATGCTGGTGATTTGAGTCAATGGTACAGTATGGGCTGTTTAACTAATCAAAGTGGTTCTGTTAGCATTACCGTTAATGGTCCTGTTACCTTTCTAAACGAAGCGCCTACATCATTAATACCACTTGTTTCTGGAACAACTTATTCATATACGATTGCTGACTTTGCTAATGTGGTTAATAACAAGGATTTTAGACTTATGTTTAAAACTGATTCCACTGCACAATCTGGCGATTTAATTTGTGTAACTGTTAATGTAATTGCATCAGCTGCCGATATAGATTCAACAAATAACACTTACACTTATTGTTATTCAGTTGCCAATTCATACGACCCTAACGACAAGCAGGTATATCCAAGAAGTGTTAAACCAGGTTATGAGGATTGGTTGACGTACACCATTCGTTTTCAAAATACAGGAACGGCGCCCGCTTTTAATATTCGTTTAGAAGATACACTTTCGGCTAATTTGGACTATAGTACTTTTGAGGTAATTGGGTACAAACACGCCAATAGCTTTAATTTAGTTGAGGATAGACTAATTGTTTATTTTCCAAACATTATGTTGGTAGATAGTACGACTAATTATGATGAGTCCATAGGTTATTTCCAATACCGTATTAAACCGAAAGCTGGTCTGCCTGTTGAAACAATAATTGAAAACACAGCTTATATTTTCTTCGACTTTAATGATCCAATTGTGACCAATACAGCAGTGACTACTTTTACTGAAACAGACCTTTCAGTAGGTGAAACCACTAACTTTCAATTTCAAGTATTTCCGAACCCTAGCAATGGTAATTTTTATGTTCAGACTGAAAAATACAACGACATTAAAAAGGTGGAAGTATTCAACATGATGGGACAAAGTGTTCCGGTCCACTACGAATTGAATAACCACTTAATGGAAATTAATTTAAAAACGGCAACAAATGGTATGCTGCTCTTGAAAGTCAGTTCAAATAATGGCGTGAGTACTAAAAGAATTTTAATTCAGGAGTAAGCGAGTTATTGAATAGCTTCCTTACGCATGTCCAAAGCATATACTAAAAAGGAGGCTAACCAATGGCTACCCATATAGTCGCTGCCAATTACTTGTTCCATGGATGCTTCTAAATGTTGATCGGCTATGCTAATCAAATGGTCCTTTTGTTTCGGTAAGTGTTTAGATAATCGATACAAGCACCAAGCACGAGAAAAGTTTAAGCCATCTAAGTGAACCAATTTACCATCTGTTCTGTCGTTGACAATGCCAGGTGTTAAAGTAAAGTTACTTTTTAAAATGCTTGGCAAAAAAGTTTTAATCCATTTGCTGAATTCAGCCTCGCTCAATACTTCAGCCATCAAATTTGCTTCGGTAAGGGTTGGCGACAAAAAATCAAACCCACTTGGCTCCCACGTTAAAGGGGAAAGCTTATCGTTTAGGTAAAAATCTTTGGCGCTTTTTACAATTAGTTTTTCAAATTCTAAGTCTTTTACATTACGTGCATATTCTAATGCAAAAGTCAAAGCAAAAGCAGTGTTAGTATGTTCACCTACACGAATTGGATAAGCTAACTTTGGTAAAAATTTCTTGAATTTATTAACAATGGTATTGGTGAGCGGTAGTAATGTTCTTGCCCAATCTGTTGCTTGTTTGTTGGTGGAAATATTAAATTCTGTTTGCAATTTTAACAACCAGGCCCAACCATATGTTCTTTCATAATTCTTGTTGTTTTCTACCATAAAGTAGTTCACCTCTTTGATTACTTTAATGGTCGTAAATCGCTCGTTCCACCTATTGGAAATGTTATTGCTTAAGTCTGTTCCTGGATAATCGTTTACGAACTTACTCAATAACCAATGGCCATGAACCGAAGAATGCCAATCGAAACAACCATAAAATACAGGGTGTAATGCCTCCGGTGTTTTTAAATCGCTTTGCCCATTTAAAACTTGTCCCAACTTATTTGGGTACTCCTTTTCAATACAATTTAAAGGCACATCTGCCAAAGCTTCTGCCTTTTGAAGGGTTAAATCAAATTGTGCATTTGCCGTTAAAAATAGACAAGAAAAGATAAGATAACTGATGATTTTCATTTGGAGGAATTTATTATGGGATAAAGATAGCAATAAGTGATTAAATTAAGCCTCTAGATTTCATTTCAAGGTATTTATTGACTGTTGCCACCGATAAATTGCTTGGTGTGGTTAAAATGGTTTGAATGCCGTTTCGCTTTAGTTCTAAAGCAATCCTTTTCTTGTCCATTTTATATTTTTCTGCAAATGTTTTTAAGTAAATGTCTCCCACATGTTTTGGCACCTTATGTAGCACGGCATTGATTTCTGTGTTTTCAAAAAATATCAGGACTAATAAATGGTTTTTATTAATGCGTTTTAAATGGGGTAAAATCCTTTTTAGGGTATAGGTTGATTCAATGTTGCAATAGAGCATTATTAAGCTTCTACCTTTAATTTTATTCCGAATATTACTGTATAATAAATTATAATCTGCTTCTAAAAAGTGCGTTTGTTGGTGGTAAAGCGTCTCAATTATTCTTTTTAATTGAACGGTACTTCTTTCTGCTTTTAAAAAACTACCTAATTTGTTTGAAAAGGTATGTAAACCTACTTTGTCTCCTTTTTTCATGGCAACGTTCGAAAAAGCTAAAGTGGAATTGATGGCATAATCGAGTAAAGTTAAACCTTCAAATGGCATGTGCATGGTGCGACTTTTGTCAATGATAGAATAGATGTTTTGTGACCTTTCGTCCTGATATTGGTTCACCATTAATTCATTTCTCCTACTGGTTGCTTTCCAGTTTACCGTTCTAAAATCATCTCCCTGTACATAGTTTTTTATTTGTTCAAATTCATTGTTGTGGCCCAGTCTGCGAATTTTTTTAATGCCTTGAGCTGCCGTTTTTGTAAATACTTTTAATTCCATCTTTTTCATTTGTAGAATAGATGGATATGCAGCGATAGCACAATTTTGTTTGGCGACTACTTTACGTTGTACAAAATGAAGAAAGGTGGAAACATAAACATATAAATCGCCAAAAGTATAAACGCCTCTTTCTGTTGGCTTGATCATATATTTTACTTCCTTATTTTCTCCAGGTTGAAGTTCCACAAGAAAGGACAAGTCTCTTAATTGAAGCTGAGCCGGTGTATTGTCGAATATTTGAGCCCTGATTCTTAATTTGTACTTATTCGTTATTTTAAGTCGCACCGGGTTTTCATCTCCCATAGATATGGGATTGTTTACTTCTCTTGTTGCTTCAATGGGTTTTTTGGGCCTATAAAGTAAGATGAATTCTAATACTGTGATTGCAATTATTAAAAATAAACCGCCTTGCGCAATAACCAGTATAAATGGAAACGGAAACGCTAAAATAAACGCAAATACGATCGCCAATAAAGCAATATAAAACCAATTTGTAAAATATAAGGATCGCAATAATTTCATCTATCTTGGAACTGCAACTTCTTGAATAATTTCTTCTATGACATCCTCCACGGTCAAGCCTTCCATTTCGGCTTCTGGTGTCAATATCATACGGTGATTGAATACGTGTTTACATACATATTGTATGTCATCTGGTATTACAAAGTCTCTGCCCCGCATGGCCGCAAAAGATTTCGCACTTTTTAACATAGAAAGGGAAGCTCTGGGAGAACCTCCTAAATATATTTTCCCGTGATTTCTGGTTTTTTCTGTAATTTGTGTAATATAGGTCAGTAACTGGTCCTCTATTTTAATTTGTTCAATAACCGATTGAATTTCTTTTAAAGTTGCTGGATCGAAAACAGGCGTGATATCATCTACATTTGGAGAAGCATTGTAATTTTTGTAACGTTTTAAAATTTCGAATTCTTCACTTTGACTGGGATAAGTAATCTTTATTTTGAAAAGAAAACGGTCTAATTGTGCTTCAGGTAAATTGTAAGTTCCCTCTTGCTCAACGGGGTTTTGTGTCGCCAATACCAAAAATGGTAATGACATTTTATAAACCACACCATCATATGATATTTGTCTTTCTTCCATTACCTCAAATAAAGCAGCTTGGGTTTTTGCAGGTGCCCTATTGATCTCATCAATTAAAATAATGTTTGAAAATATGGGGCCTTTTTTAAATTCAAATTCTGAAGTCTTTAAATTAAATATAGAAGTCCCTATTACATCCGAGGGCATCAAATCTGGCGTAAATTGAATACGTGAAAAATCGACACTTAATGTTTTTGAAAGTACTTTTGCAGTTAAGGTCTTTGCTACGCCTGGTACTCCTTCTAGTAACACATGTCCTCTAGAAAACAAACTAATCAGTAGTAGGTCTATCATTTCTCCTTGACCAATAATGTATCTACCAATTTCCTTTTTGGCAGTCAATACTTTTTCCTGAACTAAGGCTAGGTTTAATCTAGAACCTAAAAAATCAGCGTTGCTGAGGGGTGGTTGTTCTTGATTTGCATTTCCTTGTGGCGTTAGGTTCTCCTCTATTTCGTTGTTTTCTATTTCCATCACTTACATGTTTTATAAAAATATTCTATTTCTTGTTGTAATTTTATTAATTCCTCATCTGTTACCATTTCTTTGTCTGAAAGTGTTTTGAACGAAATGAAAATTGCGTTAATATTTTCAATGGCAACCCCCGATTTAGCGGCTAACTTAATTACATATTCAGCGTTTATTTTATTGGTCTTGATAAAGTATTTATCGGCTATAAACGCTAAGAATACTTTTTTCTGTATTTCTGCTAGTTTGTTGTGTTTCCTTGCTTGTAAATATAAAGAACTTACTGTTTCTAAATAACGCAACGAAGAATTCGTTTTTAACGATATTGCTGGAATAATATCTTGCTTTCTTTTCCCCTTAAATATAGCATATAAAAGCGCGGTAATTAGGAGGATTATAAAACCCCATTTTAAAGCAGTATGCTTAAAAATAAATTCAAAAAAACTGCGATTGTTACTCCCTTTATTCCCACCTTCATTTTCTTCTGATTTTGAATGATAATCTAAATTATAAATGTCCCATTGAATTTTTCCAGGTGGTAAATGTTTAATAATGTTTTCGGCATATTTAATACCATTAAATCGAAAAAATGCAATATTTGAAAATAAATAGGGGGTAGAATGCAAATATATTGTACCACCCTCTAGTGGTATTTTAATAAAATTTGGTTGCTGATTGGAAGATTGTCCTAATACTTTGGTTTCACCAGCCAAATAAATAAAATTGTCTGGGTTAAAACTTACCCAACTGTGTATTTCGGCACGGTTATTTTTAATAAATTTAAAGGGAAATGGTTTTTGATTGATGGTAGGATTGGTAAAATAAAATTGCTGTATTGAGTCTTTACTATACTGATAAGTTTCGTTTAACTTCAAGAATAAGTAATCCAACATATAGGCCGACATTTTAGGGGTAGATATAAATGCGGTATTGCCATTTTCTACAAAGTCAATTAAATAATCAAAATTGGCTTCGCTCATGTAATTTTCTAAACCAATAAAAAAGTATATATCGTTTAAGTCTTCGTGGTCGACTAGGTTATTTTCAATATCCTGATCGAGCTGAATGAAGGATTCAAAAATTCCAGTAGTATCTAGTAGCTCTTTAAATACATAGGTACCATAAGGCCCTTTGTCAGTTGGTGCATAAGATTCATGCCAGGAATCTGTAACAAATGAGCTGTTGGATTTATTCACGATATATACCACTAAACCAATTAGTAAAGTTGCACCAACAATAATCCATATTTTAGCTGTTTTATTCAATATTATTTAATGTCTAAAGCTTTTAATAGCTTGGTGAAATGAGGTTTAATGATGTCAAATTGTGCCACGGTAATCTTTCTCTTGCCATACCAAATGAATTCAAAATAAGTGACAGCAGTACTGAAATGGGCATATTCTTTTTTAGTAGACATTTCCATTAAATAGTGATTATTTGTTTTCTGTTTTTCCCAGTGTATCCATTTTTTATCGGCCAAATCTTTAATGATAAAAAGATAGTAAATACGGATAGCTTTTCTATAGTTCTCTTCTTTTATGGCAGCAGTTAGCATGCTTTCTAATGCCGTTGTTGTAATTTCAGATGGGGCTATTTCTTCCAAATCTATGGGGGTATATTTCTTTCCAACTGATTTGTAATTTGAATTAATAAATAAATAATACAATAAGATGACTAGTAAAGCACCTAATACAACATAAATAATGACTTTGGTAATTGGACCTATTTTTAGATTAGGCAATTCGTAGTTGCTGGGTGATTTGTTGGTCTCGGGTGTCGTATATTCTTTCGATTCATATCCTTTAGCTTTTTCTTTGCTAGATCCCCTTTTGTTTTTATCAAATTTTTTGACGGCATCTTGCCATTCTTGATCTGTTTCAAATGTCCAACGTTCTGGTTTTTTTGTCTGGTGTTGGATCGTTTTTTGTAGTTCAGATAATTTTTGCTCATCTAATTTATGGGGATACAATTCTTGCCCAAAACTATAATAGGTTAAACAGATTAGAAATATGGATATAAACTTAATCATACTCCATACTTGTTTCAAATGATTTACTGCGCTTTCCAATGGTATCTATGTTTTCCATTAAATTTTTAGCATCTTTCTTTTCTAATAAAGAATAGTATAAGAAGTAGGCATTTATATATACCACTTGTAAGATGTAGTTGATAAAAATGGCATAAACAAATACATTAACGGTATTGATTATAGGATAGGTGAATGAGGTATTGCCCAATAATAATTGTTCTAAAAAATCATCTAGAATATACATAATACCATAACCAAATGGATTGTGGAATATAAAAAAGAAGATGATGGAGATAATGACAATGGAGATTGATAAACCGAATACTTGTCCGTATGATTTTTTTATGAGGGTAAAGGTACTATTAATGGCTTTAAATAAATTTACGCTTTCTTGTTGAATAATTACTGGGGTTAACAGAAATATAAATCCAAAGAATATAAAGGTTAAGGTGAAGAAAAACCAATTAAAGAAAATCAATGTTACCATTAGTATGCTTACCAATATAAACTGCCAAAAGAAACTGTACCAAGCTTGTTTTAGATAAATGATTAGGTTTATGGGCTGTTGTGATAAGCTGATATATATTGAATAGTTTAAAACCAATGTGATTAAGATAGACCAACTGATAAATTTCAAAATGGAGAGGTGTGGCATCAACCCAAAATATATGGCAAAGTTTTCGTCCCAGTCATTTAAAAATGTCAGATGGATACTGTCCTGATAAATGGTCCATATTAAAATACTTAGAATAGGAAGGGTAAGTAATTTAAGGTTAAAAGTGGTGTAGGAATTCGCTTTTTGTATAAAAGTAAATATGGCATCCGTAAACACTTGTCCTGAAGATCGTATGCTGTGTAGACTTATTTTACGTTTAGGTAATTTTCTTGGTGGTTCAGAAAGGGTCAGTTTGTCGGGGTATTTCTTAGCCACCTTTGCGGGATAAATTACATAATACATTAAAATGATGCTAAAGGAGCCAAGGATGATAAACCAATTTAAAAATGGCGGAATGGATTGATAATATCTGGTAATAAAACTTTCAAGTCCACCAGCCAAAATAAATACAGGGACTAGACTAATTAATATATTAAATCCTTGTTTTGCTGAGAATACTAGGGATTGTAGTCGGTTAAATGATTTAGGAAAAAGCAAGCCATTTCCTAGTGTAATACCTGCGGCACCAGCTATTACAATGGCAGATATTTCGAACGCACCATGTATCCAAATGGCCATAAAAGAAGTCAATAATAAGCCTTTTGCATAAAACCACCATTGAAAAGCGCCCAGCATAATGCCATTACTCAATAGAATGTAATAGGTGCCAAAACTATAGAAAATACCTAGGACAAATGCTAAAATGGCGACTTGAATGTTGTTAATGGTTATCTGAAGAAACATGGTTACGGCTTCACTTTCTCCATAAATCCCCATAGGATTGCCCGCAGCTATGCGATCTTCTGTAGCTTCTAAATAGGATTTTCCAAGTACAATTTCCGCAAAAGAACTATCAAAGTGTTGTGAAATAGCACCCAATAATATAGCTGCAGTAAAGAATAAAAATGCCATCCATAAATTCTTTCTTGCTCGATATAAGGATAATGGTACCGTTTGATTCCAAAAAGTAAAAAATCCTCGGATAGGTTGTTTCTTTTGCTTGTATAGTGATGTAAAAACACCTTGTGCCAATTGATTTAAGTAAATCCTTACAGAGCGTCGAGGATAAAATGTTCTGGCGTACGATAAATCTTCTGTAATTTCTGTAAATAATTCCGAAATTTCATCCGGGTCATTATTTTTTGATTTTGACAAACTTTCAAAGTGTTTCCACTTTTCCTTGTTTTGCTGTACAAAAGTTGTTTCTTTCACAACTTTAAATTTATTAATTATCCTTTAAAAAATAAGACTTTTAATCTTTATAATTATAAGTTTTTAATTTCTGTTTAATTTCCTCTAAATGTTTGAGTTTCTTTTTTTGTCTAGAACGGATAGCTGAACCTGTGAAATAGGTGTGTTGGGTAAGAAACTTCACCTGTATTTCATCCCAAGCTCTGTCAGAATCTATAGCACCATGTTCTCTTAATTCTAACCTTAATAGGTCAGCAATTACATGAAAATCATCCCGACCTAAGTAGTCTAAGTCGGCATCACACATTATTTGCTCGAGTAATGTTTTCGGACTTTGAGGTATTTCTGTTGCTTTTATCAAACCATCAATAACATCAATTTGCTGCTGTGTATAACCATATTTTGGTAAAGTTTCACGTGCCATTCGCATACCAATTTCTTCATTCTTATCATACTTTTCAACAAAACCAGCATCATGGTAGCTGGCCGCTGATTTGAGTAGGAATAAATCTTCATCCGTAATACCTTCCATCAAAGCTATTCGCTCCGCAGCTTCAGTTACATCTTTGGTGTGTTTTATACTGTGGTAGTATAACTTGTCCGATAACTCATCTTCTAACACTTTCATAATGTGCCGTTCTGCTTTCATATAGTTAATAGAACTATAAATATGCAAGTCAACTATTTGCCAGAATTTTTTATTTGGTTTAAGACCTGCACCATCTACCGATAATTCTGGTTTTATACCATTTACAAAATACATGTCTAATGTACCATTGTGCTTGGTTTGAATTTTACCTCTATAGGTACATAAAAAGTAAGGTGCTATAATTTCGTAAGTGTTACCAGATACATTAACCGTATTTGGCTCCCCATGCATCTCCATTCTTTGGGCCTGGTTAACAGTGGACCCCCAGATATCATAAGCAAATCGTTTTTGTCCAATTACTCCCGCGGTAACTTCTCCCGTATTAATTCCAATTCTAATATTCCAAGACTCTTTACCTTTTTCTTCTAGTTTGGCATTGTAGTCCAACATAAAGCTCTGAATGGCTAATGCTGCAAGTACTACTTCTATGGCATTACTTTTATTTCTTATGGGTACGCCACCAGCACACATGTATGCATCACCAATGGTTTTAATTTTTTCTAGATCAAAACGACTGATGATTTTATCAAAGTTAGTGAAGTAGCTGTCTAATTGACGAACCAATTCTTGGGGCTTCATGTTTTCAGCAATTTTGGAAAAGCCAACAAAATCAGTAAACATTACGGTAACTCTTTTATAATATCTTGCCTTGGATTTTCCTTTACTAATTAATTCAGCAGCTGTTCCTTCAGGTAATATATTTAACAATATCCCTTCTACCTTTTCTTTCTCTTTTTGAATTAATTCTTTTTGTAATTCAATCTTTTCTTTTTGTTCTTCAACTTGGGTGTTTTGGGCTATAATTTGGGTGTTTTGTTCTGAAATTTTTCTAGTTCTTTTTACAACTTCTAGTTCTAGTTTTATCTTTTGTCTTCTTATTTGTGCAACTCTAATTTGGTAGATGTATAGTATAACCATAAGAAAAACACCTAAACATATTATAATAAACCACCAGGTTAACCAAAAAGGTGGTGTGATTTTAATCTTAACTTTTGCAGGTCTAGCAGACCAAACCCCATCTGGATTTTTACTGTAAACCTTAAAAGTGTATTCGTCATGAGAAAGATTCATGTAATGCACTTTGTTGTCGTCGTCTAAAAAGGTATAATCATCATCATAACCTTCCAATATATATTTGTAGGAATTTTTTTCTGGGTTGGAATAGTGAGAACTAAAAAACTCAAATGAAATGTCATTTTGATAATAGGGAAGGACTAATGAAAGGGTATCGCTATAGTTGTGCGTCACAATTTCTTTTTGACTGGAGTTTTTTCGTTTATTATGTATGGTTATATTAGAAATAACCACCTTAGGTTTGATAGGGTTATTTTTAATGTCGTTGGCTTTAAATTTCATATAACCTTTTATTCCACCAAAATATAGGTTGTTGTCAGATGACTTGAAAAATGCATTAGTATTAAACTCATTGCTGGAAAGTCCGTCGTTGGTCGTGTAGTTGTGAAATGTTTTCGTTTCCGGATTAAATTTTGATAATCCCTTATTTGTACTGATCCAAATGTTTTTATCTGCATCTGATAACAGGCCATAAACGACATTGTTTGCTAGTCCATTCGATTCGGTATAATTAGTGATGGTAACTTTTTTAAGATCTAAAAGTTTTAAACCTTCACCATAGGTTCCTAACCATAAATTGTTAGTGTCAGTTTGAAGAATGGAAGTGATGTGACTGTTCGTTTCTATTTCACTATTGGTTAAAAACGGTATAAATAATTCATTATTGGATTCTATAATTAATTGATATAGGCCGTCATTGTTCGTGACAAACCAAAAGTTTCCTTTTAAATCTTTATATATTACTTTAACAGCACCATCACCAATGCTATAGCTAAGGTTGGAAGGGTGGTAAAATTTATAGTTTTGTGTTTCTGTGTCTATTAGGCTTAGACCAGAACGCGTTCCAATCCATAATTTACCCGCTTTATAGGGTTTTATTTGATAGACTCTAATAGATTGATCAAGTGTATTTTCTTGAAATTCAATTTTCGTAAAAGTATAGTCATTAGTGCTTTCTATATTTAAAAGAAATAAACCGTCGTCATAACCTAACCATATTTTTGTTGGCGTTTCTGGATAAATACTCATCAAATAGTGCTCATTTTTTTCTGGGCGATAATAATGCGAGAATAAATTTTTGTAAGGATGGTATACGGTTAAATCCTTTTTTGTGCCTACATAAATTTTGTGTTGCGTATCTTCACTGAACGACCAAACATTTTGATCTATTAGCCCTTGATCGGAATTGTTATTAATACCGACTGTAATAAAACCTTGTTTGTATTTGTCGAATTTTGCAACGCCTTTTTCAGTCCCTATCCAAACATTACCCGATTGGTCAGAAAATATGGTGTTGATGTGATCATCACACAAACTGTATGGGTTGTAAGGGTTAGTAGAATACTGGTAAAGTATTGGTTTTAAGGTGTAATTATCTTTTAATAAATATAAGCCATAATCTTTGGTGCCTAACCATATTTTGTGGTCACTTTCAATGTAAATGGATGTAAAATTTTGGTAATTTATTGCCGCAAATTTCGAAAAATTCTCTACTGTATAATTTTGATCTATACTGTATACACCAGCTGTAGTGCAGACTATTATATTGTTTTTATGAAAATAAAATTTGTTAATTTCACCAGTAATTAAAAAATCAGGCGCTTGAATTTTTGCAAAGTTATCATATGGATAATCCGCATAAAATATTTCGCCTTTTTTATTACCTAGCCATAGTTTATTTCTAGGGTCAATATATATGGTACTGAAGTCAGTAGAACGTTGAATGGCAGAAATGTTTTTAACAGTTTTTGTTGTAGTGTTAATTACATTTATACCGTTTTTTTCAGAAAGAGCCCAAATGTTATTGCCTTTGTCAATTGCTAAACTGGTAAAAATATAGCCTTTTAATTTTGGATAGGTCTGTTTATTGATTTTTGATATTTTCCCATTCAAAGGGTTGATACTTCCTATTCCTCTATTGGTGCCAAACCAAAGTGTTCCGTGTGCATCCTTAATTAGAGAATGCACGTAATTATTTGGAATTGAAGTGGAATCGTTTAACTTGTTTTTATAAACTGCAAATTCATACCCATTGAATCGGTTTAATCCATCTTGCGTGGCCATCCATATGTAACCAAAATTATCCTCTAGAATATTGGTGACATGGCTTTGTGATAGTCCGTCTTCTATGCCATAAGAATCAAACTTTACACTTTGTTGGGAATGGGATAAAAAATTTAGGAATATTAAAGCCGTAAAAAGAAATACTTTTTTCATGCTTAAATTTTTAAACCAATCACAAGAATATCATCTATCTGATCCATTTTTCCTTGCCAAGCCATTAATCTAGTATTTAATAATTCTCCTTGCAACTCTATGGGGTTGTTACTTATTTCTAATAGGTATTCTCTAAAACGATTGTACATTAATTTTCTTCCTTTTGGTCCGCCAAATTGATCAGGATAACCATCTGAAAAAATGTATACAGAATCTCCTTTTTGTAATTGTACTTTATGGTTGTCAAAATTTGCCTCCCCTGGTGCAAAGGAACCTATCGCTATTTTATTTGCTTTGATGATAATGAACTCCCCATCTCTAATAATGTATAGCGGATTATTTGCGCCAGAGTATTCCAATTCTAACGTATCGTGGTCTATTGCACACAAAGCGACATCCATGCCGTCCCTTACTTCGTTAGTAATGTCACTCTTATTAAGGGATTCAAATATGCTTTTATTCAAATAATCCAGCATAGCTGCAGGTTGACTGAGTTTTCCCTCCTTTAAGGCAGAGTTTAAACCATTAGAACCTAATAAACTCATAAATGCACCCGGTACACCATGACCAGTACAATCTACTATACTAAAAATAGATTTATTATTAATTTTTTCGAACCAGTAAAAATCGCCAGAAACAATATCTTTAGGTTTATATAGAATAAATGATTGTGGACAAATACTCTTTACTTTTTCTTGGGTTGGTAAAATTGAATTTTGAAGACGTTTCGCATAAACAATACTATCTCTAACGTCCTTGTACAACTCTTGTACCTTCTCTCTTTGTTTTACAACCTCTTCTGTTCTTTCCTCTACTTTACGTTCTAAGTTTCTTTCGGTTTCCTTTAACTCATCTCTCATGACAAGTAAGGCGTGACCTAATTCATCTTTATCACTCAACGGTTTGTAAAGTGAGTCAAACTTACTCTGTCCAACGTCTCGTGCAAAGGAAGTGGTTTTTTTAAGTCCACTGACCAGGTGATTTAAGGCATCCGACATTTCACCTATCTCATCATTACTCACCCTGGCAGATTGGTTAGGTATTATACCTTTTCCTAAAGCTAAAAGTATTTTTTTAAGATATCGGACAGGAGTAACTATTGATTTAGTAGTAAATATGGCAACTAAAGTGGCCAAGATAATGGAAAGTGCACCTAAGACCCAATAGAAGTTTAACTTTGAAAAAGTTTCAGTAGCCACATTAAAGGATTTTGAATTGTCATCCAATAGTTTTTCCTCTTGGTTTTCAAAATTAATTTGTAATGTTCTTAATTTAGTATCAATTAAGGAAGCTAAAACACTCACTGGTCCGTTTTGGTCAACCAATGGTCCGGCATAAAACATGGCAAATATGTCATCATAACTTGCAAAATCAGGTAAGTGAGTCATTATGACTTCATAACTTATAAGCAAACTGTCAATCAAAGGGGGTACTTCGTAAAATAATTGTGAGTTTTCAATATTTGACCAATTCCTAGACAGTAGTTTGATATCCTTAACCGCATCAGGAATTTTGTTTTGCATGATGGACTTTAGTTGTACTTTAAAAGGCTCTTCTTCTTTGGTTTGTTGAGAAACCCATTGGATTGCATATTGTTTTGAGTCTTTAATTATTAGTCTTAATGCACTTATTTTTTCTTTAGAAGGTGTGATGACATTTACCAACACACTGTTCATTTCCTTACTTTGCTCGAAAGTGTTAACCCCCTTGTTAACTGCGAAATAAGTCGCACCAAAAACGACCATAATCAGGATGATTAATATCCCGAAGCCAAGGCCGATCTTTTTACCGATTGTAAGTTTGAACTTCATAGGATAGATTAGTCGTTTTCTAATTTTTTACCCGTTACCTGCTCATATAATAGTTTGAAAAACTTTTCTTTTTCTTCATCTTGCATTGCGTGATGAATATTTCTAAGTCCTTCGATAACTTGTGGATTCTCTGGATCTAATTCGTAGGCTTTCATTAAAAATGGTAAGCCATTTTTATAAAGTCTTAATGCGGTAATTTGTAATTCTTCTATGCGATCTAATGGTGAAAGTGGATCAAGATGTATGATAATATCAGTTCCTAAATTGTAATAGGCTACGCCAATGTTGTAATTGGCATCATAATTTTCTGGATCTATATGTAAGGTTTTTTGAAACTTTTCTACAGCAATATTTAATTGCTTTTCTTGCTCTGTAAAACTCGCTAATTCATTATTCGCTTGCCAAGCAGACCCCAATGAATTAAAATACATGATGTCTAGTTGATCAAAATTATAGGTTGGGTTATTGTACATTAAATATTGCTCCTTATACTTTAAATAGCGGGCTTCACTTTTGTTCAATTCTCCCATTTTCAATAAATCAATGGATTCATTGTAGGTCTTCATAACTGTGTTTTGCGTAACAATGTTTATCTGTTTAAGCAATGCAGCGTCAGTCGATAGATTTTTTGCTTTACTTAAGGATACTAAAGCGACTAATCTGGTGTTATTTTCAGTTGTACTTTCTAATTCTCTGTATATTAATCCACGAATAAACCATACTTTATCCGTTTTTATTTGGTTGAACTGCAAAGCAGAATCAATCCATATTTTGGCAGTAACAAAGTCCTTCTTTTGATAGAACTCATATGCCTTTAACGGATAATTTGTGGTTTGGCTATGCCCAACTTGCGGTCTAAATCCCAGCACAAATAATGATATGTAAAATAATAATCTCATTCAATTTTTTTTATGGCCAATTCAATAAGTTTTGATGCTAGAATCAATTTTCTTTTTTTTGCGTTACGGACATTCACTTCGTAGGATTGCTTATTATTTATTTCTACAAAATTAATGACTGCTCCTTTATTTAAATAACCAGTTCGATTAGTTACTAACAAAGTACTCTGTGATTTAATTTTTTCATTCACAGAATTTATTAAACTGCTTTGAGATTTATCTAAAAATAATAAATTTACCTTATCTATTTCCGAGATCTTAGCATATTTTACTATTTTGATATCTTGGCCACCAATCCTTTTTTCTTCGTACTTCTTTTTTAGCTCTAAGTAAACTTTATTGTCTTTACTTAACACGCCAATAATAAAGTCGCCTTTTTTATAATTAGAAGGCCAATCGGCTAATGAAGCAAAGTTATATAAGTATAAGGCCTTAAGCACACTTTGCGTGTCCTTAAACTTACTATCACCAGTCTGATTATTTACAGAAGTGAAAATAAATAATGAAAAAATGGATAATATAAATATCTTTAAATTCAAATCGCTTTAATATAATTCCAAGCCCTAACTTACTAAAATAATGCCAAACTTTTAAATTTGACCAGGTGTTTCTGTCGTTACCATATTCACTATGTCTCTATCAAATAAGTAAAGACCACCTTTATCGTTACCAATTAATTTTATTTTATCCAATACGTTTCTTGCTAAAGCTTCTTCTTCAAGTTGTTCAGCAACAAACCATTGCATGAAATTATGCGTGGTGTAATCTTTCTTTTGAATACAAATGTGTACGATTTCGTTAATGGCATTAGTCACCATTATTTCGTGATTTAACAAATCAATAAATAACTCTTCCAACGATTCGAAATTATCTTTTGGTGTGTCTAATTTTGGAATTTTGGCTTTTCCGCCACGCTCATTGATAAATTTAACTAACTTAAGCATGTGTAGTCTTTCTTCATCAGAATGCGCATAAAGAAATTGTGCCGTACCACTCAATCCATTTTGATCTGCCCAACTTGCCATGGATAGGTATAGTTGTGAAGAATTTGCTTCTTTCTGAATTTGTGAGTTTAAGGCTTTTTCTATTTCTTTATCTGGCATATTTGTAATATTTTGTCTTACAAATTTAACCCATAACCTAAATTATACCTAATTTTAGAGAGAATATTTTTTAGATGAATCAAACTACAAAAAACAAGCCTGGGAAAAAAAAGGGAATTTTGAAATCAGCCATCATTAACCTTTATAAAAAAGAACCTAGAAAGACTTTTAATTATAAACAAATCGCAGAGTTATTAAATGAAAATCAAGCTGCTGATCGTAAATTAATTTATGGCATATTATTGGAACTAAGTGAAGAAGGATTATTAAAAGAGATGCAAAAAGGAAAATTTAAAAGTACATACACGGCAAAGTTAAAACAAGGTAGAATTGAATTTACACGTAGAGGCGCAGGTTATGTTATAACAGAGGATGGCGATATTTATATCGCTCCTAAAGCCACTAATCATTCTTTACACGGTGATACAGTATCCGTAAAAATTTTGAAACGAAAAAATAAGAATAAAAAAAATGAAGAAGGCGTAGTTGTGGATATCATTGAGCGTGCAAATGAACAATTGGTAGGAACCATAGAAGCTAATGATAAATTTGCCTTTTTAATTCCCGATAATCCAAAAATTGATGTCGACGTATTTGTGCCTCTTTCTAAAATGAATGGCGCTAAATCTGGTTATAAAGCAATTGTAAAATTATTAGAATGGCCAGATGATGCTAAAAATCCTTTTGGTGAGATAATTGAAGTGCTTGGTAGACCAGAATCGAATGAGGCGGAAATGAAAGCAATACTTATTTCTAATGGTATCCCATTTGTCTTTCCAGATGAAGTAATAAAGGAAGCAGCAGCAATTTCTACTACACTTAACCAATCTGAAATAGATAAACGTAAAGATTTACGTGATGTTTTAACCATGACCATTGACCCCGTGGATGCGCGAGATTTTGATGATGCGATTTCTCTTGAGTTTTTAGAGAATGGGAATTTTCATATTGGGGTGCATATTGCAGATGTGGGTCATTATGTTTCTCCAGGTTCTGAACTGGATAAGGAAGCCTATAAAAGAGGGAATTCTGTATATCTGGTTGACCGTGTAATTCCTATGTTGCCAGAACATCTGTCAAATGGCGTTTGTTCTTTGCGTCCAAATGAGGATAAGTTTACATTTTCTGCCATGTTTGAAATCGATAAAAATGGTAAAGTGCTTAATGAGTGGTTTGGAAAAACAGTTACTTGTTCAGATAAACGGTTTACCTACGAAGAAGCACAAGAAGTAATTGAAAGCGGTAAAGGGGAACATGATAAAGCTTTATTAACCATTGACGGACTTGCTAAAATTTTAAGAAAAGAAAGGTTGAATAATGGTGCTTTGGAGATTCAAAGCGAAGAATTAAGGTTTGAATTAAACGAAGAGGGTGCACCTATTAACGCCTACAAGAAAATAACTAAAGACTCTAATAAATTGGTGGAAGAGTTTATGCTTTTAGCCAATAAAAAAGTAGCAAAGTATGTGGGAGATGTCAAGACACATAAACATGTAATTCCATTTATTTATCGAATTCACGATAAGCCAGATAAGGAAAAAGTAGAGCTATTTAGAGTTTTCTTACAGAAGTTTGGAAAAGAGTTCAAGTATAAAAATGAAAAAGACATAGCACTTGAAATGAATAAAGTTTTTCAAGAAATGAAAGACGAACCTAGCTTTTCTATGATTCAAAGTATGGCCATTCGAAGTATGTCAAAAGCAGTATATGAAACAGAGAACATAGGGCATTACGGTCTTGGTTTTAGTTATTATACCCACTTTACTTCTCCGATTAGAAGGTATGCCGATTTGTTGGTACACAGAATATTATTTGAAACTATTCACCATAAAAACCAACAACATCCAGGTCTTAAAGATACTGCTTTACATATTTCTCAAACCGAGAGAAGAGCAGTCAATGCAGAGCGTGATTCTCAAAAGTTTTTCCAAGCATTTTATGTGAAAGACAAAATTGGAGAATCTTTTTCTGGGAAAATTACTGGTATCACAGAATGGGGAATGTATGTAGAAATGACCGACTTGAATTGTGAAGGTATGGTGCAGATAAAATCCATGAAAGATGACAAGTATTATTTTGATGAAAAGAAATTTTCTGTAATTGGTGCTCGTTATGGTGAAGAGTTTAATGTAGGAGATGCCGTTAGTGTAGTCATTGAAAAGGTAAGTTTGACAAGAAAACAAATTGATCTTAAGCTAGTAGAATAAGGTTTACTTAAGTAATTTTCCTTTTAATTTATAGTTTACGCCAAAGCTATAAATGTGGTTTTTTTCTAGGCTCTCTTGGTAATTTCTTTCTTGAATGTACTTAAATGAAATTTGCCATTTTTTATTCACTTTATAACTGAACCCAGGACTAATTCTTACGGTAAAAAAGTTTTTGTTGGCGTAGTATGGATCGAAAAGCCATTCGTTTTCAATAAAAGGTTGTATTCTTTTAAAAGCATAGCTTATTTCGTATTTGAATCTATGCTGCATGGCATAGCTCGGACTAATGTATTCGTTGACTGCGGTTAACCGATTATAATCAAACTGATATTTATATCTTATTTTTAAGGTTAAGTCCTTGTTTGAAAAAAGAGGCTGCTTATACTTAAGGGTAATGAAGAGACGGTTGTCTATTTGAAAATTGGGATCTTTTTCTTTTCGACTAATGCGGTAGCCAATGCCAATATCAAACGGTTTAATAAGGTTATAGGAGGTTGAAATTTCGGTAAAAGTAGATTTTAAAGTAGAAATGTTATGGTTAAATCTACTTTGGGCTTCAATGCTTGCTGACCAATTCTTCAATAATTTTGATTCTACGCTTATGCCTGTCCATAAGTTAGCATCTTGCGTTTGCGCATGACCATATTGACTTATTAGCAATAGGCAGATAAAACAGGTGTGTTTAATCATAACGGATGATTTCGCCAGTATCGAATACTTCCTTTTTATCGGTAATCAGTATCTCTTTAGTAATGGCATTTTGTCCACTTAAACAAGTGTCACATTGTGAATATACATACAAGGTATAAGTTCCCTTATTTAAGTTAGTGAATATATAGCTGCCATCATAACTAGTAGTAGTTTTATCGTTGTACGTATTGTCTTCCGTGCCATAAATAATATATACATCTTCATCTGTAGCAGGATAAGTTGCGGTTAATTCACCAGCTGAATTAAGATCGTAGGTAACAATAGTGCCTTTTATAGTAGCAAATCCACCTTCTCCTTCTGTTTTATTGCAGGAAAGAAGTACAAGTGTAGACAATAGATAGATAAGGTATTTCATGGATTACGTCGATATATTAATAGTTGATTTAATTTAAAATTAACATTATATTAATAAAGGACGTGGAAATTACATTTAATTAACGAAAAACGACAGTAAAAATTATTCGGATTTAAATTGGATTCAAGACCATTTTAAGAGGATAGTTACTTATTATTGAATTCACTCATGGTTTTATTCAATCCAATGGTAGTAAATGCCTTTATTATTGCAACCGCTGCATCCATTCTTTCTGGTAACATTTCCTTTTCATTTTTAGGCCACTCGCCCAAAACATATTCTACCAATTGTCCTGGATGAAAATCGTTCCCAACACCAAATTTTAGTCTGGAGTAATTACTTGTGTTTAGCACTAGGTTTATATCTTTTAAACCGTTATGTCCTGCATCACTACCTTTTCCTTTTAGTCGTAATTTTCCAAATGGAATGGCTATATCGTCTACCACGATTAGTAGTTTTTGCAGTGTGATTTTTTCTTTTTGCATCCAATAATTTACTGCTTTTCCACTTAAATTCATAAAAGTAGATGGTTTTAAAAGGATGAGGGTTCTCCCTTTGAATTTAAATTTTGCAACTTCTCCTAATTTTTCAGTTTCAAATGTAGTTTCACTGTCCCCAATTAAATGATCGAGTACTTTAAAGCCAATATTATGTCTGGTGTTTTCATATTTTGCGCCTGGGTTTCCGAGGCCAACAATTAGGTATTTCATAAGTTTGGGTATACAAAAAAAGGTGATTACAAATGTAATCACCTTTTTTAAAAATAACAATTTAAAACTTTTATTCCGCTGCTTCTTCTGCTGCTGCTTCTGGAGCTGCTGCTGCTTCTTCTTCTTCAAGATCGATTGCACCTCTAGACATTTTGATAGATACTACTACTGCATTTGGTGCATTTAATATCTTTAATTCTCCAGTTTCTAATGCTTTCACTCTAATGGATTGACCAATTCTAAGTTTAGTAATGTCAACATTAATTGTTTCTGGAATATCTTTTGGATAACCTAAAACAGTTAATTTTCTAAATACTTGTTGTAATCTACCACCATTCATTACACCAATTGATCTACCACTTACAGTTACTGGAATATCAATTTTAACCATTTTATCATCTTGTAATTCTAAAAAGTCAACATGTAAAATTTTATCTGTTACAGGATGTTGTTGTGAATCTTGAATGATTGTTTTTACTTTTGTACCGTCAATATTAATGTTGACTGAATATACATTTGGAGAAAACATGATTTTATATAAATCCATGTGTTTAACGCTGAAATGTGTTTGCTTTCCAGAACCATAAACTACACATGGTACTCTACCTTCATTTCTTACAGCTTTCGCATCTTTTTTCCCTACGTTCGTTCTAAGCGAACCGCTCAATGATACTTCTTTCATTTTATTTTTATTTATTTATTTACGAGATAATAAAGTGTGAACTTATAGATTCATGGTTAACCATGCTTTTCATAACTTCAGCATATAACTGCGCTACGCTCAACACTTTGATTTTACTACTTTCTTTCCCATTTAATGGAATGGAATCAGTTACTATTAATTCTGTTAAGGAAGATTTTTCAATTCTTTCTAGTGCAGGTCCTGATAAAACTGCGTGCGTACAAAAAGCACGTACAGATGTTGCACCATTTTGCATGAATAAATCTGCCGCTTTGGTTAATGTGCCTGCTGTATCAACCATATCATCTACTAGAATGACATCTTTTCCTTTAACATCACCAATTACAGTCATTTCTGCAACTTCGTTTGCCACTTTTCTTTGTTTATGGCACATTGCAAGACCAATGTTTAATTTTTTCGCATAAGAGTTAGCTCTTTTTGCTCCTCCTGCATCTGGGGCTGCCATGATCAAATTTCCTGTATCAATTTGTTGTAGATATGGAAGGAAAATGGTGGAAGCATATAAATGGTCTACTGGTACTTCAAAAAATCCTTGAATTTGATCAGCGTGTAAATCCATGGTCATTATACGATCAACACCAGTTGAACGTAACATATTAGCTACCATTTTTGCTCCAATCGGAACTCTTGGCTTAGATTTTCTGTCTTGTCTAGCAAATCCAAAATAAGGAATTACTGCAGTTACAGATTTTGCAGATGCCCGTTTTGCAGCATCTATCATCAGTAAAAGTTCGAATAAATTTTCTGTTGGAGGCATAGTCGATTGTATTAAAAATACATCTTGACCACGAACTGTCTCTTCAAATGAAGGTTCAAATTCTCCATCACTAAATTCAGTAACGATTACATTACCAAGGTTTTTGCCGTAACTTAAAGCAATTTTTTCTGCTAAAGATTTTGTGGCTCTGCCTGAAAATATTTTAATTCCTGATGACATGCGTTAGTTTTATTGGGGGTGCAAATGTAATTAAATATTATCATTCAAACAATTTTGAGCTTTACAATCTACTCAATTTGCGAATGGGTTTATTTATACATGGCTTTGTTGGTTTTTTTATCTATAGTTTTAATCGCTTTAAAGGCTGATTAAACTACTTTAATAGGTAGCATGATTACTGTTATTTAATAATGGTCATAATTATTTTTTCTAATTTTTTTTTGGGCCCTTCAGGGTCCGTAAGACATTTAACATTAAGTGACTATTCAGTAATCAGAGTATGTGTTAAAAAAGAGTGGCTTTTGCTAATTACTTTACTTCTTTTGTTATTCCTATCTCATTGTAATTTTCAGAATTAATAATACCTTTATACCTTCAAAAGATACAAGTTATGAAATATAAAAAAATAGCAAAAAACTTATTTGTAAAGAACAGACAAAAATTTGTAAAAAGGATGGAAAATAATGGAATTGCCATTTTCAATTCTAATGATATCTATCCAATTAGTGCAGACAGTACTATGCCATTTCAGCAACACAGAGATATTTTTTATTTATCTGGTGTAGATCAAGAAGAGAGTATTTTGGTCTTATTTCCAAATGCATTTGATGAAAAGCATAGAGAAATGCTTTTTTTAAAAGAAACAAATGAGCACATAGCTGTTTGGGAGGGTGAAAAACTTACCAAACCTGCAGCTTTCGAAACTAGTGGTATTAAAAATGTATATTGGTTAGACCAGTTTGATGCCATCATGAAAGTGGTGATGGCACAGGCCGATAAAATTTATTTTAACAAGAATGAACATACTAGAGCCAATACAATTGTTCAAACTAGGGAAGATAGATTTATAGAAAGTTTTTCGAAGAATCATCCTAGTCATAGTGTTAGAAAGTCGTCTCCAATAATGCATGCCATTAGAAGTATTAAGGAAGATACTGAAATCGCCTTGATGCAAGAAGCATGTGATATTACTGAAAAAGGATTAAGGAGAATCTTAGGTTTTATTAAACCCGGGGTAATGGAGTATGAAATTGAAGCTGAATTGATGCATGAATTTTTAAGAAATCGCTCTAATGGTTTTGCATATACGCCTATTATCGGATCTGGAAAAAATGCTTGCGTTTTACATTACATTGAAAACAACCAACCTTGCCAAGATGGAGATGTAATTTTAATGGATTTTGGTGCTGAATATGCAAACTATGCTTCTGATATGACAAGATGTGTTCCGGTTAATGGACGATTTTCTGAACGTCAAAAGGCGGTCTATAATGCAGTACTTAAAGTGAAAAAAGAAGCGGAAAAATTATTGGTCCCAGGTACATATTTGCATACTTATCATGCGGAAGTTGGAAAATTGATGGAGTCGGGACTACTTGATTTAGGATTAATAGACCAAACAGATATCAAAAATCAAGATCCAGAATGGCCAGCCTATAAGAAATATTTTATGCACGGAACTTCTCACTTTATAGGTCTAGACACGCATGATGTGGGTTCTTGGACAGTGCCTATAGAAGCTGGAATGGCGTTTACGTGTGAACCTGGTATTTATATTCCGGAAGAAGGTATTGGTATTAGAATTGAAGATGATTTAATTGTACAAGAAAGTGGTGACCCTTTTAATTTGATGCGTAATATACCTATTGAAGCAGAAGAGATTGAAGATTTAATGCAGCATGGTTAAAACCGTATTAGTAAATGATGTGGATTATAGATACACGGTATCGGGCAAAGGTCCTTTAATGGTATTTATTCACGGTTTTTTAGAGACTAGTCAAATTTGGGAGGACATCAGTTTAAGTTTTGAAGACGATTATAAAGTCTTAAAAATTGATTTACCAGGGCATGGAGTGAATAGTCATTTGTTGGATTTTTTTTCAATACAACAGATGGCGTCCTTAGTGTTAGAAATATTGAAAGTCGAAAAGAATAGTCCACCAATTGTGATTGGTCATTCTATGGGTGGGTACGTTGGGTTAGAAATAGCGCAATTGATACCCATCCATTTAATCTTATTGCATTCCAATTTTTGGGAAGATTCCCCTCAAAAAAAACTAGACAGACAAAGATTGGTGGAGGTAGTGGAGAATAACAAAAAGAGTTTTATCCAAAGAGCAATTCCGAATTTGTTTGCGAAAAGCAATGTACAAAATCATTGGGTCGCTATAGAAAACATAAAAGCAATGGCTTTGAGAATCGATAAGGCCGTTATTCAGAATTGTACCAGAGCCATGTTAGAAAGAAATGACTTTTCTGCCCAAGCTAAACATGCCAATTGGCAAGTCATACAAGGAGATTTAGATCCCATTGTTACAACTTCCCGTATGGCGGAATATTTAAGGGGCACTGAATTAAATTGTTATACAATTTCTAACTGCGGCCATATGGGATTTATTGAGCAACCGAAGGAATTAACCGAAGTTTTAATGCACACAATAAAGGACAGATCTTAAATTACTGCTAAAAAAGGGTGTTTTTTAATTTATTTAAAATAATTTTGTTGATTCACCGTTAATTGAAATTATATATTATTCAATGTTTAAAACCTTTAAACTTACTTATACTGTAATCACCATTTTTGCTTTGTTGATTATCAATGCATGTTCCACGGAAAAAGATGCAGCACTCAATGTTGGTTATCATAATATGACCGCAAGGTTTAATGGGTATTTTAATGCTGGTGAAATTATTAACCAATCTGCCAGTTCATTTAGAAATAAATATAAGGAGGATTACACGCAGATATTGGCGCTTGAGGTATATCCGAATGAAAAAGAGGCTTCAGAATTATTTCCAGATATGGACAAGGCCATTGAAAAGTGTTCTAAAGTAATTTATCGCCATTCAATGCCTGATCCAAATGTGGTAAGTCGAAAGAAAGATGAATATTGCAGATGGATAGATGATAATTGGTTTTTAATTGGAAAAGCACACTTCTATAAAAGAGAATTTGATAAAGCGGAAGAGAAATTTAAATACATCATTAAAGAGTACAATCATGCCGCAACGAAATATGCTGCAAAAATTTGGCTCGCAAAAATTTATATTGAACAAGGTGACTATTCAAAAGCAAATTTACAATTAATTTCTGCTGAAAATGACATGAAATTAGCGGCCGAAGAAGAAAAGGAAGGAATGTTTTCTTTCTTAAAAAAAAGTGGCCCGAAAAAAAATAAATACCAGCGAGCAAGGGAAAAACGGGAAAAGAAAAAGAAGAAAAAGGAGAAAAAAGAAGAGCATGCACCTGAAAAGTTTACAGATGATTTAAAAAAGGATTACGAATTAACGTTGGCTAATTTAAGTATCAAACAAGAGAATTATCCCAAAGCAATTACACAGTTAGAAAAAGCAATTACCTTGACCAAGAAACGAAAAGAACGGGCTAGGTATGAGTATATATTGGGACAGTTATACCAACAGTTAGGAAAAAATGCTGCGGCAAGTAGTCATTTTAACCGTGTCATTAATTCGAATGCAATTTATGAAATGCGTTTTTATGCTAAAATAAATAAAGCTTTAACCGCTAATTCAAATCCTACTGAACTGAGAAAAGATTTGAATAAAATGTTGAAAGATGAAAAAAACTTGGAGTATAGAGATCAGGTATATTTTGTTTTAGCGGATATTGATTTACGGGAAGGTAATAGAGCAGCCGCCATAGTGAATTTAACCAAATCTGCTCAGTTTTCGGTAAATAACGATAAACAAAAAGCAAAGTCTTATTTAAAGCTTGCGGATATGCATTTTGAAGATAAATTGTATATCAAATCACAAAAATATTACGACAGTTGTGTTACTGTCCTCCCCAAAGAACATGAGGATTATAGTCGAATTGAAAACAAAGCAAAAAGTTTGTCTAGTTTGGTAGAAAACTATGAGGTTTATTCCAAAGAAGATAGCTTACAAGCACTTGTCTCACTTTCTGAAAAGGATTTGGAAAAAGAGTTAAAAAACATCCTCAAAGATATTCAAGAAAAAGCACGAATAAAAAAAATTACTGAAAAGCTAAAATTAGAAGAGCAACAAAGAAGATTGAGTGCGGTAAACACTGTAAATGGGGAAGGTTCAAAATGGTACTTTTATAATCAAAAATCCTTGGCGAAAGGTTATAATGATTTTAAATTAAATTGGTCTTCTCGAGAACTAGAGGATGACTGGAGAAGGTCGAACAAGCAACAGTCGAATGAATTCAAAGAACTTGCGGTTGACTCTACAGTAGTGTCGGTTGATTCTTTAACCATAGACATTTTAATGGAAGGATTACCGCTGAGTGATGAAGCACTAAGTAAATCAAAAGACGATCAAATGGTGGCCATGTATAATTTGGGTATGATTTATAAAAATCAGTTAAGTGAAGAAAAAGAAGCGATAGATTATTTTCAAAAAATACTAAGAAAAAATTATCCACATGAAAAAGTATTACCAGCTGCATATCAATTGTATTTGATTGAAAAGTTAAAAGGTTCTAGCAAACAAAAAGAGTATGAGAACTACATAAAGACAAATTTTCCAAATTCAGATATCGCCAATTTAATTTCAAACCCTTCTTATTTTGAAGAAAAAGAACGCATAGAACAAGAAGATTTATTGACCTATAAAAAAGCACTAAATTTATACGAATTACAACAATATGTAGCTACCATAACCTATTGTAATAATATAATATTTAACGATCAGGATAATAAATATTTGAATAAATATTATATTTTAAAGGCCAAAGCAATTAGTAAAACCGGCATTGGTGGAGCAACTGCTGCAATAGCTCCTTTGGAAGATTTAATTGCCTTGAGTCCCGACTCTCCAGAAGGTATATATGCTGCTAATTATATCAATCAGACTAATAATGGAGATGATGTTCAAGAAAAATTAAAATACAAACCTAGTTTAACGGAGCCGCATTATTTAATTGTACTAATTCCGGAAGACAAAGAGAATTTGTTAAACGAAGTGAAGATAAAAATTTCCAATTTTAATGCCTCTTACTTTAATGGAGATGGTATAAAAATAATTTCGACTTTGATAGATGAGACTGGTCAAGTTATATTAGTTAAACAATTCGATAACTACGCAAAAGCAGAAGTGTATAAAAATGCCTTTACTTCCATTCCTGCTAAGTCACTTTTGAATAATATTGCGAGTGACTATACGTATTACTTAATTACTAAACCCAATTTTTCCATCTTGCAGTCGACAAAAAATATGGAAGAATATAACACGTTTTACCTAGAAAATTATTAATTATGATTGATCAAATAGCTTTAAACGAATTATTTACAGATAGTAAGGATAGTAGTGTTGAAAAAATTAGTGAGGATATTTATAAGATTGACGGGGAAGTGATTGAAGTTTTGGATTTAAATCCAGACCTTAAAACTTTAAAATTTAGACACAATCATAATACACATGAGGTTCAATTTAAAAATGAATTAGATTTTACTTTAGATAAAATGGGTATTAAGAGAAGTTTTGATGCCGTTAACACGGATATTAAAGCACCTATGCCTGGAAAAGTAATTGCAATTAAGGTTAAACCTGGTGATCAGGTTAAAAAAGGAGATGCTTTATTAATTTTAGAGGCCATGAAAATGGAGAATGTATTGAAGGCCCAGCATGATTGCGAAATTAAAACTGTTCTTGTTGAGGAATTAAACAATGTGGAAAAAAATCAACTTTTAATTGAACTATCGGTTTAAGTAAATTGTCGATTTTCCTTTCCACTTAACACTATTTAAATCTAAAATCAATTTAATTTTTCGAAATTACCTTTATCTTTGAACAGTATTAATTAAAAATAAATTATTATGTCATTTGAATTACCAAAATTACCATACGCATTTGATGCATTAGAGCCTAACATTGATAAACAAACAATGGAAATTCATTATGGAAAACACCATCAAGGATATACCAACAATTTGAATAATGCAATTGCAGGAACTGAATTGGAAAATAAAACAATCGAAGAAATTTTAGTACAAGGATTTAATACGCCAGCAGTTAGAAATAATGGTGGTGGATTCTATAACCACAGTTTATTTTGGACTGTAATGTCGCCTAACGGTGGTGGAGAACCTACAGGTGATGTTGCTAAAGCAATTGATGCTGCTTTTGGTTCATTTGAAGCTTTTAAAGATATTTTCTCTAAAGCTGCAGCAACTAGATTTGGTTCTGGTTGGGCTTGGTTGTGTTCAGATAAAAATGGAAAATTAGAAGTTTGTTCTACACCTAACCAAGACAATCCTTTAATGCCAGGTGTTGCTTGCGAGTCACAACCTATTTTAGGTTTAGATGTATGGGAACATGCTTATTACTTAAAATATCAAAATCGTAGACCAGATTACATCAATGCTTTCTTTAACCTTATTAACTGGGAAGAAGTGAACAGAAGATATGTAGCAGCGCAATAATTAAATTCTACCCATAAAATTTAAAATCCTTTGCTATGCAAAGGATTTTTTTTTGTACTTTATATCTCTAGCAGACACATGGAAAATAATTGGAACTATTCGGAATTTGAAGAAAATGATCAACTTATTGATTTGATTGAAGCATTAGATGTTTCTAAAACTATTGGAGAATTATTGATTAATAGAGGGATTGACTCATTTGATAAAGCTAAAAAGTTTTTCCGTCCCGACATAGAAGAACTCCATAACCCCTTTTTGATGAAGGGAATGGATGAAGCTGTTATTAGAATTCAAGATGCTATAGATAACAATGAAAATATATTAATTTATGGAGATTATGATGTAGATGGTACTACATCAGTGGCCTTGATGTTTCAGTATTTAAGAAATTTCACAAAGAATCTACATTATTATATTCCGGATAGATACAAAGAGGGGTATGGTGTTTCCAATATTGGAGTAGATTTCGCAATTGACAATAATTTTTCTCTAGTCATTGCTTTGGATTGTGGTATTAAAGCAGTAGATAAGGTAGAAAGAGCAAAGACTAATGATGTAGATTTTATTATATGTGATCACCATACGCCAGGTGAAATATTACCAAACGCCATTATATTAAATCCTAAGCAAAAAGGATGTACTTATCCTTTTAAGGAATTATGCGGTTGTGGTGTTGGTTTTAAATTGGCTCAAGCTTTAAATGATAGTTTTGCTTTGCCCTTTTCTGAAGTGGAACATTTACTGGATTTGGTGATGGTGGCTATAGGGGCCGACATGGTTTCTGTAATGGGGGAAAATAGGATTCTTGCATACCATGGATTAAAGAAGTTAAACCAAGCGCCAAGAATTGGGTTTTCAGTATTGCTAGAGCTGGCTGGTAAGCAGACCCCCCTGACAGTGACGGATGTTGTGTTTACTTTGGCACCAAGAATTAATGCAGCAGGGAGAATTAAATCGGGTAATAAAGCGGTAGAGCTACTTTTAGCTACTACTATGATGGAAGCGCAAAGTATAGGAAAGGAAATTAACGAGTACAATACTACTAGACGCCTTATTGAAAAAGATATAACCGAAGAAGCGTTAACTATGATCAGTAGTAATGTGGATGAAGATAAGCAGTTTACAACGGTTTTGTATAATGATACATGGCATAAAGGAGTGGTTGGTATCGTGGCTTCACGTGTGATTGAAAAATATTATAAACCAACCATCATATTAACCGAATCTAATGGCATGGCAGTTGGTTCCGTTAGAAGTGTAGAAAATATTAATGTGTATGAAGCATTGTGTGCATGTGAAGAACATATAGAACAATTTGGAGGACATATGTACGCTGCAGGATTAACCTTAAGAATTGAAAAAATTGATGATTTTAGAGTTGCTTTTAATGAAGCTGTTAAAATACAATCTGACGCCAAAAGAAAAATACCAAAGATAGCCGTTGAGGCTGAAATTGATTTTAGAGATATATTTTTAGAAGAGCAAAATAGTATACCAAAATTTTATAGGATTCTTAAACAATTCGCCCCATTTGGTCCTGATAATATGAATCCCATATTTAGAACAAATATGGTTAGGCCTGTAAATTCGCCTAAAATTTTAAAAGAAGCACACCTTAAAATTAAATTGGTGCAAGATGATATTGAAATAGATGCTATAGGGTTTAATTTTCAAGATCAGTTTAAGTATCTCGATAATAAGGTTTTTAATGTGGTGTATCATCTAGAAGAAAATCGGTGGAAAGGCAAATCTAACTTACAGTTGATTCTAAAAGACCTTAAACCCTATTCCTAATTAACAAATTAAAGTTATTAACAAAAATTTGTATTTATTAACATATCGAAAAATTTTGTAGTTTTGTTTTGTTAAACAATACTTATGAAAGATACTTTGGAATTAAAGTGCTTTAAATCAAATAGTTTTAGATTTAGGGCATCAAATTTGCTATTCACTCTTATTTTTGTATTACCAATTTTTTTTCCACAACAACTTTTTGCTGAGGGAACTAAAGAAGTAATGCCTACTGCTACAAACGGTGTAGGTTTGTATGTAGGGGACGCAAATTCATCCGGTCCATTTTTTAATTCACCAGATGAAAACAAAATCAGATTTGAAATTGCAGATCATGTTAATGAAAACTTTTATTTTGGAGGTAAATTTTACGACCGAGTAATCCTAGCCCAAAGAGGAGATGTTTATATTAGAATAAAAGATGGTTCTGGAACTGTTGTATATGGACCGCAATTATTTCCTTTACTTGGAACAGGACATATTGCAGATTATACCGAAGCTGTTGCTGGACCAAATATCGCTGGGACCGCCCCAACAGGTTATACGCCGCTTTCATTTGATCCTACTGCTAATGGAGAGTATTTCATTGAAATATACTCCTCACTAACAGCCGGTATTTCTTCCACCAATGAATATGTGGTAGGTGTATTTTTTGATTTTACAGTAGCTACAAATGCTGGTGTAAGAAAGTCTGGACGTATTAGTTGTCAGAAATGGTCGTTTTTGACTTATAATCCTTCTAATTTTGAGGGAGATCTAAATTATTCATTTAATGGTGACTATTACGCTTATACTAAGGATAGCTCGATTATTCGTATGGAATTCGCGAATGGTTTTAAGCCATTTGGTTATGAATTAGCAATGAATTATTATGGTGTAATTAATACAGGTAGTTTTATTTATGATAGAAAATCTGTTATTTCTCCTGCAGGTGCACCACCATTGAATAATGGTTATAAAACGTTTTTAAATTTACCTGATACTTTAGTTTTTATACCCACAAGAACAGCACCTTCACCGGTGTTGACGAATCAAATATATGGATGTCCTGGGGAATATTATATCCCGTATTATATTCAAAGTGCTGGAGATTTAGCACTATTGTTAGATATCAATGGCATACCAGGTTATCAATCTGCTACATCTGATAAAGTAATTGAAATTTATGGTGCTGCTGCCGGTAATGGTATTATTGCTTGGGATGGTTTTGATGGATTAGGCAATCCTGTTTTAGGTGGTGCAAACATTAATCTGCAAGCTACCTTGTTTAAAGGAAGGACGAATATTCCAATGTATGATGCAGAAATAAATGCTAATGGTTTTCAAGTAACCTCTATTTTTCCACTGCCTGGATCGAAAAAATTGTATTGGGATGATTCTGATTTAGTGAATTATGGAACTTGTGCAAATATATTAACGGATAATAATACAGGTGCTGGTTATGCAGATATTAATTTACTAGAAGGTGTGTTTGGCCCCCAACATGCTTGGGATGGTGCTGGACCAACTTTGGCTGTGCCGGCTCCAAATTTATTTGATGGTTCTACTACCGTTTCTACTTGTGATGATTTCGGAAATGCTAGAACTATTAATACCTGGTTTTACTCCTCTAATGTAGCTTCTGGTTTAGTCGCAAAAATTCTTCCTAATTGTGATAACGATAATGATGGTATTACTGATGATTTAGACTTAGATGATGATAATGACGGAATTTTAGATCTAACTGAACATTCCTCCGACCCATTGGCTGATCATGATTTTGATGGATTTCCAAATTATATTGATGCGCAGTTCCCTGGTTTTGTCGATTCAAATTTTGATTTGATTAATGATAATTTTGACCTTGATTTAGATGGTATAATTAATAGTTTTGATATAGATGCAGATGGAGATAATTGTTCTGATGTAATAGAAGCTGGTTATACAGATGTAGACGGAAATGGAGAAGTAGATGGAACTGGGCTTAATGCTAATGGGACTGTTAGTGGTTCAGACGGTTATGGTGCTTTAGCAGACGATAATTCAAATGGAACGGATGATTATTTGGAGATAAACGATCAAGATGGTGACGGTTTAGGCGATAAATGTGACGCGGATAGAGATGGTGATGGTATACCAGATATCGTAGAAGGTACTTTAGACAGTGATGGAGATGGTATTCCAAATAACCAAGATTTAGATTCAGATAATGATGGTGTTTCAGATTTAGTAGAAGCTGGCGGAACAGATGCGAATGGAGATGGTGTTTTAGATGATGTTACCGATACAGATGGAGATGGTATTCCTGACTTAGTGGATCCAGATAACGGTGGCACTGTTTTAACTATTCCAGATAGTGATAATGATGGTCTTATTGATGCCTTAGATGTAGATTCAGATAATGATGGTATTGCAGATGTGATAGAAAACGGTGGCACAGATCCAGATGGTGACGGTCAAATCGGAACTGGACCAATTACGGACACAGACGGTGATGGTTTATCAGATATCGTAGATACCGACAATGGTGGAACCGCATTAACTAATCCAGATACAGATTTAGATGGTCTTATTGATGCCTTAGATATCGATTCAGATAACGACGGAATAGTAGATGCAATTGAAGCAGGAGGAACAGATGCAGACGGAGATGGACAAATTGGTTCAGGTGTAATTACTGATACAGATGGTGATGGTATGAGTGATATTGTAGATACTGATGATGCAGGAACCCCACTTACTTTACCAAATACTGATGGAACAGGTGGACCAAACTATTTAGACATAGATGCAGATGACGACGGTAT
>NZ_QKSB01000089.1 GCF_003234935.1 Putridiphycobacter roseus | reverse complement strand
GAGCAGGAAATTCTCGACACTGCACTCAAGTTGTTCCTCGAACAAGGTGAAGACAGCGTCACCGTCGAGATGATTGCGGATGCCGTGGGTATCGGCAAAGGCACGATCTACAAGCATTTCAAATCCAAGGCCGAAATCTACCTGCGCCTGATGCTCGACTACGAGCGCGACTTGAACGAGTTGCTGCACTCGGCCGATGTCGACAAGGACAAGGAGGCCCTGTCCAGGGCCTATTTCGAATTCCGCATGCGTGACCCGCAGCGCTATCGCCTGTTCGACCGCCTGGAAGAAAAAGTGGTCAAGGGCCACCAGGTGCCGGAAATGGTCGAGGAACTGCACAAGATCCGCGCCTCGAACTTCGAACGCCTGACCCTGCTGATCAAGGGTCGCATCAGTGAAGGCAAGCTCGAAGATGTGCCGCCGTACTTCCACTACTGTGCCGCCTGGGCCTTGGTGCATGGCGCCGTGGCGCTGTACCACTCGCCGTTCTGGAGCAATGTGCTGGAAGATCAGGAAGGTTTCTTCCAGTTCCTG
>NZ_QKSB01000088.1 GCF_003234935.1 Putridiphycobacter roseus | reverse complement strand
CCGAGACGACCGGCCGCCCCATCACCTCGCCCAGGCCCGGCACGTGAGCCAGTACCCGCTTCCCGACCAAGCCCGACGCGCCCCGATCCTCAGAGCCAATCCTTATCCCGAAGTTACGGATCCAATTTGCCGACTTCCCTTACCTACATTATTCTATCGACTAGAGGCTATTCACCTTGGAGACCTGCTGCGGATATGGGTACGAGCCGGCGCGACACCTCCACGTGGCCCTCTCCCGGATTTTCAAGGTCCGAGGGGAAGATCCGGACACCGCCGCAACTGCGGTGCTCTTCGCGTTCCAAACCATATCTCCCTGCTAGAGGATTCCATGGAACTCGAACGCTCATGCAGAAAAGAAAACTCTTCCCGGATCTCCCGACGGCGTCTCCGGGTCATCTTGGGTTACCCCGACGAACTCTCTTGCGAGGGCCCGACTCATTAGCGGTTCCGCTGCCGGGTTCCGGAATAGGAACCGGATTCCCTTTCGCCCG
>NZ_QKSB01000087.1 GCF_003234935.1 Putridiphycobacter roseus | reverse complement strand
TCAATAAAAGTTCGTTTCCACAACATTTTATAGTTTTTAATAATTTACTGTATTTTACAGCCAGAGATTCAGTTGAAGGTTATGAAATATGGCAATACAACGGTATAAATCCCCCACAATTGGTTAATTGGCTGAATTTTTCAAATATAAACAATGCGCAAGGCTCCACAGGATATTTCAAAGTTTATAATAATAAGTTAATTTTTGTTTATAACTATAACGGCAATATGGCGTTAAAAGAATTTGATGGGTTTTCTGTTAATACCATTTTAAGTGCTGCCTTAAGCTATAGGAATTTGTATGTTTTTAATAATAAATTATATGTGGTAGGGGCTTGTTATCTTTGTGATGGTTTACGCTTGTGGGAATATGACGGGGTGAGTATGAATTTGATTCCAAACTTGTTGATGACGGAGGATAACCTTTTGGGGGCTAATTGGCTTACAGGTTTCGAGGATGAATATTTCACCGAATTTCAAAATGAGTTGTACTTTACAGCTTATGATACCACCCATGGTTACGAGATTTGGAAGTATGATGGAAGTGTGGC
>NZ_QKSB01000086.1 GCF_003234935.1 Putridiphycobacter roseus | reverse complement strand
AAACCTCAGCGCATCCCAAGGCATCGACATCAAATCTGGTGGCAGCATCGACGCCTACGCCACCGCATTCGATGCCCCCAAAGGCAGCATTAACATCGAAGCCGGGCGGAAATTGACACTCTATGCCGTAGAAGAGCTCAACTACGACAAACTAGACAGCCAAAAAAGGCGCAGATTTCTCGGCATCAGCTACAGCAAAGCACACGACACCACCACCCAAGTCATGAAAACCGCGCTGCCCTCAAGGGGAGTTGCAGAATCAGCCAACCTCCAATCGGGCTGGGATACCAAGCTGCAAGGCACACAGTTTGAAACCACACTGGGTGGCGCAACCATACGCGCAGGCGTAGGTGAGCAGGCACGGGCAGATGCCAAGATTATCCTCGAAGGCATCAAAACCACGATCCACAACGAAACCGTGAGCAGCAGCAAATCTGCTCTATGGCAAAAACAGGCAGGACGGGGCAGTAACATCGAAACCTTGCAATTGCCGAGTTTCACCGGTCCCGTTGCGCCCGTACTGTCCGCACCCGGCGGTTACATTGTCGATATT
>NZ_QKSB01000085.1 GCF_003234935.1 Putridiphycobacter roseus | reverse complement strand
TTGGGCTAAGGGCGGGGAGCGGCACTGCCGCCGCGAATGAAAAAAGGTCGTCTGAAACTGCTTTTTCAGACGACCTTGGATTCGGATTTCAAGTGCAACACTAGTGTATTAGTGGTTGGAACAGATTCAAGAATAAAACACTTGGCGTTTCGTAGCCAAGTGTTTTTCTTGGCCGGTGGTTCAACTCATCTTGAACCCTGCGTATCTCCCGATCACTGTTGTTACGGAAATCGGTTTGTTTGGGGAAGTATTGCCGGATGAGTCCGTTGGTGTTCTCATTCAGCCCTTTCTCCCAAGAATGGTAAGGGCGACAAAAATAAGTCTCCGCTTTCAATGCTTTGGTTATTTTGGTGTGTTGGTAGAACTCTTTGCCGTTATCCATGGTGATGGTGTGCACCCTGTCTTTATGTGCCTTTAATGCCCTAACAGCTGCCCGGGCAGTGTCTTCGGCTTTGAGGCTATCCAATTTGCAGATGATGGTGTAGCGGGTAACGCGTTCGACCAAGGTCAATAATGCGCTTTTCTGTCCTTTGCCGACAATGGTGTCGGCTTCCAAATC
>NZ_QKSB01000084.1 GCF_003234935.1 Putridiphycobacter roseus | reverse complement strand
CTTCCCGTTGTTCAGGCAAGGTCGAACCCAACGATACGATTGTGGTACCCGGGCCAATCCACGCGCCTTGCAGTACTGGAGACTCGTCACGGCTGCGGGCGGCACAGATCACCACATCACAGTCCTGCACGGCCTCTTGCGCGCTGCCCACCGCGTGAATATCCAGCCCCGGCCTGAAGCTGTCGGCAAACCGTTCGCGGCTCGCAGGCGTTGGGCTGAACACGCGAACATGGGCGACATCGCGCACGGATTTGAGGCAATCCAAGGCGCCACGCGCCTCGAACCCCGCGCCAATCACACCCACCCGCAGCGCACGCTGGGGCGCCAGCAAATCCACCGCCAGCGCAGCGGTTGCCGCGGTGCGCAACCCGGTTACCCGATTACCGTCGATCAAGGCACTGAGCGCCATGGTTTGCTGGTTGAACAATGCGATCAAGTAGCTGGCGCAGCGCGCCCGCATGGAAGCCGCGATCAACTTGCAGCCCATATGGCCGCCAGTCGGTGGTACAGCGGTCAAACTGCGCAGCCAGATCCCATCGCCCCGCGCCATCGACCGGGGC
>NZ_QKSB01000083.1 GCF_003234935.1 Putridiphycobacter roseus | reverse complement strand
TGCTAACGGCCGGCTATATTTCTGTTTGCATTACCTTGCACAAAGTAACTTAATAACCGCCAAGGCATTGTTTAGGCTAAATTAATTATTTTAGACTATCTAAACCATGTTTTGGCGCTGTTTTATTAATTACCACTGCTTTTAATTGGTAAATGCAAATTGAATATAGGTTATGTTAGGTGCTGCTTTAATTTTTTAATGCGGTGGTTACAGTGGTCAATCCCCTATTCCACTTCACTTTTTCCCACACAAAATTCACGTCAAATTTACGCGTTTAGCGTTTTTCCCGCCTTGGGCAAAAGTCCGCGCCACACAGTACCGCTAAAATTTCGCATTTAAAAAGCACAGTGATTCACCATGGGATCAGTCCGCCCGAAAACTGAGTTACTGTGGGTACAGTCCACCTGAATTTTGGGTTGCCGTGGGTACAGTCCGCCGCACTTAGTACCGCAATAATTTTGCATTTAAAAATACTGTGATTTGCCTTGGGAATTGTCTACCGAAAACTGTGGGTTACTGTGTTTTTTTAACCTCCATTACAAACTTCCGCTTGCACCTAACG
>NZ_QKSB01000082.1 GCF_003234935.1 Putridiphycobacter roseus | reverse complement strand
GGTGGCCGATTACCTGGTCTACAACCTGCAACACACCAACAAGCGCATTCACCTGATTTCCGGCCTGGGTGGCAGCTACCGCGAGCAGATGCGCAGCGTACGCGCCAACGACCTGGTGATCGCCATCAGTTTCACCCCCTACGGTAAAGAGACCCAGCACTGCCTGCGCATCGCCCAGCACCACCAGGCCAAGACCCTGATCATCACCGATAGCAACCTCTCGCCCCTGGCCAAGCGGGCGAATGCGGTGCTGCTGGTCAATGAGGGTTCGTCGTTTGCCTTCCGTTCGTTGAGCGCCACCTTGTGCCTGTGCCAGGCGTTATTCATTGCCGTGGCGTATCGACTGGAATTGAAGGTGGACGAAATTCACGAGCAAGTCGGATTCGACGACTGACCATCAAACACCCCAAATCAAATGTGGGAGGGGGCTTGCCCCCGATAGCGGTGTATCAGTCACCACATTTGCCAACTGAACTACCGCTATCGGGGGCAAGCCCCCTCCCACAGTGGATCTCCACTGTTTGTACAAATACCTTATGACTGGAAATCGACCATGAAAAAAACA
>NZ_QKSB01000081.1 GCF_003234935.1 Putridiphycobacter roseus | reverse complement strand
CCTCACCGGCAAAGAGGCGGACGCCGCCCTCGGTCGCGCCCACATCACCGTCAACAAGAACGCCGTACCGAACGACCCGCAGTCGCCGTTCGTGACCTCGGGCCTGCGCATCGGCACCCCGGCGGTGACCACGCGTGGTTTCAAGGTGCCGCAGTGCATCGAGCTGGCCGGCTGGATCTGCGACATCCTCGACAACCTCGGCGATGCCGACGTCGAGGCCAACGTGGCCAAGCACGTGTCTGCCCTGTGCGCTGATTTCCCGGTTTATCGCTGAGCGCGGTTTTGGAGTAATGACTATGCAACGCTACTCGGGCTTCGGCCTCTTCAAGCACTCACTCAGCCATCACGAAAACTGGCAGAAGATGTGGCGCACGCCGACCCCTAAAAAGGTCTACGACGTGGTCATCGTCGGCGGCGGCGGGCATGGTCTGGCAACCGCCTACTACCTGGCCAAAGAGCACGGCATCACCAACGTGGCCGTGGTCGAGAAAGGCTGGCTGGGCGGCGGTAACACCGCGCGCAACACCACCATCGTGCGCTCCAACTACCTGTGGGACGAGTCGGCGCAC
>NZ_QKSB01000080.1 GCF_003234935.1 Putridiphycobacter roseus | reverse complement strand
AAATCGACAACTGGACTCGGATGAATGGTAATGGTTTGGGCGGCGGTATCGGTACAGCCTAAATTCGTTTCAACAATATAATTTAAATAATAAATCCCCGCAGTTGAAAAATCATATAATGTGTCTTCGCTAAAAGCAATAGTTGATCCGTTTAACTGCCAATAGGTATTCAATACAAATACATTATTTTGGTTTGCAGGAATTGAAGTGGCGCCATCTAATAAAATAGGTATATTTTCACATCCGTTATCAGTGAAGTTAAAAGCTGAAGGTAATATGTCTGGTAGCACTTCAAAATTCTGACTTTGACATTCTCCATTGAGGGTATAAATTACCGAATAGTCACCAGGCCCATAATTATTCAAGTTTAAGCTATCATTTGTTTCACCCACCAAAGCCACAGAATCTTTGAACCATTGCCAAGTTCCACCGCTTAAATTTATATTTCCAGTAGCCAATTTATCATTAGTACAAAATTGACCTGATGTATTCACAGTAATAGTGTCGGGGATAAGGATTTCAAATAGCTCTAAATCATCAATAAACAAGTTGTAACCATTGTCTTGCGTTG
>NZ_QKSB01000008.1 GCF_003234935.1 Putridiphycobacter roseus | reverse complement strand
ACAATGATATCATTGTTCAGCTTTAATTAATAAATTTAATCCTTTAATAATCTGTATCGATTATTTAGGACTAGACAAACAATCCTTTATTTTTCTGTTATTAACTTAATAGGCGATTCACGGGATAAGGTATTTTGATTTTCAATACTTAATTTTTTACTGGTTTGAGGCGGGTTATTTTTATCATAGCCTAAATTAATTAAAGCAAACAACATACCTGCAGCACCAACCATAAAAGTGGTATGGATAATGGCATTGAATCTCGATTCAGGTTTGCGGTACTTAATAATGAAATAAACAGGGATAAAAATAAGCATAAATACCAATAAGCTAGAAAAGGTGATAATGTTAGCGTAAGGCCAATGCATCAGTTTAAATAATACACCAATGGTGCATGCTGCTGCGGTGAGCAGTCCTAAAATCATAATGACACGGTTACCTATTTCTTCATCATCTTTAAACTTTAACAGGATGTTTAATGGGATAAAAATTAGACTAAAAGAAATAAGGCTTAAAACAATTAGTATGCCTGCGCCTGGCCAGTGCATTGCTTTAAAGGTAACGCCAAGCATAATTAAGAATATGGTTGTAAATCCGGTAATTTTTAAGGTACGTTTCATAATATAATAGTTTTTAAAGGTTAATAAATTGTGTGTTTCATCTTCTATTTCTTTTAGCTCAGACTTATAAAATTGTTTAATGGTCGCTTGATAAATGTTTTTGAATTCTTGATTGGGCTTCATTTCATTTTCAATAATGCAACACACATGATCTAAAATATTCATTTTAATGTCTTCAAGTACAACACCCCTGTTGGTGATGTCCCTTAAAATGAAATCAATTTGATCGTCGCTAATTTTATACATTTTGCTTCGGTGAATCAAGGTCTAATAAAAACCGCATGGTTTGTATAAAATCAGCAAATTCATTGACCCTTTCCTGAACAGTAGTTTTACCTTGATCAGTAAGTTTATAATATTTGCGAACGCGTTTCCCAATATATTCCTTTTCTGTAATCAAGTCACCTTGTTTTTCAAGTGCATGTAAAGTTGGATATAAAGCTCCTTCCGTAATCTTAATTTTAGACCCCGTTAAATCTTTTACCTTTTGCGTAATCTCATACCCATACATCCTATTCTCATTTTTTAATAGGTTAAGTATAATTGTTTTTAATGTTCCTTTTATTAGTCCTGATGAATACATAGGACAAATATACATAAGAATCTTAAGTATGCAAAATATTTTACATAAGAATCTTAGGTAAAATTCAGGCGTTGTAGCTATGTTGTTGATAATGAAAGACTGTAAAACAAGAAAGACCTAAAGAGAAATGGCAGTTAGTCGTGGTAGCGATTTCTTTTTAGGTCTTTTGCAAGGAAATTAAAACCAAAAAGCAAATAAATGCCTTTCGTCTTATGTAATAAACGTATATTAATAACAAAAGGTTGGTTGGTTATAAAAAAATAATTAAAATTGCTAATTCATGGTAGCAATGAAAACAGTTTATGTAGGGGTAGGCACAAATTTGGGAAACAAGTTTGAAAATATACAACAGGCAATAAAGGAGTTAAAACTGGTGGGTGTGAAAGTACTTCAGACTTCCAATATTTTTGAATCACCCGCTTGGGGTTTTGAATCTACCAGTTCCTTTTATAATATTGTTTTAGAAATTCAAACCACATTAGGTCCTTTTCAATTGTTAGTAGAATTAAAAGGAATTGAATTAAAAATGGGCAGACCCCCAAAGGTTGGAATTGGGTATAGTTCTAGATTGATTGATATAGATATTATTGATTACCATGGTCAAGAAATTCAAATGCAGGATTTAACCATTCCACACTTACATTTAGCGGCTAGAAATTTTGTAGCTTTACCACTCTTGGCTATTCATCCAAATTACTTGTTGCCGACGACACAAAAAAAATTATCGGACAGTTTAAAATTTGATAAGGCTTCTAAAGGTAAGTTTATAAACATGGTACCATTAATAAATTTATAGCAATAATGCTAATTTTAGCATAAAATAGTAGTCCTCCTTTAAAAATTATAGTTAATATTGTATTTTATTTTAAAATATTAAAATAGCTAAACTTAAACAAGCAATGAAAAAAAGAGGTTTTAAAGGACTAGCAGGAATCTTGATTCTTACAACAACGTTAACTGGATGTAAGTTAATAGGAGATATAGAGTATACTCTTGATAAGGATCCAGTAGAAATGCATGGGGACAGTGTTCGTGTGAATATTACTGTAAAGGTTCCAGAAAAAGGATTGAATAAAAAAGCAAGCGCTGAGATTACACCAATGTTGGGGTCAAAAGCGTTTAAAACAATTACTATACAAGGTGAAAAAGCAACAGGAAATGGTCAAACAATTGAGTTTAAACCAGGTTCAACTGTAAATTATACAGATGTTATTGCTTATTCTCCAGATTTGGAAAATGCGGATCTTAAAATTACTGGTAAAGTAATGAAAGGTAAAAAAGAAGAAGCATTGGAAGAAAAGAAAATCGGAGATGGTACAATTGTAACCCCTCTTTTAGTACAAAATGACGATAAAGTTATTTTAGCTAAAGATGATTTTGTTAGAACAACAGAGCAAGTTTTTGGTGGTACTGAAGTAAATTATGATAAAGCAAAATCTAACGTTAAATCTTCTGAGTTAAAACAAGAAGATATTAAAAACTTTAGAAATTGGATGATTGCAGCTTCTACAAATCCTAAAGTAGCTCCTAAAGCAATTAACTTAATTGCTTACGCTTCACCAGAAGGTGAAACTGGAAAGAATAATACTTTAGCGGATGATAGAGCAATCTCTACACAGGATGCTTTAATCAAAGTTTTAAAAGCAAAAAAAGGAGAAGAGCAAATGGATGTTACTTCTTTAATCAAGAAAATGCCAAAAGGTGAAGATTGGGATGGTTTTAAAACTGCATTACAAGCTTCAGATATTGAAGACAAAGATTTAATTGTACGTGTACTTCAAATGTATGCTGATCCAGTAAAAAGAGAAGAAGAGATTAAAAAAATGTCTGCTACTTACAAAAGATTAGAAAAAGATATTTTACCTCCTTTAAGAAGAACTCAAGTAAGAGTTGTTTATGATCAAATTGGTTGGTCAGATGCTGAATTAAAAGGTTTGTCTACAACTAATCCTGATACATTAACAATTGAAGAATTATTGTTTACTGCTGCATTGTATGATAACTTAGAAGATAAAAAGAGATTATATAAAGAAGCTGTTCGTCAATATCCAAACGATTGGAGAGGACATAACAATTTAGGGTATGTTCAATATAACCAAAATGAAATGGCTTTAGCTACAACTAGTTTTGAAAAAGCAAATAGCTTGAACGAAAATGCTATTACTTTAAATAGCTTAGGTGTTATTGCACGTCAAAACGGAGATAGAGATAAAGCAGAAGCTTTATTTAACTCAGCTGTTTCAGCTGGACCAGAAGTAAAATATAACTTAGGAATTATTGATGTGCAAAATGGAGATTATTCTAATGCAGTAAGCAATATGGGAGCTAATAACACATTTAATAAAGCGTTAGCACAAGTGTTAAATAACGATTACAGTGCGGCTTTATCTACTGTGGATGCTTCTTCAGAAGCAAATTCACCAATGGGTTACTATTTAAAAGCAATTATCGGTGCACGTCAAAATAACATGGACATGGTTGTAAATAACCTTACCAGTGCATTTGCTAAAGATTCAAGCTTAAAAAATAAAGCAGCAAATGATAGAGAATTTATTAAATTCTATGAAAATGCTTCTTTTCAAAATGTTGTAAAGTAATTTTTTTAAAACTTTAGATTATCCCGACTGTCTTTTTGATAGTCGGGTTTTTTTTTATAAAAACTATGCTCCAAAGAATACAAACTATTTATTTATTGTTAGCCGCTGCTTGTTCTGTGTCGCTACTATTTTTACCCATCTATTTTGTAAACATTGCAAATGATACGGATGTTTCTGCTACTTTTGGCGCCTATGGCCTGGTGTCAGATAATCTTTTAAATACAGAAATACCTTTGTATTTGCTTTTTATTTTATGGACCATGTTGAGTATCATAGCAATTTTTTTATACAAAAATCGAAAAAAACAATTGTTGGTTTGTAGGATCAATTTGCTTTTGCAATTTCTGATAGCCATAGGATTTTTATTATTTTCATTTTTTGGAAAGTCCTTATTGAAAGAGCAATTAATTGAATTAGGACATGATGCCAGTGAGGTTACTTTTTCCATGGGAATTGGTTACTTCTGTCTTTTTTTAGGCATCCCTTTCTTATTGCTTGCTATTCGCGGTATTAGAAATGATGAACAACTTTTAAAATCCCTTGATCGTTTAAGATAATATGAATTATTTATCAGTAGAAAATTTAACCAAATCCTTTGGTGTACGCGTATTGTTCGAAGACTTAACTTTCGGAATAGATAAAGGCGATAAAGTAGCAATTGTTGCTAAAAATGGTCAAGGAAAATCCACCTTATTAAAAATCTTGTGTGACCTTGAAGATAAGGATAGCGGTAAAGTCGTTTATAGAAAGGACATTCGTGTAGATTATTTACAGCAAGATGAAAACTTTGATCCGGATTTGACAATCATTGACGAAGTATTGTCTACTGACACCCCAGAATCGCAAGCCATATTAGCCTATGAAAAGGCTATGTTGGACCTTGAAGATATGGATAAGTATAACGTTGCTTTAGAAATGATGAATGATGCCAATGCTTGGGATTATGAAGTAAAAGCAAATCAAATCTTATCTCAATTACAACTGTTTGATAAAACATTGAAAATTGGTACACTTTCAGGTGGACAGAAAAAGAGATTGGCACTGGCGAAACTATTGATTAGTGAGCCAGACATCATGATTTTAGATGAGCCTACTAATCACTTAGACCTGGATATGATTGAGTGGTTAGAAACGTTTTTATCTCAGAGTAATTCAACGATTATTATGGTGACGCACGACCGTTACTTTTTGGAGGTGATTTGTAATACCATTTATGAATTAGAAGATCAAACTATTTATAAATACAATGGTAACTTTTCTTATTATTTAGAAAAGAAAGCCGAAAGACAAGAAATTTTGGCTGCTACTATTGGCAAGGCAAAAAACTTAATGTCTACAGAATTAGAATGGATCAGAAGACAACCAAAAGCTAGAGGGACTAAGCAAAAAGCTAGGGTAGATGCATTTGCAGGTATTAAAGAAGTCGCAACACAAAAAGTACAGGAAGACCAATTGGAGATTGAAATCGAAATGAGTCGACTGGGATCCAAAGTAGTGGAAATTCATAAATTGCAAAAAAGTTTTGGTGATAAAATTATTATCGATCAAATGGATTATGTATTTAAAAGAGGAGAAAAACTGGGTATCGTAGGTAAAAATGGTGCCGGAAAATCTACTTTTTTAAATATGCTAGTGGGTAAAGAATTGCCTACTTCTGGAAAAATTAGTGTTGGGGAGACCATTGTAATGGGGTATTACCACCAAGATGGTTTAAAGTTCGACGAACAGAAAAAAGTGATTGATATTATTAAAGACATTGCTGAGTTTATTCCGTTGACAAAAGGAAGAAGATATTCTGCTGCACAGTTTTTAGAAATGTTTATGTTTCCAAAGGACATGCACTATAACTTTGTTTACAAATTAAGTGGGGGCGAAAAGAAACGTCTTTATTTAATGACTATTCTAATGAAAAATCCAAATTTTTTAATCTTGGATGAGCCGACGAATGACTTGGATATATTTACCCTAAGTGTATTAGAAGCTTACTTAACAGATTTTAAAGGTTGTTTGATCGTCGTGTCTCACGACAGATACTTTATGGATAAAATGGTGGAACATACTTTCTATTTTGAGGGAGATGGTAAAATCAAAGACGTTTTAGGTAATTATACGGATTATCGTGCTTATTTAAAAGCGCAAGAATCCGCAGATAAATTAAAAGGAAAGGCAAGTGCTGATAAAAAGGTTGCAATAGCGGAAGTGCCAGTGGCGAATACTGCTACAACGAACACAGATACTAAGCGTAAGTTGACTTATAAAGAGAAGCAAGAATTTAATACCATAGAAAAGGAACTAAGTGACTTGAATGATGAAAACACCAGCATTCTTGAAAAGATGACTGCTGGTGTTGATGATGCAGAAGAGATGAAGCAATTGAGTATTAGAATGACTGAAATTGCCCAGTTAATTGAATCAAAAGAAAACCGCTGGTTAGAATTATCTGAAATTGAAGGTTAAACAGAAAGTTAATCCACTATAGTGTGCTCCATTTCTTTAAACCATTCCACTAATAACAAACGTTCTTTAGTGGTTAGTTTTGCTTCGTCATGCATTTTTAGATAACTTTCAAGAGGCATTTTGTTTTCATCTAACTCTTCATAACACTCTTCTAATTTGTGCTTTTTCTTTTTTAGGCTATAGCTGTCCCAGTCTGAGAAGTTTAAATGCTTACGACCATCTTTAACATGGCCTTTTGTTAACCAAGATACTGGTGCAACATGCATATACCATTTGTATTTTGTTTCGTACGAGTGACAATCGTAACAACTAGCCTTTACTAAAGATTGAATTTCTGCAGGCGCTTCGTATTTCGCTAAGAAGTCCGTTTTTGAAGCGCTATCTTCTGGAATAGAAACATCTGTTTGAATAAATTGCATGACAATAAAAACAATGGCGAGTAAGGCTAGTAATTTTTTTAACATAATAGAATTCGATTTGAATGCGCTAATTTATGGATTATCTTCGAATTTATAACCAATTCCCTTTACCGTTTTTATAATTGTTTGACCGAATTTTTCTCTTAATTTACGAATGTGCACATCTATGGTTCTGTCTCCAACAAAGGTCTTTACTCCCCAAATTTGTTCCAATATTTCCTCTCTTCGGTATACCTTTTCTGGTTTACTCATTAATAAAGTTAATAATTCAAACTCTTTTTTCGGAATTATACTTTCGGCGCCATCTTTACTCACCGTATACCTGTTCGCATCAATAGATATATTTGTACTGGTAATATTGCCAAGTGGTTCTTCGTTTCTTCTTTCTAGTAAGGTTCTTATTTTTTCTGTTAAGACCTTTAATTTAACAGGCTTTACTATATAATCATCTGCGCCAACTTTATAACCTGCAATTTGAGAATAATCTTCTCCCCTGGCAGATAAAAATAAGATTAAGCTATTTTTTAGGTTGCGGTCTTTTCGCAACTCTTCACAGACTTCCATGCCATCAATATCAGGCAACATTACGTCTAATAATATTACTTCAGGATGCTGTTTTTTTGCAATTTCAATGGCTTCTTTACCGTTGTTGGCAGAAAATACTGCCATTTCTTGTTTTTTAAAGTTGTAGGCTAGTAAATCTACAATATCTGGTTCGTCATCAACGATTAATATCTTCTGTCCGATCATCATTATTTTTTTGTAAAGTTAGTCCCAGTAAAATGTTAAGGCAGTTAACCAATATTTATGTTTAGATTAATTCTATGTTAAGAAACCTTAACTTTTTGGTAATTTGGATTTACATGCACCAAGACTAGCAATGCCCTACATTTGCAAAAAAAAAATGGTTAAACAGATGAAGCATTTATTATTAATAGCAACTTTTTTTATCACAGGTATTTTAGTTGCACAAAATGGTACTTTAAGTGGAAAGATTACCACATTAGAAGGCGGTAGTCAAACAGAAGTTCCTTTTGTAATTGTGAGAGCGGTGGAGGCAAATGTTGGCGCTAAAGGAAATTTATTTGGGGATTATACATTAGAATTACCTGCTGGTAAACACACTATTGCTTTTTTACCTTCTTTATTAGAAAAAGACACGATAGTTGTGGAAATTAAGGCTGGCGAAACAACCTTGTTAAATAAAGAGTTGTTTTCTTCTAGTTTAATGACAGTAGTGGTTACTGCCAAAGCTAAAGTAAATGAAGTTGGTGCTATATATAATGCTAAAGTAACCAAGGAAGATACGAAGGTGACCACCAATAAAACGGCAAAACAAATTGAAGAAGGTGGTGATTCAGATGTTGGGTCAGGTGCTAAAAAAATGACTGGAATGTCTACTGTAGGAGAGGTGTTATATGTGAGAGGTTTGGGAGATAGATATAATGTAGCTTATTTGAATGGCTTACCAATTCCTTCACCAAATCCTGATTTTAGAGTAGTACCTTTGAGTATTTTCCCAACAGATATAGTAAGTTCTGTTTCGGTGAGTAAAGTAATGTCTTCAGAATTATATGGTGATTTTGCAGGAGGTGCTTTTAATATAATTACTAAAAGCTATTTAGATAAACCTACTTTATCAGTCTCTATTGGTTCAGGAATGAACTCGCAAACTACTTTTCAAGATTTTAAATCTTATACTGGTGGGAAAACAGATTATTTTGGTGTAGATGATGGTACTAGAGATTTGCCGAACTATGTGGTTCAAAATTCGACGCCAGCAGCTTATTCAGCTATTAATACCATATATCCTAATTCATTTTATAATTCAGTAGAAGGAAAAACGACTGGGTTTCTAAATAATTTTGGAACAGCCATTTCAAAAGCTTCACCAAATTCTAATTTTTCTATCATGGGCGGTAACTTTTTTGAATTTCCAAAATCAGAAAGTAAATCCTCTGGAATTGGTTTTTTAGCTTTGTTAAATCATGATAATAGTTATGAGACTTCTACAGGTAAAATAAAATTGATCAATGCCCAAAGTGAAGAAAGATTAAATTATGATATTTCAAAATATACCCAATCTACTGCTTCAACGGGATTATTTAGTGTTTATTTAAGAATGAACCCAGAGCATAACATTACTTTTAATACTTTATTTGTAAATACTTCTAGTGACGAAACTAGAGATACTTGGGGACAACATTTTGATTATGCAAAAGATATTTACTCTTCAAGATTAACCTATAAACAAAATTATATTTCTACTAATCAATTATTGGGTTCTCATAAATTTCTAAAACCAAATAAAGAAGATGATTTTAGTAGATTAACTTTAGATTGGAGAGGGTCGTATAATTTAACGGGTAGTAAAGAGCCAGACAGAAGACAAGTGGTGATGTTTTATGATGACAAAGAAGAAACAGAAAATTATAGCTTTAACTACATTGATAAAAATGATAACCACAGATTTTATAGCCAATTAGAGGAAACTGAAGTGGCAGGTAAAGTGAATGTGAAATTTGTTGCAAAGTATAAAACAGATTTAGAAGACAATGCGGAAAAAGTAGACGAGTTAGTGGTAATTAACGCTGGTGTAGATTATAAATCTAAAGTAAGAGATTTTGATTACAAACAATACAATTATATTTTAAATAACTTAGCTTCCACAATTGGCGATAATGTAAATATCGATAATATGAATGCTTATTTGAATAATGAGCAACATGATAATGGGGAGTTCTATATTCAAGAGGTATCTAATTTTGGTTCTTCTTACCGTGCTAATTTAGATGTCTTTGGTACTTATGCAGATGCAAAGTTTAAATTCAATAAATTAGAAATTATCCCTGGGGCTAGACTAGAAATTTCTGAGCAAACAGTTATTAATAGAGACCAACAAACACCATCTGTAATTGAAAAGACAAGTAATCCAAGCACTAATATTTTACCAAGTTTTATTGCAAAATATAGTGCAACGGATAAGGATATAGTTCGTTTTGTAGCAAGTAAAACCATAACACGTCCTAAATTTAATGAATTAGCACCTTTTCAATACACTTTGTTTTTTGCAGGGATGAAAGCAGAAGGTAATCCAGATTTAAAAAATGGACAAAACTATAACTTAGATGTACGTTATGAAAGATATTCTCGTCCAGGAGAAATGATTACTTTGGGTGCTTTTTACAAGTATTTAGATTCTCCAATTGAGCAAACTATGAAGGCAACTGCTAGTGGACAATTAATGTCTTTCTCCAATGCTTTGTCTGCCCAAGTGGGTGGTTTAGAATTCGAATTTGTAAGAAATCTTTCTTTCTTAATAAAAGATGAAGAAAAAAGAGATACTAGTTTTTTAAGAGATTTTGGAATAGGGTTTAATGCAACCTATATGTTTACTACGGTTAATATTGATACTTTAGACTTTAGTTCAATTAATACCAACTCTGTTCGTCCTTTAGAAGGTTCTTCTCCATTTTTATTAAATATTGATGTACGTTACGAAAAGAGATTTGAGAATAAAAACAAGTTGTTATTAGCCATGGCTTATAATGTGTTTGGTAAAAGATTAGTTACTGTTGGTTCAAACGGCATTGGAGATAGCTATGCAAGACCAGTGAACACTTTGAATTTTGTTTCAAAAATGAGTTTTGAAAATAACTTATCCTTAAGTTTTAAAGTGAAAAACATTTTCAATCCCTCTATCGATATTATCCAAGAGGATAAAGTTAATGTGGGTGAATATATTAATGTGAGTAGCATTAAACAAGGTATTGATGCTAGTTTTTCAGTAGGCTATACCTTTGATTATAAAAAGAAAAATAAAGAGAAGAAAGCCCTTTAATTAACCCCTTTATAAAACGCTGAAGAGCACAGGCATTTATTGTCTGTGCTTTTTTTATTCATCTTTATTTATGGTTACCGGATTGGGCCGAATGATATTGATTATTGGCGTAGGTTTATAATTTTTCACGTAACTCGGTGCATCATAATAATAAGTGCTTAAACCTACTGCTTTTCGATTGTCGAGAATTTCATTAAAATTAGTTTTAGGAACAGAATTTTCAGTGGTACCGTAAAGCTGGTTGGAATACCTAAATGGTTTTAAACTGTTAGGACCCAAATTATCAATTAGGAAAGCTACGTAATACGGATACAGAACTCCCTGATCAATACTTTCTATTAAAATATCGTTAATTTGATCCATTTCAGGCACGGATTTGTCCATTAAAAATAGGGTCAGGCGTTTTAGTTTTAATTGTAAAGGTTTGGTGGTAGGAATACTGTAATTTAAATAATAATATACTAAATGCTTTTGCATGGAGTCTCGGTAGGCAGTATAATTATTAAAATAAATTTTATAGGCATCAGGCAAACTATCCTTTTGTCGCTCTGCTTTGTAGTAAGCAAACATAATTTCTATTTCAAACATTTTATCGATTGCAAGCAAAGCTTCTTCTCCTGTTTTGTCGATCTCTACTGGGCTTGTTAAAGGTGCTATTTGAAGTACCTCCTTAAAGGTGGAGGAGTTTGAAAAGCTGGTAAACCATAAGCTATCACTGATTACAAAGTTTTTATCTAGACCGTTTCTTAAAGCGGCTTCTAAAAAATGGTACATCAAATCTTCTTTATTCAATTGTGCATAACACTTTGAAGTTAAATAGTAGTCTCTGGCTTTTGCTTGGTCGACCAATTCAAAAGCCATTTCAAAGTTATTAATAGCCAGCTCATAATTACCTTCGTACATGTGGTATTCACCTTCGTTGACGAGGTGGTAATAGGCAATAAAACCTGCACGAACCGGAGAGGAAATTAAAAGTATGAATAAACAGGAAAGGATAAGTCGCATCAACTAAATATCCGAAATGTTCTGATAGGTTATGGTCAGGATAACAATTTATTAACAAAATAAATTACATGAACTTACCATAAAAACTGGCAATAATTTTTTCCACTGCTTTATTTTGCGGGGTAAATCTATTGTTTGCCGTTCCACCGCTCTCTGCATGGTCGGGAAACCACTTCCAAATAAAACCACCAGCAAACCAACTTTCTCCCCAAAATTTCGCAAAAACGGCAAGAAAGGCATTTTCTTGACCTAGGGAATTAAAGGTATTGTTCTGCTTTTCATCCCAAGGTTCTTTTCCCGTATAATCAATGTTTCGGTAGCCAAATTCGGTAAATAGTACAGGCTTATTTACTTTTTTACTGATTTCCTTTATAAATTTATAATGCTTTTCCCACCCAATAAAGCAATTCTGAAAACTTGGTGTTTTGGCTTCTGTTAATGGAAAGTAAGCGTCAATACCAATGAAATCTAACATCTTCCAAAAAGATACATTTTCGTAATTGTCCCAATTTGCCGCGTAAGTAAGTTTACCTTTATATACTTTCCGGACTTCTTTTATTAAATTAATCCAAAACTTAGGACGTTGTACCACGGATTTTTTAATCTCAACACCCACGCAAAAAATAGCGACATTTTGAGCGGCGGCAATTTTTGCAAAACTTAGGATATAGGAGGTGTAAGATTTTTCAAATTTTAACCAATCTTCTTCTGTGTTGAATGTTAAATCGCCAATCCAGCCACCATGGGTCCAAACATGCGGTTTAATCATTACTTTTAAGTGGTTAGCATGTGCGTGTTTGATGCTTTCTGTAATGGCCAATTCCGTTTCTCCTTTCCATTGAAAATTTGCGTTGTAGTATACGTTTGGTGCGTTGTTTCGAATAAAAGCAAAAGGCATTACAGTCACCCAATTGGCATTTATTCTTTTAATCGGTTCAAAGTGAATCGATTCATGGGTGTTTCGCATGGATACAATACTCACGCCATTTATTTTATCACCTTGGGCTTGTGCAATAAACAAATGGCAAATAAAAACAAGACAGCTTATATATTTGTACATGATAACAATTTTTAATGAGTCGTTTGAATTCTTAAAATATTACAAATAAATGAATTTACTTGTTCAAATTATATAAAACTTGTTTTAAAAATTAATAGTTGTATTAACTTTGCGTCATGAACAAGAGACTAATTCCGGCCTATTTATTAACGTTTGTTAATGTGTTAGGATTTAGTATTTTGATGCCTGTTCTGCCATTTGTGGTCGAAAGTTATGGCGCACCAAAGTGGGTTTATGGTTTGCTTTTGACCTTATATTCAGGGTCACAATTTCTAGGGGCGCCATTTTTAGGGGCCTTGTCTGACCAACGCGGAAGAAGACCAATTTTAGCAATTAGTCAGGCTGGTACTTTGTTTAGTTGGTTTGTATTTTTATTTGCTTTATTTATTCCAGATATCTCTATTTTTGGTATGGCATTACCGCTTTTAATTATCGGATTGTCACGTATATTGGATGGGGTAACCGGAGGGAATGCTTCTGTAGCCAATGCTTATGTTGCCGACATAACAACACCGAGTGAAAAATCCTATATTTTTGGCTATTTAGGTGGTATTGCAGGTATTGGAATGATAATTGGTCCAGGTTTAGGTGGGTTAACGGCATCTACTTCTTATGGTTATAAAGGTACTTTGGTAACTGCAATTGTTATTTCTACCATCACTCTTTTAACGATTGTATATTGGTTAAAAGAATCCCACCCGATTGAAAAAAGAGCCGCAAAAAAGAAAAATTCTTTATTGAACAGTTTTTTTGTTTTAAGGAGAATTAAAGAGGTAAATCCCAAGCCAATTATCAAAACGCTTTTTATTATTAAGTTTTTTTATTCGACAATGATTGCCTTTTATATGTCTACCATTGCATTATTTTTAATTGATTTATTTTCGTTTAAAGAAAAAGAATTAGGATTTTTCATGTTGTTTGTAGGTGTGTTTTTGTCCTTTAATCAGGCTTTTATGTCTAAGTTTTTCATTAATAAATTTGGGGAGTATCGTACTTTATTGATTGGACTTAGTTTGTCGGTGCTTGGCTTAGTCAGTATTACCTTAACAGATAATTTATGGTATTATTTGGCTTTCTACTATATTCTAAATTTAGGGCTTTCCTTGTGTTTTCCAACATTTAATGCTTTGATAGCGCAAAATGCGCATCCAGAAAGACAAGGAGCGGTAATGGGAATAAGTGAGTCAATTAATTCTTTGGCCCTGGCCTTATTTCCTGTTTTAGGCGCCACAATCTATGGTTTAATAGGCTATAATATGTATTATTTTATGGCGTTACTACCTTTAGTGGGATTGATTATTGCAATTGTTAGAGGTAAGTCTGACTTGGCTAGAGCTTCGGAAGCGGAAGCCGTGGAACTGTCTGTAAATTCAGTCGAAAAATAGGAGCTGTTTTCACAGCTCCCTCTTTGTTTATCTCGATTTAAATATAATTGGCTGTGATCGTTTAGTTTGCTGTGAAGAATCTTTGTATTTTAGCATAATGGTTACGGTTTTACCTCTTGACTGTCTCAGTATTTGAAGTGCATCCGAATTTAACATGCCGCCTGCATTTACTTTTCCTTTCTTATTGATTCCTTCAACGCTTACCGTCCCGCTTATCACTGTCATAGTAACAGGCTTTAAATTGACTTCTGGTCCAAACCTTAAACTGATTTTTCTTTGACTTGTTACGGCGCTATGACTAGGAGAATCTCCACTTTTAATGCTGCCTAAAAACGCGTTGGCTATAGGCATTGGACGAATAGTATAATCAAAACTGCCTAATTGGATTGACTTACCATTTTTATCTCTTGCAGATATGCTTAGGGTGGCTTGTCTATTTCCAGAATTTGGGGAGACAATATACTTTCCGTTTGTTGTTTTTCTAATCGAACAGCCACTTCCGCTGATGCTAATACTTTCAGTTGGGTAGCCTGAAGCAACACCCGATACAATGTTGTCATAACCTTTGTATAAAACCCGCATGTCTGGTTGTGAAATTACGCCCATTGGTTGCCCAACCGTGTAATCATACGACCAAGGTCGCCATTTTAAAATACCGCGTTCTAATATGCCAACTGCTCCTTTTATTTTATGTTGTCCTGTTGTTCCTTTTATCCTAATTGCGCCAGCGGTCTCTTTCCAATTTGCTTCAATGGTATCTTGGTCAATGCCATACCTTATTTTTTGAATGTTTGTGGAGTCGTAAGCTGCCACCATAATTTTAATATTCGCCGAATCTCCCTCATTTAAGTAGTTTGATGGTGCAAAAGCCAAGGGCTCTATTTTGTTAAATTTAAAAATAGGACCGTCAATTTTTCGCAGTAAATAATCTGCCACTTGTGCTTCTCCGTTTTCAATGTCGAGTTTTAATGCGCTTAAAATGGATGCAGCTGCTACCACTGGTGCATGATCAAACATAACTGAAGACCAAGGCATGTCTACCCGCTCCGCATCATTAGATTTGAGTGTTTCAGGAATGGATAATAATTTATAAACTTGCTCAACTTCCTTTCTGTCTTCTTTTCTGACGGTGTTTAAGGCATTTTCTAATTCATTAATGGTTTTTGGAGGTGTAAACGAATAGGTTTTTTTATCATAGGTGTAATTCGCCATTATCGTACAGATACTATCGCGGAAAGCATGAATGTTATCTCGCAGGTTTAAGCCTCTTTCATTGGGTCGTTGTGGGTTTGAACCTATGAAAAAATGGGTTGGAATGTCATAGTTGTCCATGTTCTGGATATCAATTAGAGGATTTAATTCCGTAATGAATCCATTTTCATCTCTTTCTTTTATCCATTCTTTTCCTTCAACCAGTTCAATCATTTCACTGCATTCTCCTAAAATATAATCGACCATTACTGCAGTTTTTTGTTGTAATAACAAAGCTTTCTCGTGCCAATGATTGAATGCTGTTAAGTTGCCATTACTGGCCATAATACCTGCTTTTTTTTGTTGAAAGCCATGGTAGGTATCCTGACTTTTGAGTTGAATAATTTGACTGCTAGAACCTATTTTGTTGTTGATTGTTACAAAGGCCGCAATTACTTCTTTCGATACATTTAATGCTAGAAGGGCTGTGAGTACAAGGTACATCATGCCAATCATTTTTTGTCTTGGGGTTTCTTTTCCGCCTGCCATAGTTTAAGTTTTATTGGTTTATACTATGGCAATTCAAGAAAATGAAAAAGTAACGGAAGTATTAAGAAAAACTATTTATTTCATTCATAGTTTTCAGTGATGAATCGGTGTAATTTCCATCCATTAAGCGTATTTGCGAAATAAAAGTCATATTTTTTTATCTCGTTTTTATTGTTTTTTATAGTAAGCGTATAGGTAATAAAATGGGTGTGCGTTGGATCAATTATTGTTGATTTTTTTTCATTTGTTTTAAAGGAAACAATATCAAATTTAACCTCCTCGTCATTTAATAGTTTGGTAATGTTTAAGAAGGCGTCTTGGTTATTTTCAAATCTTTTTACGAATTCTTCTGGCTTATTTAGCTCAAAAAATATGGTCCATTTTTCGGCATCTAAAGTATTGGTTGTATTGGCTACAATAGCTTTCACATCATCATGACTGGCAATATTGGCTAGAAATATTTTTAATTCTCCGTCTTCTAAGCTGTTATTGATTTTTTTAACTAGTTTTTCTGGCGTTTTTAAACCCTTACTAAATTTAATTTGGTAGGCTTGTAAGTATCTTTTCAATGGTGTAGCTGTAAAGGCTCTTTCTGTCGGATTAAAGCTTATTTTGCAACCATTATATATGTCAACAGGTAGTTTTTCAGTACGTTTATTCAATCTAACTTCTTGTTGAATTGGTGTGCCTTTTATTTGTAGTTGTAAATAGCTACTTTGAGAAATGTTGATTTCAATATTAAATGGTAAGTAGCCATCTTTTGAAAAAACCACGGTCATTTTACCAGGTTGGTCTGCATGTACTTCATATTTTCCTGCCGCATTGGATTTTATTTCTGTTTTTGTAGTAATATTATTTTCAGCATTTTGCAGTAATGTTTTGATGGTAACGTTATCTAGTGCTTTGTTATTTTCATCTTTGATGGTTCCTGTTATGTTCAGAAATCTGATTTGAGGAGAACTCATCTCCATTGTGTTTGCTGTTAAAGTGATGGATGATAGTAAGATAGTGAGGGTTATAAAAGCTCTTAACATAACTGGGTAATTATAGATTAGTTTACAAAGGACGTATTTTTAGAAGAATAGTTGATTCTATTTTAATAGTTTAACATTTTTTTTAGAATATTATCTTCACTTACTCATTTAAATCAAGGCATTACGTGGGATATAAAATATTGATTTTCACTTTAAATATCGGGTTATATTTATTAATTTTGGGCCAACAAATACATTTTACTTAAATTAGATATTATGAAAAAGATAATAGTGATTTGCACGTTTATCGGATTAGCGTTTAGCCTAAACGCACAAGTGAATCCAAATGCTATTGGTTTAAGAACTGGTGGTGGTAGTTATGGTTATGGTTATGAAATCTCTTTTCAACATGGTTTTGGGTCAGCTAATCGATTAGAGCTTGATTTAGGTTCAAGAGGCAATAGCGGTTATAGACATTTAGGAGTCAGTGGTATTTACCATTGGGTTTGGAACATCACAGACGGATTAAATTGGTATGCTGGACCCGGTGCTCAAATCGGACTTTACAGTTACAAAAATATTTATACAGAAAACTATGTGGGTATTGGAATAGGTGGACAAATTGGAATTGAATATGATTTCAGTTCACTAGATGTTCCTTTGTTGTTAAGTCTTGATACCAGACCAATGTGGGGATTAAACGGAGGCTATTCTGGTTTAGGATATGGTGCTAATTTTGCCTTGAGATATTTATTTTAACATTTAGAGTGTAAGATTTACGCTTTTAAAAAGACTACTGTTTAGCTTGTTTAAATAAAACTCGCATACATGATAGAAAAATATATACTGACTAGAAAAAAAACGGAAGCACTTTGTGCGCCTTTGCGCATTGAAGATTATATACCTCAACCTGTCGATTTTGCAAGTCCACCCAAGTGGCATATTGCACATACAACTTGGTTTTTTGAAGAAATGATATTGAAAAGGTTTGTAAGTGATTACAAACCTTTTCATGCGCAATACAGTTTTTTGTTCAACAGTTATTACAATACCATAGGCGAAAGAACATTTAGGGCCAACAGAGGAAATATTACCCGTCCCGGAGTTTCCGAAGTCATGAACTATAGAAAACATGTGGATGCTGAAATCCAAAGTTTATTGGGGTCTAACCAAGAGGATGAATTGATTAAATTGATCGAAATTGGCATTAATCACGAACAACAACACCAAGAGCTATTACTCACCGATTTAAAGTTTACCTTTGGTCATAACCCTGTTTTTCCTGTTTATGATAAAACATTTAAATTGGAGGAAGTTTATAATGCGAATTCAAATTGGATTCATTCGAAGGAGGGCGTATATGAAATTGGACACCAAGGTCCAGACTTTTGTTTTGACAATGAGTTGGGGAGACATAAAGTGTATCTCCAAGATTTTGAAATTGCTAACTTTTTAGTCACCAATGCTGATTTTATCGACTTTATCGAAGCTGGAGGATATAAGAATTTTAATTATTGGCTTGACGAAGGATGGGCATGGGTAAATGAACAACAAGTTGACGCCCCTTTATACTGGCATAAAATTGACGGAGAATGGCAATATTATACTTTTGCTGGACTAAAAAAAGTGGATCCAAAAGCAGTTTTGACACACGTGTCCTATTACGAAGCAAATGCATATGCTACCTGGAAGGGTATGCGTTTACCAACTGAGTTTGAATGGGAGGTAGTAGCCGATTCCTTAGACTGGGGACAGCGTTGGGAATGGACAAATTCTGCTTATTTACCTTATCCAAATTTTAAAATAGCAGCCGGTGCCGTTGGCGAATACAATGGTAAATTCATGATTAGTCAAATGGTACTTAAAGGTGCTTCATTAGGAACAGCGGTCAACCACAGTAGGAAAACATATAGAAACTTCTTTCACCCTAAATATCAATGGCAATTCTCAGGGATTCGCCTTGTAAAATAAATCCATGGAGCAATTTAAAAAAGACATACAATTAGGTTTATCTAACGTACCGAAAACCTTACCATCTAAATACTTTTATAACAAAAAAGGCGATAAATTATTTCAAGAAATAATGAGTATGCCGGAGTATTATTTAACCAATGCGGAATTTGAGATTTTTAGTCAAAAAACAAAAGAACTTATTCATCTTTTGAATTTGGATAAAGAGCGCCATTTTGAATTAATTGAATTGGGAGCTGGTGATGGGGTTAAGACCATTGAATTATTAAAAGAATTGATAACACAAGGTTTTAATTTTAGCTATTTACCTGTAGATATTTCTGCAAATGCGCTCGCTGGTTTAAAGGAAAAACTACATATTGTTTTACCCACCCTAGATGTCAGAACAAAGCAAGGAGATTATTTCGAAGTCTTAGCTGGAATTAAAGAGACTAAAAAACCTAAAGTTATATTATTTTTAGGTTCCAATATTGGGAATATGCTGGATGATAAAGCAAAATCTTTTATTTATCAATTGGGTAAAAATGTATTGCCAGATGATAAATTGTTACTGGGTGTAGATTTAGTAAAACCTAAGGAAGTAGTATTGCCTGCTTATAACGACAAGCAAGGGATTACGAAAGCTTTTAATTTAAATTTATTGGATAGAATTAATGAAGAATTAGGCGCAGATTTTAATTTAGATGAATTTGATCATCAACCGGAATATACGGAAGAGGAAGGGATTGCAAAGAGTTTCTTGGTCAGTAAAATCCACCAAGTAGTGACTATTAAGTCAATGGGAAAAGTTTTTGCTTTTAAAGCTGGCGAAAAAATCCATACCGAAATTTCTAGAAAATATAATGATGCTATTTTAAATAATATAATCAAAGAAACAGATTTTAAATTGAAAGAAAAATTAACGGATACGAAAGGGTATTTCGCAGATTATTTATTAGTCCGCAAATGAAAATTGACTCGAAAAATTTAGGAGTACTCGGACTGGGTAGTTTATCTACAACATTTTATATTCAGTCTCTTAATGCTAAGTATTTAAGGATTAATGGAGGGTATAGTTCTTGTCCATTTTTAATGTTAAATGCAGATTTCAATTTAATCAATCCTTATCTGCCTAATAATTTTGAAAAATTAAATCCGGTTTTGTTAGCCTATTTGAATACATTAAATGATCTAGGGACGGATCGTATTTTGCTGCCAAATATTACTTTACATGAAGCTGTCGAGGTATTGAAGCTGCCTTATTATAGCAAGATAATTCATCCAATTGATATTTCCCTCTCTTTTTTACAAGATGAAAACATACAAGAAGTGGTTTTGTTTGGTACCATCTTTACTATGAATTCAAGTTATTTTCAAAAAAAATTGGAAAGTAAAAATGTGCAGTTTTTAAAGCCGAATAAAGCGGATCAAGAAAGGGTGGATGCTCTTCGGAAAAAAGTTTATGAAAATAAAATGTCGGCTATAGTTATTGCAGAGTTTAACCAATTGGTTCAAAAATATTCGAAAGATAAAGTAGTATTAATTGCATGTACAGAATTGTCTATGATTCCAAAACAAATGAATTCTGATAAAGTGGTAGATATGGTAGACCTGCAAATTAATAATGCCTTAATTATGACGTAGTGCGCAGCTTAAAATATTTTTTGATTTTATTTTAAATCCTTTTTTACCTTGTTCCATTGAAATCATTTATCAAATTTGTAAGCAAATCATATTCCCTGCGACCAAAAATTATATTTTATAAACTTATGTATCGATTTAATCTCATTTTAATTATCGCAATATTTTTAATTAGTTGCAATGAAAGTAATTCTTCGGAAAACGTTGTGGAACAAGTGAACGAAGAGAAGTTGAGGGTTAATGAGCAAATAGAGTTTGAAGAAATAACAGTGGAAGAGGACTTGGTACAAACAGAGGCGTTAGCGGATGAAGTAAAAGTATTAAGTGATGAAATGGAGGAGGAAATTGAGCCAACTAAAAATGAAAAAACAGCACTGGATCAAGTAAAAAAAACATCCAAAGACATTGCCCCTTTAGGTGCGGAAGAAGAAACTATAGAAGAAGTGGTGGCGCCCAAACCTGAAATTGTAAAATTAAAACCAAATCATGACAAGTGGAACGCATTGTTGCAACAACATGTTTCTGCGGCTGGTAAGGTAAATTATACTGGCATGAAATCGGACTTCGAGGTTTTAACCGCTTATGTGAAATATTTGGAAAGCTTTGCTTCTCAGAATGGGTGGACAAAGAATGAACGTTTGGCATATTGGATTAATTTATACAATGCAGCAACTGTTCGTTTAATTTGTGAGAACTATCCCTTGTCTTCTATTACTGATTTAAGTGGTGGTAAGCCATGGGATCAAAAGGTGGTGCAAGTTGGCTTAAAATCCTATACATTAAATGATATTGAAAATAAGGTAATTCGTCCTGTATTTAAAGATGCCAGAATTCATTTTGCTGTTAATTGTGCCGCTATATCCTGCCCTAAATTAATGAATAGTGCATTTACCGCTGTATCTTTAAACAGACAATTAGAAAAACAAACGGCTTCATTTATTAACAGTGCAGTGAATAAACTTGAAGTAGATAATATTGAAGTTTCTAAAATATTTGACTGGTATGGTAGCGATTTTGAAAATGGAAATATTGTTGATTTTATTAATGTATACGCCAATATAAGTATCCAAAAAAATGCAAAGATTAGCTTTAATGAATATAATTGGGACCTAAACGAGCAGTAATTTTTTTATTTAAAATAGATTACTCATTACTTTATTAGGCGTAATATTCGTTAAATTTAAAGTGAACCTAACCTTCTTCCATACGTTGTCTACACTAATGCCATGGGAATTTAGTAGGGCTGCGTTTTCATATAATGGAATAAATACCCCAATGTCTCCGTCTAAAAATTGAATGCCTAAACCAGCTTGGGCAAAGGTTTCCATTCCATTTGCAGCAGGAATCATTCCAAAATCAGAAAACACACCAATAAGCGGAATGTAAGGTATTTCTAAATAAATATTAGCGGTAATTAATTGATTTTTTGTAGTTAAACCACTTACAGAGTTGAAGCTTCCTTGGTTGTTTATTCTTCTTTGAACACCTACACCTGAAGTAACATTTCTGGCAAACATATAGCTTTCGTAAAATACATCTTGCGTACCATTTTGACCACTTAATGCAAGTCCGAATCTGTCGCTTGTTGTACCATTGTAAAATATGTTTTGCGAAAAATTAAGACCAATGCTAATGTGTTTATGCTTCTTTTCCCAATAATTAAATTTATAAAAACCATTCACATAGGCATTCATTACAGAGATGTCTTCTTTCATTTCTGCTATGTAGTCGGTTCTTAATTTAAACTTAAATTGGTGCAGCTTTTGTTTGTAGTTTAATTCGTATTTAGCGAAGCCACCAGTAATGATGTTGTATTCTTGTCCGTCTTCTAAGTTATATACTCCTTGTATTTTTAGATTTTGTGCCAAATTGCTTCGTTTTTTAGGTTTTCCTATGATGAAGTCAATGTAAGGTGAAATGGCAATGTAATTACTGGATTTGTCTTCTTCAGAAAAACCAAAATTCTTACCTCTTATGCCAATGGATATCATCTTAAAATTTTGTGCAGGTACAAATGAATAGCGTAGACTCATGTAGCCAGCAATATTGGTTCTCCCAAAAGAATACATGGGGGCAACTATGTATTCAAATTTGTTTTTTGGCAAAGAGTAATTGTGCAGTACTACCCCTACCATAATGTTGTCGTATATATTATATGCTCCCATTGGACTGATCCAAATCTTAGTTTTGTCTGGTTCATTGTCTCCCGCTAAGAATTCTAATTCAAAGGGTTCCAGTTTTCCAAAAAGTCCTTTTTGTTGCCAATAATTATTTTTGCGATTTACTTCGGGTATTCTTTTATTAGCATCAATTTTTACGGCATCTATGCCTTTTTCGTCAAAAGTTATTTTTCTTTTTTTGTCACCTGGTTCTAGCCATTGGCTCGCTCTTAATTTGCCATAAGTGTATGCTTCTACTTTGATTGGACCGTTGATTTGACCAGCATTTTTAATGGTAACAATGGTTTTATCATCTTCTTGTTTTACTTTTGATATTTTGTAATCTATTTGTTTTGTGGTAGGGATAATATCATCAAAAAGCCAGCTTAAATTTTTACCCGACACCTCTTCTAGGGCGTTTTTTAAGTCTTTAGGTTGTGGGTGTTTAAAAACCCAACGTCGAAAGTATTCTTGCATGGCGCTGTCAAATACTTCTTCGCCAAGGTATTCTTTTAAATAGGTGAAAACTAAACCTGTTTTACTGTATACAATCCCGCCATAATTCATGCTGGAATAATCATCTGAGGCAAGTTCTATGGGTTGATCCATCCCACCACTTGCTGTTGCCGCATAAGTCAAGTCGCTCATGTCGTGGTGATTTAAATGTTCTAAGTGAATTTTATCTGCAAAACCTCCCATCATGTCAGATAGTTGGGTGTTGTTTGGATATTTTGTTTCAATGTAGCGCAATTCATTCAAGGTGTTCATGCCTTCGTCCATCCATGGGTGTACGCGTTCATTGGAGCCTAGCATGCCATAAAACCAATTGTGCCCTACTTCGTGTACGATTACTACTTCTAATTGCTCTTTAGAACTCGCATCTCCAATCACTGTTACATTAGGGTATTCCATACCTCCACCTGCACTTATTGTTCCATCTACTGCAGTAACTTGATTGTATTGGTAATCGCCATTCCATTTGGAATAATAAAATGTACCATCATTGATGTAGGATATGGCGTCTTCCCATAGTTTAGCATGATGTGGCACAAACATGGCCCAGGTAGTCACTTTTCTTTTGGAATGTGGCAAGGTCACTTCTCCTTTTAAAACTTCAAATCTTTTGTCCGCAAACCAGCCAAAATCATGTACATTGTTTTGCGTGTATCGAATGGTTTTATAAGTAGAGTCAGATGGAGGGAATGGGGAATTCCTAATTTTATTCTTTGGATTACCAAAACCATTTGTTTCAAATTTTTGTGTTGTTCTTGCAGCTAAATCATTTAAAAAATCTAATTCGGAAGCGGTTTGTAGGTCACCTGTTGCACCAACAACGTAGTTTTTTGGTAAGGTGATAGATACATCAAAACTTCCGAATTCAGCGTAAAACTCCCCTTGTGTTAAATAAGGTATTTGATGCCATCCTTCTAGATCGTAAACTGCTGGTTTTGGATACCATTGCGTAATTTGAAAGGATTCCCCAACATAGCCAAGTCGTGATATGTCTCCAGAAGGGATTTTGACCTTAAAAGGGGTGCTAATACTGATTGTTTCCCCTGGCTTTAATGGTGTTTTTAAATATAGTTTTACAATGTCGATATGTGTAGGGTCGTATTCCCATTTAATTTGTTCGTTATTGACTTTAAAATCCAGAGAATCCATATAGCCACGTGCCTTTTCATTGGCATACTGTAATGCCATGTTTTTCATTCGGTATAGCTGTTTAGCTAAGGCTGTTTCATTGTTTTTATAGGCGTTTGGCCAAATGTGAAAATATAAAAAGTCAAGGGTTTCGTTCGCGTTGTTTGTATATTCAACTTCTTCAAAACCTGAAAGTGTTTTATTTACATCATTTAAACGGATATTTATTTTAAAATTAACATCTTGTTGAAAGTAGTTCTGACTGAAGCCTTTAAACATGAGTAAAAGCAATGTGAAAAATAATAATTTATGCATGGAAACCGTAGATTTGGATACGAAGTTAAGTATATTTGAAATTATATAGGATGTGAAAAGTATGAAAGGTTTAAGTAAAAATAAATTGATAAAGCAATTAGCGTTTTATAGTTTGATATTGTTATGTTTAGGTTGTGTAAACACACAGCAACAGTCTGATGTTATGGAGGAGCAATTTGCGCATACGAATTTATTAATCAATGAAACGAGTCCTTATCTTTTACAGCATGCGCACAATCCTGTAAATTGGTACCCTTGGGGGGATGCAGCATTTGAAAAAGCGAAAAAGGAAGATAAATTGGTCTTAATCAGCATTGGTTACTCTTCTTGTCACTGGTGTCATGTAATGGAGCATGAAAGTTTTGAAGATTCTGCTGTCGCAGCCTTGATGAATGAACGATTTGTATGTGTTAAAGTAGACCGAGAAGAGCGGCCTGATGTAGATCAAATTTACATGAATGCGGTTCAAATTATGACTGGTAGTGGTGGCTGGCCTTTAAATTGTTTCGCTTTAGCAGATGGTCGTCCAGTATATGGGGGGACTTATTACCCTAAAGATAATTGGGTAGAATTGTTAAATAATTTAAGTACTACTTACACCAAGGATAAAAGTCGTTTCGAAGAGTATGCTACTAATCTGACTGAGGGTATTCAACAGTCGGAATTAATTAAGAAACCAGTGGAAGATAGTCCAATTGAAAAAGCTGTTTTGCATGAAATGGTAGAGAAATGGAGCGAGACTTTCGATAAAAAAGAAGGAGGACCAAATCGATCTCCAAAATTTCCTATTCCGAATAATTATAATTTTTTAATGAGCTACGGTCAGCTAACCAAGGATGAGGTCTTGTTGGATTATGTAGATTTAACCCTGCAAAAAATGGCTTTGGGAGGAATTTATGATCAAGTAGGAGGTGGCTTTGCGCGATACGCTACTGATGCGATTTGGAAAGTGCCTCATTTTGAAAAAATGCTTTACGATAATGCCCAATTAATTTCTTTATATAGTGTAGCCTATCAAAGAACAAAAAATCCATTATACAAACATGTGGTTTATCAAACCATAGCATGGTTGGAGCGTGAAATGACTGCTGAAAATGGCGGGTTTATGTCCGCTTTAGATGCGGATTCAGAAGGGGAAGAAGGTAAGTTTTATACCTGGTCAAAAGAAGCGTTAAAAGCGGTTTTAAATGAAACGGAATATGAGTTGGTAAAAACCTATTACCATATAAATCCCAAAGGAGCATGGGAAGGTAAATATATTCTATTAAGAGAAATGGGGGATGCGCATACCATCAAAAAAACAGGCTTATCGGAAGTTGCTTTAGCCGAAAAAATGGAAGCCATTAATAAAAAGTTGTTAAAGGAAAGAGCAAATCGCATAAGACCTGGCATAGACGATAAAATTTTAACGAGCTGGAATGGGTTGATGATAAGCGGACTTGCTGATGCGGCAATGGCATTTAATGAACCTAAATTTGAAAGCTTGGCCATTGAACATGCTAATTGGCTCCTTAAAAACTTAGTGGCAGCAGATGGCAGCTTAATGCATACCCATAAAAATAAGACCAGTAAAATAGCAGGTTTTTTGGATGATTATGCTTTCACAAGTAGTGCATTTATCAAACTATATGAACTTACTTTTGAGGAAAAATGGTTGGATAAAGCAAATCAATTCGTAGCTTACACAATCGAACATTTTAAAGATCCAAAGTCTGGTATGTTTTATTTTACTTCTAATGTAAGTGAATCTTTAATTGCTAGGAAAATGGAAGTGAATGATAATGTTATTCCAGCTTCTAATTCTGAAATAGCGAATGTTTTATTCGATTTGGGGACATTGTTGGATAGTACTAACTACAAAAACACAGCCATTCAAATGTTAAGTAATGTTCAAGGAGATATGTTGTCTTACCCATCTGGTTACTCTAATTGGGGAAGATTGCATTTAAAAATAAGCTTCCCTTATTACGAAATAGCCGTTACAGGAAAAGGGTGGAAAGAGAAATTGAACCAGTTTAACCATACCTATTTGCCTAATAAATTGATGATGGGTGGGGTTAAAGGAGACTTGCCACTGTTAGAAGGAAAGTTTATTGGTGAAACTACTATTTTTGTATGTGTAAACAAGTCCTGTCAGATGCCAGTAACTATGGTAGAAGATGCTTTAAAACAAATGACTACTAAATGAAGAAATTAATTATAACAGCTATCCTTTTTTTGAGTGTGCAGTTGCTAGCTCAAAATCCAGGAAATATAGGAACGGCAAATTTGACCGCTTGGTTTAAACCGGATGGTTTAGCAATAGGAAATGTTACCAGTTGGACCACTACTTTTCCAATTGGTGCTGGTGCAATATCTGTAACAGATGCAACCACTCCTTATCCACAAGCAACAAACACACCAGCAGGGAATATTTCAAATTATAATACTACCATTGAATTTGACGCCAATACTGCGACAACACTTAAAGCCTTGCAAAATACGTCTAATTTAGACTTGTTGGATAATTCCTCAACAGGTGATGAAGGTACTTTTTTTGCGGCATACTATCTTCCAGCTACCACAACAAATGACCATATGGTACTTTATAAAGAAAGTGGTTCAACTTCAGATGCTATTCAATTCAGAAATTTGGGTGCTACTGGTAGACTAGCCATTGGGAATGCACCAACTAATTCTGTGAATGCATGCCGAAATTGGACAGAAAGTTTTACCCCTACTATAATATCTTATAAAGGAAATAGAAGTGGTTTAACCACTATGGAAGCGTATCAGTCGTCTTTGCTGTTTACTACCAGTGCTGCATCTCAAGCTTCTGGTCCAACGGGTCTGTATTTTGGTACTGGCGTTGGTGCTGGTCCTCAGTATAACGGCTTTTTGCATGAATTTATTTTTTATAATGCCGACTTGACAGCAGTGGAAATGGCAAAAGTTCATTCTTATTTAGCGGTAAAATATGGTGTTACACTAGATAATACTGGCGGTGGAACGCAAGGAGATTATCAATCTACGGCTGGAGATATTATTTGGGATGCCTCTGTGTTCCCAAATTATCACCATGATGTAATAGGGATTGGGAGAGATGATAATCAAGGATTATTGCAAAAACAGTCCCATACTTTTAATGATGCTTATCGCTTATATGTGGCAAATATTGCCACGACAAATGTTGGGAATACCGGCGCAGTAAATATGGATAATGCTTTTGTTACTATGGGAAGTGATCAAGGGGTGGCTTGTGCAACTGCTGCAGCTAATGCTGAGGTTCCCGTTGCGCCAATTTTATTTTCAAGAATAGAACGAGAATGGAAGATAACAAAGACAAATTTCTCACAACCCTTTAATGTCGATATTCAATTAGACCCTTGTGCTGTTCCTGCCAATTTTGAATTTGATTGTATGCGTCTACTGGTAGATGATGATGGTGATTTTTCAAATGCTACAGTTTATGATGCCGCTAGTGGTTTAGGTTTTAATTATAATCCTAATGGTATGGTAAGCGTAAGTGGCATTGCGAATTTACATATACCGGATAATAGCACTAGGTATATTACTTTAGGTTCTGTAAATATTCCAACTGCAGATTTAGGAAACGATACTTTATTGTGTCAAGGGCAATCTTTACTACTGGATGTTACTACTCCAGGTGCTACTTATTTATGGCAAAACGCTTCCACAGGTCCAACTTTTAATGTTACTGGTCAAGGGACTTATTGGGTAGAGGTTAGTAATGGGGTTTGTACGGTTCGCGATACCATTATCGTGTCAACTTTGGCTTTAGCTACTGATTTAGGAAATGATACTACCATTTGTCAGGGGGAAACGTTATTGTTAGATGGAACTGCACCTGGTGCTTCCTATTTATGGCAAGATAATACCACAAACCCTTCTTTTTCGGTGACTACAACAGGAACGTATTGGGTGGAATTAACTGTAGGCGCTTGTGTAGAACGTGACTCTATTGTTGTTACTGTAAATCCACTACCTATTGTAAATTTAGGTCCGGACACGATTCTTTGTGAGAATGCCAATTTGGTTTTGAGTGATGCGGTTGTTGGTGCTACATACTTATGGCAGGATGCAAGTGTAAATACAACTTTTAATGTTGCGAGTGCTGGGGGGTATTGGTTAGAGACTACTTTGAATGGATGTGTGGCAAGAGATAGTATAAACGTCGTTTACCAACAGGTTAGTGTAGACTTAGGGAACGATACAAATATCTGTCAAAATCAAACTTTATTGTTGGACGCTACAACAGCAAATGCCACCTATTTATGGCAAGATAATTCAACGAACCCTACTTTTAATGTGGTGCAAGCTGGGCAGTATTTTGTAGAAGTAACAGTGAATGCTTGTACTGCAGACGATACTATAAATGTAACGTACACGCAATTACCTACCCCTGATTTAGGGAATGATACTACTTTATGTGAAGGCCAAAGTTTATTGCTAGATGTGTTTGAGACAAATGCAACTTATGCTTGGCAAGATAATTCAACTAACCAAGATTTTAACGTGACCACTGCAGGAACTTATGATGTAGATGTAACGTTTAATGGTTGTCAAGCTTCGGATGCGATTATTGTAAGCTATACTGCTTTGCCTATTGTAAGTCTGGGGAATGATACCACATTATGTCCTAATGCAACACTATCGCTTTTAGCTACAAATTCAAGTTCGACTTATTTATGGCAAAATGGCGCAGCAAATGCTAGTTTTTTAGTGTCTGCACCTGGTAAGTATTATGTACAAGTAACGAGAGGGAACTGTCCAATAGCAGATACCATTGAAGTAGCTTATTATAATAGTTTAGGTTTGCTCTTTCCAAATTATGATACGATTTGTGTTGGTACAACCATTAATTTTACGCACAATGTTGCAGCACCATCTATTAGTGAGTCAAATTGGGATTTTGGTGATTTTTCAAATAGTAATCTTTATTTGCCTAGTCACCAATATGATGAGCCAGGAAATTATACTATTACTTTAACTGTTAAAAATAGTGGCGGTTGCGAAGAGGTTTATACAACCAGTATCGTTGTAGTAGCTAGACCAGATGCTGATTTTGTGTTTTCACCAACTAGTCCACTTAAGGATGAGGTGGTTGAATTTCAGAATTTATCTACTGGTGGGAGTAATTATTTTTGGCAGTTTGGAGATGGTGCTAGTGCAGTAGACGTAAATCCAACACATATCTATTTGTCACCGAAACTGTATCAGGTTACACTAACCGCTTCAAATCCATATTGTGATAATGCTACATTTGCTTCTATTGAAGTAAGGGATGAGCTATTGTTTTATATTCCAAATTCATTTACACCAGCGGATATTGGTAGTGCAAATTCAAATTTCCAACCTGTTTTTGTATCAGGCTATAATCCTTATGTGTTTCATATGTTACTTTTCAATAGGTACGGTGAGGTAGTTTTCGAATCTTTTGATGCGAGTCAAGGATGGGACGGAAGGTACCAAGGCGAAATGGTAAAGCAAGGTGTTTATGTGTGGAGAGTACAGTTCGGAGAATTAGTATCGGATAAAAAAACAATAGCAGAAGGGCATGTTACTGTATTGAGGTAAAACATTGCCTTCTTTCTTTAGCTATTTATAGAGGGAAAGAAAAGAGATAGGATTTTGTTTAATGCTTTTATTGCCTCCTACAATAAATAGGAGGAAGAGTTTTTTACATGCGTATATAATAGTTTGCTATTCCTTTCTTAGGGTGTAGGTGAGTTTTTATAGCTCTTCGTAATCGTCGAATTCATCACTCCCTTTTTTCGGGTAAGCCCAATCCCATATCAATCCTATTACAATTGCAATAAGTAATATAGGGAATAAAAGTCGGGCAACTCGAATGAAGAACCATCCGACTAATAAAATGAGGAAAACTATGAATATTTTAACGGTAGCACTCGATCTCATACTTTATTTATTATTCTAGTTACCAATAATTTTAAACTCTGTTCTTCTGTTTTCCTGTCTGCCATTTTCATTCTTATTGGAAGCAATAGGGTTGGAAGAACCATATCCTTTAGCTTCTAGTCTAGAAAGTGGAATTCCATTTTTAACTAAGTATTTTACTACGGATTCTGCTCTTGCTTGTGAAAGTTTATTGTTGAGCGTTGCAGAACCTGTGTTGTCTGTGTGACCAGAGATCTCAATCTTTAATTTTGGCACATCATTCATTAACTTTAATAATCGATTAAGCTCACTGTTCGATTCCGCTCTTAAGGTGGACTGACCAACATCAAAGAATATGTTTCTTAGTGTTACGGTGTTGCCAATTTTTACATTTTTTAGCTCAATGGTTTTGTTGACTAAATTATAGGCGCTACCAGAAGGGATATCGAAGTTTTCAGAATGAAACATAAAACCGTCAGCTTTTACTGCTATTCCGTAATTTTTACCAGAATTCAAGGAGATTAAAAATTTTCCTGTGGCACTATTAGTCGTAAAGGTTTCTATGATTTTGCCAGTTGAATTATCGGTAATTTCAATTTCTGCTTCTACCGCTTTTTTGGATAAGTCATCAATGGTTTTCCCTTTAAAAACGGTTAAATTTATGGTTTCTGATACTTTAACAGCGCTAGCCAGTTGCGGATCATTGATTGGTTGGGTTATAGAGGCTAGTAGGTAGTCTTCTACACTAAAAGCGGGTATTTTTTCTTCTCCCCAAAAGGTGACGCGATAGATGTCGTTTCCTCCCTTACCACCGGCTCTATTAGAGGTGATGTATGCATATTTACCATTGGCAGATGCAGAAAAGAAAAGGTCGTCATAAGGCGTGTTTATTGGAAATCCCATATTGATTGGGTCACTCCATTTTCCACTTTCATATTTACACATAAAAATATCATAACCTCCAATGGAATTAAATCCTTCCGAAGCAAAATACATGGTTTTACCATCTGGATGCAAATATATAGGGCCTTCATTAAATGGGGAACTAGAGTTCATTACTTTATTTGGGGTACCATACCTTCTTTCTGAGCGATTCATTACACCTGAAATATAGATGTCAAAACCAGTATTCCCGCCTTGGTTTGCTTTGGCGTAATAGATGTAAACATCTCCCTCGCTATAAGAAGCGTACATGTCATTACTTTTTAAATTAATGTTTCTAGAGATGCCGACAGGAGTTGACCATGAATCGCCTTTAAGAAAAGATTCATAAATATCATAATCCCCTTTATCATTCACTTTACTGATTAGCATTTTAGTACCATTATAGGACAAACAGTTAGATATTTCATCCTTTTCAGAGTTGATTCCGCCTTTGGCTATAGTAGGTTTTGTCCATTTTCCGTTTTCAAAACTAGTGGTATAAATTTCATTGTCATAAAACCCCAATTCATTAGGCTTATGCGCATTTGCTCGGTTCGAGGTATAGATTAATTCCTCTCCATCCATAGTAATAGATGGGGCAAAATCATTTGCTGTTGTATTCAGTTCGTCCACGTTGTCCACCCATACTCGAATCGGGTTTTTGGTAATGGACATTGCGTTTTCACATTCCTTTTTTCTTTTTTTGACAAACTTTCCAAAATCATCTGCCTTTTTGTATTCTGCCTCAAAAGTGTTGTAATATTTTAATGCTTCACCATAGTTTTCTCTTAAGTGATTTACATAGCCCATATAGTAATTAATGAATGGATCTACTTCTCGATTTAATGTAAAAGCAGTTGTGATATAATTTAAACCTTTCTCTTTGTCAGTGCTGTGTAAGTAACAAACGCCCATTTTATAGTTTAGGTCAGCGCTCTTAGGGTTGAAAGCATATGCTTTTTCAAAATGTGTCAAGGCATATTCAAATTTTAATGCTGGACTTTGTGTAGCAAAAACCAATGCTTGGCCTTCGTCAAATAAAACGGTGCCTAACTCAAGTTGTTCGCGAGCGATTTTAAATTCTTCTTTTTGCTCTTTAAAGTTACTGGATTTAAAGGCTACATTTTGAGCGTAAGTGTAACTTGTAACGATACAGATTAACGCGGTGAAAAATAATTTCATAATAAATTAATTTGAACAATTTGTGGATTGGTAGTGTTTTCCTAAGATGGAGCCTAGCTCAGTCGCTTTGTGCCAGTCTTCACATGCGCCATTCATGTTTCTTAACATTTCTTTGGCCATGCCTCTATTTACATAGGCGTCTGCAAATTCTTTGTCTAATTGAATGGCTAAGTTTGCATCTGCCAAGGCTTTTGAATATTCTTTCATCTTAAATTGTGCTCCAGCTCTATTGCTATAGCCTGGTGCATAAGAAGGGTTGGTGCGCACACATTTGTCGAAATCTTTAATGGCTTCCACCGTTTTGCCCATTTCCATTAAACATACCCCTCGGTTGTTATACGATAAGTAAAATGTATTGTCAATACTAATGGCTCTGTTAAAAGCTTTTAACGCAGCTTCATAATCTTTCATTTTGGTTTTTGTAGAACCAATATTGTTTAAGACAAAAGCTAAGTTTTCGTTCATCTTTGCAGCCATTTCATAATCGGATACCGCAGCGGAATAATCTCCTTTCATCCTTTTACAGGAGCCTCTGTCGTTATAAGCAAAAGCATTTTTAGGTTCTAATTGAATGGTTTTACTGAACTTTACTATAGCAGCGTCATAGTTTTTCTGTAAAAACATTAGTGTACCATAATTATAATAGACATTTGGGTTGTTAGGTTCTGCTTTTAATGCCAACTCATAATCGTTTTCGGCTGCAGCAAAATTGTTGTTTTTTTGATTGGCTATGGCACGTTGGAAATATGCTTTTGTATAAGTAGGGTCTATTTTTAAAAGAACGGAAAGGGTTTGAATCGCATCTTTTGGTTTCTCGGCTTCGTTTTCAGCAAGGGCTAAATTGAAATAAGCTGCTATAAAATTCTGGTCAGCTTCAATTGCAGCCTTGTATTTAGAAATGGCCAAAGGATAATTTTTTGCGTTAAAAGCAGCTATACCTTCATTGTAGTTTTTTTGAGAAACTGCTGTAGCAAGACTGGATTCGTTAATATTGATGATAGAGTCTCGGTATCTAATCTCTTCTTCTGTTAAAGTTTCTTGCGCTATAGCTTGCATGCTAAAGCATAGCAAAAGTGACATGAATAGGTGTTTCATCTTTCTAGTTATAAGTAAAGCTATGAAGTTAATGTAATTTTATTAAGAATAAAAGGAGATTGTTTTTTAATTTAATATTAGGTTGAATTTCTGGTGGGTTTCATTTTTTCTGCGGTCAATTACCTTGATCAATAATTCATTATTACCCTTTACTAAATGTATTTTACTTCTCTTGTTTAATGGGATGATGTATCTTCCGTTTCTTTTATTGTATTCAGTAAGCACCCACTTGTTATTGAGGTATGCTTTGTAGCTTGCTACTCCTGAAATGTTGTCGGAAAGGTAGAACTCCAATGTACTATACTTACTTATGTTTTGGTTTTCTTTAAAGTCTATTGGCGCTATTTTGGGTGCAATCGTGTCGATAACTAAAGTGAATTTACCAAAATTTCTAATGCCAGCATTTATCCAGCCGTCTTCCATAACACCTCCTTTGAAAAACACCCTGTTTTTATGGTCTAATAGTACAATGCCCATCTTTTCTGTTGGCAGTGAAAGGTATTTTTCAGGAATCTTAATTCTAATATTAATATCGGATTGTACTGGGGTCAAAAATTCAAATAATTGGTAAGTAGCGCTGATAAAATAACTATTACTATCTCGCTCTGTTTTTCGGGTTATTTTTTGTACTGGTTCATAAAATTTGTTTTTTTCTATCAATGCCTCAAAGCCATCCATGCTAATGGAGTTGGTGTATTCTGGAAAGTAATAGTCTTTTTTATTTAGCGGGTTTGTTTTTAAGGTGTCTGTGGGTTTTTTTATACTAAAAGTTAGCCAGCTTGTGTTCTGGTGGATATCCATGACTTGGATTTTGTAATTTCCCGCTATAGAATCGGTTTGAATTTTCCCGCCATTCAATGGGTATATAGGGAGAGGGTTTATTACGGTTGTAAATTGTTTGTGGATGTGTTTTTTTTCGTTTTTGTAGGCAAAGTAATCGGTGTGGGAGTTGATAAAGCGGTTAAAATTGAAATCCATGTAGTTTATTTCTTGGTGATGAATTAATTGCTTGCCTTTAAATAATCGACTGCTGTGTATGCCGCAGATGTTATAAGCAGCATCTAATTTATCAATGGTGTTGATGCCAAAAGCAATTTTGCTGTCTTTTAATAGTAAAGCATTAATCTCAATTGGTTTGTCGTTATTGATCACGTAATTGCCGTCCTTTTTTTGTGTGGGGTAGTAGGTCGACTTAAAAGGGATCATGTAACCTTTTGGTGTGATTGCATAAATTTTAAGACCACGAATTTCAGGTGACTTACTGTCTTTAACTATGTTTTTATATACCTTAAATAGTAAGGGGTTAATGGCGTGTTCTGTGGCCGTTTCTCTAATTTCAAAATGTAAATGTGGTGCCGAAGAGCTGCCAGAGTTTCCTGAGTATGCTACTACTTCTCCTTTTTTTACTGGAATTTTTAAACCAATTATGTTTTCATCAATAATAGCCGACTCATTTTTAAGTTGTAGGGTATATACTAAAGAGTCGAGTAAAGGAGGGAAGTCGCTACAATGCGCAAATACACTCGTTAAACCATTATTGTATTGGATATATATGGCTTTTCCATAGCCCCAAGGTGAGATTCTAATTCTTGAAATAAATCCATCTTCAATCGCGTATAATCTGTAGCCTTCCGTATTATTGGTTTTAATGTCAATCCCTGTATGAAAGTGGTTAGGTCTTAACTCGCAAAAGTTGCCAGCCAAAGCAATATCTAATTTAATTGGTATGCCTAAATCCATGTTGTAATCTATGTTTTTTTTGACCTGTGCCATGCCAATAAAACTGAAGATAAGGAAGGAGAAAAGAAGGTTGAATTTATTCATGAATAATACTTGTTTTAAAGCCATTGCAAAAATAACGCCTTTAACGGCGAGAATTGTGTAAAAAGGATTTAATTTTTAAAAAAATGTTTTTAATAATTCCTGACGGTTTACTTTGATAATGATTTTGCAAATTGTATTTTTGTCTCTTAAAATTTGATTTAGATTGATGTCAAGTTCAAATCCCAATTTAGCAAAAATAGAAATAGGTGTAGATTTACTTTTAGATAAGATTTCTTCATTATCTCTATTGGTTAAAAATCAGGAAGAAAGAATTGATTTATTAAATGCAGACAATGTTAAATTAAGGTCTGAAATAAATGGGCTAGAAGCAGAAAAAGTTCGTTTGAAAGCTGAAATTCAGTCGAAGGCGAATAACTCAGCACCCAGTGTATTTGATAAATCAGCATATAATCAAAAGATTAATGATTTGGTCAAAGAAATAAACAGTTGTATTTCTTTACTCAATAAATAGACAATGGAAAAAGTATCTTTAAAAGTTATCATTGCAGGTAGAACTTATCCTCTTACTATTAAGAAAGAGGAAGAAGGAGCTATTATGCAAGCTGCTGAAAAGATAAATACAAATATTAAAAAATTACAAGGTAATTACGCGGTTAAAGACATGCAAGATCTTTTGGCCATGACTACTTTGCAGTTTGCAGTTCAAGCTAATGGTTCAACAGCCCCTAGTGCCTCCATTGATCCTTCTTTTGAAGAAGATCTGAATCGAATTTTGGAAAAAATAAACACGCAGTTATAAACGTAATTGCGCATTAAAAATCTTCAGTTGACAAATGTTCAATTGGACCAAAATTTATTATATGGAAACAACAAGTATAATCGTAGGATTAAGTATAGGTATTTTAATAGGCGCCGTTATTGCCTTTATTTTTCAGCGTACCGCATTGAAAAATAAAACAGCTTCACTTTTAAAAGAAGCAGAAAATGAGGGAGAGGCCTTAAAAAAGGATAAAATCTTACAAGCCAAAGAAAAGTTTTTAGCCCTTAAGTCAAACCATGAAAATGAAGTAAGATCTAGAGAACAAAAAATCCAAAGTGTTGAAGATAGAATGCGACACAAGGAAAAAACATTCAATCAAAAGGCCGGAGAAGTAAATCGAAAAGAAAAAGATTTAGACAAACTTAAGGCGCAAGTGGAATCCGAAATAGCAGCGGCAAAAGGGAAACGTAACGAAGTAGAGAAGTTACACCAAAAGCAAGTAGCTGAATTGTCAAAAATTTCTGGTCTTTCTCCAGAAGAAGCTAAAGTAGAAGTAAAACAAGCATTAATAGATGAGGCAAGAACAGATGCCATGGCTTCTATTAAAAATATTGTGGAAGAGGCGAAGATTAATGCAACTAGAGAAGCTAAAAAAATAGTAGTTCAATCTATTCAGAGAGTTGCCACGGAACAAGCTATCGAGAATTCTGTGTCTGTCTTTAATATTGATTCTGACGAATTAAAAGGTAGAATTATTGGTAGAGAAGGTAGAAATATTAGAGCGCTGGAAGCGGCAACAGGAGTTGAAATTATTGTAGATGATACACCAGAAGCAATTATATTATCTTGTTTTGATTCGGTAAGAAGAGAGGTTGCTAGATTGGCACTGCACCAATTGGTTTCAGATGGTAGAATTCACCCAGCAAGAATTGAAGATGTAGTCGCAAAAACAAGAAAATCATTAGAAGAAGAGATTATAGAAACTGGTAGAAGAACTTGTATTGATTTAGGAATTCATGGTTTACATCCAGAATTGATGCGAATGGTAGGTAGAATGAAATACAGGTCTTCCTACGGTCAAAATTTATTACAACACAGTAGGGAAGTAGCTAATTTATGTGCAATTATGGCTGCAGAGCTAGGGTTGAATGTGAAGATGGCAAAAAGAGCTGGTTTGTTACACGATATTGGTAAAGTTCCTGAAGATGAGCCAGAATTGCCGCATGCTTTATTGGGGATGAAATTGGCTGAAAAATATGGAGAGAAACCAGATGTTTGTAATGCAATTGGTGCTCACCACGACGAAATTGAAATGACGACTTTAATTTCTCCAATTGTTCAGGTTTGTGATGCCGTTTCAGGCGCAAGACCAGGTGCAAGGAGAGAAATTGCAGAATCTTATATTAAAAGAATTAAAGAGTTGGAGACATTGGCTTTAGGGTTTGACGGTGTAACGAAGTCTTTCGCTATTCAAGCAGGTAGAGAGTTGCGTGTATTGGTGGAAAGTGAAAAGGTGACGGATCAACAAGCAGATGAATTGTCTTTTATCATCTCTCAAAAAATTCAGAATGAAATGACTTATCCAGGTCAAGTAAAAGTAACAGTGATTAGAGAAAGACGTGCTGTGCATTACGCGAAGTAAAGTTGAATAGTAAATGAGGATAGTTAAATGAAGTTGGACAAGCGTATGTTAAATAATTTTGTGCTGGCATTAATGATTTATCTGCCAACATGTGCCTTTGTCCCTCTTGAATTATACCTGGTCTTAATGGCCTACTGTTTACAGTTAAACCTAAGCTTTTTAAAGCATTTTATACAAGAAATAAAAAAAGGAAGAATTAGTAGTAAGCCTTTTTTTATTTTAATAATTATTGCTTTTCTTAGCTTTGTTTTAAGACTGGTAGATTATCCCAACTGGCTGTCTATACGAGATGTTTACAGCTTTTCCTATTTGTTTCCGCTGACTTTTATTGTTGCAAAAACTATCCATAAAAGAACGCAAATTTTCACTTTTATATTTTACTTTATTAGTATCGAAATGTTAGTGTCCCTGTTTCAATATGGAGCAGGTGTTACTACCTTTTTTACCAGCTTAAACTTATACCGAGAATTTGAAGGATACGATTTACTCTACTTTACCCGTGTATTCGGATTGAGTGAAAACTCTTCTGGACTTTCCTTAAAATATGTGATTGGACTTATTTTACTAGGTGCATTAAGTATGCCTTTTAAGAAAAAGGTCATTTTTGAAGTAATTTTTCTTGTAGGATCTGTTTTTACTTTTGGTAGAATAGCATTAATCGTAATTCTTTTTTATTATTTATTGAAATTATTTGATGCTGTTTTTATCCAAAAGAACTTTAAAGTAAAACATTTTATTCCAATAACAGTACTAGTCCTTGTATTTGCTATTAACCCAATTTGGAGTAAAAATCAATTTACTAGAAATAATATTCAAGTGACCCATACGCGAATAGATAGTAAAGTGAGCGAAAGAAGTAATGCCGTTCCAGCCGAAACATTTGATTTTACCCATGAAATGGGAATTGATAAAATTGATATGTCGGGTAGGAATGAAATTTGGAATACTTTTTTAAATTTCAGTAAAGAGCATTTACTCTTTGGGAATATGGGGAAAAAATACATGATTAATTCTTATCATGCACACAATTCATACATTGAATTCCTGACTTCTTATGGCTTATTAATATTTGTTTTCTTTGTCGGCTTATTTTGTGTTTACATTAATAAGCAAAATTACGTTTTTGTACTTTCCATTATGTTTTTGGCAATGGGACAATATTTAATTTTCTGGGGCGCTTCCTTTTACGATTTTATATTTTATTACCTTGTATTTTTTTACAAAAGGAATAATGAAGAACCATGAATTGGTAAAACATATCGAAACCAATAACGCTGTTGAAGATATTCGATATAAAGGTTTACAGCTTTGGCTAGAAATTAGAAACCGTTTTTACAGTAAACTTTTTGAAGGCGAGGAGTCTACCTTGAAGATTGGGTCAGCTACCTATCGCTTTATATTAAAAACCTTTTTCTATGGTTTCTGGAATTGGTTTAAAAATTATGATGCCTGGTTTATTGGCTCGAGCATTAATCGGGTAGAAATAGAGGGGAAATATTATGACCGTCATTTTGATTTTATCGCTACCCAATTTAAAAAGTCGTTGTTTATTGAGTTGTCTACCGACCATGTTATTCCAAGAAAAAAACTGTTTTCTAAATACGTAGTCTCTAAATCTCCGCTTATCATTTTAGAAAAGTGCTTTGGTTTATTTGTTAGATCGAAAAAAAATGACTTCGATATTTTGAATAAATTAAAACAGGAATATAATGTAGAAATGGATTTTGGTTATGCAATAAAAAAAATGATCACCCAATATAAGGTCATGAAACTAATGTTGTTGTTTAAAAAGCCTAAAGTCGTTTTTATAGCGCCATCTTACACAGCTTATGGTTACATTAAGGCATTGAAAGAAAAAGGTGTTAAAGTGGTGGAGGTGCAGCATGGAGTTATATTAAAAGAACATTTTGGTTATAATGTCTATGCACAGTTTGATAGGGATTATTTTGTAGATAGTCTGCTCACGCTAGGACAGAAAGAAAAGGCTGTTTTTGGTGGTGATAATAAAGGTATTTCACTTGAAAATGTTATACCAGTTGGTAGTTTCTATTTAGATTATATGAACAGCCATGTCGCTAAAATTGACTTGCCAAATGCGAATAATAAAAAGTATAAAATTGCGGTTTCCTTACAAGAATTACCAGTAGGCGATAAGCTGATGGATTTTATAATTGCTTGCGCTACCCTTTGTCCTGATTATGTTTTTTATTTAAAAACCAGAAGGAGACGACCAGATTTTTATACGGAAAAGTATTCAATACCAAGCAATGTAATTTTTATTACAGATTTGAATGTGTATGAATTAATACAACAATGCGATTACCACATGACTATTTACTCTACTTGCGCACTAGAAGCACCTGCGCTTGGAGTTCAAAATATATTGGTGGATATTGATGGAAAAGCAAAAGCTATTTTTGGCGAAATCTTAAAAGAAGGGAAGGCTTCCATGTATTGCAAGGATGTGTCGCAATTTGTAGCGCTAATGAAAGACCACGAATTAATCGCCCCTGATGTGGTTGCAGAATCGAATCAAGATGTGATTGCTGTACAGTATAAAAAGAATATTAAAAACTTTTTAAGTAACCATTATGCTTAAGAAGTTAAGAAAAAATAAATTAGTATTTTCAATTGGTTCCTATACTATGGTGAACCTCATTAATCAAGGAATTCCTTTTTTAATGTTGCCTATTTTAACTAATTATTTATCCCCAACAGATTATGGTATTTTAACGAATATTGAATCTTTAATTACCATTACTGTAACGCTTATCGGGATAAACTTTGCTGCGGCATTTTCGCGTCATTTTGTCAATGAAAACTTTGATGTAAATGGGTATTTTAAAACAGGGTTGAAAGTGATATTTTTCAGTTTCTTACTGGTTAGTCTTTTGTATTTTTTCTTAGCTGATTTCATCTATCAATTTACCGCTATACCTATTTATATCATTCGATTCATTTCCATTTATGCGCTGTTAAATGTGGTGTTGGAAGGTCTGTTGACGTTATGGCGGATGGAGGAAAAACCATTTCATTATGGCATTTTACGCATTTCAAAAACTTTAATTGAAGTAACTATTTCCGTCAGTTTAGTCGTTGGTTTAGAATATAACTGGCAAGGTAGGTTTATTGGACTTTGTATAGGTGTTTTTGCCTGTAGTTTGTTTGCTTTGTTTTATTTGGTAAAAATGGGCGTATTTAAAGCCAAAATCACCAAAAAGTATCGAAAGCAGTTTTTAACTTATGGTTTACCTTTAATTCCACATTCTATTAGTGGTGTTATAATTTTTTATTCTGATAAAATTGTAATTACCAAAATGATAGGGATAGAAGAAAATGGTTTGTATAGTGTCGCCTTTACTTTGGGTATGGTGATTAGTTTGTTGCAAAATTCCTTTAATCAAGCATGGGTACCTTGGTTGTTTAAAAAGCTCGCATTAAGGTCTAAGGATGAAGATAGAAAATTAGTGAAAATCACCTACCTTTATATGGCTGCCATGATGGTATTGGTCTTTATTTTATGGTTAGTGGCGCCAATCTTGTACCTATTTATTGGAAGTGAATTTAAATCGGGCATGTCACTAGTAGCTATTGTCGGACTTGGTTTTGCTTTTAATGGGATGTATAAAATGATGGTAAACTACTTGTTTTTTGCCGAGAGAACTAAAATCATCTCTATCGTTACCCTAGGAATAGCAGTGTTGAATATTGGCCTGAATATCGTTTTCATTAAACAGTTTGGGTTGGTTGGTTCAGCCTATGCTTCGGCACTCTCCTTTTTCGTGCAATTTATAGTAACCTGGTATATCAGTAATCTTTATTATCCCATGCCTTGGTTTAAGCTAAAAAAAGAGTAATTTAAGATGTCCATGCTTCAAAAAATAAACGTTTTTTTATTAATGGTGATTACCTTTTTAATCCCCATTCACCACAAATTTATTGCACCAATAATTGGTTTGTGGATTATCTCTAGTATTGTATTAATTATTCGATTTAAGCGGAAGCCTCAATTTAAATGGCCTATTGTTTTAATTATTACCTATTATGTTTTGTTGATTTTTGGCCTTTTTTGGACCGATAATTTGAAGGTAGGCGTTTTTGACTTAGAAGTGAAAATGTCGCTATTTTTATTCCCTTTGGTAATGGCATTTTTTCAGTATCGTGAAAATGAAATGAAATTAATTTTGAAAGCCTTTTATTTGGGGTTAACTATTGGTAGTCTTTTTTTATTAGGGCAGGCAGCTTGGCAATACAGCAATACAGGTAGTGTAAATAAGTTTTTTTATGCGTATTTATCGCCCATTATTCACCCAAGTTACCTTTCATTTTATTTTGTAATAGGGCTTGCTTTCCTGTTGATAGTTTTATATCAAGGTAGAATTAAATCTAGTTTAAATAAAAAAATAGCAGTAGCCCTTGTTTGTTATTTCTTTGTATTTAACATCTTAATCCTTTCCAAAATTGGTATTGTGGTTGCTACTTTTATAGTGTTGCTTTTTATTATTTTGTTTGCCATTCAAAGAAAAAAAATTGGGATTATCATCATAGGTTTTTCTGCTTTGATAGTGGTTTTTTTTGCCGCGTATCACAACTCCCTGTATATACAACAAAGGGTAGTGGAGTTTAGTAAAGGGTTATCTGCGAAAAGTGGGAATTTTAGCAAGGGGTCTACTGGTATTCGTATTAAAATTTGGAATAGTAGTATGGCACTTATTCAAGAGAAGCCAATTATTGGTTATGGCACTGGGGATGTTAAAAGTGTGCTAAGAGATCAATACTTAGTGGATGGCAATCTTTCCGCCTATGACAAACAATTAAATGCCCATAATCAATTCCTGCAAACGACTATTGCACTCGGTCTCCTAGGGCTTCTATTATTCCTGTCCATTTTTATATTTGGTATAGGGATGGGACTAAAAATGCATAATTATTATTTATTCAGCTTTTTGATTATCAGTATTGTTTTTATGTTGCCGGAATCTATTCTAGAAAATCAAGCAGGAACTATATTTTTCGGCTTATTTTTGTCATTGACTAATCAAAATATTTTATTCACCAATAAAAATACTGAATTTGAATAAGCCAAAAGTTAGCATCATCATTCCATGCAGGAATGAAGTAAAGTATATAGCGAAAAATATTGATTCTATTTTAAGTCAAAATTATACTGGCGAAATAGAGGTATTAGTAGTGGATGGATTCAGTGATGATGGAACAAGAGATTTAATTAAAAAGTATGACCATGCCCTGGTTAAATTAATAGATAACCCAAATAAATTTACTCCAGATGCATTAAATATTGGGGTAGATGCAGCCGAAGGTGATATTTTTATCATTTTAGGCGGCCATGCTTATTTAGAGGAGAGTTTTGTAAAGTTAAATGTGGAGGCCTTGCAAAAGGATAAATCAGTAGGTTGTGCAGGAGGAAAAATAGTTAATATTTTTGAAAACGAGACAGGCGCTATCATATCTAAAGCTATGGGGTCTGTTTTTGGCGTAGGTAATGCTACTTTTAGAACGGGCGGTAAGACCGGTTATGTGGATACTGTTGCTTTTGGAGCATATTATAAAAAGGTGCATTATGAAATTGGCAAGTTTGATGAAGATTTGGTTAGAAATCAAGACGACGAATACAATTATAAAGTAAATAAAGCGGGTTATAAGATTTTTTTTAATCCCGACATTACTTCTTACTATTACGTGCGTGGTTCTATTAAGAAATTATTTAAGCAATATTATCAGTATGGATATTGGAAAGTTTATGTCAATAAAAAGCATGGTACTATCACTACTGTTCGTCAATTAGTGCCTATGCTATTTGTCTTGGGCTTATTGTTTGGTGTTTTTATTTCCCTCTTGGTTCCTTTGTTTTGGTGGATTATGCTACTTGGTGTTTCTATGTATGCAGCCTTAGCATTATACTTTGGACAAAAAGTGAGTGACCACTTTACGGAAGGGCTAAAAATTAGTTCGGTTTTCCCTATTCTGCATTTTAGTTATGGAAGTGGTTACCTAAAAGGTATTTATGATTTTATCTTTATTGGAAAAAAACCTTCTCAAAAAAGCAAGACAACTTCTAGAGGCTAAAGTGGCATGGCTATTTGTCTTTTTTAACTTGTGCTAAATTGTTTGATTTAAAAGGATAGGAATACTGACATAAAATGTAAATATTCCTTTTGATCACCATTTCATTGTTTTGAATAAAAAGATCTAATCTTTTCTACCAAAGGGATAGATAAGTTGTTTCCAAAAATTGGAAATTGGAAATTTTTCATCATTTTCAAATCCTAATTCTATATGCGCATCATCATTTGGAATGTAATTTGTTCTGAAAATATAGTCCCACAAACTTAAACTAATGCCATAATTAACACCGTTTTGGTGGTCTTTAGGTAAGGCTTTGGCGTGGTGCCATAAATGCATGACTGAATTGTTGAAAATGTATTTTAATGGTCCCCATGTGATTCTGATATTTGCATGGTTTAAGTGTCCAATCGCAATGGCGATAAAATGGATAATAAAAGCATCTTGTGGTTCCCCACCAATAATGATTAAAACTACCAAGGTTTTTAAAGGCTTATATACAATGTTTTCCATCCAATGGTAACGTAAGTGCGCTGCAAACCCCATTTCTTTAACGGAATGATGGACTTTGTGAAACTGCCATAAAAAATTGTATCTATGTAACATTACGTGGGTAAACCATTGTACAAAATCATTAAGTATAAAGAAAATGACTAACTGTCCCCACTTAGGCAATGCACTTAGATTTAGAATTGCTAGTGTCTCATTAGAAATTGGAGAGTATTTTGAAATTAACGCGTATAAACCACTGATGATGGCCGTGAAAATAAAAAAGTTAAAAAACATATAAAATGCATCTAACCAGAAATCTCTTCTAATAATTTTTTGGTCTTTTCTCCAAGGAAAAAGAATCTCTAGAAAAAATACTACCAAGGAAATGATAATTAATCCCCAAAAATAGTTTTCATTCCAATTTACATCAAATGTAATTTGACGCCAAACCCAGTTGAAACTTCCAGAAATTGTATTGAAAATATATTGGAGCATGTTTTTGTTTTATACAAATATAAACCTAAATAAAAATATCAATTGTATGATTTGTCACCGAGTTAACAATTACTAAAATTAATTGTATTTTTGGGGAAAATTAAAACACCATGATTCCATTTTCACCACCCAGAATTGACCAAGCTATTGTTGACGAAGTATCCAAAGCATTATTGTCTGGTTGGATTACGACTGGACCAAGAACTAAGTTGTTTGAAAATAAATTAACGGCATATGTTGGTTGTCGAAAAACAATTTGTTTAAATTCTGCAACTGCGGGAATGGAGTTGATGTTAAGATGGTTTGGCGTAGGACCAGGTGACGAGGTTATAATACCTGCTTATACTTATTGTGCCACGGCAAATGTAGTGATGCATTGTGGTGCTACTCCTGTAATGGTAGATATTAACGAAAAGGATTTTAATATTTCTGTAGCCGCCGTTGAAAAGGCAATTTCTGCCAAAACAAAAGTGATTATGCCTGTAGATATCTCTGGTTTTCCAGCAGATTATGACGCTTTAAATGCATTGGTAAATGCTGAAAAGATCAAAAAAGTTTTTCTAGCAAATGGTGCCGAACAAAAAAAATTAGGTAGAATTTTAATACTTTCTGACGCTGCACATAGTTTTGGGGCAACAATGAATGGGAAAATGTCAGGGGCCTTAACGGATGTTTCCGTTTTTTCTTTTCATGCCGTAAAAAACTTAACCACTTCCGAAGGTGGCGGTGTCTGTTTAAACTTGCCAGATCAATTTGACATAGATGAAATTTATCAGCATTTAAATATTAATTCTTTACACGGTCAATCTAAAGATGCTTTGGCTAAAACTCAAGTTGGAAACTGGAGATATGATGTGTTGTATCCTGGCTATAAATGTAACATGACGGACATTTCAGCGGCTATTGGTTTAATTGAATTGGAGCGTTATGAATCTAATTTAGCAAGAAGAAAAGTAATTTTTGATCAATATGTCGCTGGATTTGAAAATGAGGAATGGGCAATTATTCCGCCTTATTTGACAGCGGAAAAAGAAACTTCTTACCATTTATTTTTATTGAGAATAAAAGGCATTGATGAACCGAAAAGGGATGCCATCATGCAAGCAATTTTTGAAGCTGGTGTGTCCGTGAATGTACATTTTCAGCCCTTGCCTTTATTAACGGCTTATAAGTCGCTAGGTTATAAAATGGAAGACTATCCAGTTGCTTGGGCAAAATATGAAAATGAAATTACTTTACCTGTTTATTTCGACTTGAGTGACGAAAGTGTGCAGTTTATCATTAAAGCGGTGACTAAGGCTGTTAATGGTTTACTTTGATTGCTGCTTTTGAAGTAGAAATTCAGCGTATTCAAAATCTTCTAAGTTGTCAATGTCAATGGAATGATAGCTATCCATTAAAAATTTGATGGTGTTTTCAAATTTTAAACTATCTTTTTCAAGAATTGATTTTACTTTGAAGACATAGATGGAGCCATTTAATTCGTAGACTTTAGGGCAGTCTTGTCGACGTGAAAATGTACTCGCCTTACTGTTTTTTAAGTTTCCTTTTTCATCTTCTTCAAACAATACGTAATAAGGATTACTCGCCGTCTCTTTAACAGAAACCACTAAGTCTGCTCCTGTTTCTTTAGCAAGGTCAATGGCTTTGTCAATATCACCTGCTTTTCTGAATGGGGAGGTAGGTTGTAATAAAACCAAGTAGTCAAATGCTTGTCCCGCTTCTCTAAAGTATTCAAGAGCATGAATAATCACATCTTTGCTAGTCGATTGGTCGCTTGCCAAATGATTGGGACGCATAAATGGAAGGCTTGCGCCATGGGCTACAGCTATGTCAGCAATAGCTTTGTCGTCGGTAGAAACGATTGTAGTATCAATCTGTTGCGAAGCCAAGGACGACTCAATACTCCAGGCAATTAATGGTTTACCGTTTAAGGGCCGGATATTTTTACCTGGCAGGCCTTTACTGCCACCACGTGCAGGTATGAGTCCTAAAATTTTCATTTAAAATTAATGTTTTTCACGTCATTTTGTGCTTTTTCAAAATCGACATGTTTGCCAATGTCTAGCCAATAATTTTTAATTGGGTAGTGCAATACCAACTTATTCAATTCAATTAATTTTTCTAATAAATCAGTGGCATTAAAAAAGCTATTATCTGGAATTAACGCCACTAACTCCTTCTTAAAAATATAAATACCTGCGTTTGAATAATAGGTGTAGGTTGGTTTTTCTTTTAATGCTTTAATTTGATTGCCTTCTGCTTCTATAACACCATATGGAATTTGAACTTTATAGTCGGTAGTGGCAACAATCATATCCGCGTCTTTACTGTTCAGTTCCTTAAACATGGTTTCCAAATTGATGTTGGTCAATAAGTCCGAATTCATCACCAATATGTAATCATTATAAAAATGTTTAATCTGTTTTACAGCACCAATAGTTCCTAGTGGTACATCTTCGGATACATATTGAATGTCTATTTCTTTTTCTAGGCCATTTCCGAAGTAAGTTTTAATTTGATCAGCCAAATATTTGACAGAAATGGTCAAGTGGGAAATGCCAAATTGTTTTAACAAGTCGACATTATATTCCATTATTGGTTGCTCCCCAATTTTAAGCATTGGTTTTGGTGTGTTTTCCGTTAAAGGCATTAACCTTGTTCCTTTACCACCAGCCATAATAATGGCGTCAATGGGTAAAATTGTTTTTACTTCATTAAAGTTTATCAGCCTACTCAAGCTATGGTCTTCATGTAATTCAGGAACAATTTTTATTTTATTTTCTTTAATGAATTTGATTTTTTCCGGTTCATATTTGCCTTTGATTAAAAAGGTAAATGATAGATGCATAAAATCTTTTACTGTATTCGATTTATCCAAACCTTTGATTAGTCCTCTTCTTACGTCACCATCTGTGAGGGTTCCAATAATTTTGCCATTCTCTTCAATCATTAAGGTTTGCATTCTTGGATTTGCGTCTAGTTTCACTAATGCAGCTTCAAGGGTGTCTTCTTTTTGAATGATAATTGTTGGTTTACTCATAGTGATTTAAGTATTGTAATGATTTTTTCTGCCGTATTTCCATCTCCATAGATATTCAAATTTTTAAGAAGAGGTAGTTTTTCTATTTGGGCTACTTTTGCAAGAATAGCCGAAGCTTCTACAGGAGTAGTTAAAATGTTTTTAGTTTCCAACCTTCCCTTTTGTCTTTCCCCTAAGTTAATAACATATTTAGGAAAATAGGTGGCTTCTACAAATCCACTGGAGGTATTACCCAATAAAAAAGCTGCATGTTTCATGCAGGAAAGGTAGCCTAACATGCCAAATGATTCCACCACTTTTAAAAGGGGTTGTTTTTGTTGAAATGCTAATATTTTATCCCGCACCATTTGACCCATGGTATCTGTATTGGGCATGGTGATTACTATTTGATAATGACTTATTAATTGCTCAAATGATTTTAATAACGCATCAATGTATGCTTCGTTTTTTTCAAAGGATACCGTTTCGGGATGGAATGTGGAAAGTATGGTTGGCTTACTTAAATCAATGCCAAATTTAGCTTTAAACTCGGGAATGGATAAGTATGGAATGTTGGCTAAATTGTCTACGCTTAATGCGCCAACATTGTAAATTTGGGTACTTGCTTCCACAATTTCTGCTGCCCTTTTTTTGTATTTTTCAGTAGTGACAAATAAGTATTTTGAAAAAAGGGAAATACAATGGCGGTATGCATTGTCAATGGCACCTAATGTGGTTTCTCCTGCATGTAAATGCGCAATATTTATATTGAATGGACTGGCGGCACTTACTGCAGCGTACATTTCGTAACGGTCCCCTAAGGAAATAACCATGTCGAAAGTATGATTGGCCCAGAAATCGGCAAAAAGATTACTGGTATGGGCTATTGCTTTAGATAATGCTAATGGACTATCGGAAGGTAAGTAAGTGTTTAATTGATGTGTTGGATTAAAGTTGTATTGTATTATTTCTTGAATGGTTTCCCCATGCGCTTTGGAAAGGTGTGTTCCAAAAATGATGAGTTCAAGCTCAAAATAAGTATCGGCTTGCAGTTTTTTTAATAATGGAAGATAAATCCCAAAATCTGCTCTTGAACTGGTAAGTACCCCTATTTTCATTGTTCTTTTATTAAATCATCTATTTGATAATCTTGTGTTGCTTTTTCACCAATTATTTGATGCCATTTCATGGGGGATAATCCTGTTCCTGGTCTTTTAACGCTTAGGTTAATGGCCGTAAACGAATCTCCTTTTTTTATCACTTGTCCCGCTACAATACTTTTTCTGGCTACTGCAATGTTTTTTTGCTCACTTGCCGAAGGTGTTTTAATGCCGTTCCCCATGGCTTTTTCAATGTTTCGGATGGCAGCAACCATGTCCATTAATTGTTGTGGCTCTAAAGATGCTTTATGGTCGGGACCTTCCATATTTCTGTCCAAAGTAAAGTGTTTTTCTATCACAGTTGCGCCTAAAGCTACTGCGGCAATTGGAATCTCAATCCCCAAGGTATGGTCTGAATAACCAACTTCGACCCCTAGTTTTTGTTGGATGCTCAACATGGCATTCAAGTTGACGTCTTCCATTGGGGTAGGATATTCGGTGTTGCAATGTAATATTTTAATGGTTTCTTTTGGAATGCCATTTTGTAAGAGTACATTAAATGCAGCTTCTACTTCTGCCATGTCTGCCATGCCAGTACTCATGACAATCGGTAGCTTTAATGCGGCTACTTTTTCCAAATAGGGTAGGTTGTTAATTTCTCCGGATGGGATTTTATAAAAGTCAATTTTATTTTTTAGGAACTCAATACTATCAAAATCAAAAGCAGTAGACAAAAATTTGACACCTACTTTTTCGCAATAATCTATTAAATCAAAATGGGCGCTTTCTGATAATTCTAGTTTCCGTAACATCTCAAATTGAGAATCCTTATTTTTGGTATTCGTTTGTTGGTATGCTGCTTTTTTAGCTGCTTTATTGACCAATTGAGCTGCTTTAAAAGTTTGAAATTTCACATAGTCAACTCCTGCTTTGGCTGCAACATCAATTAGCTCCTTGGCAATTTCAATGTCTCCATTATGGTTAACGCCTGCTTCTGCTATGATTAATGTTTTACTCATTTGTTCTGTTTTTTTACTGGGTTTCTCAAATACATTCCTGGTTCAGTAATCGATTTACTGATGGTTGAATTGATGCCTATAAATACATTGTCGGTGATGTCAATATTGTTTACAAAACTTACGCGAGAACCAATAAAACATTCGCTCCCTATGGTTACGGTTCCATTAATGGTGGCCGCGGTGGATATGTGGGTGTGGTCGCCAACTTTACAGTCGTGTTCCACTAATGCTTTTGAGTTAATAATGCAATTATCGCCAATGGTTGTGTCGGAATTAACCAAAACCTGATGCATGACGATAGTGCCTTGTCCTAATTGCACGTTTTTTCCAATGTGTGCCGTAGCGGCTACTATGTTTGGTAAGTTAAATTCTAATGACTGAAGGAGTTCAAATATTTTAATGCGCACCTTGGCTGAACGAATTTGTCCAACCGTAATTAAGGCGTGTTCGTATTTTTTTCTCAAGGTAGCTAAGTCTTCATCTTTACCTAAAACTGGGTAACCAAAAACTGTTTCTCCCAAGGCTAGTTGACTGTCTACAATACCAGCAATTTCAAATTCATTGGTCGATTCAATGACATCAATGCAGGATTTACAGTGTCCACCACCACCAATTAATATAATTGCTTTTTTATTCATTTATTCTTACACTTGAAGTGATATTTACTACCCTGTCTGCTAACCATTCTGCATTGGTTAAGTCTCCGGATGGTGCTTGTTTAAACATTTCTAACTTGTTCATTAAAGCCCAAATTGGTCGGGTCATTATACCTGCTTTATTGGTTTCTGTTAAAAATAAGTCTCTTGCAGCGCGGTCTTTTAGTATTATCGCATTAAGCCAGTAATTTGCTTTTGCTTCTGGTATTTCTTTTACATATTGTATCTCTGGATAATTGCTGAAAAAATCCGCATACATTGCCGATAAATCTCTTTTGTTTTGTACAAATGCTGGAAGCTGTTCAAGCTGTGCGCAAACTAATGCGGCGTTAAGGTTAGGCATACGGTAATTGTAGCCAACTTCATCATGCTCGTAATTCCATTGGTGTGGAATTTTCGCTTGGGTAGATAAATGCTTTGCGCGTTTCGCTATTTCTGGGTCGTTGGTAATTAATGCACCTCCGCCACCAGCAGTAACTGTTTTGTTTCCGTTAAAACTGAAAATACCCATTTTGCCAAAAGTTCCTGTGTGTTTTCCTTGGTAATAACTACCCAGTGATTCTGCAGCATCTTCTATAAGTGTGATGTTGAATTTTTCGCAGACAGCTAACATTTTGTCTATTTCAATCGGTAAACCAAAAGTATGCATTGGTATACAGGCCGAAATTTTATTTCCGGTTACTTTATTGTAACAAAAACCGTTTTTCATTTCGGTTGTAGCCAATAAATGCGCTTCTAATTTTGTTGGCGAAAGTCCCATGGTTTCTTTGTCCACATCCACAAAATGAGGAATGGCGTTGGCATAGGAAATGGCGTTGGCTGTTGCAATAAAAGTTAATGGCTGCGTTATTACTTCTTCGTTTTTTTGAACTCCAGCTAAAACAATTGCCAAATGCAATGAATTGGTCCCGTTTACTGTAGCAATTGCAAATTTACTGCCTGTAATTTCACACATCATTTGCTCAAACTTGTCAACGTATTGGCCTACAGAAGAAACAAAGGTGGAGTCAATTGCATCCATTACATATTTTCTTTCATTCCCAATAAAACGTGGTTCGTGTAAGGGAATAAATTTTGTAGGTTCATGGTATGTCTCGCGGATAAATTGAATTAATGCTTCCGTCATATCTCGATTATACATTGTAAATTCCGGCTTTGTATTGTTTTAAGTTTTCTGCTTCCGAAAACCAATCAATTGTCGCTTGTAGTCCTTGTTCTAATGTGTGTTCTACCTTCCAGTTCGTGTGTTCAATAATTTTTTTATTATCCCCGAATAATCTAAATACCTCCGATTTCTCAGGTCTTAATCTATCCGTATCTTGAATTATTTTTGCAGAAGGATTGATGAGGTGAATCAATGTATCCGCCATTTTTTGCATGGAAATTTCTGAATTGGTTGCAATGTTACATTCATGCCCAATTAAGAAATTACTTTTCGATATTTCGATAAATCCTTTTACCGTATCTTTTACAAATAATAAATCTCTTGTTGGTGTTAAATCTCCTAGTTTAATCTCCTCATAGCCATTTAATAATTGAGAAATGATGGTAGGTATTATTGCTCTAGCCGATTGTCTAGGTCCGTAAGTGTTAAACGGTCTTACTATAGTGATTGGCATGTCGAATGAACGGTAAAAAGAATCGGCCATACAATCGGCACCAATTTTGGAAGCAGAATATGGTGATTGTGGTTGTTTTGGATGCTTTTCATCAATCGGAACATATTGCGCAGTACCATAAATTTCAGAAGTGGAAGTGACTAAAACACGTTCAATTTCTAAATCTTTGGCGGCTTGAATAATATTTAATGTCCCCTTGATATTGGTATCTACATAACTATCTGGTGAATGATAAGAATATGGTATTGCAATTAATGCCGCAAGGTGAAATACCATATCGCAACCTTTCATAGCAGTTCTTACCCCATTTGGATCCCTTACATCTCCAGTAAATATTTCAATCTTATCCAATAAAGATTTTGGAAAGCTATCTAACCAACCCCAAGAATTAAATGAATTATAATAGCAAAAAGCTTTTACATCATATCCTTGAAGAATTAATTCTTCGACTAAATGACTTCCAATAAAACCATCTGCTCCGGTTACCAATACTTTTTTCGACATCTTACTTTATTATTTTGAAATAGTTCAGTCAAAATTACTTTTTTTTGAGCAATTTTAAAGGATTAATGGACGAAATAAATATTAAATGTCTGCCCTAATTTGCTATTAAAATTGATTTTTGGAACTTGCAATTGATAAATTATTACTTTTGATAATTATTTGAAAAGCATATTGAATCAATGAAAATCCTAACTATTATTGGTGCCCGTCCACAATTTATTAAGGCTGCTGCATTGAGTCGTGAAATTGCAAAACATGATGATGTTGAGGAAATAATTGTTCATACTGGACAGCATTTTGATGCAAATATGAGTGAAATATTTTTCTCTGAAATGGAAATTCCAAAACCCAATTATAATTTAGGAATCCACAGTTTGGGTCACGGCGCTATGACGGGTAGAATGCTGGAGGGGATTGAAGAGGTGTTGTTGAAAGAAAAACCAGATGTTTTGTTGGTTTATGGCGATACAAATTCTACCATTGCAGGTGCTTTGGCTGCAAAAAAAATTCACATTAAGGTGGCACATGTCGAAGCGGGTTTAAGAAGTTATAATATGGACATGCCCGAAGAAGTAAACCGTATCTTAACGGATAGGATTTCTGATTTTTTGTTTTGTCCCACCCAAACAGCCGTCGATAATTTAAGGAAAGAAGGTTATCAAAATATAAATTGTCAAGTGATAAAATCGGGTGATGTGATGCAAGATGCCGCTGCGTTTTATGCGGGTATATCTGCTGAAAAATCAACAGTATTAAAATCAATTGGTTTAGACCAATACGCTTTGGTAACTTTACACCGTGCAGAAAACACCGACGATATTGGTCGTTTAACTGCAATTGTATCTGCTTTGAATGCCATTCATGAAAAAATTTGTCCAATTGTTTTGCCTTTACATCCTAGAACAAAAAGTAAACTTGAAACTGCGCACTTAAATTTAAAGGTGAAAATTATTGATCCAGTTGGTTATTTTGATATGATTGAATTGATTAAACATGCCGCTTTGGTTATGACCGATAGTGGGGGATTGCAAAAAGAGGCTTTCTTCTTTAAGAAAAACTGTGTCACCATGCGCGACCAAACGGAATGGGTTGAGTTGATTGAGAATGGCGTGAATGTGTTAGTGGGTGCCGATACTGAAAAAATTAAAGCAAGTTTCCAACAAATGCTGAATAAAGCGTCAGATTTTAGCATGGATTTATACGGCAATGGGCAGGCAAGTAATAATATCATTATGGCTTTGAAAAAAGCTTTAAATAGTTAATATGTATCCCTTTTTAAAAAGAATTTTTGATATAGTTTCCGCATTTTTTGTCCTGGTTTTATTAGCACCAATCATGATTGTAATTGCAATCGTTATTGTGTTGGATAGCAAAGGTGGTGTGTTTTATAAACAGGAGAGAATTGGTAAAGACCAAATACCATTTGGTCTTTTTAAATTTCGTTCCATGAAATCCAATGCCGATAAAACCGGCCAAATTACGATTGGTGCTGATGCCAGAATTACAAAAGTTGGACGGTTTATTCGAAAATATAAAATTGATGAGTTGCCACAATTAATCAATATTATTAAAGGCGATATGAGTGTGGTTGGACCACGACCTGAAGTAGCGAAATACGTACAGTTGTATAACAAAGAACAGCTTAATGTCTTGTCTGTGCGGCCAGGCTTAACCGATTTTGCTTCTCTCGAATTTATCAATGAACAAGAGATTTTAGGCAAAGCGGAAGATCCGGATAAAACCTACATTGAAATTATTATGCCTGCAAAATTGGCTTTGAATAAAAAATACTTAGAGGAAAGAAGTCTGGGCACTGACTTTAAAATCATCTTCCAAACCATCTTTAAAATATTTAAGTAAGTAATGTTGGTTGCTGACTTAGTAGATGTAAATCTTGTTAATTTGTCTCTAGTTTCAGGCTATTTTGATTAAATTGACCATGTAAAATTGAAATTATGAAAAGTGTACTCTTATTCACCATCTTTTTTTGGAACGCGCATTTGTTTGCCCAAAAAGATTTTGAACAATCTATTGCGACAAAAATAAAAGAAGTGACTGTTTTTATAACAGGAGGAGAGGTTAAAAGAACCACTCCCGTTAGTGTGAAAAAAGGACGAAATATTTTAACGTATACTGGAATTAGTACCGTGGTGGATCAAAAAAGCATTCAATTTATTGCCGATAAAAGTGTCACCATGGTCTCGGTAAGTACCGCCATTGATTATTTGAAATTTACGGACGATAATCCGATTTTCAAAGCAATAAACGACTCTTTAAGAATGTACCATGAAAGTAAACAAAATTTCCAAGACGAAGTTAATGCTTACCAATCAGAATTGCAATTGATAAAAACCAATATGAATATCAAGGGTAATCAAGCTACATTGCTGGCCAGTGAATTAAAAGCCATGGCCGATTACCATTTGAAAAGAACCATGGAACTCAATAAAATAATTAGCAGTTATAAAGGGAAACAAAAGAAAGTTCAAACGAGAATTCATGCTTTATCTAGTCAATTGCAAGAATTGAATTATAAAGAACAAACGCACAGTAATCAAATTGTTGTAATTGTAGATTCAAAGTCTGACCGAACTATTAATACGGAATTAAAGTACGTTATTTCAAACTGCGGTTGGCAAGCAAATTACGACCTGTCTGCCCAAGATGTTTCTGGGATAATTAATCTTAAATACAAAGCAAAGGTGTTTAATAATACCGGTAATGATTGGGAGGAGGTGAAACTAACACTTTCGTCTTCCAATCCTAATTTATCTGCGTCTGCACCTATTTTAGATGCTTGGTTTTTAAATAATAGAACAGTTTCTAGTGCATTTGCAAAAAGGAAGGCAGTGATTGTTCCACAAAATAGAGGGTACGATCAATGGTATTCCAATGCTTCTGTACCTCAAATGAGTCAGAATTTGAGTGGCGTAGGTGGAAAACTTGGTGCAGATAAAGTAGGGGATGCAGTAAAAATAACATCCATAGAAGTGCCACAATTGAGTAGTGAATTCCCTATTAAAATACCTTATTCCATTCCTTCCAACTCCAAGCCTTATTTGGTGGCTATTGATGCATTTGATTTACCTGCAACTTTTTCACATAAAGCAGTTCCTAAACTAGACAAAGATGCCTTTCTAATGGCAAATATTGTTGGTTGGGAAAAGTTAAACTTAATCCCTGGTCCATCTAACGTCTACTATCAAGGGGTTTATGTTGGCGAATCTTATTTGAATACTTGTAATGTGGATGATACTTTGAGCTTGTCTTTTGGAAGAGATAATAAAGTGGTTGTTGAGAAGAAATTAATGGAAGAATTTTCTAATACTAAAATGATTGGCGCAAATAAAAAAGATACTTACACTTATGAGATTATTGTAAAGAATAACATGGGGACTACATTGAATATGGATTTGTTTGATCAAATACCAATTTCTCAAGAGAGTGATATAACTGTAAGTGTAAATGAAATATCCAGTGCTTTTCAAAATGAAGATACCGGTATTTTATCTTGGAAACTTGCTTTACAACCTGGACAACAACAGGTGTATAAGGTTTCTTTTACAATCAAGTATCCGAAAAATAGAAATATAACGGTCAAAAAATACCGTACTATTTCAGCACCTAGTTTTTAAGATATGATATTTATCATCTTGTAAATTGACCAATGTGCAGTTCGTTTGACTTAAATTTTTCTAATTTTGAAAATCGAAAGATTAATTATTTAAAGATGAAGACAATTTTAGTACCTACAGATTTTTCAGAAAATGCTTATAAAGCATTAGAATACGCAAGTTATTTGGCTTCCCAAATAGGTGCTAAAATTGTGGTGTTGAATTCTTATCAAATCCCATCTGGGACTTCCAATGTGATGATCAATTTTGCAGATATTTTGGAGAAGGATTCAAAAGAAGATTTAGCCAAACTCCTAGATAAATTAAAAAACATTGAAGATTTTAAAGGTGTAGAATATATTCCATTCAGTTGTTATGGCTTTTTAACACAAACGATCGAAATAGCTTCGAAGAATCATAGCATTGATTTAATTGTTATGGGAACCACTGGAGCTAGTAACATAAAAAATAAAATATTTGGTAGTAATACATTGGCTACTATAAAAGTGGTTGACTACCCAATAGTAGTTGTACCACAAGAAACACAATTCTCTGCCTGGAAAAATGTTATTTTGGCTTCTAATGAAGACGATAGTATTTTGGCTGTTGCACAAAAATTGAATGATATTGTTGGTTTGGAAAATGTAAATATGGATATTGTATCCGTTGTTCCTAAAAATGAGCAAAAAGCAGATCATGCAACTTTGATTCTAGGTTTAGATGGATATAATGCGCAATATTCTTTTCATACAGAAGAAAATGATAGTGTGGTTGAAGGTGTATTGAATTATACAGAAAACCACGCCTCTAATATCATTGTCCTTCATAAAAAAAGCTATTCTTTTCTTGAGGGGTTAATGCATAGTAGTGTGACTAAAAAATTAGCCATGCACAGCAAAAAACCACTATTGATCATTTAATTTAACCATAGACTTCCACTCCATGCATTCCGCGGGCGACTTTGGTAAAATAATGGCGTATACCTTCAAGTATTGCAGAACTAAAATGTTTATTTGTGTTTGTCTCTCCTGATGTTAATTGGGCGGGAGAAAGCGGGACGTTTCTTTAATTTTTACCAAAGTTTATACTATTCGCTTGAATAGCAATCGAAGGCGGAGGAAGACCAAATTACATCCGTATCAAGAAGCGCAGGCTAACTATAAGCTGAGCAGACGCCTAGACCAACTCTTTTTCTACCAAATACTTTGCAATTTGCACCGCGTTTGTCGCTGCACCCTTTCGGATGTTATCTGCAACAATCCATAAATTAATCGTGTTGGGTTGGCTTTCGTCTAAACGAATTCTCCCTACAAAAACATCATTCTTTCCTGCTGCATAAATAGGCATGGGATAAGTGTTTGTTTCAGGGTTGTCCTTTAAGGTAATGCCTTCAGTATGGTGTAACAATTGTCTGATTTCAGCAATGTTTGGCGTTTGGTTAAATTCAATGTTTACAGACTCGGAATGACCGCCAACTACAGGTACACGCACTGCTGTTGCAGTAACGTTGATACTTTCGTCTAGAATCTTTTTCGTTTCATTGGTCAACTTCATTTCTTCCTTGGTGTATCCATTTTCTGTAAAGTCGTCGCAATGCGGTAAACAGTTTTTGTGAATAGGGTAAGGGTAAACCATTTCGGCTTGAGTGCCTGCCATTTCGTTTTCTAATTGACGAACTGCTTTTACACCGGTACCAGTAATCGATTGGTAAGTAGAAACTACCGCTCTTTTAATGCCGTATTTTTGATGCAATGGGGCCATGGTTAATACCAGTTGAATGGTAGAACAATTTGGATTAGCTATAATCTTATCGTTTGCCGTTAATAAATGTGCATTGATTTCTGGTACTACTAATTTCTTAGTTGGATCCATTCTCCAAGCAGATGAATTGTCAATCACTGTAGTGCCATTAGCCGCAAATTTTTCTGCCCAAGCCAAAGAAACATCTCCACCAGCTGAAAAAATAGCAATTTGTGGTTTCAAGGATACAGCAGTTTCAAGTCCTACACATGTGTATTCTTTTCCTTTGAAGGTGACCGTTGTTCCAACTGATTTTTCTGAAGCTACTGGTATCAATTCTGTCACTTCAAAATTGAACTCTTCCAATACCTTAATCATTTCTTGACCAACCATTCCAGTAACACCTACAATTGCTAATTTCATATCCCTGCTTTTTATTTGCAATGCAAAATTACTATATTTACAACATATAAAATAACCCATGAAGAATATTTTAACATCTCTTTTTTTATTTGTTAACTTCTTTCTATTTTCCCAGATAAACGATCCGTTCTCTGATGGAGATTTCTCTGCGAATCCAATATGGACCGGTCAGGATAGTAGTTTTATCGTCAATGCAAATAATGAATTGCAATTATTTTCCTTTCCAGCCACGGATACTGCTTATTTGAGCACGAATTCAACATTGATTGATGATGCCGAATGGTTTTTTAAAGTGAGATTAGATTTTGGGACCAGCTCTGCCAATTTAGCTCGGGTTTATTTGGTGTCCGACCAAGCAGATTTAAGGGGGGCATTAAATGGTTATTTTGTGTTAATTGGTAGTTCTGATGATGAGGTCTCCTTATACCGTCAAGATGGTTTAAGTACCACAAAAATAATAGATGGTACTGATGGGTTTGTAGGGCAGTCTACTGTAGATGTAAACGTAAAAGCAAGTCGATTGACCAATGGTGATTGGACCTTGTCGGCTGATAATACAGGAGGAAGTTCATTTACCAATATGGGAAGTGTAAACGATATTACTCATAACAATACTAATCACTTTGGCTTTTTCTGTAAGTATACTTCAACCCGTTCCGAAAAATTCTTCTTTGATGATGTGTTCGTCAGTAATTTAGTGACGGTCGACACGGTTAAACCACAGCTGAGTTCGGTGGAAGTGATGTCTGATCAAATATTAAGGGTTTGGTTTACCGAAAACGTAAGTGTTACCACTGCAGAAAATACCAGTAATTATTCGGCGGATAATGGATTGGGGCAACCGAGTACGGCAACAATTTTAGCCAGTAATCACCAAGCGGTTGACCTGACCTTTGGCACTGCTTTTCAAAACCAAGTCGACAATGTTTTGACGGTAGAAAATGTAGCAGATGATTCGAGCAATGTGATGCTGCTTTCTACCATTCACTTTTTGTACAGCCAACCTTTTTCAACCGCTTTTAAAGATGTGATTATTACCGAATTTATGGCTGACCCAAGTCCGGTTGTTGGTTTGCCTGAAGAGGAATACATAGAAATTTACAACAATAGCAATGGCGTTATCGATTTAAATGGATGGACCATTGCGGATGGTTCTGGTTCAAGTACGCTTTCAAGTTATGTTATTTATCCCGATTCTTATGTGCTTTTGTGTGCAAGTGGTAGTAGTGCCAGTTATGGTATTTTCAATGTTTTGGAAGGCAGTTGGCCCTCATTAAACAATACAGGAGATCAAATTATACTAAAAAATGAATTGGGCGACGTAGTCGATTCTTTGCTGTACACCAAGGCTTGGTATCAAGACGAAGATAAGGAAGAAGGCGGTTGGAGTTTAGAGTTGAAAAATATTAATGGGCTGTGTGATGATGCTAGTAATTGGTCGGCTGCTATTGCCCAATCTGGTGGAACACCGGGTTACGAAAATTCTATTTTTACCACGGAAAATAATACTGAAAAACCAACCGTCTCACAGGTTTATTTAGCTGCTGACTCTAGTTTATATATCCATCTTTCAAAATCTGTTTCGGGAGGGGATATTGTAGTTAAACCAAATATTCCATTTACACAAAATACCCAAGGCGCTTGGCTCGTACTTGATTTTAATGCCTTGGTGATAAAACAAACTTATCAGGTTACGCTGTCTGGTTTTATGGATTGCTGGGGCAACGAAATGGATGCCTATAGTTATACTTTTCAATTGCCTGAGCAAGCGGAAAAGGGAGATGTTTTGATCAATGAAATATTGTTTAATCCCATTACTGGTGGAGATGATTATTTGGAGTTGGTTAATGTTTCCGACAAAACCATTGCCTTAAATGAATTGTCAATTGCTAATATTGAGGATGAAATCGTAGGTAATATTAAAGCACTTTCCAATTTTGGAATCTTGTGGCATCCAGGTCAGTATTTAGTGTTTACACCCGACTCTAATTCCGTAATTACTGCTTTTCCTAATTATGCGCCAGGTTGTTTTATTCCGCTTAGTTTACCTACTTACGGCAATGACTCCGGTACCATAGTTTTATTGGGGGAAGACAATATGGTTTTGGATCAGTTTTCTTATCAGGAAGAAATGCAGTTTGTGTTGATTGACGACCAAAACGGAAAGGCCTTGGAAAGACTGTCATTTGATTTACCTACCCAATCCATGGATAATTGGCACACCGCTTCAGAATTGGAAAACTGGGGAACACCAGGCTATAAAAATTCTCAAAATTTACAGGCGATAGCAAAAGGACAGGTGACATTAACCCAAGCTATTTTTTCTCCCAATAACGACGGTTATCAAGATTTTCTTGAAATTTCGTACGAAATAACACAGGTGGATGCCTTAATGGATGTGGTGATCTACAATAGTGTAGGACAACAAATAAAAGAATTAAAAGATAATTTTTATGCGGGAAAAAGTGGGGTGATCATTTGGGATGGCATTGACGACAACGGGCAAAAAGCCAATGTGGGTTCATATATTGTAGCTGTTCGAATATTCGATTTAGCAGGCAATGTAAAGCAGTATAAATTAGTTGGGGTATTGGCCACACAATTGTAAGTGTACTTTGTCCATTTAAAACTGATAAAGTTCAGCCTATAAGTCCCCGTTGAAAGTCTATTAAATTTAAAAGTATTTAATTACTTTTGCACCGTTATTTAATTCAAAGATTAAAATGATAGAAACAGACATCATCATCATAGGAGCCGGACCAGTAGGATTGTTTACCGTGTTCGAAGCAGGTTTATTAAAATTGAAATGTCATTTAATTGATTCTTTGCCACAACCTGGCGGACAGTTAACTGAAATTTATCCAAAAAAACCAATTTATGATATCCCAGGATATCCAACAGTGGATGCTGGTGAATTGGTGGATAATTTAATGGAACAAATTGCACCATTTAAACCTGAATTCACCTTGGGTGAGTCCGCGGTGTCAATTGATGAAGTAGAAGATAATAAATTTGTAGTGACGACCAATAAGGGGACAAAACACAAGGCGCCAATTGTAATGGTTGCGGGCGGATTAGGTGTTTTTGAACCAAGGAAACCACCTGTTGAAAATTTAGAAAAATACGAAGACAAAGGTGTAGAGTACATCATTAAAGATCCTGAGTTTTACAGAGGGAAGTCGGTAGTTGTTGCCGGTGGTGGAGATTCAGCTTTGGATTGGTCTATTTACTTGATTGAAAATAAAATTGCCAAGGAATTGTCATTGGTCCACCGTAGAAACTCTTTTAGAGGACATTTAGATTCAGTTCAAAAGGTAATGGATTTAGCGGATGCTGGAAAAATAAATTTGATTACCGAAGCTGAGGTAATTGGGATTGATGGTGATGATGCTTTAAAAAGTGTAACCATTAAACACAACAAGCAAGGAGAGTTTAAAAAAGAAGCAGATCACTTTGTACCATTGTTTGGTTTAAAACCAACTTTAGGTCCTATTGCTGATTGGGGATTAGAAATTGAAAAGAATGCGATTGTAGTAGATACTGTTGACTATTCAACCAACCGACCAGGTATTTATGCCATTGGTGATGTAAATACTTACACGGGTAAATTGAAGTTGATTTTATGTGGCTTCCACGAAGGTACTATTGCAGTACAATCTGCTTTTGCTAGAATTCACCCAGACAAAAAGAACGTCTTAAAATATACTACCGTAAATGGCGTAAACGGATTTTAATTTACTTTTCGCCAACCGTTTATGCTTATTATCCGTTTGTTTACATATTAGATTTAATGTGTAAAATTAAGGGATGAATAAGATAATAGCAGCCATTGTATATATATTATTAGCAATTAATGGGATCTCTCAATTTGAGTACGATCCCATTAATTTTGATGCCAATAATATTCATTTTTATACCCTTTCCTACGACCATAAAATTTATAATATTTCAAGGGATAATGTACTAAGGGAGACTGAGGAAGGTACGAATGTTATTAAGGAATACAGTATCTACAATGGCTTTCCTATTAGAGGAAATGCAAGGATGTTTAAAGTAGATAGTTTCCTAGTGATATTGAATGACGAAAGGACTTTTGCTGATTATTCTGGGGTGCTAGTCTTTAATATGAATTCTAAAGAACAGCACTTTTTTAATTGGACTGATTATTTGGCTGATTTTGCAGGAGAAGACCAAATATCTATTGCTTTAATGACACAGTTTATTGGAAGTGGAAACGGTAATTTGTATGTGTTTCGACTTTCTTATATGGATGCAAGACCAATCCTACTTCAATTAAATCCTATCCATGGTTTTCAGGTGGTTGAATTAAGTAGTTTAGCTGCCGTACTGCAGCCTTCGGAAACGGTTAGGTCGTTTGGTAGTTCCGATTCTGTTATGGCTATCTATACCAGTTTAGATAGAGTTATTTTTTGGGAAATTAATAATCATAATGAAATAAAAATACTTCCCTATAGCTTTTCTGAAACGCCCTACTTTTTTGAGCCTAATAACTATTCTTTTCCTTTTTATACAGCTGGCAATATTTGTGGTCTAATGGATACAACCGGTTTTTCTAGGAACTTTTCTACAGAATTTAATTTACCTGATCAATCTGCAGGAGGACGCTTTTTTATTGGAGACTCACTGTGTATTTCCTATGCTGCTAATCAGGAAATAGTGATAATTGACACTAGTGATAATGTAAAGACAATTAACTATTTACAAGATTTAAATATTAACGGAAGTTTAAGTAGTATAATGCCCCATTCAGATAAAGAATCACTCTTGATAAATACATATTCCTTCCCTGCTGAAGTATACGAGCCAGGACTCTATCAACTTAAAACAAATCATACTACTTTGGCAATTCATACCTCCCCTTTAAAAAATATCCAAGACTATTACCAGGATTATGGATACCTCAATAGAGATAATGCACTTTATTTGATGGGCCATAATTCTTATGCTATAAATATAGACGGTAGTTTTAGTCAGTTTCTACTGCAACATGACTTTCTGAAAAAAGAATCCAATTTTAAGCTAAGTATCTACAGAGGATTTGTTGGAGAAGACGCAGGTGGAAACGTTTATGGTAAAATAACCCATGATTACAAATATGAATTAAACTACTTAGATACTAATTTTTACATTAAAGTGAATGCCAAAACTTATCAATACACAGTTGTAAACCAATCGATATTCGATTCTGTGATTTATCATAAAGGATTCAAAACAGCAACTGGTGGTTATAGTATTGTAAATGGAAAATTAAAATATCACTTAGATAAGGGGGCTGCGGACTTCTTTTATTCGGTGCCAGAAGATTCTCTTGAAAAAGCCTTTAAAGTCAATGAAAAAATATTTGTTACTTCTTTTAATGCTATTTACGCATTTTATCCGAGTACAAATACCTTTAAAAAAATACAAAGTTTTAATGTGGCTTTACCTTTGTTTAATCCCAGTTACGATTTATTAGGTAACGTTTACATAGGAGTTTATTCCTTTAACGAAGGTCCTAAACTTTACAGAATGACTTTTGAGGATTCTATTTTTTATGAAGTGAAAGCGCCAAATGTTAATACGGGTGTCAATGGTAGTTATTTACATGACTGGTATGGCAATATTTATCGAGAACGTACTTTAAATTCGATAGCTTTGCCAAGTCAAGGGTATGAAACTATGCCTTTTTATAATGGTTTTGAGTGGCGTTTTCAAAATAGCCTTTTAAGTAATCTTCCATTCCAGGGTTCGAGTTATAGGCTAATCGCTTCTCCTTTCTCTACAAGTGTTGTATTGGAACGAATTGCTGGACGGTATGTAGCCGTAAATTGTCCAACACGAGAACTAGAAGAAGTAAATACGGTGTATTATTTGCGGGACAGTTCCCAGTTTCCAGAGATTAATTTGGGAGTTGACATTAAAAAAGCATATTGGGCTGATGGACGAACCGACCTTAACTATAAGGTTTATAGGCCAGGTGAACATTGGGTGAAAGTTTTATTCGAAAATGGCTGCTCTTCTGTTAAAACCTTTAAAGTAGAACTTTTGCCAACCCAAAATAATACAAATAAAGATATACTTTACGACTTTAATAATAACCCCTTTCCGCTCATATTTGATGATCATTTAAAAGGAGATTTATTTATCTATGATTTAAAGGGGTCGCAGGTTAAAAAAATTAACAATTATGAAAATAATTGGTTACCAGCGCTTAACTTTAAAGGTGCTGTATTGGTATATGCACTCATGAAAGATGGAGAGAAACTACAAACTGGTCGAATTATATTTTTATGAGAAAGATTGTGTTATATTTCATTTTAGATTTAAATTTGCAAAAAAATAAACAAATGTAAATTTGTGTTTTAATACGGAATCCAAATGGAAAATACAATTATTGTAAATATTATTGACCGAGAAGGTAAAACGCACGAGCTGGAAGCACCAACGGACATGAACATGAACATCATGGAAGTATGCAAGTCCTACGAGTTACCTGTTGAAGGACGCTGTGGTGGAATGGCTATGTGCGCCACTTGCCAATGTTATTTAGAGTCTGACACTGAATTGCCGGAACAATCTGACATGGAATTAGACATGTTAGATGAAGCTTTTTTTGTAGAAGACAATAGCCGTTTAGGCTGCCAGATTCATGTTACCGAAGCAATTGATGGCATTACTTTAAGATTAGCCCCTGAAGGAAATTAAAACTAGAAAAAATAGAGTTTTATTATACCAGACAAATCCAGTCTGGTTTTTTTGCGCTTAATAATTCAAAAACAAATTTTAATTTGTGGCTTATAGTAGCATTGTAATATTTAAGTAAAAACAAAATAGATGTAATTAAAAGATATAAACCAATACTGATTTATATTCAATTGTTCTCCCACTTTTTAATAAACCCAGGTACACTATATTCAAGCAAACAGTAAAAAAACTACATCTAAAAAGATTGTAGCGTGTTAAAAATTAGTATCTTGAAAATAAAAAGGTGTAAGTGTTGCATTGCTTCTCCTTGGGTAAGCAACCAAATATCCTCAAACGTCAAGCCATGAAATTCCTAATGTTTATTACTGTATTTTTCTTTGGGACAGCAGCTTTCAGTCAACAAAGTCTATTTATTCCAGATACGAATGCCTTTTGGAATATTGGTATAATTGATTTTGGGGACTATTATACGCAAAATCCATAAGGTGTTCTCGGAGATACTGTAATCAATGGTAATACTTACAAAAAAATATATCAATCAAATAACCCTGCATGGAGTAATATGGACAACGATTACTTTTGTGCCGTTCGACAGCAAAATGATACTTGGTTATTTATACCGAAAGGCAATACTCAGGCCTATTTGTTATATGATTTTGATGTCGTTGTTGGCGACACCATTAATGTTGACAACCCTTGGGCTTCAGGTCCTGTCCAGTCATTAATTACTAGCATAGATTCCGTTTTGATTCAGGGAGGGTATAGGGATAGGTTGCATTTAGACGCTGTTGGTGGCGGTTTTCCTGAAGTTTGGATAGCAGGGATTGGTAGTAGCAATGGCTTGTTTTATTCTGGATATTATATTTTCGATTATGGCTTTCAACTGATGTGCTTCCACGAAAATGACAGTTTAAAATATATGAATGCACCTAATAATGATTGTAATTATCAAACCGTTGGCATTGAAGAAGTTGAGAACTCTCCATATTGGTCAGTTTATCCAAACCCGGTAAGCGATAGTTTTGAAATTAAAATAGCAGCTGATTTATTAAAAATAAAATCGATTAAAATATATGATAACCAGGGTAGAATGATTAGACAAATTAGGCCAATGGAAATTTCAAATGTGAACAAAATTGAAGGAATCGATTCCGGCTTGTATTTAGTTTCAGTTGTGTTTCAAGACAATGAAATAAGCACAAAAAAAGTTGTCGTATTATAAAAACTGATACCAACAAGTTGAATAAAAAATGTAAGATGAAAAAAATAGTTTTAATTCTATTACTGCCAATACTGTTCCATGTCTCCTGTAATTCTTTTGATCCAGCTTCACCTGAATTGCTTGCGGAAGCCATTGTTAATTCGATAAAGGAAAACGACGAAGATAAATTTGTTACTTATTATGCCAGTTATGCCGACCGTCTTGAAAATTTAAAGGATCATGCTTATTCAAGCGACGTCGAAAATAAATTAATGGCAGGTTTAAATAATTACAAAAATAAATACGCCAAAAACCCACACGATAATTTCAAGTCCATTATGTTTAAAGTGAAAGAGAATAAGGTAGACCTCTCAAAACTTGAAATCAAAGACATTACTGTTCGGTCTAGTAAAACATTTGGGTACGAAAAATGGGCAGTTAGAATTACTTTTCAAAAACATGATTTCGAATTATCCATAACAGAGAGTTCAGCTTACAGACGTGGGGTTCTTTGCACGCAAAATGTTTATCTTTTTTAGATAATAGGTAAGGTCTTATGATGACGGATGCGTAAAATTATTATTGTTTTTTCTCAAGGTATGCATGAAGAAAATGGAGAGGTGTTAAGCCAGTATGCTTTTTAAAGAATCGAATAAAGTAGGAGGTTTCATTAAAGCCTAATGCTTCACTGATTTGATTGACGTTATATTCCGAGTGCATTAACATTCTTTTGGCTTCAAGCATGATGCGCTCACTAATTAACTGGGTGCTGGTTTTATTAAAGCAGGCTTTGGTTACTCTGTTCAAATGTTTTTCTGTGATGTTCAGCATTGCCGCGTACTCCTTTGCAAACTTAATGCTTTTAAAATTTGATTCGATCACGTCCTCAAATTCCCTCACCTTTTTCAAATACACCACACTTTTTACTTTGTAGGTGGGGATATATTCTCGTGAGATACTAATGTAAACCATGGTAATTAAGGCATGAATTTTTTCCCATTTGAGTAATTCGTTTTTTTGACTTTCAAGTACCAGCTCTAACATTAATCCTTCTAATTGTAACTGTGTCGCTTCACTCACATGGATGATTGGTGAACTTTGAAAAGAAGCAAAAAAGGCAAAATCTTTCAAACTAGAAGTGACATACCTTTTATCGTAAAAATCTTTGGTGTGAAAAAATACAAAACCATCAATATCATCAGAAAGTTCCCAGTAATGCATTTCTCCTGGTTTAAGTATAAATAATGTGCCAGGTTTCACTTGGTAGGTTTCAAAATCTATTTCGTGCTTTCCACTGCCTTTTGTAAATAAAATAATTAAGTAAAAGTCATGCTTATGAGGTAATTTGGTGAAATGATGTCCTTTAATGTGTACGTTGGCATAATTCGCATAAAAATCATTGTCATGCTGGGTAGATTGAAATTCCTTAATACTGTATATTGGAAATGCACTGTTCATGATCAAATATACAAAAAATGTCTTAATTGTGCTATTGTATGCGTAAGTAGTATATTCCTAAATAAGATAATTCCACGACCTTTGACACATGAAAAGTGTGAGAAAAATATTCCAGTTTGTCAATAATGTTTATTCTGAGAAATGTCCTAGTTGTAAACAAGGGTATGCTTTTAAAAAAGGGACTAAACTTTTTGCTGTTCCCGAAATGAATGTGGCTTGTGATGCCTGTCAGTATAAATTTGAAAGAGAGCCTGGTTACTTTATTGGCGCCATGTATATCAGTTATGGATTGTCTACCTTTCAAGCAATTGTAGCTTACTTGCTTACCAATATGTTATGGCCTTCCATTTCTATTGCATTACTGCTAGGCATAATAACCATGACCTTAGTGTTGTTTGCAAAGCTCAATTTTAAATGGGCAAGACTAATTTACATATACATTTTCCCTTGGTAATTACTTTATTGTAATGAATAGATAATCACATGTCATTTATTATGAGCCCGTTTTGAAGCCATATAGTTTAAAGGGGAATATTTTTTGAATTTTAGGATAGTAATCTTATTGAATTCTACTTTCTTTGCGTAAAATATTTGGCAAATAGATGACTGAATTATTGTTCTTAGTAAAATTAATTGTAGCCATTTCATTTGTGATTGGTTTGTCACTGCTTGCTGAAAATGTCAGTCCAAAAGTTGCAGGAGTTTTATCCGGTTATCCAACAGGTTCTGCAATAACATTATTTTTCTTTGGGTTAGAAGCTAGTCCAGAGTTTGCTGCAAAAAGCGCGGTTTATAACATGATTGGGTTGACGGCGGCTTTATCATTTGTTTATATCTATTATATATGTTCTAAGTATTTTACCCGATACAATATTATTTTTTCATCTCTCATTTCTCTCTTAGGATACCTTGTCGTTGTTTGGCTGTTACACTTTATAGAGATTAACAAATTCATTGCCGTTTTAATCCCTATTGTATGTTCTTTTTTGTGCATATTTCTTTTTAGAAAAATAAAAAATATTAGCATCCAAACTAAAGCTAAGCTCAACTACAAAACACTTTTTTTAAGGGCAATTTTTGCAGCTTTTATCATATTGTTAATAACAAGTGCCCCAAGATTTTTTGGGCCAACATTGTCTGGTCTTTTCTCAGCTTTTCCCACAACTTTGTTTCCGTTAATGTTAATTATTCATTTTACCTATTCAAAAGAACACGTGCATACAATAATAAAAAATGTTCCTATTGGTATGTTCTCCTTAATAATTTACTCTTTAACCGTGTCTATAGTATATCCTTTATTTGGTATTTATTTAGGTACCTTAATCTCTTTTGGGGCGGCAACTATTTATCTATTTATTTATAAAAAAGTAATGAGTTATTTTTGAAGTGGTATGGGTTTAATTAGTTGACATTATGTGTGTTATTTTGAAGTGTTTTAAGGTGTAATTTTCAGTTAACCATGCGTTGAAATAAAGGGAGAAATCTATACAGTTTTATAAACTTTTCAACGCACTGTGTTATTTTATTGACTTGAATGATGACTTTATCACTGTTGGTGTAATAAAGTGGCGTCTTTTTATATTATGAATAGCAGTCAATGAATTCGAAGCTTAAAAAAGAAGTAAATAGATAGTCTTTTACAAAAAATAATTACTTTAGCTTAAGTAAGGCGTTAGCATTGATTTGATTAGTGTTTTTAAATGATGCTGGACTCAGTAATATTGTTATTCCAAAGTTGAAACCCATTACATTTATGAAACATTTATTGAGCTTATTTTTATTGATGGTTTTTAACCATGCGTTTACACAGTCTCCTGCTTATATTACAACCGATAAAGCCATTGCGGATATTGAACAGCTGATTGCTACATTTGAAAATGTGCACTACAATCCTTACTTCAAAACTTCAAAAAAAGTAATCAATACCATAAAAGATGAGCAGTTGAGCAGTTGGAAAAATGACTCAGTTCCTATGCGACAATTTATTGGGATTTGTATGAAGTTAACGGCTATGATGAGTGGCGGTCATTCTGGGATGAATTGGCAACATGCTAAATTGATTCCTGAAATAAAGGCACATGTTTATCTTCCTTTTACAGGTAAGCTGGTTGAAGAGGATGGGATTTTTATAGTGACAAAGTCTGGTCTTTCTGTTATCGTGCCTGGCATGAAAATTAAATCGATTAATGGTATCAGTGTCGTCAAATTATTTAAAGAATGTATGGCGTATAGCGGCGGGATTGATGCTTATAAAATTGCTAATGTTGAAAGGGCATTCCCCGTTTACTTATTCTTTAACGACAGTTTAAAAGCGCCTTATTCTATTGCGATTGCTGACTCAGACGAGCTATTTACAACAGATGGTATAAGAATTGCCGAACTCGCAAAAATTTTAAATTCAAGTGTAAAACAGGTTGATTATTCATTCGATATACTAGATAATAATATTGGTTTAATGGCATACAATAGTAGTAATAATTACAAGAAATTTAATCAATTTTTGAAGGCGACTTTCAAGACGATACAAGCAAAGCATATTGATAAATTGATCATTGATATTCGAGCGAACGGAGGCGGGAATTCAAGTTTAAACGATTTGCTTTTGTCGTATATCACCACCAAGCCATACCAGCAGGCGAGTGGTAGGTATTGGAAGGTGAGTGAGGAATCAAAAAAAGCTTACGCTAATAACAAAGTCTACACAAAGCTATTTGGTAAAGATTTTATGGTTAAATACATGAAAACCCCAAACCAAACAGTGATTGTTGATTTGGACTCAACAGGGCTTGTTCAGCCAGAAAAACCTCCTTATTATTTTACAGGAAAAACTTGTTTGTTAATAGGTCCGAGTACTTTCTCTAGTGCTAATTTTTTAGCTGATGCTGTAAAAACATATCAAATTACAACCTTAATCGGCAGTCCAACCGGAGAGTACACGAATGACTTTGGTGAGCAAATAAGCTTTGTCTTAAAAAACACTAAAAGTGAAGTTAATATTAGCTCAACTTATGATATTGGAGCAAATGGAAATGATTCGATAATGGCTCCCGTTTATCCCGATATTGAAGTGGCAACAGATGTGCTTAAGTATGCCATGAATTGGTTGGAGAATAATGCGGAAAAAAAATAAACCCATCAAAACTTGCCTTGCGGCTTAGGCGTTACAAATATGGTTTTGAAATATGGGGAGGGAGAGTTAATCTTAGCATAGGTGATTTGGAATTTCCAATATGGCTATGTTTCGAATTTTAACGTAGCATTTTCTTTCTAGAGCGTTTTTCCTTTCAAGTCTATAGTAAAAGATGGCGTTTGTTTACAATTAGGTTGAAATATTTTAAAAAAACAATTGTAGCAATTGCAATGTTTTACCTATTTTTAAACTTGAATTATTTATGGGTCTAGTCAGCAATTTAAAATAATATAATGGCGTACAATAGAATTGTGATATCAAAGTTCGGAGCTCCTGAACAATTAAAAAAAGTAAGAGAAAAGGAGCTGCCCGTTCCTAAAAAAGGGGAGGTAAGAATTAAAGTTTTAGCCACAAGTGCATGCTATACTGATACACTTATTCGCCGTGGAATTTATCCAGCTGTGAGAGATAAGCCGCCTTTTTCGCCTGGTTACGACTTGGTAGGTGTGGTAGATGCTCTTGGTGAAGGGGTAGATAATTTAACCATTGGACAGAAGGTAGCTGACTTAACGGTGATTGGTGCATATACAGAATACATTTGTCTTGACTCAAATTCTGTAGTTGTGGTGCCGGAAGATATACCCCCTGTAGAAGCAGTTAGTTTGGTTTTGACTTACGTAACTGCCTACCAAATGCTACACCGCTTTATACAGGTAAAAGAAGGGGATGTCATTTTGATTCACGCCTGTTCGGGTGCTGTGGGTACTGCACTGTTGCAATTGGGTAAATTAATGAACCTTAAAATGTATGGTACAGCTTCTAAAAGCAAACACCAGTTTATTAAAGCAATGGGTGCCATTCCAATTGATTATAATAAGGAAGATTTCGCTGCGGTTATTAAAAGGAGTGAACCTGATGGAATTGATTTTGTTTTTGACCCTATTGGAGGTAGTTATTTTCCACGCTCTTTAAGTGTATTGAAAAAGAAAGGAACCTTGGTTGCATACGGTTATCAAAACGCGGCAAGTGGAAAAGATGGTCATGTAGTACTCGATTTTTTTAAGATTTTATTCTGGAACTTAATGCCAACCAAGCCATCTGCAAAATTTTATATCATCACTTCCTTCCGTAAAAAACATCCAGATTGGTTCAAAGAAGATTTAAAGTTATTATTTGAACTATTGTCAGCCAAAAAGATAAAACCTGTTATTGGAAAAGTAATGAGCTTAGATCAAGCAGCTGAAGCGCATAGTCTTGTCGAAAATTATAAAGTAGAAGGTAAGGTGGTTTTAACGGTGAACGATTAGAAAAAGTCTGTTAAATCCATCCCTGACTTGAAAACTACTTCGCAATAGCAAAAGAAAGTCTTACTTCATGAGAGCCTGCGCTATAGTTACTTAATGTGCTGTGATTTTCATAATATAAATAAGCTAATTTGAACTTCATAATCTTTATAGTGGCACCTAAATAATAATTTTTATGGGAACTGATTCCCGCACCAATGGAAAAAATGTCTTCTTTAAACTGAAAGTAGGTCATGATCCTAGTGTTTATAATCACCAAGTCAGTAACGCTGTTTAGCATAGGATAGATGTGATGTTTTCCTACCTTAAAGCGATAGCCTGCCTGCAGGTTGTAATGTCGACTTGCTTGATAGCCATCAAAAGTTGGTTGCGTCAAGTTGGTAGAAGATAGTCCTAAGTAATGATTTTTACCTGTCCAGAAAAGACCTGCATTTAAATCAAAACGGCTACCATCTACATAATTGAACTGTTCACCAAAGTATGATGTGCCTTCTAATTTATATGTAATTCGCTTTATACCTGCCGAGACTCCAATGGCTAATGTGGAGTTTTTTAGTTTTATAGGATAACTAATGGGTATGTTAATTGTCTGCATGTCTAGAAGACCCATTTGTTGATGGACCACATTCAAACCTATGGGTAGATTTAATTTTTCCATGGAATTTTTTAATCCAAATTTAGTGTCTGCTTCAATGTTGAAAGCAAAATTTTGAAAATTACTTGGTATAGATGGCCATAAATTTTGATAAATTAGATTTGTCGAAAAGGAGTTTGCGCTTCCAGTAGCGGCGGGATTGTTCCAAAATGGAGAAAAGCCATCACTTGCAAAATTCGGGTCTGATTGGGCAAAAGTCGTTGTAGTTGACAGGCAAAGGACGAAGAAGGATAGGACTAATTTTTTCATAATAAAATAGATTAATGATTCACTTTCAATCACTTTAAATGACTTAGGTTCATTAGTAGAACATTTGGAATGCTTAAAAAGTTACAAGTGTAAATTTTATCAGCAAGGATTTATCTCCTTCGAATGAGCTAAGTGTATAAAATTTAAAAGCATTCAAAATTGAGTGAGATTACACCTTTCACCATTAAAAAACCATTCAATAATTATACTTATTTAAGCTGTTTAAATATGTTCTAAAAAAAATCATTTTCGAGGTACAGATTGGTTTATTTTTAATAAAATCAGTTAAAATAATCGAGCCAAACACCATTCTCCATTTTAAATAATTAAGCTACTTTTGCAATAAATACAGGACTGCCTTCATGCAAAATTTAAAAACGCACTACCACCCCGAAGTAAAAACATTGACGAATAAAACTGTTTTTACTAGGCATGCTACCCGAAGTATTGCCATTCAAGGAGAGGATATTTTATTGCTCTACACCGAAAGGTATGAAGATTATAGCTTGCCTGGTGGAGGTTTAGATTTGGGAGAAGATAAGCTGACGGGGATGGTGCGGGAATTGGAAGAAGAGACAGGTGCTAAGTCCATTAGAAATATTCAGCCTTTTGGCACTTACGAAGAGTATCGTCCATGGCATAAACCGGATTTCGACATACAGCACATGATTTCTTATTGCTATACTTGTGAGATTGACAAGGAATTAGGTGTTGCTAAAATGGAGGACTACGAAACAAAAAATGGCATGCGTGCAGTTTGGGTAAATATTCATGATGCCATTCAGCACAATAAAAATACCATTGCCAATAGTGATAAAAAAGGCATGTCTATTGTGCGAGAATTGTTTTTACTGGAGCTGATTGTTGAAAGAGAGCAGTTTTAATTGGCTTTAATGCATAAAAAAAGCCTAAACTAAAGATAGTGTTAGGCTTTTTTTTATTTTAAATTTTCTGGAATCTCACAAATAGGAATAGGAACCATTTTATGTTTATTGGCTCGGTGAAAACTATGGTAAATTTTAATGACTTCTTTTTGACGATCTGTTAAATCTTTAGGATTACCTTCAAATGTCATGGCCCATTCCAGTTCTGGATAAGTAGCACCAATTTGTCCTTCGTCAGTGCGTTCATCTTTCCATAAGCCGTCTGTTGGTGCAGCATTTTGAATAGACTGAACAATGTCAAGTTCCTTAGCTATGGCAAATACTTCGCTTTTAAACAGGTCGGCAATCGGACTTAAATCTACGCCGCCATCACCATATTTGGTGTAAAACCCTACGCCAAAATCTTCCACTTTATTCCCTGTCCCAGCGACTAATAATCCATTGGCTTGTCCAACGGCATATAAAGTTGTCATTCTAAGTCTGGCACGGGTGTTTGCCATAGATAGCCCATGGTTTTCTACCCCTTCTGGAAAACTTGCTTTTATGGTTTCAAATGAATCGGTAAGGTTTACCCTATGGTGACTTACATTTGCGTATTTTTTTTCTAACCAATTAATGTGTGCTAGCCCTCTATCCACTTCATTGTCGTTTTGATGGATATCCATTTCAAGACAAATTAATTTCAGTCCTGTTCTAGCACAAAGGGTGGAGGTTACCGCAGAGTCAATACCACCACTAATGCCTATGATGAATCCTTTGACACCAGCATTGTTGGCATAAGTTTTAAGCCAATCTGAAATATAATCAATTACTTTAACTGTCTGCATCTTAAAACAATAAGCCCACTTTTAATTCAAACATGTGTTGTGGGTTACTTTTTACATTTAAATTCTCATAACGGTAAGTCGTACCGTCAGCAATTTTGTCTGCTAAATGCTCAGATTTTTGGTAAACAATAGGCGTTACACCATAATTGAAGCCTACTTCTCCGAATAAAAAAGTATTTCCTGTAAAGTTCCATTCTGCTCCACCATAAATGCCAATTGTTGATCTTACAAAAGACAATCCTTTTTTAAAGGTGGTTGGCTTCATGTTTTCTTTAGTACTGATCGTGTTAGCATCACGATCAAAAGCCCCGGTTGTTGGATTGTATTTTGCAGCATACCCTTCGTCTGTATATCTTACACCAGCTAAAAAGCTAGTTCTAAATCCAAATTTCCCGTAATAACTCATGGTACCAATCATGTTGGTTTGAAATTTTAAGAATAAAGGAATGGTAATGTACTTTCCTTTAAAGTTTCTTGTGCTTAACTCGAAAGCAGCTGTGTCTGTATAGTCTTCTACTAAACCATCTTTGTATTTGTAGATTTCCGTATCATTGAATCCGTAAAACACATTTCCTAAGTTGGTGTTTGAAGCACTACCGTAATTTAATTTAAATGATTCTAAGTCAAACTGTACACCCGTTGAAAAAGCAATATTATTATTAATGCGATAATCTCCCACCATGCCAATGGTAAAACCAGAACCAATACCGTTTCGTTCAATTTTGGTAGTTTGCACTTTTATCCAACTCGCAGTTGTTCCCATCACTAATCCAGCGCGTATTTTTTTATCTTGGGCCTCAGCACCAAAAGCTATACCTGCAATTAAAATTAAAGAAAATATTTTTTTCATAGTTTATGCTTTTATCTTTGTACTACAATTATACTTAAATAATACCAAATGAAAAATAGATTTATCTATTTAATGCTATTTCCAGTCCTTTTTATTGCTTGTAATCAAAATCCATTGGCGGTAGATGTAAGTAATGTTTCCGTCGAAATAACACATGAAAATGTGGTGGAGGCTTATAAAAATGGATGGAAAAATGGTGATTTGTCAACCGTCAATAAAACCCTTTCTTCAAAAGGTGGCGAATTATATGATTATTACACCAAAGAAATGTTGCGTGTAGGTATGCCAATGCAAGATTCTACTGTGGCATTCTTAAAACTTTTTTTGGCCGATTCCATCATGCAAATTGTCCATCATAAAATAGAAAGTAAATTTGGTGATTTTCATACAGAAATGGAAGAGATAAGTGACATGTTTAAACATTTGAAGTACCATATACCAAACGCTTTACTTCCTGTAAGCGTGATGACTTATAATTCTACATTTACCAATGGTGTAATTTCTACCCCAAGTAGGATAGGGATTGGCTTGGAAATGTATTTGGGGTCTGAAGATGAAATTGTCAAAGAAGTACCTTTTCCCCTTTATTTAAAAAAACGAATGAATGCGGAATTTTTAATGGCTGATATCGCACAAAATTGGATTGTTTCTAATGTGATAGAAGGGGTTTTGGATGATACTTTTTTAGCCAATTTAATCTATAACGGAAAAATGTTGTACTTGATTAAAGCCATGATGCCAAATGCTGAAAACAATATTATTATGCGTTATTCAAAATCGGATTACGAATGGGCTGTAGCCAGTGAGTATGATGTGTGGCAATACATAGTTCAAGAAAACTGGGTGTATGCTTCAGAATTAAAATTAAATATGCGCTTTTTTAAAGAAGGACCAAATACTTCTGGTTTAGATGGTTCTCCTGATAGAATCGGGCAGTTTATTGGTTTTAAAATTATTGAAAATTACATGGAAAAATATCCGGAAACGACCTTAAAGTCATTGATTGCTGAAAAAAACACCACTAAAATATTAAAAACATATAAACCGAAAAAGTAATGGACAAATCTTCACAAATAAAAATAGACATCAATACAAATGAAAATAATGTTCCCAAAACAATGCATTGGAGTGCCGAAGATGGCGGTGTTGAAGGGGCAGAAGCAAAAGCTATGATTTTATCGCTATGGGATAAAAAACAACAAAATGCCATGCGAATCGATTTGTGGACCGAAGAAATGACGGTAGATGAAATGAAGCAATTTTTTCACCAAACCTTATTGACCATGGCCGATTCTTTTGAGCGCGCTACGGGAGAAAAAAATATCACGGAAGATTTACGTGACTATTGCTTGCATTTTGCAGACAAGATGGATATCATGCCTCCTTTAAGCTAAGCTGTTTTTACGGTCTTTTTTTTGGGAACTAAATGCTTGTATCCAATCATTAGTAATCCTAAATCAATTCCTTTTAACTTTCTCTCGTCTTTTACTTTTGTGGCGTTTAAATTTTTCATAATTGTAGTTTTATTTCAAGGTACTTCAAAATATGTGCCGAATCAACAATTATATTTTAACTGTTCATGTTATTGATTATTTAAAGGTCTTGAGGACTTCATTGGATTGGCTTATGTACGAGCTATTGTGTATGACACCTATTGATTGAATCTATTTGCGGATGAAGGATTATTTTTAGAGAGAGCCATTTTATCTGCTTAAGGAAATATTTTCTAATTTTGCTTAACATATATAAGTGGCTAGTAAATGAAACTTTTCAGATGCATTATTTTATGAAAAAGCAACTATTCTTATTTTCTGGACTCTTACTCTTTATCTTGTCGGGTTGCCAAACAAAGCGAGATGCTTTAAGTGGAATTTGCGAGCAGCAAACTATCTCCTCTTTTGATCAGTTTTTGGATATTTCAAAAAATACGCCTGAAGTTTTATTGAAGGACAAATTGGGAAAGTCAACTGGTGGTAATTATTCGGCAGACAAAAAAACATTTATTTACGAATTTAAGCAGATCTCACGAGTACCCATTGTTGTAAATGTAAACGCTGCATCTGGAGAAGTAAAATCTATTTTAATGGAGGTGCTAGGTTTAAAGGACAACTTTCTAATAGATGTGGAAGCGGCAAACGCTAATTATTTAATCGATAATTGTCATCTGCAATTGTTTGGCAAACAGCCAAAAGAAATTTTAGAGATTTTTGGAACACCAAAGATGGATAACCTGCAGGATGCACATGAAAAAACTCCTGTGAGAACTATTTTATATTTATCTAAGGATGGAGGTACAAAAGTGCGTTTTAACTTTTATCCTTCTCAAGATTACAAGTTGTCTTCTGTAAATGTACGTTGGTATTAATTTCATTTTTGCCGCTATTTTTATCAAGTATAAATAAACTTAAACACCAATTTTATCGTTTAAAATACTTTAAAATATGCTTGTTAATGCCTATATTCGCGACAAATTTGAAAACTATTTTTATGGCATTTGATATTGGAATGATCAAGAAGGTTTATCAAAACATGGTAGAACGTGTTGATAAAGCAAGAGAAATTACAGGTAAACCACTTACCTTATCTGAAAAAATATTGTATTCTCACCTTTGGGAGGGAAACGCAACAAAAGCATTTACCCGCGGTAAAGACTATGTTGATTTTGCCCCAGATAGGATTGCCTGTCAAGATGCAACTGCACAAATGGCTTTACTTCAGTTTATGCAAGCTGGTAAGTTAAAGGTAGCAGTTCCTACTACAGTGCACTGTGATCATTTAATTCAAGCAAAATCAGGTGCAGCAACCGATTTAAAAAGTGCCTTAGATACTTCAAGCGAAGTATTCGATTTTTTAGGTTCAGTTTCAAATAAGTATGGTATTGGTTTTTGGAAGCCAGGAGCTGGTATCATTCACCAAGTAGTTTTAGAAAATTATGCATTTCCTGGCGGAATGATGATTGGAACCGATTCTCATACGGTGAATGCAGGTGGATTAGGAATGGTTGCCATTGGAGTTGGTGGTGCTGATGCTGTGGATGTAATGGCAGGTATGGCTTGGGAATTAAAGTTTCCAAAACTAATCGGAATAAAATTAACAGGAAAATTATCAGGTTGGACAGCGCCTAAAGATGTAATCTTAAAAGTAGCTGGAATCTTAACCGTTAAAGGTGGGACTGGTGCCATTGTAGAATACTTTGGTGAAGGAGCACAATCTATGTCTTGTACTGGTAAAGGGACCATTTGTAATATGGGAGCTGAAATTGGTGCAACTACTTCTACTTTTGGATATGATGCTTCTATGGAGCGTTATTTAAAGGCTACAGATAGAGCAGATGTTGCAGAAGCAGCTAATGAAGTAAAAGATTATTTAACTGGTGATGCTGAAGTTTACGCTAATCCAGAAAAATACTTCGACCAAGTAATTGAAATTAACTTGTCAGAATTAAAACCACAAATTAATGGCCCTTTTTCTCCAGATTTAGCAACTACAGTTGGTGAAATGAATGAGAAAGCAACTAAAAATGGTTGGCCATTAGATGTGGAATGGGGATTGATTGGTTCTTGTACAAACTCTTCTTACGAAGATTTATCAAGAGCGGCTTCCATTGCAAAACAAGCTACCGATAAAGGTTTAGTGACTAAAGCTGAATTTGGTATTAACCCAGGATCAGAACAAGTAAGATTTACTGCAGAAAGAGATGGTATATTAAAAGCATTTGAAGATTTGGATGCAACGATCTTTACCAATGCATGTGGACCATGTATCGGACAATGGGCAAGATATAACGATCCTAAAAATGCACCTAAAAATAGTATCGTGCATTCTTTTAATAGAAACTTTTCTAAAAGAGCAGATGGTAACCCAAATACACATGCCTTTGTAACTTCTCCTGAAATGGTGGCAGCAATTGCAATTTCAGGACGTTTAGATTTTAATCCTTTAACGGATACTTTGACAAACAAAAACGGAGAACAAGTAAAATTAGACGAACCTACTGGTTGGGAATTACCACCAAAAGGGTTTGATGTGAAGGATAATGGTTTTGAAGCACCTATAGCGGATGGTTCAGGAATTAATATCTCTGTAAGTGAAACTTCAGACCGTATTCAATTATTGACACCTTTTAAACCATGGGATGGTAAAAATATCTTAGGCGCACCATTATTGATTAAAGCTTTTGGTAAATGTACTACCGATCATATTTCAATGGCTGGACCTTGGTTAAAATATAGAGGACACTTAGACAATATTTCTAATAACTGTTTAATTGGTGCAGTAAATGCTTTTGGTAAAGAAACCAACAAAGTGTTAAACCAATTGACTGGTGAGTATGATGCAGTTCCTGCTGTTGCAAGAGCTTACAAAGCAAAAAACATTCAAAGTGTTGTTGTTGGTGATCATAATTATGGAGAAGGTTCTTCTAGAGAGCACGCAGCTATGGAGCCACGTCACTTAAATGTAATTGCAGTAATCGTTAAATCTTTTGCTAGAATTCACGAAACAAACTTGAAAAAACAAGGAATGTTAGGGTTGACTTTTGCTAACGAAGCAGATTATGATTTAATTCAAGAAAAAGATAAATTTAACTTTATTGATTTGATGGAGTTTGCACCGGGAAAAGAATTAACTGTTGAAATTGAACATGCAGATAGTTCAAAAGATGTGGTAAAATTGAACCACACTTATAACGCAGCACAAATCGAATGGTTTAGATATGGTTCTGCATTGAACTTGATCAAAAGTCTTCAAAAATAAAAGGAATTATTATTCCGATCTAAAGAGCAACTTTTTGAGTTGCTCTTTTTTTTTGCATATTTGTATAGGCAATGGCGTTAATTAAAAAAATACTGGGACTCGAATTGTTGGTGCGTGACCGTAATCAATTAAATCGAAAATTACATGCCTGGTATTATCCAATTGTTTCTTTTTTACTTTGGCTTCTTTTTGTACCCCTTTCCGTGTGCAATAGTCTTGGTCTTTTTAATGCTGTACATTTTCTGGTTCGTCTTATTTATCCAACTCGTAAGCTGAATAAAGAGGAGGTTAGGAAGTTAGAAAGGGTGTATGGCGTTTCTCCCTGGTATTATAAAGTAAGGGTTTTGGAGTGTTCCCGTTTAGCCATTTTTGGCACAAAATTTATTCGTTCCCCCCATTTAGGATTTGTTTTCTGTAATACCATTCACTTTAGTAGGAACATATATACGGCATTAGATAATGATCAAGACATGGCCTGGTTAGTACACGAATACATACATATTATTCAATACAATCAATTTGGAATTGTTTATATTCCAATGGCGCTCAGGGCGCAAAAAAATGGTGGATATAGTTATGATGAACTTTGGCTTAAATCACCGCTTAAATCTTTTAATTTAGAACAACAAGGGGATGTAGCCCGTGCTTATTTTCAAGCATTAGACAATGGGAAAGATATTTCGGTGTACCAAACCATTGTTCCCTGTTTGAAATCTGGTAAAGTTTAGCGCAAAAAAAATCCCTTGACAAATTGCCAAGGGATTCATAAGTGAGAATTTTTTCTTAAAATTCAACAGTAAATTCAACTCTTCTATTTTCAGCTCTACCAGCTGAAGTATCATTTGTTGCTTTTGGTACAGTTTCACCATATCCAAAAGAAGTCAATCTTGAAGCTTCAACACCTTTACTTACCAAGTAATTCTTAACTGCAGTAGCACGTTTTTTAGATAATTCCATGTTTTTATCATCATTACCTTGTGCATCTGTATGCCCGTCAATTTTTAATTTATAAGTTGGGTTTTCTTTCATAATTTCAGCAACATTATTTAAAATTCCATTCGAAGATCTTTTAATGATATCTTTTCCAGATTCAAATTGAATTCCTTTTAACGCTTTTCTGAATACTTCTTTTGTAGATTCTTTAATTTCAGGACAACCATTGTTAGCTGCAACACCTGCAATTGTTGGACATTTATCCGCTTTGTCTAAAATACCATCTCCATCTGTATCCGGACAACCTTTTAATGTTGCAGGACCTTTAACTGTTGGACATTCATCTTCTGAATCTTGAATTCCATCACCATCTGTATCTGGACAACCTTTGAATTTTTCAATTCCAGCTACGTCAGGACAAGCATCTAAACTATCTACAATTCCATCACCATCAGCATCTGGACAACCATTTGCAGAAGCAATACCTTTAACTGTAGGACAAGCATCTTCTGAATCTTTAATGCCATCACCATCCGTATCCGGACAACCTTTGAATTTTTCTATTCCTTTAATTTTTGGACAATCATCTAAATGATCAGCAATACCATCACCATCTGTATCTAATGCACAGCCGTATTGGTCAACTTTAACTCCTTTAGGGGTAGTTGGACATTTATCTTTTTTATCAGAAACACCATCACCATCTGTATCTACTGTTTTTCCAAATAAGTAAGTTAAACCTATAGTATGAATAATGTATTGATCATGACCACCAGCAATATCTGCTTTTAAATCTCTATCGTCTCCTGTAGTATAACCATAATTTCCAGTGTAGTTAATACCAAGGTTGTCATTTAACATGACGTCTACGCCTAAACCAGCATTTCCTGAAAAATCAAGTCCTGGGGCACCGTTGTTTGCAAAATTTGCAACACCACCACCACCAAAAATGAATGGGCGAACCATAGCGTCTTCTGCTAAGATAACACCATTGTTAAATTTCATTCTTAATTGTAAAGTTCCAGTAAACATATCCGAATTAAATCCAGTCGCTGGAATTGGGTTTGTTCCATCTCCAGGTACACCAGGTACGTGGAAACCATATGCACCATAATTTAAACCAAGTCCAAGATTGAACCATGGGTTAAGGTAATAAGCCCCAGCAATTCCTACTTGGGTTCTGTATGCTTTGTTTGTATTAAAGAAAGAAGTGTTCCAATCTCCATAATAATCAGAAAGTCCAACACCAACGGTAAGTCCAATTTTTTGATCACTCGTTTGTCCGAACACAGTTCCTAAGGACAACATAAGCATTGATAATGACAATGTAAATTTTTTCATAGTATAAATTTTAAATTCTATTTCTCCTTTAAACAAACAGCGTGCCAAAAGTGAAATTAAACGATTCATACTAAGTTATGAAAAATCTTTACTTATTAATCATAATATCCAAGTAAATAGGGAGATGATCGGAGAAGCCACCTTGGTATTTATATCCCATATAAGTTCTATAAGGTTTTTTGCCAAAGCCATCTTTTTCGGGCTCTAGGAGCCATTCAGGGGAGAATATTTTGATTAGTTCAAAGTCAGTATGTAAACTGTTGCCTGCAGTCATTAACTTTTTATTGATGATAAATTGATCTAAAACGTGCCATTCGTGCTGGTATTTATTCGTGCCAGTCTTACTGACGAATTGCCAGCTTAAATTAATCAATTCATTATATTTTAGGCTTGTACTGTCTTTATGTGCTGCTAAAATTTCCGATAAACTGACATCATTTGGGTAGTCGTTAAAGTCGCCCATTGCCAAAATGTTTGCATTTGGATTTCCGCGTTGTATGGAGTCAATTTTGGATTTTAAAACCAAAGCTGCATACCCTCTTTTTGGCGCTGTAGCTAATTGTCCACCATATCGGGAAGGCCAATGGTTAACAAAGCAATGTAGGGTGTCTTTACCTACTAATCCGCTTAGCATTAAAATATCCCTGCTAGATCTACTTTGGTCTGGAAAGTTTAATACAAAAGAATGAAAATTAATTAGGGGGAAAAATGCTGGTCGGTAAATAAAAGCAACATCAATGCCTCTATTGTCTTTGCTCTCTTGGTGAATGATTTTGTAGTCAAATGCTTTTAAAGGCGTATTATGTACTAAATCGTTTAAGCATTGTATGTTCTCCACTTCACATAATCCAACAATTGCTGGCGGCTCCCATTCTCCAATAGCAATAATGTTTTGTGCAATTTGTTTCAACTTTGTCCAATACCTATAGTTGGTCCAGTATCGTGTGCCATCTGGTGTAAATTCTTCATCTTTTTTTAAAGGGTCGTCGCTTGGATGAAAAAGATTCTCCACATTATAAAACATTATTCTAATACCCGATTTTGAAGCTTGTGGATTTTGACCATGCATAAAAAATACTTGACCAATAAAAACCGTCAGGCATAATATGGTTTTAGCTGTAGACATTTATATTTTTTCAAAAATTAGAATGTTTCCGTAGAGGCAGTGTTCGACTTATCTTCAGATGCGTCTTTTAGCTTTGCCCCCACCAATGTTCCATTTACTATTTGTTGCTGAAAATCTGCCATGGCACTTGGAGAGTGTGGGATTAATATGGAAGAGTTTTTACCGTTGGCGCCTATGTTATTCAAGGTGTCAAAATATTGGGTTAACAATACAAATTGCATCACCTCTTCATGTGTAATGGATTTCAATGATTTTTGGAAATCTTCAACGGATTCTTTAAACCCACGTACAATTTCTAATCTTTGCTGTGCAATACCTTCACCAGATAATCTTTTGGATTCTGCATCTGCTTCGGCAGCTTTTACTACCCTGATTTTTGCTGCTTCGGCTTCTTCTAAAGTGGCTTCTTTATCTCTTTTTGCCGCGTTAATCTTATTCATAGAGTCTTTTACCCTTGCATCTGGATCAATGTCGGTGATTAAAGCTTTTACAATATTGTAACCATATTTATCCATTGATTCTGCTAAGTTTTGACGTACTGCGACAGCAATATCATCCTTTTTAGCAAATACATCATCTAATTCCATTTTAGGAACTTCTGCCCTTACATCATCAAAAATGTAAGAAGAAATTTGGTGCCTCGCATTGTCTAATGAGTAATAAGCATCCCATAATTTTTCATTCATCACTTGGAACTGAACGGAAACGGTTAAATGAACAAAAACATCATCTCTGGTTTTTGTTTCTACCTCTACATCTAATTGTTGTACCCGCATATTAATCACCCCTGCTTTGGAATCGATAAAAGGAATGATAAATCCAAGACCCGGTCCTGCCATCTTTTGAAACTTACCTAGTCGTTGAATCACAAAATAAGTTCTTTCTTCTACTAAAATAATTGATTTAAAAAGTAAGACCACTAACAATAGGCCACCTAAAATATACACTAACATATCTTCTTGATTCATCATTTTTCTTCTTTGCTTAAAAGTAAATAATTTAAGGGACATTTTAAATTAATTTCACCTTACTTTTCTTGATTTTAAAATGTTTTCCAAAGATTTAGAATTAATATTACTTTTGTACTTCAAAACTTAACAAATGAAAGCATACGTTTTTCCAGGCCAAGGGGCTCAATTTATAGGAATGGGTAAAGATTTATATGACCAATCTCCGTTGGCAAAGTCTTTATTCGATCAAGCAAATTCAATTTTAGGATTCAATATTACTGACATCATGTTCCATGGAACAGATGAGCAATTGAAGGAGACTAAAGTAACGCAACCGGCTATATTTTTACACTCTGTAATTTTAGCAAAAGTATTGGGAGATGATTTTAAACCTGAAATGGTTGCAGGTCACTCTTTAGGTGAGTTGTCTGCCTTGGTTGCAAATGGTGTTCTGAATTTTGAAGACGGTTTAAAATTGGTCTCTAAAAGAGCTTTAGCCATGCAAAAAGCATGTGAAGCTGAGCCTTCTACTATGGCTGCAATTTTAGGATTAGATGACGCAATTGTAGAAGAGGCTTGCGCAGCAATTGATGGGGTAGTAGTAGCAGCAAATTACAACTGTCCAGGTCAATTAGTGATTTCAGGAAGTGTAAGTGCAATAGATGAAGCTTGTGAAGTGTTGACTGAAAAAGGTGCGAGAAGAGCATTGAAATTACCAGTTGGTGGTGCATTTCATTCTCCGTTAATGGAACCTGCGAGAGCGGAATTAGCTGCAGCCATTGAGGCGACAACTTTTGGAGTGCCAAGTTGTCCAATTTATCAGAATGTAACGGCAAGCGCGGTGACGGATCCAGCGGAGATTAAAAAGAATTTAATCGCGCAATTAACAGCACCTGTTCGTTGGACACAAACCATGAATCAAATGATTGCAGATGGTTGTTCGGAAGTAGTGGAAGTAGGACCTGGTAAGGTATTGCAAGGATTATTTAAAAAAATAGACCGTAAATTCCCTACCGCTAGTGCCGCGTTGGAAGCATAAGTGATAAAGATTACAATTTAAAATTAAAAATGTATCGATCTTTGTAGTCGAAATAAAAAGAAAGAATATGGAAATTATAAGCGCAAACACATTAGAGAAAATGATTCAGGAAAATGCTGATATTACTATTATTGATGTGAGAACAGATGAAGAGATAGCAGAAGGAATGATCCCAAACGCTAAGCACCATAATGTGTTTAGTCCTGATTTTATGTCAGAAATTGAAGCATATGACCCTAATAAGGCTTATGTGATGATTTGTAGAAGCGGTGCCCGTAGTGGACAAGCTTGTATGCAAATGATGGGTGCTGGATTTCAGAAAATATACAACCTAGAAGGTGGTATGATGGGCTGGTCTGGTGAAACAGTATAAGTAGTAGTTTTTTTATTAATAGCCCCTTTCTTCTTGAAGAAAGGGGCTATTTTTTTTGTAGGATGATAAGTTTTGGTACTTAAAAACTTCTTCCATAAAATAAAATGAAAATTTCTTGTATTTTTAGGGGGAGAAATTGAACTTGGAAAACATGTAAATAGCAATACAAACCAAGTGAAGATTCGATAGTAAAAAATAGGTTCAATAGTAAATCTTTGTTTTATAATGAAAAGAATTTTAATTCTGTTTTCGCACCCTAAGTTTGAAAAGTCTCGTACCAATTCTGTGATGGTCGATCATATTAAAGATATTCCTGGTGTAACATTTAGAGATTTATACGAGTGTTATCCCGATTTTCATATTGACGTTGAAGCGGAAAAAGAATTACTTTCTGCACATGATGTTATCATATGGCAACACCCATTTTATTGGTATAGTTGTCCGCCCATAATGAAACAGTGGATGGATATGGTACTCGAGTTTGGCTGGGCTTATGGTCCGAATGGCGTAGCATTAAAAAATAAAACATGGTTGAATGTGATCACCACTGGAGGGGCAAGGGAAGTTTATTGTTCAGCTGGATCTAATAGTTATACGGTGAATGAATTTTTAAGACCTTTCGAGCAATCGGCAAATTTATGTGGGATGAATTATTTTCCGCCTTTTGCCGTGATGGGTACGCACAGTTTAAGTAAGGCCGAGGTCAAGGAATATGCTTTGGAATATGTTAAGTTGATCGATTTACTGCAGCAGGGATTAAGCCTTGGAGACTTTAAAAAGTGTGCATTCTTAAATGATATACCACAATTAAAAACACAATAATATGACAGGAGGTTTACTATTTGAAGCAATCGTTTTTTTAGCGGGTGCTATTTTATGTGTTTCCATTGCCAAGCGTTTAGGTTTGAGTTCTGTAATTGGTTATCTATTAGCAGGGGTGTTAATTGGACCATATGTATTGGGTTTTATCGGAGAAGAGGGGTCTGATATTCTTCATTTTGCGGAATTTGGTGTGGTAATGATGTTGTTTTTAATTGGTTTAGAGATTGAGCCGAAAAACTTTTGGAACATGCGTAAAAGCATTGTCGGTATGGGTGGATTACAAGTAGGTGGAACCATGTTGCTTTCGTATTTGCTGTTTACTTTTTTAGGTTTCGATTGGAAAATAGCATTGGTAATTTCCATGGCTGTAGCATTGTCGTCAACAGCCATTGCTTTACAAACCATTAAGGAAAAAGGTCTGATGGAGACCTCCTTTGGTAATGCTTCATTTTCAATTTTATTATTTCAAGATATTATCGTGATTTTTATGCTCGGTGCGTTGCCATTGTTGTCTAATTCAAATGAAGAAACACTTGCAAATGCGCCTAATGAACGGGTGAATTTATTAGATAATTTACCGATTGGATTTCAAACCTTAGCCATTATTTTCTCGGTGGTTTTGATTGTGATTACAGGTAGGTACTTAATTGTACCTATGTTGCGAAAAGTAGCTAAGTCTGGTGTAAGAGAATTATTGATTGCTGCTGCGTTTTTAATCGTATTTGCCATTTCTTTTTTAATGGAATATGTAGGTTTGAGTCCTGCTTTAGGTGCCTTTTTAGGTGGTGTAGTCCTTTCTAATAGTGAGTTTAAACACGAGCTTGAAAGTACGCTCGAACCTTTCAAAAACTTATTTCTTGGTTTGTTTTTTATGGCAGTAGGCGCCTCTATTAATTTTATTGTTATTGCAAACGATCCACTTATCGTTTTAGGGGTCTTGCTCGCAATAATTGCCATAAAAGCGTTGGTGCTTTTTTTTACTGGTCAAGTTTTCAAACTCAAATTAGATCAAAAACTGTTGCTTACTTTTAGTCTGGCGCAAATTGGAGAGTTTGCATTTGTCTTACTTTCATTTGCTTTTAGCTTGAATATCTTAACACAAGAACAAATGGATTTGATGTTGGTGGTAACCGCTTTATCAATGTCTGTAACGCCAATAATTAGTTTGATTAATGAAAGATTTATTTTACCTAAAATCGGAACTTTGGAATCTATTGAAAGACCAATGGACCATATTGCAAAAGCTCAAAATATTATTCTAGTCGGCTTTGGCCAGTTTGGTAGTACCGTAGGTCGGTTTTTAAGGTCGCATGGGGTAGAGGCTACTATTTTAGACAATGATTCTAACCATGTTGATTTTTTAAGAAAGATGGGGTTTGAAGCTTATTACGGTGATGCTACTCGTTTAGATTTATTGGAGTCAGCTGGAATTGCGGAAGCAAAAATGTTGATTTGTACTGTAGATAACCCAAATGTTACAAAACATATTGCCTCCATGGTAAAAGAAAAATATCCCCATGTGGAGTTAATGCTCCGAGCAAAGGATCGATCTTCAGCACGTGAATTAATTAATTTAGGTTTAGAAAATACTTATAGAGAAACCTTAGACACCTCTTTGGTGCTGGCTAGTGATGTATTAAGTAAAATGGGTTTTAGAAAATATACGCTGAGTCGTCAAGTGAAGAACTTTATTAAGTATGATGAAGAAATGCTCCGCAAATTCAAGGAAGCTAAAGGGGAAGACGATAATTATATCTCTCAAGCAAGAAAAGGTTTAGAACAACAAGAAAGGGTTTTAAATGAAGACTTTAAAAGGGGAATTGTGGAATACGATAACCTTTGGAGTAGTGATGAAATTATTAAAGCCTTGGCGGATAAGTAAACGTAAACAGGTTGATTTACTGAGCTATGTGTTTTTATTGAAAATAAATTAGCCTAAATATTTTTTTATTACTAAACGATTGGTTAGCTTTGTCGGGTATTTAAATACCAATGGCTAGAAAAAAGCAATATATAGAAGAAGAAGTGATTGCTAAAGCAATGAATTTGTTTTGGCGAAATGGGTATGAGAACACATCCATGCAAATGCTAGAAAAAGAAATGGGCATCAATAAATTTTCTATTTATTCTAGTTTCGGAAATAAGCACGGTGTGTTTATCGCTAGTCTAAATGCTTATAAAGTAAAGATAAATAGCATTTTTGATAAGTTTAAAAGTGCAAAAAATGGCGTGGCTGACATCAAACAATTTTTCTACGATTCTGTTGCTATAAATGATGAGCCAGGTAGTCAAAAGGGTTGCTTGGTGACCAGTACTTACAATGAGTTTGCGGTAAAAGAGGACGAAATGGTGAAAGCAGAAATGAATTCATTTATGGATAACTTGAAAGAAATTATCATTGAAAAGTTAAAAATGGATGGCAGTAAGGATGAAGATACTGTGCTGAAACAGGCGAATTTTTTATTGTTAGCAAAACACGGACTGGCTGCAGCGTCCCGTGTAAATACAAGAAAAGAAATGGAAGATTATATTGAAATGACCTTTGAAAGCATATAGCTTTTTTTTACCCTAAAACTAAACGATTGTTTAGATTGAATAAGAACGAATAAACAAATAGTAATAACATATAAATTAACAAACAACATGACAACATTAAAAATTAACACCCTTGAATCAGCACCAGAAGAAAGCAAAGCACTTTTAGAAAAATCAATTAAAGCCAATGGTATGATACCAAATTTACATGGTGTTTTGGCTGGTTCTCCAGGATTATTTGAGACTTACCAAACGATTCACCGCTTGTTTTTAGCCTCTTCATTTAATAAGGAAGAAGTAACAGTAGTATGGCAAACCATTAATGTAGAACACGAATGTCATTATTGTGTACCTGCACATACAGCAATTGCGAACATGATGAAAGTGGATAATGCAATTACAGAAGCTTTAAGAAATGGCACTGCATTACCAACAGAAAAACTACAAATACTACATGAATTCACATTAAAAATTGTGCGTAATCGTGGACAGGTATCACAAGCAGATTTGGATATTTTTTATGCTGCAGGGTATGAAGAAAGACAAGTGTTGGATGTGATTTTAGGATTGTCTCAAAAGATAATCAGTAACTATACGAACCACATTGCAAATACACCAGTAGACGCTCCATTTCAACCTTTTGAGTGGAAAAAATAATAGATAATAAACAGGACTAAACTAAAGCTCATGCGTGCTTAAAAACAACGGATAGGTGCAGGGGTTGAGGAAGTATATCTCTAAGGCAGTGTTATGCTAAATTAAATCACCTAGATAGTTTGGAGATCTAAATTTTATTTAGGCCACTTTTCGCAGGGAAAAGTGGCTTTTTTGATGCCATAGTTTTAAAATACAGTGAATAAAGGATTTTTTTTGATGAAATAGTATTTAATTTTGTATTTTAACCTAGAATTTATAATGCCATTTTTTTTACGAAAAAATATTGCCATGAAAAAAATTAATCTGTTATTAACTTTTTTATTTTATACTTTAGTTTCGCATGCCCAAAATACGGGTTCAACTTGTTTTAACCCTTTACCACTTATTCCGGGTTTAACTACATCTTTTTTGTTGCCACCTGCAGGAAATGCGTTAATATCGGCACCAAATAACAACTATGGATGTTTAATAAGTCCAAACGATTCTATTCAAACAGAAAGTCCATTTTGGCAATATATTAAAGTAGACTCCGCTGGCTTAATAGATTTAGAAATTATTTATTCGGTCACTGGATTCTCCTATATTCTGTATGGACCATTTAATGATTATAATGATATGTTAGGGAGTTGCGGAATGCTCGGTTCGCCTTCGGCTCCAATTGTGGATTGTATGACCAATGCTAGTGATTTAAATGTGGTGTTAAATCCAACCCAGCCTGGACAACATTACTTGATATTAGTAACGAATTCTTATGGATGGAACACTTTAATTTCCTTGAATGTGGATAGTAGTAGTACTGGATCTCTAGATACTACTTTACAGAAACATTTTCATAATTTATCTGGAAAAGTATTTTATGATCAGAATTTGAACGGAATTAAAGATGCTAATGAGTATAGTATCAATAGTCCCCTTTCTCAGGTGAATATAAGCCCCATTTCAAATTTTGGAAATACTACTTATACACAAGTAAACTTAAGTAACGATTTTCATTACCATCATTATTCTAATACTGCTGTAAATTATACAATCGATCATCCAATTCCACCTATATTTTCACACAGTACAGCCAGTACTTTTATGGTAACCTTAGACTCTGTTAATAACCATTCGGATACATTAGATTTTGGAATCTACCCAAATACAACTGCGGCAAGTGCTAACTTACAACATGTGAATCCTTGGACAGCTATGCATTGCATATATGGGGGGCAACTATTTGTCGAAATTCAAAATACGGGAACATCAGAATTTACAACTACAAATATGCGTTTAGAGCTAGATACGAATGCCAACTTTAATATGGCTTATTATATTAAAAACTTAGTATCTTCCTCGCTTTTAGCTGACTCTATTGTAGATAATAATGTGTATTTTACCCTAGATAATTTAAATCTCTTTCAAACGCAATTTGTAGGGTATAAATTGTTATTAGATACTACTGTAGTGGCAAATGACACCTTGACTTTTGTAGCGCATTATTCAGGCACAGACGGCTCTGGTATTACCACCATAGTATCTGACACATCCAATGTTGTTGTTTCTTGCTCTTATGATCCAAATAATAAATTAGTTTTTCCAAATGGTAAACAAGGACCGGCTGAAGTGTTACCTACTGACGCGTTAACTTATGTTGTCAATTTTCAAAATACAGGCAATGCAGAAGCGGTTAATGTGAGGATAAGTGATAGTATTTCGTCACATCTTGATTTGTCGACCTTGTCCGTTCTAGGGAAAAGTCATGACATGCATTACCTTATTAATCAAAATAGTAATGTGGTTACTTTTTACTTTAATGGTATTCATTTGCCCGATAGTTCAAATAGTCCAATAGGAAGTAAAGGCTTTGTAAAGTTTAAAATTAAACCATATCCTGCCCTAGTGCCGCATACAGAGATCGTCAATAATGCCAACATATATTTTGATTACAATGCGCCAATTCTCACCAATAACACCTTTAATATTATTGATTGTTACAATACGCCAAATCCAAACATTAACCATGTAAACGGTTTTCTTCAGGTATTAGACAACAACGATTATACCTATCAATGGTATTTCAACGATACTCTTATTGTAGGGGAAAATAGTGCTGAATTATTGGTAGATAAAAATGGAATTTATACCGTAATTATTATTGACCAATACAATTGTGAGGCTACTGCTACCTACCAGATTGATTATTTAAGCCTGCCTGCAAATGAAAAGGATGAAATGTTTATTTTTCCAAATCCCTTTAATGACTTAATAGAGGTGGTAGCCACGGATCAAAGCCACTTAGAAATTGTAGTAATGGATGAATTAGGCAAGATAATTATTGAATTTTCCCCTATTGATGTACAAAATTACTTGATAGACACACAAATGCTATCTAAGGGCATGTATTTTATCAAGATCACAGACCAGTTAGGAAACTCAATCATCAAAAAAATGGTTAAAAATTAAGCTGCTATTTTCATGAATTGAAAATGTCTACCTCTTTGGAAGTACATGTTTTATTGGAGTATGGAAAGAAATTTGGTATAACAAATGGCTCAGATCACGACAAACTAAACCCTACTTATATTTTGTTAAGCCCACGTTCCGAATACAAGAATGTGGGCTTTTCTTTCTTTAATTCTTTGGTGTGGAAACAGGCGATTGTTTACCTTTGGAAGAACAGTACAGCATTTGGAAGAACAGTACAGCATTACTGGTCAACACTGCATCAAGGGCTTGTTGTCGCTTACCCCACCTTATAAATGTTAATTATGAAAACAATTGTAAATATTATTTTATTGTCAATAAGTTTGAGTTCCTGCTTAGGCGTAAGTAGCAGTAATTCCGAGGCTTTGGTTGATTTCAATTTAAACAAAAGTGATTTTTCTAAAGAGAACCAAAAACAGTTTAGCGATTACTGGTATAATGGCACAGCTGAACTGACAGCATATGAGTTGAGTCAAGCCCGTTATGGTGAAATACATGAAGGTAAAGCCGTTTTAATATTTGTAACGGAACAGTTTTTGCCAAAAAAACAAGTGAAAGCCGACCAAAGCAGTCCTGAAAATATTACTGTCTTGAAATTAAATAGTACAAAAAAGTATTTGACAGGCATTTATCCATATTCCGTTATGGGGAGCGTTTTTACCCCTATAGATAAAAATGATCATGCGATTAAAGCCACTTTTTCTAGCCAAGAATGGTGCGGTCAGACTTATATTCAATTGAATAATCGAAAAAAATTCGAAGTAAATTCTCATTCCTACTTTGAAGGCAATGGAGACGATAAATTCAAGATTAAAAAAAGTTACTTAGAAAATGACATATGGACGAATATTCGAATGGATCCAAAAAGTTTACCATTGGGTAGCTTGAAAATGATTCCTTCTTTGGAATTTTTCGGTATGAATCATCAGCAAGTGAAAGTTTTTCAGGTCAATGCAACATTAGTAGAAAAAGACAGCTTAAATTATTACCAATTGTCATATCCTGAATTAAATCGGGTACTCATTATTAAATTTGAAAAAATCTTTCCATTTGCAATTGAAGGTTGGGAAGAAACTTACAAGAAACAAACGACAACCGCAACACGAATCAAAAGTATAAGAAGTGATTATTGGAATAAAAATAGTGTGAAAGATACGGTCCTTAGAAAGGAATTGGGCTTGTAATAAAGAGTGGGTTTTTATTTTTTGAAGGATTGTACAACATGAGTTATTGTTCTTTTCGAAAGACTAAAGGTCTTAAAAATTTCACAATTTCTTAATAATTGATAAATATCAGTTGTTCTAAATTCACCAGTTGTAAATTATTATTTATATTTGTTCTAAATAAACAAAATGAACATTCGACTGACAAAACTAAAGCAAAGAGTTGCCGCTAAAATTACTGCTATTGAAAGTGAAGAGGTGCTTGCTAGATTGGTCGAGTTAGGGATAATGCCAGGTGTTTTTTTGTCGGTTCAAAACAAGGCGCCTTTTAATGGTCCTTTAGCTGTTCTGGTAAATGGCACTAAAATAATTATCAGAAAAAAAGACGCATATTTCATTCTATTAGAAGCGTAAATTAATGAAAGAAGAACGTCATCAAATTGCATTAATCGGAAATCCGAATATTGGAAAAACTACCTTGTTTAACAAACTTTGCGGACTGAATCAAAAAACAGGGAATTATCCTGGGGTTACGGTTGATCAAGTAAAAGGTTTTGTTAAGGTAGCAGGTCAAGAGGTAGAATTAATCGACTTACCAGGAATTAATAGTATTTTTCCTACTTCAGAGGACGAAAGAGTAGTATATGATTTTTTAACCAATACAGATACAGTAAATAAACCTGAAAAAATACTGGTAGTTGTTTCTGCTTTAAACTTTAAAAGAAATTTATACTTATTTCACCAAATAAAAGATTTGGAAATGCCCGTAGTTTTAGTGGTCAATATGTTAGATGCTGCTAAAAAACAAGGTATTTTTATTGATTTAGAAAAACTTGGGAAATTAGTTGGTTGTCCAGTACTGGGGGTATCCGCTAAAACGGGAGAAGGGATTGAAGATTTGAAGAAAATGATGCTTGAAAAAGTACCTGAATCAAAGTCTGAAATTAGCAATTATAACCTTAGTTTAGATAAAGAAAAATTAAAAGCTTTTGCACAAAATTCTGGTTTAACATCTACCTATGCAGGTTTTTTACAATTAATATTTAAAGAAGAAAAAGAATTGGTGCATGCACTTTCTAACGGAAATACAACACCACATAAATTAAGGGTAAACGAATCTATTCTTCGGTATAAGTTAATAAACTCCTACTTTACGGAAGTTTACCGGGAAGACAAAACAAAGGCTTCCGATTTTTCAACCAGACTAGATCGTATTTTAATGCATCCAATTTGGGGGTATGCCATTTTTTTAGGGATTATGTTTTTGGTTTTTCAAGCCATTTTTACCCTGGCAGCATTTCCTATGGATTGGATTGATGAGGGAACCACCGCTATTGGCAGTTTTTTAAAAGATCTACTTCCAGAAGGTTATTTGAGTGATTTAGTAACGGAAGGTTTAATACCTGGAATTGGCGGAGTTGTTATTTTTATTCCGCAAATTTCTATTCTATTTTTCTTTTTTGCCATTCTCGAAGAAACGGGGTACATGACCAGAATAGTGTTCTTGATGGACCGAATAATGCAGCGTTTTGGTATGTCAGGAAAAAGTGTAGTGCCATTAATTTCAGGAATGGCTTGTGCGATACCAAGTATAATGGCCACTAGGACGATTGAGAATAGAAAAGAGCGATTGATTACCATTTTAGTCGCCCCTTTATTGACTTGCTCTGCTCGAATTCCTGTGTATGTTATTTTAATCGCCTTAATAGTACCCAACACTTATATTGGTCCTTTTGGACTGCAAGGGCTAGCAATGCTAGGCATGTATTTGTTAGGGATAGTTTCTGCCTTACTATCGGCTTGGGTATTTAAAATGATCCTTAAATCGAAACATAAGAGTAATTTAATACTTGAAATGCCACGGTATTTGGTGCCTAGTATGCGTAATATAGGTATTTCAGTATGGAAAAGTGTGAGTTCTTTTGTGACTAATGCAGGTAAAATTATCGTAGCCACCTCGATTATATTATTTGTACTTGCAACCAATGGAGGCGATAAATTTGAAAACGCAGAAACATTGGTGGCTGCCCAAGATGTGAAATTGGTGGGAGACGCTTTTGATAGCGAATTGGCTCATTTTAAGTTGGAGAATTCTTATTTAGGTTGGATTGGAAAAAAAATTGAACCCGTAATTAAACCTTTAGGTTATGACTGGAAAATAGGAATTGCATTAATTTCTTCTTTAGCCGCTAGAGAAGTATTTATTAGTACCATGGCCATTATTTATAACATTGATTCAGAAGAACCTTTAACGATCAAAGAAAAAATGCAAAGAGAAGTAAATGCAAATACTGGTATGGCTACTTTTAGCCTAGCGACTTCGGTTTCTTTGTTGATGTTTTATGCGTTTGCTTTACAGTGTTTTAGTACCGTAGCTGTGACCTACAAAGAGACGAAGTCTTTAAAATGGACGGTAGTACAGTTTTCTTATATGAGTGTGTTTGCTTACCTAGTGTCTTTAATCGTTTACCAATTACTTGCCTGATGATACAAACTATAATTGTATATAGTCTTTTCGCCTTAGCATTAACTTACCTAGGTGTGCGTTTTTTTGGAAAGAAAAAAGCAAAAAAATCCTGTGGTGGGGATAGTTGTGGTTGCTAGATAAAACAGCTTAATTATACTGTTATAAATGTCATACCTTCCGTATAGCATAATTCACCATTTACATTATCATGCCCCATGTCTTTTAGTAGTTTAATGTATTGTCCTACTTGTTTGAGATGTGCAGGTGAATTTTGACCTGTTTTAAAATCAACCACCAACACTTCTGTCGCTGTTTGTATGATTTTGTCTGGTATAAATTTCATGCCATGGTTATCTATTAATGCCGTTTCATTCATGGCTTCGGGTGTAAAATAAGCGGCAAACCTTTCGTTTTTAAACAGTGGACTAATGTATTGTTCTAAAGCAATGACTTCTTTGTTGGTGAGCCCCTGTTTAATGGCTAATTCTTTTAATTTTGAAGGAAGTTCTTGTGGCGTTTTTAAGATAGATAAAACATGATGAACCATGGTGCCAAAATTTCTTTTCTCATCTAAGGATTCAATGTCCCATTCTAATGCACTTTTATAACTTAAACTTGGCTTATTCATTTTTTGTTTTAAAAATTGAATTTCAAATTTTTCTTTGCTTACTTTTTTTGCAGGCTTATAATTTATTAATTCTCCATAACGATAGGTGTCGCCTATTAAACTAAAGTCAGGCATGTTTTTGACCAGTGGTTCAATTTGATTTTTCACTACGGTACTACTCATGTCACCAGTGATGAATAAGGCAATTTCTGGTCTTGTAAATGCCACGTATAGCATATTGATGGTGTCGAGTTCAAACTTAGCTTTTTCTATTTCATACAAGTCTTTTAAAGGTGTTTCAGCTAAATATTTTGTCGTTTTCACAAAATAAGCAGGCAGTCTTTCACCAGGTGCTATCACCCAAATTTGTTGTCGGTCTAATTTTGGACTCCAATTAAACAGAGGACAGATAACCACAGGGAACTGCAGGCCTTTTGATTTGTGAATGGTCATGATGCTAATGGCATTTGAACCTTCTGGACTGATGATTGATTTTTCCTTTCCCTTGTCTTTGAACCAATCTAAAAATGCACGGATATTTACGTTTTTATTCACCTCAAATTGATGAATAGACTCCATGAAGAATTGTAAATAAACATTATCGGTTGCATCAATATCAAATGTTTCTAGTAAAAACTCTACGTATTCATATATGTTTTGAAAGTGCTCGGGCGCTAATACATGTATGCCGAAAGCTTCAAAATAATTTTCTAAACTAGGGAATGGAAGTGATTTGTCAATAATAAAATCAGGAACCACTGCCGCTGTAATCTCACAATAATGCTCTATTGTTTTTACTTGGGCATTCTTATCGTTAAAATTCGTAAGCGATTGCATTAGATAATGTAAAAACTGAACGTACTTATCCTTGCCAATAAATAAACTATCCGGTGAAATTACAGGATAGTCATGATCGGTTAAGTAATTGGCAATATTTGCCCCATTCCTATTGTTTCGGGTAATGATGCAAATGTCACTAAAAGAGAAGCCAGCGTTTACCGCTTTCTTTACAGTATTCAACACATTTTCTAATTGTGCATCTTCATCATTATCGGTAAAAAAAGTAGCTTCAACATAACCTTTAAATTTTTTAGTCACGGCTTGATTTAACCCGTCGTATATATAAGCCAAGGGTGCTGAAATTTGTTGACTTAACTCGGTGAAAAATGTATTGTTAAAATTGACAATTTCCGCTGAGGAACGATAATTTGATTCTAGATTCTCCTTTCTTCCCATCACCGAAAACAAGTTTTCGGCTTCTTTTAATGAGGGGATACCCTTTGGATTATGTATTTCACCCGGAAGCTTAGTGAATTGTTCCACTTCTCCATTTCTCCAACGGTAAATGGCTTGCTTTCCATCCCCAACAATCAAGTTTTCATGCTGTTGTGCAAGTGAATTATGTACCAGTGGTATTAGATTAACCCATTGCATTTGTGAAGTGTCCTGAAATTCGTCCAATAAAAAATGTTGGTATCTAATGCCTAGTCTTTCGTAAATAAAAGGGACTCTCTCTCTGGTTATTATGGCTGCAATCTCTTTGTAAAAATCAGATAAAAGTAGAATGTTTTCATCCGCTTTAACTTTTTCAATTAAGGCTAAAATATATTTAAGAATCGCCAAGTTATTCAAGTTTTTATTGATCTCCTTATTTAATTTAAGCTGAGGTACGCTTACAGTAATAATTTGATTGAGTTGTAGGACATATTTACCAAGTAAGTCACTTATGCTATCAATAGTTGCTTTGTGGGGGCTTTTTTTATGGGAAAATTCATTGCTCTCGGTATATTTCAAAATGGTTTTTGATGGCGGAGTCATTTTACTCAATGCGTCTACCCTGCTTAAGGTACGTTTGAAAAAACCGTAAACCCCATTCGATTTACTAGCAAAATCTTCATCTTCTAAATGGTAAGATTTAATGAGGTGAATCGCAGCCTCGGCGGTTGAAGTCAATTCTTGTAATATAATCGCATTCTCTTTTTTTAGATTTTCGCCAATGCTGATAAAGTCTTCTTCATTCAAGTCTTTTAAATGTTCAATGGCCTCCAACGCATCTTCTTTCAAAAGTAATGTGGTAAACTCGTAAATATCTCTTTTAATATTCCACGACCTTTCATTGTCCAAGTTGTGGTTGGTATAACGTAATAAAAGACCTGTTAGTTTTTGATTTCTACCAATTTCATCCATTAATAAATCGGTAATGCTTTGTAAAAATCCAGTAGTGTCCATTTCGACATTAAAATCAATGGAAATATCTAAATCTTTGGCAAAGGTTCGGATGATTTTATGGGTAAACTTATCAATAGTCATTACCGAAAAGCTACTGTAATTATGTAATATTTTATTTAAAATTGCCTTCGCTCTAATTTCAATAATGTCAGGTGCTAATTTTATATTTTTTGCGGTGTTCTCTAAAAAATCAAGTTGTTCGGGCGTTTTCAAGTGATTTGTTTTACTTAAATCTATAAGTGCCGACAATACTCTTTCCTTCATTTCATTTGCTGCTTTATTGGTGAAAGTCATGGCCAAAATAGAGCGAAATTTTAAAGGATCCTTATGGTGTAATACAATTTTTAAATAATCTTGGACCAAGGTATAGGTTTTACCAGAACCGGCAGAAGCATTGTAAATTTTTAATGGCTGTACTTGAGTTTGCATGTATCTTTAAAAATAAAGTCTAATTTATCGAAATTATATTAAATTTATGGAAATTAAAGCACTAATTATGAAATCAAGAAGTTTAATTTTTACCATTTTCATTTTGTTGTTAACGGCTTGTAATCAAAATGATAGTTTTTTTATTAAATCTTCATCAGCTAATGGGCTTTCCATTGGAAGTGGTATCTATTTGGATGCTTTACAAATTGGTGAAATTGAAGATGTAATGGTTTCTGATAAATACAAAGTAGTATTTAAAGCAGGCGTGAAAAAAGGATTAGAAATCCCAAAAAATTCTAAATTCAAAAATGTATTCAACGAATCTTTAAAAGAAAGAGTAATTGAAATTGAATTGGGTAAAGATTATGAGCACCTGACCTATTCAGATACTGTAATTTTGATTAAAAATCTGCATGAATTGGTAGATTCATTGGTGCAAACCATTAAAACTAATCTCTTTGATAAGGTAAAAGATAAAGTAAATAAAAACGGAAAAGAAAATTAGGTCTTAATGCCCATTTTCCTCTGCTAACCATTCTACAAAACTATTTTCAGTCTCTTGTAATTTGGCGTATTTTAATTGTACATGATCAGGTAAATTGGTACTGATTCTTTGCACCATATCAATAAGCATGTTCTCCGCTGTAGGTTGATAGTCGCATAACATGATTTTTGAAAAACCATTTTCAACTTCTGTATACTTTTTATGTGGAGTTTGACCATTTACCAATAAACAATGGTCAAAAGGTTCTACAACGTTGGATTTTACAATCTTTTTTAAATCACTAAAGTCTATGATCATGCCATTTTTGACTTCTTTCAAGTCGTTTACTAATGGTCCCGAAATAGTGACGGTTAGTTTATAAGAATGGCCGTGAATGTTTTTACATTTTCCGTCATAACCCCATAATACATGGGCTGTTTCGAAATCAAATATTTTTGTAACTCTTAAATTCATACAATAATTTTTTAAAGTGGTTAATTATGAAACACTGTGGATGCTTGTTGCAAATCTATTAAAAATTTATCAATAACATGTTTTTTTACGTGCATCATGGTTACAATTTTCCACCATTTTGGATTATTAAAATCGTCGGCAACTAAATGGTATTTTTTTGCTACTTCAATCGGTATGTATTTTGCATCCATGGCTACTATGTTCATATAAGGATTCCTATAGTAAGGGATGTTTAATTCATCTAATTTTTCGCAAATCCCGTCTGTTCTATCAATTAATCTTTCCATTTGATATTGCCAACCGGCAGACCCATGTGACATTAATATCATCCACATAGAGACTGCGTTTGCTCCAGAACGACTGCCGCATAAAGTAAAGTCCGTACCCTGAACATAAGATGCCTCTTCTGTTTGGGCGTATTCCATCAATCCTTTTCTAGCTAAAAATATACCGGTACCATAGGGTGCTTGTAGCATTTTATGGCCATCTAATGTGATGGAGCTTACAGATTCGTTTTTAAACGTCAATTGACATTCGGAATTGGTAAATGGATAAATAAAGCCACCGAATGCAGCATCTACATGGACAAAGTAGTCTTCAAAATGCGCTTTAATGGTTTCTATAATTGGTCCTGGCACATCTATACTCCCATACATGGTAGTAGCCATGGTTAAATGGACGATTAGGTATTTAATACCTAATTGCTTTTGTGTAATTAATTGTTTTTCTAAATCAACCAAGTCCCAATTTCTGTCCTTATCAATTTTAATGGTGATGGGTTTTATACTTAAAATGTTACACCCTTTAAAGGCAGAATAATGGACGTCTTCAGAAAAAATTAAACCAATTTCTTCTAGCTTGGCTTTTTTTTCTTTTACAAAGTAATTTCTATAAATCCATTGTGCTTGAATGTTGGCTTCCGTTCCTCCGGGTGCAACATAGCCATCATAGGAGTTTGGTTCAGCCCCTAAAATCTCTTCGGCACATATCCTTAAAACATCCACTTCTACAGCTTGTGTTCCCGAGAAATAGGACTCACCTTTGCTATATGTGTGACAGCCTATGTGATTTGGGTTGGATATTAATGTAGACAAGAAAGGTGCGTCTTTTAAGAATGGGGCATTAAAATAAAACTGTTCTTGGTCTAAATATGTTGCTGGTAAACCTAATATTGGCTCGTCTTTATAATTTAAGTTATTTTCTAACGCCTCAAATATTTTTGACTTGATGGTTTTAAAAGGTAATTTTTTCCAGTACATATTCAATGTTTTTGCAAAGGTACTGTTTGTGCTTTATTAAAAAACTAACAATTGTTAGAAATCCTCTTTAAAATAATATTGGGGGAGAGGAATGAGCATAAAAAAAGCCCATTTACAGCTAAGTAAATGGGCTTAAAAAAAATATTCTAATTAGTCTTTAAAATCGATCAATTCAATATCAAATACCAGGATAGAATTTGCAGGTATCTTTGCAGAACCTCTTTCTCCGTATCCGATATAAGGAGGTATGATTAATTTTCCTTTTCCACCTTTACCAAAGTATGGAATTCCTTCTTGCCAACCTTTAATTAATTGTGTCATAGGGAAAGGGAAGGTAGTTGGTGTGCCTTTTGTACCATCAAATGAACTACCATCCATTAAGTAGCCTTCATAATTTAATGTCAAGAATTGGTTTACTGTAGGTTTCTCTTTACCGCCTTCTTCTTCAATAATGATAAATAAACCGCTTTCAGTTTCTTTCGCTTTTAAATTATTTTCAGCTAAATAAGCTTTTATTTCTGCCGAATAATCTGCCGTATTATTTAATTTCGGTGCTGGTGGTGCACCGTTGAAATCAACCAATTCAATGTCAAATATCATCACTGAATTTGCTGGAATTGGACCATTATCAACACTACCGTATCCTAAAGATGGTGGTACAATAATTTTTCCTTTTCCACCTTTTCCAAAATGAGGAATACCTTCTTTCCAACCAGGTATAAACCCGCTCAAAGGATAAGTGATAGGATTTTCTTCAGTCGCATCAAATACAGTTCCGTCTAACAAATAGCCTTTGTAAAATATCGTCACAAAATCACTTGCTTTTGGTTTTTCACTACCACCTTCTTTTTCCGTATAAACGTATAAACCACTTTTTTCTCTTACTGGCTCCCATTCTTTGTCTTCTAAGTATGTAGCAATTTCTTGATCGGAATCCGTGGGTGTGTAGTCTAGTTTTTCTGCTTTACTTCCACAGCTTGCCAATAATAAAACGGCAGCATATAACATTGTTTTTTTCATAAATTGTGTTGTTTAAAATCTAAAATTTTTTAATTTCTCTTTATTTAATATGGTAATATTCGAACCTTTTATGGCAATATAACCGTCGTGTTTAAATTCGGAAAGTGTTCTAATAACTGATTCTGTAGCCGTTCCTACCATAGCTGCTAAATCGTCTCGTGAAATGGCAATGGTAAAATTGTTTTCGTCTTCTTCATTTTTGTATTTTTCTTCTAATTTTATTAAAGAATCTGCCACTCTTTTTCTAACCGTGTCGTAGGCTAAATTAAGTAATTCATCTTGTCGTGTGTCTATAGAGCCGGCTAAAATTTTAATGAATTTCATAGATACTTCCTTGGAAGAGAAAAGCAGGTTTAAAAATTCTTGTTTTGGAATTAAAGAGACTTCTGCAGCGTCCATAACTGTAGCCGTTTCGTTATAGGTTTCATTCTTTATTAAGGTTTTGTAGCCTAAAAAATCTCCAGCTGAATATAAATTAGTCACCAATTCCTTGGCGTCTTTATTCATCTTGTGTGTTTTTATTTTACCACTATTAATGTAATACAAAAAATTCGGACTATCTCCTTCATAAAAAATGGTGTCCTTTTTGGCGTACTTCTTTATTCTTTTACTTTTCGATAAGTTTTCTAATTCAGCTATGCCTTCTCCATTTTTTAAGAAACTTTTAAAATCATTCTGCCCTTTGTTGGTTTCAGTAAAGACAGCTATTCGGTCTAGTCTTTTTTCAACTGCAGCCAATAACTGTGTGTCGTCAAAAGGCTTTGTTAAATAATCATCTGCCCCCATATTCATACCTTTCCTGAAGTCTTCTCGTTCAGATTTAGCCGTAAGGAAAATAAACGGAATGTTGGCAGTAGTCTTGTTTTTACTAATTACATATAGTACCCCATAACCATCTAATTCTGGCATCATGATGTCACAAAGAATTAAATCAGGCATTACTTGTTTAATTAATTCTACGCCTAATTTGCCATTTTGCGCGGTGTGGACTTCATAATCTGCTAATTCAAGAATCTCTTGAATGTTTTCACGCATTTCATTATTGTCTTCAATGAGTACTATTTTATTCATTTTCAATCGGTATTATACAGGTGAATGTGGTTCCTTCGTTTTCAATACTTTTAAAATCGATACTTCCATGGAGTAAATTTAAATAACTTTTTACAATCACTAATCCCAACCCTGTTCCTTTTATATTGATTGCATTTTCTGCACGGTAAAATCTAGTGAATAATTGTGCTTGGTCGGCTAAGGGAATACCAATACCTTTATCCTTTATTTCAATTTTTAATTCTTTGTTTGTGATGAAACTGTTAAAAGTAATATCTTGTCCATCTTTGGAATATTTAATGGCATTTGATAATAAATTGTATAAAACATTTTTCAATAACTTCTTATCTGCAATAATATTTTTAACATCACTTTTTATAAACGATTTTATATTTTGATCATCAATACACATCAATTGTAACTCTTCTGTTACTTCTTCAACAAATTCCGCATAATCAAAAAGTATATTCTTTACTTGAATAATGTCATTTTCTAACTTGTCGGTAGATAAAAAGTCATTTAGAATGTCCGTTAATCCCAGTACGGCACTTTTTATCCTTTTAATGTGCTTCTCTGTTTTATCTTTCTGACCAATCTTAAGATATTTGTCAATTAGCGAATTAGAAGATAAAATGGTACTCAAAGGAGTTCTGAATTCATGTGAAGCCATGGAAACAAAACGAGATTTCATTTCATTGATTTCTTTTTCTTTTCTCAATGATTCTTCTAATTTTTGACTGATAACTTTTTGGGCAGTTATATTTTTCTCTACGACCAATATCTTATCAATTTCATTTTTTTCATTCCTTAATGGTACTGCATTAATATGATAAAATTGCTTTTTTAAATTTAATTCAAAATCTTTTTTTGAGCCATTAAATACTTCTTTTAAGGCGCTTTCAATCATTGGACGGACTTCTGTCGGTAACCTGTTTAAATAACTTGTACCTAAAAGTTTCTTAGAGGTAATACCAAGATTGTAAAGTTCTTTTCCTTCGGCAAAAATGTAATTCAAATCTTTGTCAAATACATTGATAATACCATCTGGAAAGTTTTGTGCAACCGCAGTATATAAAAATTGACTTTCTTGTAGTTCACCTGTTCTTTCTAAAACTTTAGCTTCTAATTCACTATTTAATTGGACAATTTTTTGTTCTGCTAAAACTCTCTTTGTAATGTCTGAAATTAAAGCTACTACATAGGTTACTTCTTGAATGCAGATATAATTTAAGCTGATTTCAGTATAAAATAAACTCCCGTTTTTTCTTAGCCCCTCCAAAACACGTCCACTACCCATGGTTTTTCTACTGGGTTTTTTAACATAGTTATCACGATATTTTTCGTGGTGTTCGTGGTATTTATTTGGAATTAAGACTTCTATTTTTTTTCCGATTAATTCCTCACTAGTATAGCCAAATAATTCCTGTGTCCTAAAGTTAAGAAACTGTATTGTACCTTTGGAATCTGTGATAATTAATCCTTCTTCAATACTCTTAAAAATCAACTTAAAAAAGTGATTGTTTTCTTCAAAATTTATAGGTATTGACTTTATCATTATAAAAGCTGATGTTTGATAGGTTAAAGGTAAAAATTCTTACCTAAATTTGTACTTAATATTTACTTAATATTCATGAAAAATTGCTTCCATTGTGGGGATGTTTGTATCGAAGAAATACATGTTGCAGATAAATCCTTTTGTTGTCAAGGTTGCAAAATGGTGTTTGAGATTTTAAATGGCGCTGATTTAACTTCTTATTACAAGGTAGATGTTACCAATCCAGGAATTAAAACGGATCATCAATTAAAGGGAAGGTATAACTTTTTAGATTTAGCGGAATTTAAAGAGAAAATGGTTTTGTTTGAAGATGGCGATATCATTAAAGTGAAATTGTTTTTACCTCAAATTCACTGTTCGTCTTGTTTATGGCTGTTAGAAAGATTAGATAAGTTAAATGAAGGTGTGCTATTTTCACAGGTTCATTTCGTGAAAAAAGAAGCAACGATCAGTTTTAATCAATCGAAAATATCCTTAAGAAATTTAGTGGAATTGTTAGCCTCTATTGGCTACCCGCCATCAATTACTTTGGAAGATTATGATAAAAAAAAGGTAAAAAAGACTAGTCAGTCTTTAATTTTTAAGATAGGATTGACTGGATTTTGTTTTGGAAATGCCATGTTAATGAGTTTTCCTGAATATTTGGGAATTAATGAACAAGACAAAAATTTTCAAACTATTTTTAATTATATCAACTTACTTTTATCTATTCCTGTATTGATTTATGGTGCGTCAGATTATTTAATTTCTGCATTCAAATCTTTAAGAATTAAAAAAGTTAACATTGATGTACCTATTTCAATCGGTATTTTTGCGTTGTATTTTCGTTCCTTATATGAGGTTGTTTTTGGTACAGGTGCAGGTTATTTCGATTCCTTTATTGGATTAATATTCTTCTTATTACTAGGTAAATGGTTTCAACAACAAACTTATGCTGCAATTAATTTCGAAAGAGACTATAAGTCCTATTTTCCAATGGCTGTCAGTAAGGTGTTAAAAAGTAATAAAGAAGAGATGATGCCACTACAATCTATTGAGAGTGGTGACATATTAAGGATTAGGAATAATGAATTGATACCCGCAGATGCTATTTTGTTGGATGGCGTTGGAAATATTGACTATAGCTTTGTTACCGGAGAGTCTAATCCAATTCATAAGGGCTTGCAGTCGAAACTGTATGCTGGTGGTCGTCAAGTTGGAGAAAGTATACTAATTTCAGTTTTGAGTAAAATTGAAAACAGTTATCTGACCCAGCTATGGAATAACCCTATTTTTGATCGTAATCGTGAGAAAGAAACCCTTTCGGATGTGATTAGTCGGAAGTTCACTTTAGGTTTAATAATAGTAGCTTTTTTAGCAGGTGTATTTTGGTTTTTTTATGATCGTTCTCAAACTGCTTTTATCATTGTATCTATTTTAATTGTCGCTTGTCCATGTGCTATTGCCCTTTCCGTGCCCTTTACCTATGGTAACGTATTAAGAATTTTTGGAAGAAATGATTTTTATTTAAGATCTGTAAATAGTTTGGAGCCAATCACAGAGGTGACCGACATAGTATTTGATAAAACAGGTACCTTAACTAAAAACAATGCAAATAGTATCCGTTTTGAAGGGAAGGCATTAACGTTACCACTTAAGTCTGCAATTCATGTATTGTGCAAACATTCCGCGCACCCTTTAAGTAGACAGATTACTGATTATTGGAAAGGAGATACTAAATTGGCAATACATAATTTTGAAGAATTATCGGGAAAAGGTATTCAAGGAGAAATTGATGGGAATATCGTTCAAGTGGGTTCGGCCAATTGGTTAAACTTAAATAGTTCTGATCATGCAACACGTGTTTATGTTGTAATAAACGGAATGGAGGTAGGTAGCTTTGTGTTTGAAAATCAATACCGTTTTGGGATGGAAGATTTAATGCAGCGGTTAAATAGCAATGCTTATCGCTTACATGTTTTATCTGGTGATAATGATAGCGAAATAAATAATTTAAAATCATTTATGCCTAATGGTACCACTTATTTATTTAATCAAAGTCCAGGAGATAAGTTAAGTTATATTTCAAAATTACAAGTAGATGGAAAGAATGTAATGATGTTGGGGGATGGTTTAAATGATGCAGGAGCATTGAGGCAGGCAGATTTTGGTATTAGTGTGGTAGATGACGTTTATGCATTTTCACCAGCTTCGGATGGCATATTGAAAGGGAGTAAGTTAAAATATTTAATGGATTATATTGCTTTTTCAAAAAGTGGGAAAAAAATAGTCAAATGGAGTTATGTTTTTTCTCTTTGTTATAATTTGGTAGGACTGTCGTTTGCCATAACGGGTAATTTACAACCTTTAATTGCTGCTATTTTAATGCCCTTAAGTTCTATTTCTGTGGTATTATTGGTGACACTTTCTACTAATATTAAAGGGAAAAGACTAAGTAGATTATTGGAAGGGTAAGCAAAGTTTGTAAATTGCCCCTTCTCTTAAAGCGGGTATGACTTCGTTGTAATGAGCGTAACCTCTCCATATTAAAAATAATCCAACCCCTAGTAAAGCAAGCGTTTGAAAAATATTTGTGTATTTCATTAGTTTTGATTTTACCTTTTGTGCAGTGAAATAAAAAAGGATCATTAAGGGAATGGTTCCTAAACCGAAAAACAACATAAACCCGACACTTTCCATAAATGAATTTTGTGCAAATGCCGCAACGGCAGCACTGTAAACCATAGCACATGGGATAAAACCATTTAAAAATCCAATGTAAAAACTAAACTCTAATTTGTTTTTATCCAAAGCGCGGGTAAGTTTCGACTTAAATTTTAAAAGTCCAGAGAATAGAACGTATCCTTTTTGTTCTAGCTTTTTTAATAACTGTGGTAAAACAGCAAAAAGTATCAATAGAATACCGCTAATTATGGATAGGATTGATTGGAAATTAAATTGTCGAATGCTGTTGACGATTAAACCAAATAGGCTACCGATAATAAGATATGTTAAAAGCTTACCAAAGGAATAAAATAAAATGCCAGCCAATTTATTATTATGCTTGCCGGTGGGAATCATGAGGGCTATAGGGCCACACATGCCAATGCAATGTACACTGCCAGCAAGTCCTAATATAAATGCTGACAATAACACTAAAAGGCAATTTTTTCTTGGTAGGAGTAAGCCTTTTGATTATTTTTGAAATTAATTTTGATATCGTAAACGCCCTTTTGAAAATGAGTATAATCTAATGATTGTTGCTGAAAAGGGTTTAATTTAATGTCGAATAGTTTATCTAAGCTTTTATTATCTCTTCTATAAAACAAAATAGTACCGGCAATATTTTTTAAGTTTTTTGGAAATTCAAAAATAATGCCTTCTGGTTTTTGTGAAATATGGATAGGGTCTTGTAAGCTAATATAATTTTCCTTTGCAAGTTTGTTTTCATCAAATTGCGTTTCGGCTTCATAAAAGTCATCTTGCACTAAATCGGCATTGAGCTGAAAAGTTTGAACCACAATATAAATAATAAAGGTCATAAAAGCCAAAATTGCCAATGTGATACCGTGTCCCCAATTAAATTTCATAATCTCAATTTTTAAAACCCTGGCCCACTAAATGTTATTGAAGCGGTTTCAATTTTTTTGTCATTTTCATAAATACCAATTAATACCGGTGTTTTCGTACCTTTTAATTCGGTTACATTCATTTTTATCAAAGTTTTTCTTTTGATTTGAGCACCTGGAGCTAAGGTGATTGGTCCACCTATAATGTCAATACTCGCATTGTTTCCTTCTACCTCCAAGTAAATTGGAATGGTGTCTTGGGTTTTATTAATAAGATGTAAGTTATAAATGTTTGCATATTCATCTTCTCCTGTTTTTTGATAAGATGTACCACGTTCTCTTAAAAAGTTGACTTCAATATCTGCTCTTGTAGCTAATAATACGACTAACAATGTTAAAATACCAACCATTAATACGATATACGCTTTAGCTCTTCCAGATAGAGAGTATTTATCGCCAGTCTTAATTCCTGCTTCAGAATCATAACGAATTAAGCCTTTTTCTAGGCCTACACCTTCCATGATAGAATCACAGGCATCCATACAGGCAGTGCAATTAACGCATTCTAACTGTGTACCATTTCGAATATCAATTCCAGTAGGACAAACATTTACACATTGGTGACAATCTATACAATCGCCTTTTCCTAACGCTTCACGGTCTTCATTTTTTCTAAATTTAGAACGACCTTTTTCTCTTTCTCCTCTTTTATAGTCATAAGCCACTAAAATGGAGTTTTCATCTAACAATACGCCTTGCAGTCTTCCGTAAGGACAAACTGCGATACAAACTTGTTCTCTAAACCAAGTGAATACTGCAAAAAATACAGATGTGAAAATAAATAGGGAAATAAGACCGCCTAAATGGTTTTTAGGAGAGTCTGTAATAATATTAAATAATTCATCAATCCCTATGATATAGGCTAGGAAAATATTAGCAATTAAAAAGGAAACAATCCAATAGATCGTCCATTTTATTAGCCTTTTTCTGATTTTTTCTGCGTTCCAAGGTTGTTTTTCTAATTTTTTTTGTTGGTTCCAGTCTCCATCAATCCAAAATTCAATTCGCCTAAAAATGAGTTCCAAAAATATAGTTTGTGGACAAGCCCATCCACAAAAAAGTCGACCAAAAACTACCGTAAAAACAATAATTAAAATGACAAACGCCATCATACCTATTGCAAAAAGATGAGAGTCTTCTGGCCAAAATACTTTGCCAAATAAAACAAATTTTCGCTCAAGAATATTAAGCATGATTAAAGGTTCACCTTTAATCTTAATAAAAGGTGCAACAAATAGGAAAGCCAAAAGGGCGTACCCAAAGTACTGTCGTTTATTAAACCACTTACCTTTTATTTTTTTTGCATAAACCCATACTCTTTTACCGTCCTTATCTACAGTAGCTATGGCATCTCTAAAAGATTCATCTTTATTTGAGTCGTTTGCATCCATCTTATTTTATTCAAATATATTTTCTCCTTGTGGTTCTTTTCCACCTTCCGCTGGTGGTAAGGAAAGCACATAACTTGCAACTGCTTGCATTTTGTCTCCACTTAACAAATCTTTCCAAGAAGCCATCCCATTGTTTGCACCTTCAGAAATAGTATGAAATACCCCTTTAATGTCGCCATTGTAAATCCAATTTTTATCAGTTAAATTAGGTCCAATTCCACCGCCACCATTGATGGCGTGGCAAGCTACACAGTTCGATTCAAAAACTTTTTTCCCTTTGGCTAAATCACTTCCTTCTGTCAATAAAGTTACCGTCTCTTCGGTTACTAAATTTGGATTCAATGCCTTGTATGCTGCTACATCTTTTTCTTGTTGTTTAATTTCAGCAATATATTCAGCTCCTTGTAAGTCACCAATTTTAAATACATGGTAAAATGCCAAGTAACCTACTGCCCAAACGATAGTGATGTAAAAACCATATTTCCACCAAGGTGGTAAGTCATTGTCTAATTCCTTAATGCCATCATAATCATGGTCAAGTAGAATAGAATCTTCGTCTTCTATAGCAACTGGGTTGGTTAGTGTTTTATTCCATCTTTTCCAAAATTTACTTTCTTTTTTCTCTGGTGCATAATCAACCATTGTACCTTTTACTAAGCCTACAAAATAGAGCATAATCATAAGTACAATTACGTCAAAAATCACGAATGCCCAAAAAGCACTGTCTGGAAAGGAAACTAAGTATTCCGGTTTTAGAGGAGATTCTACTGATGCAGCAGATGCAAAAAAGCTAAAACCTAATAAAGCCAAAAGCATCTTTGCCTTTTTTCCGTTTTTCATGCGCTTAAAAAAGTAAACATTTTTTGTAATGTTAAGCATGGAAATTAATGCCGCTACTAATAATACAGAAATAGCAAGCATGATTCCAAACAGAATAGTTGGACTGATGCCTAATTGTTCATAAATCGGTAATGTAACAGGCGCTGTTTCCTTAGGCGCTGCTTCTTGTGTGTTACCAATAAAGCTAAATAAAGTAATAAAACTTAAAATTAAACTAGATTTTAACATATTTATTAATTTCATATTATATTGTTTAGTCCTCATTTAGAGGCATGTTTTCTAATTCCTTTATCTTATTTTTATCCAACTTAATGATGTACCATATTAATCCCACAAAAAATGCAAAAAATATGATTAGCGATATGATGGGGTAAATTTCAATGCCATCAATAGAAGTTAAATGTCCTTTTATATATTTTAACATATCCTTATTATTTATTGAACTTGAATATCCGTTGTTAACACTTTGGTTGCATCAGAACCTAATCGCTCTAAATAAGCTATAAGCGCTATTAATTCCATGTTAGGATTCGCCATTTTAATCTCAGTATCTTGACTGATAATTGCTTGGTAAATTTCTTCCGCTTGTGTTTTTAATAAACCTTCCGCTTCTGCTTCAAACCCTTCTGGATATGGAACACCTAGTTTTCTTAAAGTACTAATTTTACTTTCTAAGTTTGAATAATCCAATGGGTTTTTTAAATATGGATAAGCAGGCATAATAGAACCTTCAGAAACAATTCTTGGATCAATCATGTGCTTGTAATGCCAAGATTCTCCCCTGTTGTATGCGTTTCCTTTACCCGACTTACCTAAGTCTGGACCAGTTCTTTTAGATCCCCATAAGTGTGGGTGCGCATAAACGAACTCTCCACCTTTTGAAGGAGAACCTTCTGAACCACCATATCTTAATACTTCATCCCTAAATGGTCGAACCATTTGTGTATGACAATTATTACATCCCTCTCTAATGTATATACCTTGACCTTCCAATTCTAATGGTGTGTATGGCTTAACCGTACTAATGGTTGGAACATTTGAACTTACCATCATGGTTGGGATTATTTCAACAATACCACCAATAAGAATGGCAATTAAACTTAAACCAACAAATTGTACAGGTCTTCTTTCTAACCATGAGTGCCAGTGCTCTCCCTTGTTACCTTTTTTAGGGTTAAGCAATGCCGGAGCAGCGTCTGCTTCATTTGGAACAAAGTTCCCTATTTTTGCAGTTCTAATTAAGTTATAAGACATTAATATTACACCAGTAATATATAATAATCCTCCCAATGCACGCATCATGTAAAATGGACGTAATTGTGTAACAGTCTCTAAAAAGTTAGGGTGTGTTAAAGTGCCATCAGGATTAAAATCTTTCCACATTAAACTTTGTGTAAAACCAGCCCAATACATTGGGATAGCCCAAAGTAATATCCCTAAAGTGGCAATCCAAAAGTGCGTATTCGCTAATGTTTTTGAATAAAGTTCCGTTTTCCACATTTTTGGTACTAACCAGTACATCATACCAAAGGTTAACATACCGTTCCATCCAAGTCCACCAATGTGAACGTGTGCAGGAATCCAATCCGTATAGTGTGCAATCCAACTTACATTTTTTAAAGATAACATTGGTCCTTCAAAAGTAGCCATACCATAACATGTTATTGCTACAACCATAAATTTCAATACCGCGCTATCTCTTACCTTATCCCAAACACCTCTTAGTGTTAAAAGACCGTTTAACATACCACCCCAAGATGGGAACAATAACATAATAGAAAAAGCAACACCTAAGGATTGTGCCCAGTCTGGTAAAGCTGTGTATAATAAGTGGTGTGGTCCAGCCCAGATATAAATGAAAATTAATGACCAAAAGTGAATAATAGATAAACGATACGAATAAACAGGTCTGTTAGCTGCTTTAGGTACAAAATAATACATTAAACCTAAATATGGTGTAGTTAAGAAAAATGCTACTGCATTATGACCATACCACCATTGTACTAGTGCATCTTGAACACCCGCAAATGCAGGGTATGAACTGAACCAAGAATATGGCAATTCGAATGATCTGAATATATGTAAAACAGCAACAGTTACAAACGTGGCAATATAAAACCAAATGGCAACGTACATGTGTTTAACTCTTCTTACAATAATGGTTCCTACCATATTAATTCCAAAAACTACCCAGAGTAAAGTAATGGCAATATCAATTGGCCATTCTAACTCCGCATATTCGTTGGAAGTATTATAGCCCATAGGAAGAGAAATGACTGCGGCAACGATAATTAATTGCCAACCCCAAAAATTAATATAACTCAGTTTATCTGAAAACATTCTCGTTTTTAGTAACCTTTGCATGGAGTAATATACCCCTGTAAAAATCCCATTCCCAACAAAAGCAAAAATTACAGCATTTGTATGTAATGGTCTTAATCTACCAAAACTTAACCAACTGGTAATGTTAATAGATGGCCACACTAACTCTAAGGCTATCGTCAACCCTACCAGCATACCGGTAATTCCCCAAGCCGCTGTCGCGATTAAAAAATACTTGACAATTTTATTGTCGTAATAAAATTTTTCTGATTCCATTATTTATCCTTTTTGATGTTATCTTCATCATCAAACAACATTCTTACTGCAGGACCATAAGTGTCTTCGAACTGTCCCTTTCTGTTTGCCCAAATGAAGGAAACTAAAAAAAACAAGGCCAATAAAGTACTTACAGCTATTAATAAGAATATAATTTGCATAACAAATCTAATTTGCGACAAAAATATCAATCAAGTGGAAAACTAAAAATGAATTTGCCCACTAAAAAGCATGATAATTGTCAGTTTATAATTTAATTATTCTTTTCAGGGATTAAAGCTAATAAAATAATTGAATAATTAACATTATTTGTGAATAGGAGTTACTTTAAATCCTTCTTGTGTTAAAAGGTTTAATAGGCCATTTTTCTCGAACAAATGCGCCGCACCAACTGCTACAAAACAGCTTTTTGACTCAAATTCAGTTTTTAACTTTGGTATCCAGGATTTGTTTCTATTGGTTAGAAATAAGTCTTCGAATTTCATAAACTCAGGTGATTGTTCTTTCATTAAAGGCATCATTTCTGAAATGTTTTGCGCGGCGTATAATGCTTGTAATTTTTTAAATTCAAGTTTGTCTTTTTCAAAGGAAGCTAGACTTTCCATTACAATGTTGGACATTTCATCTTTGGAAATCGAGTCAAAAAAGCCAATTTGTTCTTGAAACGTTTCTAGACCTATGATTGGAATTTTATTTTTATTTGCCAACGTCATGATGTTCATGTCGTATGACTCTGTCTCTCCTTCAAAAAAGGATTGTGTCATGGATTGAAATAGAAAGAAGGGTTTAAAATTCTCGTAAGTAGCTAAAAAATTTGATTCGGATAATCCGAATTCTTTCTCGTAAAACTGCTTTATTTTTGACCATTCTTCTGGTGTGAAATAATCTGATAGCGTCCCTGTCTTTAATTTTAACAGTAGAATGGCTTGAATGGGGTTGGGCATGCCGTCTAATTCCATGATTACTGCATCACTATTTAAAATCATGGCTTTCATGTTCTTCGTGAAGTCGTAGTATTCGGCTTCGATCATGTGCATGGTGCCAAAAATATAAGCATCTTTAAACCCCGTTTTACTCACGCGCCATAACAAAGAGTTATCATTGTTAGCGACTTTAATTTTTGGTTTTGTGGTACAGCTGCAAAAGATGAATAATAAGAGGAAAATGGGGATGATTATTGCTTTCATAACATGGTTAATTTTACAAGGTATTGACCGTTTTCGGAGTCGATTAAATTTTCAGTTTTCAATCCAACTTTGTTAGCTGCTTCCGTAAGGGTTTCAAAGTCAACGTAAAGCCAGTTGAACCAGTCAGAGTTTGTGTCTTTATATGACATTTGAAATTCCATTTCGCCATAGTAATGGCTGTTTAAATCTATCCAGGTACCGCCTTCTTCGTCTTCGTATAAGTACTGGATGTCTGTAGAATCACATATTATTTGACCGTTTTGGTTTAATAAGGATTTAGCATGGGTTAAGTATTGATTTAAGTGGTCTAATTTCCCTGCGATACCAATACCGTTCATTAACATTAAGACCGTGTCAAATTTCACATTTTTTAAATGGTGAAAATCAATATTTATAGCATGTATGTTTGATGCCAAGAGGTGTTCAATCGCTCCAGCGGATGTGTCTATTGCTGTGACATCCATGTTTTGCTGGCTTAAGTATTTACTGTGGCAGCCTGCTCCAGCACCTACGTCTAATATTTTACCTTTACAAAGGTCTAAAGCTTTTTTTTCAATTGGTGGCATTTCTTCATAAGAACGAAATAAATAAGGGACGCTCATGAAATCATCCTCACATAAATCTGAATGCACTATAATATCCTCAAGAATGTTATTTTTTTCGAATTCTTGTATGGCTCTTCCAATCGGGTCTTTGTCAAACATATTATATGTCGTAATCGTCAATATTATCAAAACCTTCAAAGTCTTCCTCGTCTTCAAATTCCGAGAATATATCATCAAAGTCATTGCCTAGTCCAAAATCATCTCCAGAATCTGTGGAAGGCAAACCAAAGTCAATTTCTCTTGACGCTTCTCTAGGTGCAATACCTATCGAGAGAATGATTTCTGGTGCAGCAAGTGTTGCTGTCTCGTCAATGTGAATTAGTTCAATTAAGAAAATCCACATTTTTAAGAAGTCATAGACTAAAATGAATCTTTGGTCTTTTTTATCGACAAAGTTTTTGATTTTTGATTCTTGCATGATGTGGTAAGGTTCGAAAGAATCTTCCGATTCAAGTGCAAACAAACCAATTTCTTCTCCTTTGTCCCAATCATTATTGCTGACGTAAAACGACGCCATTTGGTCACCTTGAAAGAAAAAAGATTCAATTATTTTTTGGTAAAAATTTTCAAAATTATGTTCACCGTCAATTTCAATATCTCTGAAAATTTCTTCGTGATCTGAGTTGTCTAATAATACCCTAAATTTATATGTGGACATATTGCAGGAATTTAATTTGCAAAATTATTTAAACTTATTGGCTTTCCAGTATAATATGTACGTCTTTTGTTCACATTTCTTTGTTTGACGAAAAAAAAGTAGCACCAATCTGGATTGAAAAATGTAAAAAAGTGACATTTTTATTTTGTAAGTGGTTTTTAAACAGATTTTTATTCAATTTGAGTTGCAAAATTATGGGAATCCACCTAATTTCTTTATCTTTGATATTATGCAAATTGCAAACATTGAATTGACTAAATTGTATTATTCTATTGGTGAAGTAGCCGATATGTTTGATGTGAATGCTTCATTGATAAGGTTTTGGGAAAAAGAATTTTCTGTTATTAAACCAAAGAAAAACAAAAAAGGCAATAGGATGTTTACGCCAAATGATATAAGAAATTTTGAAAAGATATATCAATTGGTTAAGCATAAAGGATTTACTTTAGATGGTGCAAAAAAAGAATTGTCAAAGAAAAATGAAAAACTTCCTTTAAATTTAGAGGTGATGGAAAGACTAGAGAAATTAAAGTTAAAACTCTTGGCTTTAAAGGTTGATGTGGAATGATATTTGATATAAGGTTATTGGAATGAAAAGAATTGTTAATTTTATTGGCTTGCTTTTGACTGTTGTGCTAGTGTTGTCCATGCAACGAACAGTGTCTGAAAAGTCCTATGATGCAACCGCATTTAGGATAATAAAAGTGAATGGAAATATTTATTTTATTAGTTCTGGTGTTGATTTAAAAACTGGAGGCGTTTATGTGGAGGGAACACCAATTGGTTTTTCGACAAAAAGAGATAGGGCAGCGATAGTGAATGGCATTAGGGGGAGATTTATTCTTCAGCCAAGTCCAAAAGGTAAAGCGATAGTATTGCCTGCTACAAATAATATTAAGCCGAGGTCAGGTGGAAGTGCATTAATTAACTATTTAGATGTGGTTAATTTCTTTTCAGATACTTGTGTTTTTATTGGGCCTGTAAATGTTAAACTGGGTAAGGAGACTTTTCCGTTGAATGAATCCCATTTTTTATATGTGACTTATCCATATGGTGAAGAACGTATAGCAAAGAAATTGATGAGGAATGGGCAGACGGTATTATTGGATGAAGCTTCGCTTTTTGAGATAGATGGCAAACGTGTCGCAACTTTTGAGACGGAAATGACGTTGTATTATAAGAAGGGGGAAAGCGTGACTAAATTAAGTACCTTTTATCCAGTTTTTCCAAAGGAAGCACTTTTGAATACGGAAGTGACAGTGCTGTTAGAAGGAGTGAAAGATTTAACAAAAGAAAAACAGATTGATGAAGTAGCGGCATTTATAACTGAATTTTATGGCAAGCCGCAAAAAGATAATTTAAATGCTTGGCTAGAAAAAGAGTTTGCGCTGGGCTTAGATAAAAATATTAATTTTAAATGATGATGACCATGAGAACAAAATTAAACTTAATTGCAATTGCAGTCTTTGGATTAGGCGCTTTTTCAATGATGAATCAGCAAGAGTCCTTGAAATCGTTAACGGAAAATAGTTATAAAGTAATTCGGGTGAATGGGAAGATTATGTTTGTGAAAACAGCATCAGATATGAAACAAGGTGATGCTTATGTAGAAGGTACGCCAATAAAGTTTAACTCTGCACAAGCAAGGGCTGCTATAATTAATAAAATTAGAGGGCGATTTGTCTTGTCAGAAGCCAAAAAAGGTAAGCCTATTGTGTTGCCTGCAACTAATAATATTGCTTCAAGATCAGGAGCGCTGATTAATAAAATTGACCTACAAAATCATTTTTCAGGGAATTATTTGGTGCTAGAAAAGTTAGCGCTAGAGATCAGTGAAAAAGCGTACCCCCAAAATGAAAAAAGTTTTTTTTATTTAGCGTATGAATATAAAGGGGAAGTTATTCGAAAAAAACTGCCTTTTACAGGTAACAAGGTTATTTTGGATAGAGATAATATTTTTAAAATTGACAATGAGGCGATACCTGTTCAGAAATTAGAGATGTCTTTGTATTATATGGATGAAGCAACTGGTGAGAAATTGGCAAAGTTTACGCCCGTATTTCCTGATTTAGATATTTTAAAGTCAGAAGTGCATATTATTATTGCTGAAGGTGGGGATAAACCAAAAGAAGATAGGTTAAGAGAAATAACCTCTTATTTAAATGAGTTTTACGGAAAGCCTCAAAAAGATAATCTAGAAGATTGGTTAGTGCAGAGTTTTGATATTTGAATCTAAAATTTTATCACTTTTTGTTATTTGTTGATAATCCTTTGTTTTTTTAGATAAATTTAAGTGTCAAAATATGATACTTATTTTATCTTTGCCCAATGAAAGAAACAATTTTAATCCTTGATTTTGGTTCTCAGTATACGCAATTAATTGCTAGAAGATTACGAGAACTTAATGTTTATTGTGAAATTCATCCTTGGGATAAAGCACCTGATTTGGATGATGCTGTAAAGGGGGTTATCTTGTCAGGTAGTCCGTTTTCAGTACGAGATGAGAAATCGCCAAAACCGCAAGTTGAAAAATATAAAGGAAAAATACCTTTGTTAGGTGTTTGTTTTGGAGCCCAGTATTTGGCCCAAAATTTTGGTGGCGAAGTGTTGCCTTCCGAAATCAGAGAGTATGGTCGTGCAAATTTAAACTTTGTTAGTGAGGATAGCTTGATGAAAGGTGTCGCATCAAATTCACAAGTTTGGATGAGTCATGGGGATACCATAGCGAAGTTGCCAGCTAATTTCGAAAAGATTTGTAGTACCCATGATGTGGAGTTTGCAGGGTTTAAAATTAAAGATGAAGCGACTTATGGGATTCAATTTCACCCAGAAGTATACCATAGTTTAGATGGTCAAAAATTACTAGAGAATTTTATTGTAGGTATCTGTAAGTGTTCACAAGATTGGACACCTGATGCTTTTGTGGAATCAACAGTGAAGGCTTTAAAAGAAAAGTTGGGTAATGATAAAGTGATCATGGGCTTGTCTGGTGGTGTTGATTCATCTGTTGCGGCTTTTCTATTAAATAAAGCGATTGGTACTAATTTACATTGTATTTTCGTGGATAATGGTTTGTTAAGAAAAGATGAGTATGCAACCGTGTTGGAATCCTATAAAGGATTAGGTTTAAATGTAAAAGGAGTAGATGCTGCCGATAGATTTTACGAAGCCTTAGTCGGAGAGTCTGATCCAGAAAAGAAAAGAAAAATTATTGGGGGAATGTTCATTGAAGTTTTTGATGAAGAATCTCATAAAGTAGAAGGTGCTAAATGGTTAGGTCAGGGAACTATTTATCCAGATGTTATTGAATCCGTTTCTGCTACCGGTGGACCTTCAGCGACCATAAAGTCGCATCATAATGTAGGTGGTTTGCCTGATTTTATGAAGTTAAAGGTGGTAGAGCCTTTACGTTTATTATTTAAAGATGAAGTGCGAAGAGTAGGACGTTCTTTAGAAATTCCAGAAATAATTATTGGTCGTCACCCATTTCCTGGTCCAGGACTTGGAATTAGAATTTTAGGCGATATCACGAAAGAAAAGGTACGGATTTTGCAAGAGGTTGACCATATCTTTATTAGTGGGTTGAAAAAATGGGATTTATACGATAAGGTTTGGCAAGCAGGAGTTATTCTATTGCCGGTACAATCTGTTGGTGTAATGGGGGATGAAAGAACCTATGAGAAAGCGGTAGCTTTGCGTGCAGTAGAATCAACAGATGGTATGACTGCGGATTGGGTACATCTACCTTATGACTTTTTAGCGGAGATATCAAACAAGATAATTAATGGTGTGAAAGGTATTAATAGGGTGACTTATGATATCAGTTCTAAACCGCCAGCAACTATAGAATGGGAATGAAACAATTATTAGTAGTATTTTTAATCAGTATAAGTCTTGCAGGGTTTGCACAGCAAAGCGTAGAAACAATTAATGGAAAGAAATATTTTGTTCATTATGTTGAGAAAAAGCAAACTTTGTATGGTATCCATAAAAAATTCAATGTGCCTATTGAAGAAATTACGGCTGCAAACGAGGGGATTGATAACGGACTACAAGTTGGTCAAAAATTATTGGTTCCCGTATCCTATGATAATAAGAAATATTATCAAAAACATGTCGTTTTAAAAGGGGAGACTTTATACCGGATTGCTGCTAAATATAATACCAGTGTTCCTGTTTTAAAAAATATTAATCCATCCTTGAAAGAAAGTGATATTGCTATTGGACAGATAATTATTTTGCCAAAACAAAATGAGTCAAGTGAAATCGAGGAGGTAAAGGAAGTTTTACTGGATGATCCTGAAGTTACCGCTAAAAAAGACTTAAGCACATTTAAGGAGGATACCTTGGTGGAGCATGTCGTTTTGGCGCACGAAACTTTGTATGCTATTGCAAAAAGATACATGGTTACGCCAGATGATATTCGAAAGTTAAATAAAAAATCTGTCGAAAATTTAAAAGTGGGAGATGTAATAATTGTACCCGTCAAAAAGGTGAATTATGATATTAATGCGAATCTTGTGGATACAAATTTTATTTTTTCTCCAAAACCAATAGGTTCAAAAGAAATAATTAAAAAACCAGTTTATAAAATAGCCTTATTGCTTCCTTTAATGACCGAAGTAAATAAGTCTTATATGAACAAGCCAATTAAGATTGGAGAATTAGAAAAACTATATCCAATTACGGCGATTGCAGCTGACTTTTACCATGGGTTTTTATTGGCGGCTGACTCTTTGTCAAAAGCAGGACTTAACGCGCAAATTTACGTGTATGATACAAAAAGAGACACTACAGTGGTTAAATCTATATTGAAGAAAAGTGAATTTACAGATATGGATATGATCGTAGGGCCTTTCTTTTCTGGCTCTATTGATATTGTAGCAAACTATTGCAAAATCCATAAAGTGCCTATGGTGTTACCGGTAAATACTACCAATCAAGTTTTGTATCGCAATCCATTTATTTATAAAACTACTGGTTCACACATGTCACAGATGGATGGAATGGTGGATTATATTGTGGATAGTTATAGTCCGTATCATATTGCCATTGTAAAGCCTAATTTGGATTCGGATATGGCCTTGTATGAACATACTAAATTAAGATATAATGCTGCGGTTAAAAAACCAGGAACCAATTCTGCGACTTTGGTTGAGATTAATATGGTTTCTAGTAGCGGAAAAGAATTTAATTATAAACTGAGAAAAGATACCGTAAATATTGTTATTGTACCATCTACTGATGTGACGTTTGTGACTTCAGTTTTTACACAACTAAATAATTTTTTAAATTCAAATACTTATGCAAAAAATTTAAAGGTAATTGTTTGTGGATTGGAGGATTGGAATAAAATTGATGATATTGATATGAAACACCGCATGAGAACACAGCAGCATTACGCTTCCTATCGTTTCTTAAACGAAGATTCCAATGAGGTAAATAATTTAAATATTGTATATAGAAAAAAATATGGTATTGATCCAACGGTCTCAGGTGTGCAAGGGTTTGATATTGGGTATTACTTTTTGAGTGCCCTTTATTTATATGGTGAAAATTTTGATAATTATTTGGCACAGCACCAATTAGATCTGGTTCAAAATAATTTTGAGTTTTCTGCTGTCACACCAATGGATGGCAAAGAAAATATTGCGGTTTGTATCATTGCCTATAAAAATTATAACTTAGAATTCATTTCTTGGTAATTTTATAACACGTTGTTGGCAACTGATTGTAAAATGTCTCGTCTTTTTGCTATAAAACTGTTATCTTAGTATCATGAAATACCTATTTTTATTATTTTGTTCCATCTTTTTTGTGTTGGATTCGTACGGCCAACTCATTATGGGGACAACTTTTAACTCGACAACTTGTCAGGAAACTGTCTTTGATTCAGGGGGTACAGGTGCTGGAGGCCCTTACGGTCTTAATGAAAATCAAACGCTAACCATTTGTCCTAATACACCAGGAGATTACATTTCTCTAGTTTGGACTATTTTTTCACTTGATGGAACAAATACGAGTACTGTTCCTAATACTACGAATGCAGATAATATTACCATTTATAATGCTGCAACAGCAGATCCAGCTTTTACCTTAGGAACTTATTATGCTGGAGATTTATCTGCTGGAGATGTTTTTGGAGCAAATTTAGCTTTAAATCCTGCTGGTAATGGTTGCTTAACCATAGTTTTTAATTCCAATAATCAAGGGGTTGGCGATTTTTCTTGTACGGTCTCATGTGCAACACCATGTGATCCGCCAAATGCAATTGGCATGATTGTAAATGCCGACAATGCAGCTGGAGATTCTATCGCCATTTGTGTTGGGGAAACAGTTACTTTCCAAGATAATGGTTCTACTGCTGGTCCGAGTGGACTTTTTACTTTAGAGAAATGGATTTGGCAATGGCAAGATGGAACAGATAATGATACCATAAGTACCGGTGGTCCAATTACACATTATTTTTCAAATCCGGGAGAGTATATTGTTCAATTAGTGGTGTTAGATGATAATGGATGCGTAAACTCAAATGCTACTGACATTCGAGTTTATGTTTCAACTTATCCTACATTTATCCCTTTTCCTTTTGATACTACACTTTGTATTGGAGAATCCATTACGTTAAATGCAAATCCTACTTATTATGATTCCACATGGTCTGGTTTTCCACTCAGTGTGCAGAATAGTGATAATTGTATGGAAGATGTAACTGGGGTGGTTCAACCAACGCCTTTGGCAATTACTGGTTTTTCAAATATAATATTAGATAATGCTAATCCAGATGTATTTAGTGTTTGTGTAGATATTGAACATTCTTTTATTGGTGATTTTGTATTGCAAGTACAATGTCCAACGGGTCAAATCATGACCTTACACCAGCAAGGTGGCGGCGGAATAGACTTGGGTAGCCCGGTAACGTCTAGCGCCATTGACTGTGTAGATCCAACAACTTTTGGTGTGCCATGGAATTACTGTTTTGATGCAACGTCTACAGAAACATGGGTTCAAGCTGTTGCAAATGGAAATACAGTAGCAAATCCAAATGGTGGGACTTCCATTCCATCTGGAAATTACTTACCTGTTGACCCGCTTGGTTTTGCAGCTCTAGATGGTTGTCCAATTAACGGAACATGGAATTTACTATTTACCGATTTATGGGGCGGAGATGATGGTTCAATACCTGGGTGGTCGATTAATTTTGATCCCGCTTTGTATCCACCTGCTACTATATTTACCCCTACAACAGGTGGTAATTCAGATTCCTCTTATTGGGATTTATCTAGTCCTTATATTGCGTCAAACTCTGCAGACCTAAATACAATTACAGTTACGCCAACCATTGCAGGGTCTTACGATTATACTTATTTTGCAACCAATAACTTTGGATGTACTTTTGATTCTACGATTACAATTACAGTGGATGGTTTAACTTATATTTCAGCTGGGTTAGATACTACTATGTGTGGTGGCTCTCCAATCGCAATTGGACCAACAGATGATCCTTGCGATTATAGATTGTTATTATTTGATTCATTTGGGGATTCTTGGAATGGAAATACTATTGATATTACTACAGTGGCTGGTGGTACAGTTAACTATCCTGGTCCACCCGCAGATTCTATTTGGATTACATTGCCAATGACACATGGTGAAACGATAACACTCGATTTTAACAATACGGGGAATTTTATTGGTGAATGTGAAATCTATTTATATGCACCTGATGGCAGTTTAATTTACTCTGATGGCGTGATTGGATTTCCAAATACTAATCCACAAAGTGTGGTTGCTGATTGTTATGGTGGTTTTAATTTTTCTTGGACACCTACTGCAAATATTATAGGAAATCCAAATGTGGTGAATCCAGTAGTGGATCCACCAGTTCAAACCACTTATACCTTGACTTCTTATCCAGTTGGACATCCTGATTGTATAACTACAGATGATGTGGAAGTATTTTTAGGCCCAGTTCTAGATCCAGGTCAAGATACTATGGTTAGTTTTTGTTTGGATGGAATGCCGGAAGATTTATTTACTCACTTAGCTGGTACGCCAATGAATACTGGGAATTGGTTTGATCCAAGTGGAAACCCAATTGCCATGCCTGTTGATCCAGGTACAATGGTTGCTGGTTTATATGAGTACAGAATTGATAGTTTAACTTGTTCCTTGTCTGCTTTTGTTAATGTGACGATTATTGCATTGCCAATCAATGTTGTTTTAACGGATGTAGATTGTTATACACTTAATACAGGTTCAATTGTTCTTTCTTCACCAAGTGCGAACTCATATTCTAATGATGGCGGGTTGACTTTTCAAAGTATGATGAATTTTAATGGTTTGTTTGCAGGTTCCTATGACTTAGTGCTCGCTAGTGGTTTGAATGGTGCGGGATGTACAGCGGATACTACTGTAATAATAGGTGAGCCTGATCCTTTGTCCTTTACGTATATCTCACCACCAGAAGTTATCTGTCCAGATGAACCAATTGCACTTTCAGTAGCCGGAACTGGAGGGAATGGAACATATACTTTTAATTGGAGTAATGGTTTAGGAACTGGTATTGCGGTAAATTATGTGCCTCAAAATACGGATACTTTATTTGTTAATATGTCCGAAGCTTGTGGGTCTCCTTCTATTGATACTTTTGTTGTGATTTCAACACCTGCACCAATTGTATTTGATTATTATTTTGACAATACAACTGGAAAAGATAAAGTGGAAGGATGTTCTGAGTTAGAATTTATAATTAATAATGTAAGTTATAGTAATGGTACTGCCCAAAGCCCGGTTAGTAGTTTGGTTTCCACTAAATGGGATTTTTTAGGGAATGCAACAAAAACAACCAATGGCGCTGCAAATTTAGAACATAGTATTGAGCAACCTGGTATCTATAGTGTTTCGGTGGAAATGACCTCGGATTATGGTTGTAATTATTATGGAGACATTAATAATAATATTGAAGTTTTTGAATTACCAGTAGCTAAGTTTATGGCATCCCCAAATTCATTGTCAATATTTAGCACAGTCGCAACTTTTACAGATCTTTCTCAAGGGGATCCTACAGCATGGTTGTGGACCTTTACCGGGGGACCAATACCTTCTAGTAGTGGAGATCAAAACCCAGTGATTAAATATCCAGAAGGAGTTCCTGGTATATTTCCAATTGAATTACAAGTTTGGAATGAAAATGCCTGTACAGATGCTACTACCGGTACCATATCTGTTTTGAATGATGTGAATGTATATGCACCTAATATTTTTACGCCAGATGGGGATCAATTTAATAATACATGGCGTGTTTATATTGACGGTATTGATGTGTACGATTTTCACCTAACCATTTATAATAGATGGGGAGAATTGGTGTTTGAATCTTTTGATAAAGATGGAGAATGGGACGGAACATACGGGAATAACGGAAAGTTAGTACCCGACGGAAATTATGTTTGGATTATTGATGCAAAAGATATCGTAAATGATAATAGATACGATTTTAAAGGCACAATCTTGATGATGAAATAACCGCATAAGAAATATATTTTAATAAAAAGGGAAGTTAGGTCTTCCCTTTTTTTATTTTTGCAAAATGGAAAAATCAATTGGGAATCGAATTTTGGTTATTGATGAAAAAGACAATTGTAAGGTAATTATAAGTCCGCTGAAAGAAAGATGGAAAGAAGCATTGTTGTTTGCTTGGTTAATGGCTTTTACCATTATCGGTTTTTATATGATCTATTTGTTGTTCTTTGGAATGGATAGTATTGATAATTCACAAATTGAAGGAGATATTACCGAGGTTTTAAGAAATCAAAAGATTTATTTATTAGTTTTTGTTGCTTTCTGGATGTATTTTGAATTTAAAGTACTCAAAGGTTTTTTATGGCTTTGGAAAGGAAAGGAATTAATACAAATCACAAAAGATGAAATTACCATTAAACATGGGATTTTCTCTTATGGAAAAGCCAATAAATATTTTATTGATAATGTGAAAAACTTTGATTTAGTGGAGCACAAAACCTTTTCATTTGGTTTCGATTATGAAAATGCGTTCTGGCGCCAAGGAACGGATGCTTTGATATTTGATGCAAATGGAAAATCCATTGGATTTGGAAAAAAATTAAATGAAAAGGATGCTAAATTGTTGTGGCGTTTATTAAAAGATAGGATTAAGAAATTGGCAAAAAGCTAAGCTTTTACTAAAGCCCATAGTATCGTAAATCCTAGTCCCAAGCTTAATACTATGTTGAGAGACGCTAAAAGATACATGCCTTGTTTCATCAATTGAACTGTTTCGTATCCAAAAGTAGAAAAGGTAGAGAAGCCGCCACAAAATCCAATCACTAAAAAGTATTTTAAGAATATATTCTGATCCAGTTTTTCTCTGGACAAATAAATGATAAGTCCAAGTAGCAGACAGGCAAATAAATTAGCCAAAAGGGTACCAATTGGAAATTTAGGATGTAGACTAGTAAAGGTAGATTTACTCAAAGCAAAACGAGATAAACTACCTAAGCCACCTCCTAAAAATATATAGAGTATTATTTTAACCATGTTTTCGATTTAAAAGCGTATTTACCAATTTTGTAAAGGAAAATGCCAATTGTACAGCCTAAAATAGCACCACCAATAATATCTGCTGGATAATGTACACCTAAATATATTCTACTATAACCAATAAGAATAGCCCAAGGGAAAATTAACCACCAAAACTTGTTATACTGCTTGAAATTAAAAAAAAGAAAGGTAGCAATGGCAAAAAAATTGGTAGCATGAGATGATACAAAACTGTATAATCCGCCTCTATATTCATGCCCATTTGGTTTAATAATAGTATGGACTAAATGCTGAATATCTTCATTATGTGTTGGCCTAACTCTTTGAAAAATTTCTTTGAAAAATTCAACTGAAATTCTATCCGATAGTAAAACACAAAATGCCATTCCAAAAAAGATATACAAAACAAATGGATAACCAGCTTTTTTATAAGCATAGTATAAGAAGAAGATAAACAATGGTACCCACAAAATAATGGAACTGATATACCACATTGGCATGTCTAAATATGGGTGTCCCAACTCATTTAAAAAAAGAAAAACGCTTCTGTCTATGCGCTCAAGTTGTTCAATCATGGTGCGAATTAAGGTATAAAGCTAATGATATTCACTTATTTTTTACCGATAATATATAAAATAATACACATCACTCAGTGAAGGATAAAAAATGTGTGCATAAAACATATAAATGCTATATTTGACTTTTTAAGTTAATTTATGGTAAAAATATTTATTTTTTTAAGCATTACTTTATGTTCATTGCAAATATTTGGACAAACAGGAACTGTTCGTGGATTTATTAAAAGTAATGAAGATGGGAACGCAATACCATTTGTAAGGGTATATATTAAAGAATTAGAATTAGGAGTGAATACGGATTTTAATGGCTTTTATTCTATCCCAAAAATAAAAGTTGGGACCTATACGCTAACGGCGACGAATGTTGAATTTGTTGAATTTGAAAAAACAATTGTTATTGAAAAAGATAAAATTTTAAATTTAAATATTGATTTAGATTTAGGGAAATTTCTGAAAACAGTGGAAGTGAGTGGTGCACAAAAAGAAAAAAAGACTTCCGTGCAGACTTCCGTGATTAAAATAACACAGAAAGATATTTTAAGAGTCCCAACAACAGGAGGGGAAGCAGATATTGCGACTTACTTTCAAACCGTACCTGGAGTGGTTTCTACGGGAGATCAAGGTGGACAAGTGTACGTAAGAGGGGGGACACCCATTCAAAATAAAATTTTATTAGATGGAATGACCATTTATAACCCGTTTCACTCCATTGGGTTTTTCTCAGTATTTGAAACCGACTTAATTCGTTCTGCAGATATTTATACTGGTGGGTTTAATGCAAAATATGGTGGAAGAATTTCCTCTATTATGGATGTTAAATATAGAGATGGGAACAGTAAAAGACTTTCAGGATTGGTTGGTTTATCACCATTTACCACTAAAGTTTTATTAGAAGGCCCCTTGTCTAAAAAAGATAATGTTTCTTTTATTCTTTCCTCTAAAATGTCGCTTTTAGAACAAACATCCAAAGCAATTTATCCATATGTGAATGATGGGGACGGACTTCCATTTAATTTTATGGATCTGTATGGCAAAGTTTCTTTTGCAGGAAGCAGTGGGAACCAATTTAATGTGTTTGGTTTTTCCTTTAATGACCAAGTGAAATACCAAGCAGTAAGTGATTTAAATTGGAACAGTTATGGGGTTGGGACAAATTTTGCTTTTGTACCCCAATCTTCTCAAATATATTTGAAAGGTAGAATAAATTACTCCCAGTATGATATTACCCTAGATGAATTAGAATTACCAGAACGTTACTCCGCAATTAAGGGGTTTGAAATGGCTTTTGATTTTACTTACTTTTTAAAGGAGAAAAGTCAGATTGATTTTGGATTTCAATTTAATTATTTCTTGACAGATTATAAGACGTCAAATAGTGAGAATAAAACAATTCAGCTTACAAATAATGAACCGGAAGCAGGTTTGTATTTGAGTTATAAAAAAGTGTCTGGCCGATTTGTTTTTGAACCTAGTATACGTCTGCAAATATATCCTGAAGGGAATGTTATCTCTCCAGAACCAAGAATAGGTGCTAAATATAACTTAACTGAAGACTGGAGAATTAAAATGGCGGGTGGATATTTCACCCAAAATTATGTAAGTACAACTTCGGATCGAGATGTGGTAAACTTATTTTATGGATTTTTAAATTCACCAAGTAACTATCCTAAAGAATTTACTAAAAGTAATGGCGAAACTGTAGATATTGAAAATGGATTACAAAAAGCATATCATTTGATTTTTGGAACAGAGTATGATCTGACTAAAAAAATGTCCTTGAATATTGAAGGTTATTATAAATGGTTTACTCAATTAACGAATTTGAATCCAAATAAATTATTTGAAGACACATTTGAAAATGCCAATGAAAGTGATTTATTTAAAAAAGAATTTATCATTGAAAATGGACAAGCAATGGGGGTTGATTTTGTATTTAAATATAGTACTAAAAAGTTTTATTTTTGGACAGCATACTCTTTAGGGAAAGTTACCCGTTGGAATGGATTTGATACGTATTACCCTGTTTTTGATAGAAGACATAATGTAAATGTAATTTCCACTTATAATTTTGGTAAAGATGGCTCTTGGGAAGCAAGTGTAAGATGGAATTTAGGTTCGGGCTTACCTTTTAAGAAAACGACAGGTGTAGGAGACGTACCAACCATAAGTACCGTAGGTGATAATTATGTGACTGCTAATAATTCAGATTTGACTTTATTGTATGAAAACCTAAATACAGGTAGATTACCAGCTTATCACCGATTGGACATTAATATTAAAAAGACTATTGAATCTAAAAAACATGAGCGCATGCGTTGGGAAATTATTGCTGGTGTTACAAATGCTTATAGCCAAGAAAATATATTTTACATCAATAGGGTGACTGCAGAAACAGTTTATCAATTGCCTATTATGCCAAGTATCGCGCTTTCATGGCGTTTTTAAGGCTTGATTTTTGTTACTTTGCATAAGAATTACGTTAAATGCAGTATGAAAGCAAAAATGAGTAAATTATTAGTCGGTGTTTTATTATTGGCGCTTGGACCATGGAGCACTTTAAGTGCTGCGGATATTGAAAAACCGGATTGGTTAAAAAATAGAAGAAAAAAACACCCTTTTGGTCTAAATGTAGGAATATTAGGTCCTACAGGCTGGGGATTTGTATCGGCCGATTATTTTATTGATTCCAAATTAGATTTAGAAGGAGGTATGGGGATTCAAACAAATGGTATACATCCTTATTCTTTTTTTGCTGGAGCAAAATACCATTTAGCGGGTAAGTTTATCATGGGGTCTACCTTTTATTTTGGTGCTATGGATGCTTTTTTCTTTAAGGACGGTAAAGGATACCAACATAATCTATACTTTCCTATTGGTATACATAAAATAAAAAGAAATAAATTCTCTTGGTCTTTGGAGGTTGCTTATCAATTTAACAAGAACAGTGATAGTAATATTTGGGGAGCTTTTAAAGTTGGTTATCGTATTTTTTAAAATTAATTTGAACTTTATTCAAAGTAAATTGTACATAAAATAAAAAAGAGGAATATGGGATATCGATTGGCTTTTATGTGTTTTATGTTGACGCAAGTACTCTTTGGCCAGACTTTAGAAAAAAATGCTTTTAAATTGGCTGTTTGTCAACAAGATGCTCCCACGGTATTACAAGAAAAGGCAAAGGCATTGGCTCCTTATTACAATGCAGCTACTTTTGCTTATTATCGCTTGCTATTAAAAAATCTGCCTTTAAATAGCCTATTAATTACAAATGCTGAAAATGATACTTACCCAATTCAAATACTTCAAGTTCTAGAAAAAAACAGAACAGACATTAATGTGATTAGTTTAAAACTAATGGATGAAGAGGCATACCGCAACTTTGTGAATAACTCACTACAATTGAAATTAAAAAAAGGAGAGGCTAGGAGTAACCTCCTTTATGTATTAAAAAAATACCCTGCTGCAGTTATCAGTACCACGGTTAAGCAGTCTTATTGGCGAGATTACTATTTGAATGGACTTACAGTGGCGGCGCAAAATAAAAGTACTAACCAAAAGTTAATGGCTTTTTATCAAGCCTATTTGGATGCAAATGTCATTGGAATGTCCTTAACAAATTCGGATAAATTATTATATAAAAATATGCTTCCTCCGTTAATAACTCTGTATAAAACGAATCGTAATTTAACTACCTTAAAAAAGGATATTTTAAAATTGGCAAAAAAGTTATTGGTTGAAAAAGAAGTAAAGGAAATACTTGAAAATGATTAAATTTTAATGCGTTTATTTAAAAAGGACTATAAAACCTATTCTGATGAAGAATTAATGCTACTTTTTCAAAAAGGGGATAAGAAAGCCTTGGAACAAATTTACCATAGATATGCCAATCATTTAGTCAATTTTTTTTATAATAAATTGTGGCAAGATAGAGAAAAAGCGGAAGATGCCACACAGGACATATTTTCAAAACTGATTCAAAAGCCCGCTTTATTTGATGCCAGTAAAAATTTTAAAACATGGGTTTTTTCTGTTGCTTTTAATCGCTGTAAAAATGAATATAAAAAACAGGAGGTTAGAAAAAATGTAAGGGAAGAACCGGAGGACAATTATCAGCCAAAAGATTCGAATATTATTGCAGATGAACTATATGACCAACAAGATTTTGGGCAAAAATTAAAGCAGAAATTGGCAGAGATGAACGAAAAACATAGTCAAGTTTTTAAGTTGCGACATGAAGATGGATTAAGTATGAAAGAGATAGCTGAAGTTTTAACCTTGAATGAAGGTACAGTAAAATCTCGTTTACATTATGCCACCAAATATTTAGCCGAGCAATTAGCGGTATACCAAAAATTAATTGCAAAATGATGCGTGTAGAGGAATGGATAAAATATAAGGCCTATCATGAATTAAGTGTAGAAGAACTTGATATGATAAAGGATATGGCTACAAATGAAAAGGAATATGAGCAGTTGAAACAGTTTCTAGGGCAAACTGCGCTTTATGTTCAAGATCAAAAAATTGTAGCTAGTGAAAACTTGCAAGAAAAATTCATGCATGAACTGCACGGTGTTGAACAGGTAAGTACAAGTTGGAGGCATTCTTTTTTTACTTTTTTATTTCCAACTGAAAAACCTTGGTACCAATATCCCGCTATACAATTTACTGGTTTGGCGCTACTCCTTTTTGGATTATTCAATCTGTTTGAATCTCCTATTCAAAAACAGGAGTTAGCTGTAAATTCAAAAGTGGAAGAGGTATTATTACCTAATAAAATAGTAGAAAATAGTGAGCGTACGGTATTGGACTCTTCTTCTGTTTTTTTTCCAGATACAAAATTAACACCACCAGAAACCGAATTAGAAAAAATAGCTGTAAGCGACGATTTAGCCAATAAAAGCAAATTAGCACCAATAGCTGTTGAAAATTTTGATATAGCAGCAGAAGCACCAAGAATGATTAGTACAGCGCCTGAATCGGATGAAATGGAAGATGACTTAGCGATTAGCCCAAGTCTTTCCCTGGAGAAAGATGCTGAAGCTAGTTTTCAAGACTTAGAAGAAGTGGTTACTACAACAGATTATAATGAAGTGTCGAGTGGGAAGGAAAGTCGAAATCAATTAAAGGAAACGAGTAATGCTGTTTCTTTAGAGAATGTAGTTGTTGCAAACGTGAGGAAAAAAAGAGACAAGAGTAATAATGCAGCTAAAGTACTTGAAATCGTTTACCAGGTAAAAGAGATAATGGGCCTTTCAGACTTGTTTTATGAAGTAAAATAATGATTAGACTTGCTTTTTCTTTAGTAAAGTAGTTAGTTCATTAATTCGTTTTTGTTTTCCCTTTTTTCTAATGTTTTTTGCAGATGTGGTATAGTATTGATGCGTATGCGCTAGATAATCAATCTGTTTTTCTAACCATTCAATTTCGGTCAAAACATAGCCATATGCTGCCATTTCTTGAATTAGCTTTTGCGCGGTAATATGGTAATCTCTTCTGCCTAAATAGTCGTGGTCTGCATCCGAAATGATATTTTCATAGATGTCAATAGGTTGTCTTAGTCTGGCTGTGGCCATAATAATTCTCGATACGAATTCTATATCCGCTTTAGCGTATCCATAGGTGCTTGCCACTTCTTTAAAGTATTGTACACCAATATTTTCATTTTTTTCATATTTCACTAAAAATCCGGAATCGTGAAATAAAGCGGCAGTTTTTAGGAGTATGATCTTTTCTTCATCTACTCCTTCAAGGTTAGCATATTTAATAACTGCTTGTTCTACATTTAGTGTGTGATCTAATGAATGATAGACTAAATTTTTTGGAAGCTCTTTTGTTAACTTGTCAATAATATAAGATCGAATGCCGTTAAAGTCAATTTTTGACAAATGCGCTTTAGCACGTAAGGTTAAGTTGGCAAATAAGCCTTGTTGGTCTAATTTAAATTCTGGCTTAATGTCGTTAATAAGGAACATGTTAATCTTTCCCATGTTCTTTACTTCAATTGGACCTCTTTCTGTACAGTTGAAGAAATCTTTTATTTTACGGATAAAATGCTCTGAAACATTAATTTCATTTGGGGGAGCTAACGCTTCGCACCTAGAAGCAACATTTACTGAATCTCCCCATACATCAAAAGCAAACTTTTTTCTGCCAATAACACCAGCTATTAAATCACCAGAATGTATGCCAATGCGTACTTCCCAAAAATCTTTGCCAGCTTGTTTTCTCTTTTTAATATCTTCTTTAACAAATGCTTTAATTTCTAAGGCAGCTAAAGTCATCTTTAACTCCGTTTCATCTTCATTTGCGTTCAAGCCACCAACAGCCATATAACTATCTCCAATAGTTTTAATTTTTTCGATATTGTATTTTTGAAAAATTAGGTCAAAATTAGAGAAATAATAGTCTAGTACTTTCAATAATTCTTGTGGAGAATAATCTCGGGCTTTTTTTGAAAATCCAATGAAATCGGTGAATAAAATGGCGCAATTTGAATGCCGTTTTGGGGTGTATTTATTGTTTTGTCTAAACTCCGTTAAAACCGCTTCTGGTAAAATATTCTCAAGGAGTGATAAAATGGTTTTATTCTTAAAATACAATCGTTTAAAAACATTTATTTTTGCAATAACAATGTTTTTCATAAACGGTAAGGTAATAAAGTCAACTGCACCTTTATTTAACCCCTGCACCAAGTGTAAAGCACTATCGGTTACCGTTCCAGTAATAATTGTAAAACAATCCTTATTTTGGTTGATATTACTGATCTCATCTATAAATTTTAGATGATTGATGTCACTGATATCCGTAGAAAGCAAAACAATACCTATATGTTTTGTATCCAATATCAACTTCGCTTCGGTTTCTGTTTTGGCAATAAATATATTGTTACTCGGTTGTATAAGATATTCTTTTAATAACTCAATTTCTTGGTCATTGTTATTGAAAATTAATATGTTTATTATCGCTTCTTGCATTTGTATGGACTAAAAATACCAATCTAAATCGTATCCTGTTGTTTCTTTTTTAGCTCTTTTATGACCTTCTAATAAAATAGACGCTACTTCTTCTTTAATTATTTCCTCAAGGTCCTTATATTTTTCAATTTTTATCCCGTCTGTGATAAAACGGGGATCTAAGTTTATTTCGTTTTCATTTAATGGTTGTAATCCAATATAGTCTAGTACCCAATTGTCTTCATTTTTCCTTTTACTCTTGTAAAAATAAACATATCCAGTATCGTTTTGCATTTCAAGCCATTTTCTTTCTATAAAAATCATGCTATCCGTTTCTTGGTTGAAATTATCCTGGTATAAAATGGATTCGACAAGGGCATTTTGGTGGTTGTATTTTTTTGGGAAATATGTTAATTTATCCATGCCTTTTAATTGGCCATATAGGTATTCACGGTTGATTAAATCTGCGGCCAAATATGTCAATACCGAATCGCTTACCGGTTCTTTTACTTGTATTTGATTAAGGACAATATTTGTTTGAACGATATAGTCTTGAACTAGACTTAATTTATGAAAGAAATAAGCAACATCTGATTTTTTTTCAAACGGTTTCAATAAGGTTATGTAATTAGAGAGTAAATCATTTCCTTGGTTTTTATAAGATTCATAACCGTAGCCCGAAGGCTTTTTACCTTGTTCGTATTGCTCATAACTAATTTGTTCTTTTAATTCAATTTTTGCCTCCCTTACCAGTTGTTTGTAATTTTGTTTATACTTTTTAGGTTTAATTTTTTTAGCGGTAACTAAGCTAGAAAGTAGCATGTAGATTGGGGTTTTGTATTGTTTGATAAAACTATAATTCAGTAATTCAGGATAAAGATTACTGGCCAAACTTAACGAATCAAATAATGGAAAAATGATGGAGTAAATCTCATAGTTGTTGTTGGATAATGGCGTGTCTTTTTCTAAAAGTTTTAAAAATAAATCATTTCCTTTCTTCGTATTTTGGCTCGTAAGTCCACGTAAAATTGCCAACTGGTAACTGGCCGTATCTTCATATTTTTCATAAATGGAGACCAAGTAATCGTAAATTAAGGGGTTTTTTAATTTTCCTATTTCCTCAATTAATTGTTTTTTATAATCCATTTGTTTTTCTGAAAATAGATAATTACTTATTACTTCCTTTAGCGCTTGAAAATCTTTATCCTCAAAAGTTATATAATCCTTTACAGAAGTAATGGCTTGCGCTTTAACAAGGCTGTCTTTGCTATGGATGTTTTTAAAGAATAAATCGGCTTTGTTTTCCAAGACAGACTCACCAATTAAGGTGTCAAAGGGTTTAAATGAATCAAAGAAATTTTGAATGAATGGTGAGGGAGTGGAAAGGGTGTCTAAATTAGCTTTTAAAGTGTATAATGTTCCATGGTGTAAGATTTCTTTCACCCAAATCATTCTGCTACTATTAGTATCTGTAAGCGATAATTGCATGTAATATTGTTGGTTATCTTTACTTGATGCTTCTTGTTGGATAACCAATTTTTTAGTCTTTGTATAATAATTTTTTTCTTCCGCCCATAAGGAGTCAATTTTATCGAAATGGGCATAGTCATGATATTTAAAAGCTTCTACATAAACTCTTTCGTAGTTTTCTGAGTAATATATTCTTGATTCGGTGTTACTTTTATAACTATTATCTGTTTTATTCTTTTTAAGGTTTTTATTCTTGATAGCATATGCCTTTGAATAAAGGTCGTTGAATGCAGAAGGGTATAGAAAATTAGATTTTACAGAGAACAATAGGGTAGAGTCGTCATATTTTTCAAATGGGTACTGGTACTCTAATTGGTTAAATTTAAACGCAGTAAAGAATGAGTCTATTGGTGTTTCTGTGGGGGTGGTACGCATTAGTAAATAATAATATGGCCCTTTAATAATTATTTTCAGTGTGATAAAATCTCCATTGGCATTATTTGCTTTTGTAATAGAGGAGGGGTAGGTAGAGTTTTGGAGGTAAGAAATGGAAAAGGTATCTATTTCATTGGATTTTAAAAATTTAGCTGTAAGTCTCTGCAGTTCATAGACATCCGTTTCAATAAACCCAAAATCATGTAGACTAGCTCTTTTTAATAAATAATAAGATTTAGTTTTTGGGTCAAAAGCCTCCAGTTCTGGGTGATTATAGAGTGAGGTAATACGATCGTTATTTTTGAAGTGATAATAAGAAGGAGTGGCCGTAGAAAAATCATTATTTAAACTTCTTGTTGTTGTCCAATCTGTTTTTATTTCTTTTAATTGAATGGCGTTGAAAAATGCATCACTTTGGTTTTTTACTAGTTCGTTTTTTCCTCCCATTTTGAAAATAAAAACGTGAATGGGCGTATAATAAATTTGGTACCGTTGATAATTTCCATTGGCTGTCTTATTAAGGATATCTACGCCATTAAAATCGTTTTTTTGAATTTTTTTACGGGATATAATTTTCCCAGGAATACTTTCAAAGAGTAAACTATCTATTTTGGTTTCATAATTTTTTGCGCTTTTTCCTTTTAAAAGACCATAAGTGCTTATTTGTTTGATAGAAAAATAAGTGCCATTTGTAAGTTCTGGAGAGAAAAATTGGCGTTGGTTGTTTGTCTCTGGGGGTGTTTCATACATTTTACCAGGTATTTTAACCGAAAATAAATCGGACTGATAGGTATTATTAAAGTCGAGTTTAGTCGTCATTTGGTCGTACACCGTTTTAATCGACTTGGCTTTATCGGTAATGGTTGTTGTCATTGGTTCTATGGTGTAGCCTTTGTTTCTTAAAAATTGGATGACCCCTTTTTCTCCGGCTAAGTGTGCTGCACCAATACCTACAAATAGACTGATATCTTTTTTACGAATAAATGAATCTATTTTTGCTGCCATTAAATCATTGCGGACATCAAGCATGTACTTTAAAAAGTTATCGGTATTTATTTGACCATGTAATGAGTCTAGCAACATGACGTCTTTATTTCTGTAGGCATCTTCTATTAAATCTCTAGCATTTTTGTCCTTGGTTAATTTTTCAAACCAAGCTTTATTTTCTTTTTTATTTGGGTCTGGTAAATTTCCCATCTTGCTTAAGTTGGTAGTCGCTTTAAAATCCTCTAGACTGTAGACGTTTTTTTGCTGCTTTTTACCCGTTTGGTATATAAATAGATCCAAAAATGTTTCTTCTTCAAAATCAAGTTGACTTTTATTTTCACGGTAAAGCATCCAATTACTCAAGTAATGGTCACTGGCAATATATTGTTTCAGTAATTTATTGGTAGGACGTTCTAATTTAAAGGCGTCTTGGTAAAAACCTTTATATGTTTGGCTTTGAAATCCAAATTTCCCCAAATAATCGTTGGCATATTTTGAGTTAAAAATTTCGTCTAACCATATAATAGGATTAGACTCTAAGGCAACGGCATCTACCGATTCAATTGCATTAAAAAATTCTTCTCCTAGGTGATAAGCTAATCTACCACTGATATGCATTGTACCATATAGATAGGAAGTTTTTTCACTTTCTGGACTAGTAATTTTCCAAAGTAAACTTTTTTGGTTTACCTGAGCGGAAACAGAATAGGAGAGGCAGAGGAGAAAAAGGAGTAAGTATTTCATGGGTGTGTTGTCAAAAAAATATGAATTGAAAAAGGTAGTAATAATATAAAGAAGAATATTTTATTCATTTTAAAATATTGTTAATTAGTTCCAAATATTTTCAATTGCTTCAATTTTGATGGAGGCAATGGTCATATTAGCTTGGTTTCTATTCCATATATATATTTTTAACTTGTCGTTTTGTTTCACCTGGGTCGGACAATTTATTGAAAAATAAGCATGTTGATTTTCGATTAAAGCTGTTTCTAAATTTAAGCCAATCCAAATGGGGTTTCCATTGGCATCTAGTATGGGTTGCAGGGAATTATTTTCAGGTGCTATTACTAAGGTAAATTGTGCTGCCGAGTCTATATTAACACTATTTATATCAAAAGAAAGATATACTTTATTTGCAGCCATTTCTTGGGTGACATTCAGTAATATTTGTGGACTGTACATTTCTGTGGAATCTACTCGATAATGGAGTTGATTTAAAGCGGTAGGTTTGAAAATCCAGTTTTTGGTATTGACAGGAAAGTCAGCAATGATTTTTTTGTTTAAAACGACTGCCTGGTCCCTTGCTTTTTTAGATAGTAAATACACCCCACTATTATTATATTTTTTATACTTTTTGACATAAGGATAATAATGATTGGCAATACTAAAAAAATAGACAGGAGTCGTTCTTGCAGCATAACCGAAAATTAGATAGTCGGTAGACAGCGTGTCTAATGTGGTTTTCCATTTTAATTCATCTTCATAATTAAGTTCATCAATAATGAATTCAAGAGTTTGGTTTTTGACTTGACCAAAAAAATTGATATAGAATGGGTCATTTACATTCATAGCAATGCTTAAGTTTTTGGGAGAAATATCTTCTTGCCATTGAAAAGCAGTTTGATGTAGCTCTTGTAATACTTCAGCATGGTATTTACTCCAAGGTTTTGTTTGGATAATGGTAGATAGCAATACTAGTATACTGATAAATATTGGTAATAAATTATCTTCCTTTGGACTTACTTTTTGAATGTAATAAGAAATTAGAATCACAAAAAAGGGAAATGAAAATAACATGACAGGAAACTTTAAAATCGGTGTTTGTACATAAGATAAAATATAGCCCACCAGAAAGATTCCAAAAAACCAGATAAAGAGCAATAAGGTTTGTTTTTTTAATGCAGGTATAGACGGTTTAAAAACACCGATAAGAAATGGGATAAGAAGAATAGTTATTAGTAGAAGAGATTCGTTAAAAGCAAAATATAGAAAATCGAATAGCCACAATGCATGTGGTTTAGCTAGCCATTGAATACCTCCTTCAATACCTGTTTGGTATAGCGTAATAGATACATGCGGAACATATAATATAATGGCGGATAGACCAGCAAAGATCAAGTATTTTAAGTTGTATTGTTTGATGAAAAGGAGACTGCTTAATCCCATAAAACCGACCATTAAAAAGGCAAAGTAATGGGTATACATGGCCGCAGCCATACTCAGCCCAATAAATAAACTAGTTTTAAATAGTTGCTTTTTGTTTTTCTGTAGAAATAATAGGCGGATTAAAAATAATCCAGTGAGTAAGGTGAAAAATAACCCCGGAGCATACGGTCTTGCTAGTTCCGATTGTAAAATAGGGAAAAGGAGAAAAGACCAAATACCAGCAGCCAATAATCCAGTTTTTTTCGAAAAAATATTGCCAATTAAGTAAACAAGCCAAATTGCGGCTGTACCAAATAATACAAAAGGTAAACGCATTAAAAAAGAAGATGTACCAACGATTTCACTCCAAATTTTCATGAATAATTGAACACCTGCGGGATGCATGTCACCAATCTTTACCCCCTTTGTGATTAGATCACTAAAAGTGTTATAGCTAAGTCTTTTTATAGCACTTAATTCATCATTGGTATATGTGTGTGTGTAGGATACACTAAGTCTCAACCCTAAACCAATAAGGATGATAATTATTAGTATATATTGGTTCCTTTTCATTGGATAAAGATAACTTTTTAAATATTTATTCTGTTAATATAAGTGAGTATGCATAATTTTTTCTAATTTAGTCTAAACTAAAAAATAATTATTATGAAGAAAATTTTACTTTTTGCAATCTTGGGTTCTACGTCTGTATTTGCGCAAGATTTGTACAATCAAACTAATGGTAACAACGGAAGTGGTATTGTGAGTAACAAATACACGGATCTTGCAGATACAACGGTATCCAGTGCAGATGATTTTACGGTTGGTGCAAATGATGTATGGCATGTAACTAATATTACTGTTAGAGGTTTTAGAAATAATGCTGATGTGGATATGACTAGTATGAAAGTTGAAATATTTGCAGATGCAAATGGTGTGCCAGCGGCAACAGCACTTTATTCAGAAGAGCATACAATTACTCCTATCCCATCCCCTGTAAGTGATACTGCAGTAAACATTGTATTAAATTCAACTTTGGATTTATCAGGTGGAACATATTGGTTGTCTGTAGTTGGAGCAACGCCTTCATTATCTAGATGGAATTGGAGTGGTTTAGCGACTACAGGAAATGGTGCAGGTGCTTTGTTAATTGATCCTTTGAACTTTTTTGATGCTGGAGCAACTTCTTGGACACCATTAACTAGTTTAGGTTTGGCATGGGAATCTCTTTCATTCAAAATTGGTGGTAGTGGAGATTTCGCTAGTGTTGATAACAGTGAATTAGCTGCTTTAACGGTATATCCTAATCCAGCATTGGATGTTTTAACATTAGGAAATGTAGATATGGCAACTGTAAATACAGTAAATATTTATAATGTAAGCGGACAATTGGTAAGTACATTAGCAAATACTTCTAATCAAGTAGATGTTTCTGAATTAGCTTCTGGTTCATACATTGTTGAATTGAATACAGAAAATGGTACAGTGAGAAAACAGTTTATGAAAAACTAATTCTTTAAAAGCATAAAAAAAAGACAGTGGAAACACTGTCTTTTTTTTTGTTTAATATTTTAAAAATTGAATTTTTAAGAATAGGGTAGATTACCCTAATCTTTGTCTTAAGGATTCATACATAATCATTCCAGCAGCTACAGCAACGTTTAGTGAGGCAATATCACCTTGCATTGGTATTTTAGCTTTGTAAGATGCAGCAGCAAGTAATTCATTAGAAATACCATCCTCTTCAGACCCCATGATAATAGCAGTGGGTAAATCAAGTTCTACATCTTGAATAAAAGTTTGTGTTTTTTCGGTACAAGCAACTACTTGTACACCGCTACTCTTTAAAGAGGAGACAACAGCAGATAAATCTTTTGCAACACAGACAGGAATACGCATTAAAGCACCTGCAGATGTTTTAATAGAGTCAGAAGTCACCAATACACCTCCTTTTTCTACAATTACAATAGCATCAATACCTGTACATTCTGCAGTTCTTGCAATAGCACCAAAGTTTCTAACATCTGTGATACTATCTAAAATCAAGAAATTTGGGACGCCACCTTCTTCAAATATACGGGTAGTGATTGCTTCAATATCTTGGTATTGAATTGGGGCAATGAATGCAATAACACCTTGGTGGTTTTTACGGGTTAAGCGATTTAATTTTTGAATAGGAACAAATTGTAAGTTATACTTTTTATCTGCCAATTCTTCTTTTAATTCCTTAAAAAGGGTTTTTTGCATCCCCCTTTGAATCATAATTTTATTAATTTCTTTCCCTGCTCGAACAGCTTCAATTACTGCTCTTACGCCAAAAACGATATCGTTTTCTAAGTTGTCAGATTGCTTGTTATAAAAATTATCACCCATGATTTAATTATTTTAGAAAAAAAAATCTGTCTTTGAATCGACAGATTTTTTTTCGACTGTTAGTTTTATTAAATGGTTAAAATATCTGCTTCTTTTTTTGCAGTGAGTTCATCAATTTTTGTGGTAAATGAACTGGTTATATTTTGGACGTCTTCTTCTAACCCTTTTTGAGCATCTTCGGACAAGCCATTTTCTTTAAGTTTTTTTATTTCATCAATCGCATCTTTACGATTGTTTCTTAAGCTAATTTTTGCATGTTCCCCTTCAGATTTTGCTTTTTTTGCTAAATCTTTTCTTCTTTCTTCGGTTAACATTGGTACATTAATAATGATTAATTCACCATTATTCTGTGGGTTAAGTCCCAAATTGGCGTTGGTTATTCCTCTTGAAATTTCATCCAACATAGCTTTTTCCCATGGTTGAACACTAATCGTTCTAGCATCTAATGTACTTACATTAGCTACTTGACTTAGAGGTGTCATGGAGCCGTAGTAATCAACACTAACGCCATTAACCATACTTGGTGATGCTTTACCAGCTCTAATTTTTACTAGCGATTCGGATAAGTGTTCAATGGCACCATTGTTGGCTTCATTTAATGAATCGAAAATAAAATCAATTTCTTCTTCCATTTTGAATGATTTAAATATTATTTATTAGCTACTAAAGTACCAATTTTTTCACCATTTACAACCTTTTCAAGATTGCCTTTGGTATTCATGTTGAAAACAATAATAGGTACATCATTTTCTTTACACAGGGTAAATGCAGTCATGTCCATAATACTTAAACCTTTATTGTATGCTTCGTCAAAAGTAATGGTATCGTATTTTGTTGCATCTGGATCTTTTTCTGGATCGGCAGTATAAATACCGTCCACTCTAGTTCCTTTAAGTATAACATCAGCTTGCATTTCTATTGCGCGCAGCGCAGCAGCAGAATCTGTGGTAAAATATGGATTACCAGTTCCAGCTCCAAAGATAACGACTCTACCTTTTTCCAAGTGTCGAACGGCACGTCTTTTAATAAATGGTTCTGCTATCTCACGCATTTCTATTGCGGAAACCAATCTTGTTTTAATGTCTTCTTTTTCTAAGGCAGCTTGTAAAGCCATACTATTTATCATAGTAGCTAACATCCCCATATAATCTCCTTGGGTACGATCCATACCGCCTTTTTCAGCTTGAACTCCTCTAAATATATTTCCTCCACCAATTACAATAGCCAATTCAACGTTTTGATAAAGTTTTTTTATTTCAGCTGCATATTCAGCAATTCTGTTATTATCAATTCCGAAAAGTTTATCGCCCATAAGGGCTTCACCACTTAGTTTTAGTAAAACTCTTTTATATTTCATGTATTCTTAAAATTAAAACAAAAAAAAAGAGAAATTTTAATTTCTCTTTTTTTTAAATTATTTTAAAGCGAATCTTTTAAAGTCGGTTATGGTTAAGTCCTTGTCCGTATCCTTTAAGAATTGCTCTACTGATTTTTTATTGTCTCTAATAAAGTCTTGCGATAGCAACGTATTCTCTTTAAAGAATTTGTTTAATCTACCCATTGCAATTTTTTCAGCCATTTCAGCAGGTTTCCCTTCTTTGATTGCTAATTCTTTACCGATTTCAATTTCATTTTGAATAGTAGCCTCATCAATACCATCTTTATTCAAAGCAATTGGTGTCATGGCAGCAACTTGCATTGCAACTTGTTTACCAGCATCTTTTGCTTCTTCCGTAGATTTTGTCAATGTCACCATAGTAGCCACTTGGTTACCTGGGTGATTATAAGCTACCACTGCTTCTCCGCTTAACAATGCATAATTAGATAAAACTAATTTTTCACCAACTACACCAACTTGCTCTATAATCTTTTCAGCAACTGATTGTGTATCGTTATAAGGCGTATTGTTTAAAGCTTCAACTGTAGCAGCATTATTTTTAGCAGCAATATCTACTAAGCTTTCAACAAATGTGTAAAAATCTGAATTTTTTGCTACGAAATCTGTTTCACAGCTTAAAGATAAAACAACACCAGTTTGGTCATTGTTGTAAGTTTTCGCGATTACTAAACCTTCTGAAGTTTCGTTTTCCCCTCTCTTAGCCGCTACTTTTTGTCCTTTTTTTCTAAGGATTGTAATAGCAGCATCCATTTCACCTTCCGCTTCAACCAATGCTTTCTTGCAATCCATCATGCCAGCACCAGTTTTTTGTCTTAATTCGTTTACTTGAGACGCAGTTATTTTCATTTGTACACTCTTTTTAAAAATTATTTTTCAGCATCAGCTTCAGCCTTAGGAGCTTCAGTTGCTTCTTTCGTTTCTTTGGATTCTTTTAATTCCTTCGTTTTTTCTTTAGCGTCTTTTCTTTCAGCTAAACCTTCCATGATAGCACCTGTTACTATGTCCATTATTTTGGCAATAGATTTTGTAGCATCATCATTTGCTGGAATTACGAAGTCGATATTTCTAGGGTCAGAATTTGTATCAACCATTGCAAAAGTAGGGATGCTTAATTTGTTAGCTTCTCTTACTGCAATTTGTTCTTTTAATACATCTACTACGAATACTGCTGAAGGCATTCTTGTCATGTCAGCTATAGTACCGTAATTCTTATCTAATTTCGCTCTCGTTCTAGATAACTGTAAACGTTCTCTTTTTGACAAAGTTTTTAAAGTTCCGTCTTCACCCATTTTATCAATAGATGTCATTTTACGGATTGCTTTTCTAACTGTACCAAAGTTTGTTAACATACCACCTGACCATCTTTCAACTACGAAAGGCATTTTGGTAGGTTTAATTCTTTCTTCTACAATCTCTTTTGCTTGTTTTTTTGTCGCTACAAATAAGATTTTTTTACCTGATTTTGCAATTTGTTTCAATGCAGCACAGGCGATATCTAATTGTGCAACTGTTTTATTTAGATCGATAATGTGGATACCTCTCTTTTCTGCAAAAATATATGGAGCCATATATGGATTCCATTTTCTCTTTAAATGTCCGAAGTGAACTCCGGCGTCTAAAAGCTCATCAAATGTTGCTCTTGCCATTTTGTAATTTTTTTAATTGTTTACTTTCTTTTTAATTTTTCAACGCTCGTTGCGCTTATTGGTGAAAACCAATTAATGAGTAGTACAATAAAATTGTAGTCTCATTAACTTAGATACTAAACCAACTTTCTTAGATAGAATATTAACGTTTCGAAAATTGAAATTTCTTTCTCGCTTTTTTCTGTCCAGGTTTTTTTCTCTCAACCATTCTTGGGTCTCTAGTCATTAAACCTTCCGCTTTTAAAGCAGGTTTGTACTCAGCATCAATTTCTACTAATGCCTTTGAAATACCCAATCTAATTGCTTCGGCTTGACCATTTGTTCCACCACCGTCAACGTTTACCGTTACATCATACTTACCAACATTGTCGGTAATGTTAAATGGTTGGTTCACTTTTTCTAAAAGCATTGGTGTTTTGAAATAAACATTCAAGTCTTTTTTGTTAACTGTGATTTTCCCAGATCCTTCTGAAAGATAAACTCTAGCAACAGATGTTTTTCTTCTACCTAATGTATTAATTACACTCATCTTACTGTTTGTTTAAAATTGAATCCAAATTGATTTTTTCTGGTGTTTGAGCGTCATGATTGTGCTCTGTCCCAGCGTACACTTTTAGATTTTTGTAAATTGCATTTCCTAATTTGTTTTTAGGAAGCATTCCCTTAACAGCCATTTCAACCATTCTAATTGGTCTTTTTGCCATTAATTCTTTTGCACTTAGCATTCTCTGACCGCCTGGGTAACCAGTGTGACGAATATAAGTTTTATCCTCCCATTTATTTCCTGTTAAAGAAATCTTTTCTGCATTAATAACAATTACGTTATCTCCACAGTCAGCATGAGGGGTAAAATTCGTTTTATGTTTACCTCTAATCATAAATGCTACTTTACTTGCTAATCTACCAAGTGTTTGTCCTTCTGCATCAACTAATAACCACTGCTTATTCGCAGTCTCCTTATTACCTGATATCGTTTTGTAGCTTAATGTATCCACAATATTAATCTTTTTAGTTAATATATAATTATCCCAAAATGGGGGTGCAAATGTACGAACTTCATATTTATTAACAAAGAATATTGAAAAAAAATTATTTTCTTATTTTTTTAGGTCGCCTACAAATGCTTTTTGTAATTTTGTAAATATATATATTTATAGCTACACAGCAATATGAGTGATCCTTTAAAACACGAATGTGGTATAGCCCTTTTAAGGTTAAAAAAACCATTAGATTTTTACTTAAAAAAATACGGAACGGCATTTTATGGTCTAAATAAAATGTATCTCCTTATGGAAAAACAGCATAATAGGGGACAAGATGGTGCTGGATTGGCAAATATTAAGTTAGATATGGAACCAGGTGAACGCTATATTAGTAGGGTTCGTTCCAATGGTCAGAAACCAATTCAAGAAATATTTCAAAACGTCAACGCACGATTTGAAGAGATTGAGAAAGAAAATCCAGCTTTATTGAAAGATTTGGATTACTTGAAGAGTAATGCAGGTTTTACGGGAGAGGTTTTCTTGGGACATTTAAGATATGGTACTTATGGTAGAAACAGTATTGAAAGTTGTCATCCCTTTTTAAGACAAAGTAATTGGATGACCCGATCTTTGTTGGTGGCGGGTAACTTTAACTTGACCAATAATGACGAACTATTTAATATGTTACTCAAAATTGGTCAGCATCCTAAAGAAAAATCCGATACAGTAACGGTTTTAGAAAAAATCGGACATTTTTTGGATGAAGAAAATACCAGTTTATACGAAAAGTTTAAACCACTTGGTTACTCGAATCGTGATGTATATAATACCATAGCAGATCAAATTAATATTGAAGATATATTAAAACGTTCTTCTGGAGATTGGGATGGTGGTTATGTAATGGCTGGAATGATAGGTCATGGAGACGCTTTTGTATTGCGTGATCCTAATGGTATTCGACCAGCTTTTTGGTATGAAGATGATGAAGTTTGTGTGGTTACTTCAGAGAGACCTGTTATTCAAACTGCTTTTAATGTTTCAATTGAGGATATTAAAGAAGTAAAGCCAGGGCATGCTTTAATTATTAAAAAATCAGGTGACGTAAAAGAAGTGGAAATTAATCCTTCCACTAAAGTAACACAATGTTCTTTTGAAAGAATTTATTTTTCACGACCAGGAGATAAAGATATTTATAAAGAGCGAAAAGAATTAGGAAGATTGATGCTGCCCCAATTATTGAAGCATATTGATAATGATGTAGATAATTCCGTGTTTTCTTTTATACCCAATTCTGCAGAAACGTCTTTTTATGGACTGATTAAAGGTTTGGAAGATTATCAAAATGAAGTCAAATTTGACTTGTTAAAGGAAAAAGGTGGTAATTTAAGTGATGAAGAATTAAAGTCTATTCTTTCGAGAAGAACACGAATTGAAAAAATTGCAATTAAAGATACTAAATTAAGAACTTTCATTACGCAAGATGATGGTAGGGATGACTTAGTGGAACATGTTTATGATATTACTTACGGTACTGTAAATGAAAATAAAGATAACCTAGTAGTCATTGATGATTCTATTGTTAGAGGGACAACCTTGAAAAAAAGTATTCTTAGAATTCTAGATCGTTTAAATCCTAAACAAATTGTAGTCTTGTCGAGTGCACCTCAAATCAGATTTCCTGATTGTTATGGTATTGATATGGCAAAAATGGGAGATTTTATCGCTTTTACAGCAACAATAGAGTTGTTAAAAGAGCAAGGTAAACAAAACGTGATTGACGAAGTGTACAAGAAGTGTAAGGAGCAGGAAGGTTTGCCTAAAGAGCAAATTAAGAATTATGTTAAAGAATTATATGCCATATACACGGACGAAGAGATATCTAATAAGGTGGCTGAATTATTGAAGCCAGAAGATAATAAATCGGATGTTAAAATTATTTTCCAGTCTGTAGAGAATTTGAAAATTGCTTGTCCAAATCATACAGGAGATTGGTATTTTACAGGTAATTATCCAACCCCAGGAGGGAATAAAGTAGTAAACAAAGCCTTTATTAATTATATAGAAGGAAGTAACGAACGTGCTTATTAAGTATAAAAGTAGTTTAAATAAAAAATGGTAGGCGTTATGACGACCTACCATTTTTTTTACGATTAAAATTAAATAGTTATTAATTCTGTTTCAAATATAAAAGTAGAATTCCAGATTTTAGAAAATAATTAAAGTTTGCCTTGAAATAATTAAAATTTGGACATTTTAGCCCTGTTTTTGTCTTTCCATTATTTTTTTATGACCTTGTTTTGATAATGGAATTTCTTTTTTGTCGGTCATTAAAATGCAATTTTTATTGAATTCTACGACGTTGTTCAAATTAATAATATGTGATTGATGGATTCGAATAAAATTAGCGGATGAAAAGTACAGTTCGGCTATTTTTTTTAGATTTTTGGAGATCATAAATGACTCATTATTCACGGTGTAAACTGTAGAGTAGTTACCCTGAGATGAGATGTACAAGATATCGTCTTCATTAAGGATTACATTTTGATAGCCAGCTTTGAATTGTATCAATCTCCTTTTTGTCAAATGGTCAGATTTAAGGTACTCTTGCGCTTTGGTTGAAATCCTTTTTAGTTCGTTTATATCTATTGGTTTAAGCAGGTAGTCAAAAGCATTTACTTTAAAAGCATCAATGGCGTATTTTTCGTGCGCGGTGACAAAAACAATAAGCTTGTCTATTAAATTGTTTCTTTCGATAAAGTCGAATCCATTTCCACCAGGCATACTTATGTCTAAAAAAATGAGGTCGTAATCGATACTGGAAATTGCAGCACTGGCATCATTGATGTTTGAAAAACTACCTACAATTTCAGTGTTTTCGGTAAATTCACGAATGTGATAACTCAATACCTCTCTCGCTTTTTTTTCATCATCAATTAGTATCACTTTCATTTTTTAATATGCTTGTTAATTCTTATACTTACTTTGGTTCCTGTCTGATTAATTGGATCTTTGAATTCAAAGGTAATGGGTTGTTTTATCTTTAATCCTTCGTTGTATATGTTTAACCGTTCATTCACTATTTTTAAGCCATATGAGTTGGTGCTATGCATTACGTTTGTATGGTCGAATCCTAGACCATTATCAATGATTTCAATAAGATAGCATTTTTTTTCTTCATGGATGCCAATAACGAGTTCTCCCTTGTACTCTATAGCGTTTATGCCGTGAATAATTGCGTTTTCAATAATAGGTTGCAGCAGTAAGGAAGGGATGAAAATGGCGCTGGGTTCTAAATTAATTTTAGATACAAATTTGAAATTGAAGTTTTTTTCAAATCTTTTCTTTTCTAGATTAGCGTATAAAAATAAAAAATCAATTTCTTCTTGCAGTGAAATGATTTCTCTTCTAGAAAATTCCAATGATTTTCTAACAATTTTCGCATAGTCGTTTAAGTAATTAATACCTCCAACTATATCGTTTTGAATGAGGTAGTGTTGTATGGAGTTGATGGTGTTAAATGTAAAATGCGGATTCATTTGCGCATTTATAGCTTTGATTTCTAATTTTATTTTATCAATTTCCCTTTGTCTTTTTTTATCATTGATAAATACAAATACTTGAATGATCATATACAAAACAAGACACAAAAGAATAATTGCTAAAAGGATAAAATCCCATTTTACCCAAAAGGGTTTCATGATGAAAACAACATGCTCATATATTATACGCTGGTCATTTTTAGTACGAATTTGTAGGTGATATTTTCCGTATTTATTGCTTTGTAGGAATAATTGATTCGCATTTACTTTTTTCCAAGGGGTTTTTTCTTTATTGGAAAGACGGTATTCAATGTCTTGTTTTTTACCGATTCTGTAATCAATAAATTGATAATAAATACTAATTACTTCGTTAACTTCTGCATAAATAGCTTCTTGTGGTAAGATTTTGGTATTTTCAATACTAATCGAATCTATGTTGAAATACGTTTTGTTTTGTTTTACTTTGATGTCTTTTTGAAAACAAAATGTACCTGTCTTTGTCGTTGCCCATAAGGTGTCCTTGTTGAGTTTGATGTCTGTGATTTCATTGCTCAAGAAGCCAGTATTAGACTGCGTAAATGATTGTATGTTAAATGTATTGGTTTTGAATCTGCAAGTTACTTTGTTTAGTCCACTATAGGAGCTCATCCAAAATACCGAGTCATTGATAAGGGCTATACCTGTTGGGTGGTTATCTAGAAGTCCGTCTTGCATGTTAATTTTGAAGAAAACACTATCGTTAAAAATGGCTAATCCATTACTTTCACTTCCAGCAATATAATAGTCATTAAAAGTGCGAATAATTCTTTGTGGTTTATGGAAAAAGGAGTCTGCATTTGCTGATTTCTCGAGAATAGTTTTTCTATTGTAATTATAAGTGTAAAAACCATTATCAGTTGCTAGATAGATAATGGAATCATTAAGCGCAACAATTTCATATATTTCTAATGCGGAGATAAATTCAAAATGAACCTTTTGTGTATTCGTTTTAACGCCTAAATATTTTCCACTGGCACTCACAAAATATTTATCCTTGGAGGTTCCAACATAATATGAGTTTAAAGATTCGTTATTGGTGTTAATATAGAAGGGGAAGTTTGGGCCAAGTATCGCATTTAGTTTTTTATCGTTTCCAGCTATAAAATCATTTCTTTTTGTAAAATAAGTTTTGTTGGTTTGGTGTAATAGTTGATTGTTTTTAAAAATGGAGGTGTTAAATTTTCCATTTATGATAAATAAATAGTCCCCATTAAAAGTTAGTTTACGACCTGGAAATTTACGACCATCTACGGTCAATTCTAAAATGTTTGTGTTTTGAATGTGGTAAATGCCATTTTGTATGGAGGTGGCCCAAATCCCTTGGTTTTGGTCGATCAGGACTGAGGTGATAAATTGTTGTGGGAAAAAGTGATGTATCAAATTATAATCTGCATCATATTCTAATAAGCCAAGGTCGGTAGCGACCAATAAGTGGTGATTACTTAGTCTTTTAATATCATTACCGCTGCCATTTAATTTTTTCACTATTAATTTACCAGCTTTTAGAATAATTAATTCTTTATGTAAAATTAAGACGGTTTCATTAGGAGAATAATTACATTTTATTAATTCGATTTTTTCAATATCTAATGGTGTTTTAATTTGATGAATAGTACGGTATGTTTTATGGTCGCTGTGGTTGTAAACGAGTATAGAATCATTTTTAATGGTCGATAAATTAAGTTTTGTAAATGAAAAATTGGGGTCAATATGAATTTCTGTATTGGGTAGGTTATTCGTTTCTTTATTTTTGAATTTATCATGATAAAAATGGAAGGAATTGTTTGTTTTCAGTGCCAAGTAGCCAGGGATGTTGGGATAGGAAATGTAGAAAGTATCGCCAACTTGTTTAAATCTTTTGATATGCCCAGCAAGCGGTGATTGTATGTAAAAACTATCTAGAAGGTGATTGAATTCGAAAGCTTTAAATTTAATTGGGTACTTTAACGGATCAAAATAATAGAGCTTTTTATTTTTTGCACTAAACCATAATTTATGGTTTGATTCTTCAAAAAAATGAAATACAACTTCGTTTGGTAGTCCTTCTGATACGTTGTAATTGGTAAAGGTTTCTCCGTCAAATCGGCTAAGTCCTCTGTCGGTTGTAATCCATATATAGCCTAAAGAGTCTTGATATAGGTCGTATGTTTCGGAACTAGGTAATCCTTCATTAATACCGAATTTTTTATAGATGGCAGATTGTCCATAGCAGAAAAATGCAGGCAAAATGAATAAATATAGAAGTAGGCTTTTGAAGTAATGCAATGGAAACAGTTTATGTAGTGTCAAAATTAAGTATAAAAAATGGATTTTTAAACCCACTTTTTATACTTCTATAAAGTTATATTTCCTTTGTTAAGTTAATTGTTTTGAGTTTGTTTATAGTTTGATAAATTCGTTTTTGTTCTGTTTTTTTACGAGACTTTATAGCCGCCATAAATCCATTTTACAGGTATTAAAATCCATGTTTTTGCTTACTAATTCCTGCTAGTTTAATACTACTATTGAATTTGGCTTTAATATTTTGAAATTAATACTGGTAAACAATGGCATTGATATTCATTCCGGCACCAACCGAAGCCAATAAAATATAATCTCCCGCATTAATTTTATGGTTTTCAATTTTATCGTTTAAAATTAAATCAAAAAGGGTTGGTACTGTGGCTACAGAGCTATTACCTAGTTTGTGTATGCTCATAGGCATTATTCCTTCCGGTGCTTCCATATTATAAAGTTCATAAAACCGTTGGATAATGGCCTCGTCCATTTTTTCGTTAGCTTGATGAATAAGTATTTTTTTTATCTGGCTTATATTAATTGTACTTTTATCTAACGCAGTTTTCATTGCTATTGGAACGTTAGTTAAGGCAAATTCATAAATTTTTCTACCATGCATTTTAATATAATTGGTAGTTTGTGTTTCATTTGGGTTGTAAGAACTGCCATAAAAAAGAAAGTAAGCTTCTTCTAATGTGAAACTTTGACTAGCAAAACTGATAATGCCTCTTTCTTGGCCTTCATTAGCTTCCAATATACAAGCTCCTGCACCATCCGAATAAATCATAGAGTCTCTATCAAAAGGATCGACAACTCTGGAGAGTGTTTCTGCGCCAATAATTAGACATTTTTTAGCTAAGCCTGCTTTAATAAATGCATCCGCTTGAATAACTCCTTGGATCCATCCGGGACAGCCAAATACAACATCATAAGCTACACAATTGTTGTTTTTTATTTTTAAGTTATGTTTTACCCTGGCCGCAATACTCGGAAGCATGTCACATTGCGTAAAACCATGTCTCACATCTCCAAAATTTTGAGCTAAAATGATATAATCAAGTTCTTCTGGATTAATATTTGCTTTTTCTATAGCCTTTTGTGCCGCAAAAGTTGCGATATCACTATTCTTTAAATCCTTTTCAACATACCTTCTTTCTTCAATGCCAGTAATGGCTTTAAATTTTTTGATAATAATTTCATTTGAATTGGGAAGTTTTTGTTGCTTTTCCGTATAGAATTCATATTCAAGAAAGTCTTTATTTCTTTTAATTAAAGTGGGGATATAACTACCCGTGCCTGTGATAATATTTTGCATAGTCGATTTAAATAGTTTTCAAAGGATTTGAAGTATCTAATTTAATCCTATAAAAGTAAATACGGTAAATAAAAACAAATGATTTTTGTCAGATTTTTGATAAAAAGTCGTTTTTATTCACTAGTCCGTTTGTTTTAAAACAGGTGGATAAATAATGGTTATTTTTTTGTCTATTTATGGTTTGTATTATTGTTTCATAATATTTTTTAAAGTTTTTAATTTTCTATTGGTTATCTCAATTTTAGGTCACAGATATTAGAGAAATTGTATTTTGATAGCTTTTTTGATTAGAAAATTAAGACAAGAACGGAATATTTATATCTTTATGACTGTATAATACAGTTGTATCCACAAAGAAAAGATTAATTATGGGAATGTTATTTTTATTTTTAGCGTTAAGTATCGGTATTTCATTTTTATGTTCTATTCTTGAGGCGGTACTTTTGAGTATTACGCCTTCTTATATAAGGAAACAGAAAGATGCAAATATTCCTCTGTATAATGACTTAAACTTATTTAAAGAAGATATTGACAAACCTTTATCTGCGATTTTAACTTTAAACACAATTGCGCATACGGTAGGGGCTATTGGTGTCGGTGCTCAAGCTGCAGTTGTTTTTGGTAGTACTGAACTTAAGCTTTTTTCCTTATCTATATCTGCTGAGTCCATTGTGGCAACAGTCATGACGCTCGCTATTTTAGTTTTAAGTGAAATTATTCCAAAAACATTGGGGGCAAATTATTGGGAGAAATTAGCTCCTGCAACGGTTAATTTACTAAAAGTATTAATGAAACTTTTGATGCCTTTGGTTTGGATGAGTCAATTAATAACCAAAAAGCTTAAAAATGATAAAAATAAAAGTGTTTTGAGTCGTGCAGATTTGATGGCGTTTACTTTAGCGACAAATGAAGGAGGGCAATTGAGTAATTCTGAAACCAATGTGATTCAAAACGTGTTGAATTTACCCAATACAACCATTCATGATATTATGACACCTCGCTCTGTATTGTATACTGCCTTGGAGGATGAAACGTTAGACGAGTTAAGACAAGACGAACGTTTTAAGCAATTTTCAAGAATTCCAATTTTCGATAACAATAAAGAGAAGATTATAGGGATGGTACTTAAAAGTGAAGTGCTTTGGGAGCTCGTACAGAAAAAGGGAGAGATGAAAGTAAAAGCATTGGTTCGACCACTTTCTAGTGTGAGCGAAGATATGTTTTTGGCGGATTTTTTTAAAAGTAATTACGATAAAACGGCCCATATGTTTGTTGTGGAAGATACCTATGGTAGTATTACCGGCGTGCTTACTATGGAAGACTTACTGGAAACTATTTTAGGGTACGAAATAATAGATGAAACTGATAAAATAGTAGATATGCAAAGTCTGGTGAAAAAGAATAAGGAAGATTAAAATTTAAGTTTTGTAGTTGTTTAAAGTAAATAGTACATGTAAATCACTAAACAGTAATAATAAAATTTAATAAAAATTTTTATAGTTTCTCAAATACAAATAATTTGCATTTTGTAGTTGTCCCTTATGCTCTTATATTTTACATTTCCTAGTAGGACTTCTTAACTATATTGCGTTTTAGTTTAAGCAATTGAATAGGGAAAATTTTGTGTATTCAGACTATCTTATGTTTTAATTTGTGAAAATTACCCGTTACGAATAATGAATTATCATTTTGGTTATGTATAGGTATGTCAATAAAAGATATATTATGGTCGGGAAGGGCAAAAAAAGAAGATCAAATTGTATCAAATGCTTCATGCATAACTAATTGTTTAGCACCGCTTGCAAAAGTATTAAATGATAATTTTGGAATTAAAGAAGCTTTAATGACAACGATTCACGCCACGACGTCTACACAATTTACCGTCGATACTCCAGCAAAGAATAATTATCGATTGGGTAGATCTGCCATGAACAATGTAATTCCTTCTACGACTGGTGCCGCAAAAGCAGTTGGAAAAGTAATTCCAAGCTTGACTGGCAAATTAACAGGAATGGCTTTTAGTGTGCCAACAACAAATGTCTCAGTAGTTGATTTAACTGTAAAGTTGAATATGTCAACGAGTTATGATGAGATAAAGAAAATATTCAAGTCCAGTGCAAACGAAGAGTTAAAGAGGGTGCTTTCTTATACTGAAGATGAGGTTGTTTCTCAAGATTTTGTGGGAGATAAGCATACTTGTATTTTTGATGCTGGTGCAGGTATTGAATTAAATTCGACTTTTTTCAAATTGATAGCTTGGTACGATAATGAAGTAGGTTACTCTAATAAGTTAATTGACTTAGCAACTCATATTAATTCATTATGATAAAATAAATTATAAATTATAAATTTTGAAATGGAAACTATCGTCGCTGTCATTAAATTATGTTTAGAAAAATAATAATGGATGATGTTCCAATGAAAAGTCCTTCGAATTGAAGGGCTTTTTTATTTTAAAATAACAACTTTATACATTTAGTTTTACCTTTCGATAAATGCTTTTTAAGTAGCGGGGATCCTTCGGCAAGCTCAGGAACCCTAATTCTTGCTTTTTTCATCCTACGCATCAACTCAAAACAATTCATTTTTTCAACCATAGGTTCTCGTCCTGTCTCCAAAAAATAATGTTTATCACAAAAAAAAGCATCTACCTTTCGATAAATGCTTTTTAAGTAGCGGGGATCCTTCGGCAAGCTCAGGAACCCTAATTCTTGCTTTTTTCATCCGACGCATAAACTCAAAACAATTCATTTTTTCAACCATAGGTTCTCGTCCTGTTTCTAAAAAAAAAGTTTATCAAAAAAAAAGCATCTACCTTTCGATAAATGCTTTTTAAGTAGCGGGGATCCTTCGGCAAGCTCAGGAACCCTAATTCTTGCTTTTTTCATCCTACGCATCAACTCAAA
>NZ_QKSB01000079.1 GCF_003234935.1 Putridiphycobacter roseus | reverse complement strand
TTTGTTTTGCGCAGGATGAAATCATTTATTTGTGCGGGTCTTGGGTTTTTGGTTCGTTTTGTGCCAAGTCAAAATGAACGAAAGTTGAAAGAAAAACGATATAAAAATATATGTAGAATGTTAAAAAATAGTACATTGTAAAATAAAACAGCATGTAACAATATGTATATTGCATAGCTGCCCTTCGGGCTAGCAACGACAACATACACAAACGTTACATACAATTGTTCGGCCACTTTTTAAAAAAAAAACACAGTAACCCACAGTTTTCGGTAGACAATTCCCAAGGCAAACCACAGTATTTTTAAATGCAAAATTATAGCGGTATTAAATGCGGTGGACTATACCCGCGGCAACCCAAAACTCGGGCGGACTGATCCCACGGCGAATCACTTTATTTTTAAATGCAAAATTTTAGCGGTACTGCGTGGCGCGGACTTTTACCCAAGGCGGGAAAAACGCTAAAAGCGTAAAATATTTAGTAGTATTTTGTGAAAATTATCGTTTTGCAAGGGTTTGACCATCAGAAAGAAATGTTTTGAAGTCAAGTAAAAACATTAGAGAGACCGAGAAGTTTCGC
>NZ_QKSB01000078.1 GCF_003234935.1 Putridiphycobacter roseus | reverse complement strand
AATTGGTGATCATGATATGGTATACGAACTCTACTGGCCAATCTTCTCTGACTGGTCTCAACACCTCGAAATGAGAATTCTTGCCTACTACATCATCATGGAATCTCATCCTCCAATTTCCCGTCTTCTCAACATGTACTGGGAACTCCAAACCGAACCAAGCACTGAACTTTACCACTTCCATTACACTTACTTGTGGTCAATGGCACACACCACCGATCCTTGCCATCAAGTGTTCAGATTAAACGCTGCCCAAATTCTCAAATACACCCGCAAACCCAACCAACAAGGATGGTCAATGTATCATCAAGCCGACTACATCGACAAAGAATACAAATTCGGTGGAGATTTCAGCGCTCTTACCGTTGCCACTGAAACTTCCAGAATGTTGCACTTCGAAATGAACTCCCAAATGTTCAATGTACGTTCTAACTACTTCAACTTCTACATTAGAATCGATGGTTTGACCGAAACTATCCACAAGAAATTGCATTTGAACTTGGACAGCACCACTCAATTGTTCAACTATGATCAAGTATGGGATTTGATCAAATCTTTTGCTGACAACAAGGACATCCATGTATTTGTTGCCGTTGGACACGAGCACCAAGTTATTCAGACCTGCT
>NZ_QKSB01000077.1:362-626 GCF_003234935.1 Putridiphycobacter roseus | reverse complement strand
ACCGTCCATATGCAGACCGCTTGCCCATGCGCCGCTTTCGGACGTAATTTCGTAACGGGTTTTGTGCATATCGGTTTCAAATTCTACGCCGTCAAAAACGAAGAATTCAGGCTCAGGGCCGAAATAGGCGGTGTCGCCGATGCCGGAAGATTTCAAATAGGCTTCGGCTCGGCGGGCGATGGAGCGCGGGTCGCGGTCGTAACCCTGACCGTCGGCGGGATCGATAACGTCGCAAGTCAACACAACAGTCGCATCATCATAAAA
>NZ_QKSB01000077.1:0-352 GCF_003234935.1 Putridiphycobacter roseus | reverse complement strand
GGCTGTAGACGCATCGGGACGCAACTGCATATCTGAAGCCTGAATACCTTTCCAACCGCCGATGGACGAACCGTCAAACGCCTGACCGTTTTCAAACCACTCTTCGGGGTCTTCCAACACGATGCGCGCAGGCACGGTAAAGTGGTGCTGCTTGCCTTTGGTATCGGTAAAGCGCAAATCGACAAAGCGGGCTTCGCTTTCTTCAATCAATTTTACGGCGTTTTTAATAGACATTTTTCAGCTCCTGGAAAAGGGAAATAGCAAAATATGCGGAACGCGGCAGATTAGCTCAAAGCCAGCATGATTCTACCACGTCCATGCCGTCTGAAACTGGCCCTGCGTCAAATTCCAA
>NZ_QKSB01000076.1 GCF_003234935.1 Putridiphycobacter roseus | reverse complement strand
ACGTTTCACATACCCCATGTTTTCTGATGTTTTCATTACACTACTGTTTTAGTGTATCGCTATTTCAGGACGTGACATATAATAAACTTTAAAAACCATTCGTCTGTGACGGATGGTTTTTTTTGTTTGGTGGGGCATATCTGTTAGAAATTGAAGATTTTTGTTCTGCGATTGTAAAACCCAATCACTTACAGACGTAAACTCATGAATTTTACAATGTACGCATGCCTTACTCTCCAAACCTAAAATCAGTTTTTACACGTAATTATAAACTTTAAACCCCATCTGTCTTTGACAGGTGGGGTTTTTGTTTGGAGTTGGTTGAATTTTGTGGTAATGCTATTGTAAAATACAATCACTTACAGACGTAAACTCATGAATTTTACAATGTACGCATGCCTTACTCTCCAAACCTAAAAGCAGTTTTTACACGTAATTATAAACTTTAAAACCGCTTTCACTTTGTGAAGGCGGTTTTTTGTTTGGGGTTAGTTGAATTTTGTGGTAATGCTATTGTAAAATACAATCACTTACAGACGTAAGCTCATGTATTTTATAATGTACGCATGCCTTACGCTACAAACCTAAAAGCAGTTTTTACACGTAATTATAAACTTTAAACCCCATCTGTCTT
>NZ_QKSB01000075.1 GCF_003234935.1 Putridiphycobacter roseus | reverse complement strand
TCCAGCAACCAAGTCACACCTATAATCAAATAGGAACTTATACCTTAGCATTAATAGTTGTCTCGGATTCCGGTTGTACAGATACTGCTTATTTAAGTCATATATCCCACCCTATTCCTACAGCCAACTTTAGCACCATAACCAATTGTTTTGTTGCCGATTTTACGAACTTGTCGACTATTGTTTCTGGAAATATCCAAAGTGTATCTTGGGATTTTGAGGATAACCAAACCAGTACAAGTTTTAACCCTACCAATATTTATCAAGTAAATGATACCTATAATGTACTCCTAAGCGCTACTAGTAATTTTGGTTGTATTGGAGACACTATTTTACCGGTCACCATATTCTCCAATTTTGCAGCAGATATCCAACCTACTTCTTTAACTATTTGTAGTGGTGAATGCATGCAATTATTTGACAATGCTACCCCACACGGAAATGATGCAACTTATGCATGGAAACTCAGTGATGGGCAGACCTCCTATCAACAAAACCCAACCTTTTGCTTTACAAATGAGCAAGAAGACCACTTACCTATTTCGGTTTTCTTTAAAATAGAAACCAGTGCTGGTTGCGTGGATTCTGTATTGTATACTAACTATTTTGATGTGATTGCTAACCCTAAAGCTTATTTTACTT
>NZ_QKSB01000074.1 GCF_003234935.1 Putridiphycobacter roseus | reverse complement strand
CCTCCATACTTCGCCGAATTCTTAATTGTTGGAAGGACTTGTGACTTGAGAGCATCAGCAGGAATAAATCCGCTGCCCGCGGCATCAGTGGACGCCGGTAACCCCATGAATACCTGGGTGGCCGGAACCGAGGCCCATTGGCTCCAACTGTTCAAAAGAGCGTTGGCATTACCGTCAGCATACTGGCATGGGGGGTTGTTGTAGAACTGAACCCAAACGTAGTCAAATAAACCGGTTTGGATAGCGCCGTCTAGGTGAGCATCCGGGATCGGACATTGTGGAGCTGCGGCTAAATAGACCGTTTTTGCCTGTCCGTTGTGTCCGTTGAGTGACCTGGCGAGCTCATCATAGAATTGCCCACCACCCGCCTCAATGTCGAAATCAACGCCGTCCAAAACCGCGTCCCCAAGCGGGCGCGAAGCTGACTGACCACCTAAGAAGTTGTTCCAGATGTAATCAGCAACTTGCCTTGCATCATCAGCTGAAGTGAGAGAGTAACTTCCGGAGGCCCCTCCAATCGAGAGGAGGACTTTTATGTTTTTTGATTGGCAGGTTCTGATGTCGGCACTCAGCCCCGTGCAAGTACCACTGGCGGGGTCGCAGTGGCCGGCGAGGTTTAGGACAGGGGTTTGGTTGTTTCCGAAAGTAATGAGGAAAGCTATGTTAACAAACTGGTAGTTGCCGGAATTGCG
>NZ_QKSB01000073.1 GCF_003234935.1 Putridiphycobacter roseus | reverse complement strand
ACTGGATTAGTTGCAGGAACATATACGGTAACCATAACAGATGCAAATGGCTGTACAGAAACAGCAAGTGCAATGGTTACAGAACCTATAGAACTACATGTGATGGAGGATGTTGTAACAGATGCAACTTGTTTTGGAAATTGTGATGGAACTACCAATACCATAGTAACTGGAGGTGTAGCACCTTTTACATATCTATGGAGTAATGGTGAGACAACCGCAATGGCAATGAACTTGTGTGCAGGAACTCATACAGTATCTGTAACTGACGCGAATGGATGTTTTGCTATTGCTACAGTTGTAGTAGGTGGATCATCTCAAATAAATTTGATTACTTCTTCAACTGACGCTACTTGTAATACAAGTATTGATGGTTCAGTCTCTGTTATTGCAACAGGTGGTAATGGCGTTTTTACTTACTTATGGAATGATGCTTCAGGATCAACAACTGCTACAGTAAATGGATTAGGAGCTGGTACTTATATGGTAACGGTAACCGATTCTTACGGATGCATGGATTCTGCAAGTGTAATCGTAAATGAACCAACTGACTTAACAGCGAATGGAACTGGTTCTGCTTTATCTTGTCATGGAGACAATGATGGAACAGTAACAGTAATTGCTGCAGGCGGAACTGCACCTTATACTTATGCTTGGAGTAACGGCGGTACAACTGCTACACTTACTGGTTTAGTTGCAGGAACTTA
>NZ_QKSB01000072.1 GCF_003234935.1 Putridiphycobacter roseus | reverse complement strand
AGCAGCGAACGGTACTGCAGAACCGGCAGGTCGAAACCGCCGCCGTTCCAACTGACCAGTTGCGGCGTATGTTTTTCAATCAACTCGAAAAATTTGGCGATAACCACTTCCTCGCCGTCATCCATCTCGCCGATTGTACCGACATGGACTTTATCCTGCCCCCAACGCATGCAGCACGAAATCGCCACAATCTGATGAAGATGATGCTGCATAAAATCCCCACCCGTCTGAGCACGGCGTTTTTGCTGGGCAAACAGCACCACTTCATCGTCGGGCAGCGAGGACGGCAAGTCATACAGCGTACGGATACACTGCACATCGGGTACGGTTTCAATATCGAAAGCCAAAATCGTGGTCATGACAGCACCTTGTATTTAAAACAGACTTGCGCCTATTGTGTCATTAAAAGGCGGATAAAAAAAGAGGCAACCCCCCACAGGATTGCCCCAATACCTCAAATCAGAGATTTACGCTTCACAAACAATACAGGCTTTCGCCTGCGGCTTTGCCCGCGTAGCTCAACTCTACGCCGGCAAACTTTTGTTTCACCGTTTCCGATGAAACCCCGACCAATCGCAAGATTGACCGGAAAATCCTTTCAGACGGCATTTCCTGCCTGTCGTGTAATTCCATGTAGCGAAATGTACGCCATTTTCTACGCTTTGCCAAGCATTTTTTACAATATAAATGTCAAAACATTAATTTTATAAAATT
>NZ_QKSB01000071.1 GCF_003234935.1 Putridiphycobacter roseus | reverse complement strand
TTGTCTAATTCACAAATTTGCAGCGGGGATTGCATTCAGTTTTCGGATTCATCAACCGCGCATACCAGCGGAACCTATACTTGGGCGTTTTCAGATGGGCAGACTTCTAATTTAAAGAACCCTTTGATGTGCTTTCAAAATACAGATGAAGTTCCTTTGGGCATTGATGTACAATACAAAGTCGAGACCCACTCAGGTTGTGTAGATTCCATTACTTATACCAATTACATACAAGTCTATCCCCGTCCCACCGCCTATTTCACGTACACCCCCGAAGACCCCAGCATTTCAAATCCATATTTAGTCTTCCAAAACCAGTCGACCAATGCGGGTTCATTTACATGGAACTTCGGAGACAATGAAACTTCAGCGGTAGTCAGTCCGAGTCATGTGTACCCAGAAATTGCCAAGGAATACAGTGTGGTGTTAACTGCTTACGATCAATCCGCCAACTGTCATGCCACTTACCAAACGACCATAAGCATTGCAGATGAAATTTTGTTTTTTATTCCCAATGCCTTTTCCCCAAACTCAGGCAGTATCAACAACACCTTTCAGCCCCAATTTACCTCTGGAGTAGACATCTACAGCTTTAGGATGCAATTGTTTAACCGTTGGGGAGAAATCGTATTTGAGACCCAAGATCCAAGTATAGGGTGGGACGGACAATACCAAAACCAATTTGTCGCCCAAGCAGCCTACGTTTGGAAAATAGACTTCACTGAAACCATGTCGGA
>NZ_QKSB01000070.1 GCF_003234935.1 Putridiphycobacter roseus | reverse complement strand
TAAAAACCGCAGGGCCTTACATGTATTTTACAGCAAATGATAGCCTACATGGAAGAGAGCTTTGGCGAATGGAGTCTTGTAATGTTCAAACTACCTCTTATCAGTCCATTGAAGCTTGTCAACAATATACTAGCCCTGTAGGGACAACTTATTATCAAAATGCTTATTTTAAAGATACCATTAGTAATAGTTGTGGTGCCGATAGTATTCTAACCATAAGCCTGCAAGTTCATCCATTAAGTAATTTAGTAAGTATGAATAGTTTTGTACTCACTGCAAATCAAGGTCAAATGCAATACCAATGGTTAAATTGTGACAATGGAAACCAAGCAATTGTTGGGGAAACCAACCAGTCGTTTACACCAAATGAGGACGGAAATTACGCAGTAATTATTACCGATACCGTCACAGGCTGCACCGATACTTCAGCATGTGCATTTGTTTACGGGCTCGGAATAGATGATGAAAATGAATTAAACCTATCTGTTTACCCAAACCCCAACACAGGTAGTTTTTATATCCAAGGCAAGGATGTGACTCAATTAAATATTTCAGCTTATGCAATAACAGGTCAAGTCATTAAAGTTGAAAGACAACTAACTGATGATAAAATTCAAATCACTTTTCCAAAGGAATTCAAAGGAGTAGCGTTGTTAAAAATTCAATCTAATTCCGGACAAGTCATCCAGAAAATTTTGTGTGATTAATAAGGGATAAAGGGAGGTGACAATCTAACG
>NZ_QKSB01000007.1 GCF_003234935.1 Putridiphycobacter roseus | reverse complement strand
TTACTCCAAGCATAAGTATAAGGTGCAGTTCCGCCTGCAGCAATCACTGTTACTGTTCCATCATTGTCTCCATGACAAGATAAAGCAGAACCAGTTCCATTCGCTGTTAAGTCAGTTGGTTCAATTACTGTAACCATAGCATTAGCAACACATCCATTAGAATCTGTTACTACTACAGAATAAGTTCCTGCAACTAAACCGGAAAGTGTAGCAGTTGTACCGCCATTACTCCAAGCATAAGTATATGGCGCTGTTCCAACAGTTACATTTACTGTTGCAGTACCATCAGCTGCTCCATTACATAATGCATCAGTTGCCGTTGCTACTGCAACTGGTAAAGGATGAATAGTAATAGTTACAAAATTTGATTCGGCAGGATAAGTAGGACAACCCACATTTCTTTCACATCTAATAAAATCAGTAGTTTCTGAAATTAAACCAGGTTGAATAGAATCGGTCATTACACCTGTTGAAGTCCAAGCCCATGATGTACTTGCATTTCTATACATCCAAATATATTCCACACCACCACCAGTAATATTTGTAGCTGGTGATAAACTAACAATAGTTGCAGGTACAAAAGGACCACAATTCGTTTGACTGTATCCAACCGTTCCTGGAATTATAAGAATACAACAGTCAACATTAGACTGTACAACAGTAATATTTTGAATAATACTACATCCCGTAGCATCAGTTATAGTTACAGAATAATTACCTGGCGCTAAACCTGAAACATAAGAAGTAGTTGAAGCAGCAGGATCATTCCATAAATATGAATATGGTGCAGTTCCTCCAGTTACACTAACACTAGCAGAACCATCATTTGAAACATCACAAGTTGGACCTGACACGATAGGAGTTGCTATCATTTCGTTTGGATCAACAAAAGTTACACTATCAGACTTTACACATCCATTGGCATCCGTTACAATTACTGTATAAGTACCAGCACTTAATCCTGTTGCACTCATACCAGTAGAAGCTGATGCATCATTCCATAAATAAGTATATCCTGTTGTACCACCTGTAGCAACAACTGTTGCCGTTGCATTTGAAGCTCCAAAACAAACATTATTAATAGATGATGTCATTGACAACATCATTGATGTAGGTTCTGTTACAGTTGCCATTGCTGTTTCAGTACAGCCATTTGCATCTGTTATGGTTACCGTATAAGTTCCTGCAACTAATCCAGTAAGTGTAGCAGTTGTACCGCCATTACTCCAAGCATAAGTATAAGGTGCAGTTCCGCCTGCAGCAATTACTGTTACTGTTCCATCATTGTCTCCATGACAAGATGTAGCAGAGCCAGTTCCATTTGCTGTTAAGTCAGTTGGTTCATTTACTGTAACCATAGCATTAGCAACACATCCATTAGAATCTGTTACTACTACAGAATAAGTTCCTGCAACTAAACCGGTAAGCGAAGCAGTTGTACCGCCATTATTCCAAGCATAAGTATATGGCGCTGTTCCAACAGTTACATTTACTGTTGCAGTACCATCAGCTGCTCCATTACATAAAGCATCAGTTGCCGTTGCTACTGCAACTGGTAAAGGATGAATAGTAATAGTTACAAAATTTGATTCGGCAGGATAAGTAGGACAACCCACATTTCTTTCACATCTCACAAAATGAGTAGTTTCAGTAATTAAACCAGGTTGAATAGAATCCGTCATTACACCTGTTGAAGTCCAAGCCCATGATGTACTTGCACTTCTATACATCCATATATATTCCACACCAATTCCAAATGGATTAGTAGCTGGAGATAAACTAACAATAGTAGCAGGTGTAAAAGGGCCACAATTGGTTTGACTATATCCAACTGTTCCAGGAATTATTACATTACAACAATTCAGTGGACCTTGCACCATTACAGAATCAGTAGTTACACAATTATTAGAATCAGTTACAGTAACTGTATAAGTTCCTGAAGTAAGACCAGTAAGTGAAGCAGTCGTAGAATTCAAAGCATCATTCCATAAATAAGAATATGGATCATTTCCACTTATCACATTAACAGTTGCCGTTCCACCATTAAGATTAGCACAAGTTGCATCAGTCGCTGTTAACCCAAGTGTTAAATCAGGATGAACAGTCATAGTTACAAAATTAGTTTCGCCAGGGTAAGTTCCACATCCAATAACACCAACACATCTAATAAAATCGGTAGTCTCAGTAATTAAACCTGGTTGAATCGTATCGGTCATCACTCCGGTAGAAGTCCAAACTCCAGCAGTAGTAGCATTTCTATACATCCATACATAGTCAACACCTACACCGTTTAAATCAATAGCAGATACTAAATTTACAATTACACTTGGTGTAAAAGGTCCACAATTAGATTGGTTATAGCCAATAGTACCAGGAATTAAATTTGCACAACAAGTTTGAGAATTATTAATAGTAAAAGATTCCGTTAAAGTACAACCTAGACTATCTGTAATAGTTACTGAATTTTGAGAAGCACACGCTTCTTTAATTTCATTTCCATATTGTCCGTTTGACCAATCGTATATATATGGTGCTGTACCAGTAATAATATTTACGATTGCAGTTGCTCCGCAAGATGGTTGATCAATACATCCAGATAAATCCGTATTAAAATCACCATTTCCAGAATAACCAGGAGTAGTACTTGTGTAATCAAACCAGAAAGACATTCCGTAACTTGCATCTTGATCATTTGCACCAAGTCCAAGTTGCATTCCCATACTACCATTAGAAGGTTTATGGGTTAAATCTAATTCTAAGCCAGCATAATCTCCTAAGCCTGTAATTTTATTTTCTTTAGATTGGTCCATCATGTAATAATCCCACATGGTATGGTTAGCACTAGTTCCATTTCCTTTATAACCATGTCCCGAAGTTGCACTCCAAGCGGTCCAATCTTTTTTATCTTTAAACCAAACTGAAAAATAAAGCATTTTGTTTGCATCATTTGTTTTTTCAGCTTTTCCTACAAAATGAGCAGTACCATCTTTAAATTGGTATAGTTTACCAGAATTATTCACTATAGTAAATAATGATACCCCGGAGGTTCCTCCAAAAGAAGGCAACCAAATAGTTCTGTTACCATCATAATCAAAAACATCACATACTTTTAAAGTATCTGTTGTACAAGTTGAATTAGTGGTTAACACGGAAGCGGTTAAAGCAGGATTTACGGTAATCGTCAAATCAACTGTTTCTCCGGTCCACCATACACCGCATTGTGCACGTCTTGCACATCTACGATACTTAGTTGTTTCCGTTATAAATGGCGGGTCATAATCAACAGAATTCGCACCCGGTATAGCGGTTAAAACCCCTGAGGTAGATGCACTTGTTTTCATCCATTGATATTCGATCGCCCCTTTACTAGTACTACCACCCGAAGCGGCTGCTGTACTCGTAAGAATCGTTGGGTTAAAACCTCCACATGAAGATTGTTCTCCCGTAATAGTACCTGAATTCAAATCACATCCCGAAGGTGCTGGCGCTTCCAAACTTGTCTTATGGCCTATTGCACTATAAGACAGACTCGAAAAGCCTAACACGACTAAGCATGTGAAAAGAAAACGCGACACTTTTTGAAAAAGAATTGTGTTTTTCATATTCATCATTTTATTTATTATTATTCAACAAATATATTAACTATTATTAACAAAATGGTTAAATTTATCGATAAGGCAAAGTTATCAATCGATTAAACTTAGTTTTCTGTCGATATAAAAATAAGGTGAAAAATAGCGCCAAACGTGATAGATAGTCCTATTGCAATCAAAATGAACTCTTAACAAAAAAACCCATTATCTTGGCGTAAAAAAATATTAAAAGGATGAAAAAAAACCAAAATAAAGTTAAATATTGTCCATAATTTGAATATTTTGAAAGTAAAAAATTATCTTAGCCGAAGTTTTAATCCAATTAAATGAATAATAATTTAGTAATTATACCTACTTACAACGAAAAAGAGAACATTGTTAAGATGATTCATAAAGTAATGAGTTTATCTCCTGCGTTCGATTTATTAATTGTTGATGATGGTTCTCCGGATGGAACGGCCCAATTGGTTAAAGCATTGCAAAAAGAATACCCGGATAAATTATTTATTGAAGAACGTTCAGGAAAATTAGGTTTAGGTACTGCATACATACACGGGTTTAAATGGGCACTAAATAAGTCCTATGAATATATATGCGAAATGGATGCCGACTTTTCACACAATCCAGATGATTTAATAAGGCTAGTGAATGCTTGTAAAATAGAAAACGCGCAACTTGCGATTGGCTCTAGGTATATAAAAGGCGGAAAGGTTGCAAATTGGGACAGAAAACGATTATTACTATCCTTTTTAGCTTCATTTTATGTTAGAATGATTTTATGGATTAGAATTAAAGATACCACTGCAGGATTCAAATGTTACCATAGAGAGGTTTTAGAAAAAATTAATTTTGATCTCATCAACTTTAAAGGATATGCTTTTCAAATATGCATGAAATATGCGGCTATTAAAATGCACTTTAAAGTAGTTGAAGTACCTATTACGTTTATCGATCGTGAATTTGGTACTTCTAAAATGAGTACTGGTATATTTAAGGAAGCGATACTTGGTGTATGGCGAATGAAATTTATTAAATTTTAATCATTGGTATAACCAAAAAGCGGGGTTCAGGTTATCAATTTGACCTTCATCTGTAATTTTTCTAATCTCAAAATGTACTTCTGAAACACTTCCATTCGTTTGAATTAACAATGCTCCCATTTCTTGTTTCACTAATACTTTATCTCCTTTTTGAACATACACTTCTTGCAAATTACTATAAATAGTTCTGTAATTACCATGTGCAATGATAATTGCCTTTCCAGCACCAGGAATATTAATTATACTACTCACCACACCAGCATAAACGGCTCTCACGGTCGCTCCTTTAACTGTAGTAATATCTAAGCCACTATTATAAGTGTATACCCCGGGGTGTAATGGATGCGCTTGTTTACCAAAACCTTTAGTAATTTCACCTTTAGATACTGGCCATGGCAACCGACCTTTGTTTGCCTCGAAACCACTATTATTTAACGCAATTTCTTTGGTTTCCTTAATTGTTTTCGGTGTTGCTTTTGCCTTTTTTTGAGCATCTGCAATCTCTTTATTAATAGCTTTACTAATAGCACGTTTTATAGCATCCGACTTTTTCTTTTGTGCCAGCAATTCGTCTTGTAGCAATTTTTCTTTCCCTGTTAAGCTATTTATATTTTCAATTTTTAAAGCCCTATCTTTTAAATATTTATTTTTTTCACGTTGTTTAGACTCCTTTAGCACCTGTTGGTCTGTTTTGGCGTCTTCAAGTAAAAGTAAATTATTTTGTATTTGATTCCTTAACTGTTTAATTCGATAAATTTGATCTGCTCTATACTTAGTAATTTGCGACAAATAAACCATTCGTTTGTTAGCTTGGTTATAATTAGCAGCAGAAATAATAAAGAATACAGATGCTGTTTCACTCCTCATTTTATACGCCTGTACAATCATTTTTTTATACTGTTCTTCCAAAACAAGTACTTGTGCACTCAATAGCTCTATTTCATTTTGATAAGCTAATACATTAGTATTTAATGTTTTTAATTGAACTGAAATATTATTTAGCAATGCCTCGCGGTACTCAATTTTGTGATTGATAAGACTAATATTCTTACTTAAGTTCAACTTATCATCAGTGGTACTTTTTAATAAATTTTCTGTAAATGATATCTTATTCTCTAATTCTTTTTGTTGTTGTTTTAATTTATCCGATTCCTTTTGCTGTCCCAACAAAGTGAAAGAGAGAAGCCCAATGAAGCAAAATAACAATGTTTTATTGATTACAATTCTCATAATGGTCAGGTACAGAAAAAATATGATCTCTTCTATTATTTACAGATTGCTTACTATAAGATAAACCAATGGAAAGAGTATCCTTAGGCATGGATATTACAAGTGTCGTATAATCTGGCAGCAAATAATCAGCCTCCACTATTGATTCAACATAATTAATGGCAATAGAAACAGAATCACTTGGCACTTCAAAGATTATTTTTTTTAGTGCCAAACTAGATGCTGAAAAATAATATTTTATAAAAATATCATCTAATTTTTCATTGTCCACATCCATTTTTTCTTTTTCTATTTTTTTATAAATTCTTTTTTTATGTGAAGCTAAAATATGAAAAGCCTTATCCTTTTCTTTAATTTGCTTATACTTTACGGTGGAGTCTACCCCTATTGGTTTTCCTAAAAGCATACTTTGTAAAAACTCGTACTCTAATTCTACACCAATGATAGAAGATATGTAAGAAAAATTTTCGGTAAAGTAACATTTGTTTTGTTTGTAGACCGCCTTAATGGAATCTTGAGAAGCAATAAAATTGGCAATGATAAAACTCGCATAACTGATGGTTCCAGAAAATGCAGAGTCGACTGTCATTTTTAAAGATGATTTAAATGACTGATTAACAGAACTACTTTTGTAATCAACATAGATTTTACTGTAAAAGAAATCAAAGTCATGTTTATTTAATTCCAACAAATGCTCACTTAATTCCTTGTCATTAACCTTAATGTCAACCAATTTCAAGTTTTTATCATTACCGCAACTAAACAGTATAAACAATGAACAAATTAGGTATATGATGTTTAGACGACTATTCATGATAAATTCCTGTTTCAATTTTCTTTTTTAAGTTTGGGTTCATTTTAATTTTTCCTGCTTCCACCCAAATTTCCATAGCCCGACTTGCATTCCCAAGTAAAGCATTTACATCTCCATAAAACTCTAAATAAGTAACATTGTCTAAATCAATAGAGATTGCCTTTTCTATATAATTTTTTGCCGCATTAAAATCCTTTGTTTTAAAATACAATTTAGCTAATTCCGCATTATAAATAGCACTATTCGGTTCATTTTCCACTGCGATTTTTTCATAATCTATAGCATGACTATAGTCCTTATCGACACTTAGTAATTTTGCGAATCCATGTGAAAATCGGCCCTTATTAATTTCCTTTTCAATTATTTTTTCAAGGGTTAGTTTCGCTTCAACCTTATCTCCTTGTTTCCATTTATTTTTAGCTTGATGGTATTCGAATTCAACTTTCAAATTTTCATCATTTAATACCATTTCATTGCCCATAAAAAAAGCAGTTTCTGCTTCCTCGTATTGATGTTTTTCATAATGTCCAATTCCAAGTAAAAGGTAAATCATGGGTTGATTTGGAAAGACTAACTGTGCTTTTTGTGCATCTACTATTAATTGGTCATAGTTTTCTGTAATATAATCTGCATCCAATAAGTTAATCCAATAGGTATAATCAGATGGTGCATATTCAATGGTTTTATTAAAATACGTTCTCGCTGAATCTATTTGATTATTTTGCATTAAATACTTTCCATAGTAGTTCAATATTTCTGGTGACTCTGCATCTATTTTAATCATTTTAAGGAGTAAACCACCAAGTTCAGAATTCACCATTGCATGGTCTGGAAATCGATTATCAAAAGCCATATTTGATATTGATTCTAGCAGATATACTTTTTTATCTAATGGAATTTCATTACTCGGTAATCCTTTACTTAAATAATCAAAAGCTTTTTCGATATCTCCTTTATTTAAGCTCAATTCCGCTAATCCAATATATGCATTTGGGTTTTCAGGCTCAATACGTTGGATATAATCAATGGCTATTTTTGCTTTTTCTATTTGTTGAGTTTGTAAAAAATAATCCATAGATTCCAACCCTACTTCTAAATTATTGGGTTGTTCGTTAAACAGATTGGATAGCTCATTATTAGCTGCAGCTTCATCATTCAACTCCAGATATAAATCATGTTTTGTCAAGGCAGTCATTGCAGACACTCCTGCTTCCAATTCAATTAAATCTAATACCTCTATGGCTTTCTGTTTTTGATTAGAATAAAGGTAAGATTGGGCTAATTTAGACTTAAACTCAATATTTCTATCTTTAAATTTATTAATGATTAAGTCGTAATACTTTGCACTTTTATGATAGTCACCCATGCCAAAATAGGCATCCGCTAAATGTACAGCGTACCATTTATTTTCTTGGTCTAATTCATATGCTTTTAGCGCATATTCCACACTTTTTGTCGTATTACTTTGGCTTTGGTAAATACTAGCAATAGCATAATTAGGTGCTGCAGCATCTGGTTTCATTCCGATACATTTCAAGAATAAAGCAATAGCTTGTTCGTCGTTGCCAATTAATTTTTGACTATTCGCTTCGTGAAAAACTGACTTATATGCAAAATTAGAGTCAGACTTAGGTTGGGGTTGAATTTTTTTTGTATTTCCACAAGCATTGAGCATTCCTAAAATAAGAATGCCTCCAATTAGCTGATATAATTTCTTTATTTTCACTTACTCAATAGTTGTATAATCACCTATACTAATTTCTTTACTATGGCTTAATATTTTTGCGTAATTACCAATCATTGAACCTTTTAAAACAGTGTTTGAAATGACAGCGTTTTTCTGAACAATGGAATTACTAATTACTGCATTATTAACAACGGTACCCTTCCCTAGAGACACGTGTGGTCCTACGATAGAATTTTCAATAACCACATTTTTACCAACAAAACACGGTGCTATAATTACAGAATTCTTTAATTGGACATCTGAAGAGACCAAATCCTTCTCTTTATCAAATTCCAATACTCTTTGATTGGTGTGCACGGTAGCTTTTGGGTTGCCACAATCGAGCCATTCCGTAACTTCGCCTGTTTTAAATTTTATTCCTTTTTTCGTTAAATTTCTCAAAGCATCAGGCAATTGATATTCCCCACTTTTGATAATATCATTATCGATCAAATATTGAAGTTCTTCTTTTAGTTTCCCACCATCTTTAAAATAGTAGATCCCAATCATTGCTAAATTTGAAACATATTCCACTGGTTTTTCAACAAAATCAGTAATATAATTATCCTTATCTAACTTTACGACTCCAAATGCAGAAGGGTCGTCAATTTGATTGACCCAAATTATTCCGTCTGCATCAGCATCCAATTTAAAATCTGCTTTAAACAAAGTGTCGGCAAATGCAACAATTACAGGTCCTTCTAGACATTCCGCTGCACATAATACCGCATGTGCTGTACCCAAAGCTTTATCTTGATAAAACACTTTTCCTTCAGCACCGATATCATTCGCCATTTGAATTAATTCTCGCTCCACTTCTTTTCCAAAATCACCAATTACAAAAGCAATTTCATCAATTTTTTCAGCACAAGTCTCTACTATATCTTCTACTAACCGGTGAACAATTGGCTTTCCTCCTACTGGTACTAATGGTTTAGGCACAGTCAAGGTATGTGGTCTTAACCTACTACCTCGTCCTGCCATTGGAATAATTATTTTCATCTATTATTATTTTTTTCCTGTACTGCCAAACCCTCCGGTTCCACGAATTGTTTCAGACAGTTCACTTACTTCATTAAAAATTGCCTGTTCACATTTTGCAAATACCAATTGTGCAATCCTTTCTTCATTTTCAATTTGCACAGCTTCATTTGACAAGTTAACCAAAATCACGCCAATTTCTCCTCTATAGTCTGCATCAATTGTTCCTGGTGAATTTAATACGGTTAAACCATGTTTAAATGCTAACCCACTTCTTGGTCGAACTTGCGCTTCGAATCCTACAGGAATTTCTAAATAAAGCCCTGTTTTTATCAAAGCTCTTTCCAAAGGTTTTAGCGTGATTGTTTCTTTTATACTTGCTCTCAAATCCACCCCTGCGGAACCTTCGGTTTCGTATTTAGGAATAACATTATTGGATTTATTTATTATCTTAATTTCCATGATTTATTTTAGCTTTTCAAAGTTAATCATTATTTAAAAGGAGTGAATTAAATCCGTTTAATTAATCATCATTACAGTGTTTATAAGGTAATTTTAAAACTTAAAAAATCCCAATCAATTAATCGATTGGGATTTTAAATAAATTATTTTTCGTTTAACCTATTTTAATTATAAGATCTTCCTTCGGCAAGATGGAAGCTGGTCTTACCCGCTGCACATTTCCTCACTTGAGCTTGGGATGTTTGCGGTCGCGCCATCTCTCATCTTTTCCTTCGTCAAGATGGAAGCTGGTCTTACCCGCTGCACATTTCCTCACTTGAGCTCGGGATGTTTGCGGTCGCGCCATCTCTCATCTTTTCCTTCGTCAAGATGGAAGCTGGTCTTACCCGCTGCACATTTCCTCACTTGAGCTCGGGATGTTTGCGGTCGCGCCATCTCTCATCTTTTCCTTCGTCAAGATGGAAGCTGGTCTTACCCGCTGCACATTTCCTCACTTGAGCTCGGGATGTTTGCGGTCGCGCCATCTCTCATCTTTTCCTTCGTCAAGATGGAAGCTGGTCTTACCCGCTGCACATCTCACAGCTGTCTGGATCGTCCAAAGAGCAGGCGATTTCTTCCATTCTCTCTTCTTCTGTTTTAGCAACAGGAACCACTTCTTTCGCTTTTTCTAGTGTAAATTTAACTGCATCCGTAGCTGCTTTTGTTCTTAAGTAGTACATACCAGTTTTTAAACCTTTTTCCCATCCATAAAAATGCATGGAAGTTAATTTTGCAAAATTTGCGTTCTCCATGAATAGGTTTAAAGATTGAGATTGGCAAATAAATGCCCCTCTATCCGCAGCCAAATCAATAATTACTTTTTGTGAGATTTCCCAAGCAGTTTTATACAAAGCCTTAATATCATCTGGTATGATATCAATATTCTGAATAGAACCATTAGACGCCATCAAGGTGTTTTTCATTTCTGAATTCCACAAGTTTAATTTTACCAAATCTTTTAATAAATGTTTATTTACGATAATGAATTCACCAGATAAAACTCTTCTAGTGTATACATTAGATGTATAAGGCTCAAAACATTCGTTGTTACCTAAAATTTGCGCTGTAGAAGCGGTTGGCATTGGCGCCAATAATAAGGAATTTCTAATCCCGTGTTCTTTTACTTCATTCTTTAAAATATCCCATTCCCATCTGTTAGATGGTTTTACTCCCCACATATCAAATTGGAAAATACCTTTTGACATAGGAGAGCCTTCAAACGTGGAATATGCTCCTTCTACTTTTGCCAAATCTTTAGAAGCAGTTACTGCAGCATAGTAAATTGTTTCAAAAATTTCACTATTCATTTTTTTAGCTTCAGGAGAATCAAAAGGGAAACGCATTAAAATAAATGCATCTGCTAATCCTTGTACACCAATTCCAACTGGACGGTGACGCATATTTGAATTTTCCGCCTCAATAACTGGGTAGTAATTTACATCAATTACTTTGTTTAAATTCTTTGTCAATTGATAAGCAACATCAAATAATTTATTGTGATCAAAAGTCTTAGCATCTGCATCCACAAATTTTGGTAAAGCAATTGAACCTAAATTACACACTGCTGTTTCATCAGGTGAAGTATACTCTAAAATTTCTGTACATAAGTTAGAAGACTTAATCGTACCAATATTTTTTTGATTAGATTTAATATTGGCAGCATCTTTATACACCATGTACGGTGTACCTGTTTCTATTTGAGATTCTAAAATCTTAAACCATATGTCTTGTGCTTTAATGGTTTTTCTTCCTTTTCCTTCTGCTTCGTATCTTTCATATAAAGCTTCAAATTCTTCACCGTAGGCATCAGACAAGCCAGGGCATTCGTTTGGACACATTAAAGTCCACTGGCCATTCTCCTTAACTCTTTTCATGAATAAATCTGGAATCCACATGGCATAAAACAAATCTCTTGCTCTTTGCTCTTCTTTTCCAGTATTCTTTTTTAAGTCCAAGAAATCTACTATATCATTGTGCCATGGCTCCATATAGATAGCGAATGAACCTTTTCTTTTTCCGCCTCCTTGATCTACATATCTTGCAGTATCATTAAAAACTCTTAGCATTGGGACGATACCATTTGACGTACCATTTGTACCTTTAATGTATCCTCCTTTAGCTCTAATATCGTGAATCGACAGACCAATTCCACCAGCAGATTGAGAAATTTGTGCACATTGTTTTAACGTGTCATAAATTCCCGAGATACTATCTTCTTTCATGGTTAATAAGAAGCAAGATGACATCTGCGGTTTAGGTGTTCCGGCATTAAATAGGGTTGGTGTTGCATGTGTAAACCAGCCTTCTGACATTAGGTTATATGTCTTCACGGCTGCTTCAATATCGTCTTTATGAATACCTACAGACACACGCATTAACATGTGTTGTGGTCGTTCAACAATTTTATTATCTAATTTAAGTAAGTAAGCTCTTTCTAATGTTTTAAACCCAAAAAAATCGTATTTAAAATCTCTGTCATAAATAATTTGACCATCTAAAAAAGCAGCATTTTTTTGAATAATTTCATATACATCTTCTGCGATTAAAGAAGCATTTTGTCCTGTTTTAGGATCTACATACTTGTATAAATCATCAATGGTTTCAGAAAAAGATTTTTTAGTGTTTTTATGCAAATTTGAAACGGAAATCCTGGAAGCCAACAAAGCATAATCAGGGTGTTCAATCGTTTTGGAAGCAGCTACTTCAGCAGCTAAGTTATCTAACTCTACAGTGGACACGCCATCATACAATCCTTCAATCACTTTCATTGCTACTAGCTCAGGTTGAACCATAACATCTAATCCATAACACAGTTTTTTTATTCTTGCGGTAATCTTGTCAAATTTTACCGGCTCTTTTCTTCCGTCTCTCTTTACTACGTACATACTCACTTACTTTTTTAAATAGGGTTTTTTAAAATTCTTCATCTAATGAAAATGTTTGCTTATCGCTCCCACCCATTACTCCAGCTTTTTGATATTCACCAACTCTTTTTTCAAAAAAGTTAGTTTTACCTTGTAGGTTTATCATATCCATAAAATCGAATGGATTAGTTACATTGTATACTTTATCATTACCTAATTCCACTAAAAGTCTATCAGCTACAAATTCAATGTATTGAGACATTAAATCTGCATTCATTCCGATCAATTTTACTGGCAATGATTCTGTGATAAATTCTCTTTCAATATCCACCGCAGTAGTAATAATTTCTTCAACTTCTTCTTTTGGTAATTTATGCTCTAAGTGGTCGTTATACAACAATACTGCAAACTCCATGTGCATCCCTTCATCTCTTGAAATTAATTCGTTAGAAAAAGTTAACCCTGGCATTAGGCCTCTTTTTTTCAACCAGAAAATAGAACAAAATGAACCAGAAAAGAAAATCCCTTCTACAGCAGCAAAAGCGATAAGTCTTTGAGCGAACGTTCCGTTGTCAATCCAATTCAACGCCCATTCTGCTTTCTTTTTAACGGGAGGAAAAGTTTCCAATGCGTTAAACAAGTAATCCTTTTCTTTATCATCTTTAATATAAGTATCGATTAATAAAGAGTAAGTCTCAGAATGAATATTTTCCATCATGATTTGAAAACCATAGAAAAACTTAGCTTCTGTATATTGCACTTCTTTCACAAAGTTTTCAGCCAAATTTTCATTAACGATACCATCTGAGGCAGCAAAAAATGCAAGTACATGCTTTATAAAAAAACGTTCATCATCCGATAATTTTTCTTCCCAATCAATTATATCTTGAGACAAGTCTAATTCCTCTGCTGTCCAAATACAAGCTTCTTGAGTTTTATATGCTTTCCAAATATCTTCATGTTCTATTGGGAACAAAACAAATCTATTGGGGTTATTTTTTAAAATCGGTTCATCTAATTCTGCCATATCAATTTTTTATTTAAATCTTTTTTACTTTTTCGGGTAAAAAACGTTACTTCTGATTGAAGTTAAAAGGTGATTTTTGTCTTTTATACTTGTGCCAAAAAGCGGAATACAAAAGTTGATAATTTTTATGGATTTAACAACTAAAAACAATTCACAAAATCTAGTTGGTTTTCAACAATTGAAAACAACAACACTCGTCACGCACAATAAAATCAGTAGTTTACAATAATTAACGAATGTTAAGAACTGGAAAGAGATAATTTAAAAAACAATTAGACTAACAACTTCTCCACAATTTCCAAACCCACTTTTCCCATATTGTTAAAGCACTATTTCTACCATTTGCAAGGTAGGCAGAAATAGCGATTAAAAAATAAAAATAACCAATGTATTTACCAACTTTCAAATGTGAAAAATTTTCATTAAATTACAAGTGAATTTAAAATTTATCCAAATGCATAAAGTAAATTTTATTTTAAATGGACTTCTCGATTTATTTTTCCCTAATGCGTGTGAAATTTGTGGTAACGCACTAAATCACACTGAAAAATATATTTGTTTTCCCTGTAAGTACAACTTACCTTATGTCAACAGACATCCAAAACATGTTGAAAGTCTACAAAAAATATTTTGGGGTAGAATTGACATAGAAAAGGTTTATAGCGTCCTTAACTACCAAAAAGGTAATCACACCCAAAAAATACTACATGCCATAAAATATAAAAACAAAACAAAATTGGGTAGACACATGGGTAAAATCATGGGTAATCAGTTAAAAAAAGCTGAAAAATTCGACTGTATCATTCCCATTCCATTGCACCCAAAAAAGCAAAGAATCAGAGGTTTCAACCAAAGCCTAATCCTAGCAGAAGGAATTGCAGAAACGCTACCTATCCCAATTATTACAAATCAAATAGAACGAGTTAAGATAAATAAATCACAAACTCAATTTTCAAAATACGATCGTTGGGATAACGTAAAGCAAATATTTTTATTAAAAAATCCATCTCTATTAAGGAATAAACATGTATTAATTGTGGATGATGTACTAACCACTGGTGCAACCATTGAATCGTGTGCAGCAGAAATATATGCCAAAACAGCCTGCAAAATTAGTGTTGCCACCTTGGCCGCTAGAGTGTAAAAAATGCACTACTTTTGATTTTAATGGAAGCACATAAATTTACGATTGTAGGCTGGGGATTAGCTGGTGCTACTTTAGCTTGGCAACTTTACTTTAAAAAAGAACCGTTTAAGGTATTTGATTCTAATAACAACACCTGTACAAATGCTGCTGCCGGCATCATCAACCCAATAGTATTTAAGCGGTTAACAATGAGTTGGAGGGCGCAAGAATTACTTCCAGTAGCCAAGCAATTTTTTGAAAAAGTAGAAGACTTTCTGGAAGATAAAATATTAGACGAAAAAGGGATCAATAAAATATTCACCAGTATTGAAGAACAAAATAATTGGTCTTCTAAAAAAAACCTTCCTTTATTTAAAAATTATTTAGGACCTGTTGAAAATATTGAAAATACAGCTGTTATAAATGAATTTGGAGTAGGTAAAGTAAAAACAATTGGAAATTTAAACACTAAAAAGTTTTTATCTGTATCTAAAATATTTTTCCTTCAACAGCAGGTTGAATTTATAGATTCTCCGTTTGATTATTCATCTAATTCAGTCGACAATGAAAAGATTATTTTTTGTGAGGGCGCTGAAATCCATCAAAACCCTTTCTTTAATTACCTACCCTTAAAGCCAACCCACGGTGAAGTCATCATTATAAAAGCACCACAAATAGACTTCAAAGACATTTTAAATAAAAATATGTTTATCATGCCTTTAGGTGACAACCTCTATAAAGTAGGCGCCACCTATAATTGGGAGAAAAAAGAGCCAACAACGACTGAAAAAGGAAAACAAGACCTACAAGATAAATTAAATGAAATACTAATAACGCCTTACGAAGTAGTTGCACATTTAGCAGGTATAAGACCGACAGTAAGTGACAGGAGACCACTTTTAGGCGTACACCCTCAGCACCCTGAATTATTTGTTTTTAATGGGCTGGGCACAAAAGGTGTGATGTTAGCGCCATTTTTCACCCAACAATTAGTAGATTTTATTCTACAAGGGACACCTTTAGATAATGAAGTAAATATAATTCGTTATGAAAAATATTTAAATTAACTTTGTGTCACAATTAAGAAAACAAAAAAACATGTATCCAGAAGAATTAACAACACCAATGAAAGCTGAATTAACTTCAGCAGGATTTGAAAGTTTAGAAACACCAGAAGCAGTTGATAACAAATTAAACAGTAAAGAAGAAGAAACGGTATTAGTTGTAATTAATTCAGTTTGTGGTTGTGCAGCAGGTAGTTTAAGACCTGGCGTATTACAAGCAATAAAACACAATAAAATTCCTTCAAAATTAACCACTGTATTTGCAGGTGTGGATCCAGGAGCAGTAAACCAAGCAAGAAAATATACCTTGCCTTACCCTCCATCTTCTCCTTCAGTTGGATTATTTAAAAACGGAACTTTAGTTCACTTTTTAGAGCGTCACCACATTGAAGGAAGATCTGCTGAAATGATTGCAGAAAACTTAACAATGGCCTTTGACGAATATTGTTAATCCTCATTTTTTTAAACAATACGAATGCCGTTCAATACCAATTGAACGGCATTTTTTAAATGACCACACATGAAAAAACCTGTACTTGTATTTATTATCACATCTCTTGTAATGCTTTCCTTTTTTTATTTTTATCCTGCCAAGGTATTTCCAACGGTAATTACCGATCTAAACGGCACATATACACAAGATTTTAGTCTACAAGAATTAATAAAACAAGAAACAGACAATAATCCTGTTAAGTCAATTCAATACACATGTACTCCCACTTTTCAAGGCTGGTTTTTAATGTCCATTATTTTTATTGGCCTTCCTATCATGATAGCTTTTCGTACGACATTAAAAAAATACCCGAGAAAAGGAAATTGATACCCTACCCTAGGTTGCATTAATTCAATTATTATATTTGTACTTTAAACAAACATAACATGTCTATTCCAACTCAATTATTAGCAGAAATTTGTAAAACACCTGGTGCTCCTGGTTTTGAACAAAAAGTAAGATCTCTTGTTATTCGTGAAGTAAGTCCATATGTAGATGAAGTAACCGTTGATAACATGGGTAATGTTTATGCTTTTAAAAAGGGTAAATCGGATAAAAAAGTAATGATTGGTGCACACATGGATGAAATTGGCTTCATAGTTACACATATAGATGATGACGGGTTTATTCGTTTCCACACCTTAGGTGGGTTCGATCCTAAAACTTTAACTGCCCAACGTGTAATCATACACGGAAAAGAAGATATAATTGGCGTAATGGCATCAAAGCCTATTCATGTAATGACTGCTGAAGAACGCAATAAAGTTGCCAAAATACAAGATTATTTTATTGATACTGGTCTGCCTAAAGCTGCAGTTGAAAAGCTAGTTACTATTGGTGACCCTATTACACGAGAGAGAGAATTTATACAAATGGGAGAATGTGTTAACTCTAAATCTTTGGATAACCGGTTAGCTGTTTTTATATTAATTGAAACTTTAAAAGCTTTAAAAGACGTAGAAGTTCCATACGACATATATGGGGTTTTCACCGTTCAAGAAGAAGTAGGGATTCGAGGAGCGAGTGTTTCTGCATTAAAAATTAACCCTGACTTTGGTTTTGGTTTAGACACCACTATTGCATTTGACTTACCTGGCGCGGCTGCACATGAAAAAATAACTAAATTAGGCGCAGGTACTGCCATAAAAATTATGGATGCTTCCACTATTTGTGATTACAGGATGGTAGATTATATGAAAAAGACTGCCGAAAAAAATAACATTAAATGGCAGCCTGAAATCTTAACCGCTGGAGGAACCGATACCGCTGGAATTCAAAGAATGGCGCAAGGCGGCTCCATAGCAGGAGCAATATCTATTCCAACACGTCACTTACATCAAGTAATTGAAATGGCAAATATCAATGATATTGAAGGCTCTATTAACCTATTAACAAATTGCTTAAAAGACTTAGATACTTACGATTGGGCTTTTAAGGACTAACGCAATAGGGTTACGTGCCCTCTGATTTCTTTAGGTAAACCAGAGTCAAACTCATAATAAACTATGCGCCAAACATAAGTGCCTTGAGGCGCTAATCGACCGCCATACCTACCATCCCACTCCGCTTCAGGATGTTCTGATAAAAAAATTAATTCACCCCAACGATTATAAATCCACATTTTATAATTTTGTGGTTTATATAAAATAGGTTTAAAGGTATTATTGAATTCATTTCCATCTGGTGTGAAAGCATTAGGAACTATTATCGGAATTACTGGTACAACAGTTAAAGTTTTCATTGCGGTATCCTTACACCCCTCTATGTTTTTAACTACTTGATATGGGTGATAAACACCCGGCTCGGGATAAGTGTATATAAAATCAGGATAAGGGGTAAAGCTTCCATCACCAAAATAAAACCATTGTTTATATGCATCTTCAGAAGTATTAACAAAATGAAAGTCAGCTTCGTATTGATCTTGTATTAATGGATCTAAATCAAAAGACGCTACTGGAGAAGGTGATATTTCAACATACTCACTCCGCAACAAAGTCAGGGTATCAATACATCCGGAGGTCGTAAAAATAGTCAATTTTACATCATACAACCCAGGGGAAGTATAAATATGGCTAGGGTGTTTTTCGGTACTTATGCCACTTCCATCACCAAAATCCCATACAGAAACAATTGCTGTATGCGCAAAAGAGAGATTGATAAACTCAGCTTCAAATGGTGCACATTTCAACGCATCATCTCCTTTAAAACCAATAGTTGGTTCGGCAAAAACAAATATTTCATCAGTATAGGTATCTTCACAAACATCATATTCCACCTTAAATGTAACTTCAATCGGACCAGCTTGACCGAACACTATGTTTGTCGGATTTAAAGCAATAGAAGTATCTGGTGTTGCGTTCCCGCCAAAAGTCCAATGAAAGGTACTTCCGGGAGGGATGATACCACCTCCATTAAAATCAAAACTATTTCCAACAATACATTGTCCACTAGGCGGGATAAACTCAGCCTTTATTTCGTCACTAATAATAAAAGTTTGCTTAGAAGTATCTGAACAACCTTGCGACAAAGAAACAATTAAACTAACTTCGTAAGTACCTGGTGCAGGGAAGGTATATGTAGGTTCAAATTGATTACTCACATCTGTATTTATTCCAGGCACTCCAAAATCCCATTGATAAGTTGTTCCTCCAAAACTATTATTTTCAAACTGAATAGTAGCGCCTTGACAAAAAGAGACAAATGTGATTAAATCTTGCTGTGGCGTAATTTCGGCTGACAATTCCACTTCACAATCCAATACACGAAATAGAAAATCCCTACGGGTTGTATTTATCAAAACACCATTTCTATATTCGTTCACACAAATACCAGCGGCATATAATCCCACCATATTTGGTGTAATAGTCAACCAGCCTGTACTTGAATTAATAGATGCGCCACCAGTACCAAAAGGAGAAACTGCTGTGTAACCACCCAGCCAATTTACTAAATTATAAGGTGGTGGGCCTGCAGGATTTGGAGCTGGTTGCGCCGAAGTCCCTCCTTGAAAAGGCGCACACAAACCATAAACCAAAGAATCTCCATCTGGATCTGTTGCCGCATGATCAAACTGCAATGTTTCATTAGAACATAGTAGGATAGGAGGCGTATTGTTAAATCGTGGAGAACTATTGCATACCGCCAAAGCAGCCACTGGGATTTCGGTAAATAACGTCAAACCTTGATTCCCTGGATTATTCAAATTGGTTACATTCGCCCCCCTACAACAACGTTGATATGCCAATGCGTATCCCGTACTTGAAGCTGGTAATGTAACTATCTTTTCATAAATTGCTTCTTCAATACAAATATTAGTTGGAACAGTAATACAAGGGTTATTATTAAAATTAACTGTCAAAACTACAGACCCAGGAAAAGGAATAGTAAAATTATCGATCTCCACATTATTACCATTGAAAACGGTAACTGGCAAGTTTTGATCAAATTGTGCGCCTGTAGAGTTACAATCTCTATAAATTTTTACGGTAACCCGATATTGATTATTACCTAAGCAGTCATAAAATATTTCCCCACCCACAATATGTGAAGCGAATCCGATTGCGCCATATAAAGTAATAAATAAAAAACCGATCCATTTCACTCCGTTAAAGTTACAACATTTAATGCTATATAAACGAAGTAAAATCTTAGGGGGTTGTTTTATTGATTATAGAATAGTTAATACCAAATGAAAATCTCAATTCATCCAGATAAGTACTATATGAATTGGCTAGGTGTTTACCAAAAATTTGTCTGCCAGAAAAAGTAATATTAAACCTTTCTGAGACAGCATATTTTACACCGAAATTAAAAGAGGTAAGAGGATTGATACTCGACTCATACACTAGTTCATTATTCGTGTTAAAAACACCATATTCACTCGATTCAGAACTAGCCAAACCAACCTGAACGCCAACATATGGTTTAATTTTATTTACCATAAAATAATAATTAGCCCCAAGAAACAATTGATGATTAAAATTAAAACGTTCTCGCTCACCTTGTGCATTTAAAAAGTAAAATAAATCTAGGCTTCCTTCTATTTTATTTTTTAAAAATCCCACACTCAAATGCGCATTAGATGTTTGTGTTTGTTCTGTTAGAAAACCAGCAGAATAATAAAGTCCAACATTCAAATCGTAATCTTCTTCCGACTGCGCAAATAATTGGCTTGGTAATAAAAGCAACAAGCAGAAAATTTTTGTGATCAATTCCATAATTTCATAATTCTATAGTTCAGCGAAAATTGAAGATACATAGGATCTTTACTTTCTATTTCTGTATTAGGCAAAACAGCAGTATTTAAGTAAAGACCAAAATCACTAGACTGAACTTCATAAATAGGTTGGTCAAATCTATATAAAAACCGGTAAGACAATGCAATGCTTAATCTGTCATTTAAATTATACTGTGCACCAATTCCGGCATGAAGACCAAAGCTATTCAACGCAATACTTTCACTTTCTCTATTAGAGAACAAATAGCTAACTGGTGTTACCTTAATATTAGAATAATTTGCTCCCAAAAAAATAAAAGGTGAAAGTTTATGATTTAAAAAAGGAACCACGGCCGAAAACCCGAATTCATTCTGTTTTAAATTCCCTACGTTCCCTAAATCCAATGTTTCAATATTGGAATATATTTCAATATTTAAATTGTCTAAAACATTCACCTTGGCTTGAACGCCAATGCCAAAACCTTCTTCATATTGCGGTAAATTTATATTTTGATTTAACCTAACCCCAAATTGAAAATCTCCAGCATTATCTTGATTTTCTTGCCCATATCCTAAAATTCCGATCATAAAAAATAATATACTACAACAATATTTTATACTCATCTTAGTTCATTTAAGTGCCTCACAAAGATATGATAAATCCCAATTAAAAGGCCAGATACAACTAAATTATTTGTGTAAAAAACCATCCCTTTTTATAAATATCTCTTAATTTTACCACAAAAAATCATGTCTAGATCTTTTATCCGTCTATCTTGGATTACACTCGTATTTATTTTCTTGGTAGTTATTGCAGGGAGTATTGTACGTTCTTCTGGAGCAGGCATGGGCTGTCCGGATTGGCCAAAATGTTTCGACCAAATTATCCCACCGACTGACATCAGTCAACTGCCTGATAATTACCAGGATATTTACCTTGAAAAAAGACTGAAAAAAATAGATCGTTTTGTAAATATTTTAAATAAGATTGGACTAGAACGGGTTGGGGAACAAATAAAAAATGACGATTCACTGCACAGAGAAGAAGTCTTCAATTGGGTGAAAACCTATACTGAATACGGTAATCGTGTAGTCGGTTTTATTGCCGGTAACTTAGTACTTATTACCTTTATATGGGTATTAATAAAATACAGAAGTAAACGTAAGCTACTCCTTTTATCTTTTTTAAATCTAATACTGATTAGCTTTGAAGGCTGGTTAGGCTCTATAGTTGTCGCTACAAATTTAATTCCTTGGGTACTTTCACTCCATATGATTTTTGCACTTATCATCATTTGGATTCAAATAGAAATAATCCATATTGCGCAAAATAAAAAATACAGTATTTCTATACCAAAAACATTTAAAAACATCTTTTACTTGAGTATAGCACTAACTGCGATACAAATATTAATGGGGGTGCAAGTTAGACAAGAGGTAGACTTTAAAGTGATAGATGGCGTAGATCGTTCTTTTTGGATTGAGGAGTTAAAAAATGAATTTAATTTCCTTTTCCACCGTTCTTTTTCATGGCTACTGTTAATTGTAAATATCTATTTATTCTGGAACAATAAAAATAAGCATTTTGGCATACCCATTTTTAATTTCATCCTCTTCTTACTTACGATTGAATTTATCACAGGTATTTTATTTTCTTATGCAAACATGCCAGCCATTACCCAGCCAATTCACATATTAGTTGCCTGTTTAATCCTAGGTTTTCAACTATATGGCTTAAATTATTTAAAATATAGTAGAGAATCTTTACTTCGTTAATTTTTAGTGGTAATATTTTAACTACATTTGCAAACCGAAAAATCATAGATTTGAAGATATGTTATTAAAAAGCATTATATTAAGAAAAACAGACGAATTTGAAGCAGCTATTCAAGACTGGTCAGATTCTAACGAGATAAAACATGAAATTTTTGACGGAAGTCAAGAACTTTATGAATTAGCTGACGCAATAGTATTGTTTCACGAAGATTACAACATTTCAAAAGAGAATGCATCTATAAAAGATCTTTTTTCGAATAACGGAAAATTTTCACATAGTATTGATGTAAATGGAACCTTAATGGCTTCTGTTTCTTCTTTTGTCTTTTGGTTAGAAAATCATAAACCAAAATCTGTATTAATTATTGGTGACGATAAATTAATAACAAACAAAAAATTCAGCACATACCTTGAGCGTTTAAGTGAAAGAATTAAATAACTTTTGGTTATTAAACTAAATAAAAAAAGCCTCGACAATAATTGTCGGGGCTTTTTTTATTTCCAATATTAATATTCTTTTAAAAATTTACAAGCTCTACATCAAAAATAAGATCTGCAAAACTAGGTATTGGTCCACTACCATTTTCTCCATAGCCTAACCAATAAGGAATAATTAATTTATATTTTGCTCCTTTGGACATTAACGCAATTCCTTCATCCCAACCTGCAATAACTCTTTTGGTTCCTAAAGCAAACTCTATAGGATGACCTCTATCTATAGAAGAATCAAACTTATTACCGTTATCCATCAAATAGCCAGTATAATGAACAGAAACCTTTTGACCAGTTTCTGGTTTTAGAGTTTCTTTACCTGCTTCTTCCATCACATACATTAAGCCGGTAGCTGTAATTTTTGCATTTGGATATACTGCTAAGGTTTTTTTCTTAAATGCAGCAATTCTTTCCACAGAACTCATGGCTTTTAATTGCTTAATTCTTTCCATTTCTAGACTTAACTGTTCCGCCAATTTAGCATATTCTGCTTCAAAAACTTCTGTTTCCTTGAATTTCTTAGCCGCTTTACCAAATCTGTAAATAGTCACTTTTTGAATGGTATCATTTTGGGCAATTTCATTTACAACATCTTGCCCTTTTACCACGTGTCCAAAAACAGTATGTTTTCCATTTAACCATGGTGTAGCTTTATGGGTAATAAAAAACTGACTACCGTTTGTTGCTACGCCAGAGTTAGCCATAGATAGAATACCTGGACCATCATGTTTTAATGAATCGTGAAATTCATCATAAAATTTATACCCTGGTCCACCTTGTCCGTTACCATTTGGGTCGCCACCCTGGATCATAAAATTACTAATCACTCTATGAAACAATAATCCATCATAAAAAGGTTGGTCAAACACCAAGGTATCGTTTTCAAAGTCACCTTCCGCTAATCCAACAAAGTTAGCAACTGTCAATGGCGTTTTTTCATATTCTAATGCCAATAATATATCCCCTTTATTTGTCGCCATTACCGCGTACATGCCATGGGCTAATTTCATCTTTTTTACCTGCTTTTTAGTAATTCGTTCTTGCGCGTAGCCCAAAGAAGAAATTAAAAAAATGGACAACATAATGAGCAAAGTTTTCTTCATAATTGATTTTTTTGTGTTTAAAGTTAAGAAGTCTATATAAACTCCAAAGAAAAGATTTTAAAAATCTTATTCTTTTTGATGATTAACAGACAAAAAACATTCCAAAATTAATTCATTTATTAAAAATAACAATATTGCCAATAAAGATTTATTATTTTTGCAACATGGTATTTGTGACGGGTGGAACAGGATTATTAGGTGCGCATGTTTTAGTAGAACTTTCAAAAAGAGGTCAACCTATCCTCGCGTTAAAAAGAAATAGTTCTTCCACTAAAATGACTGAGGCTATCTTTCAATATTTCTTTAAAGACCAATCCGAAGCCCTTTTCAATCAAATTGAGTGGGTAGAAGGAAACATATTAGACGTTAACAGCTTAAAATCCCCTTTACAAAGGTGTAATATCGTTTACCATTGCGCTGGAAAAGTTTCTTTCCACAAAAGAGATTTTCATGCCATGATGAAAATAAATAAAGAAGGAACTGCCAATATGGTTAACGTAGCACTTTCCGTTGGCATTGAGAAATTTTGTCACGTAAGCTCAACTGCTGCCATTGGTAGAGATGTTAAAACGCTACTTTACACGGAAGAAAATAAATGGCAAACTTCAAATGAGAATTCCAATTATGCAGTAAGTAAATATTCTGCAGAAATGGAAGTCTGGAGAAGTAAAGAGGAAGGCTTAAATGTGACTATTGTAAACCCTTCTGTAATTATTGGTGCCGGTTTTTGGACGGAAAGTTCCTTAGAAATATTCGACACAGTTTCTAAAGGTTTAAAATATTACCCTTCTGGCATGAACGCTTTTGTAGATGCAAGAGATGTTGCATATTGCATGGTAGAACTGGTTGAAAAAAATAAGATGGGAGACCGTTATTTAACCATTAGTCAAAATGTATTTTTCAAAGATTTATTAAGTACTATAGCGACAAAAATGTCGGTGAAAAAACCAAGTGTTGCCGTTAAACCATGGATGGTAGAGTTAGGATGGAGACTGGAGAAAATAAAAGCCATTATTTTTGCTCGCAAACCAAAAATCACAAAGGAAACAGCAAGAAGTGCTATGTCCATATCCAAATACAATAATCAAAAAATTAAAACGGCGATAGGGATAGATTTTATTCCTATTGAAGACGCCATAGAAAATGCAATTTCCTTTCATGATTTTATAAAAAATAATAAATAAAGGGTATTGTTGATAAATTAATGTCTATTGCACCGTAGCAATAATTATTTTTGTAACAAATTATAATCACACACATGAATATTTTAGTTTTAGGATCAGGAGGAAGAGAACACGCCATTTGTTGGAAAATTTCACAGAGTTCACAACTCGACAAGTTATTTATTGCCCCAGGAAATGCTGGGACCAATCAAGTTGGTATTAATGTCGACCTACAACCAACCGATTTTGATGGCATAAAAGATTTTGTGTTAAAAAACAAAATTGATATTGTTGTTGTAGGACCTGAAGAACCTTTAGTATTAGGTATTGCGGATTACTTTTTAGCAGATGAAAGCATTAAACATGTTGGTGTAATTGGACCGAATAAAGAAGCTGCACAACTAGAAGGAAGTAAGGACTTTTCTAAACAATTTATGAAAAGACATAATATTCCTACTGCAAAATACGCGAGTTTCACCCAAGATAATTTAGCAGATGGCTTTAAGTTTTTAGATAAAATGAAATCGCCATATGTCTTAAAAGCTGATGGCTTAGCTGCAGGAAAAGGGGTGCTAATTATTGATGATTTAGCAGAAGCTAAAAAAGAATTGGAGAACATGTTAACCAAAGGGAAATTTGGAAGCGCATCCTCTAAGGTTGTGATTGAAGAATTTCTATCTGGAATTGAAATGTCAGTATTTGTATTAACAGATGGTATCTCTTATAAAATATTACCCGAAGCAAAAGATTACAAGAGAATATCTGAAGGTGATCAAGGATTAAACACTGGCGGAATGGGAGCTATTTCACCTGTACCTTTTGCTACTGCTGGATTTAAAGATAAAATTGAAAATCAAATAATTATTCCAACCATTAAGGGGTTAAAAAAAGACAACATTGAATACAAAGGATTTATCTTTATTGGTATCATTAAAGTAGGAAATGATCCGTATGTAATTGAATACAATTGCAGAATGGGAGATCCAGAAACGGAAGTCGTAATGCCTAGATTGCGATCAGATATTATCGATTTATTTGAAGGAGTTGCTACTACTACTCTTTCTGAAAGAGACATTATGTTTTATGACAAAGCTGCGGCTGCAGTTATGATGGTATCTGGTGGATATCCTGAAGCTTATGAAAAAGAAAAAGTAATCAATGGCATCCATGATGTTGTAGATTCTTTAGTCTTTCATGCAGGTACTAAACAAGATGGCGCTAAAACCATTTCAAGTGGTGGCAGAGTAATTTGTGTTACCTCATACGGAAAAGACTTTAAAAAAGCTTTAGACAAAAGTTACGAAAACATAAAAAAGATCAATTTTGATAACATGTATTATCGAAAAGATATTGGATTCGATTTAGAATTGATTGAAGATTAAACCATTTTTTTTATTAAATTCGTTAAACCTAACATAATAGTCACATTTAAATGGACGGAGAACCCCAGAGGAAATATAATTTATCATTTCATACACTAACTACATTGAAGGTCAATTGTTCCTTAGGACAAACATGGCTTGAAAATAAAAAAAATTCATTTCACTACTTAATACAAGTCGTTAAATGATTTCAATTATCATTCTCATCTCCCTCATTGCATCTGCATTTTTTTCAGGAATGGAAATTGCATTCATTTCTGCCAATCGATTAAAAATTGAATTGGAAAAAAATAATGGTGCATTATCAGGACGGGTATTATCTTATTTTGTCAGAAATGAATCAAACTTTATAAGCACCATGCTTTTAGGTAATAATATTGCCTTGGTTGTTTATGGAATATACATGGCAAAAGCATTAGCACCTTCCTTAGAAAGCATCTACCCAAATCAAGCATTTATTTTGATTTCACAAACCATCATTTCCACATTGATCGTGCTAGTAACTGCTGAATTTCTGCCTAAAGCTATTTTTAGAATCAACCCAAATTGGTCTTTAACATTCTTTTCCTTTCCATTATTTTTAATTTATTGGATCTTAATAATCCCCTCTTTCGTTACGACTTATATCTCCAGATTATTTTTGAAAATATTTGGTGTTAATATCGAAAATACAAAACAAGCCTTTTCAAAAGTCGACTTGGATGATTATGTGCGAGACATTTCAGATCGGATGGAAAATGAATTTGAAATGGAAAATGAGATTCAAATATTACAAAACGCATTGGCATTTTCGACTACAAAAGCAAGAGATTGTATGGTACCGAGAACAGAAATTACTGCGGTTAATATTGAGATTTCAATTGAAGAATTAAAAACGCGTTTTATTGAAACTGGATTTTCTAAAATACTAGTTTACAGAGATTCTATTGACAACTTAATTGGTTACGTACACTCTTACGAATTATTTAAAAAGCCAATTGCCATTACGCAAATCCTATTGCCAATATCTATTGTACCCGAAGCCATATTGATTAAAATTTTATTAGAACAGTTTACCGCACAAAAAAGAAGTGTGGCAGTAGTAGTAGACGAATTCGGCGGTACTTCAGGAATGATTACTGTAGAAGATATTATTGAAGAGATTTTTGGTGAGATAGAAGACGAACATGATTCTGATATTTTAATTGAAGAACAAATAGATGAAAACACCTACCTGTTTTCTGCTAGAATTGAAATTGGAACTTTAAATGATCGTTATAATTTCAATTTCGAAGAAATGGATGAATACGAAACATTGGGTGGATTAATATACAATGAATTGGAAGAAATTCCAGAAAAAGGCACCAAGTTTGTATACAAAAACTACTTGATTGTCATTGAAGAAGTATCCAGTAATAAAGTGGAATTAGTTAAGGTGAAAATAGATAATTAATAATATCCTCTTCATTTGTTTGGTTACATTCACATTATTTCTTTATTTTTGTGACAAAGCAAGTATATATAATATGTTTAAAGCAAACGCATCTAAAGAGCAATCAACAGGCACTAATCAAATTAATAGAATTGTTGAAGGAACATTAATTAAGGGAGACATTATTGCGGATAGTAATATTCGTATTGATGGAAAATTAATTGGCAACTTAAAGGTTAACGGTAAGTTAGTTTTGGGAGCTACAGGCGTTATTGAAGGAGAAATTACCTGCTTAAATGCAAGTATTGAAGGTAAAATCACTGGAGAAGTAAAAGTAGATGGACTTTTAGTACTGAATGAGACGGCAAATATTCAAGGTAATATCAAGACCCATAAAATAGGAGTTTTAGAAGGTGCAGAATTCACTGGACAATGTATCATGAGTGCCAACACTAAGCAACCTTTAATAGAAGAAATAAAGTTAGAATCAAAGGAAAATCCAGAAATGGTTTATTAAACCATGGCAAGCAACAAAAATTACCTAAAGTATTCTTCTTTGGGATTTCAAATGGCAATTACTGTTGGTCTTGCAGCTTGGGGTGGACAATATTTTGACAAGAAATTCGAAAACGAGCAACCAATATTCACTATAGTTCTGATCTTAATTGGAATTGCTATTGCCTTATATCAAGTTATTCGCGAAGTAAACAAACTAACGAAAGAAGACGAAGAGGAAGATCAAAAAAAAACATGAAAAAAAAACATTTAAAATCTCTATTACTTTTAGAGACATTATTTATGGTCCTTTTAGGTGCCATTCATTTTTTGATCGCTAAATATTTATTGCCTGATATCTATTTTAATTATAGAATTATATTCATTTACCTTTTTTTGTTACCATTATCCTTGCTGGGCACTTTAGCCATTTTTTATATCCACAAAACAGATGATTCTTTAATAGGCAAAGGGTTTCTTGCCTTTACCGTTATTAAAATTCTAGGATCATTTGTATTTCTATTGCCATTCTTAATGGATCAGGATGACTTTACAAAACCATTTGTTTATCAATTCTTCGCTGTATTCTTCCCAAGTCTAATCGTCGAAACATTTGTTATCTTACGGATGGTGAACATAGTAGAAGCGGAAAAAACAACACAAGTGGAAAATCCATAAAATATTCTTGTCAGTTAACTTTTTATCCATATCTTTGCGCAAAATTTTTGATTTACGCCAAATTTGCGTCATTAGAGTTGATATGAAAAAGGTATTTAAAGCTTGTCTCTTCGTTACATTAATCGCTTTTTCAAGCGTAGTATATGCCCAAGATGACATTTCACGATTATTGAATGAGTTTGTTGTTAACATGACAGAAGAAGCAGTTTCTGAAACTGTTCATGAAGAAAAACACGAAGAAATTCATACTAAAGAAGGAGCACATCACAGTGCTGAAGAAACGGAAGAAGCTTCAGGTTTCGATCCAATCCACCACGTATTAGATGCGCACGATATTCATTTATGGGGAGATGGACATGATGCTGTATCCGTTCCATTACCTATTATATTGTGGACAGACAATGGTTTAGTTACCTTTATGTCTTCTGCCTTTCATCATGATGATGCAGGACATCATATTTTTGAAAAAAATGGGATGTCTTTTGTAAAGCACCACGAGAAGATTTATCAACTAAATGCTGGAGAAAAAGTATTGTCCATTGACCATGAAACACATACTGCAACCAATGCAGTATTGCCATTAGATTTATCCATCACCAAAGTAATTGCAGCAGTATTTATTGTCGCTATCATCATGTTATTAGTATTTACTGCAGCAGCAAAAAAATACAAAACAGCGAAACCAGAATCGCCAAAAGGTATTGCAAAATGGATGGAGCCATTAGTATTATTTGTTAGAGATTTTGCGAAAGATAGTATTGGAGACAGATACATGAAATTTATGCCTTATTTGTTAACCGTATTTTTCTTTATTTGGTTTGGTAATTTATTAGGCTTAATTCCATTCATTGGTGGTATTAACATGACAGGTAACATTGCGATTACCTTAACTTTGGCATTAATGACCTTAATCATTCAATTAATTAATTCTAAATGGGCATTTTGGAAACACATGTTAATGCCTCCTGGAGTACCTGTAGCATTATATCCAATATTAGTACCAATTGAGTTGATGGGAATTTTAATTAAGCCAGCAGCCTTAACTATTCGTTTGTTTGCAAACATCACTGCAGGACACATTATCGTATTATCCATAATCGGAATCATATTCATCAACCATAATGTAGCTTGGGCAGGACTATCTGTACCTTTAGCATTATTCATTTCTGTGTTGGAAATCACCTTGGTGGCCTTTTTACAGGCTTATATTTTTACAATGTTATCGTCAATGTTTATTGGCGCAGCTGTAGATGATGGTCACCATTAATAAATAAGTAAATTAATTGTTAAACTAAAATAAAAACAAACATGGGAGCAATCGGAGCTGGACTAGCTGTATTAGGCGCAGGATTAGGAATCGGAAAAATTGGTGGATCTGCAATGGAAGCAATTGCAAGACAACCAGAAGCTACTAACAAAATTCAAACTGCAATGATTATTGCTGCTGCACTTATTGAAGGTGTTGCACTTTTCGGAGTTGTAGTTGGAATGTTAGCTAAGTAATTTTTTTAAGACTTGAATGTAGGGTTTGCCTACATTCAAGTTTATTTTGTTTTAACACTATTATTAAAAAATATGGAATTATTAACCCCCTCAATCGGAACTATAGTTTGGAGTACAATTGTATTTGTAATCCTTATGCTATTATTAGCAAAGTTTGCATGGAAACCAATGTTAAAAGCGGTAAACGACCGTGAAAACAGCATTTCAGATGCATTGAGCTTAGCGGAAAAAACAAAAGCTGAAATGGCAGCTTTAAATGCGCAAAACGAAACTTTGTTAAAGGAAGCAAGAATTGAGCGTGATCAAATGATCAAGGAAGCTGGTGAAGCAGGAGCTACTATTCTTGCAGAAGCAAAAGATAAAGCGACAGCTGCAGCGGATAAGATTGTAAGTGATGCTCACAAAGCAATCACGAACGACAAAAACGCGGCAATGGCTGAAATTAAAACGCATGTTGCATCTTTATCTATAGCTATAGCAGAAAAGATTGTAAAAAGTGAATTAACTACAAGCGAAAACCAAAAAAAATTAGCTAATCAATTAGCTGATGAAATTAGCTTAAATTAATTAGAACATGAAAGGAACTTTAGTTGCATCACGTTACGCTACGTCATTACTAGAATTAGCTTTAGAAAACAACTTGTTGGATAAAGTGAATGAAGATATGGTGGAATTGTCGGCTGTTTGTGCAGAGTCTAAAGATTTTGCAGACTTATTGAGCAATCCAATTGTACACGAGTCAAAAAAAATTGATATTTTTAAAGCGTTATTTTCGGATAACATGCAAACTTTATCTATTTCATTTTTAGAATTAATTACAAAACATTCTAGAGAAGGAATATTACCAGCTATTGCAGCTAGTTATACTGAACTATACAAAAAACACAATAACATTGTAGATGTTGTATTAACTTCGGCTATTGAATTAGATGCAGCAACCAAAGAAAAAATAATATCAAAAATTAAAACAATCACAACAGGTAAAATTGAATTGGTTGAAAAAATTGATCCATCTATTATCGGTGGTTTTATTATTAACATTGAAGATAAACAAATAGACTCGTCAGTAGCGAGTAAATTTTCTAACTTAAAAAATATACTACTTAATTAAGTAGTAAAGTTTAATAAATAAATATTAGAACATGGCTAATATCAAACCTGCAGAAGTAACTGCTATCTTGAGAGAACAATTATCAGGAGCTAAAACAAATGCTGAATTAGAAGAAGTGGGATCTGTACTCCAAGTTGGAGATGGGATTGCTACTGTTTACGGATTAAATTCTGTACAATATGGCGAAATGGTTGAATTTAAAGGTGGTGTAAGAGGAATCGCACTTAACCTTGAAGAAGACAACGTTGGGGTTGTATTGTTGGGTAAATCTGACGATATTGTAGAAGGAGATACTGTAAAGCGATTAAAAATGACTGCTTCACTTCAAGTAGGTGAAGGTATTGTTGGTCGTGTTGTGGATACTTTGGGTAACCCAATTGATGGTAATGGTCCAATTCAAGGGGAAACTTTTGAAATGCCATTAGAAAGAAAAGCACCAGGTGTTATCTATCGTCAGCCGGTAACTGAACCATTACAAACAGGTATTAAAGCAATTGATGCTATGATTCCTATTGGTAGAGGACAAAGAGAGTTAATTATTGGAGATAGACAGACTGGTAAAACTACTGTTGCTATTGATACCATCATTAACCAAAAAGAATTTTTTGATAAAGGAGAACCTGTTTACTGTATCTATGTTGCTATTGGCCAAAAAGGTTCAACAGTTGCTGGATTAGTTGACAAATTAGAAAAAGCTGGTGCAATGGCTTATACTACTATTGTTGCAGCAAACGCATCTGATTCTGCTACGACTCAATTTTATGCTCCTTTCGCAGGTGCTGCAATTGGTGAGTATTTTAGAGATACAGGTAGACCAGCATTAATTGTTTATGATGATTTATCAAAACAAGCAGTTGCATACCGTGAGGTTTCTTTGCTATTAAGAAGACCACCGGGACGTGAGGCTTATCCTGGAGATGTATTCTATTTGCACTCAAGATTATTAGAGAGAGCAGCAAAAGTTATCAATGATGATACGATTGCTAAAACAATGAATGATTTACCAGATTCTATTAAACATTTAGTAAAAGGTGGTGGTTCTTTAACTGCATTACCAATTATTGAAACGCAAGCTGGTGATGTTTCTGCTTATATTCCTACTAACGTAATTTCGATTACTGATGGTCAGATATTCTTAGAATCTAACTTGTTTAATGCAGGTGTTCGTCCAGCAATTAACGTAGGTATTTCAGTATCTCGTGTAGGTGGTTCGGCACAAATTAAATCTATGAAAAAAGTGGCTGGTACTTTGAAATTAGACCAAGCACAATATAGAGAATTAGAGGCATTTGCTAAATTCGGTTCTGATTTAGATGCAGCAACAAAAAGTGTACTTGATAAAGGTGCAAGAAATGTTGAGATCTTAAAACAAAATGAGGGTGATCCTTATACCGTTCAAGATCAAATTGCAATTATTTATGCTGGTACAAAAGGCTTATTGACTAACGTGCCAATTGACAAGGTAAAAGAATTTGAAAAACAATTACTTGCTACCTTAAACGCAACTCACAAAGATGTAATGGATAATTTAGCTGCTGGTAAATATACGGATAAGGAAACTTCTGTATTAGGAAAAGTGGCTACTGAAATTGCTTCAAATTATTAAAATAAAAGTCTTTAGGGTGGAAGTAATTTCACCCTAATTTATAAACTTTATTATGGCTAATTTAAAAGAAATAAGAAATAGAATTGTATCGGTTTCGTCAACCATGCAAATTACTTCGGCTATGAAAATGGTATCTGCTGCTAAGCTTAAGCGAGCACAAGATGCGATTACGCTAATGCGACCATATGCTGATAAATTGCAAGATATTTTAACCAATCTTTCTGCTTCTTTAGATACTTCTGAAAATGAATATGCTCAAGAAAGAGCCATTAAAAACGTTTTAATCATTCCTGTAACCTCTAACAGGGGATTATGTGGTGGTTTTAACAACTACGTAGTAAAAAAAGCGTTGCACATTGCCAATGTAAAATACGCAGCATATAACACTACCGTATTTCCAATTGGAAAAAAAGCTGCTGATACTTTTAAGAAAACAGCACATTACGGTAATAGCGAAGCTATAGTAAAAGAAGGAAGTGAAATTTGGGGTGACTTAAATTTTGCAAATGCAAACGATATGGCATCCAAAATAATGGAAGCTTACGTAAATGGTTCATTTGATAAAGTAGTTTTTGTCTACAATAAATTCAAAAATGTAGCGACTCAAATAGTAACGGAAGTACAATTTTTACCAATTTTACCGCCAGTTCAAACGGAAAATTCAGTAAAAAATACGGCATCAGCTGATTATATTTTTGAGCCTTCTAAAGCTGAAATTATTACTGAATTAATTCCAAAATCATTAAAAACACAATTTTATACTATTCTTTTGGAATCTCATGCAGGGGAACACGGTGCAAGAATGACAGCAATGCATAAAGCAACGGATAACGCTACGGAGTTAAACAAAGAATTGAAATTAAAATACAATCAAGCCCGTCAAGCTGCAATTACCAATGAAATTTTAGAAATTGTTGGTGGTGCTGAAGCATTGAATGGTTAAATAGTAATACAGTATTATTTAAAAACCCAAATCTTTCGATTTGGGTTTTTTTGTGTTTAATAAATACAGTAATTCTATTGTATAATAAATTTAGAAACGTACCGTTTATCCTGACTCATAAATTCAGGTATGTTTCATCATCTAATCCATCCAATGAAAATGTATTAATTTGCTTTATTCAAAATAGCATTTGTCATAGTAAATTTTCTCAATTTCAAACAGCACTTTGTAAACGTTTAAACGCTTCTTTTGCTCTCTACTATAATTTTCCAAAATGGCAAGTACATTATCACAATGATTAAACCATACTTTCATATTATCAAATAGAATACTGTATTTTTTATAGAGCATTACTCTTGGTATAGCATGGTAAATTCCATCTTTTATATAACAAAATTCTGTATAGCTACTTGTAGTATAAGTACTACTTTTCTGAGCATGTTGTGCACCAGTCTCACGACTTCTTTGATAGGACAAGATAGAAACGTCTCCACTTCTAATGACTACTTTTAATATTCGATTCCCTGCGCTTACAGTCTTGTCATTTATATTTACTTTAACGAATATTACTTGCTTTAATGTTTTAGGCTTATCAGTATATCCAACAACAGCAGATTCAACATCTATTTTTAAATAATCAGTTTTATCACCATTACTATCCACGCATTTAATTCGTTTACTCAATTCATTTGCTATTACCTTTTCAAAGTATACGACCGCTCCACTTCTTAAATGCACGCATGGCTTTGTCTGGCAATTTGCGTAATTCCAAGACAAACCAATAATAAATAATAATATAGTAACTTTCAATTTACTCATAACTCCATTTGTTTTTCTAATAATTATTTTTCTAGTTTTTTATAGTGTCCATAATAAGAATTAAACCTACGAAAATTGTTTTTACTCCTTTTCTTATAAATCCCTAATCTAAAGTAATTATACAGACCATATAAAACGAGTAAATTGTAAAATTTAGAATTGTAAATAGCTTTCACATAAAAAATCAGTTAACATCATTCTTCAAACAAAGTATAACAAAAATCAATGCTTATTATTTACTCCCCCTCATGCTCTCTACTATTTTACGGTAAGCATCTAAGCCCACTGCATCAAATGGGTTTGTTGGGCTGTTTCCACTGCCTCCACCAAAAATCATAATCTCAGGAAACTTAATCTTTGCCATATTTGAACTCACCTTATCTGCAATTTCAATATCCATAGTCATTCTTTGTTCTGGCGTTAAACCAGCCGACACTAATGCCTTATTTGCTTCTGCCTGTGCTCTACCTTCTTCTGCAATCTTATCTGCAATATACTTCGCTTGTAATGCTTCTTGTTGGGCCACTTCTTTTGCTTTCTCAGCTTGGATCACCGCTTGTAACTTATCGGCTTCCTGTTCCGCTTTCACTTTAGCCAACATTTGTTCTCCTCTTGCTTTTTCCGTTAAAGCTTCTTGTTGGGCAGTAATCAAAGATTGTTTACTAACCGATTCTAAGGTAGACTGTTCAATTTTTTGAGCAAGTTTCCGGTCTACTTGTTCCTCGTAATCCACCTCATCAATGGCAGCAAAATCGACATTGATGCTATATTGTTGAATATCTGATTTAATACGACTTGCTAAACCATCTTCCCCAATTCTAATAAAAGAAGTGGTTATTTTTTCTTTTTCATTCGACATTGAATCGCGAACATATTCCGTCTTGTATTCCAATACGTACTGACCATTTTGTAATTGATCTCTGAAATCTTCTTTTAATTTTGATCTACCACCACTGTAATGTGTTTCGGACTCCATCAGCTGTGCAGCAAATTTTAAACACTCACGACTATAGGGCACCAATGAATTTTTTGCCAGTCTCTCAGGTCCACGATAAGCTTTATGAATTTGAATCATTTTATCTGTATCGTTTGGTAAACTCCATCTAATAGTAGCTTGGGCAGTTGCTTTAGTCGCGTCATTAAAACGAATGGTAAAAGGTGGATTCGAAGTCACTTGGTCTTGATCTTCCGCAGAAAAAACGGTAGTAATTACATCTGGATAATCGGTAGTTTTACTGAAAAAACCAGCAAAATGATAGCCTGGATTAAAAAATATTTTTTCATTTCCATTAATAGTTTCCACAAAAGTACGGTAACCAGCAGCTGTTCTTGTAAAAGGATTAAAAATTAATATTAAGGCAAATCCTACTAAAACCATTAACATCCATTTTTTACTGTCTTTAATGATATCAATACTTTTCCACTTTTCTAAAATTGGGTCCAATACTAAAACAAGTACCACTAATACCAAAATAAGCACACCTAAAGTTGTCATAATCTATAATTTATTCCATAAATATAACATTAATACAATTGGTATAACATGGGTTTTCTATTTACCAAATAACCTATTACATATATTTAGTCATAAAAGCAGTTCAAATAAAGTAAGGTGTAGAAAAAAAATGCAGGCTATTTTTGAATTAAAATCTTTAAAGTAAAACCTCCCTACCAGTTTTATAAAGCATTATTTGATAGCAAAACATCTATTTCATTGTTGCATAACAATTGATAAAGTACTGTTTTATTTTTGTAACAATTTCAACGGATTTTCAATAAAAAAGACTACTCCAACAAATACAAATAACAATATAGTTCTGAAACCATATTGTAATATTCCGTTATCAAATTGCACCAAACGACTCAATAAGTAGAGTAACCAAGCTACTATTATAAACGTCAAGACCTTCCTTAGATTATATTTAATGGGATAATATTTCTGTCCTAGAAAATGGGAAGCCAGCATCATTAAAAAATAAACAATTAAAGTTGCCCAAGCTGACCCCACATAACCAAAATGGGGTATAAACAAAATATTAAGCGAAAGCGTAATGATTGCACCTCCGATAGCGATATAAGCACCAAATTTAGTTTTATTGGCCAACTTATACCAAATAGATTGGTTGTAATAGATACCTAAAAATATATTGGCCATTAATAAAATAGGCACCACTTTTAATCCTTCCCAATAACGTTCATTAATGAACCATTTAAAAATATCTAAATACAAGGTGACCCCAAGAAAAATGAGTGAAACAACAATGACAAAATAAGTCATGACTGTTGAATAAATTTTTGCTTTATCTTTATTATGTTCTTGTGCAAAAAAGAAAGGTTCTGCAGCATATCTAAAAGCCTGAATAAACAGTGTAATAATAATGGATAGCTTATAATTGGCCGAGTAAATTCCGACTTGAGACTGGGCGTATTCCACTCCTTTGTCAATAAGTAATCGTTTTAATAAAATTCTATCAATGGTTTCATTAACAATTCCAGCAAAACCAGCAATCACCATAGGCAAAGCAAATATTACCATGGTTCTCACCAGAAATTTATCCCACACTAACCGAATGGCTTTAATTTCTTTCCACAAAAACAAAGGCTTAATTAGACTAGCAAATAAATTCGCAATAAAAATAAAGCCGATACCAAATTCTGGATAAATTGGGAGTAAAACAAATAAGAAAAATAAATTTAAAATAATAGTAACCCCAATGGATGACAATTGAATTAAAGCAAACTTTTTAGCCTTATTTTGGAACCTCAATTTCGCTAATAAAACAGCACTTAAAGCATCAAAAGCCAATATAAATGCAAACCAAATTACATAATTAGCATGTTCGGGATACATCATCCAACTGGCAATAGGTTGCGCAAAGAGTAGAACTGTTCCCAAAAACACGACATTAATAGACAAAACAATAGAAAAAGCCTGATTAAAAGTTTTCTCTTTGTCTTTCGCGCCATTAACGAAACGGAAAAACGTAGTTTCCATCCCGAACATTAAAAATACCACTAAGAAAGCTACATAAGCATAAAATTCACTAATTACACCATATTCAGAAGTGGTAAAAAAGTAGGTATGCAAGGGCACTAGCAGATAGTTGAGAAGTCGACCGACAATGGAAGACAAACCATAAATGGCCGTTTGACCTGCTAGTTTTTTTATTACTGACACAATTTCTACTTAATCGCTTTGTTAAATAACTTCATATTTTTCATACTAAAATCTCAAAAAAATCAAATCTCAATCCGCAATATTCAAATTCAAAAAAAGTGAAAAAATATTTGAACACTTCTCCCTAACCCACTTATGTTTTTTCAATAATTGATGACAATATTTTCTTCATTTCTTCTCCTTCTTGAATTAGGTATAATAACTGCTCTTGGTTATTTAAATCATTTGTGTCATTTATTAATCTCAACCAAAATATGGCTTCTTTCGTCTATTTTCAGCTAACTTTTACGCTATAAACAAAAAAGTTCGCTCTTCTAAATCATATGGTTTCTTATCAGTCAAAGAAATTTTTTTTAAGCTACTCATTCGTCCATATTTGAACTTTTTGAGATTTGTAATTTGAATATTTGATGCTTGAAATAATTCTTAAAAGAATTATTTCCTAAATTCTGCTTTTCTTTTTTCCATAAATGCAGTCGTACCTTCCACAAATTCTGGAGTACCAAAACATCTGCCAAACTCTTCTATTTCTTTATCATAGCCATTTAGGCCATCTTTAAAGTTAGCATTTACAGCACGAATGGCCGCGCCAATAGCATTTGGAGAGTTCTTTAATATTTTAGCTGCAATTTTCTCTGCTAATGCGATTAATTCCTCGGGCGTAGTGACATGGTTCACCAAACCCCATTGAAGTGCTTCATCTGCATTTATCATTCCAGCAGTAGCAATCATTTCGAAAGCTTTTCCTTTCCCTACCAATTGCGTCAATCTTTGGGTTCCACCGTAACCAGGAATTACACCTAGAGAAACTTCTGGTAACCCCATTCTTGCATTATCTGAAGCAACCCTAATATGTGAAGCCATTGCCAATTCAAGACCTCCCCCTAAAGCAAAACCGTTTATGGCAGCAATTACTGGCTTATCCATAGCTTCTATATAATTAAATAATATTTCATGTCCCCAAGCGGATAATTCTTGACCTTCACTCGGTTTAAAATTTGCAAATTCCTTTATATCTGCACCAGCGACAAAAGCTTTCTCACCCGATCCAGTCAAAATAACAACACCAATATTTTCGTCTTGATTGGCACTTTTTAAAGCCTCATGTAATTCTAAAATCGTTTCACGATTTAAAGCATTTAATTGATTTGGACGGTTAATGGTAACAGTTAAAACATGACCATTTTCTTGTATAATTATATTTGATTCACTCATTTGTCGGTTTATTTTAATGGAATTATAAAAGTAATAAGAATGCGTTAATTTTTAAAGCGTGGGCGTTTATTATTGTTAACAAGTAGATGTTTTTATCGGGCTACTTTCGCCGAAACTGTTCTCGATACACTTCAACAAGTTTAGTGCAGCGCAATTTTATAAAAGAATTCGCTACACCAACCTTTTAAAAAACCTCTCGAACTGACACTTTGTTTCCCTTTGCATGAAAACCGTTATAGGCACTTCTCGAACGGATTGTTGTTTTGGGTTGTCCGTTCGAGTGTTCTTAATGAAAACGGCAGTTTGAATTAAAAATGTATCGAGAACAAAAGTGCATCCTGAGTACATACCTAGACACCCATATACTTTCCTCTATGCGCCATACGGAAGAGTCAAACATGTTTACTATTGGATGGACTTATCGATAAAAATTCATTTCATCCAAATATTTTCGAACTGGTTCGGTAACCAAATACTGAATGCTTTTTTTATTTTGAATGGCGCGACGAATAAAGCTTGAAGAAATTTTCATTAATGGCGCATCTACCATTTGAACGTGTGGATGCTTTAAAAGTTCATTTTCTTTCAAAGCCTCTGTCTTTGCCAATTCTTGAACGGTATAGACCCGTGGATAAATAAAAATGGGATATTTCTCTAGAATCACATCAAAATTCTTCCATTTATGAAAAGACCTTAAATTATCCTCCCCCATAATTAAAGCGAATTGATAAGTTGGATGTTTTTCTTTTAAATAAGCTAAAGTATCAATAGTATAAGAAGGTATCGGCAGGTCAAATTCTATATCTGAAGCCTTTAATTTAAGGTTATCATCTATAGCCTCTTTCACCATAGCCAATCGGTGTTTTTCATCCAGTAAAGAAGCTTTAGATTTATGTGGGTTTTGCGGTGAAACCACAAACCATACCTCATCCAATTCGTTAGTATTTACAAAGTGATTGGCCAAAATTAAATGACCAATATGAATGGGGTTAAAAGACCCGAAAAATAGTCCTATTACCTTACCCGACTTTTCTCGGTCAGGTACAAAGGAATGGATTAAATCACTAACTAAATCACTCATTAAGTTTGTATAAAATCTTGAATAATTACTTTAATTTCTGCACAAGCATGTTCTAAATTATCATTTAATAAGGTATAATCAAAATCGTCTGCATGTGCAATTTCCTCGTTGGCTTTATCCAATCGCATCTTAATTTGTTCCGGTGTTTCGGTCCCTCTATTTTTTAACCTTTGCTCCAATACAAATAATGAAGGTGGTTTGATAAAAATAGAGATGGAGCGTTCACCAAAAATACTTTTAAGGTTTTTTCCACCTAAGGCATCTACATCAAAAACGACAATTTTGTTATTTTTCCAGGCCTTTAATACTTCCGATTTTAAAGTCCCATAAAAGTTATTGGTATAGACTTCTTCCCATTCCACAAATTCCTTTTTTTCAATACGCTCCTTAAATTGAGCTACAGTAAAAAAATGATAATCTACGCCACTCTCTTCCTTTCCTCTAGGCTGCCGACTTGCCGCCGAGATGGAAAAGCTAAGATTTGGTATTTGTCTCAATAAATATTTTACAATCGTGGTCTTTCCAGCACCACTGGGGGCTGAAAATATGATACATTTACCTGGTAAATCACCCCAAAATGGTTTTTCTATATGTCCAGATGTATTCATTTAAAGTGTATTTAAAATTTGCTCTTTAATTTTTTCAAGTTCATCTTTCATTTCCACCACCAACTTTTGCATTTCTGCATGGTAGGATTTAGAACCTAAAGTATTAATTTCTCTGCCAATTTCTTGTACGATAAATCCTAATTTTTTTCCTTGTGATTTAGGTTCTGCTAAGATTTCTCTGAAGTAATTTAAATGACCATTTAGTCTTAATTTCTCTTCAGCAATATCGATTTTTTCTATGTAATAAATCAACTCTTGTTCAAAGCGGTTTTTATCCACTTTAGCCAATCCAACAAACTCCTCTAAATTACTTTCAATTCTTTCTTTAATCCCATCTATTCTCGCGGCTTCAAAATTTGGGACTGCATTAAATGAACTTTCAATATTTGAAATTCTCATGCTAAATTCATCCGCTAATAATTTACCTTCTTGCAATCTGAAATCAACCAAATTAACCAAAGCTATCTTCGTTAAATCATATAAGGCTTGCCATTCTCCTTCATCTACTTCTTCTTCGGCTGTTGAAAAAACATCAGGCATTTTGGTAATGATTTCCAAAAGGTTGTCATCCTTCAAATTCAAGGCTGATTTAATGGCAGTCAATTGCTCGTAATAATTTGCAACTACGGCTTTATTAATCACCGTATTGCTTTTCTCTCCGTTAGACTCAATATTAATAATACACTCTACTTTTCCACGGTCCAATTGGTCGCCAATTAATTTTCTCAATTCAATTTCTTTTGACTTGTAAATATGTGGTATACGTACAAAAAGGTCTAAGTTTTTTGAATTCAGTGATTTAATTTCAACTGTAATTTTTTTATTTTTAAAGTTGGCTGTGGCTTTACCAAAACCAGTCATTGATTGCAACATGAATCTTATATTTTATACGAAGATAAGAGAAAATAATAGGATAGTAAAAGCGAGGTTCTAATTTTCACCCTTCAAAGGTCATATAAATTATGTGTATATTTAAAACCTCCTTTAAAAAAGGTGCTAATAAATCCAAAAACACCCAATATGATTAAATATTTATCCTATTTTTTTTTCGTTCATTTTTTCATATTTGTCGGCCATAGTCAAAATAATCCTTGCGCACAACTAGAGTCTTATAAAATTGTTGTCCTCGGATCATCTACCGCAGCGGGTGCTGGAGTATCCAATTCTGACAGTGCATGGGTAAATCGTTATAGAAACTATTTAGAGAGCATCAATCCGAACAATGAAGTGGTTAACTTAGCTGTAGGTGGATACAATACTTATAAAATAATGCCAACCGGATTTATTCAACCAGCAGGAAGACCAAGTCCAGATGTAAACAAAAACATTACTGCAGCATTGGCTTTAAACCCAGACGCTATTATCGTCAACATGCCTTCAAATGACGTTGCTGGAGGCTATAATTACGCAGAACAAATGTACAATTTGGACAGTATTTTTCAATTGTCGAACCTCAATAATGTACCCATTTGGATATGTACGACGCAACCCAGAAATTTTTCAGACACCAATAAACTGAACCTACAATATGAATTAAAAGACTCAATAACATCCATATTTGATCCATTTACCATTGATTTTTGGACAGGATTTGCTTTAGCTGACCATACCATAGATCCTGTCTACAATTCGGGAGATGGGGTACATATTAACGACACAGCACATGCAGTGTTATTGGCCCGTGTAAAGTTGGCAAATATTTTAGATTATTTATATAGTGCGAGTAGCACAGTAGACTACAGTGTAAATTCATTTATCCATGAGTTTGTGTCCAATTGCGGAGACTCTAGTGATTATATACAAGTGGTTATTGCCAACCATGGAATTTTAGATACTTTAAACGGAATTTTAAATTTGTCGGTCCAACACCTTAATACTGGATTAACAAACACGCAAACACTTCCCATTATGCCAATTGCTGCTTGTGCAATTGATACCTTCAATTTTTACATCAACACTTTTCAAGCAGGAAACTACCATGTATTTGCGAATTCAGTTGCTTTTAATGATACCACAATTGGCAATGACACCCTTTCCTTATTTATCAGCACAACGGGACGCCCTAGCCCTCTTTTATTGTTGGATACCTTATGTGATCCAGGTATGGGATTATTGGCAGTTCCTGCTATTCTGGGGGACTCAGTGCAATGGTACCAAAATAGTAGCGCTAACACAGCAATACATTCTGGAAACGTTTTTCAAACACCATTCATCTCTGCCAGTCAAACTTGGTATGTTGAATCAGTGCGAGGACCATTGTTTTACGGAGGAAATTTGGGAACAACGCAAACTTCGAATATTAATTTCAATGGTGCAATGCTAAACATGATGCCTAATGCCGATTTAATTTTGGACAGTGTAGGTTTAAAAATCCTAAATACCGGTCAAGAATCTGTTGACATATATTACAAATTAGGAAGTTATTTAGGTCATGAAAACAATGCAAGTAGTTGGACTTTACTTACCACAAGTACCGCAATGGTAACTGATAGTTTAGCACTTACCTACTTTAAATTGCCAACATTTAATGCAATGGCAAATGATACCATTGGATTTTATTTTCAAATGACCAACGCCAATAGTAAGTTGGGATACTTGTCAATGTCGAGTTCAAAAACTAGAAGCAATGCACAACTCTCTATTTTTACAGGTAGTGGCATCAGTTATAATTTCACCAATAATTATTTCCCAAGAGACTTAAATTGTGATTTCCGTTATTCTTATGCTAATACCTCATACGGCACTTGTAATTCTGGTAAATACCCTGCGACAGTATATGTTTCTGATTATGAATTTTCATTAGGTAACGATACCATCATTGACATTTTAGACAGTATTACATTTAACGTACCATCACACTTAAACAATTGGTATTGGCAAGATGGAAGTACGGATGATATTCTTACCATAGCAGCTGCAGACTTGGGCGTAGGCATTCACTATGTTACTTTAACTGGAGAAGACAGTTTAGGTTGTACAGCAAGTGATGAGTTAATTGTAGGTGTTGCGAATTTAGTAGGACTTTCAAAAACAGTAGCAACCACTATTCAATTATTTCCAAACCCAGCTACAAATTGGATTAACATAAAAACGGCGGCAGAAATTGAGCGAATTGACTTGATTGGTATTGATGGAAAAATGATTCGATCAAACATTACAATTCCAGCAGACATTTCTGCATTACCCGAGGGGAATTATTTTATAAAAATCAAGTCTTCAAATGAAACAACTACAATTCCATTTATTAAGAATTAATCAGTTAAATTAAAGATAATTAAATACTTTTATTTACTACATGGGAAATTTGACCCCATGAAAGTATTTATGCTCCTATTCATTTGTTTTCATTCATTTCGTGTAAAAAGAACCTATAAAAGGTTGCACGAAACCCAAGCTTTCAACTAATCTATGATTTACTGCAGCACAAAGCCATTGGTTTAAAAAACTAATTATTGGTATTGGTAAGTATATATTTTTGGCATTCCTTGAACTTGGGATGCTACATTTTCTTTAAGTAATAACCTATTTTCACTTAATTCAAGTACTTCTCTTCGTTCTATCCCCACTCCACCATTGAGTCCCTTACCTGCGATTTTAAATTTTAACTTAATGAGACTATACTCTTGCGCAAATTTCCATTCATCAAAACCGTACTCCTCATTACAATTAATTGCCCCAAATTGATTGGAAACCTTCCCGTCTTTACTGAATAAAATACTGTTATCTAATTCACAAGAATCCGCAATTTCAATTCCATTTTCTGAAATACTAGTCAGCGCCCATTCCTTATCGGTTAACAAATCTAATTGATCGTAATTATCAATTTTTTGACAAGCAGAAAAAACCAATAACACAGTGGAATACAGTAACATTTTATTCATAATCCTAATATTTAGAGATGAAGCAAAAGTATACAAATATTCCTAACTGACTTGTTAACAGTTGTTAAAGCTTATTCTATATAAACTGAAATGTACTAAACAACAATATGCAGACTTTTTGTCTGTAAAGGACTAGCCTTACTGCCATTTTGTCGTGTTTAATTGTCTGAAACTGACTTTTTGAACTAAAAAATGCTTTGGTACTGAAATTGAAGAGAGGTTAATTGTAAAAAGTTTAACTAAAAACACAAGACAATGACATTAACTAAAAAAACAAACCCTTTTTTTCCAGCAATTTGGAACGACTTATTTGAAAACAACGTATTAACGCCTCAAACTGCCGTTCAAAGAGGAATAAATGAGCCCGCAGTAAACATTAAGGAGAACGAAAACGGCTTCAGTTTAGCCTTGGCTTCCCCAGGTATGAAAAAAGAGGATTTCAAAATTAACTTGAATGAAAATATATTAAGCGTATCTGCAGAAGTAGAAGAGAAAAAAGAAGAAAATCAGGATAAATATACTAGAAAAGAGTTTAGTTTTTCCTCTTTTAAACGAGACTTTAACTTACCTGAATCCGTAGATACGGAAAGTATAACTGCAAATTATTTTGATGGTATTTTAACCATCAACATTGCAAAAAAAGAAGAAGCAAAACCAAAACCAGCAAGAGAAATAGCAATTAACTAACAAACGAACTTCTTCATTTTATAAATAGTGTAAAAAGACCCTTGAATTTATTCAGGGGTTTTTTATTTTTGGTATAAGCAATTTTTTAAATCCAGCAAAAAATCCATATCTTCTTCCACCTTATTTCCAATGACTACCACGTCTGCTCCTGCTTCAAAAGCAGCATCAACCCCATCAATAGTCCGTATACCACCCCCAATAATTAACGGGATTGTAATATTTGATTTAACAGCAGCAATCATTTCTGCATTAATAGCGCGTTTAGCTCCCGAGCCAGCATCCATAAAAATGGTACTTAATCCTAACATTTGTCCTGCAATAGCTGTTTTAACTGCAATAGATATTTGGTCGTTTGGTATCGGGGTAGTTTGGCTCACATAAGCTACAGATGAATTTTTTTCACCATCAATTAAAATATATCCTGTAGGAATTGGGGTTAATTTCATTTCCTTAATTAAATGTGCAGACTTTACTTGGTGCCCTATTAAATAATCAGGATTTCTACCTGAAATTAAAGAAAGAAACAAAATGGCATCTGCATTTGGACAAACTTGCGTTTGCGCTCCAGGAAAAATTACTACTGGAATAGTGGTAAGCGCCTTAATAATTGCAATACAGGTATTAATTTCCTGAGCTGTAACCGTCGATCCCCCAACAAAAATAAAGTCAGGCTTTAACAGGTTTATTTTTTTCAACAAAGGCACTAACCGCACCTCCGAATGCATTTTTTCTGGATCAATTAAAATAGCAATTTTTCTTTTACCGTCTTTTAGTTTTTGTTGAATTGAATTCATTGGCAGTAAATATAATCATATTTTTATTTCAAAATATGAAACAAGAGTGCCCAAATGAAAGCGAGTTTATCAATAGAATGATACCTTTGTAGTGAAAAATATTTTTACCATGTCCTTTAAAAAAATAAATCCTGAATTACTTGCAATTTTAGCGGAAGATGGCATTACTGCACCAAATGAGTTTCAAGCTAAAACCTTACCTATCATTAAACAAGGAGCTGACTTATTTGCAATTGGGCCAAAAGGTTGCGGTAAAACAACCACCATGCTGCTTGCCATATTGCATAAATTAAATTTTGAAGCTTTTGAAGATGCGCCACGTGCGCTAATTTTGGTAAAAGATAAAGAAGCAGCTTTAGCCTTGGAAGAAAAAATTGTGAAAATCACCAAATACAATTCAGATATTAGGACCTATTGTGCTTACGAGCAAAAATTAATCGAACACCAAAAAGATGAGATTTATTACGGCGTTGACATAGTAATTGCAACACCTAAGCGTTTGAGTAAGTTGTATTTCTTAAATTCCATCAACCTCAATAAAATACAAACATTCTGTGTACATGATGCTGATTTTATTATCCGAAAAGAGTTTCATACAGACATTGCAAGAATTTCAGAAAGTTTAACCAAATGTCAACATTTAATATTCGGAGAAGCATTCAATAGCAAAATGGCTATTTTAAATGAATTGATTATGCCTAAGGCTAGAAAAATTATATTTTAAGCTCCGGATGTGGGTGAAAAGCCCAAGCCAACATCATGTCATTTTTTAACTCCATTATTTTAAATTGCGGTTTAATTTCAATCCCTGCTATGTCTATAATTGCAAATTGATCGTTTTGCACGGAATCCAAATAAATATTGTCCATAAAAAAGACATCATCCATGTCCATTAATTTATAAACCGCCTCTTTTATACACCAGGCTTTGGTCAAGTTTTTTAGATCGATAAAAGTCTCTTTTGGGTGTAAGAATTTATGCCGTACTTTATTTATTTTTTCAGAAACTGGCTCAATATCCAAGCCAAGTTCATATTGAGCAGAGTAAGCAATGGCGATACAATTGTGCGAATGAGAAATACTCAAATAACCATTATCAATAATGGGTTTACCACTTTTACTATATTTTACTTTTTCACCATCTCCAAATTCTCGCCACAATTTACGTGTGTAATAAAATTCAAGTCTTCTTTTTTCTGAGCCATAGGCCATACAAGTCGCTTTTTCTGTTTCAGAAAGCAATTCCATATCCAAGTTATGCATTAAACTAGGGTTGTAATGTAGTAGTTTAATGTGCACAAAGGCTGTTTCAACAATATCTTCAATCCAATATTTCAAAATAAATTATTCTTTTATTTGAAAGTAGTTTCGTACTTTTGCACCGTAATTATAAGAAATTTTATATACAATGAGTAATACACAAGAAAAATTAAAATACAAAGTTAAGGATATTAGCCTTGCGGCGTGGGGAAGAAAAGAGATTATATTAGCTGAAGCAGAAATGCCAGGTTTAATGTCTTTAAGAGAAGAATACAAGGAGGAGCAACCTTTAAAAGGAGCAAGAATTGCTGGATGTTTACACATGACCATTCAAACTGCTGTTTTAATTGAAACTTTAACAGCATTAGGTGCTGAAGTTACTTGGTCTTCTTGTAATATTTTTTCAACTCAAGATCAAGCCGCTGCTGCTATTGCTGCAACAGGAGTTCCTGTTTTTGCTTGGAAAGGTTTATCTGACGAAGAGTTTGATTGGTGTATCGACCAAACCATTAAAGGTTTTGAAGGTGGTAAACCATTGAATATGATTTTAGATGATGGTGGAGATTTAACCAACATGGTGTTTGATAAATATCCTGAATTGTGTAAAGACATTAAAGGTTTATCAGAAGAAACTACTACTGGTGTACATAGATTATACGAAAGAATGAAAAACGGAACGTTGGTAATGCCAGCAATTAACGTGAACGATTCTGTAACTAAGTCTAAATTTGATAACAAATACGGTTGTAAAGAATCTTTAGTTGATGCAATTAGAAGAGCTACTGATACAATGATGGCTGGTAAAGTTGCAGTTGTTGCAGGTTACGGTGATGTTGGAAAAGGTTCTGCTGCTTCATTAAGAGGTGCTGGTGCAAGAGTTATTGTAACTGAAATTGATCCAATTTGTGCTTTACAAGCTGCAATGGATGGTTTTGAAGTTAAAAAAATGGAAAACTGTATTGACAGAGCTAACATTGTAGTGACTACAACTGGAAACTTTGACATCATTAGAGGAGAACATTTCGAAATGATGAAGGATAAAACAATCGTTTGTAATATCGGTCACTTTGATAATGAAATCAATGTACAATACCTAAAAGATAACGCTTCAAAAGATAACATTAAACCACAAGTTGATCTTTACAAATTAAATAGTAACGGAAACGAAATTATTTTATTAGCGGAAGGACGTTTAGTAAACTTAGGTTGTGCAACTGGACACCCTTCTTTTGTAATGTCTAACTCTTTTACAAATCAAACTTTAGCTCAAATTGAGTTATGGAAAGATTCAGATAAATATGAGAACAAGGTATATATGTTACCTAAACATTTAGATGAAAAAGTAGCATTCTTGCACTTGGCTAAAATTGGTGTTGAGTTAGAAGTTCTTTCTCAAGAGCAAGCTGACTATATTGATGTGCCTGTTGAAGGACCATACAAAGTAGAGCACTATAGATATTAATAGATAGACCGCTGCGCTACTAGATGCTAGACATTAGACCGCTGCGCTGCTAGAAAATAGATTTAAAACCATTCGTCTTTGACGGGTGGTTTTTTTTTTGCCTTCGACTGCATCAGTTCGCAAAAAAACTAGTGAACTTGCTTGTTAAAAACAATTAATTTGAAAATGCTACCTTTGAGTTTACAATGTGAATTTATGAAGATTACTTTTTTACTTGTTCTATTATTTCCATTTTTTGCTATGACTCAAACTTCAAACATTACCCTTGGCGATTCCACCATTCAGTTGGTAAAAGCATTTAATGCGCCAGCATCAAAAGTCTTGTTTTTTAATATGCACGAAGACGAACAAACGAGTATTGAGGTGAGTAAGGCATTTGGACAAGGACACGCCATTAATTTTGTTTATTTACATCACCAATTAACCCGTCGGGTGTTTTATAATGTGGGCAAACGTGAATTTTCAATAGACCCAAATCGAATTTATACGAAGAAAGGAAGGAGAAAAACCATTGCACCTTGGCGACCATTTGCCTTTAAAGCGAACAACGAAGCGGCCAAATTAGCCAATACTATTTTAAGCCTGATTAAGCCCTTTAAAACCATTGTAACCATGCATAACAACACGGACGTGGAATACACCATTAAAAGCTACCTACCGGAAGGAGAAGAAGCAAAGAACACAGCCGACATCCACGTCAGTGATAAATGGGATGCAGATGATTTTGTGTATACCACTTCTGTCGATTTTTTTCATCATTTGAAAGCAGCAGATGTGAATGTAATTTTGCAAGACAATGTCAAATTTGTCAATGATGGTTCCCTATCGGTTTTTTGTGGCATTAACGGAATTGACTACCTCAACATTGAAGCACAAAAAGGACATTTTGATGCACAATTAAAGTTGACCGAAATTGTATACCACATGTTGATGGCACATTAAAGCTTGACAATTTTATAAGTCATTGATTTGTCAGGTCCAGTAAAAGTAAGGACATACACGCCACTAATCAAGTAGGACAAGTCAATGCTTTGGTATTGAAATTTGTTTAAATCTCCTTCATGGATGAATTTGCCACTGAGTTCATGAATCACAAAATGATTGTATCCAATTTCTTGCTGATCAAAAGTGAGATGAATCACCTCATTAAATGGATTAGGGTAAATCACAAAATCAGTAAAAGCCGCTGGAATTTCGAGATTAATTGGTTCAAATCGATTGCCTTCATTGATCCAGCCTTCATTTTTAATTTTTAAGAGGCATGCAGATTTTGTGAAATTAACAAGCGGCCGAACAGAAAGACTCGTGTCTTTTTTAAAGTTTTGGCCTAGTAATACAATATATTCATCATTAATATCAAATGAATTATCAAACTGAAATTCACTTAAATCGGCCCACTGATTTAGATATTTAACACCCACATAATCACCACTAGTTGTAAACTTTAGCAACTGTAACATATAGTCTTTATCCGTTCCTAATACATAAATATTATCTTTTGTTTTCCTTAAATCAATTGGATAAAACACTTCATTATCCACCGTTGTGCTAGCGCTTTCCATCTTATTGAATTGCTTATCATATTTAAATTTAAAACCCTCAATTGTATAGCAGCTGCCCGAAGGGGATGAAACAGCCTCAAAGGGACCAAAACCTAAATGATTTCTATAATATCCCATACCAAAAAAATTCCCATCTTCGGTAAATGTCGCTTCTGTCAAACTCGTCATATCATTTCCGCCAATTTGAAGGGTATCCATTAGGTTACCGTCCAAATCAAAAGTTTGCACAAAAGCATTTTGCCCTTTATATGCACAAGACATCCAAGTATTATAATACATTTGATTTTGAACTGTTACAATGGTTTTATTCGAAGCGTTGTAATTAAAAACACGAGAATAACCATGATAATCTAACCAAGGAGTAGGGGTGTTTTTTAGCCACAGCACGTTGCCTTCAGCATCCAATTTCATCAAGGCAGACTCAATACTCTTAATCGAAGTGACTTTATGTCCATCTACCGTTTCAGCCTGAAATTGGCGGTAAAATAAAGGGATATAAATATTGTCTGATTCATCAATAGCTATACCTTCAAAACTAACATTATCAGTATAATAATCTTCAAATAAATTCTTTTCCCACATCACTTTTCCCGTTGCTCCATTTAGCTTACAAACAAAATCTACCGCGCGGTCGTTTATTACAGTTAAGTCGTCAAAAACACCATTCTGAAAAAAGCCGCCCACTATTATTAAATTTCCCGCTGCATCTAATTCAAATTCGTGTGGTAACATACTAAAATGCCAATCTCCTCCTACTTGATTCATCCACTGTAAAGTTCCATTTTTATCATACTTTGCAAATACATGAACATTTTTTAACTTGTTTATTACAGTGCTATTTGAGGGGCTCACACTGTAATCACTTGCAGAACCATATGGATTGATATAAAATTCAACAAATACATTTTGCGCTTTATCCATTCTAATTTTTTTGGGATAAATATCTTTATACCCCACATCTTTGGGGTCTTTTCTGAAAAAGAGGTTCAATTGCCGAAACCATTCTTCATTTGTACTCGAATCAAAAGCAGGTTGTGGTGCATCCAGATCCGAAAAACTTCTACGTTTTAAAATTAAACTATCCTTGTTTTTTACATACCAATAAATATAATTATCGTCCACATAAAATACCATATTTCCTTCAGGATGCTCGATTTTAAACAATGATTTTAGATTCTTTCCATCAATCTCATATAAATAAAAATAATCATCTCCTCTATTTGTCAATACAGCATATAACTTATTGGCGTGCATAAAATAATTATTGACGCCACCATAATTATTACTATACCCATTAATATTAACAGGTATAGGACTTCCTTTGCCAGGAACCAAATCGGCAACCAGTTCAATAGAATCATAAGCGTTGATGTGTGCTATTTCTAATCCTCGTTCTATTGAGTTAACATAAAAATAGGTGTCATTTATATTCCCTGTATTCTCATTATAACTAGCTTTAGTATTGCTTGCATAGGTTAATTCGTGGCCTGAAATCAGTCCCGGATTATTTAAACTACCTTTATAAAGAAGTACATCATCAATATTAAAACTACCAAAACTATTAAAACTAACGCCCTCAGTAAAAAGAAACTGGTTATTCTTAAACGCCATACTTTTTGGGGCAAAACCACTTAAAAATAAACTCGATCCCATAGAAGTCATGTCTGTTCTATAAATAACCGAATCATTTGTTGTAATTATATTATAGTAAGCATATTGTCCGTAACTCCCATAATATCGATAATTAATTATTTCCTCAGTTTGTGGGTAAGCATGATAATTACTAATTGTAATACCATCTGTAGATATCAGATTATGCGTGTTGGTGTCTTGTGTTACAAAAACCATTTTATTGCTTAATATAAAATGGCCTAATAAATTTTCAGTCTCAAAAAAAGGAGGGATAATAAGGTTTTCCCCGTGAGATTTCCATACTTTACTTTCCCCCACATCTCTTAGGAAAATAAAAAACTCTCCTTTGTAAAATTCAGTCTCAAAAATAGCCAATGGGTCTGCCGTCAAATTATAATAAAAACCATTCGATTTAAATATATTTCCATTAAAATCAACGTTATGTATACGATATCGTCTTAAAGAACTATTAGATTGTTCGTGGGTCAAATAAAAGACGCCGCTGTCAGATAACGTGACATTGAAAGCATTACTTTCTAGGTGGAGTAAATCGGTTGTTTGTTTAGTATTTAAATCAGTGATTTTTAACAACTTTTTGTTGTACCCATCTTTTAGAAGGGTTAAAATTTTGTCCCCAATTATTTTGAAATCTAATACATCATTATTTATCGAATTCCCCGATTGTTCGAAACTTACAATATCCTCAGTTTGTGCATGCGTAAAATTTACAGAACCAAAGACGGCAATAAATAAAAAAGTATTAAAAATATTTTTTAGACTTTTTAATATTATGGCTATTTTATTTTTTGATGGTTTCATTTATTTGGCACTTAAACATGATTAAACAAAAGACTTTTTCCGAACAATAGCAATATAGTTAAAACTTTAAACCTAATAATCAATCTTTTATAATTTATTTTTTAAGGATGCACATGGCAGTTTATTTTTTCCGAGCCCTACACTTGAAAATCTAGTATATTAGCATTTCAAACTCAATTTATGGAAAGAAGAGACCAGGTGAAAATCTGTCAGCAATGTAGACATAGAAAGATGAATTTTAATCGCGGTTTATTGTGTGGATTAACGGATGAGTTTGCAGACTTTGATAACAGGTGTGAAAATTTTGAAGAAGACAAAGCAAGTGTGATGACCCACACCACAAATCAAGTTTTTTTTGAAGATGAACCTGCGTCAGCCCAAATTATTTCTGGCAAACTTGCTGGACTTTTGATACTACTCATTATTGTTATTTCTTTTGTTATTCCATCCATTCTAGAACAATCTACGGAGAGTTTTAAAATACATGACGCCTACCATTATTTCCGGTTTTATGCTTTAACATTTTCAACTTGGTTATTTATTGGTTTAGCACTTAAAAAATTGAATTTTGCAATGATTGCCGGTGGGGTACATTTAGTCCTCTTCACAGCCTTAATATATAGCTCACCTTCTAACTATCTGCTTAGAGAAATTGCGCCTATACTATGCAGTAGTGCCTGTTTTTCTCTACTTGTATTTACAGATAAAAAAAATGCAATAAAATTTACACTCATAGCCATTTTCATCTTTCTTAGCTTAGGTCCCTTATCCTACACCCAATTGTCGATTATTTCAAGAGAATATCGCCATGTATTTAAAAGCATTTTTGACATACGTGATATGTTTCATCAAACGATATCGATACTTGCACAAATCTCCCTTTATACTATTCCCTTTATTTTACTGACCTTAACATATACCAAATTAGTTAAAAGTAATACCACAAAATTTAGCCTCAATAAAATATCCCTCTTACATGTTATGTCGAACAAAAATATGGCTTTGTTTGTCTTTATTTTCTATACCAGTATTTTATTACTTTCATTTATTTTATTGGAATCCATCATTAATACTTTACAATTATTAGGTGGCGCTTCCTATATAAATGGGAATATAAGTAACGGTTTTATCCTTTTTATTGTTTTTAAAAACATACTTAGTTTTGTGTTTTTATTGTTTTTAGGTTGGTTTTATCGAAACATTACCTTAGCATTTTACTTAGCGAACAATAAAGCGATTTCCTGGAATTATTTTTTTTCTATGCTGCCAATCATCAATATTATTTTATGGATAGTCAACCTATCTATATTTGAACGTTCAGCAACCTATAACCGTAATAACATTGCAGAGTTGCTTAAATCAAAAAGCATGACCCTTGTGATTATCATTATATTTATTACCCTATTAAAATGTTTTATTCCCTTGTTGGATTCAAGGGTAGACATGTGGACGGTATTTGCTCAAATTATTGATTTTGCATTGGTCGTATTTTATTTAAATAATAAATACGGGCTTTATGTAGTTCTTGGTCTTGAAACACTACTGATTTTATTGTTGGTTTTATTAGAAATTAATGGGTTCGATATTCCACGAAATGCCATTAGTGCTGCGGTATTTTTCAGTATCGTTCGTTTAATACTAATTTACCCTGTCTTCCATGGAAATGCATTTACTGTTGGGTTACCAAAAGCCACGTCTGAGCCGTTGTGATAAATTTTAATTTAATAGCCCATCCGTTATTAATGCATTTCGAATAGCCTTTGCATTATTGGATAAAAAGGACCAATCGTATTCATATGACTTGAATTCTCTTTGGATTTCAACTTCAAAGTGTTGGAATTTTTTTAATTCCTCGGCCATGAATTGTGCAACATAAATAGAATCGGTTAACTGTACAATAAACGCCTCATATTTAGCTTTGATATCCTGGTTATAAAGTGCTGAATACACAATCTTTTCAATGTCAAATTGTTTTTTTTTATATTGCTCTGCTATTGCTTTTTGGCCTAAATATGGCAAAGCCCAATCCAGTGCAGGATAAGGATCGTAACCCACCGGCTCCATCATCATGGTCTTAAAATTATAATAAAATCGAATATTAATCCAACCCATAGCGTGATAGGCCTTACCTAAATCACAAAGTGCATAATATTTACCCATTAGTTCAGCATCAAAATTGGTATAAACGCTATCCGTCTGCTGTTGGTATTCTTTTATTATTTCAATGGCTTTATTCTTTTTATACTTATTGGATTTATCACCATAAACTTTAATCTTTGCCGTTTTTAACAAACCATAAGTGGATTCTTTTTTGACATCTTTTTCAAAATATTCTCCATCTTCAAATTTTAAAATTAAACCTTTTGGTTTCTGTTGATGGTCTATCATTCTTTCGGTCAAGTGCTCTTCTAAGTTATAAATCCCCCAAGACTCTTCATTCACAAATAGCTCCACAAAGGACATTTCATTACTTAGAATTCCATTTTTAACTAATAACCTATGAAAGACATAGCCATTTAAATACCCTCTTGATTTAGGGTTTTGAAGACTAAACACCTTTAGCCCATCTGATAAGGAATCTTCTAATTTTACACGAAATGACCATTTTTTACCATTTAAATGATCCGTCCAGTCTCCTTTTAATCGTACTTTTCCTGGAAGAATACTACTGTCTTTTTTTATTTCACAATTGACATAATCATTTTTTGATCGTTTTAACACCCCTACCTCAAGGGCTTTATCTCTAATATTTTGTAATTCATCAAAGTCCTTTTTACTAATTGATAAATAAATTTTATCTAGCTTAAAAACGGGTTTTTTTAAAAAAAACCAGGTAAAAAAAGCAATAGATAAGCTTAGTAAAATGGTCAATGAAATTTTTTTCATGTGTTAAATATATGATTAAATAAAAAAACCCTGCTAGCAATTTACTAACAGGGCTCAATTTTAATCGTAAAAGCTATTTATTGTTTTACAACACGTTTAGTCATTCTTCAACCATCAACTCAACACGCATTCCAATGTCGAGTAATTCTGGTAGACTGTCATTTCTCATGGCTTGTTCCAAGGTAAATTTGTAAGTGCCAGTTGTAGGGAAAACACCTTTAGAAATCATAGCTCTATTTTCCACTACAGTACCAGAATTGTCTCCTAGCCAAGTACCTTTCGGATCGGCTAGGAAAAATTCTAATGTATCAATGTCATTGTAACCATTAGGATAGCTACTGTGTAAAAATAAGTATATGTTACTGTATGGGTAATCTGTCGTGTTCCTTAAATTGATAAATAACTTTACAGGCAACAAGGAGTCAACGATATCGAATTCGAAAGTCTTTGGGTCTTCATACACCCATATATTATCGTCAAACTTCTGGTTCTCTTCGTAAATCAATTGATTATCACAACCAATTAACGCCATACTTATACAGCCCAATAAAAAGTACTTAGCTTTCCTTTTCATTCGGTTTAGGTTTTCTTTTATTTCTATTATTTGGCCTTGGTTTTGGCTTGGTATTGGCAGGCTTTGTTCCTTGATTTGGATTTGGCTTATCTGCAGCAGCTTTTGTATTACCCTCACCCACCGCTTGTTTAGATTTTGGTCTAGGCCTTGGTTTTGGCTTTGCACTTTTTGCATTTGGGTTATTGTTGTTCACCACCTTTGCTTTTCCTTCTCCTTCAGCTTGCCTAGGTTTTGGATTATTGTGGCGACTTTTATCGTTCGACACCTGTGGCGACTTTTGATTTCCCTGAGCTGGTTTTCTTTTAAACGGCTTCTTTTTAGCCGGAGGATTTGTATTTTCTCCTTTTGTTTCTATTGGTGGTTTACTTTTATTGTTCGGATTATTTGCATTTGCACGAGCCGCATTGTTTTTATTTTTACTCGGTTTCTTTTTCTTTTTCCGTTTAAAAACATGCTCAAACCTGTTTAAACTATCTTGTCCCACTACATTGGTATAATCAGGTTCTTTAACAGGCTCTAAAACAATAAAGTCTTTTAAATCATTTGGTTGTTCTCCCGCTTTATTCAATGCAATAATTTCGTGTACTCTTTCAATCTTTAATGGCACAAAACCATTAGAAGCACCTTCAGAATTTGCGTCGTATAAATACCACATTAACCCTCTAAAAACATCTGTTTTTACGTGAAAAGCTCTTCCTTTTTTTGTTTGAAGTTTAATATCATTTCTAGGAAAGGCTTTTAAAGCTTCCACATAAGTATCTAATTCAAAATTCAGGCAGCATTTTAGCTTACCACATTGGCCCGCCAATTTTTGTTGGTTTAGCGACAATTGTTGGTACCTTGCAGAAGCAGTTGAAACAGATCTAAAATCTGTCAACCAAGTAGAACAACAAAGTTCTCTACCACAAGAGCCTATACCACCTAATCTTGCTGCTTCTTGTCGTGCACCAATTTGTTTCATTTCAATTTTCAAAGAAAATTGTTCTGCTAAATCTCGTATTAATTGACGAAAATCTACCCGTTCGTCCGCTGTATAATAGAAAGTAGCTTTTGAGCCATCCCCTTGATATTCAACATCAGAAATTTTCATTTTCAAAGCCAAAGCAGAAGCTATTTTTCTAGCCTCGAACATTGTTTCGTCTTCTTTTTCTCTACTAGCAACCCATTTTTCAATGTCTGTAGTATTTGCTTTTCTTATTATTTTATGTGCTTCGTGTGACTTTAAGTTTGGTGCTTTTTTTCTTACCTGGATTCTTGCCAATTCGCCTACTACAGAAACAACCCCAACGTCTGTTCCTTGTTCTGCTTCTACAACAACAGCATCCCCAACTTGTAAACTTAAGTTATTTGCATTTCTAAAAAATGACTTTCTGCTGTTTTTAAATCTAATTTCTAATATATCGTAAGTGCTTTGACCGTTTGGCAACTCAATGTCAGCCAACCAATTAAACACAGGTAATTTACTACACCCTCCAGAACTGCAAGTTCCGTTACTTTTACATCCACGAGGCACACCATTACTATTTCCGCAACTTTGGCATCCCATATTTATAAAGTTTAAGATGTAAAGTTAAGGATTATTGCTCAATTGGTTTTAAGACTAAGCACAAATTATTCACGGAAAAAAGTGAATTAACACGATTGTCCCGTCCTCGGACTTAAAAGTTGATTTTTTTAATTTGAACTTTTCCAGAATCTGAAACTTGAACATAAAGAATATTGTCTGCTACACCACCTCCAACGCCGCTAGTATAAAAATGAAAATTATCAAAATGCTGTTCGCTATATGCTGGAACAAAATCATATGCTCCTACGTCTCCAGCAAAAAAATAAACTGGTAATTCTAAATTTTCAAATAAATCAAACGCGTCTATCCAAAAATTAGACGGTCCAAAAATCAAATTGTCGGAATTAGTTACAATGGTATCCATGTCGGTAAAATGCGCATAAATTAATTTGGACCACCAAACATGATGTGTAAACACAAAGACATTTTGAATTCCCTCTAAATTATTTAATTCAGTCTCTATTCTATTGACTTGTTGCGCATCCACTGTCCAACCGTGAAAATTTGTGTTTAGAATTAAAAACAGGTTGTTTTTTTTTCGTTCAGTCAAAAAATAACTACTCTGTACCTCCTCCAAAAAGTAATCTGTTGCTATGTCGTGATTACCAGGTGCAATCCAATAATCAATGCCTAAGCTATCGAATTCCTGTAAAACATTCTTCCAATTCTCTGCGTTAGGAGTTGCTACCACATCTCCAGTGAAAATAAACTTATCGGGCTTCACAAATTCAGCAATATTTCCTAAAACAGGCACAAGAGGCGCATAAAGTCGCCATTGAAAAACCAATGGATTTCCATAAGCATGTCCTGTCACCACAAAATCCAATTTATCAGTTTTTAGCGGGCCAATATTTTCTTTTCGACAGGCTAGAATAGAGGTTAAACAAATGAATATGATAAATGTTTTAAACACCTTTTTTAATGAGTTTCGTAAGTTTAATTACCAAATCCGAAAAGAGCAACTTTGCATTCGCATTTCTATCAATATGATAAATTGCTTCATCAAAGGCCGTAATCAAATCCGTAATATTTTGATTATTAATAAATTTAGCAAATTTATTCAAAAATGCTTTTTCTTCATCTTTTACATTTACCTTCTCTTCCCCTAGGTAATTATATATCAGACTTTCTCGAAACATATGTAAGCTATACCTTAAAAAGTTTTTTTGATTTTCTCTACCTATTCCACCTAACTCTTCCGCTACATTCATTAAGGCAATGGCATCAATAGCATAAGCGGATCTCATTAATTTAACAAAGCTTTCAAAATACTGGTTATTAGCAACATCTCCTTGAGACATGAGGACACCTTCTACTAGATTACCTTGTGTTAAACTCGCAATAGATTGGGCTTGATTTTCAGGCAGATTTTTCTCTTTTATCAAATAACTTTTTACTTCTTCAATTTTAAGATTTGGTACCTTTATTATTTGAGTTCTTGAAATAATAGTTGGCAGAATAGTTTCAATGGCATCACATACAAGAAAAAATAGTGTGTTTTCAGGTGGTTCTTCTAATATTTTTAAAAGTTTATTCGCTGCACTGGTATTCATTTTTTCAGGTAGCCAAATAATCATTATTTTGTACTTACCACTATATGATTTAAGGGATAATTTTTTTAAAATACTCCGACTTTCATCCACGCCAATTTGTGCGTTTTTACCCATTTCCTCCAAAAACTCTTGCCACATTTGGAGATTAAAGTAAGTATTTTGTTTGACGAAAGCATTCCATTGTTGACGCCTATCATCAGAGACTGAAACTTTAGTTTGAGCAGATTTTACTACTGGAAATACATAATGAACATCTGGATGAACCAATTGTTTTACTTTTACGCATGCATTACATGTTCCACAAGAATCATTTGCACCAGGAGATTCACACAATAGATACTGCGCAAATGCCATAGCAAGTGGTAGCTTACCAATTCCTTTATCCCCAATAAACATTTGGGCGTGACTAATTCGGCCTTTTTTTGCTTCTTTCAGCAAAAGTGCTTTGGTTTTTTCTTGTCCAATAATATCTTTAAACTGCATTTTGTCTTTATTTAATTAAACTCAACAGTTTTAAATGGATCAAATTCATTGATAGGACTAACTTCGGTAACCGTTTGATTGGCTACTTTAAAAGTTTTTGAGGGAAACTGCTCCATGATAGTTAAATCATGCGTTGCCATCAATATAGCTGTTCCTTCTTTAGCAATGGCTTTTAAAACGGCCATAATTTCTTGAGAAGTCTCTGGATCTAAATTCCCCGTAGGTTCATCTGCCAATATAAATTTAGGATTATTCAACAAAGCCCTAGCAATAGCGACCCTTTGTTGCTCTCCACCCGACAGTTGGTGTGGCATTACGTTTAGTTTATTCTCTAATTGAACCAATTGCATTACTTCTTCTGCTCTTTTTATAATTGCCGCTTTTTTCTTCCATCCGGTAGACCGCATAACAAACTCTAAATTTTTATACACAGAACGGTCATTCAACAATTGAAAATCTTGGAAGACAATACCCAATTCTCTTCTTAAAAAGGGAATTTGTTTACGGGTATATTTTGCCAAATTAAAATCTCCTAGATTTCCACTTCCAGCAGCCAAAGTTAACTCGCCGTATAAAGTTTTTAAAAAACTACTTTTTCCACTTCCTGTACGACCAATTAAATAAACAAACTCGCCTTTGTTTAATGCTACATTAATATTTTTTAAGATAGTAACTCCAGCCTGGGCAATTTCTCCATTTTTAATCCAAAAAATACGATTATCTTTCTCCATTGTTTACCCCTTATCTAATATTCTTTTCACATATTTTCCAATAATATCAAATTCTAAATTTACTGGCTGACCTTTATTTATATTTTTAAAATTTGTATGCTCAATGGTAAAAGGAATGACATGAACAGAAAACAAATTCTTTTCAGATTGTACTACGGTTAGGCTTACCCCATTTACAGTGATTGAACCTTTTGCAACTGTAACTTCATCATAATCATACGAAAAAACAAATTCCGTACTTCCATCATGGGTAATCACGTCTTTACAAACACCAACAGCATCTACATGGCCTTGAACAATGTGTCCATCTAGTCGCCCATTCATTTGCATACAACGTTCCAAGTTGACTTCATCACCGACTTTTAATTCCCCTAGATTAGTCCTTTTTAAAGTTTCATCAATAGCTGTTACCACATATTCATCTCCTTGAATAGCAACCACTGTTAAACAGGTACCATTGTGCGCCAAACTTTGGTCAATTTTTAATTCATTCGTAAAACTTGATTCAAATGTAAAATGAACATTGGTTTGTTCGGTTTCCATTTTTTTTAATCTACCTAAAGATTCTATTATACCTGTAAACATAATTATTTTGAATTAAAAATAGTAATGGTACCATTGAGTTCAATGGGAGTAATACCAGCCAACTTCACCACGTTTACTTTACAAACATAAAAGTAAACACCATCACTCAATGGCGTTCCTGAGGACATGTATGTACCATCCCAATTAATCATTGGATCATTAGATTGGTGCACCAAATCACCATAACGATTAAACACTTTCAAATCAATGCTTTCTACAAATTTAATTGGTAAAAGAGGGTGATACAAATCATTGACTGAATTTCCATTCGGTGTAAATACGTTTGGCAAGGCATAATACCCATCACAATTGTCCATACAAACCATATTAGATGGCACACTTTCATTATTGTATGGAAGTGAATCCACTGCAGTCACATAATAACAACCGGCAATACTACCTCGGTCTTTATGGATATAAAATGTATCTAAATCATTATTAATAGTGGTTAAAAAAGTTAAACTATCCCCCGAAAAAGGAGCGAAGTAAATATTATATTTCACCACATCATCCGAACAAGAATTATTTGGATTTGTCCAAGTCAAGTAAGTTTCTTCTTTTTCACAATCACCATCAATAGCTACAATAGGAGCACAAGGCGCTGTATAATCGAAAGGTATATTGCAGTGCGTTTGCGACCAATTTTCTAAGGGACTACGTATGCCATTTTCACTATAATATCCAATGGATAAGATTTTATAGCAATAGGTTTGTAAATTAACTAAGCCCGTATCCGTATAAGTTTGGTCAAAAGTAGAATCTATGAAAACAAAAGAGCCGGAACCTGTTGGTACTTCTTTATATACTTTGTAATATTCATTATACCAAGAAACATTTTCCGTCCAGTTCAATGTTAACTGATTGTCGTTTGGGACAGAGGATAAGTAAACGGAACTTGCTGGAGAAGAAGTCCCCACTAAACTACTGTTACTATATAGTTTTACTTGATAAGTATAGGCTTGGTCATTTGTATTCCGGTTTAAATCGACATAAAATGTATCTACTAACTCAATTGCCGAAGCGGTACTCGTAGTATAAATTAATGTATTTGTATTGATATCAAAATTGTTATTTCTATACAATTCATAATAATAAGGTCCAGGAAAATTTACTTGATTTAATAATTTTGGCCAAGACCAAAAGATAGTATCAATGCCATTTACCACATCCGTTACCAAAACAGAAACATTAGTTATGGCCGGCACTTCAAATTTCAATTTCTCACAAACTACTTCCGAAATACAACTTTCCACCCCTTTATCATTGATGATGGTAACCAGATAGCAATACTTATTTCCAACAGATAGTAAATCGTTATCTATGTATGTATTTGTCTCCGACCTGCCAATTTCAACAAATCCCATATTGATGGGTAGCATAGGATCGCAACATTCCGAATAATTGTAAACTGAATCTATCCTTCTATAAATTTTATATTCAAAATCTGCACAAGATAAACTCGGATGATACACATCCCAGTTTAATTGCATACTTCCACCAAGAGGTGTTACCACAACATTTTCAACTGGCGGTAATTTCACTTTGATATTATACGTAAACAAATCAGATAATTTAACTTCCGCATTATCATCTTCTGCGTGTATAATAATTTGATAATCTGTAGTTAGAGCCTGATCACAAGTTGGAGTCCAATTAAAAAAACCAGTTACATTCATCAACCCAGTAACCGGGGTAAAAATACCAGGATTATTGGGTAAACTAAATACATTACCTGTTGCAAACAAACTGATATTATCTTCCGTATCGTTTGCACTAAAAGGGATAGAAGTTGCAGCGCCAACGAAGATACAAGTATCTGGTTTTTCCTCAATTAATGGTGGCTTGTTATTACAATCATCTACGGTTAATTGCATATCTAATAACACAGCACCAATATAAATACCATTTCTATATTCTGATATTTTGATTGCCAAGTTGTATTCTCCAACAAAAACAGGGTTTACCCAACACAGGGTACCACTAATGGGATCAATACTCATAGCTCCACCACCTATATCGTCTGGATAGTTATATATCGTACCAATTGCCATTTCTAAACAATCTTCTCCTCTACAAGGTACTAAAGAGTATGCTAAGCTATCTCCATCAGGATCAAACGCAGAAAGATTATAACAGTAAGTTAAGTTTTGACAAGCAAATTCAGGACATGGGCAATCCTCTATAATCACTGAATTATTAGGTGTACCGATAAAAGGAGAAATAATTAATTCCGATTGCACACAAAATCTTTGATCTACAGAAGCAGAAATATTCACAATTCCTGCATTTCTATTTGGGTCCTCTACACTAATAATATAGCTCCCTGGTCCAGTAAAATCATGTGTCCCTACATAAACATTTTCTTGCACATCATACAAAGGGCTGGCAATAATCGATACTCTTGCAATCGTATCCAATGTCCCATCTCCCCATTTAATTTCCAACTCATCTCTATCTGCCTCGCTACTAGATTTAGTACAGGTTTTTATCGTAAATTCATAGGTGTTTCCTGAAATATGTTTATAAGTAATAGAACCTGCTCTATTGTGTGTAGCATGCAGCATTAATGCATGCAGCATTAAAAAAGTAAGTATGGCGAGTTTTTTAATCAATTGCTTTATGTTCTTTATCCCAAACGAAGTATTTAGCTCTATATTTTAAATTGGAGATAAATTAAGTGTCCATTTGATAATAAGTTATTTTATATGGTAAATAATACCCATTAACCAGAATTTTAAATTCTATGTAAATAGTAAATAACAAAAATACGAAAATAGTATGGAATTAAAATCACAAGAAAAACAAATTAATCAAAACTATGCCATCCTAAGAAAATACTTAACTTTAAACCTTTATTTTCGCTTATAATATTTAAAGAATGAATGATCATATAATCCGCGTAGGTATAACAATTGGTGACATCAATGGAATTGGTGCAGAAGTAATCATTAAAACTTTTGAAGATGCCAAACTTTTTAATACAAGTATCCCCATCATTTATGGGTCGAGTAAAACGCTTTCCTACCATAAAAAAGCAATAAACAATGAGCAATTTAATTTTTTATCGATTAAATCTGCTGCTGAAGCAAAACCAAAAAAAGTTAATGTAATTAACTGTTGGGAAGAAGAAGTTAAAATTGAGCTAGGCGTACAAAATGCAAATGGCGGAAAATACGCTTTATTATCTTTAGCACAAGCAGTAGAAGATTTAAAACAAAATAAGATTGATGTTTTAGTAACAGCTCCTATCAATAAAGATTGTGTCAAAGAAGCTGGATTTGAATTCCCGGGGCATACAGAATATCTTGCGCACATGTCTAACACAGAAGATGTTTTAATGTTAATGGTGGCCGACAATTTAAGGGTAGCCGTTGTTACCGGCCACGTGCCACTTAAAGATGTCGCCGGAATGATTACCAAAGAATTGGTAGAAGCTAAATTGAGAATATTTTTAAAAACTCTTAAAAAAGATTTTTCCATCACCCGTCCAAAAATTGCTGTATTAGGTTTGAATCCTCATGCTGGTGACAGAGGTACTTTAGGAGATGAAGAAATAAATATCATTCATCCTGCAATAAAGACATTACAAAACGAAGGAGAATTAATTTACGGTACCTATTCTGCGGATGGGTTTTTTGGGTCCTCAAACATTAAAAACTTTGACGGCATTTTGTCTATGTACCACGACCAAGGTTTAACTGGGTTTAAAGCCATCTCTTTTGATACTGGTGTCAACTTTACCGCTGGTTTACCTATTGTACGTACCTCGCCAGACCACGGAACGGCATACGAAATTGCAGGAAAAGGAATTGCATCTGAAAGCTCATTTAGAAATGCTTATTATTTAGCTTGTGATGTATATAAAACAAGAAAAATGAATAAAGAACTATTAGCAAATCCTTTGGTTACGCAAAAACAGAAGCCAGAGAAAAATAGAAGATAACACTTCTCTCCTCAAAAATATTTAAGGGGGATAAAACATTTCATTATTTTTTTGAACCCGTTTTTTTTATTTTTCTAGTAGTCTCCAAGCAGTACTATCCTTAATTATAAAAGTTAAGTCTCCCCTATTGGATTTAAAAACAATATTAGGATTAATGTTCTAAAGAAAAAATGGTTTGCACCGCACTTATGATGTATTGTACACCAATAGAAATAACAATAAATCCAATAATTCTAGACAGGGCATTAATGCCTGAAGCCCCCAAGCTTTTAGCGATAAAATTAGAAGACCTTAGAATAAAATAAATCCCCACAGTAACCACCACTATTGCAATAATAATAATCACTTGTTCCTGTATTTTTACAAATGTTTGTTGGTAAGAAATCAATAAACTAATCGTTCCGGGTCCAGCTAACATAGGTATAGCCAGTGGGGTTAAGGCAATTTCGGATCGATTAAAAGCATCATCCTTTTCTCTTTTTTTCATTCCTTTATGTTCGGCAAAAGTACCGGTTAACAAAGCAAAACCAGAAGAAGCAATAATGAGACCTCCTGCAATTTTAAGGGCGTTTAGACTAATGCCAAAAAAAAGAAGAATGTATTGTCCTAAATAAAAAGACAGGAATAAAATGATTAAAACATACAAAGCAGTATAAAAAGCGATCGTACTTTTTTCTTTTGGTGTATTATCCATTGTCAAGCCCACAAAAATAGGTACGGTACCTAAAGGATTAATGACCGAGAACATAGCCGTAAAACAAAGCAAAAATATTTCCATTTTTTTTTGCAAAGTAAGTCGCTTTTAACCCCTTAATAGGTTAGACTTGTGTTATGATTTAGTAAATTTAAAATTAATAAGTCGAAACGTTTTTTTAACTTTACGCCAACGCAAGAACACCCAATCATTATGCAAAATATTTTAATCAAAAACATCAAAGGCTTAGCCGGAATTTTAGAAAATAACCAAGCTGCTTTAAGAGGTGCAAATTTAAATGAATTACAGCAAATCGAGAATGCATTTTTAGCCATTGAAAATGGGAAAATAGCTTATTATGGGAAAATGGAAGAAATGGCCGGTATTAATGATTGGAGAAATCTTGAAATAATTGATGCCGAAGGTAAATTTGTAATACCTGCATACTGCGACTCACATTCTCATATTGTATTTGCAAAATATCGTGAGACTGAATTTGTAGACCGAATAAATGGATTGACTTATGAAGAAATTGGTGAAAAAGGAGGTGGCATACTAAATTCAGCGAATAATTTGGCAAATCTTTCGGAAGATGAGCTATTTGAATCCGCAATGGAACGTTTAGAATTAGTAAAAAGTTTTGGTACAGGTGCCATTGAAATAAAAAGTGGCTACGGTTTAACAGTTACTTCAGAATTGAAAATTTTAAGGGTGATTAAAAGACTAAAAGAGGCTTCTGATTTAACCATTAAAGCAACTTTTTTAGGTGCCCATGCTTTTCCTGCTGAATTTAAAGAAAACAATGCTGGTTATATTCGTCAAATAATTGATGAAATGTTACCGGTGATTGAGGCTGAAAATTTAGCCGATTATATTGATGTATTCTGTGAAAGAAATTATTTCTCTCCCGAACAGTTAGATGAAATTTTAGCTGCGGGCGTTAAGCATGGATTGAAACCAAAAATTCACGTCAATCAATTTTCCATATTAGGGGGGGTTGAAATTGGTGTAAAACACGGTGCTGTATCGGTCGATCACTTAGAAGAGTTTGACGAAAATGACACCGTAACCATGTCAAAAGCAAATACTATTGCAACAGCTTTACCAAGTTGTTCCTTCTTTCTAGGCATACCCTATTCACCCGTTAAAAAAATGTTGAAAAACAACATAGCAGTCGCTTTAGCCTCCGATTACAACCCCGGCTCTACCCCAAGTGGTAATATGCAATTTGTAAACTCCTTGGCATGTATACAAATGAAGTTAACGCCAGAAGAAGCGCTAAACTCGACGACTATTAATGGTGCATACGCCATGGAATTAGGAGATGAAATGGGGTCGATTACTATTGGAAAAAAAGCAAATTTAATCATCACAAAAAAAATATCGAGCCTAGCTTACATTCCTTATTCTTTTGGTGAAAATTGTGTTGAACGCATAATTTTATCCAAGTAATTTAAAACTGTTTTGAAATAGCGAGTCCCAATCCAATATGATTTAGGGCTTGAAATTGACGTTGGACAATGTCTTCACTCTTGCCATATACCCAACTATAATTTGGTGCAATTCTTAGACTTATTTTTTCATTTAAATGATAACTAAAACCCAAGGCTACCTTACTCCCAATAAACTGTAAAGGCACCTTGTCTTCATTAAACTTACTGGTGAATAACATTTTCTCAAAATTCGTTTCCAATTCCGCATCTAGTGCCCAACGTCTTTTTTGTAAGAAGTAATATCCAATTCCTAAACCTGAACCTACACTTAAAAACTGATCACCTGATTGCTCAAATGTTAATTGCATGTCTGACATACCCCTCAATAAAGAAAAACTGGGACTAGCATGGATATATAGTTTAGGTGTCAATTGAAAATTAACTACAATGGAAAGTGAAATGGGACGATTAATTTTTCTAAAGTAAATTGCGTTGTCAGGCACTACAGCTTCGTAAGGTGTACCTTGGTTATTATCTGTAGTAGATATGGTATTATCCAAAAAATTATTTTCATTTAACGATCTACTTGAACCAGTTTCAATACCTAATTTCCAGCGGGACAATTGTCGGTTTTGTACCGTAATTTTCGATAATTTTAAAGCGGGATCAGCCACCCTAATCAAGCTTGATTCCTGTGCCAACAACCTTTGTAATTTCGGAGCGGTCTCCATAAATTCTTTTTTATTATGGCGAATTACTTTATTTGGTTCAATCGCTTGGACCGATTTACGCCCTGTATATAGACGCTTCTTATTTTTAAATACACTATTTTTTGCTTTCTTAAAATGATGCTTTTGATCGCTATCTCTCTCCTCCATGGTCAATGACTCTTCTATGGTTGTTTCTACTGGCTTAATAAAATCTGCTTGTTTTACTTCCTTTAGATTTCTGGATAAATTATACTCCTCCTGCTCCAACGAATCGATAATTATTGCGGTTATAGCCGTTGGTTGCGTGTTATTGGTAAATGGCCTGAAAAAAAACACTGAAAAAATCAACGAAGCTGCAACACCTGAAGTACCAACTATCCACCAGATAACCGCTTTCTTTTTTTTCTTTTTTGAAATTACAGCACTTATATTTGTCCATGCGCTTTCATCTGGTGCAGCACCAAAGTCTTGAAATCGATTACTTAAACTCCCTTTATTCGACATAATTCAATATTTTTTGAGTCCTCAATTCTTCGCTTTCTAACATTTGGATCAACAGTTTTCTAGCCCTACTGTACTGAGACTTGGACGTACCTACGGTGATAGACAAATCATCTGCAATTTCCTGATGTGTATAACCTTCTATTGCATACAAATTAAACACTGTGCGATACCCTAAAGGCAAGCGTTGAATTTTTGATACTAAAACATCTAAATCAATTTTTTGAAATAAAACATCAGCTTCCTCATCAGGAATTAACTGTTCTATGTGAATCGATAATTCTGTTACTTTTATTTTTTGTTTCCTTAAACTTTCCAAAGCAGTAGTCACTGCAATTCTTCTCACCCAACCGCCCAAAGCACCAGTTCCTTTATATTGATTGAGTTTTTCAAATGTTTTGATAAAGGCATCTTGTAAAAAATCATCTGCTTCGGCTACATCTCGACTATACCTTAAACAGACTCCCTTTACCATGTAAGAAAATCTTCGGTATAACTCTTCCTGCGCTTGCTTTTTGTGTTTTAAGCATGCCTTTACTAACGCTTGGTCTGTATGTTTTATGTATTTAGAAATAGCCTATTTTATTCTTACCTAAAGATAAAGCCAAAACGCAAATCGAAGCGGTTAATCTCATAAATTGTTTTTGTAGTAACATCTGTTCCCCACCAATTCCACTCATCTACTTGCAGCTGACCGTACCTGAATCCCACACCTGAAAATATACCGAAGTGATTACCTAATTCATGTTGAAAACCGATCAATCCTTGGCCAAAAAAACCTCCTTTATTCCGTTCGCTCATTTGAAAAGGTAAGTCGTAACCAAACCCCAAACTGACATAAGGTGTTGTTCCTTTTTTCAACAAATTGTACCTGCCTTCAGCAAACAGCGGTAAATACATATTATTGTAAAATTGATCAATTCCTATTCCCAAACCTGCAGACCAATGTGCGTTAATCCTGTAACCGTTTAAGATTAAAAAATTAGCTGAAACATCAGACCCTCCTAAAACACCCAAAGAAACAGTTCCAAAGTAACCCTTTTCGAATACAGCTGGAACAAAACTTTCAATGGCTGACACTTCACTTTGTTTAAAAACCCAAATGCTACCATCCTTGGTTTTTATCTTCACTATTTCCTCTGTTTTTTCTGTAATAAATCCTCTAATTTCAGAACCGCTTTTTAGTTTTACCAAGTCCATTTGTGCAAACACTAAACCGCTAAATAACCATGTAAATAATAACAAATATATCTTCATGCCTTAAAATTTTAATTGACTTAATTTTTGAATATTTTGAATGTCAGTAATGTCGTATTGATAAAGGCCATCATCTCCAATTAGCATGGCTATGTTTTCGAGTACAATAATATCGGTTGCTTGAATGGAACCATAGGTTTTAACTTTATTATCTCCTACAGTCAAAGGTTCTGTTGCATCATATATTTTTAGTCCAGCTGAACCATCACACACAAACAAAGTATTGTTTTTAATGCCTAAGCCATGCGGGTTTTTTAAACTGTACGTCTTTTTTAATTCAGGTTGACTGTAGTTGCTGACATCTATTACGTCCAATTGGTTTTGTTGTCCGCTACAAGCTGTTCCCGTTCTTAAAGTTACGTATGCATAATCCCCATCAACCACTACTGGATCACAAGCATTTGCATGCTGTATAACACCAACTTGTGTAGGTTCATTTCTATTCCCTGTTTCATAAATCAACATGCCAGTTGTGGTTCCCATAAAAATATGATCATTATAGGTAAATAAAGTCTCCACTTCTCTCCAAATACCGACTTGATTTGTATTAGATGGTCGCGTTGGACTAGATAAATCAAATGGCTTTAAATTATTCCCATCCATTACATACAAATAATCGTTGAGTAAGGAAAATTTAGTAATGCTTCCAGAAACACCTTGACTACTGCTGCCAACACTCATATCGTTGCTATACAAAAACCCAGACTCAAACCCTGTCGCATCAGCTAGAAAAGTACAATTGATACAGCCACCTATTGGTGTTTTATCTGTTACATACTCTTCTATTTCCCATCCCGTGATGATACCTTTCGAAGGGTCTACATTTGCAAGTGGATATTGCGGATCGTGCGTTGGCCAAGCGTATTCAAAAACATTTTCTAATCGGCCACTTTCCTTTGGATTCTCTATACTTGAAACGTCAATCACTACCAAATCTGTATAGGCATTGACATATAAATATTGATTTTTAATGACAATTCCTGTAATTCCTGTGATGGCATAATAAGCCTTATTGATTGGTGCCTTAGGGTTAGTATTGTCTATGATGTGAATACCTTCAAAATTATCTAATATAAACAAGTAATTATCCTTAAAATATATATTGCCTTTTTGCGCAATGGTTTTAGCTGACTCGTATTTAACGGTCCCTAAACCTGCCCTGAAAGTTTCAAAGTCAGTATAAACTGGCACATTTGCTGTATACTTTTGAAATTGCTTGTCCTTACACGCGGTAAAAACAAATACCAACACCAATAAAGTCCCTATTACATTTTTCATAACTTGTATTTTTTACTTGATGCGGTATTATTAAAAAGGGTTGCATAAAAAAAGAGCGTTTTATAAAAAACGCTCTTTTAAAATAAAGTTATTGGTATCTATTAGAAAGTAAATCCAATAGAAATATTCAATAATTTAGAATAAGGAATTAAATTTTTAGAAGTCAATTTAATGTAATCATCTGTATATTCTGATTCTATTTTCTCTACATATTTTTTCACATAACCTTCTTGCGCATTAATAAAATCAGTTACATCTTTATCAATATTTTCAAAATCTACCTCTTCACCAGCTTGTTCTGTACCTTCGATAATGAATTTGTTTGAACCAACACCTAATCCAACCCATAATACATCAATAGAAAGTCTATCTGCAATAATCCATTGGTTACCGATTCCGATTCCACCACCAACAAAATTAAAACCAATATTTACATCTCCACCATGTGTTAAACCTGGATTATCTTTATCTGGAAAATCGAATGAAAATTCTGCTAATGTACCTTTTTGAATACCAAAATAAGGGGCTAAATAAAATCCTTTTAACGCTTTTTTACCTGGAAAATATTTTAATTCAAAACTCAAACCAGAAGATTTAAATTTATTGTTAAATATATCCGTATTAACACTTGCGTCATCTAATTGTTCTTTTGCAAAGTCAGTTAAAACGCCGCTTAAAGGAGCTGCTTTTTTGGTAGAAAAATTTACTTTTACACCAATAGCTAGCGCATCAGTAAGTTTTCTTTCGTAACCAATACCAATATTATTAGCTAATCCCAATTTAACAGGAGGTAAGGTCAATTTTACCGCGTTACTTTGACTCCAAGCACTTAGAGAAGAAAGCAGTACAAATGAGAAGATAAGTTTTTTCATGTTTTTAGTTTTTGTTTATGCCAGTAAAAATAGGGATTAATTCATGATTTTTATAGACTTCACTACTTTTCTTTTTTTACTTACCAAGTATACCCCAATGAATACTAGGATACTCGCTAAAAACTTCCAAAAAGTAAAATCATTGGTATAATCTGAAAAACCAAAATAAAATAGACCGACAATAAATATACTGACTAAAAGTGGTTGAAAATAAATATAAACACTTGCTATGGAAGGACTCAGTGTTTTCATGGCTGTTACCGTTAATAAATAAGGGATAAAAGTTACCCCAATCACCACAAAAGCCAACTTTATCAATTCTTCAGGAAGCCATGTTCTTTCGTAGGCTAAAAAGGCCTCTTGTGTGGTAGGTGGCCAAAACAAAATATAAACAAGACCAAAAGTAAACACCCAAGTAATTACGGTCAATGGTTTATATTTTTCCATCAATGGTTTTACAATTACCAAGTATAAAGAATAGGAGCAGGCATTGATAAATATAAACAAATCACCAATTGGACTAGCAGAGCCAATACCTCTAGCGCTCAACAATATGATTGCTACGGCTCCAATTGCGCCCAAAGAAATGCCAATAATCTTTTGCCGTGTAGGCTTTTCTCCCAATAAATATATAGATAACACAAAAACTAGGATGGGAGAAGCCGTCATTATAATGGATGAGTTAAGTGGGGAAGTCCGCATGAGGCCATTAAAAAAAAACAGTTGATTAATCGCAACACCAAATAATCCACACAGCAATAATCGACCAATATCTTTTCTAGCTATTTTTTCATAATTAAATAAATAGACTAACCAAAATAAAAAAGTTGCCCCTGTAACTCGCGCTAAAATAAACCCATTTGGTAAAATCGCATTTGGCATTAACCCTTTTGCGACAAGATAATTTATGGCATACATTAAGTTAACTGTAAACAATAACAAATGAGCTTTAAGATTACGCCCCATGGATAGCCATTTTTGCGGCTGCCACCACCGACTTTGCGTTACCAATAAAAACTTGATTGTCGACAAATATTACTGGACGTTTTAAAAAAGTATACTCTTCCAATATTAACCGTTTATAATCCAATTCTTTTAAGTTTTTATTTTTCAAGTCCATACTTTTATATTTCATAGCTCTTTTAGAAAAAACAGCTTCATAAGAACCAACGCTAGCTTTCATTTTATCTAAATCTGCTTCCGAAATTGGCGTTGTTTTTATATCTTGAAATGTAACGTCTTGTTGAATCTCAAGTTCTTTAATGATTCTTTGGCAAGTGCTACAAGAAGGTAAGTGAAAAATCTTTATCATCATATTAAATATAAGGGGGTAAAATTAATTATATTTAACGAACAAATTACATCCTATTTTAATGAAGCCAGACTATATATCTTACGAGCCTATCCAGATGGAGGAAACAGAATCATCTGAAAAAGCAGAACAGTTTTATCAATTGATGAATAAAAGAAGATCTATCAGACATTTTTCTGATAAACCTGTACCCCAACAAACCATTGAAAATATTATTAAGACTGCTGGCACGGCACCTTCAGGAGCAAATAAGCAACCTTGGGTATTTTGCGCGATACAAAGCAAGACTTTAAAACATAGAATTAGGAATTTAGCAGAAAAGGAAGAAAAAATAAATTACGCATCTCGAATGGGTGATTTATGGAAAAAAGACCTAGAAAAATTAGGTACCGACGAAAACAAGCCATTTTTAGAAATAGCACCTTGGTTAATCATTATCATGAAAAAAACCTACGATTTAGATGCAACCGGAAACAGACAAAAAAACTACTATGTAAATGAATCTGTGGGTATTGCGGCTGGTATATTAATTGCTTCGATACATAATGCGGGTCTGGTTACCTTAACCCATACACCAAGCCCAATGGACTTTTTGGCCCAAGCCCTAAATCGGCCAATAAATGAAAAACCTTATTTATTATTGCCGGTTGGATACGCAGCAGACACGGCACAAATTCCCAATATACAGCGTAAGCCAATTAATGAAATAATAAAATATTACGGATAAATTTTGATTTTTTGATGAATAGTATTTTCTTTGCAATTGTAAATAACTAAAAACGGATTATATTATGTCTGACGTAAATTCAAGAGTAATATCTATAATTGTAGATAAATTAGGTGTATCAGAAGATGAGGTAAATAATGAAGCAAACTTCACAAATGACTTAGGAGCTGATTCATTAGATACTGTGGAATTAATTATGGAATTTGAAAAAGAATTCAATATTGCAATTCCAGATGACCAAGCTGAAAAAATTCAAACAGTAGGAGATGCTATCTCTTATATTGAAGGAAATACAAAATAATTCAAACTTAAAAACTTTTTAACTTAACTTGCCATTTATGGAATTGAAAAGAGTTGTGATCACAGGACTAGGAGCTTTGACTCCTATAGGAAATACTGTAGATGAGTATTGGAACTCATTGATTAACGGTGTCAGTGGTGCTGCTCCTATTAAACAATTTGATGCGAGTAAGTTTAAAACGCAATTTGCGTGTGAATTAAAAAATTTCAATGTGGAAGATTTTCTCGACCGCAAAGAAGCTAGAAAACTAGATCAATTTTCACAGTATGCTATGGTCTCTGTATCAGAGGCCATGGCAGACTCTGGGATTGACTTAGAAAAAATCAATTTAGAAAGAGCTGGTGTAATTTGGGGATCTGGTATTGGTGGTTTAAAAACTTTTCAAGATGAAGCTACAAACTTCGCGCTTGGAGATGGTACACCAAGATTCAATCCTTTCTTTATCCCAAAAATGATAGCAGATATTGCTGCTGGGCATATTTCCATTAAATATGGTTTACGCGGACCTAACTACGTTACAGTTTCTGCCTGTGCATCTTCTAACAATGCATTAATTGATGCTTGTATGTTGATTCAATTAGGTAAATCAGACATCATTGTTTCTGGTGGTTCAGAAGCAGCGGTTAACGTAGCAGGTATAGGAGGTTTTAATGCTTTAAAGGCTTTATCTACTAGAAATGATTCGCCCGAAACTGCTTCTCGTCCTTTTGATAAAGACAGAGATGGTTTTGTATTGGGTGAAGGTTCCGGTGCTTTAATTTTAGAAGAACTAGAACATGCCAAAGCTAGGGGCGCAAAAATTTATGCAGAAGTAATTGGTAGTGGACTTTCTGCAGATGCTTATCATATTACAGCACCACATCCAGATGGCTTAGGCGCTTTGAGTGTGATGAAACAAGCAATTGCTGAAGCTGGTATTAAAAAAGAAGAAGTAGATTATATTAATGTTCATGGAACTTCTACACCATTAGGTGATATTGCGGAGACTAAAGCAATTAAAACAATTTTTGGAGACCATGCTTATGACTTAAACATTTCTTCTACTAAATCAATGACTGGTCATTTATTAGGTGCGGCTGGAGCAATTGAAGCAATTGCCTGTATTAAAGCAATTGAAAATGATATTGTACCACCTACCATTAATCATTTCACAGATGATCCTGAAATTGATCCGAAATTAAACCTTACTTTTAACAAAGCACAGAAAAGAACGGTAAACGTTGCATTAAGTAATACGTTTGGATTTGGTGGACATAATACTTCTGTCATATTCAGAAAATACAAAGGTTAATCTAAAACAAATAATTTGTTTCAATTTCTTTCCAAAAAAAAGAATACTGAAGAATTAATTTCTTTAACAACTTACGTTGTTAAAAAAACAGGTTATCGGCCAAAAAATATTCAACTTTTTGAAACTGCTTTTTCACACAAATCTTATACCAACTTATTGGAAGGCGTAAGAAGTAATGAAAGATTAGAATTCTTAGGCGATCGTGTAATCGACTTAATTGTAGCAGAATATTTATTTACAAAATTCCCCAATAAACCAGAAGGTGATTTGACTAAAATTAAGTCAAAAATAGTAAACCGTAAAATGTTGGCGCAAATTGGGGAAGAGATGGAAATGATCGACTACATACAATACAACAAAGGCCAATCTATCAACATCAACACCATTGTTGGAAACGCATTTGAAGCGTTAATAGGCGCTATTTATCTAGATTCCGACTACCAGGCAACCAAAGATGTATTCAACTCCTCTATCATCAGGAAATACATTAACCTGACCAAGGTAATGGAAGAAGAAATTGACTTTAAAAGTACCTTGATTATTCATTGTCAAAAAAATAAATTGGACATCAAGTATCAAATTAAGGAAGATGCGGATAAAGACAATGATTACACGTATATAATTTCTGCCATTATCAACAATAAGGAATGGGGAATTGGTCGAGGTAAAAATAAAAAAACAGCAGAACAAGCCGCCTCAAAAGAAACTTTGGAGCTTTTTGGTATGGAATAAGCAACGATCTTAGTCGCTATAAATCGATTATAATTTCACAAAACAAAGCGTAAAACAAAAATCCCCAACCTGAATAATCAAATTGGGGACTCAAAATTTATTTAATTTTAAAATTATTCTTTCACTTCTTCAGCATCTGTTTCCGTTGTCAATTTATCTCCTTTTAAGAAATTTGGCAATTGCATTCCTGCCTGGTTAAACATTTCCTCTAATGGTGGTACCGACTTGTATAATCCGGAAAGAAATCCAGCAGTTGATGATTTTCCATCTGCACTATTTCCTGATCCACTATCCCATACAGTTACTTTATCAATTTTGATATTTTTAATCGCATCCGCTTGAATTTTTACCAATTCAGGCAACTTATCTGCCACTAATAATAAAACAGCATCTTTAGGACTATTTCCTGAAGCTTTAACGATTCTATCTAAACCTTCGGCTTGTTTGGTTAAGATTTCCAACATACCCTGTGCTTCGGCTTGTTTTTTGAATAATATACTATCCGCTTCCCCTTTTGCAATTCTTCTGATTTGTTCCGCTTCGGCTTCGGCATCAATTTCAATTTTCTGCTTTTGAATGGCAGCTGGAACAATAATATCTGCATTCTGTTCCGCTTGTTTTCTTAATGCTCTTGCTTCTTCCGCTACTTTTTCTGCAGCATAAGATTCTTCCAAAGCTTTTGCTAATTGTACTTTTTCAGAAGCATTTGCTAATCTTTCCGCCTCTGCTTCTCTCGAACGTCTTGCAGCATTGGAATTGGCTTTAGTAATTTTGGCATTATTCTCACCTTCTACTGCCTGTGCGTCTGCCGCAGCAACCTGCACCCTTTGGTCCTGCATGGCGTTTGCTTCCCCAATAGATCCATCTCTATTTTTTTGAGAAACAGAAATTCGGGCATCATTTATCGCTTTCGCTGCCGCTTCTTTACCTAAGGCTTCAATATAACCAGACTCATCATGAATATCGGTAATATTAACGTTGATTAATTTAAGTCCAACTTTTTGTAATTCCACCTCTACATTATGGGTAATGTGGGTTAAAAACTTATCTCTATCGCTATTAATTTCTTCAATATCCATGGAAGCCACAACCATTCTTAATTGGCCAAAAATGATTTCTTGCGCCAAATCTCGAGTTGCTTCACCTGTCAAACCAAGTAATCTCTCTGCTGCATTTTGCATTACTGTCGGTTCTGTAGAAATACCTATTGTAAAACGAGAAGGTACATTCACACGAATATTTTGTTTAGACAATGCATTCGTTAAGTTTACTTCTATTGAAATAGGCGTTAAATCTAAATATTCATAGTCTTGAATAATTGGCCAAATAAACGCACCACCACCGTGAATACACTTTGCGGATCCACCTCCAGTTTTACCATAAACGACCAAAATCCTATCGGAAGGACATCTTTTATAGCGTTTAACAATTGAAAATATAAATACAGCAATAATAACGACTACTGCTGCAGGAATGGCATATACTGGAATACCATTTGATTGTAATAAAGTTAAATCCATTTTTTTATTTTGTTAATTTTTCTATTAATAATATTTCGCCACTTACCACCTCTGTTACTTTAATCACATCTCCTTGTTTTAAATCAACTTTGGAGTCTGTTAAAGCATTTAATTCTCTTTTTGAACCCTGTACGTCAATGGTTATTTTTCCCATTTTAGATCGGTTTGCACCAACCGATAAATAAACTTCTCCTACTTCTCCAATTGCTTTTGCAATTACCAATGTTCCATTTTCTGCTAATCTGCTTATCCAATAAAATAAAAAAGCCAAAATAAACATCATAGCTAAACCAGCCAAACTAGCGACAGTAATAGCCGATCCAGTAGAAAATTGATTATCTAAACAGACAATTCCGGTCCAACCAAATAAAGTGAAAAAGGCCATTACATTTTTAAAGGTGAAAAATTGTATTCCGATCCCTAAATCACCATCAATTTCCACATCTACATCCGTATCTATATCACCTCCAAACAAACTTAATATTAATAATACGCTAAAAACAGCGGAACCGACTAATGCGGTAATCCAAAAAACCAATTCTAAGGTAGACATGGTGATAAAAAAGTCCTTCATGTAATAGATGTTATAATTCGTTATATGCTCTATAAATATACTTTAAATAATTAAAGTAGCGTGTATAAAAAAACCGCTATGAATAATTCAAGCGGTTTTTAAATAAAATAGTTAATGTCAATTTATAAACTAAAAGCAGCTTTTACTTTGTCTACAAAATCCAATTTTTCCCAAGTAAAAGTTTCCACTTCCACCGTTTCTTCTCTACCAGCATTTTTAAAAGTAATGGTTTTAATTTCAGGGTTTCTACCCATGTGACCATAAGCTGCAGTATCCGAATATATAGGATTTCTTAATTTTAATCTTGTTTCAATAGCATAAGGTCTCATGTCAAAAACAGTACTTACAATTTTTGCAATCTCACCATCTGTCATATCCACATTAGCGGTGCCATAAGTATCTACAAAAATTCCCATTGGTTCCACTACACCAATCGCATAGGAAACTTGCACTAAAATTTCTGAAGCCACACCTGCAGCAACTAAATTTTTAGCAATATGTCTAGTTGCGTAAGCACCAGAACGATCTACTTTAGATGGATCTTTTCCAGAAAAAGCACCACCACCGTGTGCACCTTTTCCACCGTAGGTATCTACAATAATTTTTCTACCGGTCAAACCTGTATCACCGTGTGGTCCACCAATTACAAATTTTCCAGTTGGATTAATGTGGTAAGTAATATCATCCGTAAACAAAGCCTGTAATTTTGCAGGTAATTTTGCTTTAACTCTAGGGATTAAAATCTCTACAATATCCGTTTTAATTTTATTCAACATCTCTTCTTCATTCTCAGAAAAATCGTCATGTTGTGTGGAAACCACGATTGAATCAATTCTCTGAGGAACATTATCATCAGAGTATTCAATAGTAACTTGCGCTTTTGCATCTGGACGTAAATAAGTAATGTCCTTCATTTCTCTACGCAAATCAGCTAATTCTTGTAATAACTTATGTGATAAATCTAATGCCAATGGCATGTAGTTTTCAGTCTCCGTTGTTGCGTAACCAAACATCATACCTTGATCTCCTGCACCCTGATCCATAGGATTTCCTCTATCAACACCTCGGTTAATATCGTCAGATTGCTCATGAATAGCTGAAATTACAGCACAAGACTTAGCGTCAAACTGATATTCAGATTTGGTGTAACCAATTTTAGTAATTGTATCACGCGCAATTTGTTGCACGTCTAAATATGCATTTGACTTTACTTCACCGGCCAAAGTAACCAATCCAGTAGTAACTAAAGTCTCACAAGCTACTTTTGAGCTTGGATCAAACGCCATAAAATGATCAATTAGTGCGTCAGAAATTTGATCTGCAACTTTATCTGGGTGTCCTTCTGAAACCGATTCAGAGGTAAATAAATATGCCATGTTCTTTGTTTTAAATTTAAGTGAACAAATTTAACCAAATTATTTTAGGATAGAGTTTGAATATCTAAAATCTACTTTTTTTCACTAAATTTAATTCAGTTGTATATTATCTATTAATCTAACATTACCACAATAAGCAACAATACAAGCACTAATGTTTGGTTGAACACTATTTACAGCTTGTAATGTATCATTATCTACAATTTCAAGATACTCTAAATCCAAGCTCCCTTGTGCGAATAAAGCCAACATATTTTCTTTGATTTCGGATAAAGGTTTACCTTCTTGCACCAATAATTTACCTAACTTCAAGACCCAATTAAGTATTCTCGCCGATTCTTTTTCTTGCGGACTTAGCAAGGCATTTCTGGAGCTCATTGCCAAGCCTGAAGCGTCTCGCAAAATAGGACAAGTTACTACATCAACTTTTAATGCCCGTACCTTGGTCATGTGCTTTATAATAGCAACTTGTTGAAAATCTTTAATCCCAAAAAACGCTTTATCTGGTGCTATAATTCTAAAAAAGGATTCTACAATATTGCACACCCCATCAAAATGACCTTGACGAAATTTTCCTTCCATAACTTGGTCTAAACCATTCAAATCAATGCTATAAACCGCATCTTTGATTGGATACATTTCTGCAACCGTTGGTAAAAACAAAACATCACATGCTGTATTAGCAAGCACTTCCATATCTGCTTCAATCGTTCTTGGATACCTTTCTAAATCCTTTTTATCATTAAATTGTGTTGGGTTTACAAAAATACTAGTGATTACAAAATTACACAAATCACTAGCAGCATCAATAAGTGAAACATGCCCCTGATGCAATGCGCCCATGGTAGGGATAAAACCAATATTATCCTTTGGATTATTTAATCGGAATGCATTAATTAGATTTTTTAATTCTTTTACCTCGGTTACAATTTTCACAATAATGAACAGTTTAATCGCACAAATCTATAGGATACAATTGAAATACCGCATTTTTTTCGTACTTTTGTAAGATAGAAATCAGAAAAACATTTTATGGATAAGAAAAAAGTACTTTTTATTTCACAAGAAATTTCACCTTTTTTACCATCCTCTACCATTTCAAGTATAGCAAGAAAATTACCACAGGGAATACAGGAGAGCGGGAAAGAAATCCGAGCATTTATGCCGAGATTTGGTTGTATCAACGAGAGGAGACATCAATTACATGAAGTAATCAGATTATCGGGAATGAATTTAATTATCGACGATATCGATCATCCACTAATTATTAAAGTGGCATCTGTTCCTCAAGCAAAAATTCAAGTATATTTTATTGATAACGACGACTTCTTCAAAAGAAAAGCCACTGTTAGTAATAGTGATGGAGAAGAATTTGATGACAACGACGAAAGAGCAATGTTCTTTAGTCGTGGTGTTTTAGAAACAGTTAAGAAACTAGGTTGGAAACCAGACATTATTCATTGTCACGGTTGGATGTCAGCATTTGCTGTGCTTTACATCAAAAAATTATATGCAGACGACCCACACTTTTCAGAGGTAAAAGTTGTTTATTCTGTATATGATAAAGAATTTAACAAAAATTTGAATTCTAAACTAACTGAAAAACTTAATTTTGACGGATTCAAAGCTGAAGATTACGACGGAATCGGAAAAGGTAGTTTTATTGAATTAAATAAATTGGCAATGCAATTGGCTGATGGAATTGTTCAAGGAAGTGAAAACATAGATGAAGAATTATCTAAATTTATGGATTCAACTGAAATTCCTACATTGGAATACTATCCGGAAGAAAATAGCGTTAAACCAGTAGATGAGTTTTACGACCTATTAGTAGGAGAATTAGTTGAATAAAAATGATAAAAAAATATAAAATCTTAAACCAGCGGAAAGTTATTCAACTTTCCGCTGGTTTTTTAATAAGCTTTTTAGCCTTAACCGGTTGTAAAAAAGAAATTAGTTCCATTGGAACAGATATCAATCCAAACGGATTAAACTTGGTAAAACAAGATACCTTTTCCATACTAACGGAATCTGTTGTTGTCGATAGTTTACCTACCGACGAAACAAGCATTAGTTTATTGGGGGCATATAATGATCCATCATTTGGCATTGTAGATTGCGGCGTGGTGACGCAAATCAGACTATCTTCTGAATCACCAAACTTTGGAGAAATTTCAGACATCACAGTCGACTCTGTCGTATTGTCCTTTCTTTATACAGGACTTTTAAACTATGGCACAGTCACTGATTTAAGTTTTGAAGTTTTTGAAATCACAGATCAATTAACTAGAGTCGATCAAGAGTATTATGCCAATACACCGGTAAATTTTGTTAATTCTAACTTGATGATGGCTGGAAAAGAAATTCAAAAACCCGATTTATACAGCCAGGTAATTTTAGCAGATGACACATTAAGTCCAATGTTAAGACTACCATTAAAAACTACTTTCGGTGATTATTTAATTAGCAACGTTGCTCAAATGTCATCCAACGACAATTTTACTTCTTTTTTTAAAGGTTTATATGTCCGAGTGGCCAATGCTTCTTCTTTTGGTGAAAATAAAGGAACTGTTCTATATCTATCTCTTGAAGATGCGTTGTCAAATCTGGTATTATACTATACCATAGGCAGTGAAAACAAAAAGTTTACTTTCAATATCAATTCAAATTGTGCAAGATTTAATAAAATGGACTTTGACATTGCCAATACCGATTTGTATCAAGCATTAAATAATACAGAAGCAGCCCAAGAAAAAATATTTTTACAAGGTTCTCACATTAGATCAGAATTTCAATTCCCATATATCACAGAATTTGCAAAGGACAGAAACATAGTAATCAACAAAGCTGAATTAGTGGTTCCTGTTCAGGATTTCGTGGCAAGCCCTTATAGCCCTTCACAAAGTTTATTTATCGGTAGAATTGATGAAGGGATACTAACTAGTTATACTTATGATTATTCTAGTTTTACTTCAGTAGTTTTTGATAATGAAACTAAAACTTATACTTTTAACCTAACAAGAGATTTGCAAAGGGTAGTTTCTGGAGAAATCGAAAATGTTGGATACAGAATATACCCAACCAGCTTTTTTGGTTCTACCATAGAAAGAACAGTTTTCAGTGGACCGAAAGCAAATACCAAGGAAAAAACAAAATTGATTATTACATATACAGAATACTAATTATGTGTGGAATTGTAGGATATATTGGAAACAAAAGAGCATACCCAGTTTTAATTAAGGGATTATCTCGACTAGAATACAGAGGTTATGATAGTGCTGGAGTGGCACTTTTAGCCGATTCAGAACATTTGAATATATATAAAAGAAAAGGAAAGGTTCAAGACTTAGTTGATTTTATTGGTGAAAACAATACCCAAGGAAATATTGGGATTGGTCATACCAGATGGGCAACACATGGTGAACCAAATGATGTAAATGCACATCCTCATTTTAGTAGTGATGGTAATATTGCATTAGTGCACAATGGAATTATTGAAAATTATGCCATTTTAAAAAAGGAGCTCATTAATCGTGGCCATATTTTTAAAAGCGAAACGGATACAGAAGTATTAATTCATTTAATTGAAGAGATACAACATAACACACATACTAGTTTAGAAGAGGCAGTAAGACTTGCCTTAAATGAAGTAGTTGGTGCATATGCCATTGTTATTCTTTCTAAAAATGAGCCCGATAAATTAATTGCGGCTAAAAAAAGTAGTCCATTAGTAATTGGATTGGGTGAAAATGAATATTATATAGCCTCTGATGCAACACCAATTGTTGAGTATACAAAAAATGTGGTTTATTTAGAAGATGAGCAAATTGCCATCATCAACAAGGATCATGGGTTTAGAATAATCAATATTGCGAATAAAGAGGTAAACCCTTACGTACAAGAATTAGAAATGCAACTAGAAGCTCTTGAAAAAGGTGGCTATGAGCATTTTATGTTAAAAGAAATTTACGAACAACCTCGTGCCATACACGATAGTTTTAGAGGGCGTTTAAATGCCAAAGAAGGCTGGGTTTCATTAGGCGGCGTAAAACCTTATATTAAAGAAATTGCCAACGCCGACAGAATTGTAATCATTGCTTGTGGTACTTCATGGCATGCTGCATTGGTAGCAGAATATTATTTTGAAGATCTTGCACGCATACCTGTTGAAGTGGAATATGCGAGTGAATTTAGATATAGAAATCCTATCATCAGAAAAGGAGACGTAGTAATTGCCATTTCTCAATCAGGTGAAACTGCCGATACTTTAGCTGCCTTAAAAATGGCCAAAGAAAATGGGGCATTTTTATTCGGTATTGTAAATGTAGTGGGCTCTTCAATTTCAAGAATTACGGATAGTGGTTCTTATACACATGCAGGACCAGAAATAGGTGTAGCATCCACAAAAGCATTTACCACACAAGTTACTTTATTAGCCATGATGGCTATGATGTTGGGTAAAGAAAGAAATACTATTGCACCAAAACGTTTTCAAAAACTGCTGGATGAAATGGAAGCATTGCCAGATAAAATTGAAACTTTATTAGAAAGTAACGATTATATTGAAACCATTGCGGCACAATATAAAGATGCTACAAACGCATTATACTTAGGTAGAGGGACAGCTTTCCCTATTGCTTTAGAAGGTGCTTTAAAATTAAAAGAAATCTCTTACATACACGCTGAAGGTTATCCTGCTGCAGAAATGAAACATGGACCTATAGCTTTAATAGATGAAAACATGCCTGTTTTTGTAATTGCTACTGAAGGAGAAAACTACGAAAAAGTAGTGAGTAATATACAAGAAGTAAAAGCTAGAAAAGGAAAAATTATTGCCATTGTTACCAAGGGAGATACTGAAGTAAAAGCAATTGCCGATCATACTATTTCTATTCCTTCAACAGACGAAGTATTGGTTCCTATTTTAGCGACAATACCATTTCAATTACTTTCTTACCACATAGCGGTTATGAGAGGCTGTAATGTCGATCAACCAAGAAATTTAGCGAAATCAGTAACGGTAGAGTAAAAACTTGATTTAAAATAAAAATTTAATAACTCACTTCGATTCATTTTGAAGTGAGTTTTTTATTGAATAATCTTCCTAAAAACAAGCGTAAAAATAAAAGTCCCCGTTAAACTATTCTATTTCTATTTCAAATGACTCCGCATTTACCTGTTGGGTTGCAGGTAAATTATCTATCAAATAATAAGTCAACCCGATTAAAACAGCAACAATTACGAGTTTTCTGATCAATCCCCAAGGCACTTCTCTTCTGAATCGCTGATGTTGTTTTAAATTAACTTTTGGTTTTTCTGAATCTGAACTCATATTAATAAAAGTTAAATATAATTCACAAATAATGAACTGTGCATAACTTTAGCATAATAATTGACTTATAAATACAGTGTCCCTTATTTTTGCAATATGAAATTAACTTTGAAAACCGCCTTACTGATTATATTATTTCTGCCATTTTTTCTCCATGCGCAAAGTGATACTTTGACGGATTCAACGATTAACTATGATGCTCAAAACACCATTATTTTAACTCCTGATTTCTATAAAAAAAGATATGTGGAAAGTGACTTGATGTATAAAATCACCGACAATAAAGGGAATGGTTTTGACAGTTTATACGGTACCCGTAATATGCGCCCTATTTTACATGGTGTTGCTTACAGAGGAGGCGCCAATAATTATTATCACTTAACCGATAAAAGAAACAATCACAACCCCTTGCCTAATGATGGTATGGACAACTTGTGTGCAGAGGGTTTTTCAGCTGGTGTGTATTTGTACCAACAGAACTTTGAAACGGCTCCATTGGCCGATACTTGTAATTGCATAGATAAGGATACGAACACATTTCAGTATTACCAAAAAGATTATTTTGACGACAAGCATGTACGTGACATGGTAGAAATGGTTTATCAATCCGCGACAAATGATAGTGTTGGTCCAGTATACTTACACTGTTGGAATGGCTGGCATGCCTCAGGTTTTATTTCAGCGGTAATACTCAAACAGTTTTGTGGTTATTCCAATTTTGACGCCGTAAACTATTGGGACCTGGGAACAGATGGTGCCAATACCAGTCCGCGTTACCAAACCCAAAGAGAACGTATCAAAGCCTTTCAACCTTATCCTGAATTTACCGTTTCAGATTCTTTAAAAAATTGTCTTTGCCCACCAATGCCTGATAATATCGACAGCACCGCCTTACACATAGAAATTGAGCACTTAATTGTAGTCCCTGAGGCCATTCCTGTAGGTTATCAAGTGGTATTATATAATGTGAAATTTGGACCCGGTAAAACGAGCTTTAGTAACATTGCCACAAACAAAGACATGAAAAACTTATTAATGGCTTTAGATGCAGATCCCAACTTAAAAATTGAAATAGGTGGATATACTGATAATTCTGGGAATGCAGCAAACAACGTAGCATTGTCGACTCAAAGGGCAAAATTTGTATACGACTACCTCATCAAAAACGGTTACAGCACTGAACGAATTACCTATAAAGGATACGGACCAATAAACCCCATTTATAGCAATCGTTACAAATCAACTCGAGAAGGAAATAGAAGAATCGAAGTCAAAATTTTATCAAAAACGCAACATAGTTCTTCAAAATTAGTGGATGAAAAACCAGTAATTGAAGTCATAAAAGAGACTCCAGAAACTGCTTATTTGAGTTACTTTTTAAAACAACAAAAAGCTACGGAATCCATGGGACAACCAAAACAGTCAAACTTTATTATTGACAGTTTACAGTTTGCTTCAGGGAGTGCTTTATTGCCTGAGTCGGGTATAGCCATTGATTATATAAATGAATTATTATTAATATTGAAGAAAAATCCTGTTCTCAAAATAAAAATCAATGGATACACTGATGCGAGTGGTATTGCGGAAAAAAATGTGCTGTTATCCAACGAACGAGCAAAAGCAGTTTATGATTATATGATAGCAGGTGGACTTAATGCAAACCGCATACATTATGCTGGACATGGTTCCGCCGATCCTATTGCTCCGAATGCTTATAAATGGGGTAGAGACATCAACCGTAGAATTGAAGTAGAATTGGTGAATGATTAACCATTAAGGCGCTCCTAAACTTTCAATTGCTATTATTTTAAAATAATACGCCGACTGATAACATTTTCATCTGTTTCAATTTGTAAAAGGTATGTACCTTTGGCAAAATTACTTAAATCAAACTGAAAATTGGAGGGTTCCATTTCGACTAAAAAGCGACCCATTGCATCAAAAATTTGAACACTATTTGTAGACTGTTTCTCATCATTTATATAAATGATTCCAGTACTTGGATTGGGGTATAAAACAATATTATTTTCTTCAGCAATTAAATTTTCAATACTTAAACTGGAAATATAAACTATTACCGCTGTACCTCCAGTTCCTTTACAACCGGCCGAATCAGTTAACGTAAGATGATAAGCGGTAGTTTGCAGCGGTTTTGTCCAAAAGTCAGTATTTGTAGAATCCAATAAACCATGGTTGGGACGCCATAAATAGGTTAATGGAGGAATACCACCAAAAACATTCACAAATCCGGTTAAAATTGAATCACCCAACAAAATCGATTCATACTGTATTGGCAATCCAAATGTAAATTTTGGATAATAAATTGTTATGCTATCCTTAGCGATTTGATTATTTGCATCAGTAACCGATAAAAAAAACTCCATTTCATCTAATCCTCCCAAAAAATTCGGCGTTAAAGTAGCTGTATCGTCTAAAAAAGTAGAGGCATGAAAAACCAATGAAGAGCCTGGAAAAGTATAAGGTGCCATGTACCAGCTATAGGAGTATGGTGGCGTTCCTTGATTGAATATTGTATTAATACCCAATTGATGACTTACAGTAGCAGTGTCAGGATAAGCAGGACAAAAGACCGTGTCATTTCCCAAGTCAATACTGAATTGACAAATTGAATTTTGATATATTAAAAAACTAAAGACAAATAAAATATATTTCATGGAGGATTGAATTCTGGTAATTATAAATACGAACATGTTGATTAAAAGGTTGGTGATAAAAAGAATCAATCCATGATTTAAAGACTATTTGTAATGAACTAATGAGTGGATAGAAATATTTCATTTAACTAATTCCATTTTTAGCTTTGGAAAAGTAATTTATCAGCAGTTATCAATTATTTTCTGATTACAATTATCTTTGTTACATGAATGGTAAAGAATTCAAAAATTTAGTTGCTGAATCCCCTCAAATTACAGCGCTAACAGATTTAATTTCAAAAGGTAAAAATAAAATTTCTTTAAAAGGTTCTCATGGTGCCTTTACTTCAACTTTTATGGAGTCGGCCATCCAAAAATTGGGAGGTAACCATTTAATTATTTTAGCGGACAAAGAAGAAGCGGCTTATTTTTTAAACGACATTCAAAGTTTAACCGACCATGCGCCTAATGTATTGTTCTTACCACATTCCTATAAAAAACCCTATCAATTCGAAGCCATTGATAACGCAAACGTTGTAGCCAGAGCGGAAGTATTGGCTTATATCAATGCTAAAAAAAATGGTGTAATCATTACTTATCCTGAAGCTTTGGTGGAAAAAGTAATGACTAAAAAACAATTTGCTAAAACAATCTTAGAAATTAAAAAGGGCGGAGAATATTCTATTTCCTTCATCAATGAATTATTGATTCAATATGAATTTGAAAAAGTAGATTTCATTTATGAGCCAGGTCAATTTGCTGTGAGAGGTGGAATTGTGGATGTATTCTCCTATTCAAATGATCAACCCTATAGAATTGAATTTTTTGGTGACGAAGTAGATTCTATTCGAACATTTGATCCAACGAATCAATTATCCATTGCCACGCATACCAGGTTGACCGTTGTTCCCAACATTCAAACCCAAATAAAATCAGAAGCAAGAGCGACAATACTTGAATTTTTGGGACCAGAAACAGTAATTTGGTGTAAAGACTATTTGTTTACAAAAGGAATAGTTGAGCAACAATACCAAGCGGCTTTAGACATTTTTAATGCATTGCCTGATTCACCAGTTCCAGCTACCCCACCAGTAGAACTGTATTATGAAAAATCAGTTTTTGATGCACAGTTTAAAGCACAAACCTTAATTGAATTTGGCAGTCAAACCAATTATTACGAAGAAACCATTCATTTTAACATCAAGCAACAACCGAGTTTTAATAAAAATTTCGACTTGTTAATCGAGCATTTTAATGAATTAGAAAAAAATAATTATAAAATTCAAATAGTTTCTAACCAACCCAAACAAATAGAACGTATTTATTCTATTTTTGAAGACCTTGGAGCAGATTCCACATTTACCACCCTTAATTATTCTTTTCATGAAGGGTTTATCAATCACGATTTAAAAATTGCTTGTTATACCGATCATCAGATTTTTGAAAGATACCACCGCTTTAAACTAAAAGACGGCTTTAGAAAAAACCAACAAGCCCTTACTTTAAAAGAAATATACAATTTAAATCGGGGTGATTTTGTCGCCCATATCGATCATGGAATTGGACAGTTTTCTGGTCTGGAAATAATTGATGTAAATGGAAAACCGCAAGAGGCCATTCGATTAATATACCGAGACAATGATGTATTGTATGTCTCAGTACATTCCTTGCACAGAATTTCAAAATATACAGGCAAGGATGGTACACAGCCAAAAATGAATAAAATTGGCTCACCACAATGGGACAAAGTTAAAAAGAAGACCAAGGCAAGGGTAAAAGAAATTGCCTTTAATTTAATAAAACTATACGCCCAACGAAAGGCAGAAAAAGGTTTTGCATTTGCACCTGACAACTATTTACAAAACGAATTAGAAGCCAGTTTTATTTATGAAGACACACCTGATCAATTAAAAGCAACAGTAGATGTAAAAGCGGATATGGAATCAGAAACACCAATGGATAGATTAGTCTGTGGAGACGTTGGTTTTGGGAAAACAGAGATTGCCATTCGAGCAGCCTTTAAAGCCGTCTGTGACAATAAGCAAGTCGCTGTATTAGTGCCGACTACAATCCTGTCATTACAGCACTTTAAAACGTTTAAAGAACGTTTAAAAGATTTTCCATGTGAGGTAGATTATATCAATCGATTTAAAACGACCAAACAAGTTAATGAATCTTTAAAAAGGTTAGCTGCTGGAGAAACGGACATTATAATTGGCACCCATAAGCTGGTTGGTAAACAAGTTAAATATAAAGATTTGGGATTAATAATTATTGATGAAGAGCAAAAGTTTGGTGTTGGCGTAAAAGATAAATTGAAGACTATAAAAACAACGGTCGACACTTTGACTTTAACGGCGACCCCGATACCAAGAACTTTACAATTTTCTTTAATGGGTGCGCGTGACCTTTCCATCATAAATACCCCACCACCAAATCGTCAACCAGTAGAAACCCATGTGGTAGGATTTAATGAAACTGCCATTCGAGACGCAGTCGCTTATGAAACAAATCGTGGTGGACAGGTATTTTTTGTACACAATCGTGTGCAAAACATACATGAAGTGGCAGGCATGATCCAAAGATTATGTCCTGGTATACGGGTAGCAGTTGGCCACGGTCAAATGGATGGTGCCAAATTAGAAAACATCATGATGGACTTTATCAATCACGAATATGATGTTTTGGTAGCTACCACTATTATTGAATCGGGAATTGATGTTTCCAATGCGAATACCATTATGATTAACCAGGCCCAAAACTTTGGTCTGAGTGATTTGCACCAAATGCGAGGAAGAGTTGGTAGATCCAATAAAAAGGCTTTTTGTTATTTGATTGCACCACCAATGCATACCTTGCCAAATGACTCTAGAAAACGACTAGAAGCTTTGGTACATTTTTCCGATTTAGGTTCCGGTTTTAACATCTCCATGCGAGATCTTGACATTCGAGGGGCTGGTAACTTATTGGGTGGAGAACAGAGCGGTTTTATATCTGATATTGGGTTTGAAATGTATCAAAAGATATTAAAAGAAGCCGTACAAGAATTAAGGGAAGAAGAGTTTAAAGACCTATATGAAGAAGATCCAAATGTAGATGGACAAGAATTTGTAACAGACTGTATTTTAGAAACAGATTTAGCATTACTAATTCCGGACACGTACGTGAATAATGTATCTGAAAGATTAGCACTTTACCAGTCACTAGACAATTGCAATAATGCCGAGGAATTAAGCAATTTTACAAACCAATTAAAAGATCGATTTGGTGCATTACCCAATGTCGTAAAAGAGTTATGTAAATCCATTGAAATGCGTTGGTTAGCTAAATCCATAGGATTTGAAAAACTAGTCATTAAGTCGAAGAAAATGATTGGGTATTTTGTGGCTAAACAAGATTCACCTTATTACCAGTCTCCACAATTTACGAAAGTGTTACAGTTTATACAATCCAACCCGAAAAATTGTAAGATGAATGAAAAAAACAACAGATTAAGGTTAGTTTATAACGATATCAATAGCATTGAAAAAGCATTACATGAATTAGAAAAAATTTAATCTTAATTGGTTATCTAAATCTTTTAAGTTAAATTGCATCAAATCTTTAAGGTAGATGAAAGATAAGATTAAGTCCGTTGAATATTCTAATTTGTATAAAAAAACACAAATTAAACTAATCACTTCTTTCAATGTAGTTCTTTTATATTTATTGCCCTTACTTGCCGTTATACTATTCTTTTTTTATGAAAGAACTGGAATACCAACCATTACAGCCTTCTTATTTATTGTACTGGTATACATAAATTTAAAAGTCAATAAAAATTATTTCCTTACTGCAAAATTATTAAGTATAACGGGACTTGTGCTTTGCCAATACACCCTATTGTTTTTTCCTGAAATCATACATTTTGTAGATCCCATGTGGATTCTGGTAATTGTATTTTTCACCTATTTCACCCTGGGAAAGAATTGGGGAACGGTTATATTATTTTTAAATATTATAGGGGTGTGTTGGTACATAATATTTTTAATGACAGATAATTTAAACCAACTGGCGCATACTGGAATCTCTACACGTATTGGTATATCCATCAACTTTATTATTTGTGCATTACTCATTACTTATATGATGATGGAGTTTATTAAACTCAATAAAAATTCTGAAAATAATTATCGGGAAATTGCCAACTCCTTAAAAGAAAAAAATAAAGAAAAAACAGTACTGTTAAAAGAAGTACATCATAGAGTAAAAAATAATTTACAGGTTATTATCAGTCTATTGAGATTACAGCTTCATGATTTAAATGATGAAAATTTAGAAAAGCCATACAATGAATCTATCAACAGAGTAATGGCTATGTCTTTGATACATGAAAAAATATATCAGTCTTCTGATTTGGCAAAAATTGATTTAGAAAATTATATCCATACCTTAACAGAAGACTTGATCAGTTCCTATTCCGTTCATTCCAGTATTACCTTTGCAATTGAATCTAAAGTAATTTCTGTCAGTATCAAATCATTAGTCCCTATGGCCTTGCTTTTTAATGAGTTAATTTCAAACTCTATTATGCATGGTTTTAAGGATAAAAAGCAAGGGGAAATAAAGGTGAAGATTTGGGAAGAAGACCAAATTATCCACATTTATTATATGGACAATGGTGGGTGGATAAAAAATACGCGTTCTGGTTCATTAGGATTAGAACTTATTACCTCATTGACAGAACAATTAAATGGAGAGTTTGAAAGAAAAATCACAGGTGGTACGACCTATAAATTCCAATTTCAAGCACTTGATTAAGTTTTTTTAGCCGAATCATTCATGTTTCCAATAAACTTTTCTTGTACAGTTACTTATCCATTATAATAAGACAAATAAAACAAGAAATTCAGACCACAAAATGAATATAAAAACAGTGAATTAAGACTGCTTTATTTCCTCTTAGTATTTGTGTTGACGAGGCATTAAAAGAACTGCAAAAAATTGGCCTTTTATTTAACAATTAAGTTAACTTGACGACCTTAATTGTCCGTGCATGTCTTTGACTATAAAAAACGATTTACATTCAAACCCATATTTACTAGCTCAATTTAGATTGACCTTGTATTTTAATCTCATATTAGTTATATTATTACCAATACTTTCGGTATTTCTATACCTACTAAATGAGCCTGCGGCTTTTCCAACACTTATTGGCTTTCTTGCTTGTACATTAGTTTATGTCAATTTAAAAATAAAAAAAAACCACTTATTTGCTGCTAAAGCGCTTAGCATTATTGGGCTCATACTATGTCAGTACACCTTAATTTACTTTTCAACTGCTTATCACTTTGTGGACACCATGTGGATTATGGTAATAGTATTATATACTTATTTCACCTTGGGAAAAATATGGGGTAGTACCCTATTATTTGCGAACATTTTAGGCGTTTCATTTTATATTTTATTTGTCTTAAAAGACAATATTCAAAACTTAAAACCCTTAGAACAACAAGATTTAATAGCTTTAACTTTAAACTTCATCATATGTACTGTTCTTATATCTTATATGATGTTTCAATTTATAAAATTGAATAAAAATGCTGAAAAACAATACATTCAAATAGCGAATAGTTTAAAGGATAAAAATAAGGAAAAAACTGTTTTATTAAAGGAAGTACACCATAGGGTAAAGAATAATTTACAAGTAATTATTAGCTTGTTGCGGTTACAGCTGCAGGACTTGGATGACGAAAGCTTGGAGAAACCTTATAATGAATCCATCAATCGAGTGATGGCCATGTCGTTAATACATGAAAAGATATACCAATCTTCAGATCTCGCAAAAATTGACCTGAAAAACTACATAGAATCACTAATTAGGGATTTAATTCATTCCTACGAACTAAAACACAAAATCGTCTATAACATTGAAACAGATATTATTAATATAAACATTAAAAACTTGGTCCCTATGGCTTTATTATTGAATGAATTAATATCAAATTCAATAATACACGGCTTGAAGCACACCAATAATGGTAACATAAGCGTTAAAATTTGGGAACTAGAAAATGATTTACACATTCATTATACAGACAATGGAACCTGGGTTAAAAGTGCAAAAACAGGCACATTAGGTTTAGAATTAATTTCTTCATTGACAGAGCAAATGAATGGTACATTTGAAAGGAAAATTGAGAATGGGACCGCATACAAATTTCAATTCACAGCATTAAGTGAGTTGATATAAAATTACCATCCACTTTTAAGTTTAGTGCGAACCTTCTCCTAATTTCACAAATATATTTTTAGGTTCTGTAAAAAAGTGAAGGGCTTCAAACCCACCTTCTCTTCCTACACCCGAAGCTTTAACCCCACCAAAAGGTGTTCTTAAATCACGCACTAACCATGAATTTATCCATACAATACCCGCGTGTACTTCATCTGCAACACGGTGCGCTCTTGTTAAGTTTTCTGTCCAAATAGTAGCAGACAAACCATATATCGTAGAATTAGCCATTTTTAATACTTCTTCTTCCGTATCAAATGGTGTAATGGTCACTACAGGACCAAAAATTTCTTCTTGATTTGTTCTGCATTTATAATCTAGCCCTTCAATTACAGTAGGCCTTAAATAATAACCATCCTTATATTCTCCATCTAAATGTACTTGTACTCCACCGGTCAATACTTTTCCACCTTCTTCTTTTGCTAATTCAATATAAGAAAGCACTTTTTCCATGTGCGGTTTAGAAACCACAGCCCCTAACTTTGCTTCTGGATCGGTTGGAAAAGAAACTTTTGTTTTAGCTACTTTTTCTACAAACGCATCTCTAAATTTTTCATAAATGGGACGTTCCACAAATATCCTTGATCCGCACAAGCAAATCTGTCCTTGATTGGCAAAACTTGAACGCAAAGTGGTAGACAAAGCAGTCTTAAAATCGCAATCTGCAAAAATTATATTAGGGTTTTTTCCGCCTAATTCTAAGGATAATTTTTTAAACATTGGTGCAGCTATTCCAGCAATTGTTTTACCTGTTTGGGTACCACCAGTAAATGATATTGCTGTAATGTCGGGATGTTTGGTAATGGCATCTCCCACGTTTTGCCCTAAACCGTGAACAATATTCAAAACACCGGCTGGCATTCCAGCATCTACACATACTTTTGACAATAAAAAGGCGGTCATTGGCGTAATTTCAGAGGGTTTTGCAACCACACAATTTCCAGCCGCTAAGGCTGGCGCTATTTTCCAAGTAAATAAATACAAAGGTAAATTCCAAGGAGAAATACAGCCAACCACACCAATTGGTTTTCTAACCGTATAATTTACACCGAGGCCTTCCATATAATGCGACTCGGAAGCAAAATGTAAAATTGCAGTAGCAAAGAATTTAAAATTACTAACCGCCCTGGGAATATCAACAGCACGTGCTAAACTCTCAGGCTTACCATTATCTAGCGATTCAGCACCAACAAATTCATCCATGCGCTCCTCAATAAGTTGCGCCACTTTAAGCATTATATCAGAACGTTGTTCCTTTGGCATATTAGACCATAAAGGAAAAGCCGCTTTTGCAGCTGCAGTAGCAACATTAATGTCTTCACTTTTAGAATCTGGAATTTTTGAATATACCTTACCCCTACTAGGGTCAATATTGTCCAAATAACTATTAGACTTAGGTGCTACCAGTTGGCCATTTATGTAATTTTGAATCTGAATCATGCTGCGGATATTATTAAAAAATAAAAGTAAACATATTATTCTAAACTCTAATTAATATATTAGCCTTCTGAAAAAGTTTATTTTGAATAAAATAAAATTCCTTCTTTTCCTTTCCTTATTGCTCTCGTGCTACACTTATGCCCAACAACCTTCTCATTTTATATTAGGTGAAGAGGAGTTTTCTGGTATAAACATTTATGATATTCATGAAGACAATCAAAATAATTATTGGATTGCCACTAATAATGGAATTTATAAATATGATTGTTATAAAATCCAACAAATCAACTGTCCTGAAATGACCAGTAGTTCAGTCTTTAGTTTTATTGAAGACTATGATCATAATGTTTATTGTCATAATTTAAGTGGACAAATATTTCAAATGAATGAAAATTCATGTCGATTATATTTCACGATACCCGATAGTATGATGACACATGAAATATCCTATGAATTTGATAATTTAAATCAATTAACTATAGCTACCAATAAATTATTTCAAGTTTCAAGTAACAACGAAATAACTAAGGTATTCAACAAGAAAATAACTTCAGCATTTAAAATCTACAAAGATATTGATAGCAATTTGGTATATTTTAGTGCTAAAAATCAAGAATTATTAACGCTAAAAAATGGTGTTATTTTCGATAAACACCTTGCCATAAATGAACTGGATTATCCACAAACTACCACACATGGAGAAAGTGTAATTGCGTATGTAAAAAGTACTGGAGAAGTTTTACCAGAACTATCATCAAATTATAAATCAAATTTTCCACAATTCAAATATCACAATGATCTATCAAGATATTATTCAGATAATACCAATTTTTGGGTCTCAAATTTGTCGGGTGGTATTTATTTACTTGATGAAAACTTAAGCGCACAAAATAATTACGAACCTTTATTTGAAAATGAAATAATTTCTATTCTTATAAAGGACAAAGAGGGCAATATCCTCTTAGGAACTTTTGGGAGTGGCATCATAATAATTCCAAATCTTGATATTCAAGACATTTTTTTTGAAAATATTTCTAGTAAAATAACAAAACTAACCTCATCTCTAGATGGTAGTATATTTTTCGGTAATCAAGAAGGAGAAATTTATAAACTATCTAAAGAAAAGAAAATTACAATATTGCAAGAAAAAGGAAATCAACAAATTGAATTTCTCGAATATTTACCTGACCTCAATAGTGTTGTATATAATGGAATAAACTATAATTTTATGAAATTAGATCCAACGGAATTAATTAAACTGATTAATGTGGGGTCAATAAAAGACATGACAAAAGTAGATGCAAATAGTTATTTATTTGCAACAAATAAAGGGGTTTCTTTATTTAAGGTACAACAACTAATAAACAGGTCAAAAAATAAAATAAAAATCAAACACATTATTTCAGGAAGGTCATATTGCATTGGATATAATCCTGAAACAAAATCAATCTATAATGGCACATCCATGGGATTAAAAATAGGGCGTCAAGACAATACAACCTTTTTCAAATTATTTGGTAAATCAATCATAGCCCATAATATATTAAACTTGGATAATAATTTAATTGTCACCACTAAAGATAATGGCGTACTTGTTTTTAAAAATGACTCCTTAATAGATAATTGGAGTTTCGAAACTGGATTATTATCCAATAATTGTAAAATTATTAAAGAATATAAAGGTAACATTTATCTATCTACTAGTCTTGGGTTAAATGTTTTAACTAAAAATGGAAAAGTGCTATATTCAATTAATAAAGCCAATGGTTTAAATTCAAATAATGTTGTTGATTTTGAAGTATTAGATGGGTTTTTATGGATATTAACAAACAAAGGAATTCAAAAAATAAGACTAGACAAAATTAGAAATGCCAACTTTAACCCTTCAATAAAAATTACGAGAATATCAGTCAACGAAAAATTAATAGATAGTACTATTCATGTTTTTGATTATAGTCAGAAAAAATTTATTTTCGAAATATCATCAAAAAGTTTAAAATATCAGAATGACATTAAGTATGAACATCAATTAGAAGGAATTGATATAGATTGGGTTTCAAGTCCCTATTTAGAAAATAAAATTGAATACAAATCATTACCTCCAAATCATTATACCTTTAAAGTAAAAGCAATTCATAAATTGAATGAAAGTAAAACAATTTACTATTCATTCACTATCAAAAAACCTTATTGGGAACGCTGGTGGTTTTACGCATTGGTTATCGCCTTGTTTTTAATAGCGACGTATATGGTATACAAAGTCCAAATTAAAAGACTACGAAAAAAAACACTCTTAGAAAACAAATTAAGTCTTACCCAATTAACCGCTTTAAAGTCACAAATGAATCCTCACTTCATTTTTAATTCCTTAAACTCAATCCAAGATTTAATTCTAAAACAAGACCGTGAAAATGCTTATGGCTACATTAGTAAATTTGCCTTACTGGTGAGAAAAATATTGAACCATTCCGACAAAGAGTTTATTGATATTGAAGAAGAGATAAATGTATTAACTGTTTATTTAGAATTAGAAGAGCTAAGGTTTAAAAAGGATTTTTCCTTTACTATTGAAGCCAACGGAATAAGTGATTTAGAAATTCCGCCCATGCTGATTCAACCATTTGTAGAAAATGCCTTAAAGCACGGACTTTTGCATAAAAAGGGCGACAAAGTATTATCCATTGTTTTTAGCTTAACAAATGAAAAGCTATTATGCGAAATTATTGATAATGGAATTGGCAGGGAAAAATCACAGGAAATCAAAAGCCGTCAAAACAAAAATCATGAATCATTTTCCGTTAAATCAATCTTCAATCGATTTGAAATTTTGAAAGATTTATATGGTAAAAACGTCAGTGTTACACTGTCTGATGTAATTTCTAATCAAAAAATTGTTGGTACAAAGGTCACTATGGAAATACCCTTTAAAAGACGTTTTTAACCACTGCTGCAATTACCACCTATCAAGTAATGAAATGCCATTGCTAAAGCCAAAGCGACTGTTAGTGAACAAGCTCTTCCTTTATTAAGGACTATTCATGCTAGTCTAAACACTAATTAATATCTTAGGCTAAAATTAATGATCATTTTGAATAAAATAAAAACAACCCTTCTCATTTTATTATGCTTAACACTTAATACATTGGCTCAACAGCCATCTCACTTTATATTGGGTGCAGATGAGCTGGCTGGTATGAATATCTATGACTTACATCAAGATCAAAATGGAAATTATTGGATAGCATCAAATTACGGACTTTTTAAATATGATACGTACAAATTTCAACTATTTAATACTACTGAAATGAAGACTAGAGCAGTTTTCAATTTTGTTGAAGACCATGACCATATCGTTTATTGTAGTAATCTCAGCGGCCAAATTTTCCAAATGAAAAACGATACTTGTAAGCTATTTTTTACTGTACCAGATAGTTTAATGAGTCGAGAAATCGATTACGAATTCGACAATAATAATAAGCTAATAATTTCGACAACAGAAGTGTTTCAAGTATCAGATAATAAAAAAATCAAATACATTATTGACAAAGATGTGGTTGGTTTATCAAATAATGGAAAAATAATAAAGCGCCTTTTTAAGGTTTACAGAAATATGGATAGCAGCTTAGTTTTTTATAGCCGCTTCTACAAAAATGTTTATCGTCTAAAAAATGACATTTTAACGCAAGAAAAAACAAATACGATCCATCCTGCATTTCTGCAGCATGTCAAACACAAAAACTCTGTAATAGTTTATAATCAGGGTTCTGGGGCAATTAACAGCGGCCAAAATAGCAGAATAAACCCTGTGATGTCCTCCAACTTGGTGTCAACTCTGCCCGACTTCAAGTATGTCAATCAAAAAACAAGGTATTTTTCGGATAACACTAACTTTTGGGCGGCCAATTTATCCGGTGGCATCTATTTGTTTGATGAAAAATTGAATGCAAAAAACAATTATGAACCACTATTCGATTCACAAGTTATTTCGGCCTTTTTGAAAGACAATGAGGGCAATATTATTCTAGGGACTTTTGGGTCTGGTTTAATTGTGATACCAAATTTGGACATCTTAGAAATAAAATTAAAATCAGTATCTAGCAATATTTCTCAGTTGACATTTTCAGAAGATGGCACTCTCTTTATTGGAACTCAAAAGGGTGAAATATTTGAAATAGACAGCTTAAATAATATAAAAAACATTAAAAAGAAAGGTGCTCAGCAAATAGAATTTTTAGCTGTTTTATCGCGCTACAACACTATAATTTTTAACGATAATAAAAACAACTTATTTAACCTTTTAACTCGGCAAAAGCATTACGTAGATATAAGTTCAATGCGAGGTATTTGTCGAAAAGATGACGGACAATATATTATTGCTACAAGTGCAGGCCTATTTCTAATGGATGAGGACCATTTCCATGGAAAGAAACCAATCCCCATTTCCACATTTAAAGAATGGTCTCAATCTGTAGGTTATAATTCTAAAACCAAATCTATCTATTCAGTAACTAATACAGGTTTAAAAATAGGCAATGAAGATAGTTCCCATTTTTTTAAACTTAACGGAGAAAAATTAGCATGTAGAGATATATTAAACATTGATAACAGAATTTATATAGCATCACGAGAAGGAGTTCTCGTTTTTGAAAACGACCTTCTTATAGACCATTGGAATAAGAAAACAGGACTTATATCTGACCGTATAACGTTAATTAAAACTTATGATAATAAATTGTTCATTTCAACTAATATCGGATTGAATATAACAGATAAAAAAGGAAAAGTGCTAACATCCATTAATAAATCAAACGGACTACTAAGTAATCTTATTCTCAACTTTGAAATGTATGATGGCCATTTGTGGATTTTGACTCACAAAGGGCTTCAAAAAATAAAACTCGATAAAATTATTAATGTCCCGTTCCAGCCTTCCATTGCTATTGGAAAGGTATTGGTTAATGAAGAAAAAGTTGACACTAGCCGTCATAATTTCGAACACAATCAGAAAAAATTTGCCTTCGAAATAGATTCTAAAAGTTTAAAATATCAAAATGACATTTATTACCACCATCAGCTAGAAGGAATCGATAAAACCTGGATTATAAGTTCGCATAAAGACCACATATTTGAGTACAAATCTCTTCCGCCGAATAAATATACCTTTAAAGTCAAATCAGTTCATAAATTGAACGAAAGTGAAACCATTTATTATTCTTTCACTATTAAAAAACCTTATTGGGAACGTTGGTGGTTTTACGCACTGGTTATCTCTTTGTTTTTAATCGCTACGTATCTGGTGTACAAGATTCAAATTAAAAGACTACAAAAAAAAGCACTATTAGAAAACCAGCTCAACTTAACCCAATTAACCGCTTTAAAGTCACAAATGAATCCTCACTTCATTTTTAATTCTTTAAACTCAATCCAAGATTTAATTCTAAAACAGGACCGCGAAAATGCTTATGGTTACATTAGTAAATTTGCCTTACTGGTGAGAAAAATATTGAACCATTCCGACAAAGAGTTTATTGATATTGAAGAAGAGATAAATGTATTAACTGTTTATTTAGAATTAGAAGAGCTAAGGTTTAAAAAGGATTTTTCCTTTACTATTGAAGTCAACGGAATAAGTGATTTAGAAATTCCGCCCATGCTGATTCAACCATTTGTAGAAAATGCCTTAAAGCACGGACTTTTGCACAAAAAGGGCGACAAAGTATTATCCATTGTTTTTAGCTTAACAAATGAAAAGCTATTATGCGAAATTATTGATAATGGAATTGGCAGGGTAAAATCACAGGAAATCAAAAACCGTCAAAACAAAAATCATGAATCATTTTCCGTTAAATCAATCATCAATCGATTTGAAATTTTGAAAGATTTATATGGTAAAAACGTCAGTGTTACACTGTCTGATGTAATTTCTGATCAAAAAATTGTTGGGACAAAAGTGATTATGGAAATACCCTTTAAAAGACGTTTTTAACAACTGCTGCCGTTAATGAAACAAAAATACCCATTAATAAACAACGACTTTGTTTATTAATTAATTAGTTCAATATTTGTAAGATGTCCAAAACGTTTAATGCTATTCTGGTTGATGATGAAGAAAGTGCTAGAGATATACTTTCAAATTTATTATTTAGGTTTTGCCCTCAGATACATATCGTGGACAAATGTGAAGATATTGAACAAGCGGTTGTATCCATAAAGCGCCACAAACCAGACTTAGTATTTCTAGACATTGAAATGCCAAATTTTGCAGGCTACGAAATCACTTCCTTTTTTGATAAAATTGATTTTGAAATCATCTTTATTACCGCATATGACCATTATGCTGTCAAAGCATTTCAAGTTTCCGCGGTAGATTATTTACTAAAACCGATTGAAATTAGTCGGTTAAAAGAGGCGGTGACTAAGTTTATATCAAAAAGAGAAATTAAAAATGCTTCCGTCAATTACGAAGTGCTTGTTAAAAGTTTACAAGAGAATAAATACAAAAGGATAATCGTTCCTTTTCAAGGAGATCAAAAGGTATTATTAATTGAAGACATCATTGCTATTGAAGCGAGTGAGTCGTACAGCTTTATTCATACTAATGATAAGCAAAAATATATTGTCAGTAAAAACTTAAAACACTTTGAAAGAATTTTAAGTGATAACCACCTTTTTTTTCGTACCCATAAATCTTGGATTATCAATACAGCATTTATAAAGGAGTATTCCAAATCGAAATTGATTATTTTACTTGAAAATAACATACAAGCAAAACTGTCTAAATACAAAGTTTCGCAGTTCGATACAGACTTCAAAAAACATTAATACAAGTCTTATACCTATTGTATTCCCTATATTTTAATAGGATTCCACGCGTAATTACCCCTTTATTATCCATTCCTAAATAAAAATGGTCTATTCCTAAAAGTTGTCTTGTAGGTCCTATAAGCATAGTATAATATTGTGCCAGAATTATAAAATCACCTATGATGAAGCATTTATTATTATTGGCAATTACCTGTATGCAAATGGTAGTTTTTTCCCAAGAGAATCAAAACATTCAATTTTCAAAAATCGAAACTGGCAGTTACGCTGTTTTTAAAACGATAAGTAAAGGATATGAAAAGTATGTGTTTGAACAAGCCAAAAAAAATTGGCCAGTTGAATTATTTAAAGAGGGAGATGTCTATCCGAAAATACTTGTAAAACGAGTTGGAATTATCGACGAGTTTTACACAGCTGACTTACCATCATACCCTGCTTATTATTTAACAAAGGCGTCCACAACTGTGGTAACGGTAATTGATAAAAAAATCTACTATTATACTTGGACCGCATCTAAAGGGGCGGTAATCACCTACATTTTAACCAATGGAAAAGTTGGTAGTTATATCGCTGAGAAAGAACAACTAGACAATTATCGTAGAGCGATTAAAAGTAAACAGTCGGGGTCAAGAGACGAAAGAAAAGAGCTCAATGCAGCCATTGCCGCAAAGGAAGCCGAAGAAAATACGCTAAAAGGAAAGTCGATTAAAGCCATTAAAGTAAAGCTCATTGACCCAAATATTGATGCAGGTATGTTTTCTATAATTCCAATTGGAATGGAGGTCACTTTAACGAACGGTAAAGTTTTAAAAACAAAAAATTTAGGCGGAAAAACACCCTATACAGATTTTGAATCTTCCACAACTGGTGGAAACTTTGCTGGTGGTGACTTCAAGGTAGATAATGATACGAGGAACATTCCTGGAGACAAAATCACTTTAAAAGTATGGTCAAAATATAATAGTTCCATCAGTGCAAAACTTGAACATCCTTTAAATTATAGAAATAACGCTTATTACAATTTCCAAGGAAATGGAGGCGCTCATGGCCGCAGTGGTGCAAGAGGTGGTCTCGGAAAAGATGGTAAAAGTGTAAACATTACCGCTGAAAAAATGACGATTAATGGTAACAATGTCACTAAGATAACCATTCGTGACGTTTCATATCGCGTATTGTATGAGGCAAAAATTAATATTGAAAATACAGTAACAATAAACGCAAAAGGAGGAAACGGTGGCAGTGGTGACAGTGGGTTTGGAAGAGGAAATGGAGCTGCTGGAGGTGACGGTGGAAACGGTGGTCAGGTGTCTGTTTCGGGGTCAGGTGCCAGTCAAATTAAGATGATAATACAAGTGCAAGGGGGAAATGGCGGTGCTGGAGGAAAGCGAGAAGAATCATATAATAAAGATGGGAGAAATGGAACCCGTGGCGCAAATGGTACTTCCAATAAATAAGAAATTAATAAAAAACAAATAAAATAAATCTATGAAAAAAGTAAATCTAATATTAGCTATTGGGCTTATGCTTGGGTCAACCAACGTTTATGCGCAAACAATGAAAGAGAAAATGCAAGCCAAGTTAGACAAGGCCAATGCAAAAATGGCTGCTGCTGCAAAAGGAAAGGCAAAGTATACAACTTATGATTATACAGATGCTACCGGTGTATCAGGAACTTATTTTACATCTGTTGTGCTAGTGGGAAATAACCGCACAATGGGCCTAGAATACAACCGAGAAGAAGGTGGTGAAATTGTAAATAAATTAGTGGTTCACGGTGGACAATTAGACGGAAAAGAGATTACTGAAAAGTATTTCTTAAAAGAAAAATACAAATCAAAATTGGACATTAATTATTTTTCATCAGGAACTGGAACACTTGTTCAAATAGCTGATAATGTGTTCGCCTCTACAAGTTCTGGGGCTGTCGTAACCGTGCTTTCTAAAGATTCTGCAGATTTTAACGATTATGATTTAGAAACGGCACAAGTGTTATATGATCAACAAATGGCAAAAATTAATGGAGCCGAAGCTGAAAAAGAAACAGCAATTTGGATGAAAAATGCACTATATGCTAACAATGTTGGTAAGATTGTTTTTGCCACTGAAGATTGGCATTTAATGAAAAGGGGGCATGGAGCAACGCCACCTATGGTAAACGGAAAAGGCTTTACCAGTGAACTAGACATGGCTGGAAATATGAATTATATGGCATTTTTTAAGGTACCACCTTCAGTTCAATTTCCTGGACAAGATATCAATATGGTATACGAAATGGGTGGTAAAACAACCGATAGAGTTGAGTATAGAGCAAAATCAGCAGCATGGAGTAAAATGATTTCAAGATGGGAAACATCAGACTTTAAATGGCGTCAGCATTCACCAAAGGCGTTGAGAACCTATAACCAATATCACAGTCAATATGTACAGGATTACGCTTTTATGCAGTGTTTATACATGAATAAAAACAGTTTTAAGGTTGGACAAAAATACAACTTAACAGTAAAAATGTATGCCAACAGAGATGGAGAGAATGGCGAATTAATTGCTGAAGGAGTAGTTTCATTATTATATTCTGAAAATGCAGACTTAATGTTTAATGGGAATCCTGACAAGCCAGAAAAAATTGCGGTTTGGTCACAGTTTGAGGAATTTTTAGACGAGTAAATAAAAAAACAAACCCAAAAACCATGTAAGGCGCAGCTTGATGAACTGCGTCTTTTAAATTTTTTTAAAAGCTTAAACAATATGAAAACACTTGTCTTTACCATTTCCATTATTTGCACAACACTTGCAATAGCACAACAAAACGTAAACATTCCAGACTATGCGTTTAAACAATATTTGCTAACAAATACAAATATTAACACAAATGCAGACACGGAAATTTCAGTTAATGAAGCGGCGGTATATACCGGCTACTTAAATATGAATGGAGCAGCTATATCGAATTTTACTGGTCTAGAAGCATTTACCAATATTGTTGGATTTAATAACACCGGAAATACAGCTGTTTCCACCTTAGATATTTCTGGCTGTTTTAACCTTGCTTATTTTGATTGTTCTGGCTCTGTAGGTCTAACTACTTTAACCATGGGTGGACACCACCAACTATCAACCATTGATGCATCAAACTGTCAAATCAGTACATTGTCACTTCCTCAAAACAATGTAGTGACTTATATAGATGTCTCTGGCAATAACATCAGTTCTATAATTACACAAAACTATCCATTGCTCACTACTTTGGATGTTTCAGATAATCCTTCGCTTACCAATCTTACCATTTTTCCGAATGCAGCCCTAAACCTCAACATAAGTGAAACCAATTTTACAGGGCTTAATTTCTCATCATTTCCTAATTTTACACATATATCGGTTTCAAATTGCCCGAATTTGGAAAGTCTAAATGTGGCAAATGGATCTAATACAAGTCTTATTTTTGAAGCTACAAACAACCCAAACCTAACTTGTATTGAAGTGGATGACGCAGCATACAGCACAACAAACTGGAACAATGTAGACGCAACAGCAAGCTTTAGTGAAAATTGTTCGGCAAGTACATCAGGTTTATCAAAAAACAATACTGCAAGCCTTTCTTTATACCCTAATCCTTCAAACGGAATTGTGAATTTAATTAGTTCAGAAACAATTGAGGCCGTGCATATTTTCAACCTAGCTGGGGCAGAAGTGTTAGAATTTAACCAAACCAACCAAATGGACATTAGCGAACTTACACAAGGTATTTATACGGCCGTAGTTAAAACACAAGACGGTAATGTAAGTACGAAGAAATTGGTAAAAAACTAAGAAAACACACAAAATCATAATCAAAAAACGCATTATTATGAAAACACTTTTACTTTCCATTGCTATTATTAGTGCAACGCTTGCAACGGCACAAAATGTAAACATACCAGATGCTAATTTTAAAGCATACTTATTAAGTAATGCAGCCATAAATACTGACGCAGACCCTTCTGAAATTTCAGTAGCTGAAGCCAGTGCTTTTACAGGCCAAATTAATTGCGGGACCATGGGTATTTCAAATTTAACTGGAATAGAGGCTTTTACCGCACTAACTGATTTAAGATGCCATTCAAACAATTTAACCGCATTAAATTTATCGAATAATACTGCGCTTACCATCCTAGGATGTGCTTACAACAACATTCAATATCTCAATTTAAACAACAATACTAATTTAACGATATTAAACTGTGCTGGAAATGCGATACCTTCACTAGATTTATCAGCATTGACTGGGTTGTATTCAATTAAATTTAGTAGCAACCAACTAGTCTATTTAAACTTAGCAAATGGAAACAATACAAATGTTACTGTTTTCGAAGGTGCTAACAATCCTAATCTAACCTGTATTCAAGTAGATGATTCTACAAACAGTGCAACAAATTGGACTAATATTGATCCCGCATCCAGTTTTAGTATTTCTTGTTCAACTTGTATTGTAACAATACCTGATTCCAATTTCAAAACCTACTTAGTTGGAAATAGTGCAATAAATACAAATGGGAATACCGAAATAGAATGCAGTGAAGCCAGTGCTTTTACAGGATCAATTCTCTGCCTAAATCAATCGATTACCAGCATGACAGGTCTTGCATCTTTTACAAACATTAGCCTGATTAATTGTGATGGAAACCAACTTACTAGTCTTGAAACTACAAATAATCCAAGTCTAGAAAATCTAAATTGCAGAAATAATCAACTGACAAGCTTGGACCTATCTCACAACACTAATTTGGTAGAACTAGACTTTACTTCGAATCAACTGTCGGATATAGATATTACTCAAAATACTGCACTTCTATCTTTTCTCTCATCACTCAACAATTTATCTAACCTCAATGTCACCGAAAACATAAATTTAACTAATTTGAGTTGCTCAGGAAATCAACTGACAGATATAGATATAAGCCAAAATATTGACCTAATATCACTGGCGTGTTATGCTAACCCCCTAACAAGTTTAAATACTACGCAAAACCCAGTACTAAGTGTATTAACTTTTGGATTAAGTCAAATAACTAATATCGATTTGTCTCAGAACACTAATTTATCTGAGTTTTATGGAAATAATAATAATTCACTTAATAGCATAGATTTATCTCAAAACCCGGCGTTGATAAATGTAGAATTTAACGATAATTCTCAACTAGCATCAGTAAATCTTAGCAATTCAAATAATACAACCATTGTTTGGTTTACAGGAACCAATAACCCAAACCTTACTTGTATTGAAGTGGATGATGCAGTATACAGCACAACAAATTGGACCAATATAGACGCCACAGCAAGCTTTAGTGAAGATTGTTCCGCGGGAACATCTGGCTTGGTAAAAAACAACACCTTAGAAATCACTACTTATCCCAATCCTACAACCGGTTTACTTACGTTCTCTACAACAGAAAACATTGAAAAAATAGCCATTTATAATCTAATGGGACAAAAAGTAAGTGAGTTTATTAACCAAAAAACCATAGATATTAGCAGTTTACAAAATGGGGTTTATACTGCAAAAATTATTATAGGGAGTAGTAATCCTATCATGAAGAGGCTAATCAAAAATTAGAAACTTTCCTTTCATTAAAAGCTAAACAACTCTGTTTTGCAAAGGTGGTGGCTAAAGTATAAAAAAATTAGATGTGTTTTTGGATGAATAACTTAATCGTTTTTTATTTACCCATAAAAGGGGGTGTTTTCCATTGAAACATCCCCTTTAATTATATCATTAAACCGCTTTAAAACTATAATTATAAGCTGCATATGATCATTTCCAATAGGATTTATTTCAAATTCATATAAAATAAACTATTTCATCAGGGATATGCATTAAAATTCATAAATTTGCACTTTATCATTTAATACATAATTAACATGGAAAATACTTTAGAAGCAGGAATGATTGGCCCTTGGCAAATTGGACTTATTGTACTTGCGCTTTTATTATTATTTGGTGGCAAAAAATTACCTGAATTAATGAAAGGTATGGGAAAAGGCATCAAAGGATTTAAAGACGAGATGGGTGGAGAAGGAGAAGATGAAAAAAAATCAAAAGGAAAATTAGAAGAATAAGTTTTGATGTATACCTCTTTCGATAAAGTAAAGTCAGCAATTGATAATGGTACAACAGTTGTTGATGTTGTTTCGCACTACCTAAAACAAATTGAAGCTAAAAAACATATCCATGCTTTTTTAGAAGTTTTTGAAGCGGAAGCGATTCAAAAAGCACAAGAAATTGATGCTAAAATAAAAAATAATACCGCTGGTAAACTAGCCGGTATGGTGATAGGTATTAAAGATAATTTGGCCTATAAAAATCACAAAGTTTCTGCCGCTTCAAAAATATTAGAAGGTTTCGAATCTATCTATACTGCAACCGCAGTAGAAAGATTGATTCAAGAAGATGCCATTATTATTGGTCGCTTAAACTGTGATGAATTTGCCATGGGTAGTTCGAATGAGAACTCCGCTTTTGGAAACGTATTAAATCCCATTCAAGAAGATAAAGTTCCAGGAGGATCTTCAGGAGGGTCTGCTGCTGCATTGGCTGCAGGTTTATGTACGGCAAGTATTGGTAGTGACACGGGTGGATCCATTCGTCAACCAGCTTCTTTTACTGGCTTAATAGGCTTTAAACCTACTTATGGTACTATTTCAAGGTATGGACTTTTGGCTTATGCTTCTTCATTTGATCAAATTGGTCCGTTTACCAATACGATTAAAGATGCTGCATTAATTACAGCTGTTATGGCTGGAAAAGATGAATACGACGGTACAGCAATTCAGGAAGATATCAATGAATTTCCAATTGAAAAAATTGAGAAAGGAAGTTTAAAAGTTGGATACATCAGTGATTGTTTAGAATCAAAAGGACTAAATCCTGAAATAAAAACGAAATTAGAACAAACGATCCAAGTATTAAAAAAAGAAGGACATACGGTTGAACCTGTTAGTTTTCCTTATTTAGATGCTATGGTACCTACTTATTACGTGCTCACAACAGCAGAAGCATCTTCCAATTTATCCAGATATACTGGTGTTCATTTTGGTCGATTAGCTGATAATGTGAAAGGAGTAGAAGAAACTTATAAAAAGTCAAGAAGTGAAGGTTTTGGAGAAGAAGTAAAGAAAAGAATTATGCTGGGTACATTTGTTCTTTCGCATGGTTATTATGATGCTTACTACACTAAAGGGCAAAAAGTGAGACGTATAATTCAAAATAAAACCAATGAATTATTATCGGAATATGATGTCTTATTGTTACCTACCACACCAGATACTGCATTTAAAATAGGCGGTGTAAAAGATGCCATTCAAATGTACTTACAAGATATTTTTACAGTGCAAGCGAATTTGGCTGGAAATCCCGCAATTTCATTACCTATGGGTACACATTCCAATGGTTTACCTTTTGGATTACAATTGATTGGTAAACACCAAAAAGAAAGTGAATTGCTTTCAATTTCAGCGTATTTGATGGATTTAAAGCAATAAGATATGTTAAAAGGAATCCTTACTTTATGGGTAGTGTTTCTTTTTTTCAATGTAAAAGGACAGCCAAAAGTCAATCAAGATATTTTCGTGGATACCTTTCAATCTGAAGCTTTTTTAGGAAACGTGGAGGCCGCTTTGTTTGATTATTACCTACAAACATTTGGAAAACCAGAAGCCTATAGTATTCTAAATGAACTTGGACGGGAAGATCGTTCTGTGGTCGAATTTCCAGATTCGGTATACGCACAAAGACTAGAATCGATTGTCAAAACTACCCCCTTTACTGCAACGAGCAATGCAACCCTGTTAAAAACCATCAATTATTTTGTAAAAAAAAGAAGTCGATACACTGCTGTGATGTTGGGACGTTCGCTTTACTACTTTCCAATGTTTGAAAACAGTTTAGCCAATTACAATTTACCCTTAGAATTAAGGTATCTACCCATTGTAGAAAGTGCATTAAAACCCACCGGTAAATCATGGGCTGGCGCAGCAGGACTTTGGCAAATTATGTACCGTACTGGTCGTTCTTTAAACTTATACGCAGATTCTTATATCGACGAAAGGTACGATCCGATTAAAGCAACGGATGCGGCTTGTCGCTACTTGTCATTTTTATTTAACCTATACGGTGATTGGGACTTGGCATTAGCTGCTTATAATTGTGGACCAGGAAACGTAAACAAAGCAATTAGACGGTCGGGAGGAAAGACTAATTATTGGTTAATCCGTCCGTATTTACCTAAAGAAACACAAATGTATGTACCTAATTTTTATGCGGTAATGTACATGATGACTTACTATAAAGAACATCAAATTATACCCATGGAAGCCAATATGTACTACCATGAAACAGATACAGTATGTTTGAGTGCTTCTGTAAAAATATCACATATAGATTCTATCATTGGACTTTCCACAGCTGACTTTAACACATTAAATCCGCAATACAAAACCGATTATATACCAGCAACAGATCCTCCACAATGTATTGTACTGCCCATTGCGTTAATGGGCGATTTTTTCAAGTATCAAGACTCACTTTACAACTATCAAAATTACCTAGACACTAGCAATCAAAACTATATCGTCCTCAATAAAAAGAAAACACATACCGTACAACCCAATGAAAGTATGTCGGACATTGCCCTATTATACGAAACCTCTAATAATGACATTAGAGAATGGAACGGATTGAGAAACTCGACATTATTTCCTGGACAAAGAATTATTGTGATGATTCCAGAAAAAAGATTCATCAATACTTATGAAAAATCAACTATTCAAGCAACCCAGGCTGCAAGTGCACCAAAGACTACAAAAAAACCAAGTATTACCTCTCCTTCTGGAGAATATAAATACTATACTTTGAAATCAGGAGAAAACCTTTGGTCCATTAGTCAAAAATTAGGCATATCTTTTGTTGACTTACAAGCATTGAACAGCGACTTAAATCCTAAAAAGATGAAGCCTGGTCAAAAAATTAAAATTGCAATTAAATAAATTTCAACCTTTATGAAAAACGTAATCATTCTAAGTCTTGTCACATTTTTATGGGTAGGCTGCGAACCGGCACCGAGCAATACTGAGGTTATAAATTCTGGTGTATCTGGTCAATTACCAAAAATTACTGGTCCCGCTGGAAGGGTATTAATATCCGTTCAAGACAATTTATGGGAAGGTACTTTAGATTCTATTTTTTATAAAGCATTTTCCAAACCAGCGCCCGGCCCTTTTATTTCTGCCGAGCCAATTTTTGATTATTTTCAACAAGATCCAAGTGAAATCAATCAATTGGGCAAAAAAAATAGAAATTTTTTAAGTATTATCTTAGAACCAACTGCCAATTTTGAAGAAACAGAAGTTGTCATCAAAAAAAATCATTTAGCGGATGGACAAATTTACATGGTAGTTAAAGACAATGATAAAGACAGATTAATCCAATTTTTTCAAGAACAGTTACCTACTTATATTGCTGTTTTTAACGACCAAGAAAACGAACGATTAATTAAAAAATACACCTATACACGACATGCAGCATTTGATAAAATTGCAAGAGAAAAATTCGGTATAGGAATTGGTGTACCGAGCACGGCTAATTTTGAAGCCGATTTAGACAGTATTATTTATGCTTTAGATAAAAATAGTAAAGAGTTTGCCGACAACCCTAAAACAAAAGCCAAAGGTGGTATTTATTGGGCTAAAAAAGGCATTTTAATTTGGGATAGTCCATATACAGATTCAACCGATATGCTACCACAAGCTTTACTCAACAATAGAGACAGCACCCTAAAATATGCCGTAAAAGGAACTATTCCTAACTCATATATGGCGACTGAGTATTATAAGACACACGCGCCCAAATTTACTGCAGTTAAGGTAGGTGAAGCCAATGCAGTTAAAATTGAAGGATTATGGAAACACGCAGGAAACGAAGCCGCTAGCGGTGGAGGCCCTTTTGTAGAAGTTGCTCTATATCATTCCACTAGAAATAGAATCATTCACGTTTCGACTTATATATATGCTTTAAATTTTGAAAAAAGAGAATTATTAAGAGAGGTAAATGCCATTTTAAGTACCGTTGAAGTAGTAGATTAATTCAATAAAAACTAAGGTGCTTGAAAGTATGGATTGGTGATAAAACTACTATCCGTTAAGGAAATCAAAAAAGCCATTAACAATGCCCTATTTTCAGAGTTCAGTTGCACGCCTCCATTTGCAACATTTTTCATTAAAGGATCAATTGTTGCTGAGTTTTTAAGCCCAAAACTATAATGATCAATTACTTGGTCTAGGGTTTGAAATCTGCCGTCGTGCATATAAGGTGCCGAGAATAACAAATTTCTTAAGGTGGGTGTTTTAAATTTTCCGTTGTCATTTGGATTTCCTGTAACAGCACCCAAACCAAGATCAGTAAACATTTCATCTAAACCATTATTGTGGAATAAATTATCGGTAAACAAGGGGTTAGTTTCATCACCGTGACAATGCGCGCAATCTCCACCACCAGACACAGCGTCGGCAAGAAAAACATAATAACCTTTAATCATATTTTGATCATCTGCATGTGAATAACCCGTTGGTTCACCGCGAAAATACCTGTCAAAAGGTGCGTCTCCCGACAAGAGTGTTCTTTGAAATTGAGCCAAGGCTTTTGCCACTAAAACAGAATCTATAATATTGGTGTTAAATGCTTTTTCAAACAAAGTAGGATAAGTAGCTGAGGCTTGCAGTTTCGCCACTGCATTCGGCCATGTTTCATGCATTTCAATAGGATTTATCACAGGTTCTAATGCTTGTAATTCTAATGTTTTTGACCTGCCATCCCAAAAGTATTCATCAGCCCAACCTAAATTGATTAAAGGCATTGAATTCCTATTGCCTAATTCACCATTAATGCCTGTACTAAATTTTTCATTATCACCAAAACTACTATTTGGAGCATGACAAGTAGCACAAGCTTGTGTTTGGTTACCCGATAGTATATTGTCATAGAATAACTTTCTTCCCAACTCCACTCCTTGCACCGTCATAGGGTTGTCCACCGGAATTTTCATGGGACCTATGCGATTCTTTAAAACTGTGGGATAATCTATAATATACGGAGTAATGCCACCGTTGACACTTGGGGTAAAATCTTTCCTACAAGAATGAAAAAATAATACCAAAAAACCCAGTATAAATATGAACTTAAGCATAAAACAAACTTAAGTATTTTTTTTTAACTTAAAAAATCGTGGTCAAAAAGCCAAAGGGATAATGCACTAAAATGCAACACTAAAACCCTATTAAGGCGCTTGAAAGTCTGGGTTAGTGGTGTAACTACTATCGGTCAACGACATTAAAAAAGCCTTTAACAATGCCCTATTTTCAGGGGTCAATTGTACCCCTCCATTTCCAACATTTTTCATCAATGGGTCAATGGTTGCAGAATACTTTAGTCCAAAACTATAATGATCAATTACATCATCTAAAGTCTTAAATCTGCCATCATGCATATAAGGCGCGGTAAACACTAAATTTCTTAAAGTTGGTGTCTTAAACTTACCATTATCGCTTGGATTACCTGTAATTTTACCTAATCCTAAATCCGTATGCACCTCATCTAAGCCATTATTATGAAACATATTATCCGTAAACAATGGGTTAAACTCATCTCCATGACAATGAAAACAATCTGCTCCACCAAATTCAGCATCCGCTAAAAAAACACTATATCCTTGTATCATTTTTATTTCTTCTGCTTGCGTATACCCGGTTGGTTCTCCTCTTAAATATTTATCGAATGGGGCATCTCCAGACAATAAAGTTCTTTCAAACTGAGCCAAGGCTTTAGCGACTAATAAGGAGTCGATTATATTGGTATTAAAAGCTTTTTCAAATAAACTTGGATAGGTAGAAGAAGCTTGTAACCTAGCCACTGCATTAGGCCATTGCTCATGCATTTCAATAGGATTTACAACTGGTTCTAAAGCTTGAATTTCTAGGGTTTCAGATCTTCCATCCCAAAAATAAGAACTCGCCCATCCAATATTAATCAATGGCATGGCATTTCTATCTCCAGCAATACCATCTATACCAATACTAAATCTTGCCGTATCTACAAAACTAGTCGACGGGGAATGACAGCTTGCACAAGCTTGTGTTTGATCACCCGATAATATTTTATCGTAAAATAACTTTCTTCCCAAAGCCACCCCTTCCACTGTCATTGGATTATCACTAGGTATAACCATTGGCGGAATACGATTTTTCAATACCGTGGGGTAATCAATACTGTAAGGCGTCATGCTCCCTTCAGCATTGGGTAAAAAATCTTTCCTACATGAATAAAATAGTAAAATAGATAAAGATGAAATGAGCAACACTTTTAGCATATAACAAAAATAAGACTTTTTTATTAAAAAAAATATGACTTATCTTTGTATTCATGATAAAAAAAGTCAACTTTATTGATTTCGGCTTAATTGATTACAAGGAAGCTTGGGACAAACAAGAAGTTTTGTTTAAGGAATCAATAGACTTAAAAATAGCCAAGAGGAAAGAGGAAACAGATTTAGATCCCACAAATCATTTAATTTTTTGTGAGCATCCGCATGTATATACCTTAGGTAAAAGTGGATCGGAGCAAAATCTATTAATCAGCGAAGCAGTACTCATTCAAAAAAAAGCCACTTATTATAAAATTAACAGGGGGGGAGATATTACTTACCATGGTCCTGGACAATTAGTTGCTTATCCAATTTTAGATTTGGAACAATTTTTCACCGACATTCATAAATACATGCGCTTTCTGGAAGAAGCTGTAATTCAAACTTTAAAAGTTTTTAATATTACGGCCGGAAGAGTAGCTGGGTTAACAGGAGTTTGGATTGATGAAAATGGGGATAATCCCAGAAAAATTTGTGCACTTGGTGTCAAAAGCTCTCGTTGGGTAACCATGCATGGTCTTGCTTTAAATGTAAATCCAGACTTAAATTACTTTAATAACATTGTACCTTGTGGTATTACTGACAAAGCAGTTACTTCTATGAGCGCTGAATTAGGAAAAGCTATTTCATTGGAAGCAGTAAAACCTGTACTCCAAGAAAAAATTGCAGAAGTCTTTGAATTCTCCTATTAAATAATACTATATTTAATGCAATGAAAAGATTGGGAAAAATTATTAAGTACATTGTCCTTAGCATTTTGGCATTATTTATCATTGCCAATTTAATCATTCTATTGTCTGGGAGAATCTATATTTATAAGGGACTTGCTTCCACGTATTTTCGGGGAGTTCCAAGACCAACAATTTATGACCAAACTATTTTTAATAATCGAAAAATAAGTCATGGTAATGGAGAACAGTGGAAACTGCAAGAGAATACACATTCTACTTCATTAAGTGAAACCGACAGCGCATTTATAACCTCTCTAAATCCTGCCTCCTTCTTGGTATTAAAAGGAGACGAAATTATTTATGAAGAATATTGGGGAAAACACGACGTAAACGCCACAGGAAATTCTTTTTCCATGGCAAAATCCATTGTTTCTTTGCTAATTGGAGTCGCTTTAAAGGAAGGCGATATTCAATCCCTTGACGAACCTGTAGCAAATTATTTACCCGAATTTAAAGGAGACAAGGAAAATATTACCATCCGACACATTTTAACCATGAGTTCTGGTCTTTCTTGGTCAGAAAATTATTACCATCCTTTTTGTGACGTAGCCGAGTTGTACTATGATACAGACGCTAGGGACTTAAGTTTAAATAGAAGGACCATAGAAGAACCACCTGGGGAAATATGGCGGTATAAAAGTGGCGACACCCAAGTACTGATGTATATCCTTGAAGCGGCAACAGGTAGAAATGTAACCACCTATGCATCCGAAAAACTATGGCGTAAAATTGGTGCAGAAAGTGATGCACTTTGGAGCTTAGTAGGAGATAAAGATTCGGAAGTAAAAGCATATTGTTGTTTCTATGCTACTAGTCGAGATTTTGCAAGACTAGGTAAACTAATTAATAATAATGGCTATTGGAATGGACAAGAAGTAATTGATAGTAGTTATTTATCTTCATTTAAATCCTTAGCACCACTAAAAAAGGCGAATGGGAAAGCAAATTTATTATATGGCTTCCAATATTGGATTTATAAAGGCCTCCCATTTGAAGTTACTTATTTTAGAGGAATGGCCGGTCAATATATTATATCCATACCTAGTAAAGATCTCGTTATAGTAAGGACAGGGGATGGCACATTGGCTAATTGGACCAATACGGCCAATGAAAAAAATGACGCACTGGAAGGACATAGGATGGAATTACCTACCTACATTAATATTGGCCTGTCTATTTTAAATCAAACAAACTAACATTATAATACAAATTCATGCGAAAAGACATTAAACTTCCCAAAGTTGAGAACGTTGGGGTGGCAGTAATTCAAGAACAAAATGAAGAAAAAACAGCCTTAGTTTACAACGTATACCTCATCAATTTTAGTGACCAAAAACTTACAAATCTTTTAATTAGTTCTAAAGGATATGGCATAAATCAAGCCAATGGAGAATCCGTTAAAACATCTGTTTTGAGACATTCCTTAGGAACTGTTGAACCGGGTGGTTTTGTTAAAATTGAACCCATTATGGACACTGTATTTGGTTTAAATAATGAGTATTGGGTAAGTTATTATATTGACTCAAAAATATTTGACAAAAAATATATCTTTCTGCCAGAAACCATCAAAGAAGAAAACTTAATTAAAGTTCCAATTATTAACGAAAAAGGGGTATTGATAAAATAATAATTCCTTCTAAGTGATCATTTAAGCGCCAAAAAACGTTTCCTATTCCCCTAATTACTGTGTGTTTTTTTAACCTACAAATAATCAAAAGGGCATAAAACACATTTTTTATCCGGCGTATTTTTCACGTGAAACACCTTTAAACTACGCTAAATCTGTATATTAATAATATTAGACCTGTTAATTTATTAAGAAATATTGGTCCGACAAAGGGTTAAATATTCACTTTATTATGTATTTTAACTGCATGAAATTATTTTATTTAGGATGTTTACTTTTAATGACAACATTAGTACATGGCCAGGTTTATCACGCCGGTACTAATAATGATTTAAATTTTGAAAGTCGTGCTGCTGGTTGTTCTCCTCCAAATTCGTCTACATTTCTTGAATTAAATAATGTAAAAGCCCTTATACATACAGCTGGTAATTTATGGCAAGTTGCCGGACAAAATAACTCTCATTATGAAGTGCCTAAAGGCTCAGGAATAATGGCTCTCTTTACGTCCTCGCTTTGGTTAGGTGGTCTTGATGCAAATGGACAATTAAAATTAGCAGCTTTAAGGTATCGAAATGGGCAAGATTACTGGACTGGTCCTTTAGTGACTAATGGTGAAGCAGAAGTGACACCTGAAACTTGTATTAAATATGACAAACACTTTTCTGTACTTCGAGAAGAAGTAGCCCAATTCGCATCTTGGTTTCAAGCAGGAATTGAAGATAAAGCCAATGGTACCAATTTTCAAAGTACCAATTTTCCTGATTATAAAATTCCCAAATCGATTTTAGAATGGCCTGCACATGGAGATGTTACATTAAATCAGCCTTACTATTTGGCCCCTTTCTACGACAACCCCAACAGTCCAAATGGATTAAATGGATTTTATGATCCCGAAGTAGATGGAGATTACCCTTGGTATGACATCAACAAAGATGTAGATTGTAGAAACAGCAGAACAGTCACTTTATTTGGAGACCAAACCCTTTGGTGGATAATGAACGACAAAGGAAATATTCATACCGAAACAGGTGGAGAACCATTGGGAATGGAAATTCGTGCTCAAGCTTTTGCCTTTGCCACGAATAATGAAATTGATAACATGACTTTTTATAATTATGAATTGATTAACCGTTCTACCCAAACCTTATATGATACTTACTTTGGTGTATTGGTAGATGTAGCATTAGGCGGACCAAATGACGATTATGTAGGTTGTGATGTTTCCCGAGGTTTGGGTTATGCTTATAACGGCGATAACTATGATGGGGATGAACAAGGCTATAAAGGTTATGGCAATAACCCACCTGCAGTTGGTGTCGATTTTTTTGAGGGACCTTATCAAGATAATGATAATTTAGACAATCCATTAACGGATAACATTGATGAAGCAATTTTAAACAAAGGAATACCATACGAAGGTTTAGGGATTGGTTATGGAGATGGATTAATAGATAATGAACGATTTGGAATGCGCAGATTTATCTACTATAACAATAGTGGATCTGCAGGAAACAGTGCACAAACGGATCCTCAAAATGCAGTAGATTATTACGCGTATCTAAAAGGATACTGGAAAGATGGCTCCCGTTTTGTTTATGGTGGTAGTGGTCACGTTTCCGACCCTGAAGCTAATCCTAATGTTCATGCTGATTTTATGTTTCCCGGCAATACGGATCCATTAGGATGGGGAACAGAAGGCACCGTTCAAGCAGAGTGGACGGAAGAAAGTTCCAACAACATTCCTTACGATAGAAGATTTGCACAGTCGGCCGGCCCATTTATTTTAAAACCAGGTGCTGTAAATAATATCACCATGGGTGTAGTGTGGGCAAGAGCCACTTCTGGTGGTCCATTTGAATCGGTAAAAAAACTTTTTGTAGCAGATGATAAAGCACAAGCCTTATTCGATAATTGTTTTAATATTTTGGAAGGACCACATGCACCAGACTTAAAAATTCAAGAAATGGAAAATCAACTGATCATCACCATTTCAAATCCTACGGGCTCCAATAATGAAAATGAATTATACCAAGAAATTGATCCAGAAATAATAAATGTAGACAATGTGAGCGACTTCGATAATGAATACCGCTTTCAAGGCTATCAAATTTATCAATTAAAATCAAAAGATATAGCTGCTAATAATTTAGATGACCTAACAAAAGCCAGGTTAGTGTTTCAATGCGATATTGAAGATAATTATAAAAATTTAATCAATTACACTTTTGATTTAGATATGAATGCTGCCATTCCTACTGTAGAGGTTAAAGCTGAAAACAAAGGAATAAAACATTCTTTATTAGTGACCGAAGACTTATTCGCCACTGGAGATCGAACATTGGTCAACTTCAAAAAATATTATTATATGGCTATAGCTTATGCCGTTAATGATTATAAAACATTCATTCCCGACGACCCCCAAACAATTGATGGACAAAAACAACCTTACATTGCGAGTAGAAAAGCTGCTTTTGGTTCTATCCAACCTGTTTTAGGTATTCCACATAACCCAAGTATAGAAGGAAACGGCACTTCCTTTGGCACTTATTATGGATGGTCGCCAAAAGTTACCCAGATAGAAGGTGTAGGAAACGGCAATAGAGTTTTAGAACTTTCTGATCAGAGTTTAAAAACTATTTTGACGGATAATAAAATAGATGAAGTAGAATATAAAGCAGGGTTTGGTCCAATTGATGTAAAGGTAATTGACCCTTTAAACTTGAAAGCTGGAAATTATACCTTAACCTTTTCAAAAGATGCTGACATTTCAAGAGGTGGTGTAAAAAATGACACCAAATGGGTATTAAATAGGGAGTATGAAGGTGTGAATGAAACCTACGCATCCTTAAACGGTGTAGGCGATAATAATGAAGAAATAATTGCCGAATGGGGACTTTCTGTAACCTTAAACCAGTATGAATATGGTGGAGAATATTCCTCTCATAAATGGACTACTGCACCCATTAGCAATAGTATTAATTTTTCCGATTCATCCAAGATATGGTTATCTGGTATTCCAGATTCAGACATTAATTTTACAACAAATTGGATTCGAGCTGGCTCTAATTTTAAACCTAATCCTGTTGACCCTACCTGCAGCCCAGCTTTATGGGTAAATAATCCTTGCTATTATTACGATAGTAATTCCAATAATGACCCTTCGCAACACTGGGAAGGTATATTAAATGGCATAATCACCTCCTTTAAGTATGTAGGTTACGAGGTTTATGGTATGCCCATGGGTAATCCTGGAGATGATCCCAATACAGCAGCGCTGGAAGGTTATTACCAATTAGAACAATCTACTTTCAATAGTTTTAGAATGGCCAACATGCATGATATTGATATACAAATTACCAAAGATCAATCTTTGTGGACCAAATGTGTTGTAATTGAAATGAATGATAATGAAAACCAAACAGTTGGTGGTGCAGATGTACTTGAATTAAGAGAACAATTATCTGTTAACAAAGATGGTATTCCGGTTAGTGATGGAGATAAAAGTATGGGATGGTTTCCTGGATATGCGATTAATATCAACACTGGTAAAAGATTAAATATGGCTTTTGGAGAAAATTCTTGGCTAGCAGGTGAAAATGGTAATGACATGATATGGAATCCATCAACAAATATTACAAACACTACCGGTGAACCTTTAATGGGAGGCATGCATTATGTTTACGTGTTTGATGCTGTAGATGATATGCCTGAATATGATCAAGGACAATATATAAAAACTAATCTTTCAAAAAAGACGGAAGAAGGACATAAAGCTGTTTTTGAATACTGTACCTGGATTGCCGCACCATTAGCAAATGAATTCCATACTATTTTGGAATCAGATGTGGCAATAAAAATAAGGTTGAGTAAACCTTATACCTATCGAGAAGAAACAAAAGCAAGCAATAAAGGCATGCCAAAATACAAGTTTACTATTACTGAAAATGAGCGCGTGCAAACTGACGTTCTGGATGAGCTTGCAGATAAACTCAACCTTATTAATATTGTTCCTAACCCTTATTATGCTTATAGCTTATATGAAGAAACAAGATTAGATAAGGTGGTGAAAATTACTAACCTTCCCAAAGTTTGTAAAATAAGAATCTTCACTGTTTCTGGACAATTTATAAGAGAGTTTAATAAAGCAAGCGACATTACTTCAATAGATTGGGACTTAACAAATACTGCTGGGATACCTATTGCAAGTGGGGTATATATAATTCATATTGAAGTACCTGGTGTGGGTGAAAAAGTATTGAAATGGTTTGGCACATCTCGAAAACCTGACTTTGATAATTTATAGACCGTAAATTTTTAAAATTTTTTCTATAATTTTACCAACAGTTATCATTAGTCTGATTATTTTAGCCAGCAAATGAATACGAACGGGGCGTTTACCATTCTTTTACCGTGTTACAATCCTATTTTAGGTTGGGAGACTACTATTGTTGCGTCTATTCATGAGATTCAAAAACAATTAAACGTTCCCATTGATTTAATCATTGTAAATGATGGATCCACCAAAAATGTAGGACCACAACAAATTGATTTTATTAAAAAAAACATTCCCCAAGTAAATTTCATCAGTTATTCCGTCAATAAAGGTAAAGGACATGCCCTTAGAACAGGTGTAAAAGCTGTAAAAACTTTTCCTATTGTTTATACCGATATTGACTTTCCATATACCACGGAAAGCTTAATTGAAATTTATCACTTTATCCTTTCCAATAAGGTGGACACAGTTTTAGGAAAAAGAGACAAATCTTATTATCAAAATATACCTACCGGTAGAAAAATCATTTCAAAATTTTTAAGGGGAACTTTTAAATACTTTTTAAAATTGCCGACTGACGATACCCAATGTGGTATTAAAGCTTTTAATGAAAAAGGGGCTGACTTATTTTTAACCACTGAAATTAACCGATTTTTATTCGATTTGGAGTTTGTAAAATTGATTAGCAAAAGAAATTTATCCTGCAAAACAGTATTGGTTAAATTAAAACCAAATGTTGTGTTTAGCAGTGTAAGTGTTAAAATTCTAGCCAAAGAATCCTTGAACTTTGTCAAGGTACTATTCAGAAAATGATTGCCTATTCATCCAATCGTTATTGTAAATAAGGTAGTCTTCTTCTCCTACCTTAGCTTCTTTAAATAAAGCAGGATCGCCAACTTTTTGTATCAGTAATTCATCTATCACAAACCATTTACTACTGTGTGTATTCGACAAAAATAGTTTGGTGCTTTCAACGGTATCTGATACTTCAAACTCAACACTTACCCTGGCCCAATCACCTACTATTAAATTGCTTTCTCGTACATCTTGTTTAGCTACCCACTTGCCTTTTCCGCTGGTAAACTTTAGCTCAACAACTACCATTTGATCCGCACGGTCAATTCTAAAATTATACCAAAAACTACAACGGTATAACCCATTGTCAAGGTCAGTTATGCCATCTTTAATCACAGTAATTTTATCTTTTTGGCCAGCAAATGCGCCCTTACCCAGCATACTATTTTTTTCCGACAGCGTTTCAAAGCCATCATACATAAACCAAACATCTGCACTGTCCGATCGCCAATCATCTTTTAAAACATGCTGTGCCTTTTTGTTTTCCACTAATTTCTCCTCAAAATAACTGTGGTTATTCCAGGTGTCGTTACTAAAATCAAATACCTTATAGTTGGCATTGGTATACAAAGTATCCATTGCCCAAACCATCCTTAGTTCATCATAATTCAAGGCACTTTTATTTTTTACCAACATAATTTTCTTGTCCTTTCCCATTACATCAAAAAGCTTTTTTTCGATATAAGCAGGAGAAAATAAATTGTGGAAAAATACCGATTCACTCACCGAAGTTCGAGAGGTAATTGTATTTAAAAGGGGTAATTGACAATGGTAACTCAACATCATGGCATCAAAATTCCCCTTTTCTGATCCCAAAATAAATATATTCTCACTGGACAAATGCGTAAAAGGAATAAACAAAATAGCATCATAGTCCTGTGTTTTTGTCCAGGTAATCAAGTCTCGTAATTCCTGACTTAAGTTTTCTTGTTGAAAAGGACTTTTACTGCGACTAATAGATTTAGAGACCCCTATGTGTGCAGGTAAAAATTCCAAAACGGTAAACACTATTCCAACCCAATAAACAGTTTTAATTAATTTATTTTTTGCAGGATAACGCTGGAGTAAAAATTGAATAAAAACAATTGATCCTACAGAAACCACATAAAAGTATACCCAAGCAAAACGACCCAATACCCGAAATTGTTTTAGGGGTCCAATGGCTTCGACAAGTGGTCGGAAAACATCAAATTTTAAAGGAAAACAAAAGGAAAATAATAGTACGATATGCCCTACTAAATAAATTTTTCCAAACGGTGATTTTAGCAACTCAACAAAACTAATTTCCTTGCGATTTAAGCCATAAAAAATGATTGCGAATAACATGGATAAAATGGTAAATAAACCCAAATAAGTCCATGTTTCCCAGTCGGGCATTTTAAAGCCAAAAGCGTTTTTTAACCACTCCATTGGCCCGTGGTGGGGAGACAAAAGGGATTTCCAACTGGCATAGTACTCAAAAAAGCCAGAAGGACTTTTCATTCTGTCCACATGCTTATCCGTTAGGTTGACCAATAACTGAAATGAAAATATCACCAATAAAATTGGTGTAACAATTTGACTCAAATACGCCCGCCATTTAGATTTTTCGAACCACCAAAATACCAAGGCATATGCCAAGCCAAAAACGGACATGATTAAGCCCAAATAGGGATGTGTAAAAAAGGCAATAAAGAGACTGAAAAACAAAATGATGGTATATTTAAAACTTTCATGAGCCGAAATTTTTAGCAATAAATACCACATTAACGGAATGGCAAATGAATAGGATAAGGATAAATGACCGGTTAGCCTGAACAATTGAGGCGCCATAAAAGTGATACAAATACTAGAAACAACTGCCCAAAGGGACTGAATTCCGTAATGCTTTAATATTTTAAAGTTAAAAATACTGGCAATTGGGAAAGCAATGAGCATTAAAAAATTCATGATACCTACCCCGTAATTCGTCAAGCCAAATACTTTGATTAAGTAGGATAGTAAAGGTTGCGCATCAGTGTAAACAATGTGTTCCTGAAATGGGTAATTCATGCCTGAAAAATCCCAAAAATTAGTATCATACTTAGCGTGATACATGTAGGTATAGTAATTTTTTATACCGTCACCACTCGGCGAAAAAACATGGTTGTTTAAATCAAAAATCATAGGTGCATAAAGTCCTATAATTAAAGTAGTGGTGACTAAAAATACAAGGCTGGTATAATTAAAAATATATTGTTTCATCAAGGATAATTATCTATTCAATTGGGTTGGGTTTTCGAGTAGTTGAAATTGAAAGTCAGCTGTATTCATAACTGCTTTAACTCCTATTGGTAAATTAAACTTGTTCACTGTATGTCCGAAACTTGCGCCCATAAAAACAGGGACGTTTATCGCCTCAAAATATTGCTTAAACACTTCCATTAATGAAAATGATTCGCTTGGAAACTCCGGTTCGCATTTTCTAAAAGAACCCAATATAATGCCATTTACTGCTTCAAAAACACCCGCCATTTTTAATTGCCAAAACATCCGATCAATGCGATATGGCTCTTCTCCAATTTCTTCCAAACACAAAATTTTATTTGTCCAATCTGGTTCAAACGCTGTCCCGATTAAGGAGCAAAGTACGGTTAAATTTCCAGCTAATATTTCACCTTCCCCCCTCCCTTTGGACAGGGTTTTTAAATTCGTTTTTTCTACTTGGGCATTTTCAAATTTTACCCTTTTACTCAACACCAAGGTATCAAACACTTGTTCAGTTGAAAAGTCATTCCAACTGGAATAGCCCATTGGTCCATGAAAAGTCACCAGTCCCGTTTTTTTATAAATCGCGATCAACAAAGCGGTAATATCACTAAAACCCATGATAATTTTTGGGTTTTGTCGAATGGTTTCATAATCGATTAAATCGAGTATACGACCACAGCCCCATCCTCCTCTCAACGTAAAAATACCGGCAATGTTTTTATCCTTAAAAAAGTTATTTATTTCTGTTGCCCTGAGTTCGTCCTTTCCTGCCAAATAACCATACTTTTCAAAAAGTGTTTTCCCTTGAACCACCTTAAAACCAAAGCTTTTTAATTTATTCGATATTTTATCAATATAAGTGGGACTGAAAATAGCCCCTGCTGGAGCGGTTAAGGCTATGGTATCTCCTTGCTTTAATGCTTTTGGAAATATTTTATCGGTAAATTCAGGTAACGAAATTGCACTAAGTCCTAATAAACTTGTACCAATTATTCCCGCCTGAACAATAAATTTTCTTCTTTCCATGACTATACTCAAGGGCTAAATTTACAATTATTTTAATGATTGTTTCCTGCTCCCATTTTCTTCTTTAACATTTGAACCTTTTTCTGTTTAAATTGTATACCCTATAAATACCAATACTATGAAAGATTTTATCGTAAAACTATTACTTTTCATCATTATTCTCCTTCCTAATTCAACTTTTGGAAAAGATAATGACAGCCTAATTTTTAAAAATGAGCATTATACTGTGCTTCAAAATACAACCAATAAAAAGTATAGCATTCATGATGCTGAACAACATGAAAAATTCACGCAGCTCAAGCACGTTACCTTATTGTACCCAAATCTTCAGGTAATCACTGCTAAAAATGAATTGCTTTATTTAGATACTGATTTGAAAAAAGTAGCAGTTTTGGATGATCCTTTTTATGGCGTTTGTGGTACAGTTCCGCATTATGCATTGACCATAGAAAAATCGGCAAACGGATTTGATATTTTGGAAGATGAAACTTTTTACGATCAAAACAATGAACCTCCAGTAATTAAAAAAAGTATTCCATTTTCAAAGGCCGACCAAGTTACATTTATCAATCAATTGACATCTTATTTGTTTACCGCTAACTATGGTTATGGTGACTATTGGATACCCGACCCAAGAACAGTAATTTATCAGCAGGGTAAATACACTTATATTCTTGATGATCCTGAAAATATGGCTTACGATAAGGTGTCGTTAAAAGACGGAAAGTTGATGGTTGAAAAAGATGGTCTGATTGGTATTTATGGATATACCGCAGTAATGTTTAAGTCGATAGAAGCATATAGCTATGATATAGCAACAGTTACTATGCCCAACGGTAAAAAAGGTTTTGTAAACTTAAAAGGCACCCTTTTTATCCAATAGAAACCACAATACTCACTGCATTTCCACCGAATCCAACCGCATTCACCATGATGTTTTTCAAAGGGCCTGTCTGTGGTTTGTTCTGATAAAATGGAGATTCAATTAATTGGTTGTTTTGGAGCATTAAAATCGCCATTTCTATACTCAATCCGCCGGAAGCACCCAAACTGTGTCCAATTTTCCATTTATTACTTGTAATTGCTGGGTGATTAGCGCCAAAAACTTTTTCTATCGCGTTCCATTCCGACTGGTCACCTTTTACAGTTCCTGGGGCATGCATGACTATGGCGTCAATATCACTTCCGTCAAATCCGGCCAATGCCATTTTCATTGATTTTTGAAAACAGGTAGCATTTGCACTGATGTCGGCACCGTGCTTTATTTTTTCTGTAGCATAACCCACACTAGTAATTTGTGCTACATCAGATGGATTGTTTGCGGGACTTAAGCAAAATACAACACTACCTTCGCCCAAAACCATACTGTTTTTGGTCTTATCAAATTGCAAAGAGTGGCAAGGGTAGTCACTGCTATCCTTTGAATAAATTTTTAAAGCTTGCATTTGCGCAATAGTAAAGGCGGTGTTTGCAGCTTCGCTTGCACCTACAATAAATTGGTCACTCATTCCTGCATTTAACCATGCAATGCCATTTAATAAAGCATGCATTGCAGTGGAACAAGTAATGGAATGACTCATTGCTGGGCCTTCAATACTTAAATCGTGCGCCAACCAAGTTGCAATGTTTCCTAAAGTGGTGGTTGGAGAAGTAAGGGCTGCTATTTTTTCTCCACGGTTAAACAATGCGTAATTCTCTTCAAATAATTGAGTCGCGCCCCTTGAAGAACCCATGTTAATGCCTGTATTACTTAAATCAGTCCAATTCGTCTGCGCCAAAGCATTTCTTCCTGCGTAAATACCCATTAGTACGGACTTATCAAGTGTCTGATATTTTTTATCATCCTGCTTTAAAACACTTAAAAGGCTTTCCGAATCCGGGGATAAATCCGCACTCAACATGGGTTGATTACTGATAAAACTTCGGGGATTCAAATAGTTATTCCATACTTGCTTTGGCGTGTTTCCCAAAGGGGAAATACTGGAATAACTTGCTATATTTATAGGTTCTTTAAGCATTTTTGCGGGGCAAAGGTATGATTTTAAAAAAGCAAATTTTAAATAAAAAAAAAGAAATATAACAAACACAGCCAACCAACACTTTAAATAAAGCGTTTGAATAAAAAACAACATTTAAAATGAAATCAGTCAATATTTATAGATACAAACTTTGCAAGACAGACTACTTTTGTCGGGGTCATCTATATTTGTTTTGATTTTTATCAGCACAGAATATATAACTTGGTCCGACAAAATTTGTCGGACTTTTTTTTTACAAAAATTTTAAGATTATCCCAAATGAAAACACTTTTTACCACATACATTAATAGCTTCAAAGGACTAAATCGGGCTGTTTGGTGGTTAGCATTAATCACCCTTATTAACCGAGCGGGAACCATGGTTATTCCCTTCATGTCGTTATACCTTACAGAAGACTTATGCTTTGACTTAAAGCAAGTGGGTTGGGTAATGAGTGCCTTTGGTGCAGGGTCGGTAATTGGCTCTTGGTTAGGGGGACAATTAACGGATAAAATTGGCTATTACAAAGTAATGTTCATCAGTCTTTTACTGTCGGGTTTTATGTTTGTGGGTTTACAATACTTACAAACCTTTGAATCGCTTTGCTTGGGTATTTTTGCCTTGATGATTATTGCCGATATGTTTCGTCCGGCCATGTTTGTCGCTTTGGGTGCATACAGTAAGCCGGAGAACCGCACCCGTTCACTCACCTTAATTCGGCTGGCCATTAACTTGGGCTTCTCAGCCGGACCAGCAGTTGGGGGATTGATTATTTTAACTTTTGGTTACCCTGGCCTTTTTTGGATTGATGGATTCACTTGTGCGATTGCTGGGTTATTATTGATCAATGTATTGAGTCCTAAAAAAGCAAAAGCAAACCCCGAAGTCAAAGTGGAAAATCCACAGTCGGCTTACAAAGACGGCCTTTTTTGGTTATTTGTCGTCAGTTTGTTCCTGTTTGCATTTGTGTTTTTACAATACTTTTCTACCGTTCCGCTTTACTATAAAGACAGTTTTGGTATGACTGAATTTGAAATTGGACTGATTTTAGGCGCAAATGGTTTCTTGATATTCATTTTTGAAATGCCCTTGATAAAATGGTTAGAAAGTAGCAAGTACAACAAAGAATGGTTGATATTTATCGGTGCATTTTTCACCATGCTCAGCTTTTTAGTCTTGAATATTAGTCCTTGGATTGGTTTTGTATTCATTGGTATGTTATTTATGACCGTAGGAGAAATGGTAGCTTTTCCTTTTGCCAATGCCTTTGCTATGGAACGTGCAAAAAAAGGAAATCAAGGCCAATACATGGCGTTTTTTAGTATTAGTTTTTCCTTTGCGCATATTTTTGGTCACAATGCCGGCATGCAATTAATTGACAATTTTGGCTATTTTAATACCTGGAATGTCATGGTGGTAATTGCTCTTTTAACCATGTTACTCGTTTATATTCTCATGAAAAAAAAGCAGAAAGAAAATTCTATAACCTAACCACTATCCGCCCTTTCAAATAACGGATGTTTTTATGGCATTCACTTTTATTAAAAGGCCTGCATTTTAGAAAGCAACCTGTAACAAAGCCTTAAAAATTAAGGTTTATTAATAATTAAAATAGTGAACCTTAACCTCATTATCGTTATTTTTGATAAAAACATCAAACAATAAAGAAATGGACATTATAAAAGAAGCAACAGCATTTGAAAATGCTAAAATGAGCCACATGTCAACAAGTGATAGAATAATGGCATCAAAAGAGGCAAAACGACTAGTATTAGCAATTAATGAAATTTATAAAAAAACAAAGTCTCCTAAATTAATGGACGTGATGAAACGAATTACATCCAAAAAAAAGAAAATAGAATTGAGGCTATACGGCCGACCAAATTTAGGACTATAAGCAAGCATTAATAATTAATACCTAAGGGAGTGGAAAGTGTTTTCACTCCCTTTTTTTATGGGTTGTAAATTCATTCTTTGAAAAAATATGGTGAATTGGGTAGGAAACGATATTTGAATTATTGAAGGTGAAAAATGACTGAATAATCATTACTTTTATGAACTCTAAGTACTTAGTTTTTATTTGTTTTGTTAATTTAGACGATTGATAGCTTATTCTATAAAATTACTGTACAACTGGTTATTTTATTAGACGCCGTTAAATGAACAATTAATGAAAAAAGTTGAAGTAGTTGCAGCAATTATAAAATACGAAGATCTCATACTTTGCGTACAAAGAGCAGAAAGTAAATTAGATTATATTTCTAAAAAATTCGAATTCCCAGGGGGAAAAATTGAGGTTGGAGAAACAAAAAAAGAAGCGCTTAAAAGGGAATTAATAGAAGAGTTAATTATCCACCCAATTATAAATGACCATTTCTTAACAGTGGTGCATCAATATCCCGATTTTGAGCTTACAATGCATAGCTTTATCTGTATTGCTGACTCAAAGCTTTTAACACTAAATGAGCATATTTCTCATCAATGGCTAAAAAAAGAAGATTTAAATAAATTAGATTGGGCTGCTGCTGATGTACCAATTGTAAATAAACTTGTAAAAAATGACTAAATTTCTTCTTGACGATTTTGAAAAAAGTTTACAAACTGGATTTATAGATAAATCAATAAATTCAGAAATACTCTATCGACCTGAACTTTTGGTAAACAGCAAAAAGCCAAAGAAAAAAGTTTTATCAACTATTATTTCAGAACTAGAAAAGTGCAATTCATTTTTTATTTCAGTAGCATTTGCAACAGCTGATGGAGTTATATCTTTAAGAAATGCCTTAGAATCTCTAGAAGAAAAAGGGATAAAAGGAAAAATTATTGTTTCACAATATTTAAACTTTACTCAACCAGAAGCATTACGAAAATTATTAAAATATAGAAATATTGAATTGCGAATTGCTACTAATTCCAATTCTCATTCAAAAGGTTATTTATTTAAAACAGATGAACATTATAATCTAATCGTTGGCAGCAGCAATTTGACTGGAAGTGCTTTATCCCAGAATAAAGAATGGAATTTGAAAGTTTCTGCAACTCATTCAAGTGAAATTGCTGAAAAAGTTCTGTCTGAATTCAATGATGACTTTAACTTAGGAATAGCTGTTAATGAAGATTTTATTGTTGAATATGAGGAGACTTATAATAAACAGAAACTCTTCTATAATGAAGCAAGTCACAAGTTGAAACCGAAAGAAATAAAGCCAAATTCAATGCAGATTGAGGCCTTAGAAAATATTAAGAAACTTAGAAGTGAAAATAAAACAAAAGCACTTTTGATTTCTGCGACTGGGACAGGGAAAACTTATTTATCTGCTTTTGATGCCAAAGCATTTCAGCCAAAAAAACTATTATTTGTTGTACATAGACGTACTATTGCTGAAAAATCATTAGAAACATTCAAATCCATCTTTGGTATCTCAAAAAGTATGGGATTGTACTCTGGGAACAAAAAGGAACTTGGTAAAGATTTTATATTTTCAACTGTACAAACTATATCTAAAAGTGAAAATTTGAGCCAATTTGCTAAGAAGCATTTCGATTATATTATCATAGATGAATCACACAGGTCAGGGGCAGATTCGTATCTAAGACTGCTTGATTATTTCACACCTAATTTCCTTCTTGGGATGACAGCTACACCCGAAAGGACTGACGGAAATGATATCTTTAGTCTTTTTGACCATAATATCGCATATGAGATAAGACTTAATAGAGCAATGGAAGAAGAAATGCTAGCTCCATTCCATTATTTTGGCGTATCCGATTTAACTGTTAATGAAGCAATTTATGAAAATGAAAAAGATTTTAATTTTCTAACTGCTGATGAAAGGGTAGACAAAATTATAACCAATGCAAACTTATATGGAAGTGATAATGGAATAACAAGAGGCCTTATTTTTTGCTCTAAAAAAGAAGAAGCCGTAGAGTTGTCAATGAAGTTTAATAGTAAGGGATTAAAAACAGTTTCATTAACTGGAGATGATGCAGAAGGGTTAAGAAAAAATGCTATTGAAAGACTGGAGTCTGATGATTTAAATGACAAACTAGATTATATTTTTACAATAGATATTTTTAATGAAGGAATTGATATTCCAAAAATTAATCAAATCATAATGTTGAGGCCAACAGACTCATCTATCATATTTATTCAACAACTTGGAAGAGGGTTAAGAAAAACAGATGGTAAAGATTATGTTACAGTTATCGACTTTATTGGTAATTATTCAAATAACTATCTAATTCCCATAGCGCTATATGGAGACAATTCTTACAATAAGGATTCCTTAAGAAAATTAATATCTGAAGGAAGTGCAATGATACCTGGCTCATCAACTATTAACTTTGATAGAATCTCAAAAGAAAAAATATTCGACGCAATTAATTCTGCTAATATGCGGAAATATTTAGATTTAAGAAATGATTACACATTGTTAAAGTATAAGTTGGGAAGAATTCCACTAATGATGGATTTTTTAGAACATGGATCTAGAGACCCATACCTATACGTGGAATCTTCTAAATCATATTACAATTTCATTCTGAAAATTGAAAAAGAATTTACCAATGAACTTTCTGATAAAGAAATAAGCTTAATGGAATTATTTTCAAAAGAGATTAATAATGCAAAAAGAATTGAAGAAAGTTTCATCTTAAAAAAATTACTTGAATCCAAGAACTTAAAAATTATTGAATTTCAAATAAATATTTTAGAAAGATATAAATATGAAATACAAAGAAAAACTATTGATTCATGCATTAGAAATATAAATTTTGATTTTGTTAGAAAGAAAGAGAATATCATCATTGAAAATAATAACGTACTATCTTTTCATCCTGACTTTCAAATTATATTAAACAATAAAACTTTTAAAGCCTTTCTTTTAGATTCAATAAACTATTCAATAGAAACTTTTGAGCATTCATTTAATAGACAAAACTATAATAATGGCCTTATTCTTTACAATAAATATAGTCGTAAAGATGTATGTCGATTGTTAAACTGGGAAAAAGATATTAGCAGTACAGTTTATGGTTACAGAACTGTGGAAAAAACTACTCCATGCTTCGTTACGTATAATAAATCAGATGATATTGAGGATTCAATAAACTATAATGACCGCTTTATTAGCCCTTCAGAGTTTGCTTGGGAATCAAGATCCAACAGAAAACTATCTAGCTCGGAAATTCAAGGAGTTATCAAATCAGAAAGAATTCTACTCTTTGTTATAAAGGAAGACGCCAAAAAAAACAAGGATAGAAATTTCTACTATATGGGAGATGTTACTGTAAAACCTGAGTCTACAAAACAAACAGTAATGCCAGATTCGTTAACTCCAATTGTTCATTTTAGATTTCAACTAGAACAACCTGTAGTTGAAAACATTTACAAGTATATCACAACAAATTTAAAAGAAACGGATAACAAAGTCAATCTTGAAACGGAACTGAATCTTGAAACACGTGGCAAAATTATAGAAAAACCAACTTGCAAAATACCGCTTTACAATTTTCATGCAGCAGCAGGTAATTTTAGTGAGATGCAGCAAGACAAAGAGTATGAACTGATTTCTGTCCCAGAAAAATATTCAAAAGATGAATATTTCGCATGTAAAGTTGTAGGCGAATCTATGAATAGAAGAATTCCTAATGGTTCAATTTGCATTTTTAAGAAGTATAGCGGTGGCACTCGTAATGGAAAAATACTTCTTATTGAAAATTATGATATACAGGACCAAGATTTTAACTCTGCATTCACAGTAAAAACATACACCAGTCAAAAAACCGTTTCGGAAGAAGGTTGGCAGCATTATGAGATTGTATTAAAACCAAATTCCACTGACTCGACATATAAAGATATCATTATTAATGCGGAAGAGTGTGAAGGGTTGGTCACTATTGGTGAGTTTGTTGAGATAATAAAGTAAATACATTATTAATCAAATACTTCCCTCCATGAGGAAGGACAGAGGGAGGTGACCTTGGAAAAAGCTTAAAAAATAGCAATGCACTCTTTTATAAAACAGGTATTAACGTTTTAATGACAGGTGATTTGCAGGAGTAAGTTGCCGACTCAAATTTAAAATTTTATAAAGTCACCCACCTCGATCCTCCCTCAAGGGAGGAAGCCAGCATAAAAAAAGTTTTCGGTAGATAACTTAGAGAAAATGAGACGGTTTTTTATAACCTATCAAAAATCCGCAACAGTGTTGCGGATTTCTTCAAATGCGATTTCCGAAACAAGGTCACGGATATCGCAAACACCGTCTTCGAATTCTGAAAACACAAAACTTAAACCCTTTTCGGTATTAATATAAGGTGACTATGCTTACAAAAAAGCATTTGAAGAAGAGCGTGTACAACAGGTAAAATACATGTCACTCAGTAAAACAGCACTTAAAAGCAACTGTTATCCATTGTTTATAATTATATTTAAATCAAGACCAACAAAATACATAAGTGTTTTATAAGTAACTTTTGGTTTATACCCACAGTTTGTAGAATATTCGAAAATAAGAATTCCAGAAACTTAGTTTTTTCTTAAAAAGTTATTTATGCCAAAATAAGGTCATTTGTTTGACTCTATTTTGTATATTTGTTTCGAAATAAGCACAAAATGATAAGAGAAATCTCCAAAGACCAAGTATTAGACCGTATTCGCTTCGAAAATCCATGGTGGATTGAAGGTGAAATTGAAGCTGATTACAATGAAATGCCTCGCAGATTATATTTTGAACTATTCAAACCATTAGTAAAAGAAAGAGATGTTAGAAGAGCTGTGGTTCTGATGGGGCCAAGAAGAGTTGGAAAAACGGTTATGCTTTATCATATGGTTCAGGAACTAATCGAAAATGGAGCAAATCCAAAAAAAATTATATTTATAACCATTGAAAACCCTATCTATAACAATATCTCTCTTGAACAACTTTTTAATTATTCAAAAGAAGCGACTGGTCTGACTGATAAATCTGATTGGCACATAATATTTGATGAAATACAGTACTGTAGAGACTGGGAAGTGCACTTAAAATCTTTGGTAGATAGTTATAGAAAAGATAAATTCATTGTCTCTGGATCAGCAGCAGCTGCCTTAAAATTTGCGAGTAATGAAAGTGGGGCGGGTCGATTTACGGACTTTTTACTCCCTCCACTAACCTTTAATGAATACATATCTTTAAAAGGTTTAGACAGATTAATTAAACCTATACAGCTCAAATGGAACAATAAACAGACTGAATTTTACTCTACAAGTCATTTAGATGAACTCAACAAGCATTTTTTGGATTATATCAATTTTGGAGGTTATCCAGAAGTAATATTATCTGAAAAAATTCAAGCCAACCCTGGTCGATATATTAGACAAGATATTGTGGATAAAGTTATACTTCGGGATTTACCAAGTCTATACGGCATAAGTGATACAAGAGAACTATATTCTTTGTTCACAACAATTGCTTATAACAGTGGCGGCGAATTTTCACTAGAGACTTTAAGCAAGCAATCTCAAGTACCTAAAAACACACTAAAAAAGTATATTGAATACTTAGAAGCTGCATTCCTTATTAAGCAAGTAAAACGAATTGATCAAAGTGGGAAAAGATTCAAACGAGATAATTTTTTTAAAATTTACCTTACAAATCCTTCATTAAGAAGTGCATTATTCACTCCTATAACATCTACTGATGAAATGATTGGCAACATGGTTGAGACAGCCATATTTGCTCAATGGATGCATAGGGACTGGTTTACCCCATATTATGCTAGATGGAGTAATGGCGAAGTAGATATGGTTGGGCTTAGTGACAATACCTTGAAGCCTCTTTGGGCTCTTGAAATAAAGTGGTCTGACCGCTATTTTGAAAAACCAAAAGAATTAAAAAGTTTAATTAAATTTTGCCTAGAAAATAACATTAAGACACCAATTGTAACGTCTATTAGTAAAGAAGGAGAAGTAGAGTATGCAGACGTTCATTTTCAGTTTTTGCCTTCATCTGCTTATGCTTACACCGTTGGAAAGAATACACTGGACATAAAAATAAATAAATAAACACACTACGTCACAAATGTAAAAAGCATTGTAAACGCCTTTTTACACTGCAGCTAAACAATCCACATTAGCATGAGCCGAAAAAAAGATATTGAGGAGCTTGTTGAAATAATTGTTCGCATGGGTAAAAAAACACATTTGAGCTTAGCTAAACAAAAAAATAAAGTACAACAACCTATTTCTTTAATTGCCAATGCTAGCCTACCTATAAAATTCAAGGGATTTTCTATTCGCTTTTTATTTACTAAATTAGTACTTAAACAAGGTAAAAGACGCATGCAGTCACAGTAAACAACAAATGATTAATAAAACTGCTCACATAAAAATTAGAATAGCAACTCAGCAAGATGCTAATTTGATTGCCTTGTTAGGCAGGGTGACTTTTACGGAGACTTTTGGACATCTTTTTACTGACAAGCAGGTATTATTGGATTATTACGATTTGACTTTTTCGGTTGATAAAATTGAAAAGAGCATTGCTAAAGCAAATAATATTTATTGGCTTGCATTTGCTGACAGATTACCCGTTGGGTATGCAAAACTGAAATTGAATTCACAAACCGAATTTATCAAAGAAAAAAGTGCCTGTCAACTTCAAAAAATATATGTTCTTAAAGATTTCCTTTCAATGAAAATTGGATTTGAATTACAAAATGTGCTTTTAAAAAAGGCCCAAGAAAAAAGTTTTAAAAAAATATGGCTATCTGTATTCGTCCATAACGAACGCGCCATTAATTTTTATTCAAAAAATGGTTTTATGCCAATTGGCAACCACGACTTTCAAATTGGAAAGGACAAATATGACTTTATTGCACTGTTTAAACAGTTAGCATAAATGCCTAGGCAAGTTGCTTGGTTATTCATGACCAGTATTGACTGGAAGGCTCAAACATCCATAAAAATATAAGTCATAAATTTACCCCCCACAACCCACTTTAAAACAGTCCATTTCAATAAATACATTAACTTAGTATCAGCAATTGAACAAACGACTATGAAAAATATAGCTGCTTCATTTTTAGTCCTTTTATTCGTGTTTCAGTCTTATGCCCAAGAAAAGCGGGTGTATTTAAACTTTTTTACGGGCGTGGCTTCATTTAAAACTGACATTACACCAGTAATGGGTGATGGATTTAAATCAACTGATTTATATTCATTGGCACCTTCTGGTATTGGTGTTGGGGTGGAAGTGCTAAAAAACACTTTTATAAATGCCCATTTTGGAACACATAGACTTTATAACGATTATTTGCGCGCTTCTAATGATAATGGGGGTTACGCAACATGGAATACCCCTGCTACTGCCAGAAATTTTGGACTTAAATTAAAATACCAATTTAATTTACCAAAGTCATTTAAAATTACACCCTTTGTTGGTTATTCTGTGAGTTATATAAGTCAGCCCGCAGTTGGATATTCTCCGTATAGACAAAGGGGAGGATCAACAAGTTCAGGCAGTATAAATGGCGTTCCTATAGCAACGGTAAGGGATTCTATATTTTCTTCTACCGAGTTTATTTCAAATACATTTTCAGGGCTTTCTGCTGGTGGTGAATTGGCTTATGAATTTAAGAATAAGCTATCCCTCTACCTTTCCTATTCCTTATTTTACAGTACTAAATACTATGCCGTGCAATATGGCGAATACCACAGCACAGCTTATCCTACTCAAAAAGCTTATACCTCTTTTGGAAAAAGTGGCTATTTTTATCAGATTGGAATTAGGTATTTAATGGCCAATTTCTAAGCTTATAAACTCCTTTATTTTTTATTTTTCCGCTGGAGTTGCAAATCGTAAGTAAAGCCCATAAAATAACTAAAATCTTGGGCTGTTATGGCAGACTCATGCAGTATTGCGCTTTCGTATATTTTTGATTCTGGTCTAAAAACGCCCTCAACCACCATATCAAAATAACGGTTATTTTTACCCATTAACCCCAGTTTAGCCCCAGTAATAAAGTTTAGCCCCTTGAGTAATTCCGCAGTGACAAATAGTTCGGGTACAATGGTGGTGCTACCCCCGCTTGCATTAATATTTAAATTATATGAGTAATTGAATTCAGTCCAAGTAGAATCTCCTGAAAAATAAGTGGCTTTACTACTTTGTCCAGTACTTATTCTACCTGAAAAGTTTGGTGTAGAAACATAAGCATCATAAATATTAAGGTTTAAGCCAAGACCAATTCTTTCAGTCAAATCATAGGCAAATTGAAAACGTAAGTTAGCTTTGTTCACCTGTATATTTAAAAAATGGGCATCTAAACTTTCTCTATGTTCATACCCATATTGATCATAATAAACATCTATAACTGCTATATCAGCTGTGTAATGATCAAAACGGCTGCCAATACCTACACCCCAGCTTATTTTGTTGTCAAATTTACGTCGGTACATTAAACCAAACTCTCCCGCCCTCAACTTTGCATAATTTGCAAGTACATTTGGACCCGAAGTTAACCCAAATTCAGTATTTGGGTCTTGAAACATATTTATCACTGGGTTTCCGTAAAATTGTAAATAGCGTTTTTTTTGTGAAAAACCATGGAATGAAATCAATCCTACAAAACACAGAATACTAAAATTTTTAAACATATTCCTAAATATAAATTTGTGTGATGAAGATATAAAATAAAATGTTCTAGCACATTCAATTTTAACTATTTATTACCACCACACCAAAAACATTTCCTCAAAACCAGCTTCGGTTTTTACCCAAAGTAAAGGGGCTTGTTTTTCTGCTATGCTTTTTGTTAAGTCGGCTTTAATGGCTTCGAAAGTTGACCAATTTGAATTTGTTTTAGGTGCTATGCCCCAAAGCTTTTTTACTGGAATGTGGTATTGTATATTACTGTGATTTGCTTTTAAAAATTCGCCATAAGGCAGGTAATAACCCTTGACAGCCCCTTGAAATTTGGGTTCAATTGCGCCTTTAAAACCCATGGGTAAAAATAAATTAGCCATAAAGCAAAGGGCTTGTTGTATTTCAGTTATCACCATTTTTTGCAAGTATGGTACAGTTGCTTTGTGGTACAGTATTGGAAACTGCTTTTCCCGCATCTTGGTAATTTTTTCTACAAAGGAATCATTCCTATTCGGTCCAATCCAACAGTGGCTTTGCGCATTAGAAAGACTGGGATCTAAGAGGTAAAATTTGTAGGCCACCTCAACATGGATAAGCTTATTTTTTTCTAAGTCTTTAACAATGAAATCCAGCTCGCCCAAAGTCCTTTTTTGGTCAATGATTTGTAGGTTTTCATATAAGATTTCAAAATTACTGGCCGCTTGGATAAAATGAGCAAAAACTTTTTCAATAATATGTCCGAGCCTTAAATTAGTGGGCAAGACTATTTCACTTGAATTTTCAATTTTTAAGGCCGTCAAATCAAAGGAATCAACTTTTTCAATGTCTACCTCCAAGGTTGCTGTGTCTAGTACTGACTGTACCCTATATTTATCCATTTCAATCACCTGTAAAAAGCAAATTTTAATTGTATACTCTCTGATTGCTGCTCTTCTTCATGGTCTAAATTACTGATGGTAATACCCAGTAACCTGACCGATTTTTTAATTTCTTCTTGGTAAAGTAGTTCTTCAATGATGGGAAAAAAATCAGCCTTTAACTGGAGGAAATGGTTTACAGTTTTACTCCTGGTTTGGGTAGTAAAATCACTAAATTTTATCTTAACCGTGACGGTTTTACCTTTGTTTTTACTTTTAATTAAACGTTTTTCAAGCTCAATACCAATGTCATTTAACTTCTCCAACATAAAGCTTTCACTGGTAATATTTTGTTCAAATGTCCTTTCGGCTCCCACTGACTTTCGTACCCTATCGGGTTTCACCGTGCTGTGTTGAATTCCCCGGACAATATTATAAAAATGCGCCCCTGACTTACCAAAATTTTGGTTTAAAAAAGGCAGGGTATGTTGCTTTAAATCTCGACCGTTAAAAATACCCCAAGCATTCATTTTTTTGGCGGTGGCTTCTCCCACCCCAAAGAATTTTCTAATGGGTAATTTTTCTAAAAAGTCCAGTACTTGTGAAGGATGAATGGTCTTTTGTCCGTTTGGCTTATTGATATCCGAAGCAATTTTAGCCGTAAACTTATTGATAGAAATACCAGCTGAAGCGGTGAGACCGGTCCGTTCAAATATTTTAGCCCTAATTTCTTTGGCAATGTCATTGGCCGACTCCATGTTTTTTTTGTTGACCGTAACGTCAATAAAAGCCTCGTCCAACGAAAGCGGTTCTACCAAGTCAGAGTACTCTAAAAATACTGCTCTAATTTGTTGAGAAACTTCTTTGTAACGTTCAAAGCGTGGTTTGACAAAAATGAGTTCAGCGCATTTTTTTTTAGCCAATACACTCGACATGGCAGAGCGTACCCCAAATTTTCTAGCTTCGTAACTGGCGGCAGCCACAACACCACGTTGCTCGCTGCCACCAACTGCTATTGGTTTTCCTCTCAGGCTTTCATCATCCAATTGCTCCACCGACGCATAAAATGCATCCATGTCCACATGAATTATTTTTTTGAAGGGCCCTTGAAGCTCCATGTAGTTAAATTACTTTTTTGTACAAGTTGCATTTGGGTCCTGACAACATCCAGGCAATTCACTAAATGCTGCTGAATTTCTTTCCATCTCATTGGCGTGATAACCTAAATTGGTCACTGCTTCTTTGATGATTTTTTCGCTGGTTTTTTTTGTTTTGTACTTAACCGTGATGAAGTTTGATTCCAAATCTAATTCAGCAAACTTAACCCCTTTGGTATAGTTCAATTCATTTTCTATACGCTCCTTACAATCGCCACAAAGGGCACTTGTTTTAATCGTTATCGTTGTTGTTGATTGTGTAAATCCTGTGCTTAAAAAAGCCACAAAAGCTAATAATAGTAAATTTCTCATTGTTTTTTATGTTTAATTGTATAATGTAATCCGATATAAATATTTGTGCCTGTAATTGGCGCCCACAGTTGGGTTGCATCAAAATACGAACCAAAGGGATCATCTGGCGAAATGATGGCATTATTTTGCGTGTAATTTAAAATGTTTTCAGCACCCAAATAAAAACTGATTTTTGGTCGCTTATAAGTAATTTGACTGTTTAACAACCAAAACTGTTTTGAGGTAGTTGCTCTTTGGTCTTCAACAGGATTACTAGCGGTGCTAGGAAGTCTTTTAATGCCCATCCAATTTCCTGTGAGGTCATACTCCCATTTTTTATTTCGCGTGTGATAGCCTACGTTAAATAAAGCCCTAAATTTTGGAGTAAATGCTTTTTGTTGCAATTCCCCATTAAACTCAGCTTTGACATCATAATACTTAAAAGCTCCTCTCAATTCTAAAGTCTCGTGTGGCTTAATGGACAATTCTGCTTGAAAACTGTTAGAGTAGGAAGTTCCACTGGCATTGTAAAAATGAATTTCATTACTGGCCATGTCCAAATCAGTTACTACTTGATTATTAAATGTAGTGTAAAAATAATCGAGCGTTAAAGTAGATACCCTTTCTTTAAAAATAAACTTTTGGGTATAGGTCAAACCAGCATTAATCGCATCTTCTGGTGCCAAGTCATTTGCCACATACCAAGTTCTGCTACTCGCCATTAAACTGCTATAATCGGCATATGGATTTGCCACACGGTACCCTCTACCCGCACTTAAACGCAAGGCATTTTGTTTACTCATGTTCCACTTTGCATGCAGTCGAGGAGAGAAAAACGGACCATATAAATTATGATAATCGCCCCTTAAGCCTGCCACCAAAGTAAATTCCTCCAAATAGTGATAAGTATATTCAAAAAATGCTCCTGGAACAATCTCGGTCTTTAAAAAACTAGAGTCATTATAGCTTTGCACATAATCGTCTAACACAAAACTTAAGCCTGTACTAAAGTTGTGGTTTGTGTTTTGAATAATGTCGCTATAAATGGTGTTGATATAAAGCTTCTTTTGTGTCCCTTCATAAGTTTTATTTCCAAAATTATTTTGCAAGTGATGGTATTTAGCTTGCACCACCGTACCTAAACTTGAAGTATTGCTATTTTTAAAAAAGAATCCATTTTTAGCAAATACTTCTAAGTGCTCTGTATTTAAATCCATTCCGTACTTCAAATTATCTGAACTATTAGGTTGATAACCAATTTGACCACCTTGTTTATTAACAATAACTCCTCTAATCCCTAATTTTGACTCCAAATATTCTCCTCTTCTTTCCCAACGGTTCATAAATGCGCCTGAAAATCCAACTGGAATATCTCTGAATCCATCTTTGTTGTCGTCGACTTCTAAAAAATTGTTGGACAAGTGTAAAAAACTCATGGTCTTCCAATTTTTTAATTTTTGAACACCATGTATGTTTAGCTCTGCCCTACCAAATCGATTGGCATAAGTGTTAATGTATAATTTCTCATCATTCGCGGGTTCTTTTAATTGTAAATTGATCATTCCAGCAATGGATTCATACCCATTGATGACTGAACCTGTTCCCTTGGTCACTTGAATAGATTCAATCCAAGTACCAGGCATTAAACCTAGTCCGTATGAAGAGGACAGTCCCCTCACCAATGGAATATTTTCAAACTGAATTTGAGAATAAACACCATCCAAACCTAACATTTGAATTTTTTTTGCTCCAGAAACGGCATCTGTTAAATTAACATCCACCGAAGCATTGGTTTCAAAAGCTTCCGATAAATTACAGCAAGCTGCCTTTCTCAATTCCCCTTGTCCAATCAATTCAGTATGTCTTGCACTAAATAAATCTATACTCTTGCCATCATTTTTTCCTTTTACAACCACAGTCGAAAGTGTATCGGCTGCTACCAATTCAATCATTAAATTTTCACTGGCTTGGTGGAGTATTTTTGTAAAAGTCGCAAATCCAATATGTTCTACAATTAAGGTATCGGGAAAACGATTGATTTCTGCCTTAAATTCTCCCTCGACATTGGTTTTTGCGTAATTCTTTTTTTGATTCCACTTGACGATTACGCCGGGAATACTTTCTTTATTTTGGTCAATAATTTTTCCAGTAACATTTTGTGCTTTAGCTTGTACCGAACAAATGATGAGACCAAATAATAGGATTATTTTCATGATTTTTATTTTAATTTATACTTCAATTTTAAAAATTAAAGCATAAATCAAATGATCCATGATTGTTTAAATTCGGGTGAGTAAGTGGTTACCTTGATGATTAAATTAGACGCTTGTAAACCAATATAATTATTTGATTTATATACTGAAAGTGTATGGAATACACTAAAGTGTCTTTGTGGTAAATTTAATGAAGGAACAGTAAGTAGCGTTCTTGACGAAATGCTGGACACTTCTTTAATTCTAATATCAACCATATTTTGGACACAGCATGCCGCATGACAAGGTTGATTATTTTTTTTAGATTCTTTTTGACAACAGCTGTGATTTTCTATATTTTTAGCCTTACAAGTATGTCCATCAAAACTTACCCCAACTGCAGAAGTTAAGGTAATAAAGAGAAAAAATATGTTGACTAAAAAATTCATTTACGCTACAAAATTAAGCAATTTTTTACTTTTACTTGAAATTAGTTTATGTGTATTGTTGAAAACCTAGTATTTTTGTACAAATAAATAATTCACACACCATGCAAGTTCCAATTACACTTTACGCAGAAATGACACCTAACCCAGCAACCATGAAATTTGTTTCCAACAAACACTTGGTATTGTCTGACCAAAACATAGTTTTTAATTCCATGGACGAAGCAAAGGGATATTCTCCTTTAGCAGAAGCTTTGTTTAACTTTCCCTTTGTGGATGGCGTTTTTATGGCATCTAATTTTGTAACAGTTACAAAAACGGATAACATTGATTGGGATTTTATTGTAATGGAATTAAGAGAGTTTATTAGAGAATGGTTAGCCAATGGTAAAGAAGCAATTATTAGAATTCCTGCGCCAGGTGCACCTAAAGCTGCTGAAAAACCTGCAACAGCTGCAGTAAACTTAAATGAAACACCAGCAGATCAACCAGCATCTTTTGAAAAATCAGATTTAGATGAACCTATTATCGCTTTATTAAACGAATATGTTCGTCCAGCTGTTGAAAATGACGGTGGTGCAATCGATTTTATCGGTTTTAACGACGGTAAAGTATACGTCATGTTAAAAGGTTCATGTGCTGGATGTCCATCCTCTACACAAACCTTAAAAGGCGGAATAGAAACTTTATTAAAAAGTAATTTAGAAGAAGTAACCGAAGTAGTGGCTTACTCTTAAATTAAATTTAAAGAATTCATCAATTCATCTTTATAAAAACCTCCTATTGGAATACGTTTATTTTCGTTTTCTAATAGTAGGTTTGGATATTCTATAGCTACTATTTTATCTATTCTTACAATGTAAGAACGGTGTACTCTAATAAATTGATCAGAAGGTAATTTTGAAGCCAAATCTTTCATACTCGTATGCACGGTATAACGATTATCAATCGTGTTTAAAGCAACATAATCTTTCAGAGCTTCAATATAAAATATATCTGAATTTTTTATTTTTACCAGTTTACTTTTTGATTTAACAAAGATAAATTCAGAAGAAGGTTCTTTATTTTCAATCAAAGAATAAAACAAATCTCTTTCTTCTTTTACTTGCTTTTCCTTAGAAAACTTATACAAAGCCATTTCAATAGTAGTATGTAAATCTACATCCTTAAATGGCTTAATAATATAACCATGTGGTTCTGTAATTTTAGCTTTTTCTAAAGTAGATTTATCCGCATATGCTGTCAAATAAATGATTGGAATGTCTTTTTCAGCCCTAATTTTTTCTACTGTTTCAATGCCATTCATTTCCCCTTTTAACATAATATCCATTAAAATGATATCAGGATTTAAGGTTATTGCTAATTCATAGGCTTTTTCTCCAGATGCTGCTGCACCAATAATAGAATAACCTAATTTTTTTAAGCTGTGCTGAATATCCTTAGAAACAATACTTTCGTCTTCTACAACCAAGACATTAATTTCAAGCATAGTGGTAATTTTGAGTTCATTTCAAAAGTAACAAAATTTATTGACAGGCAACTATATTATTCTAAATCTTCTTCAATTACAATAATCCTTTTCCCGTTTATTTTGACCAATTTACCATAATAAAATTCTAAATTTTCAATAGTTTCACCCATTTCATTATAGCTCAACCACTTCCCATTTTTTTGTCCTGCTTTATATTTTCCTTTTGTTTTCACTACACCTGTTTCATAATAAGTTAAGTGTTTTCCTTTTGGTTGATCTTCATCAAATTCACCAATAAATGAGAGTTTACCGTTTTTATAGTATTGTTTCCAAACCCCATTTTTCATTCCCAAGGTGTAAGCACCAGTTTCTTTAAAATCTCCTACATGATAAAACCATTCTCCCTCTCTCAACCCATTGTAATATTCTCCGCGGGTTAGCTCTTCTCCATTTTCATCATATTCAAGTAAGGTCCCTTCATATTTACCTTTTTTATAAAATTCCTGTGCTTGAATGGCACCACTTGGATAATATAATACCCAAGCTCCAGCAAATTCCCCTTCACTATATTTACCTTTTTGTTGAATTTTTCCATTGTTGTAATAGTAAATCCATTGGCCTGACTTTTTACCATTCACGTATTTTCCAACCACACTTACTTTTCCATCTGGATAATAATATTTCCAATCACCATCATAGGTACCATCATTTAAAATAATTCCCTCTGCCCTTAGGGTATCGTTTTTATACAAGTAACCATTCACTAAATTTCCTTCTATGTCATATTCTCTAAACAAACCATTTTTTTTGCCATTGGTTAATCCCCCGACTAATTTTTCATTTAAAGTATTTGGAAAATAAGTTCTATATAAATCTATTAAAACAATGTCTCTAGAATTATCTGAAATACTATCGTTAATCATGTAATTGATGGTTAAAAGACTCCCTTTTTTATCGTAAGTCTTATACAAACCATTTAATTTTCCATTTTTATAAGTGGATTCGGTGCGTAAAATACCATTGGGGTAATATTCTCTCCAAAAGCCAACTCTTTCTCCTGCTTCATTGATGGCATTAATTTTTTTATCTTCTATTAATTTACCATCTTTATAGTAAGCTTCTTTTATTAATTGGCCTGCATCATTAAAAACCTTGGTGTCTCCATTTACAACACCATCTTTTAATTGATCAATTCTAATAATATTCCCTTTGGCATTAAAATAAACGAGTTCTTGTTGTAAAGTATCGTTTTCATAAAATCTTTCTTCTATTTTAAATTGAAGGCTATCATAGATGGTAGTACAACCATTTTTTAAATCCTTTTCGTAAACAGAAGTTTGTTTTAATTTACCGGCATCATTATAAAATTTCCAAAGACCGGTACTTAAGCCTTCTTTTTTTAATCCGGTGGCGGTTAAAGTACCTTCTAAATTATATGCTTTCCATAAACTATCTGGCATACCATTTTTAAAATAGCCTTCGCTAGACTTTATTCCATTTTCATAATAAAAAACATTATAGCCGTTTGGATCTATCTTTTGTCCCATCAATTTTAAGCCACACCCTATTTCGAATAATATAATTAATAAATATTTTTTTTTAAAAAAGAATCTTTTATTACTATTATTAGGGCTGTTGATAAGTGTAAAAATCATTGTGTTTTTTGTAGGATTTTAAATATATTGAGTTTTATACAGTTTTATTCACATCAACATTACCCATTTTTATTGGTTTTAGCTATGTTATTAACAAATTTACTATTTTTAAATTGTTAATTAAATATTTTTTTCTCTCCAGTTTTATCTGTGTATAAGTGACATCTAAAAAGGCGAGTTATAAACAACGTTTATTGGATTTTTTTTACAAGCCAAAATAGAACGTTATAAACCTAATTTAAATTGCTGTTTTTTTCACATCTTTTCCTTATTTAATTAACACTTTATTAAAAATATAACGATCTTAGTAAAGGTTTAGTATTTAAAACAATAGTATACTTATGTTGGAGTTATGCAAAGTTATTAACAATTGCTCTCACACTTATTTATGTAGTATATGAAGTCATTTTTTAAATAACCATTACCTTTGTATCTCAAGCAACAATTATGACAAATATAATTCCAATAGGTAACGACCATGCAGGTTATGAGTTAAAAGTTTTTCTAAGTGATTATTTAACTAAAAAAGGATATTCTATACAAAATTTTGGCTGTGATTCAACTGAGAGTATTGACTATCCTGATTATGGTCATAAAGTCGCTAAATTTATTACAGAAAATACGGATGCCAAAGGAATTGTTATATGTGGAAGTGGTAATGGTATAAATATGACAGTGAATAAACACCAAGGTGTTCGATCTGCTTTATGTTGGACGGTAGAAATTGCTAAATTGGCAAGACAACATAATGATGCTAATATAATAGCATTACCTGCACGTTTTATCAGTAAGGAATTAGCAGTAGAAATGGTAGATGCTTTTTTTAATACCGAATTTGAGGGTGGTAGACACCAAAAAAGGGTAGATAAAATAGCTTTGACTTAATCTAAAGTGGCTATAAATTTATATAAGTCTTCTTTAAATGTTATGTAGTGTTCGCCAGTTGCTGGGCCACTAAATCCTGTGTGTATTTTTTGAACGTTTCCTTTTGAATCTATTATGATTAAGGTAGGAAATGAAATTATTTGGTTAAGCATTGGAAAAGCTTTTGTTGCTTCCCCTTTATTGGCATCACCACCTAATAAAATATCATATGGAATAGCAATGGATTCTTTGAATCTTTCCAATCGTTTTAATTTTTCCTCCTCTGTTTTTTCTATTTCGAAACCTATGCCATAAATTTGAATTTTATCTTGGAATTCTTGGTTTAATTCTAACAATAGGTTTGTTTCGTCTAAGCAATTCGGACACCAACTTCCAAATATTTGGATCAATGTAATTTTATCTGTTGGGTCTTCATTGGAATAATTCACCATTTTACCTGCAGTATTTTTTAAAGAAAAGGATATCGGTGCTTTATTGGTGATATAGGTTAAACTATCTGCGTTTCTTAAAGTGGCATTTTCATTTTTAAAAGCCCGCCATTCTGTTTTATAATGGTTACCTGAATAAAATTCACCTATTAATGTATCGTTTTTTAATTTTGCCGTAAATAAAAAGGCATGTGAGCCATCAAAACAAGATAGCTTTAAAGTTTGTTTTTCTACATCACCTTGTAAGTATCTATAGTCTCCAGTTTCAGATAAAAATGTTCCTCTTAATTGGTTATCTTCTAATTTAAATTCACCAATTAATTTGGTCGGTTTATCATAGTTAAATGTAGCCTCCCAACGACCAACATATTTATTAAGGTCTTTATTTATTTTTGTTTTTTTAGTCTTACTTACCCCGTAAAATGGAATTTTGTAATTTTTGCTTTTAGCATAGTTTACCCAATAACCAGTTAATTTTTTGTCGGTTATTTGGTGGAATATTAAGGAAGATTCATAATGGTTAAAGGAAACAATTACACTATCACCTTGCGAAATAACATGATTTAATTTTATTTTTTCGGCGGCATTATTTATGGTAAATACATTATTATCAATGTTTAAATCGACGGGTAAATAATGATTTTTTTTCAATTGAAAATAAACTTTGTATGATTTAGCTTGTATTTGAGTAGGTAAAATTATACAAATGGTGAGGGCAATTATAAAAAATATGTTTTTCATTTAAGGGCTTATTCTTTTATATAGACTGCACAAAATAGATTATTTAAATAATTAATGCAACTTTTAATCTTACATTTAAGTCTTAATATTGAATTGGTAAAATGACGGACAAAAAACTTATAAAAAATTGTACGGAAGGAGATTTACTGGCTCAAAAAGCGTTCTATGAAAAATTTGCTGGAAAAATGTTAGGAGTTGCTATGCGTTATATGAATGGAACGGACGAAGCACATGATGTATTGCAAGATGGTTTTATTAAGGTTTTTAAAAACTTGCCCTTGTATAAAAATAAAGGATCACTGGAAGGTTGGGTCAGACGTATTATGGTGAATACTGCGTTAGATCAAATTAGAAAGAATAAAAAGTTTATGGACCATGTAGAAGTGGATAACGTAGCTTATTTATTAGAGAGTAGTTCATTTATTCATGAGTCGCTTGAAGCGGAAGATCTGCTAAAAATTATTAATAAACTTCCAGTTGGTTATAGAGTAGTTTTCAATTTATTTGCCATTGAAGGATACTCGCATAAAGAAATAGCAGAGCAGTTAAATATTACTGAAAGTACATCAAAATCGCAATATTCTAGGGCAAGAAAAATATTGAGATCAATTTTAATAGAAAACGAATACATTGAAGAAGGTGAAAGATAAAGGGAGTATAGAAGAATTATTCAAAAGTAAATTTGAGCACTTTGAACCCAAAGTAGATGCAGGTTTATGGACGAATATTGCGGGTGGAATTAAGCCTATAGCTTCAGTAGGGAAAACGGGTGTTTCTTGGATTGCTAAAACTTTAATTATAGGAACTGCAACAGCAGGTATTGCGCTTGGAACATGGATTTATACAAAAGAAGACGGTTTTTACGCGCAGAATTCCCAAGAGAATGCGACCATAAATGGGGACAATTCCATCTTAGAAAATGATTTATCAATCTCTAATATTATTCAAATTGAAACGAAAAATGATCCAATAATTACCGCACACCAATCTGATATTGAAGAGGAATTAAATAAAAATAGAGATAGTTTTTCATCTGCGGTTAAAAAGATGGATTTAAACACGGTCGCTATTGCTAAAGCAGGACCAGATAAACAGGTTAAGGTTACCCCTATTCATGTGGAACATAAGAATGGTGTTGTGGTTAAAAATAATCCTACTACTGTAGTTGGTGAACCTAGTATAAGACCTTTGGAAACTAGTAAAGAAGACTTAAGTAATACCCAGGATCAAAAAATTGTATTTGATGGATTTAATGTACAAGTAAATCAACAAGATTATTTAACGGTAAATTGTACAGTGGATGCAAAGGATGCAGACAGTGTGGTTTGGAATTTTGATGATGGAAGTAAAGAAACCAGTAATATTGCTGTACATACTTACCATTATGAAGGTACTTATGATGTGGTTATGCAAATTTATAAACAAGGGAATGCCATTCAAAAAAATCAGTTAATAGCCATTGCCGCTAGTTCAAGTATTGCAGAAATTCCAAATGTAATTACACCGAATAATGATGGGGCAAATGATGAATTTTTAATTCATTCAGAAAACTTAAAGTCCTTTTATATTGTGATACAGACCCAAAAAGGAGAAAAATTATTTGAATCAAATGACCCTAATTTTAAATGGGCTGGTTATGCTTTAAATGGAGAGAAAGTAAATGAAGGGATTTATTTTTACCAAATTAATGCTACTGGTGAAGAAGGAAAAAAATATAGAATTCCTGGACAGTTATATATTAAGTAATTTAAATTTTAAACTGTAGGGTAACAAAGTAATTTCTGGGTTGTGCAGGTATTATGCCCGGACCAGGATAAGCAGTGGCTCTTCTTGTAAAGTATTTTTCATTTAGAAAATTATTGATACCTGTTTCTATTTGAAATCGTTTGTAGCTATACTTAAAGGAAAGGTCATGTATTTGATAAGCTGGAATAATTCCATTTACCGCATTGGCTTGACTGAGGGAATTTGTAGCATCAGAAAATTGCGCAGCCGTATAACTGTATTGGTAACTCGCTGTAAATTTATGGTGGGTAAATGTAAGTCCGGTTTTTAAGTTAATTGGGGGTACTAATTCCACTTTTTTATTTTCAAAAGCAGCCTGTTCTGATTGGTAATATATTGCATTGACATAGGATGCATTGACAAAAACATTAAGGTCGATTGCAGGGTCATTTTTGATGAATAAATCATATAAATCTGCTTCAACCACTGCTTCAATTCCTTTTGTAATAGATTTGGATATATTGGTTCTGTATTGATAGGTGGTAAATAATACGCTATCTACTTGAATGGTGGTGCCAATTCTATTGTTGTATAATAACACAAATGCTGAAATATCGTAGTTGATTTTATGCTGTATATTTCCTTTAACACCTATATCAAAATTAAAACCCTTTTCGTCTTGCAAATTTGGATCGATTTTAAAGTTAGGATTCACAATTTGCATATCGGTAAAATTGATACTTCTATAGTTTTGAGAAAAATTGGTGTACAGTTCAAGAGAATCGCTAAAATGGTAATTTAAGCCTAAACCACCAATCACAAAAGAACGTTCATTGTCTTTTGCTACTTGATAAAGAGAATCAAATATTATATTACCAGCTAGGTCTTCTATTTGTTCTCTATACACCCCATCTGCAGTTGTATTAATATATTCAAACCTTAGGCCTGGGGTAATGCTAAAACGAGGTGTTAAGTTAAAAATATGTTCAGAGAAAATGGCTAAATTTTGACTGGGAAATGTATATAAAGAACCATCAACAGTTGCTGGATTTAAAAACGAAAAATCAGCTTGATCACCGGCTGAGGTGAGACCTTGTTGGCTTTCATTATAACCTTGATAAAGTCTAAACCCAAATAAATATGCCCAGGTCATTTTTTTAACATCATATATTTTTAAAAATCGTGTTTCGTTGCCAAAGTTTTTAAATTGACCAGCAATTAAATCACGGGATTCATTTGGGTCTATTCTATTAATTTGGCCTAAATAACCTGTTGAGTTTCTTGTCGCTAATAATCCAAAGAATCGACTATTTATTCTAGTTCTTGCGTCAAATTCATAATCAAAATTAAAGGCTGCAAGGTTCCAGTCTACTTCAAACCAATTGCGTTTTCTATTAACAATACTTGGATCGTTTTCAAATTGAAAGTCTGTTAAGCCACCTGGTTGCATAGCTATATAATACATTTTTGTAAGACCTATTGAAATTTTCATTTTTTCGGATAGGTGTTTTTCAATTTTTAAACCAGCATTGTGGACTTTAAAACTGGAATAAGCTTTCCAATCGTCACCAAATTTATATTGGTAATAAGCATAATAATTCCAGGTGTTTTTACTACCACCTACACTTACAAAACTACTATTTAAGCCAAAGGATCCTAGCGTGTGTCTGGCTGTCACCTCTAAAGGTTTATTTTCATTTCCCTTTTTAAGAACAAAGTTTAATAGGCCTCCAAATTGTGTTCCAAATTGCAAAGAAGCAGCCCCCCTTATCAATTGTATTTCTTTTACTGCTTCACTGGGTGGTGTATAATAACTTTCTGGGTATCCTAATGCATCTGCACTAATGTCGTAACCATCTTGACGGGTATTAAAATTAGAGGTTCTAGTCGGGCTTAATCCTCTTCCACCAATGCCTAATTGAATGCCCGCACCATCACTTTCCCAAATATTTAATCCTGGTATTCTAGCATATATTTGTCGACCTATATTTGCCGATTTATTACCAGTAATTTTATTCATATTGATGACTTCGCTCTTTTTACCTTTACTTAAAAGTACCCCTTCAATGGCGCGTAATTTTCGGATAGCACTGGTATTTTCTCCACCATCTACTGTGACAAGTTTTAAATAATTTTTGCTTGGATTTAATGTAAAATTAAATTGTTGTGCTGTTGTATTAAATTTTACACGTTTAAGTAAGGTGTCGTATCCGTTTGCGATAATGGTAAATGAAATATTTCCTTGTTCTATTTTATTAATAGTAAAACTTCCATTTAAATCGGAAATAAAATAGCGACTGGTACCAGTAATATTTATATGTGCAAATGGCACTGCTTTTTGGGTAATGCTGTCTGTTATTTTACCAAATAATTGTCCCTCATTTTGCCCATAAGTACAAGTGATGTGTGCTAAAAACAGAAAGAATAGTAGTATTTTATTCATATTCTTTTATCCATTTTTTGTGTTGATATCCTCTTTTAATGGATCCCAAATCAATGGTTGGGTCTATAAAAGTTTGACTGCCTTTGTTAAATAAAGAGACTTGTACATTCGCATTAATAATCGGTTCCTTTATTGAAAAAGTCTTGCCGTTTTCTTCAATAATTGTGTCTTTGTAAATTGACTTTAAATAATGGGCGTACTCTAAAATCATATCTGGTTGGGTTGCCATCATTTTTTCTTGAAATGGCGTTAAATAGTCTGCGTTATTTACAATTAATTTTCCTTTACTATCTTTCGTTTTAATGGAGAATTCTGTGTAACCTACCTTTTCTATCAACATCACACGCCAACTAAACCTAAATCCTTGCTCTGTCCAAAATAGATTACCAGGATACATTAAATAGCTAAAGGGCAAAATTAATTGAATTGCAACGTAAACCATAATAAATGTTGTGATAAGTGAATTTGACTTTATGGTTGGTTTAGCTTCCTGATGTAGCGGCGGCTCTTTTTTAATGAGGTGATAAAAGGCTGTGATTAGACGAATGTGAAAGTTTGCTGAAAAAAAGATGAGTGTACTGCCTATCATAACAAATGGAAAAACACCAATTGGAAACATCATGGCAGTTAATACATGAAAAATTACTACCAACAAATAAGCCCATTTACGGGTGCGTTTAATGAGTAATAAAAAAGGAATGCAAAGATCGTATGCGGCACCAAACCAAGAAAATAGATAGGCCGTTGCTTTATAACCCATAAAATTTCCAATTAAGGGTAAGTCGGTTTGGTGTTTTAACCAATTATTTAAGGGTTCTGCTTCTACGATCCAATAGTAATTTAGTTTTGCTATACCAGCAAAAAAGTAAACGGCCCCTAACTGAAACTGAAGGATAGCAATGGTCCAAAATGGTATTTCCCTTTGTTCCTTCACTCTTTTATAATACACGTCTAAAGAGAAATAGGCATTGGCAGGCAAAAAGAGCATTAAAAAGGATACCAAACTGACAAAATAGTAATGGTTAAGGTAGGTTGTTTTATCTAGTAATTCTATATAAGTAAAGCAAAGAAAAAACAGGAGGATACTTAAGCGATACCGATACCCGAGTAGTATACCTAATGCACTAATTATTAAAAGAAAAAAAACGAGATACATGCCAGTAGCTCCGAATGGTTTTATCCATTCAAAACCATAGTAGGTAAAATGAAATTTTGGTTGAATATATAGGGTATCGACCCAGCCTTTACTTAAAAATCGGAAGGAACTATATAATGTCATCAATCCAAAAATCACCCTAAAAACGGCAAGTGGAGCTGCCGAAGTAGGACGAAATAAAAAGGCATTGATTTTGTGCATGAACCTTTTTTAATCTCCGTCGTTGTCTTGGTAAGTAATTAAAATTCCCAATGCTGAGGTAAGATCTACCTTAATGAGTGGCACTAATTTTTGCATATCTTGATACATGTCATCCAGACTTGTTTTTTGATTTGCAATAGCTTCTGCCATATTGCTATTCATGTAATTATTAGCATGGTCTTTGATAATTTCTAACTGTGCTGAAAGACTTGTAGAAAGGTTTTCATTGCCATTTTTAGCTGCCACAAAATTCATGTAATCGTCTAGGCCAAGACCGTTTATTTTAGTTTCGAATGAAAGTCCGTTTATTAGACTTTCTATTGCATCTATTGCAGTATATAACATTTCAAAGGATTGACCACCATAAGCTAATTCTGCCTTTTCAGGGAGTGTGGTTTGGGAGAATCCATTGAATACGCCTAGTGGAATGCCTAATTTTCCTTTTCTTACAAATGTTTCGTAGTGCGCACTAAGCGCATTTACTAAATCACTCACTGCTGAACCTTGTGCATTATTACTGTTGTTTTCAATAAAGGTTGTTGCGTAACTGTCCCATGCTACTTTCACGGTGTTCGCATTTGAATTAAGTTCTGTGGCTAAGGTTAATAAGTATTGACTAGCATTGGCATTGTTTACAAACGTTAATACTAGGTTAGTATCCGTTTGACTTGGTTGATTTAATAAATAATCTATGGCCTGAATTCCTTTTGCAGAAAAGTTGGATGCAGCAGCCAAGTTGTAATTGTTATTGGAAATATTACTGTTTATTTGATTGGTATCGCAAGGGTATAAGTTAGATTGACTTCTTAATCCAATGTTTTCTGCAGGACCAAATTCCAAAAATGCAATACTTTGCCATGCATTTGCTGTTGCTACTAAATTATTTCTTAATTCATTTAATGCATTGATGTTATCACTATTATTAAAGTCAGCAACGGCTTGTAATAAGTTACTGGTTTTACTGTCGTAATTTGCATATGCCGGTAAAATGTATTGTGTTGTGATGTTACTCAACATAGCTTTTCTATCGAACGCTTCTGTTTCAGAATCTTCTTTTTCTTTGTTTTTATTGCAGGCGGCTGAGATACTACCTAAACCGAATAACATAAGAAGAATACTTGTTTTAACTTTATACATAATCAATGATTAAAAAAATTCCCTGGTTTACACACCAGGGAGTTTTGAATTATTATAAGGATGCTTTTACGCTTTCTAATCCTGTGCTAACGGCAATTAAATCAATAGCAGCATTAAGGTTACTGATGCTAACCACATTAAAGTCATCACCAATATAGCCCAATGCCATATCAATTTCTGTTGAACTCATTCCTTTATTAGAAATGGCATTATAGCCGTATTTTAATCCTTCTAAAAATGCAGTTGCTTCAGATAGTACGTGGTTTCTAGCCGTGTTGTTTGTAATGTAGTCTTTTGCTGAATTTAAATAGTGAATAGCGGTACCTGCTGCAACTCTTTCTAATTCGTCATTGATAATTACAACATTCGCATCTCTTGAAGTATAGTCTTTGTTTACAATTGCAGTTCTACCTGTTTTAAATGCATTGTATATTTTGGTTGCTGAACCAATTAAATCTTCTCTTCCAAATGAATATTTACCCCAAAAACGGTCGGTTCCTGCTGTTGGAAAATTGATTTCAGATGTAAAATATCCAAAGGCTTCATCCCAATGGTGCTCCATTTCTGTGTAGTTTTTTCCAGCAGTTGCATCCACTATAGTTGTATTGTCAGAATTGTTGATTCCGCCTAAATAATTTACGGTGATTTGGTTCATAAATACCGCACACATTAATCCTTTTTCTACAAATTGTGTGTATTCTTTTCCGTTTCCGCCCATTAAATAGGGACCTTTTGAACCGTCATTTGGCCAAACTCCACTTACATTTGCCATGCCATTTTCAACAGCAGTCGTTGTCGTTGCACTAATGTTTGCGATAGAGTCAAAATAAGCCAAAAATCTGTCTTGTACTCCTGTATCAGCCGATCCTCCTGCAACAGCATAAGCTGTCTTGTTTTTTAATTGCTTAGATGAACCGGTCATTCCTAAATTGTTGACATCCGCCCAAGTAAAGTTATCGTTGGCATACATTGCTTTTAAATCATCAGCACTTACTGCTACACCTGCGGTATTTGCAGTTTTCATGTAAGCTACTAACTCACTTAACATGTCTAATCTTTCTTTTTGCCCGTCAAAGCTTACTGAACTTACACCATCTCTATTAAATGAATAAGTAGATGGAACTGCCACTGAATTGTCATAAATGCAAGATGCATCATCCTTTTTTGCTTCTTCTGAATAATTGATGGCAGAATCGTCTGTACATCCTTCTTTTCTGCAAGAAGTACTCAATGTTGCAAGGGCACCAAGGGTTAAAATTGTGGATTTAATGAACTTCATTTTATTTAGATTAATTATAAATAGCTTGTTTTTTTGGCAAATATATGCAATTAAGAATGAATATAAATAAGGTTTTAAAAAAAATTGTGCTTTATTCTGAAATCCTGATAAAAATCATATCCAACAAATAATTATTAAACACTGGCATTTAATAATTAGATGACCCAAGGGTATTCAACATTAGATAATTGTAAATACATTTGATTCATGTTGAAATGGAGTTTGTATTTTTTGTCATTGTGCCTAGTACAGAGTACGCTTAGTGCTCAGAAGTTAAAATACTACCCTACTGGCGGTAAATTTGAAGCGCCTGTGTACGTTAAACTTGTTGCTGATTCTGCTGAAAGTATCTATTATACCCTCGACGGTTCGGCACCGCATTCAGGTACCACATTATATGTCGATTCTATTTATGTTCAGGATGTTGCAGTAATTAGGGCTGTAGCTTATCAAAATGGTGTAAGGTCTAAGGTGAAAACACAGTCTTATTTTTGTGACCGTGCTTATGATTTGCCCATTATTTCAATTGTTTCTGAACCTGGAAATTTTTGGAGTTACGACAAGGGAATTTTTGAAAAAGGTTGTTGTGCAGATTCTACTATGCCTTATTACGGCGCTAATTTTTGGAAATCTTGGGAGTATGAATGTAATGTAGAACTGTATTCTAAAAAAGGAAAAAAGTGTTTTAACCAATTGGCAGGTATGAGTCTTTTTGGCGGGTACAGTAGAATGCTGCCGCAAAAATCATTGGCCATTATTGCCAGGAGTAAATATGGAAAAAAACGCTTTGAATATCCAATATTTAAGGAACGTAAAAACAAAAAGTACAAATCATTTATCATCAGAAATTCAGGAGGTGACTTTAAGCGTACCCAATTGAGAGATGCTTTTATGACCCAGTTGGCCAAACCTACTGGTGTTGCAGTTCAAGCATATGAACCAGCCATAGTTTTTATCAATGGTAGGTATTGGGGAATTCAAAATTTAAGAGAGAAAATTAGCGAACATTATTTAGCAGCTAATTTTGATGTAGATAAAGATAAGGTCGATATTTTAAGGCATAACGGCGTAAAACGACATGGGTATTCCACCCAATATAAGTTTTTATTAAAATTTTTAAGGACCCAAGATTTGACTTTAGAAACTGTAAAAGATTCTTTGGGAAAATTCATGGATTTGCACGATTACATCCGCTACAATATTTCAGAAGTATATTCCGATAATAAAGATGCTGGTGGAAATATTCGGTACTTTAAAGAGCGTAAGCCCAAAGCCAAATGGCGGTGGATTTTTTATGATTTAGACATGGGACTTTCTAATGACGATAGGACTGGTTACGCTTCTAATACACTAGGAAAATTTACGACTTTCAGTAACGAAAAATGGCCAAATCCCGGTTGGTCGACTTTTATCATTAGAACACTTTTACAGAATGAGGATTTGAAAGTACAGTACATCAATACTTTTTCTGATTATTTAAATACGTATTTCCATGCCGATACTGCACTGAGATTATGGCATAAAATGTCAAAAAAAATAGAAAATGAAATACCTTACCACCAAAAGAGATGGGGAGCCAACGTAAAAAACTGGGAAGACAATTTGGCGATAGTCGAAAAGTTTGTGCGTTTAAGACCTGAACATTTATGGCAACATTTAAAAATCAAGTTTGAACTCGATACCACTGTGCAAATTGAATTTACACATCCTGGTGATAGTGTTTGTGATGTTACATTTAATTCATTGCAATTAAAAGAATCTTATAGTGGTTTATATTTTAAAGGAATTCCACAAACCATAAAAGTCAAACCAAAACACGATTATGAATTGATTGGTTGGGAAGGCCTTGCAGAAAAAACGGAGAAGATTGTTTTTACTGCCGACCAAGCAATGCAATTAAAACCAATTATTGTTGCAAAGGATTCGAGTGAATACCGCCATCAAATTATTATCAATGAAGTTTCTTTTAATCAAGTAGATAGTGATACAACAGGAGATTGGATTGAACTGTACAATCGTTCAAATGAAAGTGTTGATTTGTACCAATGGCGAGTGACTGATCGCAGCTTTAAAAAAGGATATGTTATAGAAGAACATATTACCTTAAAACCAAATGATTTATTGGTGATAGGTTCCACTGCAGTAAATGGTTTTCAAATTACCGACTTGAATTTTGGTCTCTCTAAAAAAGGAGAACAAATAAAAGTTTATGATGCCAATGGCTTTTTGGTGGATGTGATGAAATATAACAATGAATTTGCAGTAATCGATTCTAGTTTCAGTCTTGCATTAATCCACGTCGATTCCCTAGGTTTGCGACCAGATAACTGGGTAGTTGAGGCTGTCACTCCAGGAATGGATAATAATGGTTACCTGTCCATTTTAGAGACCCTTAAATTTGAAAAGGAAGCAAAAGAACGTCAAGAAAGATGGTTGATGATTGGTGGAGTTGCTTTGACTGTTTTTGTACTGCTTTTTATTTTTATTCGACGCCGAAAAAAGAAAGTGGTTGTGGAAGAGTAAGAAGAAGGTTTTTTATATAAGGCTTAATATTGGATTACTCGTTTCACTCATGATCCGTTTTAGACGGGCTAAGTCAGCATTAAAACCCCTTTACTGACGTAAAGTGTTTTTTTGTATCAAATCAATTGTTTTCACCTAAAGGCTCACCAAAAATTTTGACACAAAAAAAGCACTACTGAAAAGTAGTGCTTTTAATTTATTGAGGTCACGGACGGATTACTCGTTTCACTCATGATCCGGTTTAGACGGGCTAAGTCAGAATTAAAAACACAGTCCACTTACGTGGTCTTATTTTTTTTGCACGATTGATTGCTTTCACCTGAAGGTTCATCAATAAATAGCACAAAAAAAAACGCCTCATGTAAACATGAAGCGTTTTTAATTTATTGAGGTCACGGACGGATTACTCGTTTCACTCGTGATCCGTTTTAGACGGGCTAAGTCAGAATTAAAAACACAGTCCACTTACGTGGCCTTATTTTTTTTGCACGATTGATTGCTTTCACCTGAAGGTTCATCAATAAATAGCACAAAAAAAAACGCCTCATGTAAACATGAAGCGTTTTTAATTTATTGAGGTCACGGACGGATTACTCGTTTCACTCATGATCCGTTTTAGACGGGCTAAGTCAGAATTAAAAACACAGTCCACTTACGTGGTCTTATTTTTTTTGCACGATTGATTGCTTTCACCTGAAGGTTCATCAATAAATAGCACAAAAAAAAACGCCTCATGTAAACATGAAGCGTTTTTAATTTATTGAGGTCACGGACGGATTCGAACCGCCGTAGATGGTGTTGCAGACCACTGCCTAGCCACTCGGCCACGTGACCCTTTTTTAGGAAGGCACAAAGATAAAAAATTAATTTAAAGTGTGCAATACTTTAAAGTTTAGATTTGATGATTATTGAAACATCTCTCACAGTGCCCTGAATTGGTGGGTTTACCTTGTGAATTTTTACGGTTGATTCAATGAAAAATTTGAATTCTTCCTTAAAACGGTTAGTAATTCTTTGTCCAACGTGCTCAATTAGCTTCGAACGAATAGCCATTTCTGCTGCTACAATCTCTTTGATGCGAACATAATCTATCGTATCGACTAATTCATCTGTTTTAGCGGCAACTGAAAAGTCAGTCTCTATGGAAACATCCACTATGTATTTACCGCCCAATACGCTTTCTTCGTTCATACACCCATGGTACGAATAACATTCAATTCCGTTTACTTCTACAAAATGCATTAGTTAGCTTTTAATGATTCAACTTTATCTATTCCTTCACTCATTCTCTTCATCACAATCGTTTTTCCTAATGTTTCGCATATTTCAAACATAGATGGTCCCATTCCTTTTCCAGTGACTAATAACCTGAATCCTGGTCCTACTTTACCAAACCCGTATTCATTTTTGGCTAAGTAATTACTGAATGCTGCTTCAATATTGGCTTCGGTAAAGTCTTCTACGTTGCTCAATACTTCCGTTAATTCTAGCATGATTTCTTTGGTATCTGCTTTCCATTTTTTTTGTACCGTTTTTGCATCATACTCGCTAATCGTAGTAAAGAAATAATCACCTTCATTTAAGATATCTGCTATAAATGTAGCGCGTTCTTTCATTAAACCACATACTTTGGCTGCATATGTTGCATCATAATCGTATTGCTTTTCTGCTAAGATTGGTTTTAACATTTCTGCCAATTGCTCATTGGATAATGCGCGTAAATATTGTTGGTTAAACCATTTTGTTTTCTCTGGATCAAATCTAGCGCCAGACTTACCTACTCTTTGTAGTGTAAAGGTTTCTTCTAATTCTTTTAAGGAGAAAATTTCTTTATTGTCACCTGGGTTCCATCCTAAAAATGCCAACATATTGATGAAGGCTTCTGGTAAGTAGCCATTTTCTTTATAACCGGAGTATTTTTCTCCTTCTACAGATAACCAGTCAATTGGAAATACAGGAAAACCTAATTTATCGCCATCACGTTTACTTAATTTTCCTTTTCCGTCCGGACGAAGTATTAAAGGTAAATGTGCGAATTTTGGTCTGTCCCATCCAAATGAATCATATAAAAATACGTGTAAAGGTGCAGATGGTAACCATTCTTCTCCACGAATTACATGGCTGATTTCCATTAAATGATCATCTACTATGTTTGCTAAATGATAAGTGGGTACGCCAGTTTCCTTAACTAAAACTTTATCATCTAGATTGTTGGTGTTTACACTTACCCAACCTCTAATTTCATCTTCGAATTTAATTTCCGTGTTACGGGGCATTTTAATTCTTATCGTATAAGGTTCCTTGTTTGCTAATCGCTTTTCAACTTCTTCCTTCGATAAAGAAAGTGAGTTTTTCATGGAAGACCTTGTTGTTGCATTGTATTGCCAATTCGCAAGTCCCATGGTTTTGGCTTGCTCACGCATTGTTTCTAAATCTTCTGAAGTATCAAAAGCTAAATAAGCATGACCATTATCAATTAATTGTTGTGCGTATTGTGGATAAATGTGTTTTCTTTCTGACTGTGTATACGGTCCTTTTTCACCACCATATCCTTCTCCTTCTGTAGGTTCAATACCACACCATTTTAGTGATTCTAAAATGTATTCTTTTGCACCAGGTACAAACCTTTTTTCGTCAGTATCCTCTATCCTTAAAATAAAAGTTCCGCCATTTTTTTTAGCGAATAAATAATTGTACAAAGCGGTTCTTACGCCACCCATATGTAAAGGTCCTGTTGGACTGGGTGCAAACCTTACTCTAATTTTTTCTGACATGCTCATTTGTTTAATAAGCGACAAAGATACATATTTTAAGGATTCTTATACCTTTTGCTTATATTTTTGCGAGTGTTAAAGGGATTTAACTTAACTTTATAGGTTGGATAAATATTATGGGAAAGTTTCAAGATTTATTATTACAAATAGAAAGCTTCATTCGTAAGTATTATAAGAATGAAATGATAAAAGGTGGATTCCTCTTTTTAAGTATTTTCCTGCTTTCTTTTTTAGTCGTTTCTACGCTTGAATATTTTGGTCGTTTTAATGGTAATATTCGTTCATTTCTTTTCTTTTCTTTTTTATTGGTCAATGGGTATGTTTTAATCCGATATATTATAATACCTTTTTTAAAATTGTTTAATCTAGGTGATCGTCTAAATGAAAATGAAGCTTCTCAATTAATTGGAAAACTCTTTCCGGATGTTGGGGATAAATTAGAAAATACGCTACAATTAAAAACGCAACTAAATACAGAGCAATATAATTATGATTTGGTGGAAGCCAGTATTAATCAAAAAGCGGATGCCTTGTCTGTTATTCCTTTTACTACTGGTATACAACTTTCTAATAATAAGAAATACCTAAAATATTTATTACCAATTCTATTTGTCATCTTTTTAATTTTACTGATTCGCCCGTCCATTTTTTCGGATGGTTCTAAACGTTTGGTTAATTATAACATGGAGTTTGTGGAAAAGGCTCCCTTTGAATTTATTTTAAAAAGTGCCGATTCTGTTATACAGGGACGTAATTATACATTAGAAATTAAATTAAATGGCAGTGAAATTCCTAAGGAGGTTAAGATTGTTTCTAGTAACGGGACTTATAATTTGACAAAACAAAATAATTTGACTTTTGTACACGATTTCGCAAATTTAGGGGAAGATTTAAATTTCTATTGTGAAGCGAATGGATTTAAATCACAGCAATTTACTGTAAATGTGTTACAAAAACCGGTATTGGATGGGGTAAAAATAAAATTGAATTATCCAAAGCATACTGGTATGGCAGCGGATGAAATTAGTGATTTGTCTGACCTTACCATTCCGGAAGGAACAAGGATTGAATGGTTATTGTCTTCCCAAAATACGGTGAAAATGGTTTCTAAATTTGAAGATACTAGCTTGTCCCTTTTACCCAATGCAAATCATGAGTTTAAGTTTAATCAAGTACTGCGTGCTAGTCAGACTTATAATTTATTGTTTAGTACAAAACAATTATTGAATGCGGATACTTTATCTAATCAAATTGTGGTGATAGCCGATCATTATCCTAGCATTGAAGTTGAAGAACAAATGGATTCATTACAACCTTTGCAAAGATTTTTTAGTGGAAATATTCAAGACGATTATGGTTTTAAAACTTTAACTGCTATAGTAAAAACACAGTATAAAGATTCGGCGGCAGTGAATAAGTATAATATTCCAATTCTGGCCCAACAAACGAATCAAACATTTGCTTATAGTTTAGATTTTAAAAGTTTGCAATTAAAACCTGGTAGTACGGTCGACTATTATTTTGTCGTGCGCGATAATGATGCACCCAATGGCTATAAGTCTACTACTTCTTCCGTATTAACTTATCGGGTGGCTGAGTTGTCGGAACTGGAAAATGATTTGTCGGAACAGTCTGAAAATTTGAAAAAGGAAATGAATGCTGCAATTAAGGATGCAAAAGCATTAAAGGAAGACATTAAGTCGATCAAAAATAATTTGATTAATAAAACTACGCCTGACTGGAAAGATAAACAAAGTATGAATAACATGTTGAATCTTCAAAAAGATTTGCAACAGAAGTTGGAACAGTTAAATCAGCAATTGGATCAAAAAGCACAACAAGAAGAAGAGTTTTTGCAAAATTCAGAAGAGCTAAAGGCCAAACAAGAAATGTTAGAGAAGTTGATGGAAGACTTAATGGATGATGAAATGAAAGCTTTGTTAGAGGAGCTAGAAAAAATGATGGAGGAGATGAATAAGGATGACATCTTAAAAAATATGGAAAAGATGGAACAAAAGTCTAATAAGTTGGAAGATGAACTAGACCGTACATTGGAAATATTTAAGAATCTAGAATTAGATAAAAAGATAGAAAGCATAGAGGAGCAATTAAGAGAATTAGCAGAAAAACAAAATGCTTTGGAAGAAGCAACTAAGGATAAAAAGGAAAGTGCAGAAAAACTGGAAGAACAACAGGAATCTTTAAACAGCGAATTTGAGGAGATTAAAAAGGACATGGAAGAGGCGAAGCAGATGAATGAGGAGTTAGAAAAGCCAAAAGATTTAGATTTTAATAAAGAGGAAGAACAGCAAATTGAAAAGGAAATGCAAGATGCCAAAGAAAATTTGGGAGATAGCAAGGAAAAAAAGGCGGCCCAAAATCAAGAAAAGGCAGCCGATATGATGGAAAAAATGGCAGATGATGTGCAGGCAATGTTATCAGCGGCCGCTGCACAGCAAGAAGGGGAAGACATGGAAAAGCTACGATTTCTTCTAGAAAACATTGTGGCTTTATCTTTTCAACAAGAAAACTTAATGGAAAATTATGATTTAATAGATCAAAAGAATCCACTATTGATTAGCTACAATAGAAAGCAATTGCAAATTAACCAGTCGACTTTAATCGTAAAAGATTCTTTATTGGCATTGGCAAAAAGACAACCTCAAATTTCTAATACTATTTTGTCACATTTAAATGATCTTGATTTTAACCAAGAAAAAGTGATGGGATATGGACATGATAGAAATTTATCCAAGGTGATGCATCACCAACAATATGCAGTCACCAGTTATAATGAGTTGGCATTATTATTAGCGGAAGCTTTAGAGCAAATGCAAGAAGCCATGAAAAATAAAATGCCTGGTTCTGGTCAATGTGATAAGCCAGGTGGTTCAGGAAAAGGAAAGCCTTCTTCTCAAATGTCCATGGAGCAAATGAAAAGTCAACTCAAAAAGCAAATGGAGCAAATGAAAAATGGAGAGAATCCAGGTGGTAAAGAAGGGAAGAAACCAGGAGAAGGAAGTGGCATGGGAACGCAAGGAGATGGACAAGGGAGTATACCGGGACTTAGCGCTAAAGAGGTTGCTAAGATGGCCATGGAGCAAGCGCAAATGCGAAAGGCTTTACAAAACATACGTCAAGAATTAAATAAGGATGGGTCTGGAGCAGGAAATGGACTAAACCCATTAATTGAAGACTTGGAAAAATTAGAGAATGATTTGTTGAATAATGGATATACCAATAATATGTTAAAACGCCAGCAAGATATTATGACACGTTTATTGGAAAATGAAAAAGCGATTATGGAACGTGGATTTAGTGAGGAGCGTGAATCAAAATCAGGAAAAAACTTAGAAGAAGGTAACCAAAATAAATTAATAGAGTATAACCAAAAGAAGGAGGCAGAAATTGAATTACTAAGAACGCTTCCGGTAGGACTAAGAGTTTACTATAAGAATATGGTGAACAATTATTTTAACACGGTAAACAATTAATAAATGCATATTTTGAAAATTAAATCAGAGATTACTAATATCAGCCAAGTGGAATCCTTAATCGATAACGTTTGTGCAGATTTAAATATTTCAGAGGATTTATATGGTAACATTCTAATTGCAGTTACTGAAGCAGCAAACAATGCCATTGTACATGGTAATGCACAAAATGCAGATAAAGGTGTGGAGTTTATTGTCGACCGATTAAATAATGAATTGGTCTTTTCGGTAACAGATGAAGGTAATGGTTTTGATTACGATCAACTACCCGACCCTACCGCTCCAGAAAATATTGAGAAGCCTGATGGCAGAGGAATATTTTTGATGAAGAATTTATCGGATAAGATAGAATTTTTGGAAAATGGTTCAAAAGTTAATATTACTTTTGCATTACATGAATAGTATTACATTTCATATGGATGATGTAACTATTCCGGATTTTAATCCGGAATTTTTGCGTTTATGGATTCAGCACATTGCGGAGAATAACCACAAAACAGTTGGTGAGCTTAGTTATATATTTTGTTCAGATGAATATATATTAAACATTAATAAGGAGCACTTAAACCATGATTATTATACCGACATTATCACTTTCAATTATAATGAAGAGGAGGTACTGTCTGGTGATATTTTTATAAGTGTAGATACGGTTGCCACTAATGCGGAAGAGTATGGTAATGGTGTTTTTAAAGATGAATTAGAACGAGTGATTATTCATGGTGTTTTACATTTGATTGGTTTCAATGATAAGACAGATGAAGATCAAAAGGAAATGACTTTAAAAGAAGATGAGGCATTGGAATTAAGAGAACGTTTCACGTGAAACAATTTCTTCCATGTTTCACGTGAAACAAATAAAAGAGATGTTACAAGAATATGATGTGATTGTTGTTGGTGGTGGACATGCAGGGTGTGAAGCAGCACATGCAGCCGCTAAAATGGGGTCTTCTACCCTGTTGGTGACCATGAATTTGGCGACTATAGCCCAAATGTCTTGTAATCCCGCCATGGGCGGAGTTGCAAAGGGACAGATTGTACGTGAGATTGATGCTTTGGGTGGCGGATCGGGAATTGTATCGGATCAAAGTGCTATTCAATTTCGGATGTTGAACCTTTCCAAAGGTCCGGCTATGTGGTCTCCAAGAACACAAAACGACAGAATGCTCTTTGCTGCTAAATGGCGGGAAAAATTAGAGCAAACCGAGAAGTTAGATTTTTGGCAAGATATGGCTACTGGCATAGTGGTGGAAAATGATAAGGTGGTAGGTGTAAAAACCTCCCTTGGTATGGTCATTAAGTGTAAATCGATTGTGTTGACCAATGGGACTTTTTTGAATGGGAAAATTCATTTGGGAGAGAAACAATTTAAGGGTGGTCGTGCTGGAGAAAGTGCGAGTTATGGTATTACTGAAAATTTAATTGATTTAGGGTTTGAGTCTGGAAGGATGAAAACAGGAACACCGCCAAGAGTGGATGGGAGATCTTTGGATTATTCAAAAATGGAAGAACAAGCAGGAGATGTTTCTCCTTTTAAGTTTTCTTATGCTAAGGAATCAGATTATTTGCAAAAACAATTGCCTTGTCATATTACCTATACAAATCCGGCTACACATGAAATGTTGAAGACAGGATTCGATCGTTCTCCTATGTTTAACGGTGCGATTAAAAGTGCTGGACCGCGATATTGTCCTTCTATCGAAGATAAAATTAATCGTTTTGCAGAACGTGATCGTCATCAAATTTTTGTAGAACCGGAAGGTTGGAATACGGTGGAAATTTATGTGAATGGATTCAGTACATCTTTACCAGAGGACGTACAATTAAATGCTTTGCGTACCATAGTCGGTTTTGAAAATGTTAAAATGTTTCGTCCGGGTTATGCAATCGAATACGATTACTTCCCCCCTACACAATTAAAACATACTTTAGAAACTAAAATTGTAGAGAATTTATATTTTGCTGGACAAATTAATGGAACAACAGGATATGAAGAAGCCGCAGCCCAAGGTTTAATGGCTGGAATAAATGCACACTTAAAATTGCGTAAAAAAGAACCCTTTATATTAAAACGATCGGATGCTTATATCGGTGTTTTGATTGATGATTTAATTACCAAAGGAACCAAAGAGCCTTATCGCATGTTTACTTCTAGAGCAGAGTTTAGAATTTTATTGCGACAAGATAATGCAGATTTAAGGTTGACCGCTTTGGGACATGAAATAGGTTTAGCAGATGAAAATAGATATATTAATGTGCTAAAAAAATCGGAAGATACACAGGCCATTAAAACGCTATTAGAAAATACAAGTGTTTCGCCAACGGAAATGAATGAATATTTACTTTCCATTAACTCCTCTCCTTTAAAACAAAAACAAAAAGCAAATGTGTTGTTGTCCCGCCCACATGTTAAATTGTCGGAAATGGAAATAAATAGTCCCCAATTGACAAAGCAATTGAGTGCGTATAAAGCGACAAGTTTTGATGCCGTGGAACAAGCGGAAATTCAAATTAAATATGATGGTTATATTTCTCGTGAACAAGAAATGGCCAATAAAATGATAAGACTGGAGAATGTTAAAATTCCATTGGATATTGATTATAGTGTTTTTTCTTCGCTTTCCGCAGAAGCGGTCGAAAAGTTGACCGCTATTCAACCTGTAACTATTGGACAAGCTAGTAGAATTAGTGGGGTGTCTCCATCCGATATTTCTGTATTATTAGTTTTTTTAGGAAGATAATTTTATGAATCAAATACAAAATTGTCCCTTGTGTGGACATCAAAAGTTTAAGCCGGTATTGTCTGCAGTTGATTATACGGTAAGTAAAGATACTTTTAATATTGTAGCTTGCGAGCAATGCAAGTTTCAATTTACTAATCCCATTCCGGAAGAAGATAAAATTGGTGCTTTTTATAAGTCTGAAAGTTATGTTTCGCACTCTTCTACCAATAAGGGGTTGATTAATAAAATATACCAAAGGGTTAGAAAACATACCTTGAAGACTAAAAGTGATTTGGTGCTAAATGTGGCCAATGGAAAAGAAGTATTGGATATTGGTGCAGGTACTGGACATTTTTTGAATCAAGTCAATCATGTAGGACTTCACGGAAAGGGATTAGAACCTGATGAAGATGCAAGAGCTTTTGCCAAGTCTAATTTTAATTTGGACCTGGCACCAATAGAAAAGTTACATGAATTAGAAGCTGGTAGTATAGACGTTATTACCATGTGGCATGTCTTAGAACATGTATATCATTTGCAAAATGATTTTACACAAATGGTAAAACTGTTAAATCAAAATGGTAAATTAATTATCGCTGTACCTAATAGAAATTCGTATGATGCTAAAATTTATAAAGCATATTGGGCTGCTTATGATTTACCAATTCACTTGTATCATTTTACACCGACAGATATTAAGGCATTGGCAAAACAACACGGAATGAAAGTAGAGCAAATTTTACCCATGAAATTTGATGCCTATTATGTTTCTATGTTGAGTGAAAAATATAAGGGAGGAAATGTATTCAAGGCCTTCTTTAATGGATGGATCTCAAATATGAAAGCAAAAAATGATTCTTACTCCTCTCAAATCTATATTTTGAGCAAAGAAAGCTAATTAACGTCTTTCTACGGGGTTTTCTATAAGTTTTGGCTCAGTGGTATTGAAAATCTGTTTTTATGCTTTAGACGTCTTTTGGTGAGGCGGATTTGTTTTAGGTCTAAAACATTGAATAACAGGTTTTTATATGCTTTTAAGGACATTTCTTTACTTTTTTATCTTTTCTACCGTTTTTACTGCTGCGGCGCAACCAGTATTTTTTAAAATTGGTTTGGGTTTGGATTTTGGTAGTCATGTTAAGCGTATTGGGTTACGTTCTGAAGTCTCCTATTCATTATACTTTGTGGAACTCAATTCTAATTTGGGATGCTATTACAATTTTAAAAGTTTTGGGGTACAAGAAAAAACGCCGGAATTACAATTTGGTTTAGGTAGTAGTTTTGGATTTGGGACTAAAGGTGAAATTCCTGAATATTTTTTCGACAGTAAATTGAATAACTCTTCTTACCCCTATGCCCTATCTTATCATTATCAAATTTATTTAGATAAGCAAAATACTTCTCAAACTACGGGGACAATTGGTTTACACATTAAGCATTTTTCAATCCTCACAGAAAATGATTTATTAGGTGCAGGTAAGGGTTGGAGAGATCGTTTTAGAACAGGTGCTTTAGCGATAAACTATCGCTACAAAGCTTATTTCTTTTCCATCAAGAATATCATGTACACGGGCGATTTTGCCTCGGCTACTAAGGTGTTAGATAGTGATTATCCAGCGCGTTTTGGTTACCGTAGTGCTGATAAAGCTATACATGCTGACAGGTCAGTAGGACTTTTAAGTTTTACATTTAGTTATGCCCTACCCTATCACCAAATTGTAGGACTGTCAGTAGGTTTGGATTCCGAGAAAATACGGCATCAATTACAAAATGAATGGATGCATGATATGATTTTTTATACGGATAAGATGGTGAAAAGGAAATTGATGCATATTCCAATGCTACAAGACAACGGAAGCCAATTTTTGTACCAAAATGGTGAAGAAATTAAACCGGGTCGTTTGTATTATAATTTGGGCATTAACCCTATGTTATTTTATTGATAGTATGGAGATTATCCAACACTTAAATGAATGGATCTTTGCAATCGGGAGCGTAAATTAATAATGTGTGTTTACTTAGCTAATCCCTTTTTTTGATCAATATAAACTAATAATTAATCTATTTTTCCCTTTTGTAAATCAGCAGTTTTAATGGCGTACATTCATAATAATGCTTGTCCGTGTGGCGTAAAGGAACCAATATCTTAGAAGAAATATTTTAAAACAAGTTGCCTATAAATCCCTGCTCTTTACAAGAATAAATTGCAAGAGAAGGGATATTATAATTGAAGATCAGAATTTTGTTCTTACCTTTTTATTTTGAATCTTGTAATGCTTGAAGCGCTTTGTCATAATTTGGTTCATCTACTATCTCCGGCACTTGTTCTGTATAAGTAATTACTCCTTCAGAATCGACAACAATCACCACTCTACTGTGTAAGTTAAATAAGGGCCCTGAGATCATTTCTAAGCCATAATCTTTTCCAAACTTACTCGTAGCATAGTCGGATAACATTACTACGTCTTCGAGTCCCTCAGCACCACAAAATCTATTTTGAGCAAAGGGTAAATCGCTAGAAATACATAAAACTTTTGTATGCTCTAATTTTGATGCTTCTTGGTTAAATCTTCTTACGGACTGTGCACAAGTACCAGTGTCTACACTTGGAAAAATATTTAATACCAATTTATTACCTTTGAAATCTGCTAATGAAATTTGACTCAAATCAGTTTTAACTAAGGTAAAATCTGGTGCTTTTGTTCCTACTTCTGGTAATTCGCCAATCGTTTTAATTGCGTTTCCTTTTAATGTTACAGTACCCATATTATTTGCTAATTGTTAAATTATTATCTTTTTGAATCATCTTCTCTGCAGCTTTGATCATGCCTTCCACATCATAGCCACATTCTGCATACAATTGATTTTGTGTACCATGCTGTATGTATTTGTCAGGTATACCTAACCTTTGAATGTGCGCAGTGTATTGATTGTCGGCCATAAACTCTAATATAGCCGACCCCATACCTCCCATTACGCAACCATCCTCAATGGTAATTATTTTATTGTATTTTGAAAACACTTCATGTAAAAGTGCCTCGTCTAATGGTTTTACAAATCGCATGTCGTAATGTGCTGCGGATATGCCTTTTTCTAATAGAGTATCACAAGCTTGAATGGTTAAATTACCTATTGGTCCGATAGTTAAAAAAGCCATGTCTTCTCCTGCTCTTAATTTTTTTCCAGTACCCACTTTAATTTCTTTAAATGGTGTTTTCCACTGCGGCATTACCCCTGCCCCTCTTGGGTACCTTATGGTAAATGGACCTTGGTCTTTTAGTTGGGCGGTATACATTAAGTTTCTTAATTCCTCTTCATTAATTGGAGAAGAAACTACCATGTTTGGAATAGACCGCATAAAGGATATATCGTACGCACCATGGTGTGTTGCACCATCTGCTCCAACAAAACCAGCCCTGTCTAAACAAAAGACAACATTTAGATTTTGTAAAGCTACATCATGCAATACTTGGTCGTATGCTCGTTGCATAAAAGAGGAATAAATGTTGCAAAATGGCACCATTCCTTGGGTTGCCAGTCCTGCTGAAAAAGTGACGGCATGCTGCTCTGCAATACCGACATCAAAAGCACGGTCGGGCATGGCAGCCATCATGATGTTTAAAGAACAACCTGAAGGCATGGCTGGTGTAACCCCCATTATTTTATCATTTTTTTCGGCTAATTCCACTATGGAGTGACCGAATACTTCTTGAAATTTAGGTGCTTGTGGCGATTTTGGCACCACTTTTATAATCTCTCCTGTTTCTTTATTAAAAACGCCTGGCGCATGCCATTTAGTAGCATTTCCTTCTTCTGCGGGTTTGTATCCCTTGCCTTTTTTCGTAAGGACATGCAATATTTTTGGACCAGGAATATCTTTTAAATCTTCCATGATATTTACCAAACCAACTACATCATGACCATCTACTGGACCAAAATAACGTAGGTTGAAGGATTCAAATAAATTACTTTGTTTGAGTAAAGTACCTTTTAAAGCATGTGATATTTTGGAAGCAATCACTTGGGCATTTGGTCCAAATTTTGAAACCTTACCCAATAATTTCCACACATCATCTTTAACTTTATTGTAAGTATGTGATGTGGTAATGTCGGTTAAATATTCTTTTAAAGCACCTACATTTGGATCAATTGACATGCAATTGTCGTTCAACACAATTAGCATATTAGAATTGGTAAAACCAGCTTGGTTAAGACCTTCAAAAGCCAAACCTGCAGTCATGGAACCATCTCCAATAACAGCAATGTGTTGTCTGTCGTTTTCGTTCTTGTATTTGCTGGCTAAAGCCATCCCTAAAGCGCCAGAGATTGAAGTAGAGGAATGTCCAACTCCAAAAGTGTCGTATTCACTCTCACTTCTTTTAGGAAAGCCAGACATGCCACCATAAAGACGGTTAGTATGAAAGATTTTCCTTCTGCCTGTTAATAATTTATGTCCGTATGCTTGGTGTCCCACATCCCAAACCAATTGGTCGTATGGTGTGTTAAAGACATAATGCAGTGCCACAGTTAACTCTACAACGCCAAGACTTGCACCAAAGTGTGAATTACCAATTTCCGAAATAACATCTACTATGTAATTCCTTACTTCATCTGATACCTGGCTCAGTTGATTGATGTCAAATTTTTCCCGCAAATCTTTTGGGAATTCGATTTGTTCCAAATATGGACCCGGTTTATAATCTGGCATAAAAAAGTAATTTAAACAAATTTACAATAAATATTGATGATATAATTGTTTGTTTATTAATTTATGTGAAAAGTTAAACAATATGACTGTTTCAGTCTTATAATATTGTCTCGTTTATTTGAAAATTCAGGGTTTTACTGATTTTTTTTAACAAGGCCAATTCCTTATCATCTACAAAAGCAATGGATAAACCTTTTCTTCCGCCTCTAGCTGTTCTACCTGATCTGTGCGTATAATAATCGATTTGATCTGGCATTTCGTAATGGATTACGTTGTCTAGGTTTTCTACGTCTATTCCTCTGGCAGATACATCTGTGGAGATTAAAAACCCTAAGCTCTCATTTTTAAATGCACGCATTACTTTTTCTCTTTCCAACTGTGTTAAATCGCCTTGAATGGCTTCGCAAACTATATTTTTTGATTTGAGTTGTTTGGTTAATAATGCAGTGGCCTTTTTCGTTTTACAGAAAAGTAATCCACGGTTTATCTGATTCTTTTTAAGGTATTGAATCAGGGTATTTAATTTTTCTGCAGTATTACAAGAAATATATTCGTGTTTAATATTTTTATTGAGGACTGTCTTTTCGGAAATAATCACCGAATGGGCATTTACTCTTAAGTGTTTTTGAATCAGTTTTTTTATGTCCTGCGGTAATGTGGCTGAAAATAGCCAAGTATTTACCTTGCCTTTTGAATAGGATAAAATTTGTTCAATATCTTCTTTAAAGCCTAGTTTTAGCATTTCATCTGCTTCGTCTAATACTACGTATTTTAAGTTTTCTAAGTTTACTTTTTGTTTGTCTAATAAATCCATTAGTCTACCTGGTGTAGCGACAATAATATGGGTATTTTTGTTTAAAAGAGACAGTTGTTTGGCCATGTTTGGTCCACCAGTAATACTTACCGAAAAAATAGGTTTATAGTATTTAGTAAATTTAAATATATTTTTAGCTATTTGTTGTACTAATTCTCTGGTTGGTGCTAGTATTAAAGCTTGAACATTGTTGTTTTTAACGTTGATATTTTGTAGTAATGGGATACTATAGGCGGCAGTTTTTCCTGTTCCAGTTTGGGACATACCAATGAAATCGGCACCTTTACTACTTAAAAAAGGGATGCTTTGTTCTTGAATTTCAGTTGGTTCAATTATGTTTAATTCTGTTAACCTTTTTATAATTCTTGCATCAACACCTAATTCCTTAAATTCACTCATGGGTTTGTAAGTTTGTAATGAATAATTTCGTTGATCAACTCGTTTTCATATCCTTTCTGATATAAATAATTTTTCAACTTACCTTTTTGCTCCCATGCATTTCCTTTTAAGCTGGGAATCTTTTTATCTATCAAGTCTTCAATCGTAGTAATATACGCTTCTTCCTCAATGTTGTTTAATCCTTTTTTTATAGAGTAATCGGATATATTCTTATGTTTTAAGTGGGCTTTAATTTTTAATCTCCCCCACTTTTTAATATTAAATTTTCCACTTGCATAAGCTTCAGCAAACCTTTCTTCATTTAAAAAATTGTTGGAAATAAGGTCTGCAATTAATATATCCTGGTCTTCTGTATGGAAGCCCCAAGTGAATAATTTTTGCGTTAATTCTTGTGCACAACGTTCCTGGTATGCACAAAGCGCCTCTAATTTAGCCTTCGCTTCTAATAAAGAATATTTTTGTGGTGTAGCCAATGTCTTTATAATTGGATACTAATTTAAGAATTCTAAATAGTGATTAATAAATTAAACCACTATTTTATTATTATCCTTATCCAGAAATGAAAATTCAAAGAAAGTATTTGCGTTTACTGGCTTCACAGAAATCCACTTTTTGTATTTGAAAAACCATTTTACCTGTTTCGATATTATGCCATTGGTAAAAAATGAAGCAATATATGGGTGTGCAAGTAAGGTCAGTTTTTTATATTTCCCACTTAAAATTAAGTGGTCAAGTGCAGATTCAATTTCGTCGGTAAACATAATAGAAGCTTGTATTTTTCCTGTTCCTTCACAAGATGGACAAACTTCGGATGTTTCAATATTAGTTTCTGGTCTTACCCTTTGACGGGTAATTTCCATTACACCAAATTTACTTGGTGGAATAATACTGTGCTTAGCTCTATCTGTTTTTAAGAGCTCTTTCATTTTTTCAAAAAGCATTTTATTATGCTCTTTTTTGTGCATGTCAATAAAGTCTACACAAATAATTCCACCCATATCTCTTAAGCGCAATACACGTGCTAGCTCTTCTGCCGACTCCATGTTTACTGCTAAAGCATTTTGTTCTTGGGTATCGCCTTTTGCGGACCTATTTCCTGAGTTTACATCTACCACGTGCATGGCTTCGGTATGCTCAATAATTAAGTAACCACCGCTAGATAAAGGTACTTTTTTACCGTAAAGTGTCTTAATTTGTTTGTGGATGTTAAAATGTTCGAAAATATTTAGCTTCCCTGTGTAAAGATGTAAGATCTTTTCTTGACCAGGAGATATAGAAGAAATGTAATCGTGCATTTCATCCATCAACTCTTTGTCATTGATGTGAATCTTAGTAAAATCGTCATTTAATAAATCTCTTAACAAAGAAGAGGCTCTATTTAATTCACCCAATACTTTTTTTGGCGGCTTAGCTGTCTTTAAATTTTCGTGAATCAACTTCCACTTATCCAATAATGTTTTTAAATCATTATCTATTTCCGAAATCTTTTTGTCTTCCGCAACTGTTCTAATAATAACCCCAAAGTTTTTTGGTAAAATATCACGCATAATATCACGTAATCTATCTCTTTCTTTACCGTTCTTTATTTTTTGGGAAATGGAAATTTTTTGCGAAAAAGGTACCAATACAATGTATCTTCCTGCTATTGTAATTTCCGCATTAAGTCTAGGTCCTTTAGTGGATATAGGCTCTTTTGCTACTTGAACTAAAACTTGTCTAGTCGAGGTTACTGCATCATCAATCTTTCCAGATTTTTCAATATCTGCTTCTGGTTTAAAATACAATAAATCAGCTACTTTTTGTCGCCCTTGAAGTGTGTTTTGTACATACTTATCTAGGGACTTGAATTGTGGGCCTAGATCTAAATAATGCAAAAAGGCATCCTTTTCATAGCCTACATCTACAAATGCAGCATTTAAACTTGGCACTACCTTACGTACTTTACCAAGGTATATATCACCTACCATAAAATCTTTATTGCCTTTTTCTTCGTGAAGTTCAATTAACTTTCCTTCTCGCATTAGGGCAATCCAAATTCCGTTGGCTCTGACGTCAACAACTAACTCAAAATTCATTCGGACTTATTTAATATGAATGATAACAAACACAGAATACTTAGCAACTTTGCAGTTACTAAGTATTCAAACTTTTCAAAAATCAAAAAAATTATTTTTTCTTTTTGTGTCTGTTTTTTCTAAGTCTCTTTTTTCTTTTGTGAGTGGCCATTTTATGTCTTTTTCTCTTTTTTCCGCTTGGCATAACTTAATATTTATTTATAATTAATTTTCTATTTACAAAAAAACTCCCTGAAATTCAGGAAGTTTTTATTAAACTCTAAATTTTAGAGCGCAAAGGTAATAAAAGTATTTTAGTTTTACAACTATTTTACTTTCACCTTTGTTTTAACGTTTTCTACAAATGTTTTTGCAGGTTTAAACGCAGGAATGTTGTGTGCTGGTATAATGATTGATTGATTTTTAGAAATGTTTCTTCCAGTTTTTTCTGCTCTCTTTTTTACAATGAAAGAACCAAAACCTCTTAAATAAACATTTTCACCACCTGCTAAAGATCCTTTAACATTTTTCATGAAAGATTCAACTGTTGCTAATACAGCTGCTTTTTCTACACCAGTTTCGTTTGCTACTTTTGTAACAATGTCTGCTTTTGTCATAACTATTTAATATTTAATCGTTTGTATTTGGTTACAAAAATAGCGGATTTTTATAAATAAAAAGAATAATTTAGACAAAAAATAAGTTAAATTCCATAAATGATTGATAAGCAGTACTTAATATTTGACTGGTATTCAGAAAATAAGCGTAATTTGCCCTGGAGAAGTGTCAAGGACCCCTATTATATTTGGCTGTCTGAGATAATATTACAACAAACTAAGGTCGATCAAGGATTGCCTTATTACTTGAAGTTTATTAAATGTTACCCTAATGTGAAATCTTTAGCAGCAGCCGATTTAGAGTCTGTACTTAAATTGTGGCAAGGTTTGGGCTATTATAGTAGGGCAAGAAATTTACACAGTGCAGCCAAGCAAGTGATGACAGATTTTGGGGGTGTTTTTCCTGATAATTATGATAGCTTGTTAAGCTTAAAGGGTGTAGGAGAATATACCGCGGCGGCTGTTAGTTCTTTTGCGTATGGTGAAGCAAAAGCGGTAGTAGATGGTAATGTATTTCGGGTTTTAAGTCGCTTATTTAAAATTGCAACACCAATCAATTCCACCAAAGGAAAAAAAGAATTTACCATTTTAGCGAATGAAATTTTAGATAAAAGTCAACCTGGAGAGCATAACCAAGCCATGATGGAATTAGGTGCTTTAGTATGTAAGCCAAAGAGTCCGCAATGTGAAATTTGTCCAGTGCAAGGAATTTGTCTTGCTTTTGCAGATAAAACCCAGTTAGATTATCCGGTGAAAGAGAAAAAATTAAAAGTGAAAGTCCGACATTTAAATTATTTGCTGTTTCTAGATCAAAATAATAATATCCTTATCCGAAAAAGAGAAGGTCAAGGGATATGGGAAGGATTATATGATTTTCCCTGTGTGGAAACAAGCGAGTCCGTGGATGAAGTAAAGGAATTTGAAGGGGTGACACTAAAAAATGTTTTCTTGGATTTGGAAGTAAAACATATTTTGACACATCAAAAATTAATGGTGAAATTCTGGGTACATCATAAGAAAGATACCCCTAAAACAAATGGTTATATGGCCATACCAATAGGCGATATCAGTAATTTTCCCTTGCCGCAATTAATTGTGAGATATGTGAATGAATCTTCCTTTTTCAAAAGATAAATCATATCTTTGTTAGTAAAATTGACAAACTTATGGCTGGTAGTGTAAACAAAGTGATTTTAATTGGAAATTTAGGAAAAGATCCTGAAGTAAGACATTTAGAAAATGGGGTGGTAGTGGCTAATTTTTCCATAGCAACTTCTGAGACGTTCACAGATAAAAACACAGGCCAAAAACGCGAAATTACCGATTGGCATAATATTGTGGTGTGGAGAGGTTTGGCCAAAGTAGTAGAAAGCTACGTGAAAAAAGGCATGAAAGTGTATGTAGAAGGGAAGTTGAAAACTCGTTCTTGGCAAGATGAACAAAAAAACACAAGATATACTACAGAAGTAGTTGCGGATAATTTGACCATGTTGACCAGGGCTGAGCCTGCGACAAATCAAAGTGAAAATCAATATCCAAAGTCAATTGAAGAAAATAAAAGTCAACCAATGACGCAAAGCATCCAACCTGAAGAGGAAGATGATTTGCCATTTTAATTTTAAAGGATGGGTACTGATTTAATACCGCTGATAGTTTCTTTTGTTATTTTAATTCTCTTGCTCGTTGGTTCGGCATTAATTTCTGGATCTGAAGTGGCTTTTTTTTCCCTAAAACCAGTCGACCTAGAAGAGTTAGAAAAGGATACTTCTAAAAAAGCTAAGTTAACTATTACATTATTAGAACGACCTAAGCGATTGTTGGCTACAATTTTAATCGCGAATAATTTTATTAACGTTTCCATCATTGTGCTTTCTTCCTTTATTTCAACCTTGCTGTTTCCAGAAAATAGCATAGAAGATTGGCTAAAGTTATTTATCGATATCGTGGTAATCACTTTTATTATCTTACTCTTTGGCGAAGTAATTCCAAAGGTATATGCTAGTAAAAATAGTAAAAGCATGACGCTTTTAATGGGGGCGCCTCTGTATAAAATTGGCAAATTTTTTCCAATTAACTATTTGGTAAAAGGATTGGTTGCAGGGACTGCAGTATTAAGTAATTTAGGAAAGAAAAAATCCATGACCGTGTCTTCAGATGATTTGGAACAAGCCATTGAGTTGACAAAAGAGTTGGAAGGTAAAGAAGATGAACATAAGATTTTAGAAGGGATTGTAAAGTTTGGCCAAACAGATGTTAAACAAATTATGAAAGCCAGAACAGATGTAGTGGCTTTTGGTATTCATGAACCTTATGAAAAGATTCACGAACATATTTTAGAACATAATTATTCTAGAATACCCGTTTTCGAAGAGTCTTTTGATAATATTAAGGGTATTTTATATATCAAAGATTTAATCCCATTTATCGATCATCCTCCAGAAAATTGGCATTCTCTGTTAAGAGAGCCTTATTATGTGCCAGAAAATAAAAAAATTGATGACTTGTTAAAAAGTTTTCAAGAACGAAAAATTCACATGGCTATCGTAGTGGATGAATATGGTGGGACTTCTGGAATTATTACTTTAGAAGATATTTTGGAAGAAATAGTTGGAGATATTTCGGAAGAATATGACGGAGAAGACCTAAATTATACCCAAATTGATGAACATACTTATTTGTTTGAAGGAAAAATGTCATTGATGGATTTCTATAAAGTAATAGATATGGATGGTTCTTTATTTGAAGAATCGAAAGGAGAGTCGGATACCTTGGCTGGTTTTATGATTGAACAGGCAGGAAAGATTTTAGTTAAAAATGAAAAAATTGTTTTTGGCAATTATACCCTAATTGTAGAAGCGGCTGATAAAAGAAAACTTAAAAAAATTAAAGTAATAATTGATGATGAAGTGGCATAAAATTCTTTTTTTTATCGGGATGACGATCATTTTTATTGGTTGCGATACGGAGGATATAACTTACCCAAAACCTCTAAGTGGGATGAAAATATCTTTTCAAGAAAAAGATTTTTCTAACCAGATTCAAGGATGTAACTTTGAATTTTTAAGTCCAACTTATGCGGTAATAGATAGTGCGACCCAAGGGTGTAATTTGAATATTAACTATATCCCTTTTGATGCAACCTTATTTTTAACCTATATTCCAGTGGACACTGGTGGTTTAATGAATCATTTAGAATATTCGAGAAAATTGGTATATGAACACAGTATTCAAGCTGATGGGATTGAAGAAAAAACCATTGTTAATCCAGCACATCATGTGTATGGAACTGCTTATAAGTTAATTGGTAACTCGGCCTCTAATTACCAGTTTTATTTGACAGATAGTTTGAATCATTTTTTAAGGGGTGCGCTGTACTTTAATGCGAAACCAAATTACGATAGTTTAAAACCATCCATTGACTATTTAATGGTAGATTTTGACACATTATTCAATTCCTTAGAATGGTCAACAATAACTGAAGAATGAGTTTAATTAAAAAACCGATACAAGTGGTACTTATTGCTTCGGCAATATTAATGGTGATGGTATTGGTAGGACTTATTGGCGTAAGTTTTGTCATGGAAGCCGATATTCACTTATGGGTGTACATTGTCTTCCCTTTATTTGTTGGCGTGGTCGCTTTATTACTTTTTTATTATTTTATTGAAAGGTTTATCAACCAAGAGATCAAGGCAATTTATCGGGTGATAAGTAAAAAGAAAAACATTAAAATAAATCCAGTTAAATTAAATGAAAATGTATTTCAAAGCCTTTCAGAAACTACTGCTGCTTGGGCAGAAACGCAACAAAAGCAAATTGAAAATTTAGAAGAACAAGCCAACTTTAGAAGGGAGTTTTTGGGTAATTTGGCCCATGAATTAAAAACACCAGTATTTAGTATTCAAGGGTATATTCTTACCTTGTTAGAAGGTGGGCTGGAAGACGAAACGGTTAACCGTGATTTCTTAATTAAAGCCAGTCGAGGGGTGGATAGAATTACTTCTGTTTTAGATGATTTAGATAATATTTCACGATATGAGTTTAATCGTTTTAATTTAAAGCTGACTAAGTTTGATATTGTAAGATTAACCAAAGAGGTTTTTGATACCACTCAATCTAGTGCAGAAGAAAAAAATATTACCTTATCCTTATTTCAAAATTACGATCCCATTATGGTTTCTGCAGATAAAGGTAAAATTGGTCAAGTTTTAATTAACTTGATTTCTAATTCTATTTCATATGGCATTGAAAATGGGCATACGCAGATTAAATTTAGTAAAGTTTCCAGAAAACAATTATCTGTCGAAATTATAGATGACGGCATAGGGATAGAGGAAGAGCATTTTAATCGCTTATTTGAACGATTTTATCGGGTAGAAAAAAGCAGGGCTAGAAATTTAGCTGGCTCTGGTTTAGGTTTACCAATCGTAAAACATATTATGGAAGCCCACCAACAAAGTATTACGGTTAACTCCACGGTAGGTGAAGGCTCCGTTTTTACATTTACATTAGACCTAGCATAAATGATTTTAAAAGTTTCAAAACGGAAAAAAACAGCATATTATACCGCTTTCCGTATTGGGTTTTCTTATCTTTTTTTAAGCTTCTTTAAAAGGTTTTATCGTGTAGGTAGTTTTGAAGAGAAACTAAGCAAACTGCACAGTAAAAATGCCCTATTATTAAAAGAGAAAATTATCGATTTAAATGGTCTCTTCATTAAAATAGGGCAACTAATTTCTGTCATGTCTAGTGTTTTGCCTAAAGCGTATGGTGAAGCCATGGAGTCTTTACAGGATAAGGCACCAGTAAGTAACTTTGAGCGCGTTAAACCGGTTTTAACGGCCGCATTAAACGAATCCATTGATAATGTTTTTAAAACCTTTGACGAAACCCCAATTGCTTCCGCTTCTATTGGTCAGGTGCACAAGGCAACGCTCTTTAGTGGAGAAACAGTAGCTGTAAAGGTGCAGCACCCGTATATATCAACCATTGCAAACCTCGACTTGGACATCATTGAAAATTTATTTAAAATGATGAATCGATTTTTCACCTTTAATGGTTTAGATACGGTTTATACGCAAGTAAAAATCATGATACTCGAAGAGTTGGATTACCAACACGAAGCAGATTCCATGGTGATTATTAAACAAAACATTGCCGATATAGAAGGGGTTAAAGTGCCTAAAGTATTTACTGCTTATAGTACTAAAAATGTTTTGGTGACGGAATTTTGTGCAGGTGTAAAAATCACAGATGCCGAAAAGATAGGAGCTTTTAATATGGACGAAATTTGTGATAAGTTGCTTTTTACTTATTGTGAAATGATGCTAAAGAATGGTTTTTATCATGCCGATCCACATCCAGGTAATCTACTTTTAAACGAAAATGGAGAAATTGTGATACTGGACTTTGGGGCGGTAGGAACTTTAAGTAAGGCGACCCGTTTCGAAATTCCAAAATTGCTTCAAGCAGTCCTGGCAAACGACGAGGAAAAAGTATTGATAAGCATGCAAAAGCTTGGATTTTTAAGTCGTGATAATAACAAGGAAAGGGTGGCAGCTAAAATAATTGCTGCTTTACAATCTTTTATTAATAGTGGCGTAAAGATGGAAGATATGGATTATCAAACCATTAAGAATTCTGAGATGGAGGATTTAAGGAAGGAGCTAAGTTTAAAAGAACTCACCGCTACTTTTGATGTACCTAAAGATTGGATTTTACTAGAAAGAACTATCTTATTATTACTAGGTGTGTGCAATACCATCCACCCAAATTATAACCCAATAGATACCGTAAAACCCTACCTCAAGAATATGATTTTATCCAAAGAATATTTGGGTGATTTTATAAAAGAAGGTATTAAAAACCAAGCAAATATTATTTTTTCTTTACCAAGTAGATTAGATACAGTGCTTCGAAAAGCAAATAAAGGGGAAATTGAATTCGAAATTAAAAGTCTACCTAAAAGTGCCCAAAAACTATACTTGGTCATCCAACAATTTATTTTTGGTTTGTTTGGAATTCTCGCTTTTGTAATGGCCTATAATAGCAATGAAAATGGTAATAAAGCTTACGAAAAATGGTTTTTGGTTATTGCTATGGTTTCGCTTTTATTATTTATATATGTGTTGTTTAAAGGACGGACTAATAGATAAGTTGTACGCAATAAGTTTATATTTGGCAAACATACACCGTTAACAATTTACTGTTTTTTATTTAACGTTTCCTTTTATTTTACTTAACATTTTGAGCCAAAATAAGCCGTTAATTTGTTTATTCTATGCAACGACTTAACCTTTTTCGATTAATTGTATTCATCTCCGTGATACTTGCCGCTTCTTTATATGAATTGAATAAAGATTATAAAAAACTTCAAGCTAAGGAAATCGAAAAAATGGAACAACAAAAACATTCATTGGTGCATCAAAACGAATAGTATAAAGTGTTGTTTAATTGATGAGATTTACCCCTTCTTTTGCGACTGTTAAATGGGACACTTTGCTAAACAATATGCTTCGGTTGTCATCAATATGTCCCGCAGGAAAGTTGAAACAAATTGGAATGTTTAACTTTTCAAAATGACTTAATATCACTTCATCTACTGAAATACCAAAGGGTACCTCTGTGTCTTTTATGTCAGAAAAACTACCGACAATTAATCCCTTCAAACCTTTTAATTTTCCAGCTTTTTGAAAAGCCCACAACATGCGGTCAATGGCGTAAATATATTCTCCAACTTCTTCTAAAAATAATATTTTCCCATTTGTGTCAATGTCAGAATTTGTACCAATTAAGGTGTGTAAAATGGCCAAATTACCACCAATTATTTCTCCCGAAGCCTTTCCCTGTGCATTGAGCGGATGAGCTGGAATCTGGTATTGATTTTCTATTCCGTTTAAAAGGTTTTGAAGGGAAGACAAACTCGCTGCCGTATTGGTTTCAAAATTCAAAGGCATGCTACAGTGGGCAGTTTTCAGGCCTAAATTTTGAAAATGAGCGTGAAATACTGTCACATCACTAAATCCTAAAATTAATTTAGGGTGCTTTTTTAAAGGGGAATAGTCTAAAGCATCTACAATTTGAATGCAACCGTAACCGCCTCGTGCGCAAAGTATAATTTCAATTTCACTTTCGTTAATGGCAGATTGAAAATCATGAATCCGTTGCGCAACGGTTCCGGAAAAATAGTAGTGATTGCCTAAGGTGAACTCACCTACACTCACATGGTGCCCCATTTCCGTTAATTTATCAATCGCAGCTTCAACTAATACTGCCGAAATGGCCTTTGCAGGTGCTAAAATTCTAATATTTTTACCCATGAGGGCTAAAAATACAATTTGGAATTGAATTGCACCAATTCCTTTTACTATTTTTGTGCAAAGTTCAAGAATAATTAGATGAGTGAAAAATTTACAGTAACCGCAGCTTTACCATACGCAAACGGACCTTTACATTTAGGTCATATCGCAGGGGTTTATCTTCCTGCCGATATTTTTGTGCGTTTTTTAAGAATGAAACAAGAGGATGTTTTGTTTGTATGTGGCAGTGACGAACACGGTGCAGCTATTACTTTACGTGCTAAAAAAGAAGGTATTAGTCCGCAAGATATTGTAAACAAATACCATCAAATTAATTCTAAAGCATTTAAAGACTTTGATATCGATTTTGATATTTATTCAAGAACTTCCAACGAAATTCACCACCAAACGGCACAAGATTATTTTAAAGTATTAAATGATAACGGTACTTTTACCAAACAAACTACGGAGCAGTTTTATGATGATGAATACAATCAGTTTTTAGCTGATCGTTATGTGACAGGAGAATGTCCGAATTGTCATAACCCAAATGCATATGGCGACCAATGTGAAAAATGTGGTTCTGCTTTAAGTCCAACTGAATTGATTAACCCTGTTTCTACCTTGAGTGGCAAAACACCAGTACTTAAAGAAACAACCCATTGGTTCTTACCTATGGAACGTCATGAAGAATGGTTAAAGGAGTGGATTACGGATGGAACGATTGATGGTGTGCAACAGCACGATCCAAAAACATGGAGAAACCAAGTCAATGGCCAATCTTTAAGTTGGATTAATGGTGGTTTACATCCTCGTGCCATGACTAGAGATTTGGATTGGGGGGTGAAAGTACCTGTTGAAGGCGCAGATGGCAAAGTATTATACGTATGGTTAGATGCACCAATTGGATATATTTCTGCCACCAAAGAATGGGCACAAGCCAACAATAAAGACTGGAAAGAATACTGGACAGGTGATAGAAAATTAGTACACTTTATCGGAAAAGATAACATTGTTTTTCACGCCATTATTTTCCCAATTTTATTAAAGCAACACGGTGGTTTGGTATTGCCAGACAACGTGCCTGCTTATGAGTTTTTAAACTTGGAAGGCGATAAGTTTTCAACCTCAAGAAATTGGGCAGTTTGGTTGCACGAATTCATGGCTGAAAATCCAGATAAAAAGGATGAGCTAAAATACGTTTTAACCGCTATTGCACCTGAGAGTAGAGACAGTGAATTTACTTGGGCAGAATTTCAAGCAAGGGTAAACAACGAATTGGCAGATGTTTTTGGAAACTTTGTCAACCGTTCAATTGTATTGACACATAAATATTTTGAAGGAAAAGTTCCTGCAAGGGGAGCAACTGACGAATACGATCAAGAAGTATTGGCTGAATTAGCGACTTATAATACTAAAATAGAAAATTTAATACGCGCTTATAAATTGAGAGAAGCCCAAGCAGAAGCTATGAATTTAGCCCGTTTAGGAAATAAATATTTGGCAGAAACTGAACCATGGAAATTGGCAAAAACCGACATGAAAAGGGTAGAGACGATTTTAAATATCGCCTTGCAGATTACAGCCAATTTAACGGTTGTATTTCAACCATTTTTACCTGCAAAAGCAAAAACTTTAGCGCAGTTTTTAAACATTGATTTATTGGATTGGTCGGCTGTTGGTAAAGATGATATCTTAAGTGACGGTCACTCATTAAATAAGCCGAGTATTTTAATCACTAAAATTGATGATGATTTTGTGGCAAAACAAATAGAAAAATTAGAAGCTTCTAAAGTAGAAGAGGTTGTATCTTCATTTGAGCCTCAAAAAGAAAACATTACTTTCGACGAATTTACAAAGTTAGACATTCGTGTAGGTGAGATTTTAGAAGCGGAAAAAGTGCCAAAGGCCGATAAATTATTGAAATTATTAGTGGACACTGGTTTGGATAAAAGGGTAGTGGTTTCGGGAATTGCTGAACACTATAAAGCGGAAGAAATTATTGGTAAAAAAGTATCTATTCTCATGAACTTAGCCCCGAGAAAAATTCGTGGTGTGGAATCACAAGGGATGATATTGATGGCGGAAGACAAGGACGGAAAACTGAGTTTTGTGTCACCCGAAAAGGATTTTGAAGCCGGGGGAGAAGTAAGGTAGTTTACTTATTGCTCACAATTACCTTTTTACTGGTTGTACTTTGTTTGTTATTACTTATTTTAATGATGTAGGTACCGACATCAAAATCACCAAGACTTATTTGGGTGATATTTGTTGCTTGCGCTAATGGATACGATTTAAGTAATTGACCTTGCATATTATAAATGCTGGCTTTGCCAATTGCATTCATGGCATGCTGAATGTTTAAAAATTCGCTGGTAGGGTTTGGATAAAAGTGGATTGCTGTCGCCACAATTTCGTCAATTTGCACATTTGTAATTGCCTGCTTTTCCTGAATTTTAATCACAGGTAAGTTAGACTGAAATTTCCCTAATTTCTGTAAATGATAACTCCCCAGTTCATCTGTTTTTAATAAGGTAGTACAGTCTACCCAATGATTTATTTTTCGATAGAAATAGGTATACCTTGTCGTATCTAAAAGGGTACTGTTAAGATACCAGTCAACGCCATATGTAGGCATAATATTCTCTGGAGTAAAGTATTCATCATTGTGAAAACGCCATTGAAATACTACATATTGGTTTGTTTCTATTTCGATAAAGAAAGTATCCTTTTTAATGGGATTAAAATTAGAAGGATATTCTTGGTAAAATGTAAATACGGTTTCTTCTATATTTAAGGTGTCAAATATGTTACCTAAAAAATAAATTGGTGCAAGCGTTCCGATAGTATCACTTTTATTGGCTATATAAACTAAAAACTTTCCATTATAATATCCACTACGATCATCCTGACTAAATATAGAATTTGCTTTAAAAGCAAACAGTATGATTAAAATTAAATAACGCATGTATTTTAATTTTTAGGTTCTATTTATTAACGTGTTGAAAAATAATTTATTGCATATCAACGCTGACAAGTCTTAATATATAAAACGCACACTCATCAAAGATGAGCGCGAGTGATAAGATTGAACTCGCGCTCGTTTAGCGCAGCGCAATGCGTGTGTTTTTCATTGTGACACGTCAACAAAGCATTTGCAATGCGGTTACTACAAATAGTACTTCTATTGGAACGTTTAGCATTTTACAATTGTTGTTTTCGTAAGCCAAATAACTGCTGTTGAGAAAGTCACGCACCTGTTTGACTATTAATAATGCGGACAAGCTTGAATTTATTAAAGTATGCACTCATTACAGATGAGCGCGGGTGAGATTCCATAGTTTATACCGCTTTAATAATAATGTGTATTTTTGACTTAGCTGGGCTTGCTTTTGGAATGGTCAGGCGATTCAAAACTAGATGAAATTTTTTTGGTCCTTAATATTGATATTTTGTTGTTTGCAACCACAGTTGTTTAGTCAGCAATCCGCACCTACATTTCAAACCGGACATTATTCCAAGGTCAACGAACTCCTTTTTCATCCCAATAACCAGCACCTGATCAGTTGTGGTGATGATGGAAAAATTATTGTTTGGGATATTCAATTGGGGCTGCAAAGGGCTGAAGTTTTAGGCCATAAAAACGGACTGAAAGACATTGATTTTTTGAACGATTCTGTGCTGATTAGTCTGGGTGCCGATAACGATCTAAAAACTTGGTCCCTTCCGAATTTACATCCTTTAAGTCAATTAAAAATTAAGACAGATTCATTGCAAGCTTTTGCGGTAATGGATGCGCATCAATTATGCCTGGTTGGTCGAAAAGTTCATTTTTACGATTTAAATACCAAGCGACTAAGACCCACAAACTACCAGTCAAAAAGTCTATTTAACAGTGTAGATTATAAACAATTGAACAATGAATTAGTGGTAACCGGACCACAGGACAATTATGCGGTTACCATCAATATAAACGAACCACTTCAGTTTTATAAATATTTTGTTGGCAACATACACAAAGCAGTTTACGGCGATAATTTATTGTTGATGGCAACCAATAAAGGGGGCTTGATTTATTATAGCCACGCCAGGGACAAAAAAAATGTTTTTACCCTCAACGACGATTTGAACTACGTGACCGATATGGCTACAAAAAATGGTGTTATTGCCATTGGAACCGCCTTCGGTTTTACCAGTATTTTAGATGTAAAAACCAATACCATTCATACAAGTATAGGTATGAACGGCGTTGCCATTGCTTCGCTTGCTTACAGTGATGATGGAAAATGGCTCGCCTTGGCAAATACCAAAGGAATTATTTACTTGTACGATACAGAAAACTATAAACTCAATAAAATATTAAAAGGAGCAGCGGCCAGTATTTTAGACTTAAAAGTTTTTGGTGATGACATATTAATCGGTTATTCTGATGGGGTAATTAGGTACATGAACTTGCCGAATAATCAACTTAAAAGTAATTCGATTAAATTGGATAAAGTGCAAGAACAAAACGGGGAGAATTATAGTATCCTATCGATTGACAGCATGCAAGCCAATGCCGTTTATTTTACCGTATTGAAAACAAATCGACACCACATCAAGACCAGCTTATTGAAAAAGGCTGAAAAAATGAAGGGGGTTTGGAATTTGAGGAACAATGAAATTATACTGTCCCGAAAGCTAAGAGATGCAGCCCTCAACAAACTAGTCAATAAAAATTTTAAAAGGCAGAAAGCTTTTGTTTATAGCGACTATTACCAGCATGGACAAAAGTATAGGTTTAAGGATGAGGTCTATACCCTCGACTCAAACAAGTATACATTCTATAAGGGTGAAGTTCAAAACAAAATTGAATATCCAATCAAGCACAGTGCGCCGATTACTGGGCTGAGGTATTTGTCGAATCATGAATTAATTCTCTCTTTTTCTCAGGATGGTAGCATTCGTTTTTGGAATAGAAATGGGGAATACCTTGCCGTTTTATACCTTGCTGGACAATACAGTTTTTTCTATTTAAATAAGGACAATTACTACTTTGCTTCCAAGGAGGTATTGGATCAAATTGGGTTTTTAAATAAGGACAAACTATATGGTTATGAACAATACGACCAATACTATAACCGACCAAATGAGGTGATGGAAGACTTGCGTTTTTTTGACAGTACGGACATTGTGGATTATAAAAAAGCTTATTTAAAACGATTAGAAAAATTGGGTGTATTGGTCAATACGCTCAATATTTCGGAGAAACTACCTGAAATTGTGGTCGACTATTTTGGGGATTATAGTACTAAAAAAGATACTGTAAATTTTTCCTTGACTATGGCCGATATAGATGGCCATATTAGTGCCTATGCTTATTTAATTAATGGCATTGAAAAAAGGTGTGAATTGAAAGATTCCAAACAGCATTATGTGCAGGAAATAAGTATAGTTTTAAGCGCTGGAATTAATCAAATAGAGTTTTATTGTATCAATGATAATGGGATTCGTTCCTTGCGTAAAAAGAAAATTATTACCTGCGAGAAAAGCTTTGAAAAACCAAACCTTTATCTCCTTTCTATTGGGATGAGTGATTATCTAAATAAAGATTTTAATCTCAAGTATGCGCAAAAGGATGCCACAGAAATTGCTGCCCTATTATCCGGAGGAAAAGCCTATGGTGAGGTCTTTAAAATGGAATTATACAACGCCGAATTTACCCTTGATACGCAACAATCCATTGCCAGTTTTTTACAAGCTGCAAATATCAATGATGTCATTTTGTTTTATTATGCCGGTCATGGCGTTTTAGACAGTGACTTTAATTATTATTTGGCAACCCATAACATGGATTTTGATGCACCGGGTAAGCTAGGGATGGCCTTTGATGATATAGAACAGCTTTTTGAAGGTTTGGCTTGTAGAAATAAGTTGATGATGATTGATGCCTGTTTTAGTGGAGAAATTGACAAGTCGAGTTTAAAGGCTAATAAAAATAATGTTGAGGGTTTGGATGAAATACAATTTAGGAGTGCACAAGCTGCTGCTTTTGATGGCAATGGTGACATGGGGATTTTTGAATTGTCGAAACTGGTGTTTGCCGATTTGAGGTTGAGTAAAGGCACCAATATTTTATCTTCTTCTTCGGGCATTGAATACGCTTTAGAGGGAGATAAGTGGGGCAATGGACTATTTACCTACGTACTCAAAAACGGACTCTTAAAAAAGGAGGCAGACCTTAATGACGATAAACAAATCCGCATTATGGAACTGCAGGTCTATTTGCGTGAAACAGTTGCTGTTTTATCGGAGGGAAATCAAAACCCTATTTTAAGAAAAGAAAATATTAAAAATAACTTTGTATTATGGTAAGGGTAATTGTTTTATCAATAATGGTTATGTTCTCGTTTATGGTTATTAGCCAGAACTTAAGTCTTGGTGTAGGCGGAAGGGCGAGTAGTCATTGGGTGGAGAATGACACGGCATTTAATTTTTACATACTCAGTACGAATGCCGACACTTTGGTATTGAATACGGAGCGGAATAGTGTGAGTTTAATCAATGGCCTTAGCTTTCCTATTTATGTGAGGTACACCGCCAAACAAAACTGGTGGGTGCAAGTTAATTATGGATATGAAACTTGGCGATTGGGAATTACTGGCACGACAACACCGACAAATTATGCCGTTGAAACGGCCTTGCAAGAAAAGTTAGATGGGAATACCTCTACAGGCGATATGGATGATGTCATTGAAGCTTACAGAGAAGATATATTGGATGAAAAAACGTATGATTTTGAAAGTTTTGAGCGCGTTCAATACAATCGTTTAACTTTTTCTTTCGGTTCCTCTTTAAATAAAAGGGGACTGGTAACTTTTTATTATGGAGCAGGGTTTGATTTGTATTCCCGCAGCACGCTTGAACCTTATCAAGGATTATTGTACGAGAAAAAAGAAGTGGCTTTAACACATCATATTTTGGAAGCCATGCCCAAGTTAAATGCCATGCTGTTTGCGCCTTTTTTTAACCTTGGTATTGAAAAACAAAACATCCGACTCGGGCTCGATTTTTCATTTTTTCCAAATCCAGTTTTTGGGCAACATAATGCGCTTAACGATAATATTTATGGTGGGAATCAAAGTACACAAGCGAATACAAATTCAAGTCAATTGGTTAGAAATATAGCTTCTGCCGGAGTGAGTTTAAACTATACTTTGTTCAATCAAAATTTTAACCAAGCCATTAGTGATGATAAAAAAAACGTGTTGGATCCACTGGTGATTGGTAGGTACCGCCAAAAACCAAAACTGATTCAATTTGGTGCTGCAATTAATTTCCCCAATTTTCACAATTCAGGATTGTCGATCATTGATGATTTTGAAACGAAAAACGAAGACATAAATTATGGGGACAGTTTGAAAAAGAAGGGTGATACCTACTTGTCTGGTGTGCTTTTTAACGAATCTACTAATGTTTTAGATTATTTGTACTTAGAAAAAGTAGATGATGAACAACGTGTAATTGATGATGAATTGCAGACTGTTGAGCTCGTTACAACTGTGTTTTTAGATTGGGGAAATATCAACTCCATTGTAAAGTCTCCAAAATTAAGCGCTTTTGTAAGGGTAAATCCCCATGAATTATTTTCAGTAGACCTTAACGTGGGTTATCAAAACCATACTTATGGTATTCGGGGATATGAAACAATTGCAGAAACCATTAATGACGAAACAACGGTTCAAACCAAGAAGGTATTTTATCAAGAGAACTTTCACGAAATATCCCTTGGACTAAATGCGTATACACAAATGCAAATCAATAATATCAGTCGCTTAGGTTTTCATGTGGGTATTAACTATAATTTATGGTTAAATGGTAGGTTTGATACAGAAGCAGGTGGGATTAATGACAGTGAATTGTTACAAGATTTCCATGATTATAACACGGGACAAGAAGATGGAGAGAACGATCCGAACTTTAATGAAGCAACGGAATGGAAAGGACTTTCAAACGCTGAGGATGCCGATAAAGCTGTTTTTACCAAGGCAGATTATTACAATTATAATTATTACAATAAGGCGGGAGCTGATAACTATTACACCGATTATTCACCTTATCTTTTTAGCACCATTGCTGCGAGAAGTTATTTCGAACTGCGCTTCGGAATCGATTATTACATTGAAAATTTAAAGTTCAATGTTTACGCCGAACGATCGCTAGGAAGAAATCAAACCATGTATAATAATTTATTCTCCGTGGGTATGGGTGTCGCCTTGTTTATGAATTAATAATGGTGCTACTACTATATCTGATTTTCTCTCCTCAAGGAAGACCAAAAGAGGTGATTTTTCAAAGCTAGTAATAAGTATATATCACCAAGTCCCAGCAGGGGCAAATAATAAGTCTGTAGGATTGTCTATTTCATATAGGTATCGGTGACTGATGGTTTCTTTTGTGCAGAATGGTTCAATCCGTCTGAGCATTTCTTCGTAACCAGATAAGGTCAAAGCGCAATAAAAAGTCTGACTATCCAAGGTGAAAATACCCTCGTCTTCTTTAAATAGTCCCATGATTAAATGGCAATTTCTAGGTGCAATGAAGTCGACTTCCGCTAAGTTTAATTTTGCCTTTTTTTCAATTACCACGGTTTGTATTAAATCCCGAAATAGTATGGCTTCTGCCATGTCGAAATTGTATAATCTGACCATGTTCTCGCCAAATTCATTGACATTATCTATAAAATCTAACTCCATGTTTTGTCTCGGTGATTGCGCAATAAAAGAAAGCAAAATTACGGAATAATTAGTCGGAACTTTTAAAGCAGCGTATTTTATTTAATTAAAGCGATTTTAAAATGTATTATGGTCGCTTGATCTCTTGAATATTACCTTGTTGAAAATGAACAATTTTACCTTTAATGATGGCGCTACCATAAATAATTTTATTTTCAAAATTGATCAATAAAGTAACATAGTCACCATAACCGGGTTCAAACCAAGAAACAAAGTGCTCATTTTTTCGAGTGAGCAGGTGGTTGTACTCAAATTTACCCCACCATTTGTCCGGATTTTTACCGCTTCTAAATTGGTAACTGAGGCCATCCGATTCAAATTTTACCGCATAGGTATTTCCTCCTGTATAAGTGTAAAGGATTTCCATGTCGGTAAGCTTATCGGGAAAGTTTTCCGTTTTTTCCGAACAAGACATTAAACCTAAAGCGACTGAAATTACTATAATTAAGTTTTTCATGACTTGGTAGTTTTTAGGATCATTGTCTTTTCATGCATCATGGTCCTCCATTTTATATTATGACTATTAAAGTATGAAAATTTATCCAATGAAGCAACAATATATTCGTGTTCAATGAACTATTTTTTTCTCTAAATACAGCATAAAAGACTATTTTTCCCCTTAGGGCATATTCTTCCGTGGCGTTTAACACAAAATTACCTGCTGCAATAAGGACTTTATCTTTATTACTTTTCTGGTAATTTGATACGAGAAATGTTTGCTTTATGGAATAATACATTGTGTCTTTCTCCTATAATAGCACTTCCATAAAGCGTCCTATCCTCTAAATTAATGAGTTGGGTGACATGGTCGCCATAGCCGTCTTCAAACCATGATAAAAAATGCTCTCCCTTGTCAGTGACTAAATACTCGTAGGGAAAAGGCCCCCACCATTTATCCGGACTTTTACCTTTTTTATATTGATAGTAAACGCCTTCGGCAGTATAGCGAATGGCAAATTCGACCCCGTGCTCGTAGGTGTATTGCATTTCAACGCCTTCTAAACGTTCGGGAGCATCAACCTTCCCTTTACAAGCGATAAATAATGGCAGTATGGCCAATAGAACTAATTTTTTCATTGCATTAAAATTAAACTGTTTATTGATTTTTAAAGTTTTCCATCATGGCGATAGGCGATAAATGTGCTCTTCCTGCTGCTTTTGAAAAGTCGGATGAAACATCATTTGCACCTTTCTGTATGCCCTCATAAATACCAGCAATTACAGTACCAATAAAGTCGCCTAATGCCGCTTTTCTTTCTGCAGCATAGGCTTCAACTGAAAGAGAGGTATAAGTTAAGTTTGTACCGAATACTTGATTGATGTCGTCAGCCAATTGTTGCTGGGTGATGCCTTCTCCTACTAAATTATAGGTTTGCCCATTGTGCTTATCTTCCAGCAACATTTTAGCATAAGCAAAACCTAATTCTTCACGACTGGTATAAGTACAAATTCCTGTTCCAGCGCAGTTTTTAATGCCCCCTTCTTTTACATAAGTGTCTATGTACTCTAAATCTGGTTCAATGTAAATGCCGTTTCTTCCAATTACCCAATCTAATCCTGAATTTTTGACATCCATTTCTGTTTGTCGGTTCGTTTGAACAATTGGACTGAAAGCGTTGTCTTTTTCTGCACCAACAATACTGGTGTAAACAATTTTCTTTACCCCATTGCTTTTTGCAGCTTCAATTACATTTCTATGTTGTTCAATTCTTTTGTCTGGTGCATCCATTCCCGACACTAATAATACAGCGTCAACTCCCTTTAAAGCAGCTTCAAAGTCTGGGCGACTGTTGTAATCTCCCTTTCTGACTTCAACGCCTAAATGTGTTGCTTTTTCAGTGGTGCGTGCAATGGCAATTACATTTTCCTTTCCGATTAATTGTACTAAGTTTTTTACGATTGAAGCGCCTAATTTTCCGCTTGCTGAGGTTACTGCTATTTTCATATGCTCTATGGATTCGTTGTTTTTATTTGATGGTACAAATCTCAGAAATATTCCACTGGGACTGTATATCAATCTTCGGTTAAAAATGGTAAATCTGCGCGATTACTTAAGATTTTTCAATCCATGGTAATTTGCCTTTATTATTTAGGTTCTATTGAGGATGTAATCAGCAAAATATGCTTTGCTATCCATAATTTTTCTTGCTAAACTGAAATCTGTATCTGCAATGATTTTTTGAATTAATTTATCATTGTATTTTCTTGAAATCTCTGTATGAATTTTTTCTCCCGCTTTAAATTGAAATGATTTACCAATTGCTTTTATCTCAACTGTTTGTTTGGTTGTACTGGTGATGAAGCTTTTTGCAATGCCTTCATCTTCATTGTATTCAGGTTGATGCTCGAATTGGTTTAGATTAAAATTTGCTTCCAATTGTTTATTAATTCTTTCCAATAAATTGATATTGAATGCCGCAGTAATTCCTTTACTATCGTTGTAAGCAGGTCCCACTATTTCTTTAGCTTTTATCAAATCTACCCCCAATAGTAATTTATCACCAGGATTGAGATTTGTCCCTAATTTGTAAATAAATTTCGTTGCTAATTCATCAGTCAGATTTCCTATGTTGGAGCCTAAAAACAGGATGATTTTTGGATTTTTATTGGCTTTTAAAGTATCCAATACTTCAAAATAATCTCCTTGTTGGGTTTTTACCGATAGGTCGGCTATTTCAGTTTTTAGATCTTGTTCCAGTAGCGCCAAAGCATTGGCTGAAATATCAATAGGAAAGTAGTCGAAATTATAGTTTTCATGGACTAGTTTTTTTAATAATTCTTTGGTTTTGGTGCCATCACCTGCTCCTAATTCTATTAATTCAAAATAGCTTCCTTTATTTAGGTCAAGTGCTTGGATTAATTCTTCTGTTTTATTTTTAAAGATATCTAACTCGCTTCGGGTTAAATAATATTCGGCCATATTCATTATTTCCACAAAAAGCGCGTCACCTTTTTTGTCGTAGAAATATTTCGACGGTAATGTTTTTGGGTTTGCTTCTAGCCCTTGCTGAACTTCTTTTTTGAATGTATTCATGTTATTTTTTTGCTAATCTAATTCCTGTGTATTGCCATCTTTCAACGGGGTTAAAAAAGTTTCGGTAAGTAGGTCGACTGTGATCTGGTGAGGTTGCCACAGATGCACCTCTCAATACCATTTTATTACTCATGAATTTGCCATTATATTCACCCACTGCACCATTTTCTTTTTCGAATTTTGGGTATGGCAAATAAGCACTATTGGTCCATTCCCATCTTTTTCCCCAATTCAATTGCTTTGAAGCTATTTCCCATTCAAATTCTGTTGGCAATCGCATGCCTTGCCATTCTGCAAAGGCAGTTGCTTCGTAATAATTAATATGGCAAAGTATAGCTTCTTTTTCTACTTTTTGCAATCCGGCGAGGGTATAATAGTGCCATTCTCCATCTATTTTGTGCCAATACATTGGTGAGTTAATTTCATTTTTATTGACCCAATTCCAGCCTTCGTCTAACCAAATATTAAAATCTGTGTAGCCTCCGTCTTCCATAAACGCCATGTAATCGCCATTGGTGACAAGGAAATTGTTGATGGTAAAATCGTCCACATACACTTTGTGCACTCCTAATTCATTGTCGTAACAAAACGCATCAGTTGGATGCCCAATTTCGTAAATTCCGGCATCAATTTTTAAGCTTTCTGTACTTTCGTTTTTGTCGTTAACTAAATTATAGGCTGAATTAAATTCAGGAAAAATGGGGTTGTGTCCCAGCATGTATTTTACATCTGTTTTTAATAATTCCTGATGCTGCTGCTCGTGATTTAGACCTAAAATTACTAAATCAATCTTTTTTTTGTCTGCTGTGCTTTGGAGAAATCCCATCATTTTTTCATCCACATATTTTCTGTATTCCAATACTTTATCGGTACTTGGACGCGACATATTTCCTCTGTTGTTTTGTAAAATCCTATCGCCTACATTATTGTAATAACTATTGAAAAGGTAATTAAAATGTACGTCAAACTCCTTGTAATCTGTTACATATTTTTTCAATAGAAATGTTTCAAAAAACCAGGTGGTATGTGCCAAATGCCATTTTGCGGGACTTGCAAATTGGACGACCTGAATGGCATAGTCTTCAATTTTTAAATGGTCACAAAAGGCCATTGTTTCTTGTCGTACTTGCTTGTATTTGTCTTTTATGGTCATCTTATTCTAAGCCTTTCTTTTCAGGGTTCCAAAACGGCTTTGTTTTTATTTGTTTGGTATTCCAGTTTAATTCTTTTCTAAAATATTGATTCAATGCAATACAAACACGACTATCTCCAGCAATGTAAACCATCTTGTTTCCTTTCATTTGGGGTACAATTTCTTTTACTTTTTTTAAGATGGTACTGATCGCGTTTTGTTCGAGTTCATAGTAATTAAAAGGTTTTGATCCATCTACATCAGCAAATATATCTTCTTTGCCTTGGCTGTAAATTATACTTTCAGTTTGTTTGTCTTTTGACAAGTGTCTGTTCAGTATGTATAAATGTGATAAGGCAGATAAATCGCCAATAAACAAATAACTATCCGCGGTTTTGTCTATAATAAAGTTTCCTTTTTTCCATTTGGAATAAACTGTTTCTCCTACTTTACAATTTTCAACCCATTGACTACCTACTCCTTTGCTTTCAGTGGCAATAGCAATATCAAAATAACCTTCCTTTTTATTGATGTCCCAAACGGAATAGCTCCTCACTTTATCTTTAGTGGATAAATCATCATTTCCCAGTCCAATGCCCAACCGCAAAAAATAGCCAGGTTTAAAGTCTGCTTTTTTTATGCTTTCATCCGATAACCTTATTTTATATACAGTCTCAGCTATTTTTTCTTTTTGGGTGATGATGACGGGATCCATTACCACCTTTTTAATAATCCCATTATTTTTTTGATTTAGATTTTTTTCTAGCCTTGCGCATTTCAAAGAATTTTTTCTTAACGGTCGGAATTCTTACGATAAAACCAAGACCTACGATTATTCCATAAATGAGCCAGGTTTTATCTAGTAAAATAATATGCAGTAGGCTCAATATTATGACGATATAAACTAAGCTTTGTAATTTTTTCCAATTGGCCTTTAAAATTGCCATAGACTTTCGATTTGAAGTCAATAACATTGGAATTAAGATTACAATGGCGATAAATCCTGCTATGTAATTTACTTGTGTAAAAGTTTCTAAAAATCCTTCTGCCCAAATAAATAGAATAAAGTGTAATAAGCTCCAGATTGCTGTTGCAATTCCCATGGCTTGTCTAACATATAAATTCGTGACACCAAAAATGATGAATATAGGCGTTAAAGTCAGTACTGCGGTCATCCACCGTATGGCAAATTCACCCGAAACATGATAAAGCATTTATAAGGTTGTTCTTTCGCTAGCTCCTTTCCCTTCAATAATTGCAAAACCATTTGAAAAATCAAAACTAATCATGCTAAATATGACCAGTAAAGGCAATGCTGCAAGTATTGCAACAATCATCCATCCGTAATTTTTCTTTATGAAATTCATTATTTATACATTGTATTATCGTTCAAAGATGCTTTGGGTACTTGTTGGATACTGTCCCAATGTTCTACTATTTTTCCGTTTTCGTTAAAACGAAAGAAATCCATAGTAACATATTCATCATTGCCTGGCCAAACTTGGTGTGTATGTAAAGCCACCAAATCTCCTTCGGAAATGGCACGGACAAATTCAATCGTTTTAACAGGATACTCTTGGTGCATTCTATTGAAATAATCAATAAATGATTGTGGACCATTTGCAACTAAAGGGTTATGCTGTATGTATTCATTTCCTACGTATTGTGCTACAGCTTTTGCTGGGTTTCCTTCGTATGCCATCTTATAAAAGTTGATGGCATTTTGTTTGTTTAGTTTGGTGTTCATTACGCTTATATTAAATGGGGTTTGTCTTATGCTATCTATGAATAGGTACTTTACTAGAATTTTTTGAAATAATGCAATTTCGCTTTTTGAAAATGCACTTTTTTTCCATGGACAAGGGCACTGCCTATGACGGTTTTCTTTTCTAAGTTGATTATTAAAGTTACAAAGTCTCCATTGCCTTTTTCATGCCATGATATGATGTGTTCATTGCCATCAGACAACATGTAATTATAAGGGTTTGGTCCCCACCATTTGTCTGGCTTCGACCCTGAACGGAATTGATACGTTAACCCTTCCTCGCTAAACCGGTTTACATATTCGTTGCCACCAGAGTAGGAGTAATTTAGTTCCATGCCAATTAGTTTGTCAGGATATTTTGTATGTGTTTCAGTTTTGTTCTGTCCGCATGCTAATAAAAGTAGGGTCAAAGGAAGTATCAGTAATAAATGTTTCATCTGTTAGTCAAAAAATGTTTATTTAGGTACAAATATCCTTGTTTTTCAGCTGCTATGAAAGGTGAATCTTAGGTGATAAATGGTTAATGTGCGCATGTCAGCTTTTTTATGATAGTCTATTGCAACCATTAATAACTTTTAGGTGAATAATGGAATCTTTTACAAAGCATAAAGCTTTATTTAAAATGAAGGGAAATTACAAATCTCATAAACCCCTTGAAATTAGGATAAAGTGGCTGGTATAATTTTTTTATTCCTCTTGTTTGGATTTTAGTTCTGCCAATTCCTTTTCTAACGCTTCTGCTTTTTCTTTGAATTTTTGCATTGCTTTTTTCAGTTGACCTACTTTTTTTAAAAGCATTTCATCTTGAAGGGCTTGATAGGTAATTACCCCTTTATTTTCTTTTATTGTTGATTTGCCGCCACAAGTGGGACAGTTTGCTACTTGACTCATATTGTTTTTATTTATTTTAAATTAGATTGTTTGATTAATGGTAAATGTGCACCTTGTTTTTTGATTGTAATTAACATTGCCTTTCCCCCAAATAATGATGTTATTTTGTACTTGCCAGGGTTAATATTTTTTAAAAATGTTTTAGATTCCGGCATGTCGGCATTGTCAACATAAATATTAGTTTCCTTTGTGAAATTGGGTTCTAGCATTTTAAATAATGGTAGGTATAGATTTTTCCATCCATCCAGGAGTAATAAATCGATTGGGTTGTTGTGTTTTTTTAAGGTTTCCATTGCGTCTCCGGTTCTCACTTCAATGAGATCACTGACTCCTGCTTTTTTAAAATTTAAAATGGCTTGTTCCGCTTTTGATGCCAGCAGTTCCGTGGTGATTATCTTGCCATTAGTTTTCATTGCTCCTCTAGCTAAAAAAAGTGTAGAAATTCCGAAAGAAGTGCCGAATTCAATAATGTTTTTAAATTTTTGGTTCACTATTAAATCTGTCAGGTATTCTCCCTGTTCCTGGTTGATGGAAAGATAAGCATCTTCAAAATCGCTTGGCTGCATGGACCTGCTCATACTTTTGGCTAGTCCCTTCATTATTTTTAGTTTGTCAAATCTGGCATGCTTGTACAATGCTCTAATGGTTGTATCAATCTGTTCTGTTTTACTGCTTATCATAGGTAGAATTTATTAATACGGCATGCCAATTCAATTGACATACCGTATTTTATGGTGGATTATTATTTATTTTAAATCAATCGTGAAAGAAGCCCCAGGTTGAAAATTAAATCCAGCTCCAACTTCAACAACAATGGATGTTTCACTGTCAATTCTTAAGTTAACGGCATCATTTGAACTTTCGAAACCATCAATTTTATGAGGTTCATCAAAAGTAAAATAGTATCTGTCGAATGTTCCTTCTTCCAATACTCTAAAGTTTGAATCCCAAAATGCGTCTTCACCTTTAATGCTTCAGGAAACTCAATGTCATCATTGGAGATGGTTGCTTTTACATCTAAAGCATCCTCAGCTAGTCCAAAGAATAAAGAATATGCTATTTCAGGTTGTGATACATCTTCAAAAGTATTCCTCACGGTTACTGTGCTGTCTTTTGAAATTTTCTTGCAGGATGCCAATACTATTAATCCGAATAATACCAAGCTTAATTGTTTTGCGTACTTCATAATTTTTTGCTTTTAAATTGTTTTTTTTGTTGGCACAAAGGTGTGGCAATTCAAAAAGTAAAAGCTTATCAAAATGAGGTCAAAAATGGTAAATGTGGGAATTATAGCAGTTGTTTGTTCCTAAAAGCTCTGGGGGTGATACCACTGTGTTTTTTAAAGAATTTTGTAAAGTTAGTTACTTCGTCAAAGCCCATGTCATAGGCTATTTCCTTTAAACTCTTATGGGTACTTACAATCTCTCTTTTGGCTTCGAGTAACACAAAATCATCAATAAAGTTTTTGGCAGTATTTATGGTAAATTCTTTTATCACTGTATTTAGATACTTGGTAGTGACAAACATTTTATCCGCGTAGTCTTTTACATTACGTGTCAAAGTATACTCGGTTTCTACTAAGTTTTTAAACTGTACAAAACTGTCGTGTAATTTAGGCTCCTTGATTTGAATGCCCTTTGCATTAGCGCTGCGTTCTAATTTTAATAAATACAGATCTAAATGTGCGGCAATGATGTTGTTTTGGGCGAAGGCATTCTTGCTTTTAAGTTCTGTACTCAAATTATCAATCAATTTTTTATTACCATCTTGGTCAAACGCAATTGGAGAGGATAGGTGATAATTGTATAAATGAGAGATGAGTTTAAAGGAAGATTTTGAAAAATAGTTGATCACAAACTCTTCTGTAAAAAGGATTAAATATCCTTCGTAAGTGGGGTCCTGCTGAAAGGCGTGTACTTGACCTTTGGCAATTTTAAGGACTGTTCCTGCTTTTAAATCGTATTCTTTTAAATCTATTTGATGCTTGCCGGTTCCCTTGGTGACTATCAAGAGGGCAAAAAAGTATATTCTGTGTGGTAACCTTGGGTCGTGGTCTTTAAAAGTATCTAATTTTTCAAACAATTTGGCAAGGTTTAGCAATTCAAAATCCTTGTTTTTTGCCTCACTTTGGAACGATATATTAGGTATTGCCTTCAATAATTGCTTTTTTCGAAAATTAAAGCTTTTTTTTGACTTCGGACATACCACCGTTCATAACAATTATTTTTCCTTGGTTTTAGAAAATACTTTCGCCAGCATAGTGACCAACACCAGGGAGCGTGAAGGAAGTTAGAATTATTTTTTTTAAGCCAATCCACATCTACTTGAACATCTACAATAGTTAAAATATCTCTTCCTAATTTGTTCATAACGAGTCACTATTACTGAAGGTTTGCAGTGTAGTCGGTGTTTTTATCGTCATTGGTAATGCCATAAACCTGACAAGCGGATGCAAGGGTCAATGGTTTCGCCTGTGTTTTTTAATTTTCATCAAATTTTAATTCCTTATTCTTCATTGCAGCCTGCCATTTGTATGGGAAAATCCCATGATCGTTCTCAGTAATGCTTTCCATGATGTCATGAACCCTATTTTGTATACCGATTGGCAGTTCGTAATATTTTTCGTCTACCTGGGTATTTCTTTCAAAGTCAAGCGTGCCGTTTTGATGTCTAATTGCGCTTTTAGTACCGTTGAAATAAACTAATATTTTTATTCTTCCATCTCCAGTATCATTCATTCCGTAGGTTCCGTAAACCATTATAGGGTCAACAATACCATCCCCATTGCAGTCTTTTAGCGCAAAGTATTTGGTCCAAAAAGAGATTGAATACTCTTCAGAAACGGCATTACCTTTGGATGATATAAAGTCTTTTAACTGCCATTCAGATTTGAATGATCCTTTCTCAAAGGTGTAGGCATATGCCTTTATGGTGTCAAAGCACGCTTCCATTTCATCACATTCAAATTGATTTTTAGTCATTACAAGGTAATGTTTTCCCAGTTTATCCTTGTATTCGTAAATGCGATAAATAGCATATTCTATTTGAAGCTTTTGCTTTAAACTATCTGTAAAAATCGAATCTACCTCTTGCTGATTCAGCTGTTTACTTGTAATTATCATGTCTTGGCTAAATCCAAGGTTGGTAAAGAGTAGCGTAATGAATATTGCTAAGGTTATTTTCATCTTGTTATAGCGTTTTTGTTCACCTAAAATTAGCCATTTACTTGGTTTACTCATCTTTAATTTGACAAACATTTTTTAAGTAGTTTATCCAATAATTGATTTCTAATGCTTTTAATGAACCCTGCCACCTTTCAATCTCAAAATTTAAATATAAGCGCGCATTTTTTTCAAAATATGCGTACAAAATTAAATTTGTTACAAAACTACGAGGTTTATCATTTATTGCGGCGAGCCAATAATGGTAGGATAGTGAATCAAAAACAATTTTTGGTAGTTCATTTTTTACCAAAATGATGTATTTCGCAGGCTTTATGGTATTACTATCTAAGTTATAATCTGATGAAATACGAAACAAAGACCAGTCCATATTTTCAATGGTAATTAGTGCTAAGGAGTCCTTCCAGTTTTCTTGAGCAATCAAATTCTTGGTAATAAAAAAGGATACAGCTATAATAAAAATATAAAATCTCATTTTTTTGTTTTAAAATTACACTCAATTTTTATTTCACAATCTTAGCTTCTATGTTGAAAAATAGGGTGCACATTAAATAAGGAGCGATAAATAATAGAAATGAATGATAAGAAATACCTGTGTAGCAAAGGAAACCTGCAAATATTGTCACTACAATTGCAAAAATATAAACAAATTTATGTAACCTTAATTTTAAGCTAATTTGGGTACTATAATCATTATTTGATTTAATTACACCGGTTACAATGGGAATAAATGAATTCCTTCCACTTTTTAAATACGTCGCATCTTAAAAGTTTCCTGGTCTCTAAAACCTTCGTAATTTCTAAATGAATTTTTAGAAAAGTTCATCCCTAAATCGGTGGTCCAAATCATGTGATAGGAAATGTATTACACAACAATTTACAAGGCCAAACTCCACCCTTTACAAGAAGTAATTAAATACTGGTCAATAAAATACAAAATGTTTATTATTTATTAGAAAAATTGTATGTTCCTACTTTTATTATAGAGTCAATTATGCATTTTGAAATATATGGTTGAAAATGTTTTCCATCTGGGTAATTGTATTCATTAGCAGTATATTCGTTTATTCCAGAAAAATCAAAAACTCTATCGCCAAATAATTCAACTAATTTTATTTGATCAGAAATATTAAACTTTTTTTGGTCATAAAGTGGTGTTATTACAAAATAATAATTGGTGGAATGTTTTTTTAAAAGTTCTCTTATTTTTATTAGCATACTTTTTTCAGAATCAGAAATTTGCTCTTCAAGATACTCTTCATGTAGCTGCCTATTAAAAAGTATATTGGATGACTTTAATGAGTCAATCTTTGCGCTTAATATTTCTGAATCATCATATAATGAGTAATTTAAAATTGTCTTTGGATCATTACAATTGTGATTTGGATCATTTGTTTTTAGGTCTGAATGCCAATTTGGAAAATCTGTACCGTCAATTTTAAAACCATATAATATTTTTAATTTTTTTAAAGTTAAATTACTATAAAAACTTGTAAAGTGAGTTTTTAAATAATTAAATTTTGATTGTTTTGATATTAAATAGTGATCTGAAATGTGGCTTTTCCCTTCTCCTTTAAAAGTGTAATCGGTATCAAGATATATTAATACATTTTCAATTTTATATCCTAATGAATCAATTAATTGAAGCTTATTATATATTCCACCTATTGTTTCATTCCAGTTTCCATAATGATAAAAAGATGAGTTCGGTATTGATTGATTCAAGTAACAAGCATAAATACCTGTAGTTCTGCTGCTTCCAAAAACAAATGAATTATATTCCTGCGTTGAGTTTATTAGTTTTTTTGTTGAGATGTCTCCAAGCTGTTGAAAAAAATATGTCCAAGAATAATTCTCTTTTTTACCGTAATCCAAATATGGATCTTTGATAAAATAAGGAACAATTATAAAAAGTAGAACAATGGTTGGAACTATAATAAATATTAATATGTTCCGTATAAAATTAGTCATAATTAAAATTGAAAATAAATAAACTCTTGTTCTTTCCCACTAAAAAGATAAATTAAAGCAATTAAAGCATAATACATTAAAAACCTAAGCGGGCGTTTCCACTTAACTCCTAAATTTTGTATTGCGAATTGTTGCTCCCTTCCCAACCATTCAATTAATACAAAAATCATTGTCAACAATATTATATTACTGGGTCGTATTTCTGGAATTGTAAACGTAGATAATGAAAATATCTCTGAAATATAACTAAAAGCATGATTGATATTTTCCGCTCTAAAAAATATCCAAGCGAAAACAGTCAACCCAAAAGTAAATAACATTAAAGCGAGTTCTTTTATACTTGGTAAAAATTTGCCTTGCGCAACTGTCTCTAAATTATTACGATTATTGTTAGTTAATAAAAGGGGTAAAAAGTAAATAGCATTCAATGCACCCCATACTATAAAAGTCCAATTAGCACCGTGCCAAAAGCCACTGACTATAAAAATAATAAATGTATTCCGCACTTTCATCCAAGTGCCACCACGACTTCCACCTAAAGGAATGTATAGATAATCTCGAAACCATGTAGAAAGCGATATATGCCAGCGCCTCCAAAATTCAGCTATATCCCTTGAAAAGTAAGGGAAATTAAAATTTCTCATTAAGTCAAAACCGAAAAGACGAGAAGTACCAATTGCTATATCCGAATAGCCAGAAAAATCACCATAAATTTGAAAAGTAAAAAATAAAGCACCAAGCACTAATGTACTACCGTTTAAATCACCAGAATTATTGAATATTTGGTTTGCATATTCTGCACAATTATCTGCAATAACTATTTTTTTAAATAAGCCCCAAAGTATTTGCCGCATTCCATCAACGGCTTTTGAATATTCAAAAACTCGCTTTTTATAGAATTGTGGTAGTAAATGGCTTGCTCGTTCAATTGGACCAGCAACTAATTGAGGAAAAAAACTAACAAAAGCCGAAAATGCAATAAAATCTTTTGTTGGTTCTAGTTTTCTTTTATATACATCAATTGTATAGCTCAATGTTTGAAAAGTATAAAAGCTTATTCCTACTGGCAAAATTATGTTAAGTGAATTTGCTTTTATGTTAGTCCCAAAGAAGGAAAAAGCAGCAATAAAATTGTCTAAAAAGAAGTTATAATATTTAAAGAAACCCAGAAACCCAAGATTAACTGCAATACTGGTCCATAATAAAATCTTTCTTTTCGTTTGATTTTCTACTACCCTTAGTTTTCGACCAATAAGATAGTCAACAATGGTACTGAAAAAAATAAGCGACAAAAATCTCCAGTCCCACCAACCGTAAAATATATAACTTGCCACAACTATTAAAAAATTTTGCAGTTTCAAATTATTGTTTGTCACAAACCAATATAGAATAAAAAATATAGGTAAGAATATTGCAAAATCGATTGAGTTAAAAAGCATAATTACTGTAGTTTCCTTAAAAAAAAGATATTAGCATTGGCATTTATCTTAACATAAAGCACAACGAATGAACATGATAAGTGAAAATAGTTTGCAGTCTGCCTTTAAATACATTAAAGGCAAATATATACATTTGATTTTATTTTTCAATTACTTAAAAAAAATTATACACTTACTAATGTTTTGATTTTATATAATACAATCTTTGGAACTAATACATCATCAATCAAGATATAATTGATTTTTATATTTGGCTTAACAATAAGTCATTTTTTCATTGAGTCCTCCTTCCCAGATGTCTATTTAGCCATCTATACCCCTATCTTTTATTTGATTTTTTCAAAGCATTCACTAAACCACCATTCACAGTCTCCTTTTTTACCCAGAAAACTTTTAAAAGCAGTTAAAATTCATTTTTTACCAAAATGATGTATTTCGCAGGCTTTATGGTATTACTATCTAAGTTATAATCTGATGAAATACGAAACAAAGACCAGTCCATATTTTCCATCAGTAGCTTGTGAATCATTCGCTACTAACATGTTGCTATTATAATAAATATAATGTACATTTTAAGTGTGTTCAAGCTCCTGAAAAAGCATAGTTTTTATAAGCTTGCCATTTGTTCTTTCACATTTTTACTTTATGTTTTCACAATATTTAAGAAAAAATAGGCGTTTATTATCCATGCGATCAAAAACATTTTTATTTCTTTTATTGTCATTTTTATTTTCAATAACACGTTCTTTTTCACAAGAAAAGAAGGAGGATAAGCTAAAATTTGGTGTCTTATTGGAGTCCAATTATTCTAAGCTGTATGCCAAAGGACTTACGCCATCTCTAACCCTTAAATACAAAAAAAATGAACTGAATATTGGCCCAAGAATTCCTTATTCACTGTTTGTAAATAATAATAAAAATATCAATATTTACGGTGTAGACTTAGTTTATAAAAGATATTTATTTGATTTTGAAAGAATACATTTATTTACAGGAATTCATTCTGAAATTATACAAACCCGTTTCAATGATACATGGTATTATGAGTATCAGCCGTTAATTTCTACACCTGCCACTGGTCTTTACCTTGGACCGGACCCTAAGAATGTTAGAAGTGAATTTAAAAAGTTAGATTTCACCCTTAATCTAATCGTAGGTATGGATTATAATTTGACTAAACATTTATACTTATCAACTTCATTCGGATTTGGATTCAGAGCCGATTCAAAATATTCCAATTATTTCAATTCAGATACAGGAGAATTATTTTACAATATTAATAATGAAATGCATGTCTACGCATTAAATTGGATAGGTTCCGCAGGAATTGGTTATAGGTTTGGAAAGTAAAACTAAGGTAGTTTATCAATGAAACAATTATTTCTAATATGTCTTTTGAAATTATAAAACTTTCACTAACATTTTTCACCATCCTGGCTGTCTTTCATAATGCAATTTTTTGTTGAGAATTGCCAACCTCAATTTTTCAAATGAAGGGTGTCTATCGATTAGTGAATCAACTGTAGCTGACATAGTCTCTAATTGCTTTTTTTTCAGGTGCACATTATAGGCCAATTCCAGCCCGACAGTTTTCATCAATTCATAGTTTTTTTTATCCACAGCATTTTCAAACAATATCCAATCTGCATCCAAGCGTGCTGCTTGCATTTTCCGCCCACGCCTGCGCCAATTAAAGCCTAAAATTCCTATGATTGTTGTAATGAGCATGGCTACTATAAATGTAATGCCTGTTTCGTCCATTATGGGTTTTTTGTTCACGTAAAATTAGCCATTTACTAGAATACTATCAAATATATTTAATGACTTATTAGTTGCTTTTTTTGTAATAAAGATAAATTATAGTATGCTACTTTATTTATTGGGAGTACGTTACTTTTTAAACTGCATTTTTTTTAGTAGTTTCGAGCATTAGGTTAAAATTTAAGTGTTTATGAAGTTTTTGGTTTTGTTCCTGTCGTTTTTTTTGTTAACGCATTCTTTCTGTCAATCAGATAATGGCTATTTTGCTAAAACGGCAGAGGTTGGCTCTTCAATAACTTATATTTGGAATGATTATAACAAACCAGCAGGAGATTTTCTATACAGTGAATTAACTTGGAATATAAATGTAAAAATGAAGCTCCATAATCGATTTTGGTTGGGAGTTCAAGCTGCGCCAATTTATGCTTGGATACGGGATATGGATCAAATTACCACAGAAAATTACCACTTATTTGGCCTAATAACACAGTTTGATATAGTGTCTAAAAAGAAGTTCCAATTATATGTAGATGGAATATTTAATCGATCTAATTTATTGATTTTAGAAGAGTACAATACGAAGCAAGCCGGAATTTATTACCTTGGTTTTGGTGCTGGGACTAACTTTTTGTTGAATAATAAAGGTAGACAGAATTTATTTTTGGAAATCGGATTTAATAATTCCTTTATTCTAAATAAAATTGAAAAGAAATCTTTCTACACGCAATATATTTTTGGCGTAAATTATCGATTCGGAAAAAAGTAAAAAAATTGCACTATTCGCATTTTCTAAAAGTAGAATTCCATAAGACAGAAAACAGTCCACGCAACACAATACCGCTATAATTTTGCATTTAAAAGTGCTATGGGTTACTGTGTTTTTTTAAAAAAAGTGGGCGAACAATTGAATGTAACGTTTAATATAAGAAACGTAGGGTAGCGGTTAGCAGTTCGTTTTAGGTTTCTTCTAGTCAAATATAAACATTTTATAATTTAAAAGCTTCGCAATCTCTTGCGAAGCCATTAAAATCAATCCAATAAAATTTTTTTGAGCCAACTTAAGTTTTTGACCTACTTAAGCCTTATTCTCTTTTGCTACGTTCTGGTTTTGGTGCATTTTCATATTCGGTTTCCGAAATAAAACCATCTTTGTCGGTGTCTATTTTATCAAAATTATCTTTTAGACGTCCTTTAACTTCGTCTTTTGAGATTTTGCCGTCTTCATTAGCATCTAATTTTTCTAAAAGCTCACTAAATGTTGATGGTTTTGCTCCTCTTTCTTTTTTTGACGATTGTGCATTTGCACTAAACGCGAATAATAATGTTATCATTACAATTCCTGTTTTAATCTTTTTACTATTCATCTTCTTTAAGTTTTAAATAATTAATATTTGTTCTTGTTAATCCTTAACGCTATTAAGCGTTATAGGTTAAATCTATTCATATTATTCGTAACATAAAAAGCAAATCGACACTTCCCCAAATTGTATCTACCAACACAATTATTTTATAGATATTAACTTTTAATCATGCTTAGAATTTAAAATAAAAAAAAGGCATACTATAAATAGTACACCTCATTCAGCTATTAATCTAGGGGTCACTCTTTCTATTTTAATCACGTTGTCAAGACTGATAACGAATTTCTCAACCATATTTTTCGTACTTCTGAAATCTTTTTGAAGAACAATACCACTCTTTACAGAATTAAGAAATTTGACTTTATGTCCAACTAAGTTTTTATTCATTGTGGGTGGCTTAATTGTGACTAACGCCTGGCTATGTTTCTGTTTGCTTTACTTAGCACAAATGTAATTAGATAACCGCCAAGACATTGTTTAGCTAA
>NZ_QKSB01000069.1 GCF_003234935.1 Putridiphycobacter roseus | reverse complement strand
AATTATTGATACTTACGTAAAAAATCACTCAGTTTTATTCAATTATTACTACAGTAATTATTACATAGTATCTCACGTTATTTGATTCAATTATTGTCGATATTTTATATATTATTAAATCAATAATTGAGACGACAAAGTTATTAATATTATTATTTGTAATATTAACGATGTCTAGAAGTTCTGTCAAGGAGAGGTTTGGTCACCTAATTGCGCGCCAGTAAGGAGAAATCCTTATTGGAAAGCCCCCTCTTTCCTGGGAACTGTCTGGTTGTCATTATTGTGATTCTGTAATATTATTTGTGAATAATTAATTATTGATTTATATGATAAGAAAAATATTAATTTTATGTGGATATAGATGGAAAAAATTTTTTAATGTGACAATTGTTGAAAATTAATATTTTATCTTTTTCTGATAAAATAATTCATTTAAATATATTATTTTAATAATATATTAACGGTGATATTTTTATAATGAATGTGGGATATATGAGTATATAAGGAGATAAAATATTTTATAACATTAAATATTTAACATATATTTTGTATATCGGTAAACACAATTCTTGACCGAAAATTAATTATAGACTGTAAAATCGCCCGTTTGTGGATTTCGGTCAATTTCTGTTTGGAATTTGGAAAAATTTAAATTTATAAAGTTGTAGAGAATAGAATTTTTTATGGAAAAGATAAGGTTTGAATTTTTCTGATAAAAGGGTTATTTATTATGAATTATTGAAGTTCCGAAGTTCCAGAATAA
>NZ_QKSB01000068.1 GCF_003234935.1 Putridiphycobacter roseus | reverse complement strand
AACCAAGGTACATTATTTACCGATTTAACAACAATTGCTGGTACTAGTTCCATTGATAGCATCCATTGGAATTTTGGTGACAATACTTTTGGGGTAGACTCCATTGAAAATCATATTTACAATAATATTGGGACTTATTCCGTCCAACTTTTTGCCCAGTCGGACCAAGGTTGTGCGGATAGTTTGGTACAGACTGTTTTTGTGAATCCAAATCCTGTGGTTGACTTTAGCCTTGCAGATACTTGCGTGTTTCAAGTCGTGAATTTAAACAATAATTCGAGTATAACCTCGGGGACCATCAGCAATTATGAATGGGACTTTGGGGACAATTCTACTAGTACCTTATTTGAACCCAATCATGCCTTCAACCAAGCGGTGAATTATGCCCTTCAACTGGTGGCGATTTCTGATTCTGCATGCACCGATACCAGTACTTTAAGCCTTACCATTCATCCACAACCTGTGGCTGATTTTACATTTACTTCTTCTTGCTTTAATGCTTCTTTTATTGATGCGTCTAATATTGCGAGCGGTGGTATCAATGATTACGCTTGGAATTTTGGTGACATGGGTACAGCGAGTATTCAAAACCCAAACCATATTTATACTGCCAATGGCAATTACACAGTCAACTTACAAACGACCAGTGATTTTGGTTGTGTGCACGACACGAGTAAAAGCATCAACATTTTCAATAATTTTACGGCAGATTTTATCTTGTCTAATTCACAAATTTGCAGCGGGGATTGCATTCAGTTTTCGGATTCATCAACCGCGCATACCAGCGGAACCTA
>NZ_QKSB01000067.1 GCF_003234935.1 Putridiphycobacter roseus | reverse complement strand
AACCAAGGTACATTATTTACCGATTTAACAACAATTGCTGGTACTAGTTCCATTGATAGCATCCATTGGAATTTTGGAGACAATACTTTTGGGGTAGACTCCATTGTAAATCATACTTACAATAATACGGGAACATATTCCGTCCAACTTTTTGCCCAGTCGGACCAAGGCTGTGCGGATAGCTTGGTGCAGACTATTTTTGTGAATGCTAATCCAATTGCAGATTTTAGTATTACGGATACATGCGTGTTTCAAGTCGTGAATTTAAATAACAATTCCAATATTGCTTCGGGTACCATTACCAATTATGAATGGGATTTTGGAGACAATTCTGCTAGTACCTTATTTGAACCCAATCATCCCTTCAACCAAGCCGGGGATTATAATGTGCAACTGGTGGCGATTTCTGATTCTGCATGCACGGATACCAGTACTTTAAGCCTTACCATTCATCCACAACCTGTCGCTGATTTTACATTTACTTCTTCTTGCTTTAATGCTTCTTTTATTGATGGGTCCAGTATTGCAAGTGGAAATATTGCAGGGTATGTGTGGGATTTTGGTGACATGAACACAGCTTCCATTCAAAACCCAAACCATGTTTATACCGTCAATGGCAATTATACTGTCAACTTACAAACCACCAGTGATTTTGGTTGTATGCACGATACCAGTAAGAGCATTAGCATATTCAATAATTTTACGGCAGATTTTGTTTTGTCTAATTCACAAATTTGCAGCGGGGATTGCATTCAGTTTTCGGATTCATCAACCGCGCATACCAGCGGAACCTA
>NZ_QKSB01000065.1 GCF_003234935.1 Putridiphycobacter roseus | reverse complement strand
ACCAATGGTAACGGTGTAATTGATGGAGCGGAATTAGCCCCAGCAGGAACAGATGCAGACGCAGATGGTTTGGATGATAATTTTGACAGCATGCCATTAACGGCAGTCAACACATTTACCAATGCAGCCAACGGAACAATCGATCCAGTAACAGATGGCATATTTGCAGATGCAGATGCACCTGGTTTAGGTGATTTAGATTATAGAGAGTTAGATTCAGATGGAGATGGCATTGCAGATGTAATCGATCCAGATGATGATAATGATGGAATTCTAGATGTAGATGAAGGAACAGGAGATTCAGATGGAGATGGTATTCCAGATTATTTGGACCTTGATTCAGATAATGATGGCATCCCGGATGTAACAGAAAACGGAGGGTCCGATCCAGATGGAGATGGTGTGCTTGGTACAGGTCCAATTACAGATACTGACGGAGATGGATTGAGCGATTTAGTGGATCCAGATAATGGTGGTAGTATTTTACCTGTTTTAGACAGAGATGAAGATGGCATCCCAGATTATTTAGATTTAGATTCAGACAATGATGGAATAACTGACGTGATTGAAGCTGGAGGAACAGATCCAGATGGAGACGGTGTGATAGGTACAGGACCAATTAGTGATTTAAATGGTAACGGACTTTCAAGCATTGTTGATCCTAATGAGTTTGGAGGTATTGTTTTACCAAATCCAGATACGGATTTAGATGGTGTCAATGATATGAATGATGTCGATTCAGACAATGATGGTATTGCAGATGTAGTAGAAGCAGGTGGTACAGATCCAGATGGTGACGGTCAAATCGGAACAGGACCAATTACGGATACAGACGGTGATGGTTTATCAGATATCGT
>NZ_QKSB01000063.1 GCF_003234935.1 Putridiphycobacter roseus | reverse complement strand
AACGTTTGAGCATGTTTTCGTTGCTGTAAGGTACGAAACAACAATGAAATATGCTTGTTGTTAGCGATAGTTTTTTCATCATTCAAAGGCCATTATTTCTATCACAACTACTTGGTTATTCTTTACAGCTTGGCTTCTAAATGGGTCGCTAATACTACTATGTTTTGTTGCACTGTTTAAAGAGTTTTCTTCTTTCCCTTTACATAGAACAACAAAACACTCCTTAGAAACTCCTAGTTTTTGGAAGTGATTGACAACTTCCGAAACTCGAAGTCTATCTATTTCAGTGTTTTCAAATTCGCCTCTAAATCCAATAAGTGCAACTTTTCCCGTTGGATATGTACAGAAAAAATCCGATAAAACATCAAGGTCTAATAGGTTAATTGAATCGAGCACAGCACTATTTTTCTCGTACGAAAAGTAAGGCTGAGAAACGGGACCTAAGCAGACATTTATCCGCTTTAATTCTCGAATCATTTTTGTGTGCGAAGTGATATTAAAAGTATTAAACTTATCATACTGGAAAGCAAAGCCACTATTGGGTAGAATTTCTATCTTATAGTTATGGTCTGGAAGCACCCATCTTTTGCCATTTCCCCTCGTAGTTAATTCAATTTGTCCGCTGCTATCCAACACTGCACAGAAAATTAAGAGTGAATCTTGATACAAGTATACCGAGTCTTGCTGAGCAAATCCACACTTTGGCTTGGGTTCTACCTTTATAACTAAATCAATTAAATATTGTGATGCGTTTTCTTGACTAAAGGCCATTCCACCTAAAATAAAGCCTGAAAGCAAAACAACAAATTTCAATTGTCTCATTCTATTATACTATTAATTATTTTTAGTTATTTACCAACTTGCTATTAGCGCTAACGTTTG
>NZ_QKSB01000062.1 GCF_003234935.1 Putridiphycobacter roseus | reverse complement strand
CAAACGTTGTGTTTCATAAAGTATGCTAAATTACATTAGAAGAAATATCGATTTTATACAGAATTTAGCTAAGAATAGAATAAATCTTATCCTTGTAGCTTCTGGTTATTCTCTTGTAAAAGACGAACATTTTAAAGAAGGAATAGAAACGAGAGTTTTGCACTGGTGTAATCAAAAGGCAAACAATACTATTCAGTTAATATGGGATGGAAAAGAAAATTGGTTTTATTTAGGTGAATTTGATTCACTGGATGATTTAAATCTATCTGAAATTCAAGAAATAGCAGTTGTGCCAATTATCACGACTAAAAAGTTTTTCAGAAAAAAGTATGCAAATAAGATAGTCGATAATTTGATAAGTGCTGTAAAGCAAGTTTTGGCTGTTAGAAAAAAGGAAAAAGATATTTATGTATCTAAAATAAATAGCAGTGTTGATGCGAATTCAAAGTTGACTTTTGAAAGAAAATTTACAGGTAGAAATCCAGAATCTTTTTATGGAACAACTTCCTACATTGATTTTATTATTAATGGGACATCTCTGTCTGAAATTTTAGGAGGAATTGGAGAAAATATAGGAAAGTTCGGATGGAGAGATAATTTAGATATTGAATTGGGTGAGATTGGTGATTTAAGATCCTCAAATAGTACATGGCTTGAAAATGGATTTCATTCTATTTATGTTTGCTCTGAATGTGCAGATGAAGGTTGCGGAGCATACATGTTTAGAATAATAAAAAAAGATTCCGTGGTGATTTGGACTGATTTTATTTTTGGTGATGGCTATGAAGATACTGACGATAATCCAGATGATAATATAGATATAGAGCCAGTAGTATTTGTTAAAGAAGAGTATGATACGGCTTTGAATGAACTAGAAAAACTACTAACTGAAAATAAAAACGAAAACACAACACAAAAATAAAAATTACAGCGAAGCTGTTCGGCATAAATGCCTATTTTTATTCAGCCGTT
>NZ_QKSB01000061.1 GCF_003234935.1 Putridiphycobacter roseus | reverse complement strand
TATAATTTATGACCCATATTTTAAGAAATGATACTAGAATTGGAATAACTAAAAACATCCTCAATTCCATTAAAAAAGAGTTTGATGATGTTTTAGAGACATGTAAAAAAGATGACTTTAATTATTGGGACAGTATTTATGCAGATGACACAGAGCATTTAGTAGGCACAGCCTTTATTGTCCTGCAGAATTATATAAATAGTAGTATTTCAGATTTATATCCTAAATTATCAAAACTCCATTTGAAATATTCGACCGCTAAAATGGTAAATAATGAATGTAAAACAACAAGGATAGAATTAATCATAGTATTGGCAAATTATTATAAACATAGAGATTTACCCACCGAACTGCATAAACACACTACTAATCCACTTGATGACTTAAAAATTTACTATAAGGAAATATATAATCTTGAGAAAAATAAATATTTTTATAAAATAGGATCAGAATCGCCAATATTTAATGGCCTTAGTCTTTTGTCAAAAGAATGGGAATTAAATGATTTAATAGAAATAGTGTCAGAATGGAGAGAGGATTTATGGAAATCTGAATACAAGAATAACTAAGTTATGAAAATAAATTTCCAATGCATAGAACTAACAATCCAAGATGATGAATTAGGGTGTACTGTAATTTTTTCAGATTCTAGGTCAGCGGATGACCAGTTTAAAAGTGAAGAAGAGCTTATTAATGGTGTTGATAAACATCTATTTATTCAAAGGAGTTATGCGGAAGATGAATACGACTTAGAAAATTATTATATAGCATCTTCAGAATCTGATTCAGAGTTTAATTCTTCTGAAAAAATATTTTTAAAATTAAATAATAGTAGGCTTGTATTTAATTGGAATGAGGAAGAAATAGTAATAGGCTTGAAACTGAACAACCAAGAACTTGCAAATTTGATTCAAGTTTTTGAATCTACATTTAAAGAACGAATAGCAATAATTGAATAAGAAAACGATTTGCCAACAA
>NZ_QKSB01000060.1 GCF_003234935.1 Putridiphycobacter roseus | reverse complement strand
CATATAGTTATAACGTTATAATCGTTTAAAGGTTGAGTGTTAGTTCTAGTATTAATTTATACCAGCTTGTAGTTAACGTTTGAATAAACACTGGCGTCAGCTTGGGTTTATTTGTTGTTGTAAGTAGTTTTTCTAAAATGAGTTATTGGTGAGTACTATATTTCCAAACAAAATCAGCATCACTTATTTCACCTTTTTCTTTCAAAATATCTATCCAATACTGCTCAGTTCCTTCATCAATATATAAATATCCATATTTTTCGCTGTTTTGTGATTCAATTATTCCATTTGTATCTAATAAGGTATTCCATGTGATTAAGTTAGTACTTGATAAGTTTTCAAAGCCCATGTTTCGAAAAGTGGCTTCCTTCGAGTTCTTGTCATAAACAATATCAAAAACATCTAAATATTCTATGCTATCGAACATAATGGCAAAAAATGTCAAGCTATCAAAAGTTGTCTGAGTAGTATACTTAAATCCATTCAATTTGAATTTTTCTTTCCCAATACTTTCCATTACATTTTTTGATTCAGATAGTGGAACTTCATTGTCTATTTCAAAATAAATTATTCCTTTAGAATACTCTTTCCCATCAATTTTACCATATTTTTTATTGCACGAGAATACTAAAAATGTTGTCAACATCAGAAGTATTATTTTAGTGTTGGTTTTCATAAATTACGGTTCTTAATATTATTATACACATTCTATTCTAAATCGTATTTTGCCTAATTAAAATACAATTCCGCAGCACGTCTTTCTTTCATATGTTGTCTACAATTACTTACAACGCTTGGCTATATTTCTGTTTGCATTACCTTGCACAAAGTAACTTAATAACCGCCAAGGCATTGTTTAGGCTAAATTAATTATTTTAGACTATCTAAACCATGTTTTGGCGCTATTTTATTAATTACCACTCCTTTTAATTGGTAAATGCAAATTGAATATAGGTATCCTAAGCTTGTAATAAATTATATTTATAATATTATTAACAGGACAGAACAGGGGAATAAGACCATGTTAGGTTTAG
>NZ_QKSB01000006.1 GCF_003234935.1 Putridiphycobacter roseus | reverse complement strand
AGTAATAGTGTCGGGGATAAGGATTTCAAATAGCTCTAAATCATCAATAAACAAGTTGTAACCATTGTCTTGCGTTGATGATACTGCATGCGTTAAGCCAGTGATTGATATTGATGTCATATCCACAGTCGGAGTAAAAACTAAGTCAAACTGTTCCCAATTATTAGGTGCAACGCTAAAAGTGTCTGAAGATAAATGTTGCCAATTGGGATCAATATTGGTTAGTAGGTGTTACGTTTGGAGAGCATGTCGGTCTGCCAAATAGTTCAATGGTAATTGGTGTTGGCATGGACTGGTAACCCTGACTATGATAATGGTTCCCTTTTATTTTTAAAATGTAAGTACGATTTGCGAATAAACTATCAGTAAGACAAACGCTCGCGGCCATTGCTCCATATTGAATTTGATTAGACAAAGTGTTACCATTTGAAATGTGAAAATGTATAAAATTCATACCATCTGGAACGGTTGGAATTAAGGTAGGTGCACCTATAGTGTTAGGATGACATAAGCTGTAAACATAAAAATTTCCTGAACTTACTTCCCAATTCAAAACATTATTATGGCCATAAATATTACTTGAAACGCAAGACATCCAAATTTCAAAGGAAGGGTTTGGAATAATATCTCTTTTTACAATACAAGAGCATTCTTCATCTAACAAATCAACCAAGCCATCTCCATCATCATCAATGCCATTGTTACATATTTCTTGGGCGGAAAGATTCCCAAGCGTAAATAGTAGCAATATGAGTCCTGCAATTTTTAACATTCAATTGCTAATTTACTAATTTTTAGTTAATAGTCAATAGTCAATAGTCAATAGTCAATAGTCAATAGTGGTTGAAATATAGTTGAAAAATCATTCAAAATTGAAAAAGTAGATAGTAATTAGTGAATAGTTTTTGTTATTTGATAGCTCCGGAGTTGGGTGTCAGCTTTCGTAATTAAAAAGGTTTAACTATACGAGCGCATAACATTTTTATCTTATTTATGTCTTGATATTTTTATCTAGCTTCTAGTATCTAGCGTCTAGTTTCTAGCTTCTAGCAATTAATTTTTCACCTCCCATCCCCGATAGCTATCGGGGCCCTCACTTCGGCAATAGCTCAGTACATGCCTCAAGGAGGGAAATACTGTGTGCTTTGTCTATTGTCTAGGCTCTAGCTTCTAGCGTCTAGTATCAAGCGTCTAACAATTAATTTATCACCTCCCATAGTCCCTCACTTCGGCGTAGCTCAGTACGGCGCCTCAAGGAGGGAAATACTGTGTACTTTGTCTAGTGTCTAGCATCTAACATCACAGCCTTCTAATATCGGCACCTAAATTGTTTAAACGAATATCAATGTCTTGGTACCCTCTATCAATTTGTTCAATGTTGTGAATGGTTGATGTGCCTTCTGCTGACAAGGCAGCAATTAATAAAGAAACACCCGCTCTAATATCCGGAGAAGTCATACTGATTCCTCTTAAGGGTTGTTGTTGGTTTAAGCCAATTACAGCTGCTCTGTGTGGATCACATAAAATTACTTGTGCGCCCATATCAATTAATTTATCGACAAAGAACAATCTAGATTCAAACATTTTTTGGTGAATCAAAACAGATCCTTTTGCTTGAATGGCGGTCACTAACACAATGCTTAATAAATCGGGTGTAAACCCTGGCCAAGGCGCATCAGAAATGGTTAAAATTGAACCATCAATAAAGGTGTCTACTTCGTAACTTTCTTGTTTAGGAATGTATAAATCGTCTCCGCGCAATTCCATTTGTATGCCTAATTTCTTAAAGACGTTAGGTATGATTCCTAGCTCTGGATAAGCCACATCTTTGATGGTGATTTCAGATTTGGTCATGGCGGCAAGTCCAATAAAACTACCAATTTCAATCATATCAGGCAATACCCTATGGTAGCAACCTTTTAACTCTTTAACACCTGTAATATATAATTTGTTAGAGCCAATTCCAGTGATTTTAGCCCCCATGTTGTTCAACATTTTACACAGCTGTTGTAAATAAGGCTCACAGGCAGCATTGTAAATAATAGTTTCTCCCTTAGCCAATACTGCAGCCATTAAAATATTAGCTGTTCCAGTTACAGAAGCCTCGTCGAGGTGAATATAGGTGCCGACTAATTTTTTTGCCTCTACGGTATAAAAAAATGTTTTTGGGTTATAATTGAATTTCCCGCCTAATTTGGCAAATCCTTCAAAGTGGGTGTCCAGCCTTCTTCTGCCAATTTTATCTCCTCCCGGTTTAGGTATCAATCCCTTTCCGAAACGAGCGAGTAATGGTCCAACAATCATGATGGATCCCCTTAAGCTTGCAGCTCTTTTTGCAAAATCTTCCGTATCCAAATAGGCTAAGTCAATATCCGAGGCTTTAAAAACGTAGGTACCACGTTCTACTTTTTCAATTTTAACACCCATCACTTGTAATAGGTTAATTAATTTATTGACGTCAATAATATCAGGCAAGTTTGAAATCGTAACTTTCTCTCCTGTTAATAAAACTGCGCAAAGCACTTGTAATGCTTCGTTTTTTGCACCCTGTGGTGTCAACTCCCCTTTTAATGATGTCCCTCCTCGAATTTCGAATGTACCCATATGGCTTAATATCTTTTTCTGTTGTTACGGTTGTTGTTATTTTTATTCTTTCTATTCTTATGCTGCGTATTGTTCTTTTTTGGGCTATCGTAATCCTTTAAAATTTCTTTTGTAGGGGTTAAAAAGCTGACGTCAGTAAGAATAATTTTACCTTTTGAGATTCTTTTTAAATGCTGAGATATAATTTCATCATCAATTGAATCTGTATTGTATGCCAGGTGGAAACGTTTCATGGTTTCAGCAATCACTTTGATCAATGCTTCCCTTTCTTCACTTGGTTCCTTGTCGGCTGCAATGGCTATCATGTCTTCCACGGTTTTACCGTAATGACCAAATTGAATGTCTTTTACTGGATATGCAACCTTTGCAGGTTTTTCAGCTAATTTCTCTCTGGTGGGTAATGGGTATGGTGAGTCTACATCTAATTGGAAATCAGAGATGATAAATAAATGTGTCCAGAGTTTATGTTTGTAATCTTCTTTATCTCTTAGGTGCTTGTTTAACTCGCCCATTACGTTAATAATAGCCAAAGCTACTTTATTTCTTACAGTTCTATCTTCAATGGTAATTGCAAAATCGACCATTTTTTGAACATTTCTGCCATATTCTGGTATTTGCATTTTTGGTCTACTTGTATTGTATTCCAAATCAAGGGTGTTTTCCATATTTCAAAAATACATATTTTTAAGCTATAATTACGCGCTTTCTGGCGGAAGATTTCTAACATTTGAACTTTAATAATTCAGTATTATTAGTAATATTTACTTAAATTAATACAATTCCTTATCTAAAATGAGTATTTCGATTAAATTTGTAACTGAACATGGGTAAAATTGAAATAAAAAATAAAAGAGCCAGATTTGAGTTTGAGTTTTTGGATGATTATACAGCCGGTATTGTTTTAACCGGGACTGAAATAAAATCCATTAGAACTGGAAAAGGAAGTATCATGGAAGCGTATTGCGTACTACAAGATGGAGAGTGCTTTATTAGAAATATGTTTATTCCTGAATATGACAATGGTTCTTATTTTAACCATAATCCAAGAAGAGACCGCAAGTTGTTATTAAAGAAAATTGAACTTAAAAAACTGGAAAAGAAACTCAAGGATAAAGGTTTAACCATTGTGGCTTCCAAGTTGTTTATCAGTTCTAAGAATCTTGCTAAAATTAATATTCATTTAGCGAAAGGTAAAAAATTACACGATAAGCGAGAAGATTTAAAAACGAAAGATGTTAAACGCGATTTAGATCGTGTAATGAAAAAGTATAAATAATATGGCGCTTTTTAAAAAGAATATTTTTGGGCAAAGTATTTTTGTGAAAAAAAATATCATTCGGGTATTGGGATCAATTGCATACGCTAGGTTTAGATGGTTATACAAAGTTGACATAAAAGGAGCGGAAGTTTTACAAAATCTACCAGATAAAAATGTGTTATTTATTTCAAATCATCAAACTTATTTTGCAGATGTAGCTTTTTTTCTACATGTTTTTCATGCGGCATTAAATGATAAACCTAATGCACTTATTTTTCCTGGTTTTATAAACCCTAAGCACAATATATATTATGTCGCTGCTGAAGAGACTATGAAGTCGGGTTTATTACCAAAATTATTAGCCCTTTCTGGTGCCGTAACTATTAACCGTACCTGGAGAGCCAATGGTGAAAATGTGAGAAGAAAAGTAGATAGAAAAGAAATTGATAACATTGATTTGGCCTTGAAAGATGGCTGGTTAATTACTTTTCCGCAGGGAACCACTAAGCCTTTTGTAAAAGGAAGAAAGGGGACTGCTTTTATCATTAAAAAGCATAACCCCGTAGTTGTTCCTATTGTTATTGATGGGTTTAGAAGGGCATTCGATAAAAAAGGATTGAAGACAAAAAAAAGAAAATCAACCCTTAAAATGGTGGTTAAAGAACCTATCTTGTTTAAAGAAGATATGAATATTGACCAAATTATGGAAAAGTTGATGGATGAAATTGAACAAAGTGAAAAATTCTCCTTCTTCGACCAAGCGAAAAAGGAGAATGTTTAATTAGTATTGCGCTAAATTCAATTGCTTCGTTTTGGAATGACTCACAGTGTAAGTTAATTTAATGGTTTTTGTTTCCTTGGCTTTTAACTTTAAATTCCAATCTATAATCCCAGTCACTTCATTTAATTTACCTTTAGATAATTCTATCGCTTCAATGGTTATTTCTGAAGTTTGTGCAACTGGTATTTGGTCTTGTAATTTTATATTTAGTGTACTCGATTTTTGGTTTTTTATTTCAATTAAATAAGCATAAGTACGCAAGGTTTTGTCTCCAATTATTCTTGTTTTGGAATCGTCCTTTAATAAAGTTCTTTTCACTTGAATATTTTGATCTTTTCCTAAGCTTAAAGCCAAACTATCGGCCATGGTATTTGGGTTAATGTACGTTTCACCCAAGTATGTTCCATCATGGAAAATGGTGGCATTTCCAGGTATTAAATTTAAATCCCCTAAATCGCTTAATTCTGCAATTAGGTAAGCAGATGGGTCTAATTTTGGGACGGTATAAAAACGATAATCGGTTTTTAAATTTTCTTTTCTGACCAATACCATGTGCACTTCGTTATTAGATTCTATGGTGTATGGTAAACCAATATCGTAATTAACGGCTATCAATTGTTTTTGTATTACCGTGTGATTATAAGCATAGTCTGCGGATATAGCTACTTCATCCTCTTCCATGGATTCTGATCTGGAAAGGTTTATCTTTTTTCCAGTTCTAGTGGGACTCACTTGTACTTCATTTAAATTGTACTGTGGTGGAACAGGACGGTTGAAATTTACATAATAAGGCGATAATGTAGGTTTGGTTTTATTAGTATACGGATTGGTAGTAGATAAGGTAAGTGGTATGTTTTCCCAATTTACTCCTGTGTTTTGACGTACTTGTGCTTTATATGTTAAATCTACATTGCTTTTAGTAGAATTGCTCCTGATATCATATAAAGGTGTCCAGCCAGCATCTTTCACCAAGTAGGATATGTTTAACCTGCCATTTGTGCCGTTTTGTGAAATCAAGGTTACCACAAGCTTATGAATAGCAGCATTGCTTTTGGGTTGTATAAACTGTGTTTTTCTTTTAAACTCATTGAGTTCATTAATTCTTTGGTTGATTCTGTTTTTTGTTTTTTGAATTAATGCTTGACTTTTTGTTACGGATAGTAGTTCAAGATTTAAAGTGTTCATTTTTAAATAATGAAAGTCCATGGCATCTCTCAATAATGGAATAGAGTCGTTTACTTTGCCAATACCTTTAATAGCGCCATTGTTGGTTAATATACTAATTTGGCTATTAATTAAGTTTAGTTTATGTTGATTTGCCATAATGAGATAATCAATTTCAAATATGGAGTCATTTAATAGGTATAATTCACGGTCCATTTTAGGAGTAGGAATAAGTGTCCCTTGTGGAATAGGTTTGGGATATGTAACCGTGTATTTAGAATCTAAAATGGTCATTTCTCCCGTACCTTGAACTTGTATGCTTTTTTGATCAATTTGCGGACTGATACCTTCTAGGATAATTTTTGTTGTCCCACTTTTGATGGAGAAATACGCTTTCCGGTGTATTTGCGCACCTTGTTGGTAGACGGTTACTTTTTGAATAGTTGATTTAATAGTTTTTTCAGTGGCTGCCATGCTATAAAGCGGAAAGCAGCAGAGTAGGAATAGGGATATATTTTTCATGGTATTTAGTATTTAACTTGCCTACCATTGAAGAGGGAAAAGGTTCAGATTAATGCAAAAAAAAAGCCCCGACAAGTATCGTCGGGGCTTTTAAAAAATATTTTAAAGACTTATCTGTATTTTCCTAATCCTTTAGGACTACCGATTCTATCCATGGCACATCTGAATCCAATCATAGAAGAAGAACGGTCTTCGTCTAAGAATCTTCTGTTACCACCAGCAATCCAATAAGCTCTATCGTTCCAAGAACCACCTTTGTAAACTCTTGATTTATCAGAAATCAAAGTCGTAGGCCAACTGGTTCTGTTATTAGGTTTAATTAAATCCCCTTTTAAGTTGAACTGTTCGTTTTTATTTTGGTACATCACTAAGTCTCCATCTCTTACGCCGTTGTTGATGTCTACTTTCATACCATCTTTTTTGTCGTAATATAAAGAAGATTGGAAGTCACCATCTTCGAAGTTTTTGTAATCAGAATTTTGATAGTTTCTTCTGTTGATGTTTTCTTCTGCAGTCACGTCTCTCCATTTTAATCTACCTGGTGTATTTAAAATATAATCCGACATTCCTTTTCTAAGCATTGGGATGATATCAATAGGGTATTCGTTACCAATTTCATCTTCTCTAATTAATACTAAACTTGCATTGTCAGATACACCTTCAAAAATACCATCAAATATTTCAGTCTGAATAATTTCAGAAGCCTCCATAGAGAATTGGTTGTTTTCTTTATTGATTGCTCTATCTACAATTCTATTAATCTCTTGCAAGATTAAAATTTCTTGGTCGTACATTCCGGCTTTAAAGTTACCGTTTGTATCTAAACCTCCAGAGGAAATAAACACTTGACTTGGTTTACCAGAATTGTAAGTAATATCATTTTTAGATTTATAATACATTCTAGATCCTTTATTCAATACTGTATCTGCAGGATTATAATCTTTAGCAGAAACTCTTTGGAATCTAATTCTTTCAAATTCGTGTAAGTATTCTTTCAAGCCATGTACATCATATAAAATTTGTCTGTTTTTCTCCACAATACTACCATTGTTTCCTAAAACTTTAGTTTTAAATACATTTCCTCTAAATGGTCTAAAAGAATTAAAATCTTCCGAAGACATAGGACGGTATACATCCATTACCCATTCAGAAACGTTACCAGCCATATTGTATAAGCCATAATCATTTGGCCAATAAGAATCCACCGGTACAGTGATATCACCAGCATCATTTAAAGCACCTGCAGCTCCCATATAGTCACCACGTCCTCTAATAAAGTTGGCTCTAATATCTCCTTGAAACTCTTCTTCATCTTGTCTAACCCAGTGGCCAGTCCAAGGATAAGTTCTTTTATTTTCAATAACACCTGGATCTTCAGGGTTAGTCATTGATCCAATTAATCCATAATAAGCAAATTCCCATTCCGCTTCAGTTGGTAGACGGTAACGTGGTAATAAAATACCATCTTCCATTCTTACGATACGCGTTCCTAAATCTTTTTTCTTTCCAGACCATCCTTGCGTAGGATTTAAATCATCAATCTTACGTTCTTTCCCATCTCCTGGGTGATACTGATTGGTTAAATAAGCCTCCGTTGTAAATGGATCACCTGCTTGATCAGGATTCATTACAAGTACACCCTCACGGATTAAAATATATTCGTTTACTCTATCTGTACGCCATTTACAAAAATCATTTGCTTGGTTCCAAGAAACGCCAACTACTGGATAGTTTTGGTAAGACGGGTGTCTTAAGTAATATTCAACATAAGGTTCGTTATAACCTAATGGAGAACGCCAACAGTTTGTATCTGGTAAAGCATTTCTATAAATCATAGGAAACTCTGCATAGGTTCTTCTAATCCAATATAAATATTCTAACCAGTTGAAGTTAGTTACCTCAAATTGGTCAATATAAAAGGAAGAAACAGATACCCTTCTAGGTGTATTATTCCATTCATAGGTAACATCCTGTTCTGAACGACCCATGGTAAAAGTACCACCTTCTACTAAAATTAAACCCGGACCAGTCTCTTGGTCAACGTCAGGCACCTTTTGGAAACCACCCATCTTAGGGTTGTTAAATTCCCAACCAGTAGTTGTTGATCTATCTTTAGCACAAGAAGCAATTCCTATGGCTAAAACGACAATCAATAAAAATTTATAATTTTTCATACTTTACTATTTAATTATAAAATCAATTTTACTTTATAATCTAAAACTTTTATTTAGTTACAAACTTAATTAAAAAGATGGACATGATATTGTCCTATATCTTTTTGTTTTCTTTTTACAGTTTAATACATAACCCAATGATAGTTCGTGAGAACCGCCACTGTTGTTCGTTAATGGGGAGGTTGTGATATCATAACTATACCCAAAATTAAACCTATCCATCTCAAGACCAAGTGTTAAGATGAAAGAGTCTCCTTCTCTCCACCAAATACCGCCGGTTAAGATAGAATATTTATAGTACAATCCAAGGTTTAATTGCATAAAACCATCTTGGTAAGTGTAAATGATATTTGGTGAAATGGACGTTTTACCACCGAATGGTGAATCTCCAGGGAAATTAATGGTTGATCCAGCGTGGAAAGTATAATGAATTGGCATTCTAGCATCTCCTAAAATCATGGACTCTTGTGGTCGGTTAAGGTGTTTTGCTGCCGCACCAAAATAAAAGTTTTTAGAGTAAGCTACAAAGCCAGTTGATACATCAAAAAATCCTCTAGTCCCCCAGTTGTTATCTAATACATTTCCTCTTGGCTGATCTCCTGTTCTATATACAAACCCTCTTCTAGGATCAATTTGATCGCCAAAACTTAATTCGCTCCAATTAATAAATTTTTGATTCCAAGTCCCTTGTGCTCCTAATAAAACTTGAAATTTTCTACTCACTTTCCAATGATAAGAATATACTAAATTTAAAGTCGACCAATTAATCGTGTTTCCTCCGGCCATATCGTTGGTTACCATTACAGCAATACCACCATTAACGGATTCAACATATTGATCGTAAGAAAAACTATTAGTGACATAAGCTCCAGAAATAGAAGGCCATTGATTTCTGTGACTCATTACAAATCTAGGACAGTTTTTTGCACCCGCAAAAGCAGGATTTAAATAGATAGGATTTGCGTAAAATTGCGTAAATACAGGGTCTTGCGCCAATCCTTTAAAGTGAAAGGTGACAATAGTGAGGAGAAATAAGATGAAGTATTTAAAATTAAATTTCATTAGAATAACTCTAGTTTGTTGTTTATTACGCTTTTCTTTAAATAGGGTTACATTAAAAAAGGGGTAAATAACATTTAAGCTGCAATAATAACTATTTTTGTCCGTTTAAGAAAGTAATTCTAAAATTTTTAAATCTAATGTTGATTCGTTTTTCCTTATTATTTTTATTTACATGGTTAATTAACTGTTTTTCTGTCGGTTTGTCTCAAGGTTCGGATTTGGAACTAATGGTGGATTGGGATGCAAGAACAGGCGCTTGTGCCAGTTGTGATTTTAATAAGGAAACGCATCAAATGCAAGCTTATCAGACGGTACCTTTGAATTATAGAGGGAACCAATCTTTTACTTATGAATTGGTAGGCATAACTTACGAGTCTACGATTTATAATACCATATTCACCGGCTTGGTTTTAAGTGATTCTCCCGCACTAGATATTCAATTTAGCAAATCGAGAGGGCAATATTTTCTGGCTAGTAATTTTACGCCTTTGGTAAATTTAAATGGTGTCGTGAAAAGAGTTAAAACCATTAAAATTAAAGTAATAAATACAGATCTTCCAACCAATATGGACAGGGCACATGTGTATGCGGCAAATTCTGTTCTAAAAAATGGTAGTTGGTATAAAATGGGGGTTAATAAATCTGGTGTTTTTAAAATAACAAAAAGTTTTCTAGAATCTTTGGGGATAAATACAGCCAGTCTAAATCCTAACCACATTAATATATATGGTAATCATCAATCGGAATTACCCCTTAATAATGATTTGTACCATCCAGATGACTTGGTGAAAAATGCCATTTACATAGAAGGGGAAGGGGACAACGTGTTTAATGAGAATGATTATATTCTTTTTTATGCTACTGGTCCTATGAAAGAAACGGATATAAATGGTGTTGGTTTTAATTATACTTTAAATGATTATGACAGTTTAAGTTATTATTATATTGGTATTGATGGAAGTGTGCCCTCGAAAAGAGTCCAAAACTTGAACACTGCAAGCGGTGTGGCAAATAAAACAAGTACGAGTTTTAATGAAGTTGCCTTTTATGAAAGTGATGCAATTAATTTATTGCAATCTAGTCGTTTGTGGCTAGGGGAGTCGTTCGAAATTTATCAATCACAAGATTTTACACTACCTACACCAGGTTATATTGCTTCAAGTCCGGCCTTGTTAAAATGTAAAGCTGCAATTTATTCGCCAACAGGAGCCAGTAATATCAGTGTGTTATTAAACGGTCAAACTATTGGTTTAGTAGATGGTTTGCAGACTTCAGGTGCCTATACCAAAGCCATTCTAAATATTTTGGATGCAAGTATTAGCTTGAGTAGTAGTACTACTGTATTTAATTTAAATTTTAACCAAAATGGTGATCCTTCGGCAAATGCATGGTTGGATGCGATTCAATTAAATTATAGAAGAAGCTTGTCGAATGCAGCAGGTCAAATACGTGTTAGAGATTGGGCTAGTGTAGGTACGGGTGATATCACCACGTTTAATATTTCAAGCCCTGCAAGTGGAACATGGGTTTGGGAGGTAACAGATCCTTTTAACATCAAAAAAGCTACTACCACTACAGTAGGGAGTCAATTACAATATAAAGTCAATACAGATAGCTTAAGAACATTTGCTGTATTTAGTGCCGCACAAGCTTACCTTCCTATCGGTATTGGGGCTATTGAAAATCAAAATTTGCATGCGAGTGAACAAGTAGACTACTTGATTGTGAGTCATGCTTCTTTACTTTCTGAAGCAAATAGATTAGCTGATTTGCACCGTGCGAATGGTTTAAAAGTACAGGTAGTGGATGTTCAAAAAGTGTATAATGAATTTTCTAGCGGCATTGCTGATCCAGTAGCGATACGGTGGATGGCAAAAATGTTTTACGACCGTGCTAATGGTAATCCAAATGAAATGATTTCTTCCTTACTTTTATTCGGAGATGGCTCTTATGATCCCTTGAGAAGAATGAAAGATAATGATGCAGCTAATTTATTACCTACGTACCAAGATCCTGGTGCAACGACAAATGACGCATACATTACCTTAACTAGCTCTTATACTTCGGATGACTTTTTTGGAATATTAGATGATTTGGAATCTATGAGTAAATATGATTTAATGGATGTAGGAGTTGGCCGGTTTCCAGTTTCTACCTTGGCTGAGGCTACAGATGTTGTGAATAAGATACAACATTATATGCAATATGGCTCAAGTTTATATAGTAATACAGCGGGTGTAAGTTGTGATGAAAATGGTTATGCAAGTTCGCTTGGTGATTGGCGGACACGTTCGGTTTTAATATCAGATGATGAAGATAAAGGTAAGTTTGTTTACGATTGTGAAAGTTTGGCAGATACCATGGCGAATATTTACCCAGAAATGAATGTCGTTAAAATTTATTTGGATGCGTTTCAACAAGAGTCTACCTCTTCAGGACAACGTTACCCTGAAGCAGAAAATGCCATCAATCAAATTATTAATACAGGCGCATTGGTCGCTAATTATGTTGGACATGGTGGTGAAAGTGGACTTACTGCAGAAAGAGTGTTATCTATTCCTACTATTCAAGAATGGACTAACATTAATAAACTAACCTTATTTGTATCTGCTACTTGTGAGTTTAGTAGATTTGATGATCCTGAATTTGTGTCTGCAGGTGAAATAATGTTAATTCAGCCTTATGGCGGGGCTATTGCATTGTTGACCACTACAAGATTAGTGTATGTTACTACCAATAGTAATTTAGTAAGGAATCTTTATTCTAATCTCTTTAAATTAGAAAATAATAAGCCACTGACGTTAGGAGAAATTATTCGTCGCTCTAAAAACTTAACCGCTGGAGATGAAAATATTCGGAATTTTACCTTGTTAGGGGATCCAGCATTAGAATTAGGTAGGGCGTTACCGAATATTAGGACGACAAAAATTAATGGTGTTTCAGCAGGAAGTTTTACGGATACCTTAAAAGCCTTAAGTAGGATTGAAATTGAAGGGGAAGTGACGGATGATGCAGGTAATTTGGTTTCTAATTTTAACGGTATAGCATACCCAACTGTCTATGATAAAGCGATTGTTAGAAAAACCTTAAGTCAAGATACAGAATCACCTGAGATTGAATTTGAAGATAGAGTGAGTCAATTATATAAAGGAAAATCAACCGTTGTAAATGGTAAATTCAAATACTCGTTTATTGTCCCTAAAGATATTAATTATGCCTATGGTAAAGGGAAGTTAAGCTACTATGCAGAAGCAGATAAAGTGCAAAAGATTGGTTTTGATAGCAGTGTCGTAATTGGGGGGGTAGATCCTAATGGAATTGTCGATAATCTTGGGCCTGAAGTTGGTTTATTTATGAATGACGAAAACTTCGTAAATATGGGGATTACAGATGAAAGTCCAGTGTTTATAGCAAAAGTCTCTGACGAAAATGGTATAAACACTACCGGGAATGGGATTGGACATGATATTTCTATAGTGATTGACGAGGAAACAGCTAGTCCTATTATACTCAATAATTACTATGAAGCCGACCTAGATACATATCAAAGTGGAGAGGTGAGGTATCAATTTTTAAATTTAGAACCCGGTGAGCATTCCGCTAAGTTTACCGTGTGGGATGTAAATAATAATTCCTCCGTAGAAACTATTAGGTTTGAGGTTAAATTAAAAGAAGAGGTGGCAATTAGTCATTTATTAAATTATCCAAATCCTTTTGTAAATAGAACAGAATTCTATTTTGAACACAATCAGGTTTGTAACCAGTTAGATGCAAAAATCGAAATTTTTACTGTGTCGGGTAAATTGGTAAAAAGTATTATCCAAACCGTAAATACAAATGCTTTTCGATCGGATGGGATTGTGTGGGATGGCACGGATGATTTTGGAGATAGAATTGGGAGAGGTGTTTATATTTATCGATTATCTATTGAAACAGATACGGGTGAAAAGGCAGATAAATTAGAAAAACTAGTTATTTTATAAGCTGCCAACAATAAAAAAAATATTTTGACGTATATTTGTAAACTTGTTAATCACAAAAAATGAAAAAAAACATAATAGGCTTATTGGCCTTAATATTTATAAGTGAATCTGTTGCCCATTCTCAAATAATAGACGATAGCAAAGTGTTTCAATTAAATACGATTACAACTGCTGTGCCTTTTTTAATTATTGCACCTGATTCAAGATCAGGAGGAATGGGAGATGCTGGTGCTGCAACCACACCTGACGCGAATTCATTCCATTGGAATACAGCAAAATTAGTTTTTTCAAAAGAAGAAGCAGAAATTTCTTTATCTTATTCTCCATGGTTAAGAGGACTTGTAGATGATATTAAGTTATCTTATTTAGCAGGTTATAAAAAAATTGGGTCAAGGCAAGTAATTGGTGGTTCATTGCGTTACTTTTCATTGGGAAATATTTCTTTCACTAGTGCAAACGGAACACCGCTTTCTGAATTTAATCCTAATGAATATGAGATATTAGGCGGGTATGCTTTAAAATTGTCAGATTATTCAGCGGTTGGAATTAATGCAAAATTTATTTATTCTAATTTAACCGGAGGTGTATCTAACAGTACTAATATAGCAAGCGCAGGTATAGCAGGAGCAACAGATTTATCTTATTCTTATATGAATCCAGATATTACCGTGGGTGCTTTTAATTCTACTTTGTCTTTTGGTGCTGCTATTTCTAATATTGGTAATAGAATGTCTTATACTGATAATGAAGATCGTGATTTCATTCCAACTAATTTAAGATTAGGAACGGCTTTAAAAATAAATTTAGATGCCTATAATTCTATATCTGCTACTGTTGATTTTAACAAATTATTGGTACCAACTACACCATTTAGAAATCCTGATGACCTTACTGAAATTATTTCAGGTAAAGACAATAATGTTGGGGTGGTAAGTGGTATGTTACAATCTTTTTATGATGCGCCAGGTTTGTATTATAAAGATGAAAATGGGGAGTACCAAGTGGAGAAAAATAGTCGTTTTATTGAAGAATTAAGAGAGATTAATATTGGTGGTGGTATTGAATACTGGTACAGTGATATCTTAGCGTTTAGAACAGGTTTCTTTCATGAAAGCGCTGTAAAAGGAAATAGAAAATACATTACATTTGGGGCAGGATTAAAAGCTTACTCTTTTGGTTTAGACCTTTCTTACCTAGTTTCTGTTACACAAAATAATCCATTGGCAAATACCATTCGTTTTTCTTTGAGCTTTAAATTTGGTGATAATAATTCTGGACCATCTAAAGTAGGGGAAAACTAAAATGTTAAACATTCGTACTGGCTTTGGAATCGATATTCATCAATTAGCGAGTGGCTATCCACTATACATTGGTGGTGTACTTTTAACTTCTGAATTTGGTGCCGTAGGCCATTCTGATGCGGATGTTTTATTGCATGCCATCTGTGATGCTTTATTAGGGGCAGCGAACTTGAGAGATATAGGGTATCACTTTTCAGATACAGATCCGAAATACAAGGGGATTGATAGTAAAATATTATTGAAAGATACTTTTAAATTAGTCAAAGAAAAAAAGTATAAACTTTCTAATTTAGATGCGACGGTATTACTAGAGAATCCAAAAGTAAATCCACATATTCCAGCAATGCAAAAGATAATTGCAGAGATTTTAGAGGTGGAAGAAGATGCCATTTCGATTAAAGCAACACGTGGAGAAAAAATGGGATATATTGGTCATGGAGAAGGTATTCAAGCCTATTGCTCTGTTTTGATTTACCGAGATTAATAGAAAGGGATATCAAAGCATGTATAAACTTCTTGGCATCTTATTTATTTTTTTCAAACTCAGTTTTTCTTTTGCGCAAAACTATAATTTTCAATATTTAAATAACAAAAATGGGCTGCCACAGTCTCAAGCCTATGCGGTGTGCTTTGACACCAACTCAATAGCTTGGATTGGTACACAAGGAGGAGGAGTTGCAATATATGATGGTGAATCATTCAATTACTTAACCCAAGAAGAAGGTTTAATCTCCAATAGGGTTTATCATATTTCATTAATTAATAACCATATGTATATTGGTTGTAAAGGAGGAGTTTCTGTCTTTGATATGAATTTTCAACACTTGTACAACTATGAATTTGAAGAGGTCGGTATACTTGCTCAAGCCATCTGTTCTTTCCATAATTCAATTTGGATAGGAAGTAATAAAGGTGTGTATATGCTTAAAAATGAGCAGTTAAAAAAACAGGTGATATTCCAGGATTTATTGATTTATTCCTTTTTTATCGAAAATAATAGTAAACTTTGGGTCTGTTCTGATGCTGGGGTGATTAACGTACAAAACCCAACCAATAGAATTAATAAAGCCAGAGGCTTAGGGAGTGAAAATGTGCTAAAAACCTTGCCTTATAAAAATGGCTGGTTAATAGCGACGTACGATCAGGGATTGTGGGTGTATGACACAGGAAATGGAATACATAAACTCAAAGGTTTTAAGGAGAAAATAATTTTACTGGATGTATTAAAAACGGGTAATGAATTGTGGATTGCGACCCTCAATAAAGGGGTATTTGTCTTTGATTTAACCACACAGATGAGTACACAATTTACAAATGAAAATGGCTTGTCTAATAATCACGTTCATTGTTTGGCTGAAGATGATTGGGGGAATAAATGGATTGGTACCAGCGGAGGAGGTGTTTCAATTTATAATAATTCACCTTTCGTAATGTACAATAAGTCAAATGGCTTAAATAATAATTATGTCTATTCTGTATGGCACGATAGCCGGCGTAATTTATGGGTAGGAACGCAAGGTCTGGGGGTAATGCGAATGAACGATACAGCTACTGTTCTTTTTGACGAAGAGTTAGGCTTTACTTCCGTTAAAACTAAAGTAATATTCGAAGATACTAAGGCTAATATTTGGTTTGGTACTGAAGGAAAAGGAATCGCTGTTATACCAGCAAATGTGGGGAAGGATACGGTAATTACATTAAGAGGAAATGGACTTTTAGAAAATTTATGGGTAAAATCGTTTACGGAAAATAAAAGAAAAAGTACCCTGTATGTTGGTAGCAGTCAAGGTATCTTTTATTTAAAGAATAACCGTCAAAACCATACCCTAAGAAAATTAAATGTTGATAGTATCCCCAATAGGATTAATGGGGTGCAATGGAATGATTTTGACGGGCAGCTTGCCTATGCATCAGCAACTGGAGCGGGAATTGTTTTAAAGGATAAAAAAATATTAGGCTTTTATCCAAACAAAACATTTCGTAATGTACTCGTAAAAGATTCCGTGTATTGGTTTGGTTCTGCTGAAAATGGCATATTAGAGGTGGTAATTAAAAATAAAAAAGTGGTATCCGAAAGATGGATTAATAAAAGTATCGGTTTGGCTTCTAATAATATTTACCAATTAACCTTGGATTATCCTTTTTTATGGATTGGAACAGAAAAAGGCTTAAACCAAATGAATATTGAAACAAAATTAATCCGGCAATTTGGTTACGAGGAAGGTTTTGAAGGGATAGAGACAAATGTAAATGCCAGTTGTAAGGATGCAGAAGGTAACCTTTGGTTTGGTACAACAGATGGTTTGTTTTTATATAGGTCGGGGCAATTAATTAACCAAGGACAAAATAGACCGCCAAAATTTAATTTTGACGATATTTCTGTTTTTTTTAAACCTATTGAACAGACTGTTTATCAAGAAAAGTATGAACAAAAACAACCAATAAGTTTTGCCTATGACGACAACCATTTGACCTTTAAAATAAAAGCACTCCACTATGCATTCCAAAATAAAATTCAATATAAATGGATGCTTAAAGGAGAAGATAAAAATTGGTCTCCAGCCTCAAAAAATAATAGTATTACCTATTCCAATTTAGTTCCTGGAGAATATACTATGCTTGCTAAAGCTGCTATAGATGAACATTGGGAAAATATACCACCAGTGGCATTTAAATTTACTATTTTAGCGCCATTTTGGCAAAAAACAGGATTCAAAGTGGCCTATATATCGGGCATAGTTTTTTTGTTGGGTGGCCTTATTTTTTTAATTGTAAATAGACAGAAAAAAAAGAATAAAGTACAGCTTGAAAAAGTAGAGTTAGAAAAATCTGTATTAGAGCTAGAGCAGAAAGCCTTGCGTTTACAAATGAATCCACACTTTATTTTTAATGTACTCAATTCTATCCATAATTTGATCATTTTAAATGATTCTACCAAAGCAAGGTATGCTTTGTCAAAATTTTCTAAATTGATGCGACAGGTTTTAGAAAACTCTAGGGAGAAATTTATTTCAATCGACGAGGAATTAACGACCATTCAACAATACGTTCAATTGGAAAAATTGACCAATGCTAATGATTTCGAATTGGTAGTAAATGTAGCTGATGAAATAGATTTGAATGAGCCCATTTTACCGCCCATGATGCTACAACCTTTTGTGGAAAATGCCATCATTCATGGTTTAAAAAATTCACCAAGACCAGGCAGTATACAAATTGATTTTAAACTGGAAAGTAACCATATATTAATGTGTTCTATCAGAGATAATGGTATGGGAAGAGCGGCGTCTAAGCAAAGTAATGCACAAAAATCGAACTACCATAAATCTACAGCACTTGAGGTAACCCAAGAAAGATTAGATAATTTAAATGGTGATTTTGAAAAGAAGAATTTTGAAATTATTGATTTAAAAAACCAGACAGGAGAGCCAATAGGAACACAAGTAATATTGCGGATTAAATTAGATTAACCTAATTCGATAAAAGGATCCCAAAATACCAATTTAAAATTCTCAATTTGGTCTCCGTTTACCACCACTCCTTCAGCCCTTAATAGTGCAGCCATAGTTTCTGGTGTTTCAAAATGCATTTTCCCGGTTAACAATCCATTTCTATTGACTACACGGTGTGCTGGTATGTCTTCTTTTTGACTGTGGGATAAGTTCATGGCCCAACCAACCATTCTACTCGACCTGGCAGCACCAAGGTATTTGGCTATTTGACCGTAGGAGGTAACTCTTCCACTGGGAATAACTTTTACCAAGTCGAAAATATTTTGATAAAAGTCTTTATCCATTTAGTCTAATTGTATTTTACAGTATTTGATCGCGTATCCCTTATTTGAAAAAATTGTTTCGTAATTGGTTTTGATATTTAGAACATTTTGTTCTTCAATGGGTAGTTTATCCATTAATTCATCATATAAGTGCCAAGAGGACATGAGACAATTGTATTGATATTTTTCAATTTCTTCTAGCGTGAATTCAAATAAAATATCACTGTCTGTTTTTAAGTGAATCGTTCCTCCAGGTTTTAATATTTTTTTATACCGATCCATAAATATTTTTGCGGTCAGTCTTTTGTTCGGCTTTTCTTTTTGAGGATCAGAAAAGGTTAGCCAAATTTCATCCACTTCACCTTCCCCAAATATTTCAGTAATAAAATCTATTTTGGTCCGAACAAAACTTACATTCTGCATTTTATTTTCTCTTACAAAGTCTGCACCGTACCAAATTCTTGCACCTTTAATATCTATGCCAATAAAATTTTTTTCGGGATTCATTTCAGCTAATGCAACGGTATATTCTCCCTTGCCACAGCCTAACTCTAAAACAATTGGGTGATCATTTTTAAAAAAGTCTTTGTGCCATTTCCCTTGCATTGCAAATCCTTCTTTTTTGAGCAAGTCAATACTTGGTTCAAAAACAAAAGGCATTGTTTTCATGTCAGCAAAATGCTTTAATTTGTTTTTAGCCATGAATTACAAAGTTTGATTTACATGATTTAAAAACAAAGCGACCTCTTTTAATAAATCGTGTTTTGCGGTAGTTTCTAATCCTGGCTCGTTTAAATATTTGTTCAATGCAATAAGTGGTGGCATTATTTTTTCTTCATCCAACTCTGCTTCTAAATTTTCAAAAATCGTAATACATTCCATAGCCTCCATTAGATCTCCGGCAATTGCAGTGTTTACAATGTCTTCTAAATAGGGCGTATAATCTAAATTTGAATTCCAAATACTACTTAATAGTATTTGATGTGCCGATTGATATTCCTTATTTTGTAAACATGCTATGACATAAGGAGGTACTTTTGTAGACTTTATAGTGTTTAATAAAGTTTCTATTTCAGATTTAATAGCATTATTACTGGTGCTGACATGTAATTTAACCAAGGGTTCAATTATCATTTCGTTACCATGTAATTTTAAAGCTTCAATGGCTTTAATCACTTCCTTTGGCTCGGAATCATTTAGTTTTCCTAATAATTCGCTTACTTTTTTATTTGGCTTTTTTGTTGTTGACATGGTAGGTTGCTTATAATAATGCAAAGATAATAAAAGAAAAAGCAAACCGATAAGCCGAGTTCTGTAATTTTATTGCTAAAATCCTTTGTCATTTATCTAGGCCTTAGGTCACCCTAAGGCTCAATCCATCCACCCTCCAAGATTAACCGGGTAGTTTCAAGCCTTGGTTTACATGATGTTTCAGCTCATAAGGTTTACCATGCCTTTCAAATCACTTTGAAAGCGGTGAGCTCTTACCTCACCTTTTCACCTTTTCCTTGGCTAGGCCAAGGTAGTTTAATTTTCTGCGGCACTTGCTGTATCCAGTAAACTGGACCCTTCCCGTTAAGAAGTATGATTCCCTTTGCTGCTCAGACTTTCCTCTTTACCCAAAGGTAAAGCGACAAAGTGGTTTGCTTTTTCAAATGCAAAGTTAATATATTTACTCTATTATTACTTTTTGGGAAAATGTATTTTCATTTTGAATAACCACTAAATGATAGAGGCCTGCATCAAATTGTGCCACAGGGATGGTAACGAGAGATTCCTTACTTATGAAATCCAGTACTTTTTGACCGTTTACCTTGTATAGCTGTATGGTTTTGTTGCCTTTTTCAGTCTGTATTGTTAAAAAAGTTTGGGCTGGGTTTGGATATACTTTTAATGTTTTGCTCGTTAACTTTTCTACTGCAGTAAAATCAATATTGTCTCTAAATTCTGCTTTAGTTACTTCTTCTCCTGTAAAACCAATACTTGTTTTTAAATAAAGCACCGGTATTTTATTATCTTTTGCTAACCAGGTATATTCAATCTCTTGAGCAGAAGGAACACCAATCCAACTTCCACCTGTCCCAGTTAAATCAAAGAAAACGGAGTCTTGATAAATTAATTGAGACTTTACACGAAGGACTTCAAAATTACCATATAGTGTAGATAAAGTGCCAAAACCATCCACTGTCGAAATTCGGGTTTGGTGTCGTTTAAACATGGCATTCATTGCTGGGTTTAGGTCAAAAAACAAATAGGAATAACCAGTCCATTGGTCGTTATAGTCTACTGGGAACTCGTACACCACATCAATTGTGTCAGCGGTAATAGGGACGTCGATTCCATTTAATTCCACCCCCAATCCAACTCTAGTGTATTGGCTAGTATTGATTTTGTTAAATGAAATCGGATTTTCAACGGCTATGGGTAGTCCTGCAGTCGGAACTGCACTAGCATCTTCTTTTTTATAATAAGAGGCGTCGTAATTTGAGCTGAAAGGGTTGTTGTATATGAATTGATAAATTATTCCCGCATCTTGTACATTAAAAAAAGTGTCTATTCTCTGGCTATCGACTTGCACATTGGTGTAATCCCACACATGGTTAGGTCCAGTGCTGTTAAAGTCTAAACTTGATAAGTCACCAATAACACTTATAAAGACAGTATCTGGCCCTTGGATAAAATCACTAGAATTAATGGTTATTTGAGCTGAAGACGAAAAGCCAATCAGGATAAAAAATAGATTTAATAATTTGCGCATTTTATAAAATTTCATATTTAAATGTTCCTTCAAAATCGGTTAATTCAATTTTATTTGTCATTGTTTTATCATACAAGGTAGCGTTGAATTTTGCGGTAAACTTCACTGAAATTGGTGAAGTAGCAGAGGCTTTAAAATATTCAATGTCAGATAAGTTAAATAACTGGTTATTGTTAGCTAAGGTGTTTTTTGAACTGTATTTTACGCCATCTAAGGTATATTCTAAGTAAACCGTTTGGAAATTATTGACTGTTGCTACTGGTTCACATTTTTCAGTGATTAATTCCCAAGCTAAATTTTGCATATGGACATTAATAATGGTAGCATAGGAAGTCGTATTATTCCTTTCATCTGTCAAGATATGGGTTAATTGGTATAATCCGTCATTTAATTCAATTTCACCATTTTTGTCCTCACTAATTAATGCGCCATCTACAAACCATTGGTGATTACCATTCATATTCGCATCAAATAAAATCGAATTCACACCTTTAGTTACTTTAAATTTAGCATTAAACTGGGTGGATTCAAAACCATAATTTATCATATAATCAAAAGTAGCGTTGCTCACCCCTTTAAATCTAACTGGTATATAATGAATTCCCTTTTCTTTTAAAGTTATTTCATCACTATTGACAAAAGCATTTTCTTCTTGGTAGTTGAAATATTGCGGTAAATCAATTGCTGTAGAAAATATAAATCTAAAGCATTGTTCTTGATTATAAAAAAAGGATAATGCATGTGCCTCTGCATTATAGTCATTTATCAATTGATACATTTTTTCAGGCTGTATCACAGAAATTTTTAAACTTTGCTTACTTTTTTTATGTTCTATTTTAGTATACATAGACTGTATGGCGTAAAATTTCTCAAGCCCTTCTGTCAAAAAAGTAATGGTATCATCTACTTCAAATGAAACTAATTTATTGTCAATCTTACCACTCATTTTATAAATGGGATCAATACTACCTTCAGCTATGTAATTTGGCTCAATTTTTTTGCATGCAGCAAAAAGTAGTACAAAGGATATAAGGAATAATAAATTTTTCATTAATTAAATAAGTGGTAAGTAAGGCCTATGTTTAAAGATAGGTTTTTATTATTTTTATGCGCTTCTTTAGAAGTTAAACCATATTCGCTAATAAAATTAGCACTAAGTGTTTTTGAAAATTGATAAGCAATACCATTGATGAATTGAAAATCGCGTAAATTGAAGAGATCGCTATTTCTTCCCCATTGATAGGCACTTGTATTTTCCTCGTTGTTTATGGTTTGTTTTATTTTAATTTGAGAGGTAACATATTGATCAATAGAAAATCCACTCATGATTTTAATTTTTTTGTTAATTTGGAATCCAGCAAGAATAGAGTTTTGCCATTTAATGATATTTTTGAATTCTAGATAATTTCCAACCCTTATGGTTTGTCCAGTAATAAAGTGTTCATTTTGAGAAAAACCAACGGTATAACCTTCTAAAGCTTCATAATCAAACCCTGTTTGTACTATAATGTTAAACATTTTTCTTTTACCTATTGGTTTGGTAACGATTAAATTTATGGCGTACCTTTTATTGAGTTCCCAGTTTTGTTGCGGCGTATTCCCTAATCCAACTAAAGCTTGCAGGGCTATGCTGGTTTTATTTTTTAAGGTAGAACTTGTGATAGGTATTAAGGTATTTTCAAATGGTCTTCGAATAATATTTTCTTGAATTTTAATCGTGTTTTTTATAGTTAAATAAGGAATTTCTGAATCGGAAATGCGCGTGGGTATATTTTTTTTGTTTAAGCTATAGTTTGCAGCTTGGGCGGCAAAATTTTCTTTTAAACTATTGGTGACAAAAGGTGTTTTTTCAAAACCTTTTACTACATCTATTCCGTCGGTGCGGGGAGCCTTATGGGTAGAAATACTGTGACTTGGTTTTAATTTTGAACTGGTCACTAAAGGCAATTTCTGTTTTAATTCCATTTTATAATTAGCATCTTTTTCCGCTACTTTAATCCTGTTTTCTGGCGCTTGAACACTAAATATTTTTCCTTTTCTAATCGTTATTTTATTGGCATCAATAGCTTGTGCGGAATATGGTGTAGGTAAATCATTATGGTGTTTTAAAAAATTACCTGAAAAGCCAATCAATAGTAATACAGCAGCAATTCCCATCCATTTTTTAAAAAATACAATTCGTTCTGTGGCATGTAGCATTTTTTGAGCTTCATTCCAATAAGTCGATTTATATTCAAAATGTAATCCTTCATTAATTAAAGCTTTCTCGGCTTCGTTCCAATAATAGGGTTGGTAGCTGAGTTTAGTAGCGTTTGCCGCATCTTGAAAATTAGCATCTTGTGTTATGGTTTTTTCATTTGCCAGAAATTCTTGCCAAATGGAAGGGTTGTATGCTTTTGTAGATTGCTTACTTGCTTCCACAAACGCTTGGTCAAGATATAGTTCATCTAGTTGGTTGAAAACATTTTCAATACCTCCTGAATTAATGTTATAATTCAATTCTGATTCTATGTTTTTGAACCGCTTATCCATTTGCCCACATTCTATTATTTTCGGCATCTCTTAAAGCGCCGACCATGATTTGAAGTTTTTTTCTAGCATTAGATAAATGCCACTTAGAAGTGCCATCAGAAATGGATAATAAATTTCCAATCTCTTTGTGTGTATAGCCATCAATTACATAAAGGTTAAATACTTTTCGCGAAACATCCGGTAATTTTTTTAACATGCCCATCAAGACATCTGTTTCTAACTTACTCCAAACTGTATTTTCAACTAAAGGTGATTTTACTTCTAATTCACGCTCAAACTCTTTGGTTTCTATGAGTTTTACATAATTTTTTGTTTTTCTAAACTCATCTATGATGGTATTTCTTACAATCCTTCTCGCCCAAGCTTCAAATGGGGAATTGTCGGCAAGTTTGTCCAAATTTTTACAAATCTTTACAAAGCTAATATTCAAAACATGTCTAGCATCCTCTTCGTTTCTATGGTAACGTGCACACATAGGCATCAGCTTCACATAACACCACTCATAAAGCTTTTCTTGTGCTTTACGGTCGTTTTTTTTACATAAATTGATGAGTGCTTGGTCTACCATTAACTTAAATTTACAAAAAAACAACCGACTTTCTATAAGGAAAGTCGGATTGTTTGAGTAAGAAGTGTTATTCACCTCAATACGGATAACCCAAAACCGATATCAAGGAAATATCATTAGTATAAACGGATTTGACTATATTTGGGTTGGTATAATATGGATTATTTATGAAATTATTTTTATTAAGACATGGGAAAGCGGCTCAAGGGGTTGAAAATCAAAAAGATTTTGACCGGCCTTTAAATGAAAAAGGGGAGAAGCAGATTAAGAAAATAGGAAAGTTTCTTCAAAATCAAGGGATAGAAAAAATCGTTTCCTCTTCTGCTCTTAGGACCAAACAAACGACTAAAATTGTGAATAAAGCACTGGAAGTGGAGGATGTTACCTTCGATAAATCTCTTTATTTAGCAAGTTCAATGGATATTCATGAGTTGATTAATGGTTTAGTGACTGCCAAAACAATGTTAGTGGTTGGTCATAACTATGGGATTTCAGAATTAATAGATTACTATACCGGTAACGCTGTTGTTCTTAGCACGGGATGCATGGCAATTATTGAGTTTGATGTTACTTCTTCTGCCCATTTTAGTCGTTTTGCAGGTACTTTAAAAGAAATAGTTTCCCCAAAAAATATTTAAATTGGCGCTACAAAAAAATCAAGTCATTTTGGGGATTGACCCTGGAACTTCGGTAATGGGATATGGTGTGGTATTGGTCAGTGGTAAAACTTTAAAACTATTGAGTTTTGGAGTCATACACTTGAGTAAGATCAAGGACCATCCCGATAAGTTAAAACGGATATTTGAAAGGGTAGATCAATTGATTTTGGAATACAAACCAGATGTGATGGCTATTGAAGCACCTTTTTTTGGCAAAAATGTACAATCCATGTTAAAGCTAGGTCGTGCCCAAGGTGTGTCTATTGCAGCTGCATTAAATCGAAATATTCCCTTTGAAGAATATGCCCCAAAAAAAATCAAACAATCGATTACAGGAAGTGGTAATGCTTCCAAGGAGCAAGTCGCTGCCATGTTAATGCGCTTGTTAAACATGAAGGAAATGCCTAAGTATTTAGATGCTACTGATGGATTAGCTGCGGCCGTTTGTCACCACTTTCAAGGAGGAATAGGTTTACATAATAAAACGAAATCAGGGACTTGGAAAGCTTTTATGGGGGATAATCCCGATAGGGTAAAATGAAAAAGGAGACCATTTATTGATCTCCCTTTTTAAAATGTAACTTATGAATGTGCTATATGACGTCCAGCACCACTAATAAAGCATAAATAATACCAGGTAACCAAAAGAAAATGGTCAATAGAATGGAGATTAATAATTTGGTGATATCCCAGTCCGTTTTGATGCCTACAGCAATTGGTGGAAGAAGAAAACAAAGAATAACCAGTAAAATTAATAAGTCATCCGCTGAGTTTTCAGAAGAATCACTTGTGTTTTTCTTGTTTTTGATGATTTTTTTCAAAGCCTTTTTTGAAGTTGTTTGATTGTTGTTCACCAATGCAATTTCGTTTGAACTCGTCTCTTGTGAAACTGCTTTACTGCGTTTTGTAGACTTCGCTTCAATGGCATGAATTTGATTGTCCATTACTTTTGTGTCGTTAATGGCAATATTTTCATCTAATTCAACCGCTTGATAATTATCATGCCTTAATGCAGGATCATACTTTAATGTTCCTTCGCTTTTAATGTCATTTATCACTAAAAACTCTTCAGTTTCTTGTGTTTTGTTTGACTTTTTAAATGGAGATTGTTTAGTCGAAATGTGGTAGCCCTTTAAATGTTTCCTTTTTTGAATTAATTTGTTTGAGGCTACATCATTTGAAGTAGCACAGGAGCCAGCAATGAATACTAGGAGTAGTAAACTTGCCCCAATTGATAATGTTTTTTTCATAATGTATAGATTTATTAACAGTCAAATATAATAATTTCAATGAGAAAATAAAGCATAAAGAAAACCAATCTTTTAAGATTGGTTTTCTATATTATTTAAAGAATGTATTTATTACAGTCCCAATAAAACTTGAATTGGGTCTTTAGAACCAAACAACATTTTTTCAGGGTTTTCAAGCATTTCTTTTACTTTAACCAAGAAAGAAACTGATTCCTTACCATCAATAATTCTGTGGTCATAGGACAACGCCAAATACATGATTGGACGCACTACAATTTCTCCGTTCACTACAACAGGTCGCTCAACTATGTTGTGCATTCCTAAAATAGCAGACTGTGGAGGGTTGATAATTGGTGTTGATAACATAGAGCCGAATACACCACCATTGGTAATGGTAAATGTTCCACCTGTCATTTCATCCGGTGTAATTTTTCCATCTCTAGCTTTAATCGCTAACCTTTTGATTTCCTTTTCAATTTCAGCTAAGCTCATTTGCTCTGCATTTCTTACTACGGGAACCATCAAACCTTTTGGAGAAGAAACTGCAATACCGATATCTGCATAATCGTGTAAAATCATTTCTTTTCCTTCAATTTGTCCGTTTACAGACGGGAATAAATTCAAGGCCTCAGTCACCGCTTTAGTAAAGAAAGACATAAATCCTAAATTTACCTCATGGTGTTCAGCAAAGAACTTTTTGTATTTTGTTCTGATGTCCATAATTGGCTTCATGTCCACTTCGTTAAAAGTAGTCAACATGGCAGTTTCATTTTTAACAGCAACCAATCTTTCCGCAATCTTACGACGCATCATTGACATTTTTTCATTCTTAGTTTCTCTTGTACCACCCCATCCTTGAGCGTCATTTGAAGAGAATCCAGCAGCCATTGCAGCGACTACATCTTGTTTGGTAATTCTACCATCTTTGCCACTTCCGCTTACTTGGTTGGCAGAAACATTGTTCTCAGCCATTATTTTCTTTGCAGCAACTGAAGGATATCCTGCAGCATAAGAATCGCTTTTTGCTGGGGCAGGATTTGGGTTTGGTGTTGGAGCAGGTTTTGCTTCTTCTTTTTTAGTTTCAGCAACTGGTGCTGCTGCCGCTGGAGCTTTATCCATTCCAGCTGGTTTTGGTGCGTCCATGTCTATTAAACATACTACTGCACCTACAGCTACTGCGTCACCTTCTTCAGCTTTCAATGTAATTATACCACTTTCTTCTGCGGGTAATTCTAATGTTGCTTTGTCAGAATCAACTTCTGCAATTGCTTGATCTTTTTCAACATAATCTCCATCTTCCACTAACCATTGTGCGATTTCAACTTCTGAAATTGATTCGCCTGGTGATGGTACTTTCATTTCTAATACTGCCATTCTATTGTTTATTAGTATTCTTAAATATTTTATTTACTGATTGCATCAAACAAAGTGTTGTACAATGCGGCTAATCTCTTTTTATGGGTTTGACTTGATCCTGTTGCAGGTGCAGCAGATGCTTTACGAGCAATTATTTTGAATTCATCTCTCTTCATGCGCATGTATATGTGCATAGCTGCTCCCATGTTATAAGGCTCCTCTTGTGCCCAAATATATTTTTTCGCTTTTGGATATCTACTCATAGTCGCGTCCAACTGCTTTTTAGGCAATGGGTACAATTGTTCTAAACGAATAAATGTTGCATTTTTCACGCCTCTTTCTGCTGCTTCTGCTTTTATCTCATAATAGAATTTACCAGAACATAATACAATAGTGTCTACTGTATTTGGATCTGCAGTTACATCATCAATTACCGGCATAAACTCCCCAGTTGCCAAATCTTCCAATTTAGAGGTTGCATCAGGGTGACGCAATAAGTTTTTCGGAGAGAATACAACCAATGGTTTTCTAAATTCTCTTTTCATTTGTCTTCTCAACAAGTGAAAATGATTGGCTGGAGTAGTGGTGTTACAAATTTGAATATTCAACTCAGCAGTCGCTTGTAAAAAACGTTCAAGTCTTCCACTAGAGTGTTCACCACCTTGTCCTTCATAACCATGCGGTAATAGTAACGTCAAGCCACTTTGTACTTTCCATTTATCTTCACCAGCTGTGATGAATTGATCCACCATAATTTGGGCGCCATTGTAGAAGTCACCAAATTGTGCTTCCCAAATGGTTAATGCATTTGGGGTAACCAAAGAGTAACCATATTCGAAACCTAAAACAGCGTATTCCGATAATAATGAATTGTAAATGGTGAATTTAGCTTGATCTTTTGAAATTAAATTCAAGGGGATAATTTCTTCTTCAGTATCTTCTGTTTTTACTACTGCATGACGGTGTGAAAAAGTTCCTCTCTCCACATCTTGTCCACTTACACGTACTGGATGTTTTTCAACTAAAAGAGAAGCATAGGCTATATTTTCAGCTAATCCCCAATCTAAACGATCGTCTTTCAGCATTGTTTTCCTATCGTTGAAAAGCTTTTTAATTTTTCTAAAATAATTTTTACCCTCTGGTAAAGAAGCTACTTTGTCTGCTATTTTCTTCAACTCTGCTAAAGGGACACTAGTATCCACTTCACTTTCGAAGTCAGCAACAGTACCATGACGATAGCCCTTCCAAATTTCAGATAAGAAATTTCTAACCGTCGCTTTTTTCATTTCCTTAGCTGCTGAATAATCAACATCTAATTTATTATAGATTTCTTGGTCAATTGCATCAGCTTCTGCTTGGTTTAAAATTCCTTCCGCTAAAAGTGTTTTTAAATAAATATCCTTTGGGTTAGGATGACTAGCAATAGCTTTGTAAAGTTTTGGTTGGGTAAATTTAGGTTCATCTCCTTCATTATGCCCATATTTTCTATAACACAGTAAATCAATTACTACATCTCTGTTAAACTTTTGACGGTACGCTAAAGCAATTTCCATCACTTGAATAACCGCTTCAATGTCATCTCCATTAACATGGAAAACAGGACATAAAGTTGTTTTAAAAACATCTGTACAATAAGTACTTGAACGTGCATCCACATAATTAGTGGTAAAGCCAACTTGGTTGTTTACTACAATATGGATGGTCCCTCCAGTTCTATAGCCATCTAATTGAGCCATTTGTGTTACCTCATAAACCACACCTTGACCAGCAACTGCTGCATCACCGTGAATCAATATGGGAACAATTTTATTTTCGTCGTGTAAAACTTGGTCAATTCTTGCTCTTGCCATCCCTTGTACTACAGGATCAACAGCTTCTAAGTGAGAAGGGTTTGGGGATAAGGTTAAATGTACTTTTTTTCCTGTATCCGTAACAATATCTTTTGAAAAACCTAAGTGGTATTTCACATCTCCATCAAAGTCTTCGTCTTCTTCATCAAATTCTTTTCCATCAAATTCACAAAAAACATCTTTTGCTTCTTTTTGGAAAATATTTATCAGGGTATTCAAACGTCCCCTGTGGGCCATTCCAACAATTACTTCTTCAATACCAACTTCAGCACCTTTAGAAATAATTTTGTCTAACGCAGGTATCAAGGCCTCTGCTCCTTCGATTGAAAAACGCTTTTGACCGACATATTTTTTTTGTAAAAACTGCTCAAAACCTGCTGCTTGATTCAGTTTTTTAAGAATTCCAATCTTTTCATCTGCACTATAAATTGGACGATTAGCCAATTCAATGCTGTTTCTAAACCATTCTAATCTTTCTGGATCACGCATGTAAACAAACTCAATGCCAATAGATTGACAGTAAGTTAGCTTTAAGTGCTCTATGATTTTATCTAGTGTAGTTGTTCCAATCCCAATTTGTTCTCCTGCCTGAAAATTAGTACTTAAATCCACAGTGGTTAAACCAAAATTTTCAATATCTAAGTTTGGCGTATAGGTTCTTCTTTCTCTTACTGGATTTGTTTTGGTAAACAAATGTCCGCGATTTCTGTAAGCATTGATCAAATTAATGACCTTAAATTCTTTTTGAAAATTTTCAGGAATTTCTCCCGAATCAAAATCAGTTTTCGCAAAATCGAACCCTTCAAAAAATTTTACCCAATCTTGATCAATTGAGCTAGGGTCCTTTTGGTAACGTTTGTATAAATCGTCAATGGCATTTACATCTGCATTTCCAATAAAAGTGAATTTATCCATGGTATTTTATTCAGTAAAATTGAAGTACAAATTTAAAAAATCTATTCAACTATAGGTATAAAATACTTAATTTAATAGGTAACTTTTAATAATTAGGTTTAGAAACTTTTAAAATAAGTTCTCAAATAGACTTTTTGGGCGGCACGTATAACAATATGGGCTAAAAAGTCGTTTTGGGATAGGGTAGCATTTAAATAACTTTTAAATGTAGACTCTTTTAAATCAATGCTATAAATAAATTGTGCTAATTTATTTTTTTCTGTTAATTCTATAACGATTGGTGCAAGTTGGTGGATTAATTCTGTCAAAGGTTCGTGGGAGGGGGACGCATTAACCATTAATTTGGTTTCCAATAATCCATTTAAATCTTTGTTAAGCTGCTGGTACGTTTTCGCTAAAAAATCATGTTTTTTTAACGCATTCAATGTTTTTGGTGGTATTTGAAGCTTACTTTGCAAAATAAAGGTTTTGTATCCTCAAAAATAGCATTAATTTTGCGACTTAACAATTAAACAATGCATGTATTTAAATTTGGTGGTGCGTCTGTAAAAGATGCAAATTCAGTGAAGAATGTTTCAAATATAATTGGTCTTTTTCCAAATCAAAAAACCATTATTGTCATTTCTGCTATGGGTAAAGTGACAAATTTATTGGAGGAAATTATACATGCATATTGGAACCAAGAAACTTCTCTAAAAACTTTGTTTGCCGATTTTAAAAAATTTCATGATCAAATTACAAATGAACTTGGTTTAAAGTCGAAAGATTTTGAATTAAAAAAGCAGACTATTTATCAAACTTTTTCTGACCGTTTGAATCAAAAGCCATCTAAGAATTATAATTACGAATACGATCAATTGGTTCCTTTTGGTGAAATAATGTCGACTACTATTGTGGCAAGCTATTTACAAACTTTAAGAAAAGATGTACAATGGTTAGATGCTAGAGAAGTAGTTAGAACCACTAATTTATACCGAGAGGCGCGTGTGAAGTGGGATTTAACTTCGCAGGCATATATTGAAAAAGTGCATCCTTTTTTTAAAACGGATAGTGTAATTGTAACCCAGGGTTTTATAGGGCAAACGGATGAGGGGATGACCACCACTTTAGGCAGAGAAGGTTCTGATTTTACTGCAGCTATTTTTGCTTTTATTGGAAATGCAAAAAGTGTAACTATTTGGAAAGATGTACCAGGTATGCTAAACGCAGATCCCAGATATTTTAACGGAACTGTTTTACTGAAAAAAATATCCTTTAAGGAGGCGGTGGAATTGGCTTATTATGGCGCTTCTGTAATACACCCGAAAACTATTCAGCCGCTTCAAAATAAGGATATTCCACTTTATATTAAGTCTTTCTTAAAACCAACTGATGCTGGAACTGTTATTCAGGCATCCACCGAGTACGACCAAGAAGTGCCGAGTTATATTTTTAAAGAAAATCAAATACTTGTTTCTTTAACCCCTAAAGATTTCTCCTTTGTTGCCGAAGACCATTTGACAGAAATTTTTGCAACATTAGCCAAACAGCATATTCGGGTAAATTTAATGCAAAATTCTGCGATAAGTTTTTCCTTTTTAATGGATGAAAAACACGATATAAATACCTTAGTGGAAAATTTTAATGAAACTTATAAAGTGAGGTATAATAGTGGACTGCAATTGTTAACCATTCGCCATTTTAATGATGAGACTATTAATAGACTAACGGTTAACAAAACAACCATTTTGACACAGAAATCACGTGAAATGGCAAGGATAATTTTAAAATAATTATTCTAAAACGTCTTCCCCTAGTTTAACTAAAGCTTTATCGTCTAACATTCCTATGGATTGGTGTAAAATGTTTTCATCACCATCTACAAAATATAAAGTGGGGTAAGCTGTTAGTTTATACTTTCTCGACAATCTTGGTCCTTCTGGATTTTTTTCCATATCCATTTTAAAATTGATAAAGTGTTCATTGTAAAAAGTGCCTACGTTTGCTTTGGTAAAATATTTTTTAGTCATAATTTTACAAGGACCGCACCAAGCAGCATAAGCATCTAAAAATATAATTTTATGTTCGGTTTTGGCTTTTTGTAATACCTCTTCCCAGGTCCCTTCAAAAAACTGAATCCCTTCGTTTGTTGCTGTATTTACAGATGAGTTTTCTTGCTTATCATTGGTGAATGCAAAGCCGATTAATGCTAAAATTGTGATTGCAAAAATAAATGTGATGTTCTTTTTCATGTTTTTATAGTTATAACTTAATAAATTTGTATCGTTACTGTCGTAGCAAATTACATACCATTACAATGTTTGACAAAATTATTTTTCTCCCTAAAGTTGGAATCTCAGCGCAAAATGAACTCACTGAATTTATCCAGAAATGGTTCGATTCCCAAGAAACGATCGCCTTAAAAACTTCAGGTTCAACTGGTCCTCCTAAGGTTATTTATTTGGAAAAGAAGTACATGAAGGCTTCTGCGCTCGCTACGGGTGATTATTTTTCATTTCAAAAAGAACATGCTATTTTGCTTAACTTGTCGGTTAACTATATTGCTGGAATGATGCAGGTTGTTAGGGCAATTGTGTATGATATGACTTTAATTGTCGGGACAATTAATAGTAATCCTTTACTTGAAAATATACCTTATGACCTTCATTTTGCTGCTTTTGTCCCCTTTCAAGTATCTACTATTTTAGGGAGTAAAAAGAGCAGAGAAGTTTATGAAAAAATAAATCATGTAATTATTGGAGGAGCGCCTATTCAAAAAGAGTTGCAGGATAAGCTTGAAAAATTAAAAAATACGAATTTTGCCACTTTTGGCATGTCTGAAACTATTAGTCACATTGCCCTAAAGCAAATACAAAAAGAAAAGACTAGTTTTAAGGCATTGCCAGGGGTTACTTTTGCTGTAACGCCTGAAAATTGTTTGGTGATTTCAGCAGCACACCTTGCAATAAATAAATTAGTGACTAATGATGTGGTGTCGCTTATAGACCAGTTTTCATTTGATTGGAAAGGGAGAAAAGATTTTGTAATCAATACTGGAGGTGTAAAAGTTCATCCTGAGTTGGTGGAAGGAAAAATAGATGATTTTTTAAATGGACGTAGGTATTATATTACAAAGGCCTTTCATTCGGAATTTGGGGAACAAATTGTATTGAAAATTGAAGGCGAACCTACTTTGGATCAGCAGGTCTTAAGTGGAAAATTACAAGAAGTATTACACCCATACGAAATGCCTAAAATAATTGAATTTATCCTTCAGTTTGAAGAGACAGCTACGGGGAAAATTATTCGAAAATAAATTATTCAATAATTTTATATTTCGATTTGGCAACTGTTCTAGAGTAGCGATTAAAGTGCCACCATTCCGTTGAAATACCAGTGAAATTCGCATGCTTCATTACTTTTCTCAATAACTTTCTGTTTTCTACCTGAGTGGTGGTTAGTTTTCCTGAAGCTAAAAACTGTTTTTCAAGTCTTGGATAAGCTATTTGTTCGATTTCGTCATATTTTGCCCCCATGTCTAAAGCTTCTCCATTAATACTTGCAATGGTAAGGTCTACGGCTGAGCCATAATTGTGTATTGACCCATTTTTTGGATTTGAAACAAATTTTACTTTTTTTGCAATGGGCATTTCTAAATAGTCCCACATGTATTGTTGAACGGATCGGGGTCTAACAGCATCATAAATGAATAACGTCAGGGAGCTGTCTATGGACTTTAGGTAATTCTGAGCAATTACTAAACTTTCTGCAACTTCTTTTTGTAAATATGCTTTTTTTAGACTGCCATATACATTCTTTTGCATAAAATTATCGGTTGTTGCATATTTTAATGAGACCAATATGGTTGTGTCCAAGCTTTGAATATCTACCAGCCCTGCATTGATTATAGCCATTTCTAATGTGTCAGGCTTCGTTTTTGCTTTGATGGGTTGTGGTGTAATATTTTGGTGATCCACGAATTGAGAATCTATCTTCTCATTTGAATATTTGTTCTTGTCTATTTTTTTAGGTAATTTCCCTTCCGAAGAATTACAACTAAATAGGAATAAGATGGATAGTAGGGGTATAAATTTAATGGTTAAGTAATGTTTAAAGGAGTTCATACGGTTTTAATGCTACGTCCAAATAATTTTGGATTTAATATATTCACTAAAAATACAAATCCATTTCAAAATGAGGTGAATGCTACAACAGAATTTATCCAACAAAAAGCTTTGCTTGAATTTGATGATATGGTAGATGTTTTAGAAAGTCACCATATTGATGTGGTTATTTTTGAGGATTCAATAGATGAAAAATTACCGGATGCCGTATTCTTTAATAATTGGATGGCGATTATGCCGAATAAAAAAGCGTTTTTGTTCCCCATGATGGCTGCTAGTAGAAGAGGAGAAAGGAGAAAAGAAATTATTGATACCATTGTCGATAAGTTTGATATTCAGGAGTTAGTGGATTGGAGTCATTTTGAAAATGAAGATAAATTTCTGGAAAGTACAGGGTCTATGGTTTTTGATTTTGATAAGGATATTGCCTATGCTATTGAATCGAGTAGAACAGATGAGAAATTGTTCCATGATTTTTGTCAATTGAACGGTTTACAAGGATTTTATTTTGGTGCTTTTGATATGAATGGTGTGCCTATTTATCATACAAATGTAATTATGTCAGTGGCAAAAGACTATGCCATAATTTGTTTAGCTTGTATTGAGGATTTGATGGAAAGAAATATGATAAAAAATAAACTAATGGCATCTGGAAAAGAAGTTATCGATTTATCTTTTAACCAGCTAAATAACTTTGCTGGAAATTGCATGGAAGTCATTAATCAATTAGGGGAATCTAAACTTTTAATAAGTAGAACAGCTTATCATGCCTTGAATGATACCCAAATAAGTATCATCCGTAAATATTCTGACATTGTACAAACCAACATTTCTATTATAGAAAGAGTTGGTGGTGGTAGTACGCGCTGTATGTTGATGGGGGTGCCTAGTTAAATGGGTATAAAATAAAACAAAACTTATAATACAAATTAAATTTATTGATACTAAATATTATAGGTTCAGGATTGTTTTCGTGTCCAAGTATATCGTAAGAAATCAAAAAGTTTGCAAATGCTTTTTCTCCCAATGGTCTAGCATATCCTATTCCTGCTAGCCAACTATTAGCGTTTAGTTTAAACGTATTAGTGGTGTTGTTTGCGCCATACTTAATGCGGTAAAGGTTAACGCTTGTTTCTAAAATTAATTTTTCAATTGGTCGGTAACGTGCATATATACCACCTCCAAAAACATTTGCATATTCTACATATCCAGAATAGTTTATTCTGGTGTATTGATACATGCCTTGCAGTCCTATGTTTATTTTTGGTTTAATATCGTAACCAATTTGAGGAGCGAGATAAACAAAAGTATAATTCCCTAACAATAAGTTAAGAGAACTACCAACACTGATGTTTTTTTGCAGTTCGAAAGTACTTGTTTTTTGTGCTTTCGGAATGGTATCTTTTTCGTTTTCTTCCATGTCGTATTGACCAAAACTAGTGATGGTCATCAGCATAAATATGGTCGCAATAAATATTTTCATGTGCAAATTTTTAGAAGTGTATCCTTGTCAATATTGTGGGGGCCTTTAAAAGTAAAAGTACTGAAATTCGGCATTTTTGTTTTAAAAAAAGTAATATGTTCTTTAATTTTTTCAGGGGTGAAATAGGGGTCTTCTTCTCCAACGACAAAAATATTAGAGGAATGTTGGAATGTTTCATCCCAGTTTTCTTGCATGTCAGGAGGGAATACACCTGCCCATAAAATAAATTTATCTGCTTTCAAATTACCCATACTTAACCAACGTGCAGCGGTTGCCCCACCTTGGGAAAATCCTAATAAAACCCTTTTTTTAAAGGAATAGGTTTGGTCTAGTTCACTCCATAGCTTATTTAAAAATAATACATAATCTTTAATATCGTCGATTCTTTTTTCTTTGGTCATCCAAGATGCACCAACCCTTCCATCAGTACCGTTTAAATAAAAACGGTGAAAACCTTCGGGAGCTACTATAAAGTAATTTTTGGGCATAGCTTGAAATTTGCGAATAAAAAATTTACTCAATTGTCCATAACCATGTAAAGCGAATAGAATCGTATCTGCTTTTTCGGGGTCGCCAAAGGTTTGGTAAATAGCCGATTTATTAATTTGTATTTGGTGTTCCATTATAATATTGTATCGTTTAAAAAAGCAATAACCTTATCTGTAACAGCTGTCGTTTCTTCCTTAAACGGAGTATGACCGCATTTTGGTATGTATAAATCTGTTTTACCTTTTGTTAAATTTTCAATTAACTGCACTTGTTTTAATGTTCCATATTGGTCTTCAGTTCCTTGTATGATTAGTTTTGGGCATTTAATTAATGTTAATTCTTTTAACAGGGACCATTCTTTAAATGCGGGGTTCAACCAGGTTTTAGACCAGGCTTCAAAAATTACTGTATAGTCACTTTCATGCCATTTTTGCAAACCTTTTAATTTGTTTTCCTCGTAAGCCTTTACTGCTTTTCGAATGCCAACTAAGGTAATGTCTTCTACAATAACGTGCGCCGCTTCTGTGATAAGTGCTAGGGCCATGGTGGGGTATTTTGCAGCAAAATCAAGAGCTATTGAGCCTCCGTCAGAATGACCATACAGAATTACTTGGTCTATTTTTTCTTTTTGGAGTAGATTAAAAAGGTCGGCTGCGGCTAAATTTAAGTAATTCAACGGCCGATTTAGCAGGTTACCTGTTGACTTACCGTATCCAGGACGATCGTATGCCATAGTGCTCATACCAGATGCTTTTCTCAAAGTTTCTGGATAATTACGCCAAGTTTTTATACTACCAAGTCCTTCGTGGAGAAAAACAAGGCAAATATTGGGATGAGCAGTCCCCTTATGATATTGGTAATAAATATTTTCCATAAAAAAAGCATTCACTTAAAAAGGAATGCTTTAGTATTTGTATTAGTAATAAATTAGCCTTTAATTCTTTCTGAGTAAACGCTATTTCTTGTGTCTACCTTAATTTTATCTCCAATGTCAATAAACAATGGCACTCTAATTTCTGCACCGGTATCAATGGTAGCAGGTTTCATAGTGTTGGTGGCGGTATCTCCTTTTATTCCTGGTTCGGTATAGGTCACTTCTGATTCAATAAAATCTGGTAATTCTACTACTAAAGGTAACTCTTCTTCTGCATGGAAAACGATTGTCACTAAAATTCCTTCTTTTAGAAATTCCTTTTTTTCAACCATTGTTTTATCAATAAATACTTGCTCGTAATTATCGGTGTTCATAAAATGAAAACCATCTCCTTCCGCATATAAAAATTGGTAAGTTCTTGTTTCAATTCTTACTACGTCTATTTTATGTCCTGCAGAAAAAGTATTATCAATAATTTTTCCCGTTTCAATATTTCTCATTTTCGTTCTCACGAATGCAGGACCTTTACCCGGTTTTACATGTTGAAATTCGGTAACGGTATAAAGTTTATCTTTAAACTTCATGCATAATCCATTCTTAATGTCTGATGTGCTATCTGCCATGTTCTTTTTTTATATTAATCCTTTAATAATTCCTTTGTCCGATTTTTGGATAAATTCAATTACTTCTTTTTTATGTTTTGAATCTCTAATTTCTTCTTCAATTTGTTCAATTCCCTTTGAAATGGAATTGTTCATTACAAATAAGATACGATAGATTGATTCTATTTCTTTTATTGCTTCATCATCTAATCCCCTTCTCCTAAGGCCAATTGAATTTACACCAGCATAAGAAAGGGGTTCTCGTGCCACTCTAATATAGGGTGGGACATCTTTTCTAACTCTAGACATTCCAGCGATAAATGCATGAGCACCAATATTTACAAACTGTTGTACACCAACCATGCCTTCAATGATTGCATGGTCGTCAATAGTACAATGTCCAGCAATATTTGAGGTATTAGCGATTACTACGTTATCCCCCAAAAGGCAATCATGTCCAATGTGTACATAACACATCAGTAGGCAGTTTTTACCAATTACCGTTTTATTTCTGTCGACAGTGCCACGGTGAATAGTAACGCCTTCACGTATAACCGTTCCATCTCCAATTTCAGTAGTCGAATATTCGCCATTAAATTTTAAATCTTGGGGAATCGCAGAGATTACGGCACCAGGGAAAATCTTACAATTTTTTCCAATTCTTGCGCCAGGGTATATGGTAACATTCGGTCCAATATCTGTTCCGTCCCCAATTTCTACATCATTATAAATAGTAGAAAAACTAGCAATTTTTACTTGTTCACCGATAATGGCACTTGCGTCAATATTTGCTAATTTACTTATCATTCTGCTTTATCTTTTACAATTTGAGCAAGCATTTCTGCTTCCATTACAGGAATACCATTTACATAAGCGATACCGCCCATGTTGACTAATCCTCTTCTAATAGGGCTTAATAAGCTTAATTCAAAAACTAAAGCGTCACCAGGACGAACCATTTGCTTGAATTTAACTTTATCTATTTTCATGAAATAAGTAGAGTAAAGGTGTGGGTTTTCTACTTGGTTTAAAGCGAAAATACCACCAACTTGTGCCATGGCTTCAATTTGAAGTACACCTGGAAATACTGGGTTACCAGGAAAATGACCGGTAAACTGTGGCTCATTCATGGTAATGTTTTTCACACCAATAATTGAATTATCTGTTATTTCCATTACTTTGTCTACCAATAAAAATGGGTAGCGGTGGGGTAACATTTTTTCAATTGCAACCGTGTCAAATACGGGTTGTTTAGTTAAGTCAAACTTTTTACCTTGTTTTGCCTGTTTTTTAATTTGTTCTTTTAATATTTTAGCAAAACGAACATTTCCTGAGTGACCTGGTCGTGCAGCTAATATATGTGCTTTAATTGGTTTTCCAACCAAAGCTAAATCGCCTACAATGTCCAATAATTTATGACGTGCTGGTTCGTTTTCAAATTTTAATTTAGTACTATTCAAAACGCCAATACCTTCCACTGAGATGTCTAAACTTTCTTTACCCAATAGTTTCGCTAATTTATTCAATTCGCTTTTATTGATATTCTCTCTTTCTACTAAAACTATGGCATTGTCTAAGTCACCACCTTTAATTAAACCATTTTTGGCTAAAAATTCTAATTCTCTTAAAAAGACAAAGGTTCTACAAGCTGCAATTTCAGTTTTGAAGTCTGTTATATTAAACATACTTGCATGTTGTGTCCCCAAAACAGGTGAGCGGTAATCAACCATTACAGTAACACGATACTCTTTATCAGGTATGGCTAAAAATTCAATTTCTTTATCCACATCTTCCCATTTCAAATTTTCATCCAATTCAAAATAATCACGTACTGCATCTTGTTCTATTTTTCCAACTTTTTCAATAGCATCCACAAATAATTTGGCACTACCATCCATGATTGGTATTTCAGGAGCGTCTACTTGTATCAGCGCATTGTCTATTTGCATGGCATATAAAGCAGCTAAAACATGTTCTGTAGTGTATACTTTTGCACCGTTTTGTTCTAAAGTCGTTCCTCTGTCTGTAGATATTACATTGTCTACATCTGCTTTGATTATTGGTTGTTTTTCAATATCAATTCTTTGAAATTTATAACCGTGATTATCTGCTGCAGGTTGAATGATCATGGTTACAGGTTCTCCTGTATGTAATCCAACACCATTAAATTGGATGGCAGCTTTTAGCGTACATTGCTTTTCGCTCATTTACTTTCTTTTATTTGTTTTAATTCCTCTTCTAATTGCCTCAATCTGACTAAAATTTGTGGTAGTCTTCTAAAGCCCATATAAGATTTTTTATAATCTTCTGCATCATAAGCTGGAGAGCCTAATAATGTAGTTCCTTCTTTTTTAATTGTTTTTGGAACACCAGCTTGTGCGCCAATTAATGTGCCATTTGCTAAATGTATATGTCCCACAATGCCAACTTGACCGCCAACCATCATGTTTTTTCCTAGTTTAGCCGAACCAGCAATACCCGTTTGGGCCGCAATTACTGTGTTTTCTCCAATTTCAACATTGTGTCCAATTTGAACCATGTTGTCTAATTTCACTCCTTTTTTCACTATGGTAGCGCCTAAAGTAGCTCTATCTACACATGTGTTTGCGCCTATATCCACATGTTCTTCTAAAATTACATTTCCGATTTGTGGTACTTTTTGGTAATTATTTTCACTATTTGGCGCAAAACCAAAACCATCTGCTCCAATTACTGCTCCCGCATGAATGGTACAATGATCTTGAATAATACAATCCCTATACACCGTCACATTTGGAAATATTTTTACATGTTTTCCAATCTTTACATTTTCCCCAATCACTACATTAGGGTATATTTTACTGTGGTCACCAATTACTACATTTTCATCAATGTAAGCAAAATTACCAATATAGACCTCATTTCCCACCTTGGCTGATTCAGCAATGTATGCTTGTTTTTCAATTTTAGCAGGTTTTTCAATCGCCTGATTATATAAATCTAGTAATTTGGCAAAACAAGCGTAGGCATCTGCTACCTTTATTAAAGTACAAGTCGACTTTAAAGCACGTTGTGGCTTAAATGTGTCATTGACAATTACAATAGATGCATTGGTTTCGTAGATGTATTCTTCGTATTTAGGGTTGGATAAAAAGGATAAAGTTCCAAGTTTACCTTCTTCAATTTTAGAGAGTCCAGTAATCATTTGGGCGTCATTACCCACGATTTCGCCTTCTAAAATACCCGCAATTTGTGCTGCTGAAAATTCCATTGTGTCAAAAATAATAATTCGTTCTTAAAGATGAGCAGATACTATGTGTTTTTGCTATTGAGTTATTAACACTAATCCACATTAGTTAACTTCATAACAGATAAAATATTTTTCAACTGGTGAAGAAAGTGCAGCAATATTAAAATTATCAGATGCTTTACTCAATTCGGTAACATTACCTGAGCGGTCTAAAATCTTTATTTGTTTATAGTCTTCTGTATAGGCACTATTACTTAGTTTATCTGTAATTAAAAAATAAGGAACATCCTCTTTTTTTATTTGGTATTTGGCAATTATTTTATCCGATTCTTTTTTTATCCTTTCTGCAGAAAAAGGTTTTTTTCCTATTTCTGTTTTAAATAGTTTACGTGTTACTATGTTTTTGCTTAATGTACTCAGTATTTTATCTGGGTGAGATTGCCAAACTTTTATGGATACGGTGATATCAGCGTCGTCAATCATGGCAAAATCATTCAGTAAATCATTGTTTTCTTTAAAGTCTTGCAAAGAATAATTTTTTTCTAAAAATATTTTTAAACTCGGGGAAGCAAATAATTCTTCTCCATTCATGAACAACTCTTTTGCTCTTTTCAAGGTGTTTCTCAATAGGTATTCTGAAGCCACCACTGTTTTGTGCATGTATACTTGCCAATACATGATTCGTCTAGAACTGATAAAACTTTCAATAGAGTAAATTCCTTTTTCAGTAATCACGAGTTCTCCATTTTTTACATCTAACATTTTAATGATACGCTCACTACCAATTATCCCTTCGGAAACCCCTGTAAAGTAACTGTCTCTTTGCAGGTAGTCTAGTCTATCCATGTCAAGCTGACTAGATACCAATTGGTGTAAAAATGGTTTTGGGTACTCATCCTTAAAAATGGCAATGGCCAAGTCCAATTTCCCATTAAACTCTATGTTTAACCTATCCATAAATAATATGGAAACGTCTTCGTGGTGAATCTGCTTTAAAATGGTATGTTCTAATGTATGCGAAAACGGACCATGACCAATGTCGTGTAACAAAATTGCGATTAATGCACCGTTTTTTTCCGCTTCTGTTATTTCAACTCCTTTTCTTTCCAGTGTGTTTAAGGCTTTAAACATTAAATGCATAGCGCCTAAAGCATGGTGAAACCTGGTGTGGTTTGCGCCTGGGTAGACTAAATGAGATAAACCCAGCTGTTTTATTCGTCGGAGACGCTGAAAATAGGGGTGTTCTATTAAATCGTAAATTAATTCGTTTTGTATTGTAATAAAACCATGTACGGGATCGTTTATGATTTTAAGTTTATTTACTGTCGAGTTTGGCAAATCAATTATTATTAAATTAGCAATTCAAAATTAACAAAAAGAACAATATGGAAGCAAGAATATTATGGGCAGATGACGAAATAGACCTTTTAAAACCACATATTTTATTTTTAGAGCAAAAAGGATATATCGTGGAAACTTCCAATAATGGGCGTGATGCTGTGGATATGGCAAAGGAAACGCACTTCGATATTATTTTTTTAGATGAAAATATGCCAGGGTATAGTGGTCTGGAAACTTTAGCTTTAATTAAAGATTCAAATCCATTGGTGCCGGTAATTATGATTACCAAAAGTGAAGAAGAACATATTATGGAGGAGGCGATTGGTGGTCAGATTTCAGATTATTTGATCAAACCAGTTAATCCAAATCAAATATTACTTTCTCTCAAGAAAAATTTAAATACCAAAGAATTAGTCAGCCAAAAAAACACTTCTGATTATCAGACGGAATTTCGACAAATAGGCATGCGTTTGAACGATCGTCTCGATTTTGAAGAATGGAAAGAAGTATATAAGACGTTGGTGAATTGGGAAGTAAAGCTGGAGTCTTCTGGAGACAATGGTATGGAAGAGGTATTTGATATGCAAAAAAAAGATGCCAATACACAGTTTTGTAAATATATTGAAAGTAATTACGAGGATTGGGTGACAGGAGAAGAAGAGGGTCCCATCATGTCGAATAACCTCTTAGAGAAAAAAGTTTTTAATGTGGTTGGAAAAGAACCGGTTTTTTTAATTGTAATTGATAATTTACGATTTGATCAATGGAAGATATTACAACCTTTAATCAGTGAATATTTTAATGTAGAGTCGGAAGAATTATATTATTCTATTTTACCAACGGCTACTCAATATGCTAGAAATGCCATGTTTGCAGGTTTAATGCCGATTGAAATTGAGAAAAAACATCCAGACTTATGGTTAAACGAAAATGATGAAGGTGGTAAAAATATGCATGAAGAGGCCTTACTTGCTGCGAACTTAAAAAGACATGGCAAACAGGTTAAAATGTCTTACCATAAAGTTATCAAACTTGACTTTGCGCGTAGAATGGTAGATAAGTTTAATGACTTATTGAATAATGATTTTAACGTATTGGTCTATAATTTTGTAGATATGTTGTCGCATGCCCGTACCGAGATGGAAGTGATTAAAGAATTAGCGGATGATGAAGCTGCTTATCGCGCATTGACAAAAACGTGGTTTGAACACTCGCCTTTAAAGGAAATGCTACAGAAAATTGCAGCAAAAAAGATTAAAACCTTTTTAACTACCGATCATGGTACCATTAAAGTGGATAATCCTGTTCAAATTATTGGAGATAGACAAACAAATACGAATTTAAGGTATAAAGTGGGGAAAAATTTAAATTATAAGGAGAAAGAAGTGAGTGTTTTTAAGTCACCGAAAAATATAAAATTACCACAAGAAAATATGAGCTCTTCGTATGTGTTTGCAAAAGAAAATGACTTTTTTGCTTATCCAAATAATTATAATCATTACGCCAACTATTATAAAAATACTTTCCAACATGGTGGAATCTCATTAGAGGAGGTAATTATTCCGTTTATAGAATTAACCGCAAAATAGCTTAAAATATACCGACATTATTTATATTTGTATAAACCCATTTTTTATGCAGATAAAAGTAAATTCATTGCGTGAAATCGACCAAGCTGCCATTGATTTTTTAAAGGCTGTTGATGGTCGTAAAAAGTTTGCTTTTGAAGGAGAGATGGGGGCGGGTAAAACAACATTTATCAATGCTTTATTAAAACAAATGGGGATTGAAGATCATAGTTCTTCCCCTACTTTTTCTATTGTAAATGAATACTTGTCCAAGGATTATGGCGCTATTTTTCATTTCGATTTCTATAGATTGAACTCAGAAGAAGAAGCGTATGACATTGGAGTAGAGGATATTTTATACGAAGATCATTATTGTTTTATGGAATGGCCGGATAAAATTGGGAACCTTTTACCACCAGACTGCGTAAATGTGAGTATTGCAGTTGATGTTAATAGTAGAATAATAGACGTTGGTATATGATTACGGATCCAGAGACTTTAAAGTCCTTAATGAAGGAGGGGAGTTTGCTACCTCAAGAAGAGATGTTAGCAGTGAAGCAAAGAAGAGGGAAACTGTCTATAGGGATACCTAAAGAAACTTCTTTTCAAGAAAATAGGGTAGCATTTATTCCTGAAACAGTACAATTATTAGTCAGTAATGGACACCATGTGATTGTAGAAAGTAACGCCGGACAAAAGTCGCAATATTCTGACCGTGATTATGCTGAGGCTGGCGCGGAGATTGCTTTGGATAGAAAAGCAGTTTTTGAAAGCAATATGATATTTAAGGTGGCACCACCTACCCAAGAAGAAATTGACTTAATGCCGGGCGACCAAACCCTAATTTCGGCATTACAGTTAACCCTACAACCTAAGGAGACTTTAATTTCTTTGATGAAGAAACAAATTACTGCTATTGCTTGGGATTATATACGGGATGATTTAGGAATTTTTCCAATTGTAAGAGCAATGGGTGAAATAGCGGGTACTACTGCTGTGTTGATTGCGGCTGAGTTGTTGTCAAATTATAATAACGGTAAAGGGATTATGATGGGCGGAGTAGCTGGGGTTCGGCCAACTGAAGTGGTGATTTTAGGGGCTGGAACTGTAGGCGAAAACGCTTGTCGCGCAGCCCTTGGTTTAGGTGCCTCGATTAAAGTGTTTGATAATTCAATTTCAAAACTACGCCGATTGCAAAATGACATTGGTCAAAAAGTATATACTTCGGTTATTCAGCCAAAATTATTAGAAAAAGCAATTCGAAGAGCGGATGCCGTTATTGGGGCTATTCGGGCGCCTTTTGGTAGAACTCCTTGCGTAATTACGGAAGCCATGATTATGCAAATGAAACCACACTCTGTATTGGTGGATATTAGTATTGATCAAGGTGGTTGTTTTGAAACATCAAGAGTGACAAATCATAATAATCCTACTTTTATTAAACACGATATTATCCATTACTGTGTACCTAATATTGCTTCAAGGGTGTCTAGAACGGCATCTATTGCATTGAGTAATATTTTTACTCCAATTGTACTAGAAATAGGAGAATCTGGTGGTTGTAAGAATATGATTCGAAAAGATGCCGGATTTAGAAGTGGGGTATACGTATATAAAGGAAAGTTAACCTCTCAAATATTAGGGAAGGTGTTTGATTTGCCTTACAAGGATATAGAATTGTTGTTAGCAGCCTTTTAATCTTTTTTTATAGCTATTCGAAGAGGTGTTTTCGAAATGAAATGCACGGGTCTAGTTAGATTACGCAGTTAATTATTTTTAATAATTTATGGGCGGGGTGACTTTTTTAAGGATATGCTTTGGTACTGATTTTATTTATCAAGATATATCCTACCTTTCTTTTTTACAAGAAAATTGAATTCTAATTATCCTATTATAAAGTATTAATAGACGCGCTGTAATGGCGAAGAAGAATAAAATAGATTACTCTTTTTCGGCTTTTAGTTCTGCTTTTTTCTTTTCTAAGGCTTCTCCCTTTAATGCTTTCCCTTCCCAGTAAAGCTTATTTCCAGCCTGGGTTCCATCTTCGTTAAAAAATATCCAATAACCATGCTTTACAGCATATTTGTAACGTTCTAAGCGTTCCATTTTACCATTTGGGTAATAGTATTTAACCTCGCCATTAAAATTACCGTCTAGATAATTGCCTTCTGCTTTTAATTTGGTGTTTTGATGGTATTCTTTAAAAGTGCCATTTAGCACATTATTAGTGTAATATTCGTATCGTGCCACAATATACTGTCCTTCTATAGGTTCGTAATAAATAACACGCTGTCCTTCTAATTTATCATTTTTATAAGTTTCTTTACTTTTAACATTTCCTTTATTGTCAAAATAAGTCCATGTACTATCTCTTTGTTGATTGATGTACTTTCCCATGGCTTTTACTCTTCCAGAAGATTCATGGTATACTTGACTATAGGTTACAAGACCTTCATTTTTAAATTTCACTTTTGCTTGAACGCGACCACTTGGGTAAAAGTAAGTAAATACACCATAAGGAATATTGTCTTTAAATTGTCCTTTATATTTATACGAAGCGGTGTTTTCGTAAAAAGTTTCCCAAGGACCTTGTTTTCTTTTTTGCGCATCTATTTGGTTTAACTGTCCATATACTATGCTAGAAAAGGTAATAAAAAGTAAGATTAAATTATATTTCATTTTATTGTTTGCTTAAATGTTTTGCTACTGCCCACAAATTTTCAAAAATATAATGTGCATTTGTGGTGAGGTTACGGTTATTTTTTAACATAATTGTTTTCATACCTAATTTTGTGCCAAATTCAATGTCACCCTCGGAGTCGCCAATCATGACTGATTTTTCAAAATCGATTTCCGGAAAGTCCTTTTTTGCATGTAATCCCATGCCAATTCCAGGTTTTCTATATTCACTTCCAGAGGTTGCTAGTTGGGGAGCAAAGTATATTTTATCAATTTTCCCATCATAGGTTTCTATAAGGTTTACCATAAAACCATTTAAGTGGTGTAGATCATCTTCTGTCATTAATCCTTTACCAATTCCCTGTTGGTTGGTTACAATTACAATACGACCAAATAGTTGTGTGAATTGTTGCACAGCTTGCGGTACGCCATCAATTATTTTTATTTCATGTACTTCTTTAACGTAGTCATTTATGATTTGGTGATTGATCACGCCATCTCTATCCAAAAATAAGGTCCACGATTTATCAATATTTAATTCGTTTAATTTTGCCATTTTATAAATAAGTAATTTCTTTAATATCGTAAATCTTTGTCCTGTTGTTTTCTTTTTTAACCTTTAATCGTCCAAAAGCATCAATCCCTTGAATAATACCAATAAACGTACCGCTACTGTCTGCATATTTGCAAGGCACATTGATGCGATAAAGGTGTTGGTAGTAGAGTAAAGTTAACTGCTTTATATTAGAGTCTTTTAGCAAGCTATAATAGGCATCTAAATTTAAATGAATAGATTTTGCAATGCTTTCAATATTGCTTTGCTTGTCTATTTGGTTTGCCAAGGAAGTTGCGTTTATTTGATCAGCAAAAATGGTTTGGTTCACATTTAACCCAATTCCAACAACTGCTTTTTGTATAAATTTCCCTTGAATTTGATTTTCCACTAAAATTCCACAGATTTTCTTTTCATTTACCAGAATATCATTGGGCCATTTTATTTGTGCGTCAATATTTAAATCTAGCAATGTTTTATGAATAGCAAGCGCAGCAACAACGTTCATGTAAGCAGCATTTTTTGCAGGTATATTAGGTGTTAAACCGACCGACATGGTTAAGTTTTTCCCAGGCTCTACAAGCCATACATTGCCTTTTTGGCCTTTACCGTTGGTTTGATTTTTCGCTAAAATAAAGGTTCCTTCTTCCACCGTTATTTCTTTGAAATACTTCCACATTAAATCATTTGTGGAGGTGGTTTCATCAACTTTAATGCATAAATAGTTAAAGTGCCTTAAATTCATTCAACAAAAATGAACATTTTATCCAAATATATAAAACAAAAGGATTAATTTTGTATTTCAAATAATTGAACATGGTAAAAACACTTTCTGAAAAAGAAGCAAAGACAAAAATATTAGTCGACACAATAGTAGAAGGAATACAAGATATAAAAGGAAAAGATATAGTTGTTTTAGATTTAAGAGAGGTTGAAAACTCGGTATGTGATTATTTTATCATATGCTCTGGTGACTCCACCATGCAAGTCAGTGGTATATCTAGTTCAGTTGTCAGACACACAAGAAAACAAATACAAGAAAAACCTTGGCATAACGAAGGGGCTAAAAATGCAGAATGGCTGCTTTTAGACTACGTTTCTGTCGTGGTACACATTTTTTACAAATCAACAAGAGAATATTACAACATTGAAGGCCTTTGGGCAGATGCAAAAAGAACAGATATTCCTAACATAGACTAAGCAAAATGGCAAAGAAAAAAAATACCCCACAAAAAGGTGGGTTTAACTTTTATTGGATTTATGGTATTGTAGCAGTAGTTATTTTTATGCTCATGCTAACCTCTTCTGGAGGTACCGGAAAGAAAATATCAGAGAATGATTTTAAACAATTAGCAGAAAATGGTTTGGTTAAAAAACTAATCATTATTTCCAATACGGAATCTGCAGAAGTTTATTTAAAGCACGATAAAATTGAAGATGTACGAAATTTAAAAACGGAATGGAAGAATCTTAAGAAACAAAAAGATACTCCTTTTGCCCAATCGGGACCTGATTTTTATTTTCAAACACCACCAAGAGAATCTTTTGATAATACCATTAAGGATTTGAAAGTAAGCTTGGCAGAAAAAGGTGCAGATTATGAATTAAATACGGAATATGAAGTACGTCATGATTATTTTTCAGAGGTATTAAGTTGGTTATTTTTACCAGCTATTTTAATATTCTTTTGGATTTTTATGATGCGAAGAATGGGCGGTGGTGCTGGCGGTGGTGCTGGTGGTGCTGGCGGTATTTTTAGTATCGGAAAATCAAAAGCAACCGTATTTGAAAAAGGTAAAGGGACTAACATTACTTTTAAAGATGTTGCTGGATTAGAAGGCGCTAAAGAGGAAGTAGAAGAAATCGTAGATTTTCTAAAACATCCTAAAAAGTATACAGATTTAGGGGCTAAGATTCCTAAAGGCGCTTTATTAGTAGGCCCTCCGGGAACAGGAAAGACCTTGTTAGCGAAGGCAGTTGCTGGTGAAGCACAAGTACCTTTCTTTTCTCTATCCGGATCCGATTTTGTAGAGATGTTTGTTGGGGTAGGAGCTTCTAGAGTACGTGATTTATTTAAGCAAGCAAAAGAAAAAGCACCATCCATTATATTTATTGATGAAATAGATGCTATTGGACGTGCAAGAGGTAAAAATGCGAACATGGGATCTAACGACGAACGTGAAAACACGTTGAATCAGTTGTTGACAGAAATGGATGGTTTTGGTACTAATTCAGGTGTGATTATTTTAGCAGCTACTAACCGTGCGGATGTATTGGATTCCGCTTTGATGAGAGCAGGTCGTTTTGACCGTCAGATTTATGTGGATATGCCAGATTTAAATGAAAGAAAAGAAATCTTTCAAGTGCATTTAAAACCAATTAAATTAGAAAAAGAATTAGATGTGGACTTCTTGTCTAGACAAACTCCTGGATTTTCAGGGGCAGATATTGCAAATCTTTGTAATGAAGCAGCCTTGATTGCAGCGCGTAAAAAGAAAAAAGCAGTATCTAAACAAGATTTTCTAGATGCTGTCGATAGAATTGTAGGTGGTTTAGAAAAAAAGAATAAAATAATTACCAAAGAAGAAAAACAAACTATTGCTTACCATGAAGCTGGTCACGCTACTACTTCTTGGTTACTTGAACATGCTTCTCCTTTAGTTAAAGTTACTATAGTTCCACGTGGAAAATCTTTGGGAGCTGCATGGTATTTACCGGAAGAAAGACAGATTACTACGACAGAACAATTACTAGATGAAATGTGTTCTGCTTTAGGTGGTAGAGCGGCAGAACAAATTATGTTCGGCAAAATTTCTACCGGTGCCTTGAGCGATTTAGAAAAAGTAACCAAACAAGCATACGCTATGGTTTCAATTTACGGTTTGAGTGAAAAATTAGGTAATATTAGTTATTACGATTCTCAAGGGAACCAAAGTTTTACAAAACCATATTCTGAAGAACGTGCACGATTGATTGATGAAGAAGTTAGTTTGATGATTGAAAATCAATACAGACGTGCAGTGAAAATTTTGACTGAAAATAAAGATAAATTGATTAAATTAGCGGAAGAGCTTTTAGTTAATGAAGTTATTTTTAAAGATAATTTAATCCAAATTTTTGGAAAAAGATTTTGGGATAAAGAGGAGGAGACTTTAATTCATGCAGACCCTGTAGAGGTAAAAGATGAAATTTCCGAGCTTGAAAAAGACATAAATCTAGATGATACAGAAACTGATTCAAAAGATCAAGATACTGCTGGCTCAACTGAATCAGCATCAGGTAAAAAGGATTAAGAATAGAACTATGGTGTTTTCGGCTAATCAAGAGTACTTAGTACACTTGATTGCCGGAAAGCTAAAGTCTAACGGCATAGAGTCTATCACGTTGAATCAAAAAGATTCTACATATAATAATTTTGGTGAAATAGAATTGTATGTGCATACCAAAGATGTGGTAAAAGCAAAATATATCATTGACCAAACCAACGAAGAAGAATAACAGTATGTTACAAAGAGCAATTTGGGGTGGCGTATTCGTAGCGATACTATTGACCGGGATTTTATTGGGGGATTTATATTTCCATATTTTATTCGGAGTAATTACCATCATTAGTTTAAATGAATTTTATTCTCTCTTTAAAAAACAAGCAGTAAAACCTAATTATGGTCCAGGTATTATTTTCGGAACCTTATTTTACTTTTTAGGATCTTGGGCTTTAGCTTTTGAGTTTTGGTCTATTTATTTGGTGGCACTACTAATTTTGAGCTTTCCTTTATTGGCATTATTTGAACTATACCGGAAGAAAAAAAGGCCTTTTGAAAATATTGGTGTAACCGTTTTAGGATGGTTTTATATTAGTTTACCAATGATTTTACTGAATGATTTAATGTGGGATGGCGATTTACAAAGTTGGTCGAATTTTTTACCCGTGTTGAGTTTGTTTATTTTAGTTTGGACCAGTGATACTTTCGCTTATTTGATTGGAAAATCAATTGGGAAGCATAAATTATTTGAACGAATTTCACCCAATAAATCTTGGGAAGGTTTTTTTGGAGGTCTATTGTTTGCAGTAATCGCTGGAATAATTATCGCTTACGCTTTTGAAGTTTCCATACTGAAATATGCGATATTAGGAGTGGTTATAGCGACTTTTGGAACCTTAGGAGACCTCATTGAATCCATGTTGAAAAGAAGTGTAAATGTGAAAGATTCTGGAAATGTAATTCCTGGTCACGGTGGTATTTTAGACAGAATAGATGCTGTTTTGTTTGTTATTCCACTCGTCTATTTATTATTTCAGCTTGTTTAAAACATATTTGGAACAGTTTTTGAAGGCTTTAAGTTAGATTTATATAATTACTAAATTTTATTAAAAAGGATAAAAGTTTATATTTAAATCTGTATTTTTACAATAATCTAAATTAAAAATTATGAAAAAGGTATTATTAACTTTAGCGCTTGCAGCTTTTATTGGAGGAACAACTACAGCATTAGCACAAGACGACAAGAAAAAAGAAACTTCAAAAAAATCTACGACTAAAAAAGCCTGTAGTAAAAAAGGTTCTTCTTGTTGTCAAAAAAAATCGGAAGCTAAAGTAGCTCCAGCGAAAACAACTAACGAAAACAACGCAGAAAAATAATTTTGCAATTGTATATACATTAAAAAAAGCCCTGACTTTATTGTCAGGGCTTTTTTGTGTTTACTTGTTCATGTTTGTGTGTTTTTGCAGACGCAATGGATTGGTTTTATAGAACAAGATTAATAAGACATTTTAACGATTTCTTTTACATTTTCGGGCGTCAAGGTTTTGTTTTCACCAATACCTGTCATCCCCATTTTTGTAAATTTTTCTTCAATTAACTCAGCAGTACCTTCGTATTCATCCACATATTCAGATAATTTTGTTGCAATGCCAATGCTATGGTAAAAAGCATCAATTTTTTCAATTGCTGCTATTGCTTTACTTTCCGTATCTCCTACTTTTATGGCAAACACTCTTTCTGCTAATTGTGCTAATTTCTCTTTCTTCGATTCAAAATTAAAAGTGTAATGCGATTTGGTGATAATTGCTAAAGTTCTTGCATGATCAATATTATACAAAGCAGTTAATTCGTGGCCTATTGCATGGATTGCCCAATCGGTAGGCACCCCTTTTTGTAGTAAACCATTTAAGGCCATGGTACAACTCCACATAAAATTAGATGCTGCTTGGTAATCGTTTGGATCTGCCATAATTTTTGGAGCCACTTCAATAATGGTTTGCATTACAGACTCTGAAAACCTGTCTTGAAGCAAGGCACCTATTGGAAAGGTTACATATTGTTCTAAAACATGCGTAAACGAATCTGCTAAGCCATTTGCGATTTGTTTACTAGGAATCGACCTTACTACTGTTGGGTCCAAAATTGAAAATTGTGGAAATAGCGCTGGTCCACCTATTGGTATTTTCATTTTAAGTGCTCTTCTTGTTATTACTGCGCCAGAATTCATTTCTGATCCAGTAGCAGGAAGTGTAAGCACAGCTCCAAAAGGAATGGCAACGGTATTGGGTTTTCTATTCATTACCATATCCCAAGGGTCACCTTCGTATAAAGCGGCAGCAGATATGAATTTTGTACCGTCAATTACGGAACCACCACCAACAGCTAATAAATAAGTGATGTTTTCTGATTTAATAATATCAATGGCTTTGATCAATACGTCATATTCTGGATTTGGCGGAATCCCTCCCATTTCAGTAACTTGAAAATCTTTTAAAGCAGCAGTTACTTGTTCGTAAACACCATTCTTTTTGATGGACCCACCACCAAAAAGCATAAGAATTTTTGCATCTTTAGGTATCTCTGTTGCTAAATTTTTTATGGTATCTTTTCCAAAAATTATTTTGGTTGGATTTTTATAGTCAAAATTGTTCATGATAATTATTTTTAATTAGTCAATTACGGTGATTAAATCTGATTTACTTTTTCTTACTTTTTTTAAGTTTACTAACCAATCATTATCTTGGTCTCTATAGCCAATAGGTAATAAAATACAAGAACGCAAGCCTTTTTCTTTAAGGTTTAATATTTTGTCAACTGCTTCCGGGTCAAAGCCTTCCATTGGTGTAGTATCTACGCCTTCAAAAGCGGCGGCAACTATTGCCATTCCAAATGCAATATATGCTTGTTTAGCAGCATGATTGAAATTGGTTTCTGCATCTCTTTGTGGGTAACTTCCTAAAAGCATTTTTCTATAATCTTCCCAACCTTCGTTTTTAAAACCACGTATTTCATTGGTTAAATCGAACATTTTATTGATTCTATCCTCTGTATAAGTGTCCCAAGCTGCAAATACAAGCAAGTGTGAACAATCTGAAACTACGGATTGTCCCCAAGCTACTGGTCTAATTTGGTCTTTAATTGCCTGGTTGGTTACCACAATTACTTCAAAAGGTTGTAATCCGCTCGAGGTTGGAGCCAGTGAAATTGCTTCAATAATAGCATCCATTTTCTCTTCAGAGACCTTCTTTCCATTCATTGCTTTGGCTGCGTAACGCCAATTTAATTTATCTAATAATTCCATTGTGTTTTTATTTATTTAGTGTTTATTTTTATACTGTCCCAAGCCATTTCAAAAGCAGCTTCTAAATTCTTTTTATCCAACATACATTTTTTTTGGTTGTCTTTATTCATTATAAACGCCATGGCGTAAAACGTAAAAGCATACATGAGATAAGGAGATACATTTTTTAAAATATTTTCAGATTGTCCTTTCTCCCACAAGGTTAATAGTGTATCTAATTGCTTTAACCCATTTTGTCTTGCGTTATCACTCAGCATAGGCGTATTGTCGCATTGTGCTAAAAATGAAGCCTCCTCCGGATGGTTTAATTTATAAGCTACCGTATTGTGCCAAATCTTATAAAAACTATCTTTAATGCTTGCAGCTTCATTAAAATCTTCAAATGCATGAATGCTAAAATTTTCTTTTACTTTTAGATATAATTCATCTACCAAATCTTGTTTGTTTTCAAAGTATAAATAAATAGTTGCTGGTGATACTTTTGCAATTTTAGCGACTTTTGCCATAGATGCACCTTGTATACCTTCTGTATTCACCAAGCTTAAAGTAGCCTTTAACAAGGCCGCTTTTTTATCTTTACTTTTTTGTAATTTGGGCATCTTTTTTATTTATGACTGCAAATGTATATTAAAAAATGAATGTTCATTCTTTTTTTAATATTTGTTAACATAGGTGAAGATTTCTACAGGAAAAACTAAAAGGAAAGGTAGAAAATATTTAGGAGGAAGGAGCGCAAAAAAATGGGAAGTGAAGGAAACTGTCTGCAGTTTTTAAATCTACATTGCGCTAAACGTAAGGTTGTTTGGTTTGAAAAAGGGCTAAAAATAATCGGTATAGATGATTGCTTACAAGCATTGATGCAGGGAGAGACGAATCGCCGCATACTTTACTAGAAAACACTAGGCAAAAGTCATGCGAACCCAATTTTTAAAAATTAATCTTTAAGTGTTGATGTGCTTAACGAAAACAATCTCTGAAAAAATATTTAAAAATTGGGTACTTGCTATTTATTTTGCTTGCATATAAGCATCTAATCTTTGGTTGGCGGTAGATTGCACTTTGTTTTTTATAATCGGACTCCAACCTAAAATTGTACCTGCTAAACCTAAAGCTTGTCGCGACCATTTCCACATACTGAATTCATCTTTATGTTCAATAATTAAATTGTCTTTGAATTTAAAGTTTGCTTTTACATGGTTTACTACCTTTCTTTTATTTGGACCAAAAACGTATTCCGCGATCCAATTTGCAGTGCCTGTATCTCCATTTACTTGAATATTGTCAAATGAAAATTTTTGAACAGCGTCTTTATTACTCATCAACATTTCCCACATACCACGGGCACGGGCACTAGATAATTTACCAAATGCTGGGTCTTCAAATTTGACATCTGGGTGATAACAGGCAATCATTTTTGCCGCATTTTTTTCTGCAAATCCTTCGTAAAACTGTTTGATTAAGTCGGCTTGTTTTGTCATTTTTATTAATATTTAAATATTGGTTGATTTAAAGGTCGTATATTCTAGTTCAGAAATACTTTCCCAACGATCTTCATAGCATTGGATCATGTCATTTATAAATTGCATTTCAGGATATATATTGGCAATCACTTCTGATTCAATCAATTTATTTCCCATTTTTTTTATTTCCGTAAATTGTTTTAAATTTTTAATTTTAAACATTACATCAATCCCTTTATATTTTCTGTAAATCGGAAAATCCATTTTATATTTGCATTTATGACGTATGAAATATTGCTTAAGAAAGCAAAGGACAAAGTTAGTGAAAAAGATTTGGATGCTGCACTTGAAATGTTAAATCACGCCTTGTCAATAGATGAGAAAGGGAAAGAAGCACTTTATGAGAGAGGGGTATTGTATACCAATTTAAAAAAACTAGATTTAGCCTTATTCGATTTTAATATCCTAATTAGTCTTGAGGAGGATAATCCCTTTTATTTTGCCTGTCGTGCATTTATTAAGACAGGTTTAAAAGATATTTCTGGCGCTATTCAAGATTATGAAATCACGTTAAAACTAGATCCCGAAGATGCGATTACACTAAATAATTTGGGCTTATTGCAAGAACAAGGTGGTTATAAGTCTGCGGCAGAAAAAAGTTTTGAAAAATCAAATGAATATCTTGGTTACAATCCAAATAGGTATGACAAAGATGATGAAGAAAAATTACAGAAAAATCCTCCAACAGGAGAGGTAGATGCTTCCGAAAATAGGAGCGGTAAAAAGATTATCAAATCTGTTTTTTCGGATAAAAATGGATTTAAAGAGTTTGTTCAGTTTATAAAAAATGGATTTAAATTAAAGTCAGATGACGAAGACTGAAAAAGTAAATTATATCATTACGGAATTAGAAAATTTGTATCCTGTGGTGGAGGTGCCTTTAGACCATAAAGATCCGTATACACTTTTAATCGCAGTATTACTTTCTGCACAATGTACAGATGTGAGGGTGAATCAAATCACGCCAAAATTATTCAAATTGGCTGATAATCCCTATGATATGGTTAAGCTAAGTATCGAGGAAATAAAAGAGATAATAAGACCTTGCGGTCTTTCTCCCATGAAATCCAAAGGTATATTCGGACTGTCACAAATGATTATTGAGTTACATGGTGGGGAAGTGCCTGCTGATTTCGAATCTTTAGAAGCAATGCCTGCAGTAGGTCATAAAACAGCTTCTGTGGTTATGGCTCAAGCTTTCAATATTCCTGCTTTCCCTGTAGATACACATATTCACCGATTGTTAACCCGCTGGGGAATCACCAATGGAAAATCGGTGGTTCAAACTGAAAAAGATGCAAAACGTTTGTTCCCGAAAGCGCTATGGAATAAATTGCATGTTCAAATAATTTATTACGGCAGGGAATATTCACCCGCTAGAAGTCCAAAACTAAGTGTAGATTATATTACGCGAAACATTGGCAGTGAAAAAGTACGTAAAGACTTTAAGCCTTGACTTTATAAAGGGGTACATCAACTGATAAGTGTTGATAATTCTTAATACTTTTTATTGAAAGCCCCACAGTTTCAACTATCTTTGAACCAATGAAAAAATATCTTAAATTCTTAAAGAATAAATATATATTGTCAGGGATTATATTGTTGATATATATATTGTTACTTCATGATACGGATGTGTTTTCTTTGCAAAAAAGGAAAGAAAAGGTGGAGAATTTACAGCAAGAAATTACCCATAGAAAAATTCAAATACAAGATTTAAAAGCAGATTTATTAGAGTTGGAGAATATTAATTCCTTGGAAAAGTTTGCGCGTGAAAAATATTTTTTCAAAAAAGAATCAGAAGATTTATTTGTCTTATCAGATCAGTAGTTCAACTTTAATAATTCACTAAAAAATCCTAATTCCTTTCTAGAGCTTAATTATATTATTTATTTTCGCAGAAATAAGTTTATGAAATACCTTTTTAGTACTTTTTTTATTGGATGTTTATTTTTTGCTGCCACCGCACAAACTGAGTTACTGAATGAGAACTTCAGTAATGGTATTCCTGCTTCTTGGTCAATGAATAATGAAGATGCATTAATTCCACAAGCGTCTGTTTCATTTGTCAATGATGCTTGGGTTGGTTTTACAGATGCTTATGATACCTGTGCTGTTAGTACTTCTTATTACTTGGTAGATTCTAATCAAGTTTCGCAATCAAGTGATTATTTAATAACTCCAAAAGTAAGTCTATTGTCATTTGGTAGTCTTTTTTCATGGTCTTCAAAGTCTTTTGATGCGAATTATACAGAAAGTTATTATGTGTTATTATCTACCAGTGGAAATAATATTAGTGATTTTACAGATACGCTAAAGAAAGTAGTGAATGATTCTCCAAATTGGAAAAACTTTACTTTAAATTTATATACGAAAGGCTACGCCGATCAAGATGTTTATGTGGCATTTAAAAATGTTTCAAATGATAAATACTTATTGGGTATCGATAATGTAAGCTTAACTTCAAATGATCCTGCAGGTATAAACACGGCTGCAGAGGCGATTATAAACGTGTATCCAAATCCTGTTGTAAATGAATTGACGATTCAAAGCACGGATGTTTTTACTTTTCAATTATTTAATTTAGATGGACAAGTGTTATTAAGTGGCTATCAAAATAAAATAGATGTGCGCTCTCTAAGTAAAGGAGTTTATTTTTTATCCGTTAAAATAGGGGATATGCAGACAGTGAAAAAGATTGTCAAAATTTAAATATTGATTATTTTTGCTTATGAAGCAAGTGTTTTTCTTCTTTCTCCTTTTATTTTCTTTGATGAGTTGTAGAAAAGACCAGGTTAAAATTGAAAAAGAATTCAGTTTCGTGCACCTTTCGCACAGCAGAACAGATAACTTAAATGAATTAAATAGCGAGGTTTTACTGGCAGATTTTTCGAATATAGATGTGTTGTGTTTGGGGGGGGATTTAATGTTTAATAGTTCTGCCGATTCTTCTAATTTGAATATTTTAGATGAAATTTTTGATTTATCAAGCCCTTCGACTTTATGGTCAATTGGAAATCATGATGTTTCAGATTTAAACTTACTGCAAGCCTACACGCAAAAAAATCTCTATTCCGCTTATTATTTCAATGGCATTACTTTTATTGTCCTAAATACACAGTTAGAGGGGAACTCCATTACCGGTGATCAATTGGCATTTTTTAATGGCGTAATGGATACCATGACAGTTAGCGCACAATGTATAATATTACATCATAAGTTAATATGGTTAGATAATAATCCAGATTTGGAGCCAATTGCAAACTCAATTTCAAATGGTCCACTTGGAAATTGTGATTATTGTATTGCCCCTAATAATTTTTACACCGCCATATATCCCAGGTTAGTAGAGCGACAAAAGGCGGGAGTGAATATTACTTTAATAGGGGGCGATATAGGTGCTAAAGTAAATGAGTTTCACCATGAAACAAATGAGCATATTTCTTTTTATGCTTCGGGCATGAAAGCTGGTAGTGACCAACAACAAGTACTTTATATTTTATATAACGTTGCCGCTCAAACACTACAGTTTTCCTATAGGATGCTAAATACATTCCATTAAATTTTATTTTTGGTATGGTCTTTGTCTTCGTTGCTAACATGTGGCTGTTTAAAAAATAAATCATTGATTTTTAAAAGGCTATTATTTGAGACAGAAAATAGGAAAGTGTAAATGATATTTATTAGTTTTTACTCATTAGATTTGGTCAAGATCCCCGCAATTTAACATTGCTGACATATTATTAGTTTACTGATTAATAATATGTTAATAAATAAAATACGACCATGTTTAAAGGGATTATTCTAATTTTTTACGTTACATTTATGATGCATACTGCTTTTAGTCAGTGTTATGTGAATGTAAATCCAGTACCACAAAATAATGGCTGTTTTCAAGCTAATTCGGAAGCAGTTTGGATAAACAATGCCAATGCGAATGTTAACGGAAATGATGTTTCAAAATCAAACAACATAAATACTTGGAATGCATTTGCTAACACCAGTGATTTAATTCAAGATAACATGTCTATGTCGACTATCGTTGCAGAAGACAATACTTATAAGTTGGTGAGTATAACTACCAATACCGGTACTACCAGTCCTGCAGACAACGATTTTTGTTTTTATTTACAAGGGAATGGTGTATTATCTGTGGCTGAAAATAATTCAATACTGGCTAATATTGGAAATTATTATACAGGCGATACTTTAAAAATACTAGCAGACAATGGTGTGGTGAAGTATTTTCAAAATGGCAGTCTTGTTTATACAAGTGCACAAGTACCAAGTTTTCCAATGGCGGTGGAAGTAAATTTATACTCTCCAAATGCTACTGTAAAAGAGGTAATAATCAGTGCTAATGTCAATGATACTTTTCTGTGCAGTGTAGGTGGTTTCTCTTCTGTTTATAACTATCAATGGTCCTTAAATGGCTTACATGTTGGTACCAATAGTAGTACTTATGTTAATTCTAATTTGAATGATAATGATATCATTACTTGCGTAGTCTTAGGTTTAGGATTTTGTAATGTGAATGCTTCGAATGGTATTACTATTAAAGCAGCGCCTAGTGATAATATGACAGCAACTGTAGTGCCTACCTATGTTGCAAATTCTTGTGTAAAAACCGAATTTGAAGTAAGCTGGACAGATGAATTAAATGTTTTATTCCAAAATAACCAAGTTTCTAGAGCCAATGGACAAGGGTGGGGTGGCAGTGGTGTTGCTTCTAGTAGTGAATTGAGCGATAATATGTATGCTTCTACTGTGCTTGCGGAAACCAATACAGATAGATTGTTTGGTCTAAGTCATCAAAATACAAATGCAAACTGGAATACCATAGATTTTGGTGTATACCTATCCGCTCAAGGCGGGTTATCGGTTTATGAGTCTGGTACATATAAAGGGAGTTATGGTAATTATAATACTGGAGATACTTTACAGATTCACGTGGAAGCTGGAATCGTAAATTATTACCTCAATAGTAGTTTGTTTTATACCAGTAATTCTGCCCCTACCTTGCCTTTAATTATTGATATCAGTATCAACTCAAATGGCGGATCTTTCAGTGCAGTTAAAATTGGCGGATTATTGGGGGGTACTTTTACTTGTCAAACCAATAATATGGGAAGTAATCCTACTTATTTATGGTACTTAAATGGTGTTTCAACTAACGTTTCAACCGTTAGCTATACCAATAATAATTTAACTTCAAATGATTTGTTGTATTGTGCGGTTAATCCAAGTGTAGGTAATTGCAGCAGTATAATTATTGCTAGCAATTCTATCAGCGTTGAAAGTAATACAATAAATGATATGTCCATAAATATTCATGCCAATGTCATTAATAATTCTTGTTTAAGAGGAGTTACTCCTGTTAATTGGGAAGACAATGTTGGTTTAACGATTGATGGTAATAACCTATTGAATAATGTATCTACTGGGGTGTGGGTAAATGGTGCTTTTTCAACCGTTCCTGTTCTAGATAATATGGGCGTGTTTACAGTGATAGCAGAAACGAACAAAAGACGTTTTTTTGGTTTATCTTCTACCAATATTGATGAGAATTATACTTCTATAGCGTATGCCGTTTATTTAAATGGAGCTGGAAATTTGAGTATTTATGAATCTGGTAATTATAGAGGCAGTTTTGGGGCTTATACCGCTAACGATAGTATAAGTATTCAAGTTAATAATGGGGTAGTTGCTTATTTTATTAATGACAATTTATTGTATTCTAGTAATATTAGTCCTAGTTTACCTTTGTATTCCGACGTGAGCTTTAACGAGCAAAATGCAACACTTAAAAATGTGAGCGTTTTTTATAATGTTGGCGATACATTTACTTGTGAAACAAATAATGCAGGGGTGAATCCGACTTTTGAATGGGTATTGAATAATCAAGTGGTAGGTAGTAATAGTGCGACTTACACCAATGTGAACTTGACAGAATTAGATACTTTATATTGTAATGTAATTCCTGATGTTAATAGCTGTTCAAATGTGGTGTTAAACTCGAATGTTTTTTATTTTGATCCAATTGGAATACAAAAAACTTATTGGGAAGGTTTGGTCAGTAACAATTGGAATGATGCAGGAAATTGGTCTAATGGTTTACCTTCTTCTACGACAAAAGCATTTATTAATGGCTTATCAACGAATCAACCGGTGGTTAATGGTGTGGCATCTTGTGCAGGTCTTACTATTGGACAAAACAATAGCTTAAATATTATAGGGACAGATACGTTTAAAGTATTTGGTGCATGGGTAAATGAAGGAGTTTTTACCGGTAATGTCAGTAATGTTGCATTTAATAGTAATTGTGCGAATGCGATAGGTTTTTATAATCTATTGCCACAAAATTTTAATAATATTATTGTCAATGACGGCATAAAGGTAAATCAACTGGGTGGGACTATTTTTTTAAAAGGGGCATTGTCTTTAGAGAACGGGGATTACGATACGAATGATTCCTTGGTGTTACTATCAGATGTGGATGCAACAGCTAGAATAACCGAAATAAAAAACGGTACACTTACGGGTAAAATTGAAATGCAGCGTTTTATAGATGCTGGTGCAACAAATTGGAGGTTTTTAACACAAGCAGTAGCTGGACAAAATTTGGAATCCTTTGATGATGATTTTATTACTTCCGGAATTCCAGGAAGTGATTTTCCTAATTTTCCTTCTGTTGCAAATCCATTTAGTTCTTTTTATTTCTATGATGAAACAGCAGGTGTAAACTATAATGATGGATTTATTGTGCCAAGCAGTACTTTAGATGCCGTTGGAATGGGAGAAGGGGTTTGGATTTGGTGTGGTGACTCTTTACAAGGAACGAATCCATTTACTATTGATGCTTATGGTCCTATTTATCAAGGCGATTTAAATTTACCAGTAACTTATACGCCTACCGCTGGAAATTCTAATGAGGATGGATGGAATATGGTTGCTAATCCATATCCATGTACGGTGGATTGGGATGCGACGGATTGGGTGAAAACAAATATAGATGCGGCCATCTTTATTTGGAACCCGGACAATGCACAATATGCAAGTTATGTTGCAGGTGTGGGGACAAATTTAGGAGATAATAAAATTGCCTCATCTCAAGCATTTTGGGTGCATAGTAATGGCGCTTCTCCGCAATTAACGATCAAGGAATCTTGTAAGGTAAATTTAGACCATGGTTTTATCAAAAAAGCAAGTTACCAACCTCAGTTGTTAAGGTTAAAGTTAAATGCAAATTCTACTGATGTGTGGGACGAAAGTGTGATAAGAATGGCCTTCAATACGACAAATGATTTTGATTCCGATTTTGATGCTTTGAAATTTTATTCGGGAGATGCCAATAGTATTCAAATAGCTTCTACATTAAATAATAAGGATTATACAATTAATTCAGTAAATCCCGATAGTATAACCGCTATTGATTTAAAAATTATTTTACCTAATGCTGATGTTTGCACCATCAGCACAACAGATATTTCAGGTATTGCTAACATGGCTTGTGTTTTATTGGAAGACTTAAATACAGGTGCTATTATCAATTTAAAAGAGGATTCTACTTTTCAGTTTCAACAAACAGCTTATAATTATCAACCGAGATTAAGAATACATTTTACAAAAAAACCAAAGGTCAGCATTTCAAACCCTTCTTGTTACGGAAGTATGGACGGTAGTTTATTATTAGATGTACCAAGTGGTGTTAACGATACCTATTGGACCAATTCGGTTGGAGATTCTATAGGTACAGGATACATGTCAAATTTAAGTCAAGGAACTTATTATCTTCAATATGATCACCTAATTGCGGCGTGTGGAAGTGGTTTGGATTCTTTTGTACTTGCTTCACCTTCTCCATTGCATGTTCAAAGTGTAAGTACTAATATTAATTGTAATACTTGTTGTGATGGTACTGCAGCTTTGAATGTAACGGGTGGAACCGCACCGTATTCTTTTGTCTGGCCAGCAAATGCAAATAGTAATGGGAATGATGGTTTCGATTTATGTGATGGGACATATGCAGTGATAGTTATGGATAATCACCATTGTGACACTACTGTTCAGGTTGTTATTGAAAATACATTAACGGTAGAAGACGGGCCCTCTAATAATTCAATTTTTAATGTATATCCAAATCCAACCATGGCAAAAATAACCATAGAAGGAAGTGACCTTTCTTTGAATAATTTGCGTTGTTTTAATAGCGTGGGACAAGAGGTGACTGGATTGGTGCAAATACAAAATTTACAAAAAAATCGATTTAGTGCAAATTTAGAATCCTTGCCTGCAGGAATTTATTTCCTAGAACATAAAAATAGCACTTATAAAATTACTAAGAATTAAAGTGCTTTTAAGGTGTATGGTAAAGACGATAAAATACAGGCCATTTTATTTATAAAATAACACAAGCATTTATTGTTGAAGAACGAAAATAATGAAGTAGTACAAGTCCTTTTAAAAAATACGCCGGTGCATACTGGAAACCTTACATACCCCATATACTTGTCAGTACTTGGGTGGGCTAAAGGAACCTATACTTTTTACTTGTATGAAAATGATAATATTTTACTTCAAAAAAAATCATTTAAGCTTTAATTGTATGGACTATTGATTAATTTTGCATTTCAAATTAAACCATGAATTCACCAATAAGCTTTATCATCATCTTACTCGTTTTTTTAGGAATCGAGTTGTACATTTATTTTTGGTTACGCTCCTATTGGCAGGAAACGAAGATAAAATACAGGAAAATAGTAAAGTACTTATACCTGGGAGTGACCTCCTTGGCACTCGTTTCATTACTGTTAATTTTAACCGTTAGAGATTATAGTTCAGTAGCGATAGCAAACATTTTTATCGGTGTTTTTATCATTAATCTTATTACAAAATTGGTCTTATTGCCATTTGCCTTGCTAGATGATGTCAGAAGGTTAGGCTTATTTACAAAAAAGAAAATAGAACATTCAGATAAAGGTATTAATCGTTCTGCTTTTTTACAAAAGGCAGGCTTGTTAACTGCAGCTATTCCGTTAACAGCGTTAACCACCGGAGTTGTTATTGGTGGGGCGTATCGTTATAAAATCCATAAAGAAAAATTAAGTTTTAAAAATTTCCCTAAAGCTTTTAATGGGTTAAAAGTAGTGCAGATTTCTGATATTCACTCGGGAAGTTTTTACGACAAAGAGGCGGTAAAAAGAGGCGTAAAAATGATCATGGATCAAAAGCCAGATTTGGTTTTTTTTACAGGTGATATTGTGAATGAACAAGCAGTGGAAATGGATAATTATTATGAAGTGTTTGATAAAATTAAAGCTCCCTTAGGGGTGTATTCCATTCTTGGGAATCATGATTATGGCGATTATCACAATTGGGAAAATAATGAAGCTAGGGAAGAAAATTTTGAAGCGATAAAAAAAATCCATCAAAAACTAGGTTGGAATTTATTGCTGGATGAACACATTTATTTAGAAAGAGGAGGGGAGCGAATCGCTGTGATTGGAGTTGAAAATTGGGGTGCAGGATTTCATCAAATTGGAGACTTAAAGAAAGCGTATAAAGGTTGTGATGCACCCTTTAAAATATTATTGTCTCATGATCCTACGCATTGGGACAAGCAAGTTACAGTTGATTTTAAAGATATTGACTTGACTTTAAGTGGGCATACACACGGTGCTCAAATGGGTATTGAGACACATGGATTTAAATGGAGTCCAATTCAATACAGGTATAAAAAATGGGCAGGCTTATATGCATTAGAAAATCAAAAACTTTATATTAATCGTGGTTTTGGATTTTTAGGCTACCCTGGTAGGATTGGTATATGGCCAGAAATTACAGTTTTAGAATTTGAACATAACGCTTAATGGAAACAACAAACATAGAATCAGTGGCCTATTTGGTTGCCATTTTAACCAAGAACGATATTTCAGAGGTGATTGTATCTCCAGGCTCAAGAAACGCACCGATTACTATCGCCTTAGCGCGACAGTCGGATATTAATATACACCTTATTCACGACGAACGGGTAGCTGCTTTTGTGGCTATTGGAATGGCGGATGAATTAAAAAAGCCAGTAGCCATAGTCTGTACTTCAGGATCGGCTGCACTTAATTATGCTCCAGCTGTTGCAGAGGCTTATTACCGCCTAGTACCTTTATTAGTTATCACAGCCGATCGCCCAGCCTTTTTAATCGATCAAGGTGATGGACAGTGTATTCGTCAAAATGGAATCTATCATAATTTTATTAAGGCAGAATTTAAATTGCCAGAACAGGCTAGTACAGTAAAAGAAATGGAAGAGGTAATTGCTACTGTTGAAGAAGCTATTCAAAGTGTATCTAGTATTCCAAGGGGACCTGTACATTTGAATGTTCCTTTATATGAACCCCTATACAATGTGGCGGAGTTTAATCCAGGACAGGCAATAAAAAAAGTAAATGTTCCCAAGCCTTTACCTAATGTAAAGGAAAGTAAAATAAATGAATTAGGAGAAATTTGGCGGCAAACAAAGCGAAAATTAATCATCATTGGTCAGTTAAACGAAGGACAGGATTTGAAGCCTATAATCGATCAAATTGCAGAACAACGTTCAGTCGCTATTTTGGTAGAAAACACCTCTAATCTTCAAAACTTTCAACGATATTGTCACAATATCGATAGAACACTAGCCATGATTAGTGAAGCAGAAATTGAAAATTTTGAGCCAGAACTAATTTTGCAAATTGGTGGGGCAATTGTTTCAAAAAAAATAAAAGTCTTTTTAAGAAAAGCAAAAGTAAAGCATAATTGGCGTTTGGGATATCGTCTAATTCAAGAAGATACTTTTTTATCGAAGACAGCTACCTTACAAATATCGCCCATCACTTTTTTGAAGGTATTGTCAAACCAAGAAGATACAACGAATTCTAATTTTGCTAATCTCTGGAAAACTAAAGATTTACTAAGTATAGAAAAACATCAGGATTTTATCCTCAATGCGCCTTATTCCGATTTGGCCGTGTTTGATCTTCTTTTAGATACCCTTCCAGATGATAGCGCTTTGCAAATGGGCAATAGTTCCGTTATTCGATATTGTCAATTATTTAATCCTGTGCAAGGCTTAAAGTATTATGGAAATCGTGGGGTTAGCGGAATTGACGGGTCAACGAGTACTGCGGTCGGTATGGCTATTGCAAACCCGAATCAGTTGGTGGTGTTAATTACAGGGGATATCTCATTTTTTTATGACTCAAATGGTTTGTGGGTGAGTGATTTGCCAGGTAATTTAAGGATTTTCCTTATCAATAATAATGGTGGGGGGATATTCAATATTTTACCTGGTTCTAGAGGAGCAAACGAAAATAAATTATTTGTTGCACCACATCAAGCAAATGCAAAAGGGATTTGTGAAGCTTATCAAGTTGATTATAAAAAAGTATATACTTTAAAGGAAGTGGAAGAAAACATGTTTGATTTTTATCAAATTGAAAAGAATGCTCGGCCTAAATTAATGGAAGTTTACACCGGAGAGGCGAATAACCATGTTGTCCTTTCAGACTATTTTAAAATGCTTAGTAGTAAAAATTAATACGTTAATTCCGTTAACTTAAAGTCCGTGCCTATTTATGGGGGATTTTAAGAGAAAAAAATGCTTTGGCACCATTACACTTAGCTAACCGCTATTGCAAGAACTAGATTTAGTCTCCTTAGTAAAAAAGGTGGATATTTTATGCAAAGCAACAAGTGCAAGTGTTTTTTCACCCTAATTCTGTTTGGTATCAGGTATTAATTGATTACCTTAATTTTTGATAAAAGCGTGTGGTATGTATGTCGTTGCTTAATAATTAAACTTTTAGTTCTGTTTGTTTTTTTATAAATGCGAGTGTATTTATCCATTTTACGTCTATTTTCAAGGTGTTCTTTTGTTCCTGTTTATGAATTGCATCCTAAAAGCTGACTTTTTGGATTAAATAGACATTGGTAAGTCGTTAAAAACTTTTAATAAAATGATAGATATAAGATAATTTTATCACTAATTTTGTGGAAAATATTTTAAAGTATCTCATGGAAAAGAATACCCAAGAATTAGCAACCCTAGAACAAGCGACAACTTTAGGTCTATTGCCAGAAGAATTTGAACAAATCAAATCAATTTTAGGTAGAACACCAAATTTCACAGAAATGTCTGTGTATTCAGTAATGTGGTCGGAACATTGTTCTTATAAGAATTCAATTGCTTGGTTAAAAAAATTACCGAAAGATGGTCCACATATGTTGGTAAAAGCAGGTGAAGAAAATGCTGGTTTAGTAGATATAGGAGATGGTGTTGGTTGTGTATTTAAAATAGAATCTCATAATCACCCTAGTGCATTAGAACCTTATCAAGGTGCTGCAACAGGTGTTGGTGGAATTAATAGAGATATATTTACCATGGGAGCGCGACCTATTGCACAATTAAATTCCTTGCGATTTGGTGAAATTGAAAAAGATAGAACCAAATGGTTAGTAAAAGGAGTGGTAAAAGGAATTGGTGATTATGGTAATTCTTTCGGTGTTCCAATTATCGGAGGAGAACTAATGTTTGACAAGTGCTACAACACAAATCCATTGGTAAATGCATTTTCAGCAGGTATTTTGGAAGGGAAAATGATTTCAGCAACGGCTTCAGGACCAGGAAATCCTGTTTATATTGTTGGGTCTGCTACCGGAAAAGATGGTATTGCAGGAGCAGCTTTTGCTTCAAAAGATATCACTGCAGAGTCTGCAGATGATTTACCTTCAGTACAGGTTGGAGATCCATTTCAAGAAAAATTATTGTTAGAAGCTTCTTTAGAATTAGCTAAAACAGATGCAGTAGTAGGAATGCAAGATATGGGAGCTGCAGGTATCACCTGCTCTTCTTGTGAAATGAGTGCGGCAGGAAATGTAGGGATGGACATTGATTTGAGTAAAGTGCCTACCCGTCAATCAGACATGAAAGATTGGGAGATTTTATTATCTGAATCTCAAGAAAGAATGTTAGTGGTGATTGAAAAAGGAAAAGAAAAAATAGTAGAAGATATATTTGAAAAATGGGATTTACATGCTGTTGAAATTGGTGTAGTAACCGAAGGTGGTACTATTAACTATTTTATGAATGGTGAAAAGGTAGCAACAGTTCCTGCAGAATCTTTAGTGTTGGGCGGTGGAGCACCAGTTTACCATAGAGAATACACAGAACCAGCATATTTTCAAGAATTCAAAAAGTTTAACATTGATGATGTTGAAGAACCTAGTGATTTAAAAGAAGTTGCCGTTAAGTTGATTCAAAACCCAAATATTGCTTCAAAAAGATGGGTTTACGAACAGTATGATTCCATGGTTGGTACAAGAACCATGACGACTAATAATCCTTCAGATGCAGGCATTACTAACATTAAAGATTCTAATCGAGCGTTAGCAATGACAGTTGATTGTAATTCAAGATATGTAAATGCTGATCCGGAAATTGGGACTCAAATTGCAGTTTCAGAGGCGGCTAGAAATATTGTAGTTTCTGGTGGTATTCCAAGTGCAGTGACGAACTGCTTAAACTTTGGAAATCCTTATAACCCAGAATGCTATTGGCAGTTTGTTGGTGCTATTAAGGGAATGAGTGCCGCTTGTTTAAAGTTTGGTACACCAGTAACTGGTGGAAATGTATCTTTTTATAACCAAACTGTAATTGATGGTAAAGAAGAACCTGTTTTTCCAACGCCTACAATCGGAATGATTGGTGTAGTAGAAGATAAGGATAAAATTATGACCATGAATTTTAAATCTAAAGGAGATTTAATTTTCTTAGTAGGTGAAAGTAAAAATGATATTTCTTCCTCGGAGTATTTAGTTTCTTATCACGGAATTGAAGCTTCACCAGCGCCTTATTTTAACTTAGATAAGGAATTTGCCCTTCAGGAAACAATAAAGTCTTTGATTAAAGGTGAATTGATTAACGCTGCGCACGATTGTGCTGATGGTGGTTTGTTTGTTTCCCTTTTAGAAATGGCCATGAATAAAGATTTAGGATTTGATATTGTTTCGGATTCTGAAGTGCGAGAAGATGCATTTTTATTCGGAGAAGCGCAAAGTAGAGTCGTTGTTACCGTGAATGAAGACATGGAAGATGAATTTCTTGAAACTATGATGAAACAAAAGGTTCCTTATACTTTATTAGGACATGTAACAAAAGGTAAAATTTGCGTGGATGATGAGCATTTCGGATTTGTTTCGGAAATGAAAGATATTTACGATCATGCTTTGGAAAATGCCTTAGAGAATTAAATTAATTTTTAATAAAAGTTTATAAAAAGGATTATCGTTTCGATAATCCTTTTTATTTTTATATACTTTACAAAAGACAACTTAAAAATGACTGCAACGCAAATACTCCCTAATTTATCAGAAAGTGCCAGTGTGTGGGTTTTTCAAGCCAACCAAAAATTGAACGAAAAACAAATACTTTTTATCCAAGAATCTTTACAGGATTTTATTCCAAATTGGTCGGCACATGGCACCAACTTAAATGCCAGTTTTGAGGTGTTAAATTACTTGTTTATTGTCGTTGGTGTAGACGAAGAGTTAGCAACTGCCAGTGGTTGTTCTAAAGATAGTTTAACGCAAAAAATTCAAGCCATTGGTAAAGCTATTGAATGTGATTTTTTTGATAGAATGACCATTGCTTATGAAGCTACTTCGAATGAAATAGAATTAATTGATTTTGCTAATTTTAAAGCAAAAATTCAAAGTGATACCATTAGACAGGATACCATTGTATATAATAATTTGATCAGTACTAAAGCTGCCTTACTTAAGGATTGGCGAGGACCATTAAAAAATAGTTGGCATGCTAGTTTAATGCCTATTCAATGAAAATATTAAGTGTTTTATATATTTTTATGTCGCTTTGTGTTCATGCACAAGTAAACGGAGAAAACACCATTCTTGATTTAGAGAAAATTGACAAAAAATTGCTCAATTTATTACTCATTGATTATACAAATGAATTAAGAGGAAAAAGAAAAAAAGATACACTCTCCAATTATCCCAGTCTTTCCAAAGCTGCGCGTTACCATGCCAAATACATGGGGTATTATCAATATATTGGGCATCACCAACAAAGAAAAGGATATCGAACTGTAAAGGAAAGGTTGATTAGTATGGGGGGAGATGCTAATTTTGTTGGTGAAAACGTACAAATGGTTCCTTTAACGAGTTGGGTAAAAAATAGTAAAACGGATTTTACTTATGGAGAGTTAGCGGAAAAGCTAGGAGAAAACTGGCGAAAGTCAAAAGGACATTACAATAATATGATCAATGAACATTATACTGGTGTTTATCATGGTTTTTACTTCATTGATGGTAATTTATACGCTTGTCAGGTTTTTAGTTCTAAACCATTTGAACCAAAATTCGACTACATACCCGGACCAGATTTAATAGTGAAAGACAAAGAACCTTGTCTAAATTGTAAGCAAACAGATAAAAAAATATTGGACGAGAAAATATTTGTAGGATGGTATACGCTTTCGAATGATTCTATTTATTATGAAAATTTAAAACGCGTATCCAATGCCAAATCATTTGGTTTTTTTGGTAAAACATTCCAAGTGCCATTGTATAATTATAGCCGTAAAAATATTGGCAATAAAAACGGTGTAATTGCGGTAGATGTAATACACCAAACACAATTCAGTTGTATTGGGGACGAAAATTTTTCCTCCAAATTATACGCAGAGGGGTACCATATTGGAAATGTGGATAAAAAAAAGATGAAGCTTGAAAATATAAGTAAAAATCCAGCTTTTTATAAAGTGTATGTTGGTCAATTACCCGCGTTTAAAGATCCCTATTTTCAAATTGATTATCATTTAATTAAAAAGAAAAAACCTTGTGCAGTTTATAGTATCATTTATGTAAAACCTGATTATTTAACTCCATGGGAATACTTTAATATTAAAGAACCGGTTAAAAGTCAAGACAATCGTTACACTTTGACGGATTCTATTTTATTGAAAATACCATTTGAAAGTGGTAAGGTGGATGAAGACCCACAAGTTTTTACCGAATTAATCCAAGAGTTACAAAATGTTACCCAGGCGGGATTTGCTATCCAACAAATACACTTTACAGGAATAGCTTCAATAGAAGGTAATAAAAATGGTAATAAAGCTTTAATTTTAAGGCGTGCTGCGGCTATCAATAAAATTATTGCAGCCAACTATTCCGGCTTAAATATTTCTACGGAATACAATGAAAATTTTGATGATTTTAGAACTGGTTTGGCATTGTCGGGACAAAGATCATGGGCAGATAGTTCTGATTTGGTGTTGAGAAATTTCGCAAATAAAAATAGTAAAAATAAAGAGGTTAAAGAATTATTGGACCAGTCAAGGCAGTCGGAAGTTTTAATCGTTTTTCAAAAACAATTTACAGACACGGTATTAATGAATCCTACCATTCAAAAATTGTATGCTATACTGGCGGAAGAAAATACCCTAAATGCCACATTGACCTTCCAGGTTTTAGCCAATATAGCATTGAAAACAAATGACAGTCTTCTGCTTGCAGATTTGCTTGCTGTGCCTATTCCTGAGAATGATAAATGGGGAGAGATGATGTGGGACCAACTGGTACTAAAACAAAAAGTAAAGCATGATCCAATAACACCTATTGAGTTAAAAAAGATTTATGATTTTGGAGGCATAAAAGATGAGGTAACTTATTTAGAATATCGATTAATGTATAACTTGTTTCAAGATAATAATGCTTTTGATGTGTCTGATTTTGATAAAGTGTATGCGGGCTTGAAAGTGAAGAAAACACAAAATTGGCTTCAGGCATTAAAGATTATTAGCGAAGATTTAGATTACGACCAAACGGAAACATTTAACTTAAAGCTTGTGCAGTTGGCAATAAAAGGGCGATTCGACCAATTTCAAACTTACTTTGTGAGCCAATATCTTATACGTTATCAATATTTAAATGAAGCTAAGTTATTACTGAAAAGATACGCAAAACGAAAACAACAGTTTCCTAAATTGTACAGGCAATACTTAAAGCTATCTTATTATTTTAAAGAATTTGAAAAAGAGAATGAGTTTAAAAGAAATCTAAATATTTTTAAGAACCTACTGCAGGTAAGTGATTCCGAGTTTTGTAAACTTTTTGAATGGCGTGAAATGGGCGTAAGAATATTAAAGTATAAACAATTGGCGGAACTTTTTTGTGAAAATTGTCGTACAAGTTCATGAATGACAATCAATGTTTTGTAAATTTAATTACATTTGTCCAAGAAGTATGTTGATAAATAAATGGAATATAATAATGGTTAAGCTCCTCAAGTCGCTCACGCTACTAGTGTTTTTAATCCTGTTATCCCCTAGTTTATTTGGTCAAGGTAATGATTGGTTTAAGCTTAAAAAAGCAGAGAAGCTTTATACTTATGGGAAAATAAATGGTTCCATATTAAAATATAGAAATGTTTTAGAGAATGATCCCAATAATGTAATTGCTAATTATGAGTTGGGTCGAATTTATCTTATTAATAAAGAGATTTACGATCAAGCAGAAAAATATTTCGAAAAAAGTATCCATAGTTTTGGAGAAAAGGATAGCTTATATTTAGCCTATTTTTATTTAGCGGAAACAGAAAAGTTATTAGGTCAATATCCAGAAGCGATAGAAAATTACACCTTTTTTAAAAAATATGGCTTAACCAAGAAAAATCCAAAAAAGATTTTGGCCTCCGACATTGATTTAAAAATTAATGAATGCAAACTGGCGAAATTAGCCATAGCGGAAAAAGAGTTAATGAATATCGAGGTCGTCAACTTGGGGTCAGATATTAATTCAGAATTGAGCGAATATTGTTCCATCTTTTTTAATGATACGAAGCAGTTGATGTATACCGCAAGATATCAGGATAATAAAAAGGAGCGAAAATATTTAGATTTAAAGTATTATGAAGCTGGTTATAGTCAAACAGACACTAGTGCGCCTAAGCCTTTGCGTGTAGATGATGCAAAATTAAACAGGGTACATTTTTCTGTCGTGAGTAAATCTCCAAGTGGAGATACCATTGTTTTTTATAAGGACAATAAATTATGGCTATCTATTAAAAATCAGGAAGGAATTGGGAAACCTGAGTTAATGCCTGAGCAGATTAACCGCAGTTATTATCAACCACATGGTGTTTTTACACCAGACCAAAAATATTTTATTTTTAGCTCTTCGGATAAAAAAATTCAATTGGATCTCTACATAGTCGAATTAAAAGAAGATGGTTCTTGGTCAGAAGCAATGCCATTGAGTGATAAAATTAATACAGCAGCCAATGAAGACAGTCCTTTTTTAAGTGCAGATGGTAACATCCTTTACTTTTCTTCTGATAAAAGTGGCGGTTTTGGTCAATACGATATTTACCGATCTATTATGACTAATGGAGAGTGGGGAATTCCTGAGAATATGGGAATACCTATTAATTCACCAGGAAATGATATTTTCTTTACGATTAATGAAGATGGTGAGACAGGTTTTTTATCCTCAAACAGAGGTGGTGGTTTTGGCGCCATGGATATTTATATGTTTACCAAAAAACCATATCCAACTTTTGATTGTGATTTGGCTTTGACCAATCCAGAGAATAACGTTTCTATGGACTTGTTGAGTGAACCTGTCAAAGATCAACTAGTTATTTTGGATGTTTCTAGGACTAAATTTAAAGACGCAAAAATTAGAAATACTTTTTGGCGAGTAGATGGTGAGGTGCTTAAGTTTGATCATGTTGTTTTAAATTATGTCTTTACATCTGCAGGAAAACATGAAGTGACAGCACAGATCTATGGATATGATAGGAAATTAGACACCTATGAAATGGAATGTGTCAATAAAACTATTGAGGTAGCTGAAGAAGGTCTCTTATTTTTGAATATAGACCTTGAAAGAAAGCAGAGAAAGGGAGAGTCCATAGCAATGCAGACACATGTTGCTAATTTGAATTACCCAAAAACTGCAACTTATAAATGGTATATTGATGGCGTGTACCACCAAGAGGGGGATACCATGATTAATTACACCTTTAAAGATACAGGGGTGCATGTTGTAAGAGTGGAAGCAAGTATAGAAGATCAATTAACCAAGGAAGAATTTAAAACTATATCGGAAAGAGCTATTTATGTTTATGATGAAAATAGTATATATGCTAGCAATTATATCGAAGTTCCAGAAATAGAATTGGTCGACAATATAAATCCAACCACTGGAAAAGTAAATGTGTTACAAGCAGAATTGTATAATTTACCTAATGATCGTAGAGTTTTTTATGAATGGTATATTAACAATGAAGTAGTAAAAGGAAGGACGACTAGTTTATTGAAATACGATTTTAAACCTTTAGAGGTTGTAAAAGTAGTGAGTTACATCATGCATGAAAAAGAAGAGCCTGAGTTCACATTAGAAACGACTAAGATAATACCGGAATTTTATGTTGAGGATACAGTACGCGCAGACGAATTTGCACATAATAATACTGCTTTAACGGATTCGATTCAAAAGAACAGCAATAATGCTAAGCATACAAATAATTCAGACGATAGCAAACAGCTTGAAGCTATTGCAGGACAAAATACGATAGACAATAATCCTGTTGAAACAGGTGCTTTGGGTACTATTAAACCAGTTTACTTTTCTTTTGACAAATACTATTTGTCGGCAGCAGCGAAGGTCATTATCAATAATAATATTGCAATATTAAAAGCAAATAAAGGATTTGTGATTGTATTAGAAGGGAATACAGATTCTTTTGGCGCTGCAGCTTACAATTTAAGGTTATCGGAAAAACGAGCGAAAGCAGTGTATGATTATTTAAAGTTAAAGGGAATTTCAGACGATCAAATCCAGGGAGTAAATAGCAATGGTGAAAAATTACCAAAAGCGGCAAATACCCTATCGAATGGAAAAGATAATCCAAAAGGACGTCAAGAAAATAGACGCGTAGATTTTACAATTGTTAAGCGATAGTTTTTACTTTAAATCAATTTTCCAACAGTACAGTAAATCGATTTAGATTTTAAGTATTTTTAGTATGAATTTTAAGCGAATTCTTCTACCTTTGGTTTCTTAATATTTGAAGAAATGAAAGCTTTGTATTTAAAAGAAATTCGTGGTTTTTTAGGTTCCTTAATCGGCTATGCTGTTATTGGTACATTTCTTATTTTAAATAGTTTGTTTTTATGGGTGTTTTCCTTTGGAACAAACATTTTAGAAGGAGGAACAGCAGATTTGGTGTCCTATTTTACTATTGCCCCTATCATCTTTTTAATATTAATACCTGCGATTACTATGCGTTCCTTTTCTGAAGAAAAGAGAACTGGTACTATAGAGCTATTATACACAAGGCCCCTAACGGATATGCAGATTATCCTAGCGAAATATTTTGCGGGTTTAACCTTGGTGATAATTGCAGTTTTACCTACTATTATATATTATATTTCTATTCATTTTTTAGGTAATCCCGTTGGGAATATTGATGATGGGGTAACTATATCTTCCTACATTGGCTTAATTTTAGTCGGAGGGGTATTTGTGTCTATTGGTATATTTGTTTCTAGTTTAACTGAAAATCAAATTGTTGCTTTAATTTTGGCCGTTTTTTTAACCTGGTTTATTTATCTTGGGTTTGATATCTTGGCTACTTATAGCCAATTTGGCGGAGCGGACTATTTTATTAGAAATTTAGGCGTGTTGACTCATTTTACTGCCATTCAAAAAGGCGTTTTGGTCTTGTCAGACTTGGTCTATTTTATATCCTGTATCGTGGTATTTATTTTAGCTACTAAACTTGTATTACAATCTAGAAAATGGTAAAAATGAGTAAAAACAAAAAGTCTTTGAAACGCTTAAGTATTATTCAATTTGCGAGTGTTATTGGAATAATATTTTTGTTAAATATTATTATTTCTACTTTTAATTTTAGGGTAGATTTAACAGAGGATCATAGGTATTCCCTTTCTGAGAATACCATCCAATTGTTAAAGGATGAATCCAAATTAAAGGAGAGAATATTTTTTAAAGTATATCTAGATGGAGATTTGCCTGCAGATATGCAACAAATAAGGAATAGTATTAGAAACGTATTGGATGAATTTATTGCCTATTCAGGAGATAAAATCCAGTACGAGTTTATTAATCCTTCCGCCGAATCGGACGATAGTTATAATCGTGCGGTGCAAGAAAAGATTTTTAATAAGGGGGAAGGAATTTTACCGACCTATATTAATTCCATGGATGCCGATAGTAAAGAACAATTAATTGTTTGGCCAGGAGCTATCGTGGAATATGGCGGACAGACGGTTGATGTTGTGCAGTTTTTTGATCGTGAGATGATTGTGTTGGGTGAAAATGTAAGTAACCTTGTCGATAAAACCATTAATGATATTGAATATAAACTTATTAGTTCAATTAGAAGGGTGACAAATGTAAATCCAAAATCCATTGGTTTTTTACAAGGGCATGGTGAGTTAAACGAAAATCAAACAAGAGAAGTTAGAACGGCACTTAAAAAAGATTATAGAGTTGGAGATATTGAAATTAATGGGCAAATTCAAGCCTTAGATGAAATTGATGCGCTTATTGTCGCAAAACCAACTACGCGTTTTACAGAAAAAGATAAGTTTGTGATTGATCAATTTATCATGAAAGGTGGTAAAGTAATGTGGTTTATTGATCCAATAAATGTCAATTTAGATTCCCTTGCCTTTACCGGGGAAACCATGGGACTGTCCATGGATTTGAACTTACAAAAAGATATGCTGTTTAAATATGGTGCCCGTGTAAATAACGATATTGTAATTGATGAAGTGTCTACCCATGAATTTGTGCCACCAAAACACATTAAAGCACCCGGACTTGCTTGGATATTTTATCCATTAATTCAGACAGGTAAGCATCCAATTGTAAATAACTTAGATCCTATTAAAACGGAGTATACTAGCTCCGTTGTACCAGTAAATTCGAATGATTTAGCGGTAAAGAAAACTATTTTGTTACAGAGTTCCCCAAAATCAAAAAGTTTAATGGCGCCTGTAAGGGTTAATTATGGTTTTGCATTTGAAGAGTATAAACCTGATTTTTCGAATCCTAAATTTGGTAATAATCCAATAGCTTTATTACTAGAAGGGGAGTTTACATCTCCTTTTGAAAATAGATTGAGTCCAGTATTTTTAAATGACTCGGCATATAAAACGACCTTTAAATCCGTGCCTAACAAAATGATTGTCGTTTCAGATGGTGATATTATTGATGGTTCTTTTATCTACTACCAACAAGGTAAAAAGAAAATGTCTCCTATTCCTTTAAATATTGATCGATTTAATGTCATGACAAAAAATGGTTCTCCTAAATTTCATTATGGAAATAAAGAATTTATCCTTAATTCAATAGATTATTTAATGGGAGAGGATGCGCTTATTTCTATTCGATCAAAAAGTATTTCTTTAAGATTATTAGATGATAAAAAAGTGAAAAAAGAAAAATCATTTTGGACAACGTTAAATATCTTGGTGCCAATTTTAACCATTTTTATTTTCGGGTTTATATTATTATTCATCAGAAAAAGAAAGTACGCTAAATAACATTTATGAAAAAAATCATTCCATTTTTATTACTCTTTGTATTGATTGGGTTAGGTGTTTACACCTACTTTTTATTGAATACTGAAAAATCCTCGTTGTCTAAAAACGCTTTATCTGATTTTGCAATTAAAGATACGGCTTCCATCACCCGTATTGTGATATCTAGTAGTATGGGAGATAAAGTGGATTTTGCAAAGAAAGATGGTAAATGGCAATACATAGATGGGGCTTGTATTCAACAGCACATGATTCATAATTTTTTAGAAACTATCAAATACATTGCAGTAAAGGCTCCTGTTCCAAAAGGAGCAGTTGAAAATGTTACCAAACAAACGCTTGGGCAACATAAAAAATTAGAAATATATGTCGACGGTAAATTAGCTAAAACCTGGTATATTGGATCAGCTACTGCAGATCATTACGGTACGTATATGATACTTGAAAATGAAGGAGAAGGTATTTCTCCTGAACCATTTATTACATTTATGCCAAATGTTTATGGCAATTTAGCAGATCAATTTTCTATCCGTAAAAAAGATTATGAATGCTCTGGTATTTTTAATTATGACCTTAAAAATATTAAACGCATTGAAGTTGTTGTACACCAAGATAGCAGTGTAAATTTTGAAGTAGGTATAAATGGTGAAAATATTTTTGAATTGACAAATAATACGAAGCCGGTATCTGATTTTGATACTACTAAAATACGCAGTTTTGTCGCTAATTTCAAAAAAATGCATTACGATACTAAAGAACCAATTATGCCTTTGGTGTTAAGAGATTCTATTTTAAATTCAGCACCTTATTATACGGTTACGGTTACCGACAAAAATGGTGTAGAAAATACCATGATTACTTATTTAAAACCTATTGAATTTGAAAAATATGACTACAATGGTGATCTTATTATATATGATCAAACTAATTTATTTGCAGTGATTCGCAAAGATCAATTTGTAGAAATTCAATACTTTGTATTTGACAAGATATTTAAAGATGTCAACTACTTTAAAATAAAATAATAGGAATGAATGTTTATTTAGACAATGCCGCTACAACACCAATGACAAGTGAGGTTGTAGATGCAATGACAACAGTTTTAAGAAGTAATTTTGGAAACCCTTCCTCTATCCATTCTTTTGGTAGAGAGGCAAAAGCCATCATTGAGAATGCAAGGAGAAGCATAGCAAAATTAGTAAATTGTGTGGCAAAAGAAATCATATTTACGTCTGGTGGAACGGAAGCAGATAATATGGCTATTTTATGTTCAATTAAAGATTTAGGGGTAAACCATGTGATTACTACTTCAATCGAACACCATGCGGTAGGACATGCAGTAGATGCGGCTATTGAAAAATATGGCGTCAAACTTTCGAAAGTAAAATTGACGGAAAATGGACATGTTGATTTAGATGATTTAGTGGCTATTTTGGAAGCAAATAGAGCAGATAAAATATTGGTTAGTTTGATGCATGCTAATAATGAAGTAGGCAATTTATTACCTATTAAAAAAGTGAGTGAAATTTGTAGAAAATATGAAGCTTATTTCCATTCAGATACCGTGCAAACAATGGGACATTATGCGATAGATATCGCGGCATTAGATATTGACTTTTTAACATGTTCCGCACATAAATTTCATGGTCCAAAAGGCGTAGGTTTTTTATATGTGAACAAAAACCTTAAAATTAACCCCTTAATAGAAGGTGGTGCACAAGAACGTGGCTTAAGAGGTGGGACTGAAAATATCAGTGGTATTGTAGGGTTAAAAACGGCATTGGAATTAGCAAATGAAGAAACTGCAAGTCACCAAGCACATGTTCAGGGATTAAAAACTTACATGATAGAAAGGTTAAGGTCAGAAATTGAAGATGTAAGATTTCATGGAGATATTGATCCAGCACATAGTTTATATACTGTACTTAATGTTTGCTTTCCTAATTTTAAAAAGCAGGAAATGTTATTGTTTATGCTAGATTTAGAAGGTGTAGCTTGTTCGGGTGGAAGTGCTTGTACAGCTGGTGCAAATATGGGCTCTCATGTCTTAAGAGGGTTAAATGCCGACACCTCTCGAAGTAATGTTAGATTTTCATTCAGTCGATTTACTACAAAAGAGGAAATTGATTTTGCCATGGAAAAAATTCATAAAATAATGAAAGAAGACTGATGAAATATTTTGGCATTTTTTGTGTTATTCTAATGCTGACAAGTCACGCTTGTCAGTCTGATAATTGGTCGAAATCAGAAAAAAAGAATTTTATAAAAATATGCCAAGATGAAGGTGGGTCAAATGACTATTGTGATTGCTTTCTGGAAAAACTGATGGAGCATACACCAATTGCCGAAGAATTAGAGCGATTGGATTATGAAACAAAAGTAGAATTGGCTAAATCTTGTGAATAATGAAAAGTAAAAAATATTATTTATTTTTAATTCCTTGCCTCGTTTTATTCCTTTCCTGTGGTAAAAAATCGCAAAATCGAGAAGTAATCTCTATGGAAGAACTCTTGGGCGAACAAAAAGAGATTGGAAAAGCTTCTTCCAATAAAGATACTTCGCAAATAGTACCTGAAACCTTGCCAGGAAAATTGGCCGCTGAATTAAGCCCGCATTATTTGATACAAGCGATAGATAAACCAACTTTTTTTGATCGGTTTTCCTTTCAACAAACTGTTAAGTCAAGCTTATTGTCTCCCAAAGACTCAAGTTGGTCAGCTAACTTGTTTATGTATCAATTTAAGGACAGCGCAGCTTTGTATAATGCTTTTAATAATTGGCTAGATTGTTTTGGAACCTCTTGCGTTGAAATTAATTTGTTAGAAAATAAAAGTAATGTAACAGAAGCAGCACTTTGGTGTGGTATTTACGACTCTTCTGTCGTTATTTTAAGGTTTACTCCGGAGACCTTTCCATTGAAAAATGAACTAAAGTCAAATGTTTTTAATGCCATGGAAAAAATGCCGACTTATAGTTTTGAAGTCGACGATCGAAAAGAATTAAAATGGCGGTGAACTGACTTGTAGTCAATAGAAAATATATTTTTAGATTAGTGAAGGTCTAATCTTATTTTTGACTATTTTCACGGGGAGTTATATGGCGCAGTTAAAAAATTATTTAAAATTCTTTCCACTTCAATTGTTTTTTCTTCATTTTAAGAAAAATCAAGCGCTTATGCTCGTTTGGTTGGTGCTTTTTGGAATAATTACCCAAAATGTGGCACTGTCTTTTGGTATCCCGTACCTGTTTCTTTCTCCCGAGTATCTGAATGAAGTTAGCAATTTATCTTATTTTATTCTTGGATTTGGTATTGGCGGTTTCTTTATGGCATTTCACCTCTATAGTTATCTTATACTTGGGCCTTCCTTCCCTTTTATTGCAACTTTAGCTCGACCTTTTTATAAGTTTTGTATCAATAACTCCTTTATTCCTTTACTGTTTTTAATTTTCCTCATTAAAAATATCTACCAATTGGAATACTATGAAGATCTTAAATCGTTGAATAATATTCATTTTTATGTCCTGTCGTTAGTGGCTGGTGTTGTAGCTTTTCTGGTAATTGCCATGCTTTATTTTAGGTTGACCAATAAAAATTCAGACAAATTTACGAGTCAAAAGGAAAACTTAGCAAAATCCATTTTTATCCGTCCCTTTACCTATATGAAACTAGGGGCATCTATTAAATACAGACCAGTGTATTACATGAAAAGTTTATTCGTGATTAAACAAACACGAACGGTGGAACATTATGACAAAGAAATGTTTGAAAAGGTTTTAAAACAGAACCAATTTAATGCCACTTTGTTTGAATTAATAGTTGTTTTTTCCTTCATTGGTCTTGGGTTGTTTCAAGGCAATGATGTCCTTTTAATTCCAGCGGCAACTAGCATCATGTTGCTGTTTACGCTGTTTATTATGATCTTTAGTATCATTTATTCTTGGTTGCGTAAATGGACACTTGCCATAATTGTGGTCTTGGCAGTTTTGTTAAATTATCTTTCTTATCATACCGAATACTGGTCCTTAAAAAGCTATGCTTATGGGCTCGATTATCAATCCAATGTACCGTATAACTTGAATAGTTTAATAGATATACAATACAATGATTCCTTGTTGGCAGCAGATTTAGCCACACACATAGAAATTTTAAAAAATTGGAAAAGAAAAGCTGCAAAAAGTCAAGGTTTAAGAAAACCAAAACTTATTATTATTAATGTCTCTGGTGGTGGTTTAAGGGCTGCATTATGGACTTTTAATGTAATGCAGAAACTAAATGAAGCTTTTGAAGGAAAGTTTATGAAAAGTACCCATCTAATTACTGGAGCTTCTGGTGGGATGTTGGGCGCTTCTTATTTTAGGGAACTTTATTACCAAGCAGATTCTTTAGGGATCAATTTAAATGATTCCACTTATTTTGATCAAATGGGAGATGATTTATTAAATAGTTTATCTTTTACTTTAGTGACCAATGATTTGTTTTTAAGAAGGGGAGACCATGATTTTCAAGGTAAAAGCTATGAAGCGGATAGGGGATTAATTTTCGAAAAAGATTTCAATGATAATACGGAATCCATACTTAATCAACCACTGGGGTATTATGTAACGCCAGAACAAAAGTCGGATATTCCATTGGTGATTTTATCTCCCACTATCGTAAATGATGGTAGAAGATTAATTATTGGTGCGCAACCTTACGGTTTTCTAAATGGGACTAATTTTGAATCTAAGGATGTAGGGCCTGAAAATATTGAATTAATAAAATTATTTAAAGATAATTCTCCCTACGATTTAAGTTTTTTAACTGCCTTAAGAATGAATGCCACATTTCCATATGTATTGCCTATGGTTAATTTACCAACCTCCCCAGAAATTGCGGCAATGGATGCAGGGATTAGAGATAATTATGGGATTAAAACAAGTTTAAGATATATTAAAGCATTACAAGATTGGATCAGTAAAAATACCAGTGGTATTATATTATTAGAAATTCGAGATATTAATAAAGACTATAGTTTGATGTCGCATAATAATATTTCAATTAAAGACCGTTTACTAAAACCAGTGGGCAATTTTTATGGCAACTATCTGCACGCACAAGAATATAATGCTTCAGAATTATTCGAATTCGCAGAACAATCTAATTTAGCAATAGATAAAATTTCTTTTCTTTTAAGAAAGAATCCAGAAGACAAAATATCTTTGAGTTGGCATTTAACTGAAATTGAAAAAGTTAAAATAAATAAGGCATTTGAGAATCAAACCAATCAAAAAGAATTGGTGAAATTAATACATTTGTTACGTTAAATTTTTAGAAGATAAAGATGGAAAATAGCTATCCGGAAGATGATATAGTTGATAAAAAATACCAAGGAGGAATTAAAGAAGATCCGACGAAGTTTCATTTTGAAAAAAAACCAATTAACTTATTAAGTAATATTCTAGAGTTTTTCAAATCAATATTTTCTATTAAGGAAGATTTAGTTTCTTATGCCGAAGTGGTAAAAGAGACAAGAGATGGGGTTGCTATTGCAGGATACAATGTATGGATTTTAATGTGTTCTATAGCCATTGCATCTGTTGGGTTAAATGTAAATTCTACTGCAGTTATTGTAGGTGCCATGCTTATTTCTCCATTGATGGGACCGATTCGAGGTATTGGGTTTAGTGTAGGCATAAATGATTTTACACTTTTGGTGCGTTCCTTAAAAAATTTAGGGATTACGGTCGGGGTTAGTTTAGGGGTATCTTTTCTTTATTTTCTGATTTCACCTATTGATACTATTACTGAGCAATTATTTATTCGTACAGAACCTACCTTTTTAGATGTTGTAGTTGCTTTTGTTGGTGGACTAGCTGGTGTTATAGCTGTAGTAAAAGGCAAAAAAGATACTGTTATTCCTGGTGTGGCTATTGCAACGGCATTGATGCCGCCACTTTGTACGGCTGGATATGGTTTGGCCGTTGGTAACTTTAATTATTTTTTAGGGGCTTCTTATTTGTTTTTGATCAATTCCGTATTGATTGCACTTTCTACTTTGTTAATTGTAAGATATTTTAACTTTCCTAAACGAGAGTATCTTGACCCATCCATAGAGCGAAAAGTAAAAACCTATATCATCATTTTTATGGTGGTAGTCATTGCGCCATCTGGTTATTTGTTTTATAAAATGACCAAGCGAATTATTTTTGAGAATAATGCCTTGGAATTTGTAAATAATGTGATTGTTCCAAGTACAAAAGGTAAAGTGTCTAGTACAATCGTCTACCATTCCGACTCTGCTTATATTGATATTATGATTCAAGGAGATATAATTGATGCAAAAACCAGGTCGACTTGGTTGGCACAGAAAGGAAACTACAACATTCAAGACGCAAGTTTAAACCTATTTCAAGGTGGGGACTATAAAACATTTGTAGATGAGAAATTAAAAGATATCCTAGCCAGTACAGGAGGAAATAAGGAGTTGGTTGCATTGATCATGGAAAAAGATCAAAAATTGAGCACATTGCAATTACAATTAGATGCGGTGGAAAAAAATAAAGCAAAAAATCAATTAAACTTAAAGGAGGTAATTCAAGATTTTAAAATAGATTACCCAGAATGTGCGCAAATTAATATCAACCAAGCTTTTTCTGTTAACAATGCAGGTGATTTAGATACTAACTATACTATTGCCATTCAATTTAATTCTGCTATTTCTAAGAAAGAAAAACTAAGTTTACAAAGTAAATTATCGCAGAAATTAAAATTAAAATTAGCGCAAAGAAATTATAATAAACAAGACAGTATACCTGTATACATTTTTCAATGATTAAAATAATTGCCCTTATATTTAGTTTGTTTTTATATGCACATACCAACTATGCACAACACTATACTGCTAGTTTGAGTACTGGATATAATCGAGTTGGTGTGTTTTTACAGCCTGAGTTTAAGGTGGGATTTAATGCCCACCATTTAAATTTTGGACTGAAAGTGTATGGTTACAATTTATTTTTCGCTAAAAACGTGGTCGGTCCTCAACTAGGTTACGAAATACATATTAAAAGCAAAAATGAAAAATTTGAATTTTATCCAGGCTTTTCAGTAGCCATTTTCAATGAAAAAAGAATTGCGAATAGTTTGATTTTAACGGAATTAAATCTCAGCAATAGTTTGTTGTACTTTTTGAAACCAAATGTAGGCCTCCATTCTAGTATTGGTATTGGCTATATATTAACACATGCGAACACATTTAACACAAATGAAACAACTAATAGCGCTTATCCAAGCTACCAAATTTCTTTGGGTATTTTGTATCGTTTTGGTGCTGCTGAATAACAGCTGTTCTAAAAATGCAGAATTACCCCTAGTTACTGTGTATGCCCATGCAGGGATGTCTTTGTATGAAGAACGGACCATTTATCCTGCTAATTCTTTTGAAGGCATTAAGCATAGTGTTGAAGTTTTAAATGCAGAAGGTATTGAAATTGATATTCAATTGACAAAAGATTCTATTTTGGTTTTGTTTCATGACCCTAAAATCACAAATTCACCTGGCTTTGATGGCTGTATAGGCTTGTATGATTGGGCTGTTTTACAAGACCTAACGCTCAATTATTCTACTTATAAGATTGTTCCGTTAGCAGAAGTTCTGGATTATGCCGTTGCAAAAGAAGTCAAAGTTTATTTAGACATAAAGACATTTAATTATTGTACAGGAAAAAGCTTTCCGTTAGAGGTGATGGCAGCTAAGCTAGATAGCCTGACAAAGGATTATTCTATACAACAGAAGAAGTTAATTGTAGCTGGTAGTTTTAATATTTCTCTATTGTCCCAAATTAAGCTTCCGAATTTATGTTTAGAAACCGTTAACCCCGATTCTGCAGTAAAATATGCGGAATTAAATGGCTTTAATTATATCGTATTTCCGACCAATGAAGTCGACTCTATTCAATCTCAGTCCTTAATTGATACCCCATTAAACTGGGGGGTATTCGGTGGTAAATCAAACGGTGAGATAAAAAATACGGTTGGTTTTCGGCCAAGTTTTATAATATCTGATAACTTTGTATTTACGCAGAAAATTACGCGATAATGGCTAAGCAAAAAAAAAATAAAATAAATGTTGTCTATTCAACGAATCCTAATTTTGGGTTCGAATTTGATGAGGATGAAGCACAGGAAACATTACCTAATGATGCTCAATTGTTAAGGGTCTTAATTGATAGAAAGCAAAGAAAAGGGAAAGAAGTTACCTTAATTGAAGGGTTTGTTGGAGAAGCGGAAGACTTAAAAGAGTTAGGAAAGACTTTAAAATCGAAATGTGGGGTAGGCGGAACGATTAAAGAAGGGGTTATTATTATTCAAGGGAACCACCGAGACAAGATCATGGACATTTTGAAAACGGATGGATATAAAGTGAAAAGAGTTGGTGGTTAAAAAAATCCCGGCTTTGATAATCTCTGACGACTACGCCAATTTTTGTTAACCCTATGAAAAAAAGAAAATAATCAAGAGGCCGGGATCGTAATTTTTTAATTAACGCAAATTTAAGGAGATTATTGCTTAATCGCAAGTGTTTATTTTTAAATGAATGATTTAATGATTTAAATGGCAATTGAAATAAGAACTAAGCACTATTTTTTAAAAAAAATCCTCTCTTTATTTTTTTATTCACCTTTTATATTAATTTTGCCTAATCGCTGAGCCATGGAAAAAAGAATAGTTTTAGACAGCAAACATTTCCAAATAACCCTTCAAAGGCTAGCTAGTCAGTTAAAGGAAAATCATCTAAGTTTCGAAAACACCGTTCTCATTGGCTTACAGCCTAGAGGTGTAAACGTATTAACACGTTTAAAGTCGATTTTAGAAAAAGATATTGGAAAAGAATTAGTTTGCGGACAATTAGATATTACCTTTTATAGAGATGATTTTAGGCGGCACGAAAAGCCTATCATTCCTTCGGTAACAAATATTGATTTTTCAATTGAAAATAAAGATGTCATTTTAATGGATGACGTACTATTTTCAGGAAGGACCATACGAGCAGGTTTAGATGCCCTTTTGGCGTATGGTAGACCAAATAAGGTAGAATTATTAACTTTTATTGATAGGCGATTTAAAAGGCATTTGCCCATTCAACCAGACTATACAGGAAAAGTGGTAGATACCTTGATTGATCAAAGGGTTTCAGTGGAATGGAAAGAAGTAGAAGGAGAAGATAAAGTGGTTTTATATACACAAAACGAGGTAAATGGATAATTTAAGTGTAAAACATATCATTGGGATAGAGGATTTGACCAAAGCAGATATTGAATTAATTTTCAAAACAGCTGATAATTTTAAGCAAGTAATCAATCGTCCAATCAAAAAAGTACCTTCTTTACGTGATATTACAATTGCCAATTTATTTTTTGAAAATTCTACAAGAACAAGACTTTCTTTTGAGTTGGCTGAAAAAAGACTATCTGCCGATATCGTTAATTTTTCAGCTGCTAGCTCTTCAGTGAAAAAAGGAGAAACCTTGGTAGATACTGTCAATAATATTTTATCTATGAAAGTAGATATGGTGGTAATGAGACATCCAAACCCAGGAGCAGCGAAATTTTTATCCGAACGTATCGGTGCCAAAGTAATTAATGCTGGAGATGGTACCCATGAGCATCCTACCCAAGCTTTATTAGATGCTTACTCTATTAGAGAAAAACACGGAGAAGATTTTAAGGGTAAAAAAGTGGTGATTGTTGGAGATATTTTACACTCCCGTGTCGCACTTTCAAATATTTTTTGTCTTCAAAAATTAGGTGCCGAAGTCATGGTATGTGGTCCAACTACATTAGTACCTAAATTTATTGGTGAGCTTGGGGTAAAAGTAGAGCATAACCTTAGAAAAGCACTGGAATGGTGTGATGTGGCTAATATGTTGCGCATTCAATTAGAGCGGCAAGATATGAAGTATTTCCCTTCCTTAAGAGAGTATACCATGCTTTTTGGATTAGATAAAAAATTACTAAATAGTTTGGATAAAAAGATTACCATCATGCATCCTGGTCCAATTAATAGAGGGGTTGAAATAACGAGTGATGTGGCAGATTCTGATCAGTCTATTATTTTACAACAAGTAGAAAATGGCGTGGCTATTCGAATGGCTGTAATTTACTTATTAGCTGGTCAAATAGGGCGATAAATATTTATATCCACCTTTTTATACTGTGGTAACTGTGGGTGTATTTTTGCTGTTCGGCATTAAATATTCCTTTTTCATCACAGGTGTCAATACGCACTCTACCATGTGCATGTAAAATGCTATTTTTATCGAGTAAAACACCTACATGTGTTACTTTATCCGAACTGGTTGTAAAAAAAACAAGGTCAAACGCCTCCCGTTTTTCCCAAGCGATAGGTGTTCCAAATTTTACTTGCTGAGAAGCATCTCTAGGTGCATTGATTTGTAGTGTTTTAAAAATGTTTTGTACTAAACCCGAACAATCAATACCAAAAAAGGATTTCCCTCCCCAAAGGTAAGGTGTGTTTAAATAGGATTGCGCTATTTTAAATAAGTCGGTTTTTTTTGCTTGAATTAATGGTTGTTTTAAAACGTATTCCGCTTCAGCAATTTTACATGACAAGCCATCAAAGAATGGTAGAGTAGCGGCCGACATAATGGTCATTTCACCGTATGGTCCTTCTACAATTAATTGGGTATTGGCTACTACCGGGTCTTTCCTCTTTATACCCGCTTGAAAAGTGGCTTCATCAATAAATTTTAATTGTTTAAAATCCATCCAACCTTCATATCCGTCACTTTCATTGCGGACTTTTACCCAAGGTCGTCCTGCGGTCAATATAGTAACATAATCCCCAAAAATTAACTGGCTTACCATTTCTGCCGCATCATTTTCGCTCGCCCTTAAGGGACAGACAGACAATAAGCAGATAGCATGACTTTTATTTGTGTTCATATAATTGAAAATAAGTTAAGTTTAAAGCGATTGGTGTATAGTTAGGTAGGGATTCATCCAGGGACTTTAATGTCAGGTAATATTGTTTCGAAGGTGTACTAACCGAGATTATATTTATTTTATAATAGCGGTATAGATAAGCTAAAACAGTCCAATCTTTAAGGATTTCGTTATTGCCTTCAATATATGATTTTTGACCAATGATGGTTTCTATAATGGCAATGTCATTTAATTTTTCTTTGTCTCTACTGTTTGTATTCGAATTTATTACTGTTAGTGCAATACCTATGGCAATGGCTAAATAAGAAATGCTTTTAAACAGTTTATATCCCCAATGGTTAACCTTTAATTTAAGGTATAAAAAGTTTACTTCATCCTTTAAAAATAAAGCAAAAGCAAGGGATATAAAAACATAAGCAGGTATGGAATAGAAACCACTTTGTTTTAAACTGATGATGATTGGAAGAACGCCACTTATACCTAACGCTAAAAATAATAAGGCCTCTTTATTGAATGCATTTTTTGGTTTTACATTTTTTAATAAATAATTAATTAAGAGTACTATTGCCGTTATTATCCCTGGTGTAATGAGTTCCTTTAATAGTTTACCTACTATCCAAAACCTGGAATCTACGGTGGCTACATTTTTTAAACTATTGGCAACCTGCACTTCAAAGTAATCCTTTAAGTAAACCAGGCTCTCGGGAAAAAGTAAACTAATAATAACAAAAGGGAGGAAGGTAAATATTAAAAGCAGACTTAAATTTTTAAGAAAAGACGATATTGTAGTCCGGTAAAAGATAAAAACCCAAAAAGGAAATGACCAAATAAACAAAGCAACAAATCCCTTTGACATAAATCCCATATAAATACATATTCCGGCTAGGAAAAGATCCAATGTCTTGGGTTGCTTTATATTTTTAATTAAGAAATAAACTGCAGCTGTAGTGAAAATCATCAAGGTATTTTCGAGTAAATTATTTCTAGCAGCCTGCGTTATAATGGGTATGCTTACCCAAAATAATAGTGGTAGCCACCCTAAAGTTTTATCCTTGGTTAATTGTATCCAAATTTTACGGATGAGTAATCCGGTAAGGATGTAAGTAGTTGCCGAATATAATTTTTCAATGAGATAACTATCTCCAAAAAGGCGGTAAAATAAACTTTCTATCCAAAATGCCATTGGCGGGTGTTCTCTAAAATGCACCAAAGAAACGTCTGTAAATTTTAAATCAAATACACTTCCTATGCCATTTGCTAAATTATTGGAAATGGTTGCATACATTATACCATCCATAAACATGCCATGGCTCAGTAAATAAGGTGCTAACATGAGCAGGAAAAAAGCAATGACAAATGCGTAGAATGGTAGATTTTTACTATGCCATTTCATTAAAATGCAACTTTTAAATTAAAGCCATAGGTATCATTTTGTATTTGAGGAATAAAACTTGCTTGAATATTTGGATTCTTATGCCAAGGATTCCAATCTTTTAAAGGTTCAAAATGGTAAATTATATTGGTCATTAAAATGGCTATGCCAGCCCCCATTAAAACATCTGGCACCCAATGGCGGTTATTGATTACCCGAAGGGCACCAGTAGCACCCGAAAACAAATAACCACTAATTCCAAGTAAAGGACGTGTTTGGTAATATTCATTAAACAAAACTTGGCTTGTTACAAACGCTTGGCCTGTATGGCCTGAAGGAAATGAGGTGTGCGCACTGCCATCTGGTCGTTTTATTTTAAAGGTGTTTTTCATTAAATGCACAATCCCTGCAGTGGTTAATTCTGCCATCACTAAGTATTTTGTTTGATTCCATACGGAATTTCTGGCCGGTACTTTTAAAGCGTCAAATGCATACATTTCTATTATTGGCGCATATTGAATGTAGTCATCTAAAGTGGTATGGTAACCATTAAATGGTTCTAAAACCCAGTTTTGTATATCGGTTTTAATGGCTGGACTATATACTAATGCACTCGTTAGCCCTAAGGCGATAGGTGCAATACTCTTAACCCACAAAGGATTTTTTTTAACAGCTGCACCTTCTCCAGTCCAGTTGATGGCTGCAAGACTAGGGTAATCTTTTTTTTGAGCGATTGAAAAAAATGGCAAAAAAAGTAAGAGGAGTAAGTGTGTTTTCATTTAAGTAAAGTTTTTCTTAATGCTTAAAAAAGGTTTTTCAAAATATAGATAGCTTAAGGCAGCTAAGAAATAGGTTGCCAAACCATTAATGGAAAGTAATAAAGCTAAATTAAATACTGGACTATTGTCTAAAATATGGGGTGAAATAAATCGTTGAATTAAATACATTATTATTAAATGATACAAGTAAAGTCCATATGATATTTTACCCAAGTGATTAAAAAATTTAATTTTACCTACTTTAAATATAGCATTTTTCAAATATACTTGTTCCAATATCACAAAGGCAAAAAACAAGGAGATGATGCTTTGTTCCAACACTTCCATAGGACCTATAAATATTTTATTTTTCAATAAAATTATTGTAAAACCTGCTAAGTAGACCAAAAGGATAAGGTATTTAGGCATATTTTTTAATCCCATTAAAAAAGTATTTTTATTAAAAGTTAATTGGGCTAAAAATCCACCAATCACTATATTAGACATCACCGAAAATGTATGGTAATAAAGTATCCGTTCCTCCCCAATATGCAGTAAAGTAAAGCCAATAGATAGTAGCCAGATAAGGAGTAATAAATGATTTAATTTGAATTTTTTTGTCTTGAAAAGTAGCGACAATGCTACGCCCCAAAATAAGTAAAATTGTTCCTCTACGGCAACTGACCAAGGTGCTGTTAAAAAATTAATAGCATCCTGTAGACCATGGTTAATTTCATCAAAATTAGCGAGAAAAAATACATAATACCACGGATTATGTACGGTGGAATAGCCTGGTATAATTACTGGGAATATCACGAAGCCAATCAGCATTATTAAAAAGTACAAGGGCCAGATTCTTAAAGTTCTTCTAATCAAAAAGTTTTTTAATTGAAAATTGCCTTTTTGTTGTATTTCAAACAAGATTAAATAGGTAATTAAAAAGCCCGATAAAACAAAAAAGAAGTTGACCCCCAACGCGCCTTTACTCAACACCACGTTCATTAATTTAAAAGTAGTTTGCGCTGTTGCAGGAATAAAATAGACGTTAAATTCTTGAAAAAAATGAAAAATGAAAACAGCAAAAGCAGCAAAGAATCTTAAGGCATCTAAATTTTGAAAATATGGCTTCTCTATTTTTATATTATTTTGCTGTGTCAAAAGGATTCTTTGATTAATTTTGTGTCAAATTTACTGTATTTTGGAAAATAAAGACGTTTTTGATATCGCAATTATAGGAGGAGGAATTGTAGGAGCTGCAACCTTTTATAAATTACAAGAAAGAAATAAAGACCTTAAAATTTTGTTAATAGAAAAAGAGTCGGCTTTAGCAGCCCACCAAACAGGTCATAACTCCGGTGTAATTCATTCTGGATTATACTATACACCAGGTTCTTTAAAGGCTAAAAATTGTGTGCAAGGTAGGCATGAATTAGTCGATTTTGCAAAAAAATACAATGTTGCTCATGATGTTTGTGGTAAAGTAGTAGTTGCAACTAAAGAAAGCGAGTTGCCATTTATGGAAAAAATATACAATAATGGAATCGCTAACCAAACAGAAGGGATTGAAAAAATTACCGGTGCGCAAATTAAGGACATTGAACCACATGTGGAAGGCATAGGAGGTATTTGGGTACCTTGTACTGGTATTATTGATTTTGTTGGGGCAACCAATAAAATGGCAGAAGTTGCTATTGGTATGAATTTCCATTCTCATGTACAACTTGGTGAAAAAGTTATCGCTGTCAATAAAAAGAATGGTATTAGTGAAGTAGTGACTGAAAATAAACGTTTTTTGGCCAAGCACTTAATTTTTTGTGGAGGTTTACAAGCCGATAGATTGGCCCGTAAAGATGGGGTTGATTTAAAAGAACAAGTAGTAGGATTTAGAGGCGATTATTATGAATTGACTGAAGCTGCAAGATTTAAAGTAAAGAATTTAATCTACCCTGTACCTAATCCTGAGTTTCCTTTCCTAGGTGTTCATTTTACTAGAATGACCAATGGAGAAATAGAATGTGGTCCTAATGCAGTGTTTACTTTTAAAAGAGAAGGATACGGAAAGACAGATTTTAGTTTTAAGGATAGTTTTGATGCCTTAACCTATAAAGGAACTTGGAAATTATTTTTTAGTAATATGAAATTTGGACTTGATGAATACCGTCGCGCTTTTTCCAAACGATTATTTTTAAAAACATTGCAAACCATGATTCCTAGCTTAACCATGGAGGATATTGAACCAGGTAGAGCAGGTGTACGTGCATTGTTATTAGGGCAAGACGGGGATACTAGAGATGATTTTAGAATTGAACAAACAGAAGACAGTATTCACGTGCTAAACGCACCTTCACCAGCAGCGACAGCATCTTTAGCGATTGGAGAATATATTTCGGTAATGGCTGAGGAAAAATTTAGGTTGAAGGCTTAGTCTTTAACTCAAAAAGTACTTTGTTTTCATTTTTTTTTAAATCATGGGGTTGATTGGTGATCTTATACTTGAAACTGGATGGAAGTATATCGTGCAACCTTTTTTTTGTCTGCAGGTTATTTATTTCAATTAATCTTCCATAGCTATAGATTAGAAAAATTCGATTTAAGTAAGCATAAAAACATTTTTTATGGGGTATATTAATATGGATAATTATATTAATTCTTTACCTTTTTACCCATTATAGGTAATAAAAAAAGTCCCTACTTATAAAGTGAGGGACTTTTTTATGCGTTATTTTAATTTTTAATTCATTACAGAACCAAACACTTTTTTCAAAAGATCAGTCACTTGTGCTGTTGGATCTTTTCTAATTTTCTTTTCTTCTTGTGATACCATATAAAACAAACCATCTATTCCTTTGTTGGTTACATATTGGTTTAAGTCAGGATTAATTTCTGTTTTTCCAGCAAATTTTGCATACAAATTATATTTTGAAGCCACAGGGTTCCAATATTCTGTAAGTTTAACCGTTTCAATCGCATTTTTAACTACTGGCTCAAAAGCAGTAACTAATTTAGCGGTTGTTTTTTCTTTTAAATAAGTAGTCGCAGCATTATCGCCCCCTTTTAATATGGCAAATCCATCTCCAATAGACATTCCTTTAATGGCGTCAATAAAAATAGGTGCTGCTTTTTTACTTGCTTCTTCTGCTGCTCTGTTTAGGGTCAATTCAATCTTGTTTACTTGCGTGTCCAACCCTAACTCCAATGCCTTATCTCTAATGGCTATTGCATCTTCAGGAAACGGTAATTTAATGATGTCATTTTTAAAGAAACCATCTGTCATGGAAGCCAAATTTGCTCCGTTTTGAATACCAATAGTTAATGCTTCTTTTAATCCAGAAATCACTTCATCATTGGTCAATTTTGGAATAGAAGTAGTTGTGCCACCTTCCGTATTTACTACCCCACTGGCTATTTCATTTAATACATCACATTGGCTAAATAACATTACTGTAGCAAGGCCAAAAACAATTGGAAACTTTTTAATAATCATAGTCTTAATTTTATCAAACTTAGTATTTTTGGTAAAGTAATACAAATAGGATACCAAAAACAAGATGCAAGCAAAAATAATTACAATTGGAGATGAGATATTGGTTGGACAAACAGTCGATACTAACGCAACGTATATTGCGAAAGAATTGAATGCCATTGGAATTAAGGTAAGTGAGATTTTAAGCATTACCGATACAGAGGCGCATATAATTAAATCGGTTGATGCGGCAATGGAGGACAATGATTTTATTATCTTAACCGGAGGTTTAGGCCCAACCAACGACGATATTACGAAAAAGGTACTTACCGATTATTTTGATGATGAATTGGTGCTATATCCTGACATATTGGCAAGAATTCAAGAATTTTTTATCGGATTCAATAAACCATTTTTACCAGTAAATAAGTTGCAGGCCATGTTGCCTAAAAAAGCTGAAATTATTGAAAATGATTTAGGTACCGCTTCGGGTATGTTGTTTAAAAAAGGAAAAACCCTCACCTTTTCTATGCCTGGGGTGCCCTTCGAAATGAAAGGTTTATTTGCCAAGTTTATTGAAATAGTGAAATCAAAATATGCTTTAGGTGATTTTTACCATCAAACGTTATTGTTGGCCGGAATAGGGGAATCATACTTGGCAGAAATGATAAAAGATTGGGAAGCAATATCAAGGGATAATGGGGTAGGAGTGGCCTATTTACCTTCCATTGGGGAATTAAAATTGAGGTTAACAGGTACCATTAATCAAAAAGAGTTTATCGATCAACAAATCGCTTATATTCAAAATACTTATCCTAATTATGTGGTCGGAAATGCAGAGGATAAATTAGAAAATGTTATTGGTGAATTGTTATTAAAAACGAATAAAAAATTAGGGACGATTGAAAGTTGTACCGGAGGAGCATTGGCGCAAAAAATTGTTTCTGTGGGTGGATCTTCTGCCTATTATGAAGGATCAATTGTTTCTTATTCTTACCTTCTAAAAGAAAACTTGGTCGGTGTAAACAAAGATGTTATTTTAAAAGAAGGTGCTGTTTCAGAGGCTGTAGTTAGAGAAATGGCTGAAAAAGGACGATTGAAATTAGGCGTGGATTATTGTATCAGTATCTCGGGGGTGGCAGGACCAGATGGTGGGACGGAAGATAAACCTGTGGGTACCGTTTGGATTGCTATTGCGACTGAAAATATTACAGTGGCAAAGCGGTTTAATTTTGGATATAATCGTTCCCGTAATATTCAAGCTTCTGTAGTGGCTGCATTAAATTATTTGAGATTATTGATGACCAATCAAATCTAATTTTATGGAATACAGAAATATTTTGCATCTATAAAATAAACCAAGTAAGATGCGTATTTTTATTCTTTTCCTTCTTTTTTATACTCAAGGTTTGTGTAACGCGCAAACCGTAACTGTTTTTGGGGTAATTAACAATACCGAAGGTGGGATAGTAAAATATGCACGTATTGCTTATGGAAAAGGCAAAGCTGACTTTACTAAATCAAATGTAAGTGGCTATTATCAATTTGAAATCGAACTTGCTCGCTTGTATGAAATGCAAGTGACCGAAATCAATCACGATCCGCTCCTTGTTTCTGTCGACCGAAAATTATTAAAAAGCATTCAAAATAACCGCTTGGAAATCAACTTGGTTTTAAATGATATTGTATTAAAAGAAATTATTGTAAAAGCGAAAGAACCATTACATTTTTTTGGGACGGATGCTTATTCTGTCGCTGATTTTGAATTAGATGCACAATCTAACTTTATACTATTGACCTATGCAAAAACAATGGCTAAAGGAAGTGCTTTACAATTATTAGATACTAATCAAAGGGTGATTGATACTTATGAATTGTCTGAAAAGGCGATAGAGTTAAAATCGGACTTTAGGAAAAATGTCCATTTAATTTCTGAAACAAAGGTATTTCTTGTGCGTGTAATCCATCAAAAACTACACTTGTTTGAAGAAGACAAAGATTATTATTTTACCTATGTATCTTCTATATTAGATACTTTAAATGAGAACATTTATTACACCAATTTTTCAGAAAAATATCCTGCATTTAATTACATTCAATTTAATAAAAAGGATTCTACTTATTTGCCATTATTAGGGATTGTAGATGAAATAATGATGGAGCAGTACTTATCAGAATTTAAATTTTCTGATGTTAGAACAAGGTTGTGGGCCCTTCAAAAGCAAGTTGAAACGGGAATTGATAAAGAGGTCTGGGTAGGTGCTACCATTTTTACGAACTCTATCTATTACCAGCCACTTTACGCGCCGCTATTTGTCCATAAAGATACGGTATTGGTTTTTGATCATTATAAGAGTAAAATGTTTATTTATGATGCCATGGGAGTCGCTTTAGATAGTACAGGAATAGATTATCATCTTCATGAAAGAAAGTCGGGGTGGGAACAACCTTTAATTCAAGATAAAAATAACCAAGCTATTTATGTTATTTTTGAAAGAGATGGTTTTACTTATTTGAGTTTACTAGATACCCAGACCGGACAAATTATTTTTTCGAGGAGACTATTTTACAAGTATGTTGAAAAAATTATGGTGGTAGACAATAAGGTGTATTATATATACCGACCATTTGAGTCGATACAAAAGAAGTATGTTTACGTTGAAAAAATTAACCGATAACTTCAGTTTCGATATAATGGATTAAAGAATGTATAATTTTAATATGAATTTCTTGCACTCTATCCGCAAAATCACTCATAGGAGCTCTTAGTTCAATGTCGGCAATATTGGCTAATTCACCACCAGATTTCCCGGTTAAAGCCACAACAAACATTCCTTTATCCTTAGCTGCTTTAGCTGCATTGATAACATTTTTTGAATTCCCGCTTGTTGAAATCCCTAGGAGTACATCTCCTTTTTGACCCATTCCTTCCACAAATCTTGAAAAAACAGCATCATAACCATAATCGTTTCCTACACAAGTTAAGTGGGTTGGGTCTGAAATTGCAATGGCTGGCATTGCAGCTCTATTGTCTCTAAATCGACCTGTCATTTCTTCTGCAAAATGCATGGCGTCACTCATAGAACCACCATTGCCACAAGAAATTATTTTACCTCCGTTTTTAATAGACTTAACCATTTGATCACCAGCTAATTTTATATTTAAAATATGCTGTGGATTAGCTATGAATTTTTCTAAAACGGATTGGGCTTCTAAAAAGTGGTTCAGAATTTGTTGAGTGTCCATAAAACTTGCTTGATTTTTTCAAATGTACAAAATAGAATTGTTCTAATATAAAGAAATTATGAAACTTATAGTATATTTGAAAATCAGACAACAAAACCAAAACCATTAAAAATGAAAAAAATATTTTTACTTATTTTATTATCAGTATTTTTCGTAAATTCTTATGCTCAAACTGGCTGTTATTCGGATTGGAAAACAGTATTTGAAAAACGTGGCGCCTATACCGTAACGGATGACATGTATAGAAATGTTATTATTAGTTTTATTGAGGGAGAAGAGTCCTTTTGTATTTATGGAAAGGTACGCGTTGAAAATGGGAAAATAGTTTCCATTTTTGTACAATATGAAGATGGCGAGTTTGCTTTAATGGATCAAAAATTTACAAATAAGTTAAAAAGAGCACCAGGTATAGTGAATGGAATTTCTGAAGAAATCTCGAATGAAGCTGGAGAAAAATTTTATGTTTTATTTGTAGATAAGATAAAACCGAAGAAAAGAGAATATAAAAAAGCCGCTGGACCAGGAGCGAATTTTAAATAAAATAAAATTCTAAAAAAAAAAGCCTGTACAGTAATGTACAGGCTTTTTTTTGTAATCATAATTCGGTTAATTTACCTTTTCTAGGGTATAAGAATAGTAGGTGTCGCTTAATATGGTGATTTCTTTTAAAAAAGTCAGTCGCCAACCTTTTTTACCTAAATAATTGATGAGGTCAGTCACGGAGTCAAATTCATAACTATCTATTAATACTTTGTCGTGATCATTAGTCACTTGACCACTTAGTGAATGCCCTGCAGTTTTACCAATATCGATAAATAGTTTATTGACAAAACCAGATGTTTTTAAACCATAAATTACGTTAATGGTTAAGTATTCATATTCATTCGTCGTCTTTTGTGCGTAAGTCAAATGCACCATTAATAAAAGACTGATAATCGTTATTGTTTTTTTCATTTAATTAAGTTTTGTAGAAATAGAAAGATTAATAATTGGTCCACCTAGTCCGAATTCTGCTTTAAATGCCCAATATTCACTAAAAAAGTACCTTAACCCATAGGAAACTCGCATGGCAATGGGGGAAGTATCTAAATTAAAAAAGTCGAAGGCATTGTCTGGTGCACTTGGTAACGTTTCCGTATATTTTATAGTTTGAAAGGATTTATTAATACCAAATCCTAGACCTAAATAGGTGTCTAAATTAGCGGTTCTGTACAAGTGAAAATTGGGTCCTAAAAGAAATTTGAACCTATTTTTATTTATAATTTTGTCATAGTCTATACTTTTTGAAGTACCGGAAACTGGATCAAATTGTGTAAACTGAAGGCTTTCTACATTTTGATAAAAAGAATACATGGTTGAAATTTCAAAGCCAATTTTATCAGACACAAAATACTCTGCTTCTAAAATAAATGTTCCTACATTTATTACTTTATTTATTCCAAAATTATTGAATGCACTCCCTGAAGTAAAATAACTTAAAGGCGGATAGCCCATGCCAAATTCTAGAACTAAATTATTTTTTTCTAAAGCTTGACCATAGTTTTGCTTTGATAGAAAGCAGCAAAAGAGAATTAGATAAATGTATTTCATAACACTTAAATATATATAATATTTATTTAAATGCTATATAATTAGACAAAAAAAAGGGAGCTAAAAGCTCCCTAAATATAAAGGTTTCTAAAAAGTTATATTTTAATTGCTAGGCCACCTTCAATTAGTGCACCACCACCTAAGCCAAATTCTAGGTTCAGACCAATATTATCCGTAAAGAAATATCTTCCACCAAAACCAACTCTAAATGCTACAGGGAAATCAAATAGTCCAAGGATATCCTCAACATCATTTACTGTTTCTTGCTCGTTAGGATCTGTAGTAGAAACTTTAGGCGTTATTTTATGTATTCCTGCTGCAATTGGCATATACATATCTAATTTATCATTTTGACTAAAATGTACTTCAAACCTAGCCATTGCTCTAATTCTATTTAATCCAATTTGGTAATCGTAATTAGTTGCTTCATCCGTATAATTAAAGCTAAAACTAGAATAATTAAAATCAATTCCTAAACTAATTTTATCAGATAACATATAACCAAATCTAAAACCAACCGTCGGAATTGATGAAAATTCAATTTCATCTTCAAAATCTAAAATTTCTGTATTTTTAAAAGCAGAATTTAATAAATTTGGATATCCAGCATATACATCTAATTGTACATTTCCTTCCTCAAGCGCTTGTGCATTCGAAAAATTAGTACCAGCAGTAATTAATAAAGCACACCCAAGTGCTATGATTCCTTTTTTCATAATAAGTTTTTTTGTTCGGTTAAATATACTATTCTGTTTTATATAATGGTATTAAAAGCTATAAATAAAGCAAAAAAGACCTGCAAGCAGGTCTTTTTTATTTGGTTTATTTTAGTTGTTATTACACCATTATTCTAACTGGATTTTCTAAATAACCTTTTAAAGTTCTTAAGAATTCAGATCCAGTTGCACCATCCACCGCTCTATGATCACAGGATAAACTTAAAGTCATGATATTACCAGGTACAATCTCCCCATTTTTCACAATAGGTGTTTGTTTAATACCGCCTACAGATAATATACATCCATTTGGAGGGTATATTATTGAAGTAAAATCTTCTATGCCATACATTCCTAAGTTAGATATAGCAAAAGTATTCCCTTCCATATCGCTTGGAAGCAATTTTTTAGATTTAGCTTTAACTGCTAATTCTTTTATTTCGGCACCAATTTGTGCAAATCCTTTTGTATCTGTAAATTTAACTACAGGAACCACTAGACCTTCTTCAACAGCAACCGCAACACCAATGTGAATGTGGTTATTGTATCTAATCTTATCCCCTAACCAATCTACGTTTACTTTAGGGTTTTTTCTTAAAGCAGCAGCAGTTGCTTTTACAATTATATCATTAAAGGAAATTTTCACTCCTTCTTCTGCATTAATTGCTTTTCTAGCTTCTATGGCATTGTCCATATTCACTTCCATTTTTAAATAGAAATGAGGAGCAGAGAATTTGGAGTTGGAAAGCGTTCTAGCAATTGCTTTACGCATTTGAGACAATGGTTCGTCTGTAAAAGATTCATTTCCTACAGGCGCAGAAAAAACAGGCGCATTAGCATTGGTTGTAGCAGGCGTATAATTCTCAATATCTCTTTTTACGATTCTACCATGTTCACCTGATCCATTTACATTTGAAAGATTAATATGTCTTTCCTCTGCCATTTTTTTAGCCAATGGAGATACAAATATTCTACCATTAGGCGTATCTACAGATACCACCTCTTCCGCAGCGTTTTGCTGCACAACAGGTGCAGGAGTTGGTGTAGGTTCTGGGGAAACTTCTTCTTTTTTAATTGCAGGAGTTTCTGCTACAGTCTCCGTTGTTTTACTTGCGGATTCTTCTTTTAATAATGCAGAGATATCTTCTCCCTTTTCACCAATAATGGCTATAATTTCATTAACTGGTGTTGCTTCTCCTTGTTGAAGACCAATGTGTAATAACACACCATCATAAAAGGAATCAAATTCTAAAGTAGCCTTATCTGTTTCAATTTCGGCTAATAATTCACCTTCTGCTACTGTATCACCTACTTTTTTATGCCATTCCGCCACAACTCCTTCGGTCATGGTATCTGATAATTTCGGCATTCTTACTATTTCCGCCATAATGCTTTTAATCTATTATTGATTGCTTATTTAAGCTAAATATTCTTTAATGTATGGATAATCTTTTTGTTGATAAACATCATTGTATAATTCCTCTTTGTCAGGAAATGGAGAATCTTCCGCAAATTTCACAGCATCTAAAACTGTTTGTTTGGTTTCCGCCTCCACGGTATCAATTTGTTTTTGTGTCATGTATTTTTTCTCTTTGATTACGGACAATACATGATCAATAGGGTCTTTATCTTGCCACTCACTTACTTCATCTTTCGATCTGTATTTTTGAGGATCAGACATGGAGTGACCTTTATATCTATAGGTTCTAATATCTAATAAAGTAGGGCCATTACCTTTTCTAGCACGTTCAGCAGCTTCTTCAATTGCTTCATGTACTGCTTCTGGCTTCATACCATCTACTACAAAAGATGGCATTTCGTAAGAATCTCCCATTTTAGACATGTCCGTAACATTGGTAGTTCTTTCCACAGAGGTTCCCATGGCGTAGTTATTATTTTCGATAATAAAAATTACGGGTAACTTCCATACCATGGCCATATTGAATGTTTCATGCAAAGCACCTTGTCTAGCTGCACCATCACCAAATGAACAGAAACATACATTTCCAGTTTCATTATATTGTTCTGCAAATGCAATACCTGCACCCATTGGAATTTGAGCGCCAACGATACCATGTCCACCGTAAAAACCTCTTTCCTTGTCAAAAAAGTGCATAGAACCACCTTTCCCCTTAGAACAGCCAGTAGCTTTACCATAAAGTTCTGCCATTAAGTTTTTAGGATCGGTACCTAAAGCAATAGGATGTCCATGATCACGATAAGCCGTAATATGTTTATCTCCTTTTTTACAGGCAGATACTGTACCCGCTGCAATGGCTTCTTGACCAATATAGACGTGTAAAAAACCGCCAAATTTTTGTTGAATATATAATTGAGAAATTTTCTCTTCAAACCTTCTAATCATCAACATGTCTTTATACCATTTGATATAAGTTTCTTTTGAAAACTTAGAAGCTTGTGTCTTTCTTGTTGTTTTTGCTGGAGCAGCTTTTTTTACGGCCATAACAATCTATTTAATTTTGCTGTTGACAAATATAAAAGTTTAATTTTTATATTATATACTCATTCTCCTTTTAATTGCCTGTTAAATTTAAGCAAAAAAAAAGCCCTGACAATATAGTCAGGGCTTTTATATAAAAAGTTGTTATTTATTAACGCTTAGCTAATCTTTCAGAAGATATAGATAATTTTTTTCTACCTTTTCTTCTTCTTGCTTTTATAACGGCTCTACCATTTTTTGTAGCCATTCTTGTTCTGAAACCATGTTTGTTTCTTCTTTTTCTTAATGATGGTTGAAACGTTCTTTTACTCATTTCTAAAGCGTTTTATAATGTATTTTTAATTTTATTTTCCTAATTCGGACTGCAAAGATATATAAAAATCATTTACATCAAAGCATTATCCAAAAAAAAATACATTTTTATTATTCTACTTTAGAATTCCATGTATTTTTGTGCAAAACTAATAAATTATGCTTGGACGCAATAAAAAAACTGAAAAAATTAAATTATCCCCGGAATCTTACAAGCAAGCTAAAAACTTCTTATCTTATTTAAAGCCTTATAGAGGTATATATACAGTAGGTTGGATATTCCTATTATTGTCAAGCGTAACCGCTATGTTGTTTCCTTTGTTAATGGGACAGTTATTAGGGAAAGATAATACAAACCCTGCTTTAACCAGTATGCCAAGTCTCGATTTGTCTTCTTTAAATACCAATGGTATTTTTATTTTAATGTTTATTGTTTTTACATTCCAAGCTATTTTTTCATTTTTCCGAGTGGTTATATTCTCTAATGTCACTGAGAAAACTTTAAAAGATATTAAAACAACGACAGTAAAAAAATTACTGCACCTACCTATCGATTTTTTTAACAGAAATAAAGTTGGGGAGTTAACCTCTAGAATTGCAACAGATATCAACTTATTGCAAGAAACCTTGAATACAACCATTGCAGAATTTTTCCGACAATTTATCACCATTATTTTGGGGGTAGGTTTTATACTTTTTGCTTCATGGCAATTGGCATTATGGATGTTAGCGGTTGTTCCTTTTGTTGCAATTGTCGCAGTTTTGTTTGGTAGAAAAGTAAAACAACTTTCAAAAAAGGCCCAAGATGCATCCGCAAAATCAAATGCGATACTAGAAGAAACATTGATGGGAATTTACAATGTGAAATCTTTTACAAATGAAAACTATGAGTATAATAGATATGAAGAAAAAGTAAATAAAGTAGCAAAGTTAAGTATGAAGAATGGGAGATTAAGAGGGGCTTTTGTTTCTTTTATTGTCTTTGCTTTATTTGGTGCAATTGTATTTATTATATGGAAAGCAAAAGGAATGGTACCTACTTCTATTTCTAATGAAGAGTTTTACGCTTTTGTTTTGTATACTATTTTTGTTGGTGCTTCCTTCGCTTCATTACCTGATTTATATGCGAAAATTCAAAAAGCCATTGGTGCTTCTGAATATTTAATGACTTTAGTACATGAAGAAGAAGAAGTAGATGCAAATAAACCTGCTTTAGATGATTTTAGTGGTAATGTTGCTTTTAATGCGGTGAAATTCTCCTATCCTTCTCGTCCAGATGTGGAAGTGCTTAAAGGGGTGACTTTTGAGGTGACACATGGACAAACGATTGCTTTAGTGGGGAGTTCAGGAGCTGGTAAGACAACTATTTCTAATTTATTACTAAAATATTACCCATTAAGTGGTGGGGCAATCACTTTTGATGGTAATGATATTTCTAAATTTTCAAGTGAAAGTATTCGATCTCAAATAGCGATTGTACCGCAGGAAGTAATTTTGTTTAGTGGTAGTATAAGAGCGAACATTGCATATGGTAATTTGAATGCAAGCAATGAAGAAATAGAAGCTGCAGCTAAACAAGCCAATGCATTATCGTTTATTTTAGGTTTTCCAGAACAGTTTGATACGGAAGTAGGGGATAGAGGAATTCAACTTTCAGGCGGACAAAAACAAAGAATTGCCATTGCGAGAGCTGTGCTTAAAAACCCTAAACTTTTGATACTTGATGAGGCGACCAGTGCATTGGATACGGAATCTGAAAAGTTGGTGCAAGATGCGCTAGAGAAATTAATGAAAGATAGAACATCTATCGTCATTGCACACCGTTTATCTACCATTAAAAATGCCGATACCATTTTAGTCTTAGAAAATGGTCAGGTTAAACAAAAGGGTAAACATGAGGATTTGATTGCTGATAAAACAGGAATGTATTATCAATTAAACAATACACAGGTTTAAAGCATTTTATTTATTTATATCCCGTTATGATTTGGTATTCCCATAAGTTTTCTTGTAGGGCTTTGTATTGGTAATAGCCACATTTATAGTGGTTTTTTGCAAAGTAGGAGACTTTTGGGTGGGTAACATTATATAGCATAGATGGAAGCGCACCAAGTAATGCGGCACGGTATAGCTTTTTAGCACTTTTTTTAATGTCACTGGTATGGTCAAATGTTTTGATGCGGTTAAAGCCCTTGTTGAGCATTTCACTTTTAAAAAATTGAACAGTTTCAAATTGAGGTACTCCCCAAGTATCGCCCCATTTTTTCATGTAAGCTTTACGGTCTTTTTGTTGCTGTGATTTTTTATAAAAATCACACATGATAAGTTGTCCTCCTGGTTTGAGTAAGCGATAAGCTTCTTGGATAAAAGCTGCTTTATTTATAGCATTACAAATACTTTCACAGGCCCATACCACATCAAAAGTCTCGGAAGGAAAAGTGGTATAGGTAAAGTCCATTTCTAAAAAATTGACAGCATCTACTATGTTTTTTTCCTGAGCAGCTGCCATGGCAAATTCAATTTGTTTTTTACTCAAAGTAAGTCCTGTGATACTTGCTTGGGTTTTTTGGTGGATATATATAGCTGCACCACCTACGCCGCAACCAGCGTCAAGCACTTTGCTTTTTGAATCGATATTAGTGTGGCTTAATAATACCTTGTTCGTATTTGCTAATGCTTCCGAAAAAGAAGAAATACCTTTTGTCCATAAGCCGTAATGTAAAGACAGGTTCTTTTTTAATCCCCACCATTGCCGATAATGGATGAGGGTAGTATCATAATAACTTGCAACTTCTTTTGTAGTGAACATAGGGTATATGAATTCTTAAGCAACAAATATATAAACTTCGTGCATAAGTACGTTTTTAAGGTAGGGATACGAAATAAGTACGCATCAATTTGATAGGATTAATTTAGATAGATGAAAGGCTATCGTATTCTGTTTTGGTAAGCCGATATTGTATTACCGATTGATAACCTGTTGGCGTAAGATAATGGTCTTTTAATACGCCTTCTTTTATCATTTTATTGGCGATTAATACACCACCGGAAACTGGATTTGTGGTGAAGTGTGTGGCAAAAATTTTGTGCAGTTTTAAGGTTTCAAAACCAAATTTTAAAATGGCCTTTGTGGCTTCTTTTGCAATGCCTTTCCCCCAGTTATCCTCCGCTACCCAATAGCCAATTTCTGCATGATTATTGGCTGAATCTATGTGTAAACCAATTTCCCCCAGTAACCCGTCAGTATTTAAATCCGTTATTAAAAATACATATCTTATGTTTTCTTGAAAACCATCCCACACAAAATGAAACCGCTTAAGCGCATCCTCTTTTGTGTATGGGTAATTGAAATTTAGTAACTGATCGGTAATGTTTTTATTATTGACTATTTGTTGTAATTCCGTCAAATCACTTAAAGTAATTCGTCTTAAAAACAGTCGTTTAGTTTTTATGGTCGGAAATTCCTCCATTACAAATCAATTAAAATAACTTAATGTTTAAAAATCCAAGCACTACTAGCGGCAGATCGAATATCCGATAAGTTTGTTGTAGCTTCATTTAAAGAATTGTACTGTTTGATTGAAACCAAATACAAGCCGTCAAAACGTCCTACAATTAGTGCCGTGTAGCCTTTATTTTTCATGGTTTCAGTATAGTTTTCAGCATTTGATTTTTCTTCAAAAGCTCCTCCAATTGCATGGTAGTTTCCTTTGGCGGTATAGCCAGTACTGGTTGTCTTTGGTTTTTTAACAGCTTCTACCTTTACTACTTCCTTTTCTATCTCTTCCATGGCTTGTTCATCTGCAATAATCTCATCCTTTAATCCTACTGATTCTTCTAGCTGGTCCGTTGCAGTATTGTTTTCTAGAACAGGTTCCTCGGCAGGAGAGATATGATCTGTGGCTACCATGGCCATTTGAATAGAATCATGGATTCCGTCATTATTAATATCTCGGTCTACAGACTCGTACATGTCGTCAATTCCGTTTTCATTTACATCTGGTCCGCCTGTTTCATTTACATCTGCAAAATCAGGTATGCCGTTATTATCACTGTCTTTAAAGTTTGCATTAATTTGATTCAATAAGGCTATGTTTTTTAAACTATCTACAATGCAATCTTTGTCGATATCTGTACCTTTTATTATCGCAGCGTCAAAATTATCATCAATTCCATTATGGTTTTCATCTGTCCCCATGGTGATGTCTACATCTGCAAAGTCAGGAATACCATCTTCGTCTTCATCTAGCATTTCAAGTGGATCAAATTCTTTTTGAATTGGCGCCATGGCTAATGCTGCAAAAGCATCATCTATACCATCTCCATCTGCATCTTTTCCCTTAGAGTAATCCAAGTCTGCTAAATCATCAATTCCATCTCCATCTGCATCTGTTCCTTTGGTGATGTCTATGTCTGCAAAATCAGGAATACCATCCTGGTCTGCATCTGGATAATTATTTACATTATTTAAAGTATTTTGCTTGTCTAAACCTAAAAAAGATTTGATTTTGTTTTGGTAGAAATATCCTGCAACCCCTAAGCCAATCAGTAAAAGTAATAGTATAGGCCACAGTTTTCTTTTCTTTTTTTCAGTTTCTAAAGTGTTTTCAACTGTTTCTTTAATTTTTACGGATGCCTCTGCAATTGGTATTTTATTGTCTATTTTGCTTTTTGAGGGTTGTACAATCTTGGGAACAATATTTTTATCCTTTATTTCCTCTTTGGCAACAAAAGTATTTTTTGCAGCCTTTAAATCCTTACCAATTTTAGCAGCAACTTCTTTTGTCTCTTCAGTAACTTTATCTACCGATTTTACAATTTCTTTTGTTTTATCCGTACTTTTTTGGACTAATTTCTCGGTGGTTTCTTTTACCTCATCCATCACTTTAGCAATCTTTTCGCTTTTGTTAGTTTCCGGTGTTTCCTTGGTAGCTGCCATTTCAAAGCTAATCTCGCCATTGGCATTTTTAAAAATATTACCAAATTCAAAAATATCGTACGATTCTCCTTTGTCTAACTTAGCCTTAATGTCTCTGGTAAATTTAGCGACTTTGTTTTGGGCTTCTGTTTTGTCGATATTGTCTTCCTGTGCAATGTAATCTGCTAAAGCACCATCATTGAATGTTAAATGGGGATTAAATTTAATTTCCCCTGTTCTTTTATTGATTACCATCAAGGCACCTATACCAGGTAGGATAAGAGAACTTTGGTGTTTTAATAATTCAATGATATACTTATTCATAATGTTTTTTTTGGGAAATTAAAATGCTTCGCTTAGCTTAAATGTTTGATCCAATCGCACTCCTTTTTCGGTTTGTTTAAGGGTGCAACATTCATTTAAGTGGTCGTGCTCAAGAAATAAAATGTAATTTTCATTCGCTGCTTTATTTAAGAAAATTTCTTTCTCATCCAAAGTTAATAATGGTCTAGTATCATATCCCATTACATAAGGCAAGGGAATATGTCCAGTACTGGGTAAAAGGTCGGCCATAAATACAATTGTTTTCCCTTTGTATTTAATGTGCGGAATCATTTGACTTTCTGTATGTCCATCCACAAAAAGGAAGCTAATATCTGGAAATGAATTTTCGACAAATTTTCCAGTTCTTTCAATAAATTTTAATTGACCACTTTCCTGAATAGGATTTATATTTTCGGCTAAAAAGGACGCTTTTTCTCTAGCATTGGGTTCGGTTGCCCATTTCCAATGATTGGCATTACTCCAAAAGGTAGCATTTTTAAATATAGGTCGAAAATTACCATCTTTATTACGTGCAATTGCACCACCACAATGGTCAAAGTGCAAATGGGTAAGGATTACATCTGTAATTTGATCTAAACCAAAACCTAAAGCTTCTATACTTTTTTGCAAAGTGTCATCACCAAACATGTAGTAATAACTGAAAAATTTTTCAGATTGTTTATCGCCAATACCTGTGTCAATTAACATTAAACGATCGCCATCTTCAATTAATAAACAGCGCATGCTCCAAGAGCACATGTTATTATTGTCCGCAGGATTAGTTCTTTCCCAGAGGGTTTTAGGCACAACTCCAAACATTGCACCGCCATCTAATTTAAAATTTCCCGTGTTAATTGGGTGTAATTTCATAGCTAAATTCTTTTGTCAAATATGCGAAAAATCTTTGAGATTTGGGCCCTTTTATGATAATTTTGAACATTTTAACCCATTAAGCCCCTTCCAACTAAAAAGTAAATGTTTAAAAATAGCATACATAATTGTCAAGACTTTTATTTTTTTATAGACATTCGTAAAAATATAAAATATGCATGTACATTTTATTGCAATAGGGGGTAGTGCCATGCACAATCTAGCCATGGCGTTGAAGCGTAAAGGGTTAGAAGTGACAGGTTCGGATGATGAAATTTTTGAACCTTCGAAATCACGTTTGAAAAAGGAAGGTATTTATCCTAAAAAAATGGGATGGAACGTTGAAAATATTCATCCAGGTGTGGATGCTATCATTCTAGGAATGCATGCTAGAAAAGATAACCCAGAATTGTTAGCAGCCCAAGAAATGGGATTGAAAATATATTCTTACCCTGAGTTCGTTTATGAGCAATCGAAAGATCAAATTAGGATTGTTATTGGGGGGAGCCATGGTAAAACTTCCATCACGTCTATGATTCTTCACGTAATGCAAAACTTGGAGATTAAGACGGATTTTTTAGTAGGCGCTTTATTAGATGGATTTGATTGTATGGTACAATTTTCAGATGCAAAATATATGTTGATTGAAGGAGATGAGTACCTATCTTCTCCTTTAGATTTAAGACCTAAATTCCATTGGTATAAGCCGAATATTGCTTTGTTAAGTGGTGTGGCTTGGGACCATATAAATGTATTTCCAACCTTTGAGAACTATGTAGAGCAATTTAAAATATTTGCCGAGGATGTACAAGAAAATGGCAAATTAATCTATTTCGAAAAGGATCCCGTTTTACAAAATATTGCAGGGGAGATAAAGCAGGCAACAACGATTCCTTATAATACATTAAATTATACGATTGTTAATAATAAAACAGTGGTTGAATTTGAAGGAAAGGCTTACCCTATGCACGTTTTTGGAGCCCACAATCTACAAAATATGAATGGTGCGCGATTGATTTTAAATGAAATTGGTGTGAGTAATCATGATTTTTTTAATGCAATTCAAAGCTTTAAAGGGGCGGCTAAAAGATTAGAGACTATTGCCGAGAATGATAAAACAATTGTTTTCAAAGATTTTGCGCATTCCCCCTCAAAATTAAAAGCGACCACCCAAGCGGTAAAAGAACAGTTTCCAGAACGGAAATTAATTGCTTGTATGGAATTACACACCTTCTCTTCTTTAAAAAAAGCCTTTTTACCAGAGTATAAGAATGCTATGGCAGCAGCAGATAAGGCGTATGTTTATTTTAGTCCAGAAGTGGTAAAGCATAAAAAATTAGCGCCAATAACGGCCGAGGATGTGAGACTTGGTTTTGGGACAGAGAATGTAACTGTGTTTACAGATTCTACCGTACTATTTGAGCAGCTAGAGAAAGAAATGAAACCATTGACAAACTTATTATTAATGAGTTCGGGTAATTTTAATGGGATTGATTTGAATGATTTTGCAAAAAAAGTGATGCTTTAAATATTTTACTTGCTTTTATTTTTTGATGGATGCGATTTGTATCCAGGCATATTTCTGGCGGTAAATGCTGTGTAAAGTCCTTGATGTTCGAATGAATGTTGTCGATTAATTGACCTGCTAAAGTAGGTATGTCTTCATTAATAAATAAGGATATAATAGGAATGCAGTCAGGTAATTTTATACTTTTGAGGACATGGAAGGATTTATTGATAATTTAATTGCGGTTTACCAGAAAACGAACCAGTTTGGTAGAGAAAATGGAATGGAACTGTTAAGCTATGAAGCTGGTAAGATTAAGTATAAATTAGTGGTACAACAAAAACATTTAGCGACACCTACTACTTCACATGGTGGTTTAATTGCTGGCTATATGGATGGTATTATGGGGGTGGCTGCGTTAACTGAATCGGCGAAGAACCTAAACTTAGTGTCTACAGTAGAGTTTAAAATTAATTATCTTAAACCTGCGTTTTTAGGAGATGTATTGATTGGGAACGGAAAGGTAATTTCTGCAGGAAAAAGAATCATTATCGCGCAGGGGGAAATTATTCTTGAAAAAACGGGAGAATTAATTGCGGTTGCTACGGGTACATTTAACGCTTATCCATATCAAAAAAGTGGGATGGTTGTTTAATTTATTTTCTTCCAAAATCTGCAGGTATTTCGCCCCAGACTTTAGTTTCCCATTTTAATATTGGATTTTTAAAAGTATTTGTTTTCAACCAATGTTCAGCTCTATTTATCAGGTTTTTTACTTCCGGAGTTGGCAATTGTTTGGTCCTACAAACTTTTGCTTTTACCCAGCCCATGGCGATACGAGAATCGGAATAAATGGGGAAAGTTTGCATCTTTTCATCTTTCAATTGTTTTAAAAAGGCCAAGGCATGTACCAAGGCTAAAAATTCACCAATATTATTCGATCCTTTTTGATAAGGACCAACTCTGAAAACTTCTTCTTTATTGTGCATCCATACACCTCTATATTCAAAATCTCCTTTACCGTTACAAGCAGCATCCACGCACAATGCCAATTCCAATGGGTTGCCAATTTTGGTCAATTCTTCTGCTGTTAAATCTCTGGTTTTCTTATAATCTCCTTTGTAATTCTCTGCTCCTTCTTTAAATGCTTTTTCAGCTAATGCTTTACTACCAAATATTTTATATACGGGTTTTGGATAGCCCTGAATTTCCTTTTGAGCGGTAATCCAATCGGTGTAAATACCCGGTGTATGTCCTTCCCAAACGACGTAGTATTTAGTCTTTTCACCAGCTCTTTTTGGCGGTATTATACCAGTCTTATATGCGCTTTCAGCATCTTTTAAGTTTTCGAATGACATAAATTTGGCGCCTGTGTAGCCAGAAACTTGTTTTTGAGCTTTATTCCAGTCGGTATAAACCCCAGGTTCATGCCCTTCCCAAACTACATAGAATTTTTTCTTTTTAGCCATTTGTTGATCGCTTGAATTTTTGTGTTAGAAATCTAATTTGCTTTTCATTTAAAAATAAAATATAAGAAATTACCATGGTAATTCCGAATGTAAATATTCCCATCCCAAAAGCTATCCCTAAGTGCAATAGTACACCAAATATCAAGAATGGAATTTTTATTTTTGGAATCCATACAAATATTGGAAATAAACCCTGATAAATCAATACGGCATAGGTAAACATTTTGGATAAAGGGATAGATAAATGGGCAAAGGAATAAAATATTTGATTGGAATAAAAGGGTATTTCGGATACATACACTAATGCCATGCCATTGGTCCAATTTGGGTCGAATAATTTAAAAAAAGTGGAGAAAAAATAGAGTACTATTATTTGAATTAAAATTAGGTAATAAAAAGTATTGTTTAATATATTTTGCAGGACTTCCTCCTTCTTATTTTCATGGATAAACATCAGGTAAAATAATAGAATAGACAACAGAACTTCACCGCCTGTAAAAAATAAGCCACCTTTGGTAATTAGGTTAGTGGTGAAAAAATAAATAGCAATTCCAGTTATTTTCGGCCATATTTTAAACCAGCCAAATGTTAAAGCCGTTAATTGTCCGATAACAAAAAACCAGGCAATATAGGGACGGTTATTACAAACTGGATGACTTAATATATTTAAGAATGACTCTATTCCATTCCAGCGAAAACCATTTGATCCTGCAATACCATTGTACGAAAATATGGTATCGACCATTGGAAACATGGTCAATGTATTTAAAATTAAAAATGCATATAATACCTTTTTGAAAACATGTATTTTATATCCATGTGTAAATGGTTTTATAAACCAATATGGAATTTTAGTCATCATTTAAAGTTATTGAAAATGTATTTTTTACTTTCATTTGGATCAAAAACGTGTCTGTAATCTATTTCTATGCTGGTAGAAATCGGTTTTTCATCAAAGTTAAGTCTGGCATAGCCTTCGGTGTAGTTTTTTAATAAAAGAAGACCGCGTTTTTTCTTTAATACAGGATAGTTTTGAAAATTAATCGCTTGATCCGTAGGGATGGGTAAGGTGTCGAGGTCGCATTTTACCCAATAGAGCATATTGTATTGGCCGACTGCTAGATTACCATTGTGGGTGAAAGGCATTTTTTGATGGACATTTAGAACGGAAATACTCGGATCAATCCAAGCTGTACTGTCGTTTTTAAAATAATATTTGAATTTAAATCTATTTTCAAATGTAGGACAGGGAGCAAACATGGCCCATCTTTGGACAAAAAATGGCTGTACATATTGGCTAGATACAAAGTGGAGTCTATCTGATGAATACGCTTGGGGTAAAATGGAAATAAGGATAAAAAAAAAGTGTAAGATTACAAATAGAAAGGCAAACCATCCGTACCTAATTTTCTTTTTGTTTTCTATTTCTTTTGTATCTTTAGGCATTGAAAAATAATAGCAAGAGTATTTAACACGTAAAAATAATAAAACATGTCAATTAAAGTTGATAATAAAGATAAATCATGGGTTGAAGTACCTGATAATTCTGATTTTCCAATCCAAAACTTACCTTTTGGAATATTTAAAACCTCTAATTTAAGTCCAAGAGTTGGTGTTGCAATAGGGCAGCATGTATTGGATTTAAAAAGTTTGTTTGTATTGGGATATTTAAAAAATTTACCATTTTCTATAGAAGATTTTGACAATATTCATCTTAATGATATGATGTTGAAAGGGAAGAAAAATGTAAGTGAGTTACGATTGAGACTTTACAAATTATTAAAGTCAGACTTCCCTGATTTAAAGAACAATGAGCACCATGTTTCTCAAGTTCTGAATCATATGGATGAGGTAGAGATGATGTTGCCAATAAAAGTTGGCGATTATACCGATTTTTATTCAAGTGAGCAACATGCTTATAATGTTGGCTGTTTGTTTAGAGATCCTAAAAATGCATTAATGCCGAATTGGAAACATATACCAGTTGGCTATCATGGCAGAGCTTCTTCTATTATTGTTTCGGGACAACCTATACACCGTCCAAAAGGACAGAAAAAAGGTCCGAATGATGAATTGCCAACTTTTGGTCCTTCTAATTTATTAGATTTCGAATTGGAAACTGTTTTTTATACTTTTCAAGGAAAAGCATTAGGAGATTCTATTTCTACAGAAGAGGCAGATGATTATATTTTTGGAATGTCTTTGTTGAATGATTGGAGTGCTAGAGATATTCAAGGTTGGGAATATGTGCCACTGGGTCCTTTTTTAGGTAAGAATTTTGCTTCTTGTGTTTCTCCATGGGTAGTAACTATGGATGCTTTAGAAAGTTTTAGAATTCCCGGTCCAGTACAAGAACCGAAGGTGTTACCTTACTTAACATATACAGGAGAAAAACACTTAGATGTAAATTTAGATGTATTTATTAAACCCGAAAACGGGGAAGAAGATTGCGTAGGTCAATCTAACTTTAAGTATATGTATTGGAATATGAATCAGCAGTTAGCACACCATTCCGTAAATGGGTGTAATATTAATGTTGGTGATGCTATGGGGTCTGGAACGATAAGTGGACCTGAGTACGGTCAGTTTGGATCTATGTTGGAAACATCCTGGAAAGGTAGTCGACCTTTTAAAATGAAAGATGGAACAGAGAGAAAGTTTATCTTGGATAACGATACGGTAATTATGCGCGGATATTGTGAAAAAGATGGTTTAAGAATTGGATTTGGAGAAGTTTCAACTAAAGTATTGCCAGCTAAATAAATTATAATTTTAAATTATTAAAAATGTGTTTTGTAAAAGGAACACATTTTTTTTTTGAAAAAAATAAAGAGGTTGTAAAAACAACCTCTTTGTTGGTAGAAACATGAAACCTTGAATATTGTATTAGTAAAATCCCCGCTAAACTAATACATTCTTGTTTTCAGTTTCTAACTTTTTAACATTCGATAAATAGGTTAACGCCTTGTTTATCGAATTAAATATTTTTGTTTTTCTAGTTGGTTTATACAACTGAAAAAATAATTCTAATTCTATTCTTTTTGCAAAAGAATTCGTTACGTACGTATCCATCATTCTATTTTTTAAACACTTATTTTCATCAATGATGAAATTCTTTGCTTCTTCATTAAAATGTCGAAAATTAGCAGGTAAAACTGATATTGAAAAATAGGGTTGGTTACCTAAAGCTGTCACTACTGACTTTTCAATGTCAACTAAATCACTTTCACACGTTGTCCCATCTTCTTTATATTCAATCAAGACAATTGAATTTCCAAATTTACTGACAACGGCTTTATTTGATTTATATTCGTCCATACCATTTTGTACAGGACAAATATATAGATAATTTCGATAAAACCACATATTCTGTCGATAAAATTATAAATTTTAATGATATGTCTATTTTAATGGGCTTTTATTTACCTTGTTAATTCCCCTGTAATTTATCTGTATTCTATAGGTTATCAAATAAAAAGGTACTTGTTTTCCCATTCATTTTACGGGCATTAAAATTAATTTTTTTTCGACGAAACACTTAAATCTACCGACTAAGTTATTTTTTTTCGCAATTAAATTTTATGCTACTTTCAAAAACACATAAGTGGAAGAATAAAAATTAACACAATTGAATTTCAATCCGTATTTTTTTTCATGGATACTGAAATTATAGTGCAAATCTAAGTTGAAATCAAAATAAAAATTACTTTTGTTGTCTAAATTAAAGAGTATGTCAAACGGATTATTAAAAGGAAAAAAAGGAATTATTTTTGGAGCATTAAACTCCCAATCAATTGCTTGGAAAGTTGCAGAAAAAGCGCACGAACAAGGCGCAGAAATAGTATTGACTAATGCACCAATTGCCATGAGAATGGGAGAGATTAAAGAATTGGGAGAGAAAATAGGTGCAACCATCATTCCTGCAGATGCTACTAGTATAGAGGATTTAGAGAATTTAATTACTAAATCTATGGAAATATTGGGTGGTAAAATTGATTTTATCCTTCACTCTATTGGAATGTCAGTAAACGTAAGAAAGGGAAATCATTATACGAATGAAAATTATGATTATACGTTGAAAGGTTTAGATATTTCAGCATTATCCTTCCACAAAGTAATGCAAACTGCTATGAAGTTTGATGCCATGAGTGAATGGGGTTCTATTGTAGCATTAACCTATATTGCTTCACAAAGAGTATTTCCTGATTATAACGATATGGCAGATAACAAATCTTATTTGGAGTCTGTGGCTCGTAGTTTTGGTTATCATTACGGTATTAAAAAACACGTCAGAGTAAATACTATCTCTCAATCACCTACAGTTACCACAGCAGGAAGTGGCGTAAAGGGATTTGATAGTTTTATTGATTATGCAGATCAAATGTCACCTTTAGGAAATGCTTCTGCTGATGATTGTGCGAACTATACCGTAACTTTGTTTTCAGACTTGACTAAATATGTGACTATGCAGAATTTATACCATGATGGTGGTTATTCAAATACAGGTGTAACACAAAAAGTAATTGATAAATTTGGTTCTGCTTCTTAATTAGAACCTATAAGATACAAGAGCACCCACTATTTTAGTGGGTGTTTTTTTTTGCGATAATGTTTTCAATAACCACTTTAAACTCATTTAATATTATGGAGGTTGCCCCCCATATAATTCGATCGTTGATAAAAAAACAAGGTACATTTTTAAGGGTTTGTCCCAAATGGTTTGGAATGTCTTTTTTTATATTATTCCGCGGATTTAATAAGTCCCGCACCGTTATTTTAAAAACAGATTGTACTTCCTTTTCGGATAATATAAAAGGCGTTTCAGTTTTTACTTGTCCAATAAATGGTTGAACGGAAAAATTACTTACCGGTATATAAATGGGCGTAAGTTTACCTAAAATAGAAACATTTCTAGGAAGAATACCAATCTCTTCCTCGGTCTCTCTTAATGCTGTAGCAGCTAAATTTAGATCAAAATTTTCTTTTTTTCCGCCGGGTAAACTTATCTGACCAGAATGTGGACTACTGTCTTTGGTCCTTTCCATTAAAGTAATTGTAATGTCATCTTGGTAAGTGGAAAGTAGGCATAAAACTGCCGATTCCTTTGCGTTTTTACCAGGTTTCGCAATAGAAGACAAAGTTCTAAATGGTACCATTTCTTTATGGGCAGATTCTCCAGGTAAGGTTAATAATTCTTGTTTAATTATTTCGTAAATTGCACCTGTTTTAATGAGTGATTCCATGGAAGGCAAACTTAACAATTTTACAGGATTAATTACATGATTTTTTCAAAGACAGAAGCATTAGATATTTTAAAAGCGAGTGATGAAGCTGCTATTAGTGAACAATACGAACAATTACTGTTTGATTGGAAACAAAAATATTTGCGCGATATTCCACCAATTGCTGTAATGAAAGCACAACAAACCAAAATCACACGCTTAAATGAGGCCATGGAGACCTTTGGTGTGCACTTCGATTTACGCCCTTTTACAAGGGTGAGTTTAGACCAAACTTTATCTGCTAGCGACTATTTAAAAGCTTATCAACAGGTTTTAATGCCTGTAAAGTTGAACATAGCGAATGTGAGTAATGGAGTTGAGTTGATTCATTTACTGGACCATTTAATCAGTATGGAAGAAGGCTTGTTAAAAAGGTTTTCAATTTATGGCAATGATTTAAATTATTTAGATTGGTCACGCGTGAAAATATCACAAGGGAATATGCTGTTTGAAATCCAACAAGAATTAATAGAAAAAGGACTTCTAGAATCAGAATTATTGAACTACCTTCGCAATGAAATTAAAAATAACGCGTTTCCTTTTCAAAGTAATTTGTTAAATTTAGTCCTTAAAGGAACCAAATATTTCCAATAAAATGAGTGCAACAACAGAAACTTACGCAAACCTAAAAGCTTTACTGGATAAGGAGAAATTTCCGAAGCCATATGTGTTTAAATTTATTATTTTAACTGATCCGGTTAAAGAAAGTGAAATAAAAAATATTTTTGATGAAAAGGCTAAAATTACTTTGAGTCATTCAAAAAGTAAAAAATATACTACCGTAAATATTTTACAAAACATGGAAAGTAGTGAGGCTATTATTGATAAGTATATAGCAGTGAGTAAAATTGAAAATGTAATTCATATTTAATGGGAGATTCAGCAGGTTTAAATGATGCAAGTACTTATGATATTATCATGGGGATGGTTTACGGTATTACAGCAGCTTTGCTGATTGTAACAGCTTATATTATTTATACAAAACAATTTAGGAGAAAGAAATTGGAGGCTTTAAATACCATTAAATTTGAAACTGCAAAATATAATATCTATAGCCAACCCACCCAATTGTTGATTGAAGTACCATTAACCATGGAGGTGGAATTGGATTTATTGGACGGAGAAGAAAATTTGGTAAATAACTTATTCAAAGAAAGTATAGAAGTGGGGGAGAAGATAATTAATTTTGATCCTAATGCTTTTAAAGAAGGTTCCTATTTTTTCAAGTTGACGGCACCAGGAACTTCCATTTTGAAAAAAATAATAATCTCACATCAAAAATAACATGAAAAATATTATCCTCCTATTTGGAATTATTTGCTTGTCAATTGATTTTTCATTCGCACAATCAGTTACGACAAAAGGTTCTTTATATGTCGATATTACAATTCCAACGAATGAAAGAAATCGTGCTTTTGAACAAACTATGGAAGGTTTGTTTCACGGGAGTATAGGTTACCAACAAAATGTATATAAAGGGTTGACAGTTGGAGCAGGGGTGAATTATACTTATTTTACCATGAATCGTTTTGCTTTTAATTCGAGCATTGGTACTGGAGGAGCGCATTTACCTGCGGTACATTTAAAGGTCGGTTACGAAAAATTTACAACAGATAGGGTTTCTTTATATGGTGGGTTAAAAGTAGGTTATGGTAGTTTAATTGCCATGTCTGATTCATGTTTGCTGGATGGCGGAAACGGCAGAACCGAACACGGTTCTTTATTTGTATCGCCTCAAATTGAATTAAATTTTTTAACAGAATTAGGCTCTGCTGATGCTTTTAGTGCTTTGATAGGTTATTCTATTTATTTTCAAGAGTATAACTCTTCCTACTTATGCAGGTCTACCTTTCCAGGTTTCTTACCCGAACATAGCGAAGGTTTGCTCCGTTTTTTAAATTTTGGTTTTGGTTATAAGTACTATTTTGGTAAATAAATAAGCAAGTATTATTACCTCTTTTTTTGATGGTTTACACAAATCAAGGTTCAAAACAATTTAGGGTCTTAAATTTTTAACTACATATTCGGATTAAATTTGTGCTGTGGAGCACATTTTTCATATTGAACAATCAGAAGTAAATGCATTGATTAGGTTAGTCGAAGATCCTGATCCAATCGTGTATTCTCAAGTGAGACATAAACTAGTGAGTTATGGCGCAAATGTTTTGCCTAACATTGAACGCACTTGGTTGAAAGAATCTAAAAATGAATCCCACCAGTCGAAACTCAAGGATATTATCAATGAAATTAGATTAGGAGAGCTTTCGGAAAAGTTAACGAAATGGAAAAATTCTTCGAATAGAGATTTATTAAAAGGGGCATTAATCATTAGTCAATATCAATTTCCAAACATCAACGAATTGATGATTGAAAAGGAAATAGAAAAAATACAACAGAAAGTTTGGTTAGAAATTAATGATAGCCAAACAGCGTATGAAACGGTGAAGGTGTTTAACCATGTTATGTTTGATATCCTCGATTTTCAAGGCAGTCGAAAAAACTTCTTTTCCCCACAAAACTCCTTTATTTATTCTGTTTTAAGAAATAAAAAAGGAACACCTTTGAGTTTGTCTATAATTTATTCCATTGTAGCACAAAGGTTAGAGCTACCAATTTATGGGGTTAATTTACCGAATCAATTTATTTTAGGTTTTGTAGATGAAAATAAGACATTAAAGATGTTGAATATTCATTCGGAAAGAAATGTCTTGTTTTATATCAACCCATTTGCGAAAGGAAGAATTTTTGATCAAAATGAAATAGAAGCTTATCTTAAAAGCTTAAATCTTCCCTTTGATAAAGCGTATTATGAACCATGTTCTAATACGGATATTTTAAAGAGAATGTTAGCTAATCTTATATTTGCTTACCAAAAGGCAGGCGAAACGGATAGAGTAGAAGAGTTGTCGCAACTAAAATTAATTTTGTAGTATTGTAGACTAAACCAGTCTGATTTGAAGTCAATTCATTTAATTTCTAATTCCTGTCTAATCACAAAAATCTCTTTGCTGATTACCTTGTTGTTTTCCAACCTTACTTTTGGACAAATTACACTTGTACAGGAAATCGGAAGCGCTATTTCACCCAAATCAATTGTGACAAATGGACAAGGTATTTTCGCTGCTCAAAATATGATGTATCGACATACCATTACGTTTTACAATGCAGAAGGTACTCTTTTAAAATCACTGAAAGACCATGTTAATTTGGCTGAAAAAGGCTTTTCTAATTATAAAAATGTTACTTATTTAGGCGCTCCTGTGGAGGCTTGTTTTACAAAAGATGGCAAGTATTTGTGGGTTTCTAATTATGCCATGTACGGACCTGGATTTAATAAAGAAGGGTGTGATGGTTGTTCTGGTAAAAATTATGATCCAAGTTTTTTATATAAAATCAATTCAAAAAGTTTTGAAATTGAATCTGTAGTTAAAGTTGGATCGGTTCCGAAATTTGTTGCTATTAGTCCCAACGGAAAGTTATTGATGGTGAGTAATTGGACGAGTTCAGATATTTCTATCATTAGTTTAAAGACGGAAAAAGAAATAAAGAGAGTACATGTAGGTCCTCGACCTAGGGGCGTAGCCATTGATAATAAAAATCAAATGGCTTATGTTGCAATTATGGGATCCGATAAAATAGCCAAAATTAACTTGTTAAATTTTAAGGTTACCTATATTGAAGGAGTAGGGAAAGGGCCTCGACACCTTATTTTAAATGCGGCGAATACATTTTTATATGTCGCCTTAAATAATATCAATAAATTATTAAAAATAGACTTAAGAGATGGAAGCCGAACTTATTGTTCGGTAAACGCAGGGCCTAGAACAATGGTGATGTCTGCAAATGAAGACTATTTGTATGTGGTAAATTATTACGCGAACACATTTCAGAAAGTCGACACAAAAACTTTTACCATATTAGAAACAATTAAAACCAAAAATCACCCAATTGGTATTACCGGAAACTGGAAAACCAGTGAGTTATGGGTTGCTTGTTACGCTGGAGTGATTCAAATTTTTAAAGATAGCTTAGTAACTGTTTCTAAAGATAAAGAGGAGATGGCCATAGTAGAAAATATACCTGTACTGGTTGTTCAAGAAAAACCCCATTTAAAAAATGCCATCCAAGCGCTTAATATTGCAAAGGTATCCCTGCCAAATACTGCCGTAAAAATCCAGGAAGAAAAAGAAAAAACACCAGCTACTTCCTGCCTTTACCATTTAATTTCTGGAAGTTTTCAAGAAAAAGAAAATGCATTGGCGTTTCAAAAAAAATTACTAGACCAAGGTATAGATGCCACGATAATAAAAGCGACAAAAAACCAATTAAACCTAGTATCTATAGCTACTTATAAAAGTGTAGCTGCAGCAAATAATGGTAGGGGAGATTACAAAAAAACACATGGTAAATCAAGTTGGATATACCATGTGCCTTGTAAATGATATTACCCTTTATTAATTGCTTTCAATACATCCTTAATTGACTTGTAGGTATTTTTTTTAATGGTATCAAAAGCTGCTTTTGGCAAATAAACAGCTTCCGTAATTTCCTCTTCTAATTGCGGGGTTAAATCCGTGTTATTGTCGCCAGCTTTTAACAGGTACCAATAGGTTTTCTTAAGGTGATCTTTTTCTTTTCTACGGTAAGTATGGTAAGTATTCATTAAATGTCTTTCAATAACGGGAGGAGTGGCAAGGCCACATTCTTCTACTATTTCTCTGACAGCGGCTTCCTCAATGGTTTCACCCGGCTCTAATTTACCTTTTGGAATGTCCCACTTGCCATCTCTTTTAATGAAAAGAAATTTTTTGTTGAGTTCTACTAAACCGCCTGCAGCTTCTACAAATTTGTAATTTTCAAATATTGTTTCAAATACTGCTTCCGATTCAATTTCAATGTATAAGTCAGTGAATTCAGAATTGTTAAATTCCGCTAACCCATTTCGTATTTCTGCTATGGATAAAAAATCTTCTGTACTTTCTGGATTAATTTCAAAAAATACAGGCTTGTTATCGATAAAAACTTTATAAATTTGCATATATGATATTAAATAAAGATAAGGCGCTAAAGGTAGCAGAATTTTTGCTTCAAATCAAAGCGGTTAAGCTACAACCTCAAAATCCTTTTACATGGTCGAGTGGGTGGCAATCTCCGATTTATTGTGATAATAGAAAAATTTTATCCCATCCTAAAGTTAGAACCTACATTCGTCAAGTGTTTGTCGAGACCATTATTGAAAAATATGGCAAGCCAGATGTCATTGCAGGTGTAGCTACTGGCGGTATTGCAATTGGTGCATTAATTGCTGAAGAAATGGGCTTACCTTTTATTTATGTTCGTTCTTCCGCTAAAGCACATGGCATGCAAAATCAAATTGAAGGTGATTATTCTGCTGGTCAGCAAGTGATTGTAATTGAAGATTTAATATCAACAGGTGGCAGTAGTTTAAAAGCAGTAGATGCTTTAAGGGCTGCAGATATGACTATTAAAGGTCTTGTTGCTGTATTTACGTATAACTTTCAACAAGCGATTGATAATTTTAAGGCTGCAAATTGTGACTATACTGTTTTAACAGATTATGAGCATTTAATTAACCAAGCAATTGCAGAAAATTATATAACAGTTAATGATAAGGATTCTTTGACTGAATGGAGATTGAACCCAGAAAAATGGAAGGCAGATGTCAACTAAAATAGAAAGTAAAAAAGTAAGCATTAAAAACTCAACGCAAGCAGTGTTTGAGTTTTTAAATGATTTTAATAATATCAAAGCTTTATTGCCGACGGATAAGATTTCTGATTGGGAGTCAACAGTGGATGCATGCTCCTTTAAAATTCAAAATGCAGCAATTATTCCGTTAGTTAAAAAAAGTACTACCCCACATTCTAAAATTGATATTGTAGGTGGAGAAAAAGCACCTTTTCCTTTTACATTGGATATTTTCATCAACGAAAAAGGAGCAAATGAAACGGAAGCATACCTCTTTTTTGAAGGTGATATCAACATGTTCTTAAAAATGATGGTAGTGAAACCATTGACGGCATTATTCGATTATATGGCAGATGGCTTAAAAGTTGAATTGGAAAAATAATTATTTTTTCGTTTTACTTTTTTGCTAATTCAATGACTTTAATGGCCATTTTATCCCAGGTAAACTTATCTTTTTCTGGGGCGAAATTAGCTTGAAATTCAGCGGTTCTATTTTCTGTAAAATAATTATCTAAAGCATCCTTAATTTGAATAGGATCTCTTTCTACTACATAGCCAACTTTTTCGTGCGGTACCATTTCTGGTAGTCCACCAACATTAGTTACTAGCATAGGGGTTTCAAAGTGATAAGCAATTTGTGTAACACCACTTTGTGTGGCCGATTTATAAGGTTGCGCAATGATTTCAGCGGCAGAAAAATAATAACCTACTTCTTCGTCTTTAATGAACTCATTTTTTACAATTACAACGTCTTTTAAGCCTAGTTCATCAATAAGTAGTCGGTATTCTTCTTCGTTGGCATAATACTCGCCAGCAACCAATAATTTTACACCGTACTTTTTGTAATCGAACTGTTGAAATGCTTTGAGTAATAAATCCAAACCTTTATAGTCTCGCACTAATCCAAAAAACAGTACATATTTTAAATTAACATCTAAATTTAAATAGTTTTTTGCAGCGTTTTGATTGTATTTCGGACCATAATTATCGAAAAGTGGATGGGGGTTGTATAAACAAGTCGTATTTGTGAATGTTTTTAAATCCTTGGCTACACTTCTACTCATGGCGATAAAACCATCATTTGGTTTTATAAAGTATTTGGTAAACTGTTTATCACCTATTCTAGACTCATGTGGAATTACATTGTCTAAAATTGTAATTATTTTGGTGTGCTTATTTCTTTTAATTATCCTACCAATTGTACCGAAACACGGTCCCATAAAAGGTAACCAATATCGGAAAATAACAATGTCAGGTTTGGCCTTTTTTATTTCACGTCCTACCTTTATCCAGTTCAATGGATTGACTGAACTCAATTTTCTTTCAATTTTTAAATTGGATGGTGCTTTCGCTGTTGAATATTGGGTTTTACCAGGAAATAAAAAATCGGGGTATTGTGTGGTAAACGTAATGATATTGACTTCGTGTCCCATGATTTGAAACTCATTGGCTAGTCTTTCATTTCCTAACGCTATTCCTCCTCTAAAAGGATGAGCTGGACCAACAATGGTTATTTTAAGTGGAGACTTAGTCATCAATATTTTTTTCAATCAAATAGGTATTTCTGTTTGTGGCGCTTCTGCCAATTAATTCGGCAATAAAACCAGCTAAAAATAATTGAGTTCCAATAATCATAGCGGTTAATGCTACGTAAAACTCAGTCCTATCTGCTACCAAACGGGCACCAGTGTCAAAAAATAATTTATTAAATATTAACCAAAAGGCAATACCAAATCCAATGATAAAAGATAAAGTACCTAATAAGCCAAAAAAGTGCATGGGTTTTTTACCAAAACGAGTAATAAATGTGATGGTAAATAAATCTAAAAAGCCATTTACAAAACGGTTTAAACCAAATTTTGACTTCCCATATTTTCTTTCTTGGTGCTGTACTACTTTTTCTCCAATTTTATGAAAGCCTGCAGATTTTGCAATGACAGGAATGTAACGGTGCATTTCGCCAAATATTTCTACCGACTTTACTACCGCTTTTTTATAGGCTTTTAAACCACAATTCATGTCGTGTAGTTTAATCCCACTAATCATGCGGTTTACACCATTGTATAATTTAGTAGGAATAGTTTTTGAAAGCGGGTCATACCTTTTCTTTTTCCAACCGGATACCAAGTCGTATCCTTCCTTGGTTATCATGTCATACAATTCCGGGATTTCTTCCGGTGAATCTTGTAAATCTGCATCCATGGTGATAACTACATCCCCACTTGTTGCTTGAAATGCAACGTGTAATGCGGCAGATTTTCCATAATTACGTTGAAATTTAATACCTTTAACAGAACTATCCTTGGCTTTTAAGTCCTCAATCACTTGCCATGAATTGTCAGTTGAGCCATCATCAATAAATATAATCTCGTAGGAATAATGATGGGCATGCATTACTTTTTGAATCCATTGGTGTAATTCAGGTAATGATTCGTCCTCGTTTAACAAAGGGACAACAATTGATATTTGTGGATTGGTCGACATAAGTATTGAAAGCAAATATAATTAACCCTTTTTTAATAAGTCGAACTACGGAGATAATTTTAAGTATTATTTGTAAGATTATTAAAAATACGTAGCAAACTTTAAACTTGTGCTGCAACTTCAATAATAGATACTTTAGTGTTGGATAATAATTCTATTTTTATCCAACCTAGTTTTTCGTGCGTACTCATCTTAATGCCAATATAAATTATTTCATTTAAATTTAAATGATTACAAATTGGATCAACGTGAATAATGCTAGTATATGTAGTAGTATCCAAATTTATTTCAGTTGTCTCTTCGGCTTGTTTTGTATTTTCACCTACCCAAATGCAGGATCCGTTTGCAAATAAATCAGACTTTTTTAATTCACTGGAAGCTTGGAGAGGAGTAGTTTGAAAAACATCACTTTTTAAATAATAAAATGCAGTAGATGAGGTAAGGGGACTACAAGTTCTTATTTGGCTATAATATTTGTTGTATACTTCATCTTCTATAATAACAGAATCTAAACTGGAGGTGTTAAATATACTGTCATTCTGATAAGTACCATGAAAAAAGGCATTTTCGTCAACTGAGGTGATGTATACTCCTTTATTCGACCCTGCACCACTTGTGGTGCCATCATATGCGTGAATACTAAAGTCTATTTTACCATCCAAATCAATGTCTAAATTAATATTATCTAATTGGTCCGCTTGTATGATTTGGTTAATGGATTGAATTGAAACTGCATCTGCTGTCCCCATAATTAATTCATCACTTCCAACAAAATTATCCCCTTGTTTATTACAAGCAAAGACTAGCATGAGTAATATAGAGACAATAAAAGATGTTTTTATTCTAGGCATATATATTCTTTGTGCAACAAAGATATAAGGTTTTCAATACATATTGGATGGATCAATTAACAATTAGTTTTTGCGTCATAGATTGTCCTTCGGCATTGATCTTGATAAAATAAATTCCAGAAGGTAATTTGTGATTAAAGCTGTACTTTGATTCCTGGATACCATTTTTAGAAATGACTTTTTTTCCGGTGATATCAAATATTTCGAGGTCAAATTCAGGTGCGTTTTCCCAGGCAATGGTAACAAGTGTTTGACTAGGATTAGGGAAGATATCCACCTGGATGAATACATTAAAATCGCTTATACCATTTGGGTTTGGTCCTGCGTTATAGCACATGGACGTGTCGGTGCAACCATTATAAGTCACTTCAACGGCATAAGAACTAATTGTTGGAGCGGCTAACGTTTGACCGGTTTGACCAGTTACCATGGCATAGTTATTATTACAATCTAACCATTGATAGGTCGCATTGTTTTGATTTGCAGATAAAGATTCAGGGGTTATATTTACGGTTACGTCAACAGCATTAAAAGTCAAGTCCAAAGTAAGTATAGAATCACATCCATTTGCATCATTGTATACCATTGTTGCAGTGTTATTGTCGCTTGTATACGTGTTGCCGTCAAGCCAAGTGTAATCCGTTTCGCATGTGGTAATTACATCAATAGTGTTTGTCAGTTCGTATATAGTAAGCGTTATTGTTTGAACGGAATCACAACCGTTCGCTGCAACAAAAGTGTTTGTTATCACCGTATCAGCAGTCCAAGTAAATCCGTTTAAATCAGTAAATGCTCCACAATGAGACGTAATAATTGTGCTAGAAGTAGGAAGATTAATACGCAGGTTTAATGTGATAACAGAATCGCAACCTACTGTATTCGTTAAAGTATGCGTGGCTGTATTGTTGTCATTTGTATAGGTGATACCATCTAACCAAGTGTATGAATTGCATGCAACAATAGAATCAGTACTGCTGGAACTATGGTTGATTGTCAAATGAATAGTAAGCACAGAATCGCAACCTACTGCATTCGTTAAAGTATGTGTGGCTGTATTGTTGTCATTTGTATAGGTGATCCCATCCAACCAAGTGTATGAATTACATGCAACAATAGAATCAGTACTGCTGGAACTATGGTTGATTGTCAAATGAATAGTAAGCACAGAATCACAACCTCCAACATTCATAATGGTATCGTTAAAGGTTCCGGATAACATATAGTTCAAGCCACTTGGCGAAGTATAATTGTCACATGCTGAAACCAAAATGCTATGGTAAGTGGTGAAGCATGAATGTATACATGCATTTGTGGTATGAAAACCTAAGGAATCGTCCATGTCCTGCGGATACGCGTCCCATTCCGTTGCACCTATGGTCCAATCTGTTTGTCCACCTTGAACGCCAATTTTTCTTATTAAAGTATGGTTTAGTGTCGAGCCTGTGCCCACAGGCCATGAGGATCCTGGATCTATTCCAATTTCACCAATAATGTCTAAAGTATCACCAGTGCTTATTTTCTGAAGCCATAAAGCATCATCACCATTAAAGGTCGTTAATCCAGAAACGGTATCGCTTTCAATAGGGATATTTCCTGTCGCTTGAGAATTCGAAACAACATAAACTTCACCTGGTGCTAGGTTGCCAAATAACACAAAATTAATACTTGAAGTCGCATTTCCGTTGGTGTTTTTATGAATGGTATAATCAGATAAATCTATAATAGAATTGGTAGGGTTGTAAATTTCGAGTGCCTTATTGTTACTGGATCCCTTTATGTATTCCGAAAAAAAAAGATCTGTACATTGTGCGTTTACAGCAATAGTGTTGAGTATAATAATCATTAAGGCTAATAATTTTTTCATCTTCCAAGGGATTTATAGATGAAGAAGATATGAAATTATTCCCAATTACAAAAAAGAAAGTTGCTAAAATATAGTTGTTTAACTTTTTTGTCAATATAATTCTTGACAAATAAAACCATTTGCGGTTACAATTTTTTGTACCGTTAAAGAACACATAAAAGGGCTTTCAACCCGAAGGATGCCGTCGCAATCCTCCAAGTCAAAATTCCACTCGCATTTTTGAGTCAATGCGCCATTTAATTTGGGCGTTAAAAACTGAACTTCATTTACCGTTCTTACGCTTGTTTTAAATACAAATATTTCCATTTTATCTCTCGTAAAAGAATGGTGGTGCTATTCCTAAACTTCTTAAATATACATAGCCTTGTCCTCTGTGATGAATTTCATTGTCGATAAAATAGAATAAAGTAGATTGCACTGTGCCTTCATACATTCCAAATGCAATAATCGATTCTTGAAAACGGGCTGGCGTTAATTTCGGCCATAATTCATTAATGGTTTTCGTTGTTTGATCCCACATTGCCAAAAGGTTCGCTTTTTTATTTTCAGGATTGAATTTTTCAACCAGTTCTGCTTTTTCGCCAGTTACAATTTCATTTAATCCCGGACCAGCAATACCAATCAATTCCATGGTTAATTCGGCAAAAGTACGCATGCCTCCAATTGAAAAATTAAATAATTCTTTTTCTGGAAACGCTTCAATTACTCTTCTCGTTACATTTCTGTGTCCTTGCCAATGCGCTAATAATTGTGCTGGACTGATGACAACCTCTGCTACTTTTAAATCTGTACTCATAATAAATGTTTTTTTGATTTTTGATTGAAACAAAAGTAGAAGAGGGTAGTGACAACAGTTTGTCAGTAGTGAAAAATATTAATTTATTTTAAATTTAAAATCTAGATATACAAGGTTTTGAGTTTTAATTTTGTGGGCCGTTTTACTTGTTGACATACACCTGTCACTGCTGTGTTTTTACTTTGTCAAATATTCATGTTGCCTATGAATTTTAAGGTAAAATGTAATTTGAGGAGTGACAAAAAGTGGGGAGATGAAGGTTTTGAAAGTTTTTATTATTAAATTGAAATCCTATATTTGGAATATAGGTGTATCCATTATGAGTTTAGATAACATTAGCCGATTTGATAGAATAATCGCCATTTTAATTCAATTGCAATCCAAGCAAATTATACGCGCTAAAGACCTTGCCGATCGTTTTGATGTCAGTTTAAGAACCATATATAGAGACATTCGCACCTTGGAAGCTTCGGGTGTTCCAATTAACAGTGAAGCTGGTATTGGCTATTCTATTGTAGAAGGTTATCGATTGCCGCCTATCATGTTTACAAAAGAAGAGGCGGGTAGCTTTGTGGCTGCTGAAAAATTGATGGAAAAGTTTACCGATAAGTCATTGGGTGCACACCATCAGTCGGCCATGTTTAAGATTAAATCTGTTTTAAAAGGTAAAGAAAAAGCTTGGATTGATGCTTTAGAAAAACACATTCACATTGACCCAAAAGAAAATGTATTCAATGAAAACTTACCGGATGCCATGTCTATTTTGTTCGAAAGTATTGCTAAAAATACGCAAGTCAGAATTGATTACCAAGCGTTGAATAGCGAAAGTCCGACCAATAGAAGTATAGAGCCCGTGGGTCTGTTTAATGAAAATGATTTTTGGTATGTGTATGCATATTGTCACATTAGAAGTGATTACCGTCAATTTAGAACGGATAGAATGCTTTCGATAATAGGTTCTAATATTGGTTTTGAACAGCTTCATCCTCCATTAAGTGAATTGAGGACAGCTTTTGAACCTAAAATCGAATCCTTGACGGAGGTAGTAATTTTAGTCGATAAATCTGTAACTCGATTTATAAAGGGCGCTCGAAAACAATATGGCTTTATCAGTGAAAAAGACCTAGGGGATGTGGTAGAAATGACTTTTAAAACGCGTTTTATTGAAAACGGATTTTCTCGTTGGTATTTGATGTTTAGCGATTATGCAAGCATTGTCAAGCCTGCTGAATTTAAAGAACGGATAAAGTCGCTTTTAACCGAAAGCTTGTCACGACTTTAATTTAAAAGTCCCAAATATAAAGTTTTGAGTCGTGTCAAATGGGGTATGGTGAATGTGATGCTCAAAACCTATAGCATTAAAACCGTCTTCAAATACAGTTGTCATACTTGCCTCATCATACTGTTGAATGTCTAGCCCACTGCATTTTTTTGGACCATCTTTTGAAAAAGTTCCCAGTATCAAATACTGACTGACGTATTGACTTACTAATGCAACATAATGATTAATTGCGGTAGGGTCGGTTAAAAAGTGAAAGGCGGCACGGTCGTGCCAACAATCGTATTTTTCTGTTGGTTTAAAAGTATTGATATCACTAACAATCCAAGTAATTGAATCTGCTTTTTCACCCAATCTTTTTTGTGCCCTTGCTATTGCATTGGCTGAAATGTCGAGTACAGTAATATTGGTGTATCCAAGTGTTATTAAATGATCGACCAATAAGCTATCACCGCCACCAATATCAATAATTGATGCTTCCTTTGCTAGCTTGCAAGCAGCAATTAAAGCTAAAGATTTTTCAGGAATGGCTTCCGTCCAGCTGACCTCTTCAGGTGTTTTTACAGCATAAACTTGTTCCCAATGCGATTTATTATCCATCATGATTTTAGTGTGTTCAGTGTTTGTTTTCCTTCAGTAATTCAGGGTATTTTGCTTGAAATGCTTTCAGTCTCGGAACAGAAACCCCTTGAATATAACCTTGGTTCGGGTGCAATCGTTCATAGTTTTGATGATAAGCTTCCCCCATCCAAAATTTGGTAAATGGCATTACTTCACTCGCCACTTTTAATCCCTTCGATTCCAAGGCTTTTATTTTGGCTTCAATGATTGCTTTTTCTGCTTCATTTTGATAAAAAATAATACTTCTATATTGACTGCCGCTATCAGGTCCTTGTCCATTCACTTGTTCAATGTTTTGACTGCCGTAGTATACATCCACCAATTGCTCGAATGAAATTACCTTGGGGTCGTACCATACTTCTACCGCTTCAGCATGACCAGTTTTACCGGTATTGGAAGCTTCGTAAGTTGGATTTTTTGTATGTCCCCCAGCATAACCTGAATATACTTCTTGTACTCCTTTTACACTTTCATAAACTGCTTCTACACACCAAAAACAACCACTTGCAAAATGTGCTTTTTTCAAGTTGCTGGTATCTAAAACTGCATTGCTGATTTTAGGTTCAAATTCCTTGTATTCCTTTGTTTGGTTTGTACACGCTATAGTGATGGTGAAGAAAGCAAGGCATGTGATACTGGTGAAAAATATATTTTTTAACATGATTTGTTGTTTATTGAATGGTCGTTTTATGGTTAAATACCTTACGGCTTTTAAAGTTTTTTAAGGAAATCACTCCAGTTATTGAAAAACGATTATCAAAAAACGGATGAAGAAAAAATACTTATCGCAACAAGTACATTTTCCCAAAGCCTTTTGTGAAATATTGATCCGCACCACTTTCTCTTAGGTCAATACTTTCTTCTTGAATATTAGAAATCACACGGTATAAATAAACTCCATTTGCCAACTGATCACCAAAATCATCTTTACCATCCCAAGCGTATTGGGTAATGTTTCTTCCAATGTGAATTGGTCCCAATTCATCAATGGTAATTGTACGGACTACGGTACCCGTAATATTTAAAATTTGAATGGTCATCTCATCCGGAATGATAGCACCTGTTAGGGTAAATACAAATTGAGTTCGAGTAGAGAAGGGGTTAGGATAATTCATTAAGTTGGTAATGCTCGATTGATGGTCCACTTCAAATTCAATGTCATAATTATAATCCCCCGACAAATTACCTGATTTATCTGCACCTTGCACCAATATGCGATAAGTTCCATCCATTTCAAAATCTCCATCATAAATGATTTTAAACTTCTTGTTCGACGCATTAGCAGGTACCCAATCCAAGGTTTGTTCTCCGGCGCTATTTCTAAAATTAACTCTTTTTTGATTCCCTTCAGGGTCGGTTAAAAATATACCAAACAAAGCCGTGTCTGCTTCATTGTCGAGTAATAGCAATGGGTTTTCATCTTTTAAGGTCATAATAACCTGACTATTTGGACTGACTAAATCACCATTTAAGATAAATTGATTATCGAAAGTCACTTCTAGAATGGGGTTAATATTATCAGAATTTACATAAATTGGTAATTGACCAATGTTATTAAAATGGTACATTTCAGGTTGGTCGGTTTTGTCTGGAGTGGTATATGGATTTACTTCTACCCATAAGCTGTTGACTTCAGTCAATCCAAAACTAGGAATAAATATGGTGTCTCTTATCGTTTGATTTACCCGCAATGAATCTTGTCTTGGGTAACTAATAGGAATAATCTGATGCTTATTATTTTCAACCCAATAATTAATCAATAAAGAATCCATGGGTTGATCAGATATGTTTTTTATATCAAAACTAATGGCAATTTTTTCTCCTTCATTCAAGGTGTCTGTCGAAATGTAATAGCCATTGGTTGATGTGATTGCGGCTTCAGGCAATGGTTGATATAATACATGCCAGCTGTCTAGTTGGGTTGGGGTGTTGTTGGTTGAATCGACAGTATTCATTTCAAGCTGAAGATAAGTGAAACTATTAATGTTGTTAATGTTACTCAATTGCAAAATGGAATCATTTTCTGTGAATATGGTATCTAATATAAGGGCTGAGTTTCCATTTGCTGTCAAGCCATACAATTTCAACCTGGTTTGGTCTTGGTTAACATTATCAATGCTATGTTGTTGCCAATATAAGACTTCCCAATTTTTTGCAGGACCTATTCTTGTCGATTTTTCCAAACCACTAAAGTCTTGACCAACAATAGTATCTTCAAATTCAATATAATCATTAACATTAACCCCATATACTTCTTTAAAACTGGAAATATCTCCTTTTCTAAAAAAAGCAATGTATGGTTTATCCGACTTTCCAACCGCAATACTGTCTGATCCTAAATTTTGAAACATACTATACAATTGGGGATTGTAGGTATCCCAATTTGCATAAGAAAGTTGCATAGCCGTGTAAATAAGTACATAATATCCGTCAGGGACTTGGTTTTCAATCATGTCTTGAAAACTCATCAATTGGGTTTGAATATGTTGTTCAAACGTAAAGAATTTTTCAACACGATCGCGGCAATGATTAAAGCTATAAATATCATTTGAATTTCCGAAATTATGATTGGGATTTATCAGGACACCATTCATAGTATCTCGCGTACCCCATGCTTCTAAAGTGTTAGGGTTGATGACTGCCACTTGTAATTTTGGATTAGTATTACAAAATGCATAATCTGCCAAAGATCCATCTAATTCCCATAAGGTATATATGTACCCTGTAGAGTTAGATGCATTTCCATAGGTTTGACAATGAACTGTTTTTGAGGTTGGATCAAAGGTTAGGTCTCTATTTCCTCGGTTATAGTGTAGGGAATTAAAGTCATTATTTTTAAATTGAAAAAAATGATCTTGTCCCCAACCACTTTTACCTTTGATGTATTGAAAGGAAAATTCTTGCCAATTATAATTCCCTGGTTCATTCACACTAACTCTCCAAAAATAAACCATACTGTCTACTAAAGTTAAAGGCGATACTACGCCATTGCTTGCATTCCAATCATTAGGAAAGACTTCTATTACGCCACCTGTGGAGCTTATTTGATGATTTTTTAAAAATGGACTATTAAATAAATCAGTCGTATCAATTTCAAAACGGTAATTATTCAAGTCGGCAAAAGGATTGATGGTAGATGCTTTTAATACAATGGAATCGTTTGGTACTACGGCATAATTATAAGGCCATACTGGATAAATGCCATCAATGTCAAATATGACTTGCTTATTCACTTGGTTGTTCATCACCTCATCATATTGTTCGGTAATGATATTTGGAATATCCACCTTTATTTCAAAATTGTTTAAACCCACCCCAAGATTCGTATAAAAAGGCATTTTTACTTGAATGGTGTCCATATAATTCAGTCCATATATATTTTGAAAGTAAATAGAATCACCACCACTATTCGGGAATTTTCTTTTGACTTCTAAGGTGAAAGTGTCTGTTATGGCTTTACCTAAATTGTATAAAACTACGTTTACAGCAATGGTGTCAACCGTTAAATTAATTTCACTTGGGGTAATAAAAACACCTGCTGAATTAATTTCAATTTCAGGGTTTTCATGCGTGTTGGTTTTTAAGGCTGGGTCGCCATGCAATGTCATTTGACTTAAGGTAGTTTTTGTGGTAAAGGAGTTAGTATATGGACTTAAATTATGTGCTACTATTTTCATTTGTTCCCCTATACTTCCGCCATAGTTTAGGGTAGATATTTGTTTAAACAATTCGCTGGAAAACTGATCTAAACCATATGGGAAGCCTTGATTTACATTGGCTATAAACGCAATTGCGCCTTCGTCCTCTATTAAAACATAGGTTTCGGATGTACTTTCAACAATTGGTTCATGAATGTTACCTGTTAGGCATGAATTGCCAATCACGAAGGGATATTTTCCTTTATTGTTCCAGTTTTCAGGGTCATCTACATTTTGGTCAAATCCAGTTGCAGAAGCATGTCCAAAAAAGGTCATAAAACTTACACCATCTGTAATTTTACTGGTCACCTCATTCGTTAAAATGGGACTGATTGGGTCGGAAACAGTTTTGAAATAAGAATTAACATTCCCCCCAAAATAGCTGTTTTCAAGCGTGTTTTCATAGGAGTTTAAAAACGATTTGAATAAAGTTTGCTCATATGCAGTCGTTCCTCCTCCAAAATGCAATATTTCCTTTTGCCACAATTTACTGGGTATATTATAGATTGCATTTGGATCTTGGGCGAGTTCAAATTCCTTTACTTTATTTAAGTAGGTAATTACTTCTGCATTATTGCTAGCTGCCAATCTTCCAATAGGAATTAAGGGTTCTAATGCAGTACCGTTTAAACCTGCTGAAATTAACATGTCACTGGCAGGGAAACCAAAGCTGGGAATTAAACACTGGGCATAGGCCGTAGATGTCGTTCGCATGCCACCGCCAGAAGCTGATCCTTCTGTGGCTTCTCGAATACCTTTTCCAATTAAAAAAATATGACCGGGAGGATTGTTGGGAGATTGGTTAAAAGCAAAGTCTTGAAACCTTCTTAAGCCCATTACATGTTTAGGTACGCCACCACCAAATTGTAAGTTGAGTTCATCTATATCAAAAAGTAAGGCATTTTTATTCCCACCAGCTGCACTTTGTCTATAGTTTAAATAAGTTTGGGCACTTGTATTTAAACTATGGTGTGTAACCATCAAGTAGGCAGCTGCATAATTAAAATTAAAAGGATTGGTAAAAGTACCATTTCCATTAATAGGAGAAATAGAAGGTACCGCCATTATAGCACTAATATCAGTGAGTATAAATTTATGTTTGCCTTGACTGGAATTTGGAATAATTACTTTAAATTGACTACCACTAATGGTAACTGGTAACTTTCGAATGGTATTACCAATAAACGCCAATCCGATAGGTGCGGAGGCATTAAAATTGGTGAAATTATAATAAGCTTTTGAACCAGTTCCATTTAATGCTTCCATTTCATAATAACTTGTATTATTTAAGTTGGGTTGACTTGGGTAAGTCAATTCAACATAATGTATAGCAACCTGATCAGCTACTGCACCTTGATCGTTAATGAGTTCATGACGGATGGTGGTATTTGATCCACTTAAGTTGGTGGCTGGAAAATTAAAATTTAATTTATTTCCAACATAACCATTAAATATTAGGTCGACTAAAAGGGTATTATTTATAAATTCTTTAATTTGTAAGTGGTGATTGCCGGCACCTGTAAAAGTAGCGTTTGAAATACTAGCAGTAGAAGAGATTCCTGTAACATCAGGTGCACCAGCTGCTGTGTATGGAAAAGGAGTACTAAAAGTACTGTTAATAAAATAATTGCTAGAATTTACATTCATGGGTACACTTCCCCATCCTTCCCCATTTACATATTGGGAATAGGATAGCCCGGAGGATTTAAAGCCAAATGTATAAGATTGATGGTAAGCGATTCCTATTGTTTTTAAGAAATATGGTTCTGGCGAGTAACTGGCGTAATTTACTGCCGTTTCAGTGATCATCCTGTTGTTACTAAGGCTATTGTTCCAAGTAACAAAATAAGTAATGGTGTCGTTGTAATGCGGGTAGTATTTATTCGGTACGTCTATTGGGTTTTCATACAATAACGAATCTAACCAAGTGTTGTTTTTTTGGGCATAAAATAATAGGTAATCTCCAGCATCCATACTCCCGTCACCACCGTCTTCAACATAAATAGGTTGCTCTTTTTCGAAACCAAAAATTTGAAAGTTTGCAGTATGGATGGTTTGTAATGGAATTCCTGCTGCATTTAAGGTCGCATAGTCTAATTTATATACACCATCTTGGGTAATTTTAAAGCTATAATATTGTTGGTTATAATCTATCCATTCGTTACCGTACTGACTTAATGATAAAAAGGAGTAAAAACTTATGAATAAGGATAGAATTATCTTCATATTTAATCGTTTGGCATTTTTTGAGGGGCATTTTTTATTCCTATTTTTAAAGAGAAAACATGAGAATACAATGCAATCGAAGCATCACCAACATCCGTAAATGCGTAATCAATATTTACGTTTTTAAAACCAATACCTAAACCAATATTTGGTTGAAAGCTTAAAGATTCCGTTAAATCTGTATTTTTTATCCATTGTACATTACCAACTCCCATTCTTACTGCCACATATTTTAAGTAACCAAATTCAATGCCCAAGTGTGGGTCGATACTAACTGGGCTGGTGCGAATAAGTACATTTCTTCTTCCATCCGTGTTTAAATCAAAATTTATTTCACTGGCCACATAAAATTTTTCTTTAATGGGCTGTTTAAACTGAACTCCTAAAATTACTTTTGGTAAGGTTAATTCAAGCGCGTTTTGAGGTAAATCATTTCCCGTTGCTTGAAAAACTTCAATAGTTGTGCTATCTAAATTATAAGTCCACGCATTAAAAGTGGAAGTAACATCTCTAATCACCAAACCAAACTTCCATTTATCGCTTAGCTTATATTGTGCGCCAGCATCAATTCCAAAACCATAAGCCTTGGCTAAGTCTCCCACATGGCGATAAATTATTTTAAAATTTCCACCAACACTCAATCCTTCAATTCCTAATTTTTGCGCATAAGAGAATAAAAATGCATAATCTCCAGCAGAAAAGGTGGTGATTCTATCATAATCTATATTTCCATCCGCATCTATTAATTGGGTGGTGTTTGGAATGTCGTCTACTGCAAATCGTATAAAAGAAAATCCACCAACGCCACCATTTCCTAATGGTTTAGCCAGTCCAACATAATCAAATTTTGATATTCCAGCAAAGTATTCTGCATGCATGGCAGCAATGTCCAAAAAATTGGTAGTATTTGCTAATCCAGCAGGGTTCCAATATCCAGCTGTTACATCATCTACTCCTGCTACTACAGCATTTGATAGACCAAGTGCTTGTGCACCAATACCAATATTCAAAAATTCGTTAGAGTATTTCGGAGCCAAACTACCTTGAGCATGTGCCATTCCAAAACTGAAAATGGAAATGTAGAGTAAAATGCGGTTTAATGCCATAATTAAAGGTAAAATTAAAGATTATTTTTTAACTATTTTTACAAACTCCAAAAAATCAATTTTATTGTACTGTTTATAAGTATTAGGCATAGTAAAATGGGTGGAAATTGGCGAGAAGTGAAATATTATTCACACATTTGTTTATGGCGAAAAAAAGAAGAGCAGTACCGAATTTTTTTACAATTGGAAATTTAATGGGGGGCATATTGTCCATTCTTTTTGCACTAACAGGTAAAATAGAGTGGAGCGGCTATTGTATTTTTGTTGCTATTGTCTTCGATTTTTTTGATGGCTTTATGGCTGGCTTATTGCGGGTGAAAAGCGATAAAGGAAAGCAAATGGATTCCTTAGCGGATATTGTTACTTTTGGTGTGTCACCCGGTTTTTTAATGTTTAGTATATTGACTGTTTTAACAGAAAATGAATTAAATATACCAATGGCTTCTTTTCTCGAAAAAGCGAGTGTTACAGAAGTACAACATCAACTTTTTCCTTCCTTGGCTTTTTTATTGCCAATTTTTGCTTTGTTTCGTCTGGCTAAATTTAATGTCGATACCCATCAATCTACTTCCTTTTTAGGCGTACCAACCGCTACAATGGCTATCTTTTTTGCTGCTTTCCCATTTATTATTCATGATGCCGTTTTAAATCCGAGTGATACAAAGTCATGGATAATGGATTATATTTTACTTAATCCATTTGCATTGGCAATTTTAATCCTTGTCTTTTCGGTTTTAATGGTAAGCAGAATCCCCTTGTTTGCTTTAAAGTTTAAAAATTATGACTTTAAAAATAATCAGATTCAATACTTATTTTTAATCTTTAGTATAGGGACTATAATTCTATTTAAATATTGGGCAGTACCAATTATTGTTTTGGTATATATTTTTATATCCGTATGGAATATTGTATTTCAAACGAAGTCCAATAAAAAATAATTAGCATTTTTGCAGCCATGAATTCAATTAAAAGATTAATCCCAAATTTGTTAACCGCAGGAAATTTAGTAGGTGGAATTTTCGCGATTATTTTTACCTTAAATGGACATATGGAGTGGGCGCCCTATTGTATTTTTCTCTCTGCTATTTTTGATTTTTTGGATGGTTTTGTGGCAAGACTTTTAAAAGTGCAAAGTGAACTGGGTAAACAATTAGATTCTTTGGCCGATATGGTAACTTTTGGTGTAGCACCAGGAATTATAGTGTATAAATTGTTAAATGGTCCAGGCACTCATTCTTACATACATTTAATCACCAATAAAATATTTTATGATTATGAGTGGTCTATTGGAGAAAAATACGAGTGGATTGGGGAGTACTTGCCTTATATCGCTTTTCTAATTCCCGTGTTTGCATTGTTTCGTTTAGCAAAATTCAACTTAGATACACGACAAACCAGTAGTTTTATTGGTTTACCAACACCAGCAATGACTTTATTCTTTGCGGTAATTCCATTATTAATGCTGGAAGCAATAATGGGGCAAGGTAAAATGGAAGTCCAGTTTGTAAATATTATTGCAAATCCCATCTTTTTAATTCTAGCAACAATTGTTTTATCTTTGTTGATGGTCAGTGAAATACCCTTGTTTAGCTTGAAGTTTAAAGACTTTAAATTCAAAGGAAATGAGATACGTTATTTGTTTTTAACAATTTCACTTTTGTTGTTTGCAACTTTATTCTTTTGGTCTATACCGATTATTATAATATTATATATAATTTTGTCACTTATTAATAACGCAGTAAAACGGAAAAATGAAGTTTAAAGCAGAAATAGATGTAATGCCATTAGCAGCATTATTAGATCCTCAAGGAAAAGCAGTATCTCAATCAATGAAAAATGTTGGATTGGCTGAAATTACAAATGTTAGAATTGGAAAACACATTACACTATTTGTGGATGCCGCGTCTAAAGAACAAGCAGAAGCGAAAGTGGATGAAGCTTGTAAAAAAATGTTATGTAATCAAATTATGGAAGGTTATACTTTTTCTGTAGAAGAAGCTTAATTTTACAATCATACTTAAAAATGAAAAACCTTTCGGTCTATGACTGAAAGGTTTTTTTATTACCCAATTTTAAAGCCGAGGCCAATATGGAATAAACTCGTTGTCGCCATTCCAATGGTAAAAGTCAAAGGTGTTTTCACCGAAATATATCGGTAACCTATGCCAAAATGGACCAATTCATAGGGCTCAAAATAATTTTTAAAAGGAAGGTTGGCCCCCAAAGATATTTCAAATCTATTGCTGCTTTTACCATAGAACGCCAAGGCATAGGCAGCAAGGGAATATAATAAATCATCATCAAATGGCGCGCCTACTTGGCCTTTAAAACCAATCCCTACATCTTGATTTTTGCTTTTATTGACCATAAAATCGAGCCTTAAATTTGTGCCAATAATATCACCGGTAAAGGCACCTAAATATAAACCACCAGTGACTAATGCGTATAAGCGGTTTTCTCTGGCAGTGTTATCTTTTGCTAAAATAAGCAATGGGTGAAGTTTTTGAACTTGACTATTCTCCAATTCGAAAAGTGGAAGGGCGGGTACTATAGCTGCGTCTCCAGGCTTCCAAGTCGATTGACTAAATGCCAATTGAATCATAAATACAAATAGAAAAATAAATAGTACCTTCAAGATAAATGTTTTTAGAGAAGAAAGATACGTTGTATTTTTTAAAATATCCTATTATTTTTAATAAGTCCAAGTATTGGTAAAACTATTAAAAAAGTCCATCCCAATTTTAAACTGATAGGTAATGGCTTCACTAGAGTTGGCACGAGTAGCCATGAAGACACCTACTTTAAAGTATTGCTTTTTAATTCTAAACTTTTTTTCCAGTCCAGCAAATAATTCTGCATGCGAGTAAGCAATATCTTGAATGATTAAAGCACTTGCTCCTGCAGTTAATTCTAATTTCAATTTATTGATCAAAGGAATTTTATTCATAATAAATCCGTTAAAATGGTGGACATAAAAAGTTTGAAAGTATGGCTTGGAAGTGTTAAAAGTAGAGTCTAATAACTGATGGGAACGCAATGGATTTGAAAAGAAGAAACGATCAGAGCCCCTAAAAAATTTATGTTCCATAAACCTTAAGTCTACTTCATTGACAAAAGTTCCTGCTAACACACTCCATTTTGAATCTCCATAATTACCAAGATTGATTTCGTCTGAAGCCTTTAATTCAATAAAATCAAAGTTTACTTCACTGTTAAACAGTTTTGGAATACCTTTTCTATAGGTCAACTCCAATTCGGGATACTTGGTTCCTATAAGTTGTTTTTCATTTTTTTTGATGATGTATTTTTGTTTAAAGCGATACAAGAACTGAAATTCAACCAGAGAAATGATATAGCGATCGAAAGTGGCCGGTTGGTTGAGTTCTCCAAATAGTAGTGCCGACCATTCCGATAGAATTAAATTGTCAATCCCTTGTCTATCGGAATAACTTAGGTTTATTTTCCCATATAAACCATTTACAATTTCTATTCTATGTCCTATTTCAATAAATTGTTTTCTTACATAATTCCCCCTCGAAAATGTACCTAATACCGAATTGTAGTCTGTTATTAAGTCGTAGGAATCTCCGCCTCTAAGTTCAATTAAACCAAATCGTTTAGGTAAAAAGGTGTATTCTAAGCCCATTTTCCATTTCAAATCCTTGTTGTTGAAACCATAATCTAAATCCGCATCTACCTTAATTTTTTGCGCATTTTTAAATTTTTTGGTATAGATGCCTCCAGTTCCTAATCTAAACCCTCCTACACCAAAAACTCGAATAGAACTGAACAATGGTTTAATATAAATACTTTCTTCTTTAAACCTGTCTCTAAATGCCACACCGTTTAAAGTAACATCCCAAAAAGTAATCTTGTTAAATGCTTTGTCTAAACTGTCTAGGTATGCTTCACTTTTTATGTGTTTTTCAATACTATCTTGTTCATGTATAAATGACAGTTCTGTAGCTTTTAATTGAATCGGTCTAATGCCGTCCCAGTAAGCTGAATCTTTGGTGAAAGCTTCGCTTTGGTAAACTAAAATTTCATTGTCAAAGTCCTTTTTTTTCTCCGCATTGTTAAAGGTGTAATTTGAATGATTGACTCTTGTGTTGGCTGAAATAATGTATTTTCCATCTTGGATGGCGTATACATATTCTCTTCTAATGGGTACCCATGCCGAATCGATCATCTGATAATCTTGTAAAACAGTAAAATCCTTAAAAAATGGCATTGCAGCGGAGTTGATATTTAACTCAAAAGACTGAATGACCCATAATTTATCAATAATGAATAAGGTACCTTCGAATAATGCAGCTTGTTTAAATTTTGGAATCACTTTGATTTCATAAATCTTATGCCCTGTTTCTTGCTCGTAAAAAATATTAGCTAAGTCGAAATTGTAATTTAAAAATGCGTTAAAACCAATGGGGGAGACAATAGGGTGTTCTGAAATTTTTGGTAAATTCAACATGTTTTGATACAAATTAAAGTCGCCATCTTGAATTTTTTCAAAAAAGATGTAAGGGTTGGTTGCAATATACTGTATGGGAACAATGGAGGTTCCGAAATTAAAATTTATGGATGCTGAAAAATTATTACTCGATTTATCTGCGTAATCGTGTTGTGCTACAATTTCCTCTTTATAAGTATTTGGAGTTTTAAATTTGGTGATGGAAAAGGATTCTATAAAATTCATTTTAGCAGGACCAATAGCAATGATACTATCTATTTCTTTGGAGCGTTCCGCAATATTTGGTTTAATACTTTTTTCTAAACTTGTTTTTAAATAAGTGTTACAGGTATAGTTTTCATATTGGTTGGCCATATTGTTTCTATTGTCTTGCATGGCTTTAATGACTTGCTTTGCCACATCTATCTTTTTCGAGCTTACTTCAACGGTTTCGAGTCTTTCAGAGTATGTAAGCATTTGAATGTCAAACGTGGTAATTTTTTGATGGATGTCAATGGGTATAACCGTATCTTTCATGCCTAACATTTTAAAGGCTATAGGGTAGTTTTTTTTACTGCTTAATTCAATAAAATACCCTCCTTTTAAGTCTGTAATAACGCCGTATGTGGTTTGGTCAATAAATACGCGGACACCAGGAATTGGCATGTTTTGATCATCCGTCACGTTACCTTTAAGTACGTATTGAGAAAGTAATGAATTGGAAATTATAAGAATTAGAAGAGTAAAAAATAATTTCATAGAATGGGTTGTTTTATAGGTAAGACTATAAAAGAGTTAATTTGTTACAACTTAGGCATAAAAAAACCGCCATCTTAAAAAAAAAGATGGCGGTTTGTATTTTTATAAAAGATTTTTTAGTTGTTCATTGACATTAAAAACTCTTCATTCGATTTTGTATCTTCAATACGTTCTTTCATGAATTCCATGGCTTCAATTGGGTTCATATCGGCTAGGTATTTACGCAATACCCAAACTCTTTGTAGGTAGTCTTTACGCATTAATAAGTCTTCACGTCTTGTACCAGAAGATAAGATATCAATGGCTGGATAAATTCTTCTATTAGAAATTTTTCTATCTAATTGAAGCTCCATGTTACCTGTACCTTTAAATTCTTCAAAGATCACTTCATCCATTTTAGAACCGGTTTCAGTTAAGGCAGTGGCTAAAATGGTTAACGATCCACCATTTTCAATTTTTCTAGCTGCACCAAAAAATCTTTTTGGTTTGTGCAATGCATTCGCATCTACACCACCAGAAAGTACTTTTCCAGAAGCAGGTTGAACCGTATTATATGCTCTGGCTAAACGGGTGATTGAATCTAATAAAATGACAACGTCATGCCCGCATTCCACCATTCTTTTTGATTTCTCAAGTACGATATTGGCTAATTTTACGTGCTTATCAGCAGGTTGATCAAAAGTAGAAGCAACCACTTCGGCATTTACCGATCTTGCCATGTCAGTAACCTCCTCAGGTCTTTCATCAATCAATAAAATGATTAAATAAACTTCGGGGTGGTTTGCCGCTATTGCATTGGCAACATCTTTCAATAAAACCGTTTTACCAGTTTTTGGTTGTGCCACAATCATTCCCCTTTGCCCTTTACCAATTGGGGCGAATAAATCCATTATTCGGGTAGAAGTACTTTCTTTTTTATGGCCAGTTAAATGTAATTTTTCATCTGGAAAAAGAGGCGTTAAATACTCAAACGGTACACGGTCGCGCACGTAACTTGGGTCACGCCCATTCACACTTTCAATAGATATTAATGGAAAATATTTTTCACCTTCTTTTGGTGGGCGAATGGCACCTCTTACCGTATCTCCAGTTTTTAAGCCATAAGCTTTAATTTGGTTTTGCGGTACATAAATATCATCTGGTGATGCTTGATAGTTGTAATCTGACGAACGTAAAAAACCGTAGCCATCTTGCATCATGTCTAATACGCCTTCGCTGATAATAATCCCATCAAAGTTAAATCCATAATAATCTTTTTGAGATCTTTTTTGGTTCGGATTCGGTTTTTTATGATTGGCTTGACCGTTGTTATGTATTGGTTTTTTTTGATTTTGTTCCCCTTTGTTTTCTCCTTCTGAAGTTTGAGTAGCACTTTTAGGTGCATGCTCATTATTTTTCTTCTGGTTAGGATTAGGTCTTGGGTTTGGTCTAGGACGTGGGGTATTCTTAGGTTTGTTGTCGCTATTTATTGCGTTTTCAACATTTGGATTATCTTCTCTTTTTCTTGGTCTAGGACGAGGAGTAGGCTTGTCTTTTGGACTAGGGGCCGATTTAACCTCAGTTGTTTTTTCTGCAGAAACTACCTCTTTTATAGGAGTTACAGTTTCTTTAGGCGTATTCGTTGCGGTAACAATTGCGTCAATTACATCTTGCTTTTTTTTAGTTTCCATATTTGGAATTTTAAGCGAAGAAGCCATTTCACGTAATTCAGCAACTTTTTTTAATTTAAGTTCAGATAATTGTGACATATAAATAAATAAGAAATAAAATCTTTCGATTCTGGCTATTATATTTTGTTAAATATTAGATAGGATGTGAACCTTTGTTCACGATTGATTGTGGTACAATAATACAAATAAAAATAAACTAAGTAAGTGTTTTCCTTAAAAATATCGATTTTAACTGCAATTAATGGCGGTAAAGTGACCGATTTTTAGAAATTTTTACATCAATTAACATTATTTAAAAAATTAGGCTGTACGCATTCTTTAATTTTATACTTATAAAATCAAACCATAAAATACGACAGTCATGAAACAACCAACAAAATTAATTTTATTCGGCTTACTAGCAATAGGGGGGGGATACGCAGGACAACAATTGTCAAATCAAACAACATTACATAACAACATTACACAAACTCAGGGGATGGAAAATAACCTTATTAAGCCAGTAGGTTTAATGAGTAACGACCATCAAAGTGGATTAAGTGATTTAACCATGGCGTCCGAAAAAGCGGTAAATGCAGTCGGGCATATACAAACTCATTTTGTGCGATCGGAAATTACTTACGATCCTTTAGTGAAACTATTTTATGGTAAAGATGCCTATAAAACAACAGAAAGACATGGTAAATCCTCTGGCTCAGGTGTCGTTATTTCAGATGATGGATATATGGTAACCAATAACCATGTGGTGCAAGATGCCAAAGATATTTCGGTTATTTTAAATGATAAAACTTATAAGGCAACGCTTGTCGGAACTGATCCATCTACAGATATTGCGGTGATAAAAATTGACGGCTACCGTTTACCATATGCTGAATTTGGAAATTCTGATAATTTAAAACTTGGAGAATGGGTAATTGCAGTGGGTAACCCGCTCAATTTGCAATCTACCGTTACCGCAGGTATTGTAAGTGCAAAAAATAGAAATATTGATTTGTTATCCAGAAATTATAATCCGCAGGAAAATGTTTTTCCAGTAGAGTCTTTTATACAGACGGATGCCGCAGTGAATTCCGGAAATAGTGGTGGTGCTTTAGTAAATACTAGCGGTGAATTAATAGGGATAAATACAGCCATTGCATCTGGTACAGGATTTTATGCTGGTTATTCTTTTGCCATACCTTCTAACATTGTTAAAAAAGTAACTTATGATTTAATATCTTTTGGAGAAGTAAAACGTGTGCAATTAGGTATTAATCTAATTGAAAATAATACAGGAGTAAAAAAATCATATAATTTAGGTAGTGAAAAAGGAATTGTTATTGCCAATGTATTAGAAGGTGGAAATGCAGATAAAGCAGGATTAAAATCAATGGACATTATTTTAGGCGTGGATGGAAAAAACATCCGTTCTATCGCAGAATTACAAGAATCTATTGTGATTAATAATCCTGGTGATAAAGTGGAATTAAAAGTATTGAGGGGAGAAGAGGAAAAAATGATGGAAGTCATGATGGCTCAATAAAAATTGACTTCTTAAATTAATTGATTTCCATTATATTTGTGGTAAATTAAAGTACCATGACATTAATAAAATCAATTTCTGGAATTAGAGGCACCATTGGTGGACCAATAGGGGAAGGATTAACGCCTTTTGATACGGTTAAATTTGCTGCAGCTTATGGCTGTTGGATTAAAAATCGTTCTAAATTAAGCAATCCTACTGTTGTGGTGGGAAGAGATGCTAGGCTTTCTGGTCAAATGATTTCAGATTTGGTAATTGCTACCTTACAAGGATTGGGAATTAATGTGATTAACCTTGGCTTGTCTACTACACCTACCGTTGAAATTGCTGTGCCAATGGAAAATGCGCAGGGAGGAATAATTTTAACTGCTAGTCATAATCCAAAACAATGGAATGCTCTAAAATTATTGAACGAAAAAGGCGAGTTTTTATCTGCTGTTGATGGAGAGGAATTACTTTTACTTGCCGAAAAGGAAGCATTTGACTTTGTTGAAGTTGATGCATTGGGGACTTTAAAATTAGACGATACTTATTTACAAAAACACATTCAAGCAGTCTTGGATTTGGATTTGGTCGACCAAGAGATTATTAGAAGAAAGAATTTTAAAGTTGTGGTAGATGCTGTTAATTCTACAGGTGGCATTTTTGTGCCGGCTTTGCTAAATGCTTTAGGGGTGACGAACGTGGTTGAATTGTATTGTGAGCCTACGGGACATTTCCCGCATAATCCAGAGCCGCTTCCTGAAAATTTAACTGCTATTGCAGATAAAATTAAAGAAACAGGTGCCGATTTAGGTATCGTTGTTGATCCTGATGTGGATAGATTGGCTTTTGTGAATGAAGATGGGACTATGTTTGGTGAGGAATATACGCTGGTTGCTATTGCAGACTATGTGTTAAGTAAGACACCAGGAAATACAGTTTCTAATCTGTCTTCTACGATCTCTTTAAAAGAAGTTACTGAAAATAGACAAGGTGTATACAATGCTGCTTCTGTTGGTGAAGTAAACGTTGTGGAGAAAATGAAAGAAACGAACGCCATTATTGGAGGAGAAGGAAATGGTGGTGTCATTTATCCCGCGATTCATTATGGTAGAGATGCTTTGGTTGGGATTGGTTTATTTTTAACGCAATTGGCTACCTCTGGATTAAAAGCGACAGAATTGAGGGGAGAATATCCTAATTATTTTATTTCTAAAAATAAAATTCAATTGGCTCCCAATATGAATGTTGATCTTATATTAAAAACCGTTGCAGCACAATACAATAATAATGAAGTAGACACCCAAGATGGTGTGAAAATTTATTTTGAAGACCAAGAGTGGGTGCACTTAAGAAAAAGTAATACTGAGCCGATTATTAGAATTTATGCGGAAAGTAAAAATGAAGCGAAAGCGAATGAATTAGCAGAAACAATCATGGAACAAATACGCAGTATTTCTGTCGCAGTATAAAGCTACCTTGAATATAGTTTATAAGCAAAAAGGAAGGACATAGTCCTTCCTTTTTGCTTTCTCAAGTTTTTGCTTTCTCAAGTTTTTGCTTTCTCAAGTTTTTGCTTTCTCAAGTTTTTGCTTTCTCAAGTTTTTGCTTTCTCAAGTTTTTGCTTTCTCAAGTTTTTGCTTTCTCAAGTTTTTGCTTTCTCAAGTTTTTGTTTTCTCGCCAGGTTGTTTTTTTGCTGGTATAGTTTCTTCGTTGGATTGGGGACGGCGATAGATTTAAAACATAAGGGCACAAAAAAAGGGAAGTCAATTTGACTTCCCTTTCGTTTAATAGTATTATTTAATTCTATTTCTTGGCATTGATTAGGGTTACGTTACCATTTCCTTCGATTGGAGTTCCATTGGTAGTTTCACCTGTGTAAGTGTAAAAGTATACACCATCCGCACAAGGTTTATCATTTTTGTAATTTGTACCATCCCAAGTATCTGTGATGTTATCAAATTCATATACAGGAATTCCGTATCTGTTTAATAGGGTAGCAGAAAAAACGCTTACACCAGCAGCAGGGAAGAAAAACTCATTATTTGGATATGCACCAGGAGTAAATACATTAGGCATTTCGAATACAAATTCTTTATGCACTTTTACGATTCTACAAGTAGTGTCTACACAATCATTAAAGTTTTTTGCTACCAAGCAAATTTCATAATCTGTAGGCTCATTTAAGTTAATACCTTTGTAAGTAGTATCTACTTTATCTTCTAATCTATAAGTGAAAAACCATTGGTTTCCATCAGGATTGTTAGAGAATAAATTCCATTGGAAAATAGTATCTGATAAAGGGTTACCAACTTGTGCAAAGTTTTGAGAAGTATTTGTGATTTTAATTTTCACATCTTCTGTTCCTTCATAAATAGTAGCATCATAAAACTCATCCGATACAATAGTAAAGTCAGCAATAGGATTTAAGGAATCTACAAAAACAGTATCAGAAGAAATACATCCATTTTCATCTGTAGCTGTAAATGCACAGTATCCTGGTACTTTTACAACAAATGTAGTAAAAGTAGATTCATCTCCATTCGCTAAGTTTTCCCATAAGTAAGTTGGTGTACCAGTACCGTTATATCCTGGACCTGCAGTTGATGCAGATACAACACCATTACCATTTTGGTATGCAGCAGTTCTACAATATGTTTTCTTGATAAGTGCCGTGTCAATTAACACTTGTAAAGGATCTGGTTCTGTAATGTAGATGGTAGTGTCATTTGAACAACCATCTTCCGTAAATACTAAAGAATAAGCACCGGCTGGTAAATTCATCAATGAATCTACACCGAATCCATTATGGCCTGCTGGAGCTGGAGCCCATGCAAAAAACACATCATCAATATCACCTTTTTGGTTAAAAATGTTCGTTGCTTTTAACTTTCCAGTAGAAAGTCCATTACACAATGGCATAGTATAAGTGAAATTGGCAGTAATTTTAGCTGGATCAAATAATTGGTAATTTTTTTCAACCAAACATCCATTTGCAGTGGTGGCAGTTACCGTGTAAACGCCTGCTGACAAATTATTAGCCGCATTACCTGTACTACCAGGTACAACGTTTCCTTGTGCATCCGTAAATACAAAAGTTACTGTTTGTCCACCTGTTGTTGTTGCAGAAAGGTTGATAGAACCATTACTGAATCCAAAACATTGTGGGTTATTTATTTCTTCTTGTGTGAATTGTAAAAACCCTTGGTTGATTTCAAAGTTTTCTGTCCATGTACAACCTATTTGATCCGTTACTAATACATTCCATAATCCTGGGGTATCATCAAAAAGATTACCATAAGTTGCAATTCCACCATTGTTTACAATAGTATCATGGTTTCCTAAAGCTTGCGTGTTTGGTGCTGACCATAATACGGTAAACGGACCAGCATTTCCTGTAATAGGACCTACAGTAGAAGAACCATCAAATTGATTTTGACAAGACTCATCCACATAAACGTGATCTGCAACTTGTAAGTTTGAAACATTTATGGTTAAGTAAGCAGAATCGGCAACTACACAAGCAGGAGGATCTACACAACTGTTAACAGAAGTGTCAGGATAAACAATATGGAAATAAACACCAGGTGTAATTGTATCAACATCCGCTAAACCAGTAATTATTTGTGAGTTTCCATTATGCCAAACACCATTATTATCAAATACGGGTCCTAAGTAGTCATTAAAATTAATAACTCCTTCATCACCACAAAAAGTAATGGTATCATCCAAACCAGGAAAAAGTGCTGGTGGAATTTTTAATTCAACTACTCTAGATACAATTCCAGGTATTGGACATTGTCCATCATTGGCATTAATTGAAATTAAATTTCCTGTATAACCTTGTTGGAATTCCCAACAAATTGTAGCTACAGCATTTGGTGAACTAGAGGCTTGTGTAATAGTTGCACCAGGTAAAAAATCGTTGATGTTAGAAGTGATATCAATATTATCTAAGTCATTATCTGTAAATGCAATGTCAAAACAGAATCTGTCACTTACACACATGTCAATTTTATTACCAGGAAGCAATGTTGCTCCTGTACCAAAATTGTTAAAGTTGTATATACCTGCTGTAGTACCTACAGGGGCACTTGGATCAGCAATTTGGTAGGGAGCGTTATTTACACATTGATCATCAATTACAAATTGCATATCATGAATCGTTTGTCCAACCAGTTCACCACATTTATTATATTCAGTAACTTTTATGGCAATTACAAAGTTTCCTGCAATAGGAGAGTTAAAGTTAATTGCACCAGTTTCAGAGTTAATAAAGATATTAGGTACTGGAGAAGTAGGCGTGTATGGTGAATTATATGAAATGGTATCTCCATTGTCAGCCAAAGCAGCTACTAATTCAAAAAATAAAGAATCCCCATCTTGCTCTTGCACACCATAATCGTAGTTTACACCTTGGTTAACACAAACATAAGGAGTAGGTTGCGGGTTGTTAATGGTTACAGAGTTATTACAGGCTTGTGTTGCGGAGAATAATTTAGTCTCTACATAAAAACAAGGGTTACCTACAAGGTTTTCAACCGTATTTCTGTTACATGCACCCCATCCAAAAGTCCATGCATCACATAAACCTGGTAAAGTAACCACGGCATTAAATTCGTACATAATAGTACCTTCTTCTGTTCCAGTACCGCCATAACAAGGAGAATTACCGACAGCTCCAGGGCATAATTGCGATACTTGCAATTCGCCAACTAGATTAACTATGATATTTGGAACGGTTAATCCACAATCATTAAAAACATCTAAAGCGTAAGTAGGTTGAACGGCAACACCAGAACAATCTCTATATACAATTAGGGTAATAATAAATTCATTTGGATTTCCTGTACACTTGTACGAAATATTACCACCCTGAACGTGGGAGGCAAAAAGGGGGGTTGAAAATGCGACCAGAAATAGGCTTAGCATTAGGTTTTTAATAGACTTTATCATAATTGTTGTTTAATTCGGTTTGCAATATAACGAAATATAGAAATGAAAGGTGACAAGAAAATTAATTTTTTTTAACTAAACTTTACTTAATACTGGTTTTACACAGTCAAACCAATTTACAGGTTCAATTTCTTGGAAGTTGTTTTCTCCTATATATTCAAAATCATTACTGCTATTATCGTATTGGTAATCCTTTTTATAGGTTTCAATGTTATTAATAATATCCGCTAGGGCATGGATCATAAAAGAAACTTCTTCATTGGATGTAGTAGGGTGAATAGATAGTCTGATCCATCCTGGTTTATCGGTGTTGTTTCCATTGCTTATCTCTTCGAATATTTTTTGAGAGCGAATCGAATCAATAGCCAATAAATTGTGACCATAAGTCCCGGCACATGCACAACCTCCTCTGGTCTGGATACCAAATCGGTCATTTAAAAGTCGTACCATTAAATTGTAATGGATAGCTGTTACTGTAAAAGAAAAAACACCTAGTCTTACTTTTTGATTACTATCCAAAAGTTTGATTTGAGGAATTTTATTGAATCCAGCATAGATTAAATCAATTATTTCATGTTCTCGTGCCAGTATTTTATCGGTTCCCATTTCTTCTTTCAAACGGATTGCCATGGCTGTTTTTATGGCTTGAATAAACCCTGGTGTACCACCATCTTCTCGGGTCTCAATGTCATGGATGTAATGTCGCTCTCCCCAAGGGTTTGTGTAGGTAACTGTTCCACCACCTGGATGATCAGGGATTTTGTTATTATATAATGACTTACAGAAAATTACAATACCAGTAGTTCCTGGACCACCTAAAAACTTATGAGGAGACAAAAATATGGCATCTAATTTTTGAAGCGGGTTTGCAGGATGCATGTCTATTGCTTCATAAGGTCCGCTACAAGCAAAATCGACAAAGCACAAACCTTGGTTTAAATGCATTATTTCTGCAATTTGATAATAGTTATTTTTGGCTCCAGAAACATTACTGCAGGCTATTACCGAGGCAATCTTAGTTTTTCTGAAAGCATGTGTCTTTAGTCTTTCTTTTAAATCTTCCAAGTCTACATTGCCGTTTTCATCTTGACTAATCACTTCTACAATTGCTTTTGTTTCTAACCATGAAGTGTGGTTAGAGTGGTGCTCCATATGGGTGACAAATACGATTGGTAGATTTGGGTCATCTATTTCCAAGTCTGTACAACCTTTCATGAATTGATTTGGGTTTTCAGGATATTTCAAACCTAAAATACGCTGAAATTTGTTCACAGCACCAGTCATTCCTGTGCCTGCAAAAACAAGTGCGTCTTGATCGGTAGCATGTACATGGTCTTTAATGATTTGTCGTGCAATGCGATATGCATTTGTCATGGCTTTTCCAGTTGCTGTCGTTTCAGTATGCGTATTGGCAACTAAGGGTAAGATTTCTTTTTGAATTTTTTCTTCAATAGGTCGATAAGTTCTTCCACTAGCAGTCCAATCTGCATATACGATTTTCTTAATTCCGTAAGGTGTTTCTATAGTTTGATCAATACCAATTATTTGTGATCGAAACTTTGCAAAATATTCTTCAAGCATATTGTATGATATAAAAACTAAAGATAGGAATTATTAACTTGTTAGCAGATTAGAATCTGCTAAAAATAAAACAAACTCTTGAATAGGAATCCAAGAGTTTGTTATTATAAAAAAATATATAAGTATTTTACTTAAGCGTTTCCTTTTGCAAAGTCAGCTAAAAATTTTTCTAATCCACTATCTGTTAAAGGGTGTTTTAATAATCCCATAATCACGTTTAACGGTCCAGTCATCACATCTGCGCCAATTTCAGCACAATTAATAATATGCATGGTGTGACGAACAGAAGCTGCTAAAATTTGTGTATCGTATAAGTAATTATCATAAATGTCTCTAATTTGAGCAATCAAGTCTAATCCATTAGTCGAGATATCATCTAAACGACCAATAAAAGGAGATAGGTATGTTGCACCTGCTTTTGCAGCTAAAATTGCTTGTCCAGCTGAAAATACCAAGGTACAGTTGGTTTTAATTCCCTTGTTAGAAAAATATTTGATTGCCTTGATACCATCTTTGATCATGGGTATTTTAACCACAATGTTTGGGTGTAGACTTGCTAAATGCTCTCCTTCTTCAACCATTCCTTCAAAATTGGTTGAAATTACCTCGGCACTAACAGGGCCGTCTACAATATTGCAAATGTCAACATAGTGCTTTAAAATGTTTTCACGTCCAGTAATGCCTTCTTTAGCCATTAGTGATGGGTTAGTCGTTACACCGTCTAAAACACCTAAGTCGTTTGCCTCTTTAATTTCGGCTAAGTTTGCAGTATCAATAAAAAATTTCATATTTTTCTGTTTAATTTCTTGGCAAAGATACCAATCCAAATTTAATTTAAATGACAAAAGTATTAACAGAATATCAACGTTCCGTAAATTGACAAAAAGGGGAGAAGCAGCAGCTTGTTTTTTCGCTTATTTATGCCAACTTGTCACTAAAATGAGTTTGGAATGAAAATCGCTATCATTTGATTCACTAAAATCTTGTTATATTAATATAACTGATTAATTTTAACGATTCAAAATAAATAACTAACAATGCTCGATATTTTCAAAAAGCTCTTAGGTAGTAAAGAGAAAAAAGACGAAAAAATTTTCCGACCTTATATAGATAAAGTAAATGCAGAATTTGCAAAACTTTCCTCCCTTAGTAATGACGCCTTAAGAGAAAAAACGGTAGAATTCAAAGCTAGAATAAAAACTTATTTGAAGCCTACCGAAGATGAAATTACCCAATTGAATCAGCAAGTGTTAGATAATCCAGACATGGATTTTCATGCGAAAGATAAAATCTTCAATGAAGTGGATAAGCTGAAAAAAGTGGTGGATGAAAAAATTGAAGAGATTTTAGAAGAATTATTACCAGAAGCTTTTGCGGTAGTTAAAGAAACAGCTAAAAGGTTTGCTGAAAACGATCAGATAGAAGTAACTGCTTTAGATTACGATAAAAAATTAGCAGAAAAGAAAGGTAATATTGCCATAAAAGGGGACAAAGCAATTTGGAACATGTCGTGGGACGCAGCAGGAACTCCTGTTACTTGGAACATGGTTCACTATGATGTACAATTATATGGTGGTGCCGTTTTACATAAAGGAAATGTTGCTGAGATGCAAACTGGTGAAGGAAAAACTTTGGTGGCAACTTTACCTGTGTACTTAAATGCTTTGGCTGAAAAAGGTGTGCACTTAATTACAGTAAACGACTATTTGGCAAAAAGAGATTCTGAATGGATGGGACCTTTATATGAGTTCCATGGCATGACAGTAGATTGTATTGATAAACATCAGCCAAATTCACCAGAAAGAAAAGCAGCGTATAAGGCAGATGTTACTTTTGGGACAAATAACGAATTTGGTTTTGATTATTTGAGAGATAATATGTCTTCTGATCCAGATGCATTAGTACAATTAAAACACCATTTTGCTATTGTAGATGAGGTGGATTCTGTTTTGATTGATGATGCGAGAACCCCATTGATTATTTCTGGACCAACAGCTGGTGGAGACCAACAAGAATACCAAGGTTTAAAACCGAAAGTAGAAGATATTGTAAGTGTGCAACGAAAATTGGTTAATGAATTATTAATTGAAGCGAAGCAAAAGTTAAAAGGAATCGAAGATGGTTCTGCAACAAAAGAAGAAATTGAAGAAGGTGGAATAGCCTTATTGAGAAGTTATAGAGGTTTACCAAAAAATACGGCCTTAATTAAGTATTTAAGTGAACCAGGTGTGAGAGCACAGCTTCAAAAAACAGAAAACTTTTACTTGCAAGACAGGGAAAAGGAAATGCCTAAAATTGATAAAGAATTATATTTCACGATTAGTGAAAAACAAAACTCTATTGAATTAACAGATAAAGGGTATGATTTGTTAGCTAAAGGAGAGGATTCAAATTATTATGTTTTACCAGATTTGTCTATTGAATTAGACTTAATTGAAAAAGAAAGTTTAGCAAAAGACAAAGAAGTAGCTAAAAAAGAATCTTTAATCAAGGATTTTACGATAAAATCAGAAAGAATTCACGCGATCAATCAATTGTTAAAAGCCTATACATTATTTGCAAAAGGAGATGAGTATGTGGTGATGAACGGTAAGGTAATGATTGTAGATGAGTCTACTGGTCGTATGATGGAAGGTCGTCGATTTTCTGATGGCTTACACCAAGCTTTAGAGGCAAAAGAAAATGTGAAAATTGAAGCGGCTACGCAAACTTATGCAACCGTAACTTTACAAAATTTCTTTAGAATGTACCATAAGTTATCTGGGATGACAGGTACAGCAGAAACAGAAGCACAAGAGTTGTGGGATATTTATAAATTGGACGTGGTAATTATTCCAACCAATAGACCAATCGCAAGAAAAGATCAGGACGATATGGTCTTTAAAACAACCCGTGAAAAGTTTAATGCGGTAATTGAAGAAATTGATAAAATAGTGAAAGAAGGTCGACCTGTGTTAGTGGGAACTACCACGGTTGAATTTTCTGAGTTATTAAGTAGAATGTTGAAAATGCGTAAAATACCGCATAGTGTATTGAACGCGAAATACCACCAACAAGAAGCTGAAATTGTTGCCGAAGCAGGTAATGCTGGAAAAGTAACCATTGCAACAAATATGGCCGGTAGGGGTACAGATATTAAGCTGAGTGAAACCGTAAAAGCTGCTGGTGGTTTAGCTATTATTGGTACAGAAAGACATGATTCTAGAAGGGTAGATAGACAGTTAAGAGGTCGTTCTGGTCGTCAAGGTGATCCAGGTTCTTCTCAATTCTTTGTTTCTTTAGAGGACAGTTTAATGCGTAAGTTTGGTTCGGAAAGAATTGCGAAAGTGATGGACAGAATGGGCTACAAAGAAGGAGAAGTTATTCAACATGGAATGATTTCAAAGTCTATTGAAAGAGCACAGAAAAAGGTAGAAGAAAACAACTTTGGTATTCGTAAAAACTTGTTAGAGTATGATGATGTAATGAATGCCCAAAGAAATGCTATTTACAGAAAACGTAAAAATGCCTTACTAGGAGATAGAATTGGATTAGATGTTTCTAACATGTTTTATGATGTAATTGAAGACATTGTAAATGACAATTATCCTAAAAAAGACTATACCAATTTTGAATTTGAATTGGCAAGATATTTAAGAATTGATGCACCAGTGTCGAAAGATGAATTTTCAAGTACTAACCCAAGTAAATTAATCGACTTAATTTATGAAAAAGCGGTTACAGCTTACAATGAAAAATCAGAAAACATTATCAAAAAAGCGAAACCGGTTTTAGAGCAAGTATTCAAAAATGAAGGAGAACGTTATAAGAATATGGCTTTTCCAATTTCTGATGGAGACAAATTAATGAATGTAATTGTTCCTTTAGAAGAAGGGGTGAAAACAGAAGGTAGAGTGGTAAAACGTCAAATTGAAAAGATGATTACACTTGGCTTTATTGACAATGAATGGAAGGATCATTTAAGAAAAATGGATGATTTAAGAACTTCTGTGCAACATGCCTCTATTGAGCAAAAAGATCCATTGGTAATTTATAAAAAAGAAGCTTTTGATTTATTTAGCGGTATGCTAGGTAAAATGAGTAAAGAAGTTATCTCGTTTTTAGTACGTGGTGATTTACCTAAAGATGGAGAACAAGACCCAAAACAAACTGAAGTCGTAGATTTTGAAGAAGTTGGTCATGCTTTTGATGAAGGACAAGTGTCTACTACACCAACACCTGAATTTGCAGGAAGTGAAGGATATGAGGAAGCTGCCAATAATGCAGGGAATCCAAATCAAGCGCCTAAACAAAAGCCAGTAGTAGTACAACCTAAAATAGGTAGAAACGAAAAAATTCTAATCCGTCATATGCAAACAGGAGAAGAAAAAGAAGTGAAATTTAAACAAGCAGAACCTTTGTTAAAATCTAGGGTTTGGATGATTGTTAAATAATAAATTTTAAAAAGCCCTGGCGATAAATGTCAGGGCTTTTTTGTGTCTAATTGTTTTAGTTTTTCCTGGATTCACTACCTGAATTAAATTAATTTATCATCTTTGTCTATATACACCCATACTAATTGAAGTTAACCGTAGTCATAGTAAATTATAATGTAGCGTATTTTCTAGAACAATGCTTAAATTCAACTTTTAAAGCACTAGAATCTATAGCAGGAGAAGTGTATGTTGTAGATAATAATTCTATAGACGGTTCTGTTAAAATGGTGGAAGAAAAATTTCCCCAAGTCCATTTAATTGCAAATAAAGAAAATACTGGTTTTTCAGTAGCCAATAACCAGGCTATGAAATTAGCCAAAGGGGAGTATGTATTGTTATTAAATCCGGATACTCTAGTGGAAGAAGACACTTTTAAACAAGTGATTGCTTTTATGGATGCACATCCAGAAGCTGGTGGATTAGGGTGTAAAATGGTAGATGGAAAAGGGGTGTTTTTACCAGAGTCAAAAAGGGGATTACCTACGCCTACCGTTGCATTTTATAAAATATTCGGGTTATCCAAATTATTTCCCAATTCTAAAAAATTTGGAAAATATCACTTAAGCTATTTAGATAAAGAAGAAGTGCATGAAATTGAAGTACTTTCAGGAGCCTTTATGCTCATGAGAAAAAAGGTGCTAGATAAGATAGGTCTGTTGGATGAAGCATTTTTTATGTATGGAGAAGATATCGACTTGAGCTATAGGATTATTTTAGGAGGCTATAAAAATTACTATTACCCACATACCCGCATTATACATTACAAAGGAGAAAGCACAAAAAAGAGCAGTGTTAATTATGTTTTTGTGTTTTATAATGCCATGGTGATTTTTGCAAAAAAACATTTTTCGCAAAAAAATGCTAAAACTTTTTCAATACTCATTAATCTCGCCATTTATTTTAGAGCGTCTATGGCGTTGGCTGCAAGATTTATTAAAAAAATTGCTTTGCCAATTTTTGATTATGGTATTATTTTAATCGGTCTTTTTATTATTGCCAATTACTATCAAAATGCCCAGGGTATTGAAATTCCTAAAAGTATTTTAAAGGTAGGCTTAAGTAGCTATGGGTTGATTTGGTTATTGACGCAAGTGTTTGCTGGAGGATATGACAAGCCGAGTAAAATACTTAAGAATGTCCTTGGCGGATTAGTCGGAACTGGAATTATTTTGATGATTTATGCTTTACTTTCAAAGGATTATCAGTTTTCTCGATTAATTATTTTATTTGGAGGTGTTTTTGTCATTTTATATTACTTCCTGTCTAGACTGTTGTTTAGCTACCTGCTACCTAATTCCTTTGGTATTGGGAGTAAAAAAGATAAAAAAATAGTCATTGTTGGTGATGCGCTTGAAGTGGAAAGGGTGAAAAATATAGTGGTCAATGCAAATGCAAATATTGAGCAAGTTTTTTTTGTTTCTCATGCCAATGAAAATATACCAGAGCAATTTTCTGGTAGCTATAATCAATTAGACCAAGTGATAGATATTCATGGGGTGAATGAGATTATTTTTTGTGCTAAAAATGTTTCAGCCGAGCAAACCATTACACAAATGATGGCTTTAGATGATAAGGAAATTGAATTTAAAATTTCGCAACCTTCTTCTTCTTTTATCATTGGTAGTAATTCTATTGACACCCAAGGAGACTTGTATGTCATGGATATCAATCAAATTAATAAAGCATCCAATAGAAGAAATAAAAGAATGTTGGATTTGTTTATAGGGGGACTTTTACTCTTAACCATGCCTTTTACAGTTTGGTTTTATAAAAATAAACGACAGTTTATGAGTAATGCTTTAAAAATATTTACTGGGGGATTGTCTTTGGTTGGGTATGCCAAAATAAACCATTCTACCAATCTTAAGTTGCCCAAAATAAAACATGGCGTGCTTAATTCAACCGATTTATTTTCAAAGGAAAAGTTAGACAATAACGCCATTTCACGGCTTAATTTAATTTACGCAAAAAACCATTCTATGGGGATGGATTTAAAAATATTATTTAAAAATTTAAAATCTTTAGACCGTTAATTCAATTTGATTAAACTATGCAGCAAATAAATACTCCAACAATTGGGACCTTAACTCAAAATGAAAAATTTCAAGAATGGTGGCGAAGTGCAGCCATTAATATTCCTTTTGTTGGCATGGATTTACCGGTTACTTTTATGGATTTTATACCGGAAAATGATGCATTGTTTTTAAAAGAAGCAGAAGAAGCCATTCAATCATTTATGAATTTAGAAAGCACTTATAAGTTTCAAATTGCGGAACACGTCATGGCAAATTTTAAAGAGGTCGCTTCGTATCTTGGAGAAGAAGGGATACCAAAGGAGATGAAAAATGTAAACTTATTATCCATTTGGAATTTTGTATATCCTACAGAAATTTTCATGAGTAGAAGACATAAAGCCGATAAGGATGTTTATTTAATATTAGCTTGCGAGTGTGAATGGGAAAAGGAACATGGCTTACAGTTTGTTTTTAGACAAGGTAGAAAACTAACCAGGGTAAGTGATCAAGATGGACATTTAACCAATGCAGATGCTTTTGATATTCCGGATAGTGAAGATAAGTTGTTGCGCGATTTTTAATCGCTTCCTAAATAGTGTACGTATTCAAACATTTTTAAAACAAAAATCCCACTTGTAAACAAGTGGGATTTTTTATAATGGGGTATTAAATTTTTAATTCAATTCAGTCATAATTGTATCATTGTCTTCGCCTCTTTTAATTAAAGCAACAATACTTTCAATATCTAAATCATCCAAAGAGCGATAGCCTAATTGCACTACAAAACGCTCCATCATTTTCGTTTCTGATGGATCAATTTCATTATCAATCACCATTACTCTTACTAAATCTAAAAGCATTTCAAATCTTTCATCTTTTGAGCTTGGAGGAATGATACTGTATTGTTTTGGATCATCCATAATGGTTCCAATTTGGGTATAGGTTAAACCAATTCTTCTTCCTAATTTATATAATAGGGTAATTTCAACATCATCTAAGTGTCCATCAGCATTTGCTAATAACACCAAGTTTTTAAAATGACCTTTGTCTTGGGTGCGCTCTCCACCTTCAAATAATTCTGCTATTGACATGTTTCTAAAAATATTTGGGACAAAAGTAGCATTATTTTTTTAATTAAAATCTTGGAAAATCATCTATCTTTGCGCACTATGGTGAAAGTGGTTGATTTAAGATTAAGTCCAGAAAAAATGGAGGATTGGGATTTTATTCAATCCGAAATATGTACCTTATTAAACCTAAGGATAGAAAAGATAAAGCACATAGAATTACACAAACGATCCTTAGATGCGAGAAAGCATAAGATTGTCTATCAAGCCAAATTCCTAGTATACATTGATGAGGTGCCGCCACAAAAGCCCATTTATTTTAATCCAATTCAGGTCGATAGCAATCAAAAAGCTACCATTATTGGTGCTGGACCTGCAGGATTATTTGCTGCTTTGGCTGCCTTGGAAGCAGGAGTGAAACCAGTACTCTTTGAAAGAGGAAAGATGGTAAGGGAAAGAAGAAGAGATTTGGCTAAAATAAACAAAGAATCTATAGTCAACCCAGAGTCTAATTACTGTTTTGGCGAAGGCGGAGCTGGTACTTATTCGGATGGTAAATTGTATACCCGTTCAAAAAAAAGAGGGGATGTAAAAAAAGTCCTTGAGTGGTTGGTCTTCTTTGGGGTGGATGAAAATATTTTAATAGAAGCGCACCCACATATTGGTACCAATCGGCTACCTAAAATAATTGAAAATATTCGTGCGGCAATCCTTGAAAATGGTGGGGAAATCCATTTTGAATCTAAATTAACAGACATACAGGTCGTGGAGCAGCAAATAGTTGGTATAGCTATAAACGAGGGGAGTATCCAGCCTGTTGATAATTTGATTTTAGCGACAGGTCATTCAGCCCGTGATATTTATTATTTACTGCATAAAAGAAACATTAAAATAGAGGCCAAGTCCTTTGCTCTTGGGGTAAGAATTGAACACGATCAAGAGATCATCAATGAAATTCAATACCATGGCGCGGACTACAGTCCTTTATTGCCTCCTGCAGCTTATGCCTTGGTAACACAAGTAGATGGGGTTGGCGTTTTTTCATTTTGTATGTGCCCAGGTGGAATTGTAGCGCCTTGTGCAACAGAACAAAATGAGGTGGTAACCAACGGTTGGTCTCCTTCCAAACGAAATAATCCATACGCTAATTCTGGAATTGTAGTGCAAGTATTGCCCGAAATGATTCCTGGGTACCAAGCAAATAATCCATGGACTTGTCTCGATTTTCAGAAAAAAGTAGAACAGGATTGTTGGAAAGCTGCCGGGGAAACGCAAAAAGTACCCGCGCAAAGATTATTGGATTTTATAGAAAATAAAGTATCTGCTGATTTACCGCAAAGTTCTTATATACCAGGACTAACGTCAGTGGATTTAAATACCGTTTTACCGAAATTTATAGCAGAAAAACTCCAAAAAGCATTCGTAGAGTTTGGAAAAAAAATGCCACAATTTTTAACCAATGAAGCTGTTTTACATGCGCCAGAATCACGTACTTCTTCTCCTGTGCGTATTCCAAGGAATAAGGAGACTTTAGAACACGAAGAAGTTAAGGGGTTATATCCTTGTGCTGAAGGTGCTGGTTATGCTGGTGGAATTGTTTCTGCAGCAGTGGATGGAATGCGTTGTATTGCAGCCATTCATCAGAAAGCTAATGCGGTTTAATTTACTGGTTAGAAGTTGATTTATAGCTGGTGATTTGAATAAGAAATAACAGTAAAATAATGGGTCAATAATTAAATGTTGATAATTTCAATGGGTCGTTGGCAAATTAAAGGAATGCCTGCGTAACTTTATTCTCAGAATTTAAGACGCATGAAAATTTCAGATTTACATTCATTATTTACCGAATCAAAAGGGATTACCACAGATACACGTGACATAGTGCCCGGTGCTTTGTTTTTCGCCATTAAAGGAGAAAATTTTGACGGCAATTTGTTTGCAGAAAATGCCCTTGCACTAGGTGCCAAATATGCCATTGTTGAAGATGAAAATTTACCTGAAAATCCACAATTTATTTTAGTGGATGATGTGCTGAAAACATTACAAGATTTGGCAAAATTTCACCGTTTGCAATTTAATATTCCTGTCATTGGAATTACAGGAAGTAATGGTAAAACTACCTCTAAAGAATTGATGGGGACCGTGCTGGATCAAAAATACAAGGTGTTGGTGACTAAAGGTAATTTAAATAACCACCTTGGTGTACCATTTACACTCTTAAAATTGACGGCAGCGCATGAAATAGCCATCATTGAAATGGGGGCGAATAAACCCGGAGATATTAAAGAGTTAGTCGAAATTGCTTGTCCGAATTATGGCATTATTACCAATATAGGTAAGGCCCATATCGAAGGTTTTGGAAGTCTCGAAAATGTGGTAAAAACCAAAATGGAAATGTATGATTACATTCAAGCTAATAATGGATTTATTTTTTATCATGCCGAAAATGAAATTTTGAAAAATGCCTTGGAGCCACATACAAAAACAGCTTCTTACGGGGCTAAATCAGGAGATGTGGTCGGTGCATTACTTAAAGTATCTCCTTTTGTACATTTTAAGTACCAGACTGGAAATTATCAATCTCCAGCAATAAATACCCATTTAGTTGGGGATTACAATTTCATCAATTTTTTATTGGGGGTAGTTGTAGGTACCCATTTTAAAGTGCCATTCGAAGCAATTAACCTTGGTTTGAGTAACTATAAGCCTTCCAATAACCGTTCTCAAATTACGCAAACAGAAAAAAACACTTTGGTGGTCGACTGTTACAATGCTAATCCTTTGAGCATGGAAGTAGCCATTAAGAGTTTTAATAAAATTGAAAGTGATAAAAAATTACTGATTTTAGGGGATATGTTAGAGCTAGGACCTATCCAAGAAGCAGAGCATAAAGCCATCATTTTATTAGTTACTGCTTTAGATTTAAATGCTATATATGTGGGGAGTATCTTTAAAAGGTTATTACCCAATGCATACCAAACAGTAGAGGAGGTAATTCAAGGGACAGACTTTTCGAGTTATAAAGACTATACTATTTTATTAAAAGGGAGTAGGGGAATTAAATTGGAAGGCTTGATAGCTCAATTTTAAAAGCAAAAGAATACAAGTCTATTCCGTTTATCTTTTTAATTTTAGGGCATGAAATTGATTTTAATTAGTTTGATGTTATGCTTGGTTGCTTGTCAACCTGTTCAAAAAAAGGAGGAAAATTCTTCCGCTTATTTACCCATATCTGCCATTAATATTGAGGTAGCAAAAGGGTTTAATATAGTAGAAACAGATTCAACTTTTAAAATGATAATTCATTCTTTGTCTCCAAAATATCAATTTGAAGATTCTCTTGTCTTTCCTAAAAAGTCATTAAAAAAGCCATTTAAACATTTAATAAATCCAATTGAAAGAATCGCTTGCCAATCTAGTACGCATTTGATTTTTATTAATGCGTTAAATAATACCCAAAAAGTTAAAGGAATCAGTGAAATGCAGTACATGCCTAAAGATAGTTTGTACCAGGTGTTAGAATCGAATCATGTGGTAGAGATAAATAAAAATGGAGAGGCCAATATAGAAAAATTGTTAGCGATCCATCCAGATGTTTTTCTAGTGTACCCTTTTGAATGGCAATCGGATAGGTTTAAAAAAGTAAACATAAAAACCTTACTGGTGTCAGAATACATGGAGACCACCCCTTTGGGGAGATTAGAATGGATAAAGTTTTTTGGAATTTTATTAAATGAATCCGAAAAGGCCGCGACTATTTTCAAAGAAAAATCAAGAAAGTATGAAGCACTGGTTGTCCCCGTAGATACTTCAGAAACCATTTTCTTTAACCTGCCTTTTAACGATACTTGGGATATGCCTGCACCAAATTCTATTTCAGGGAACTTGTTAAAAGATGCTGGCTATCAATATATTTATGCCAATTTAGGAGAAGGTGCAAACGATAATTTGGTACAATCAAAAGAAAAGGTATGGCTGGATGCCATGAATGCAAAATATTGGTTAATTATAGCGAATCGTCCACAGGGGTATAGTTTAGCAGATTTAAAGCAGGAAGAAACTATTTATAAAGAGTTTAAAGCTGTTAAGGATAAAAAAGTAATATTTTGTAATACCGGTTATTCTCCTTATTTTACACAGGGCATTATTGCGCCAGATGAAATGTTAAAGGAGTTGCTTGAAATCAAATCACAAGGAGTGGATTATGCTGGTGTTTATTTTCGTTATTTAAAATGAAGCAACTAAAAATTATTACCTGGGTATTGATTTTGGTAATCCTTCTTTTCGGATTGATTATAGGGAGTTTATTTGCCGGAGAGATTAACATAGACTGGCAAAGTTTTATGGATTATTTTACGAATACTACCGGTTCAAATATTGGCTATCAGTACATTATTGAAAATAGGTTAAACCGAACTATAGTTGCTGTTTTTGCTGGGGCGGCCTTGTCTCTAGCGGGGTTAATTTTACAGGTTTTCTTTCGGAACCCTTTAGCTGGTCCGGGAGTTTTAGGTATCAGTTCGGGGGCTTCATTGGGGGTGGCAGCAGTAGTTTTAGGAGGTTTAAATTTTCAAGGATTTACAGGGTATACTACTTCTGTTTTGGCAGGATTTATCGGTTCATTTTCGGTATTAATGCTATTGATTTTGGCTTCAAAATATATCCGTCAAAGTGTCACCTTATTGGTCTTTGGTTTAATGATTGGTTTTTTCACTTCTGCCATTTTAAATGTATTGTACCAATGGGCAGATGCAGAATCGACAAGGGAATTTGTAGTTTGGGGCTTAGGGTCATTCGAAGGGATTTACGGAAATGCTTTGTTGTTTTTTATTGTTTTTGTAGGGGTAGGAATAGGCGTTTCTTTCTTTTTTATTAAGCCTTTAAATGCTTTGGCTTTAGGCGTGGAATATGCACAGACCATTGGGGTGAATATGCGGCAATTAAAATGGTTTATTATTGTAATAACGGGTCTGTTAACTGCTATTGTAACTGTATTTTGTGGCCCTATAGGTTTTTTAGGTATTGCAGTCCCGCAATTGGTCCGCATGTTATCGCGCTCACAAAACCATAACGTTCTTTTACCACTTTGTTTATTGTTGGGGGCAATTCTGGCTTTATTATCCGATATTTTCATTCGTGTATTTGACGGGAATGTCCCGCTAAACACCGCTACTTCTCTCCTTGGCGCGCCAATAATTGTATGGACGATAATTAAAATGAATAAACGCTTTTCTATCTAAGAGAGAACTATGCTACGCAAGGAAGCTTAAAGTGCCTTAAATGTTAACTTACTGTTGAAAACTTCTCGTATTCCGACCGAAATTACGCGGTTTTGGGCTTTGAATTTTGTATCTTTGTTTGCCCTTGAAAGAGGAGAGAAATTTAAAGTAGTAAGTAAAAATATATGAGCGAAGAAAAGAAACAGAGTTATTCTGCTGACAGTATTCAAGCACTGGAGGGAATGGAGCATGTTAGAATGCGTCCTTCTATGTATATTGGAGATGTCGGTGTCAGAGGTTTACACCACTTAGTTTATGAGGTAGTTGATAACTCAATTGATGAGGCATTGGCTGGTCATTGTAATAACATATACGTTGAAATACTTGAAGATAATGGCATCAGAGTAAAAGATGATGGTCGTGGTATTCCAGTAGACATGCACAAAAAGGAAGGCGTTTCGGCTCTAGAAGTTGTAATGACCAAAATTGGTGCGGGTGGAAAGTTCGATAAAGATTCCTATAAAGTTTCTGGTGGATTACACGGTGTTGGTGTATCTGTTGTAAATGCGCTTTCTGAAAGTTTAATTGCAACCGTTCATAGAGATGGAAAGATTTACGAACAAAGTTATGCTAGAGGTAAAGCATTAGCGCCGATTAAAGAAATTGGCGTTGTGGAAGGAACAGGTACCACTGTAGAATTTCATGCGGATGCGCAAATATTTGATGAGATTTTATTTAGCTATAAGACTTTAGCCAACAGAATGCGTGAATTGTCATTCTTGAATAAAGGAATTACAGTTACATTAGTTGATTATAGAGAAACGGATGAAAAAGGAGAGTATATCAAAGATATTTTCCATTCTGATAAAGGATTAAGTGAGTTCGTTCGTTTTTTAGATGAAGCAAGAGAGCCTTTAATTGAAGATGTAATTCACATTGATGGAGAAAAAAATGGTATTCCTGTAGAGGTTGCCATGATTTATAATACTTCTTATGCAGAGAATTTACATGCTTACGTAAATAATATCAATACGCATGAGGGTGGTACGCACTTGTCTGGTTTTAGAAGAGGTTTAACTGGTACTTTAAAAAAGTATGCAGAGGAGTCTGGCATGTTGGATAAATTGAAATTCGAAATTTCTGGAGATGATTTTAGAGAAGGCTTAACCGCTGTTGTTTCTGTAAAAGTGCAAGAACCACAATTTGAAGGACAAACGAAAACAAAATTAGGTAACCGTGAAGTAACTGCTCCTGTAAGTCAGGCAGTAAGTGAAATGTTGACCAATTACTTGGAAGAGCATCCAAAAGATGCAAGAGCCATTGTAAATAAAGTGATTTTAGCTGCACAAGCCCGTCACGCTGCCCGTAAAGCACGTGAAATGGTGCAAAGAAAAAGTGTAATGGGTGGCTCTGGTCTACCAGGTAAACTAGCCGATTGCTCTTCAAAAGATCCTGCTGAATGTGAAGTATACTTAGTAGAGGGTGACTCTGCGGGTGGAACTGCAAAACAAGGTCGTGATAGAATGTTTCAAGCAATTATGCCTTTAAGAGGTAAAATCTTGAATGTTGAAAAAGCAATGCAACACAAAATATTCGAAAACGAAGAGATTAAAAATATCTATACCGCATTGGGTGTAAAAGTAGGAACAGAAGAAGATGATCGTGCTTTAAATACCGAAAAATTAAGATACCATAAAGTAATTATCATGTGTGATGCCGACGTAGATGGTTCTCACATTGAGACTTTAATTTTAACTTTCTTTTTCCGTCACATGCGTGAATTAATTGAAAAAGGATACATTTATATCGCAACTCCTCCTTTATACCTCGTGAAAAAAGGTAAAAAAGGGGAATACGCATGGAGTGATGACCAACGTGATAAGTTAATCATGGATATGAAAGGTTCAGGACCTGAATCAAGTGTTGGTGTACAGCGTTATAAAGGTTTAGGGGAGATGAATGCCATTCAATTGTGGGAAACAACCATGAACCCAGAGCACAGAACTTTAAGACAAGTGCAAATTGAAGACGATATTGAGTGTGATAGAACTTTCTCTATGTTAATGGGAGATGAAGTGCCACCAAGAAGAGAATTCATTGAAAAGAATGCTAAATACGCGAATATTGATACTTAATACCGTTAGTACTTTATTATCCTTAAAATACGGCAGCAGCAATCGAAAGATTGCTGCTGTTTTTGTATGTGGTAAAATTGGTATTGTGACGAAGCCTAGCCTTTCAAAAATATATATATTGGCCTGCCCGTTGCAGGTTGTGGCCTGCTATGAAAATAATACTGACTTTATAAGGTTACACAGTTTGATTGCTTGTGTTTTATAAAAATTACTAGGATTTTAAAGGAGGTGAATGTTTACCTAGTACAGGCTGGTATGGCTTAAAAAAACAGCATGTGATAAATTAATACAAGAGTGTTGCTGACTTTAATACCCAGCCTTGATTTTTGTTTACATTAATATTGATCCAATCTCCCTCCGATTTAATTAATTCCACCCTTGCTCCTTCATGTAATTCAAAGGCAATACTTTCCGCTTCATTAGGAGCTGTTTTTACTTTTACTACCGGTTGAATTATAATGGCATTGGTATTGGTCGTAATGTGGCTTTTCTGTGCCATACCAATGCCAATTGCTAGTAACATTAATACCATGCTTATTCCAGCAAATAAAAAATATAAAGCCTTGATGTTTTTTTTGGTTTGAGTTTTATAAAAATAGAAAAATAAGCAAGTTATTAAAGCAAACCCTATTCCAAAATATGCCCAATAATTGATGGGTTTTCCATAGAATAATTTCGCCATCCATTTGGAGATGCCACTGCTTCTTTGTTCTATTTTGTCCTTGGTTAAACCAGAGGCATAATCGAGGTTAAACAGAATGTCTTCGTCCCCAGGCTTAATTTTGTTGGCTTTTTGGTAGGACCAAATCGCTTTTCCCAATTCATTATTTTTTAAATAAGCATTGCCTAAGTTATAATACAAGGAGGCAGAATGAAATTGGTTTCCTAAAATGGAGGTGTAGGCTTGTATGGCGACTTCATAATTTTGAGCAGCATAGGCTGAATCACCTTTCTCTAATTCCGTTTGACCAAAACCAGTTGTCAAAAGGCCAAATATAAAGCATATTGAAAATATCGTTTTTATCATCACAGTTTGTCTTCTAAATAGGTAATTAAGCCATTTGCATCCGCAATTAATGCGTCCATTTTGTCGGTTGGAATGGGAGCGTATTGGTACATTTCAATATTATTCCAAATAGTATTGTATTTTTTAATGTACGACTCCTCCATTTTATGGGATTGCATTAATGCACTTATTTTGGCTTGATTTAAATCAATGGTTGCTAGGTTAAATTTTTGTTTCAAATAGTTTTTAAAGGTGGCATTTAATGCTTGTAAAGCTTCTTGATTTTTATTTTCAGCAGCTAAACGGTGGGCATTGTCCATGTTTAATTGGGTATCTTTAATTAATAATTTATGTGATTTTTGTTGTTGATGCGTACTGGTATTTTGTTTTTTTCTCCAGACCAATAATAACCATAGGGATAAAAATGGAAGTCCCAAAACGGCATAATAAACAGGAGAAGCTATGTAGAAATCATTGTATTGAAATGCCTTTTTATGTGCCAAATTGATGTATCTGATTTCTTCTTTTTCAATATCAATTTCTTTTTTTGAAGTATTTAATCCAGGATTTCCGGCAGTGCTATTTTCTGTTTTTAAGACGTTTATTGCAATGTCTCCCGTACTTAAGGTTTTGTATTTTTTGTCTGCAATATCAAAATAAGAAAAGGAATAGGCTGGTAGGGTATAGTCTCCATAAAATGTAGGAATAAGGACATAATTATAGGCAATACTTCCTGCTATACCTGTACTTGAATAATTGACGTTATTTTTTATTTCAGGATCAAATTTTTCAAAGTCATTCGGTATACTAAGTACGGGATCGTCAAAGGCATTCATATTACCTTTACCTGAAATTTTTATTTTAAAATCAATCGCGTCTCCAGGTTTAAGGGTTGTTTTACTTATATCATGTGTCATGTCAAACTTCCCAACCAGTCCATTGAAATCTTTAGGTGCGCCTTTTGGTAAAGGTTTAACTTTAATTTTTAAGGTGTTTGAATTGGCTTCTCGACGGTAAGTCTGGAAAAACCCCCTTCTAAACACAGCAGAAATATAAGCGGGTGCAATTTTTATTTCACCACTAGTTTGAGCAATACTCAATTCCGTTTTAATCACAGTAGTATAGTAGCGCATCCCATTAATCACTTCCATATCCGTATTGAAATTTGTCTGATTTGGGTTTAAATCTTTTCGCCATATCCCTTTAGATTCGCCAAACTCTAGATTTTCAATATTCTGGGGTTGATTTTTGGAGTACATTTTTATACTCACCGTAAATGGTTCGCCTTGGTATACATTTGTTTTGTTGGCATGCATTCTTAAAAAAAAGTCGGAAGTGGCATTGCTTGGAACTGCGCTTTGACCTTGTGTTCCAATTTCTGTTACATTAATCTTTATCGATTTAGAACTGTATGATTTACCAGCACAATCCATTTTTATACTTGCTATCGTAAAAGTTCCTGTATTTGTAGCTCTTAATTTGTAGGTGAATTTCGTTTCCTGTTCTACTGTTCTTTTTCCGTTAACCTCTGTAATTCTAGAAGAGGAGGACTTGAAAGGTCCTTGTAAAACGGTAAGTCCACCAAAATCGGGTGTAAATATTTGACAATTACCATTCGTTGAAATAGTAAAAGTAAGTATCTCATTTAATGCCATGTCGTTTTTATCGACAAAGGAATTAATAGATACATTTTGACTAAACCCATTTAGGGAAATCAAAATAAACAGACTATATAAAAATAGCTTCCTCATAATACTTAATAATTACCAGTCCTTTTTTTGTTTAGGTTTTCCGGATGAAATTTTCAATTTTTCATCCTTTTTTTCTTGGATGTCTTTTTCTTTTTTTGCTGCAGCTTCCAGTAACCTTTTTGCTTGATCTTTGCTTAACTTTTGTGGTTTATTACCTTCTCCTTGCTCTGGTTGGTTCTCCTTATCTTGTCCATCTTTTTGGTTTTCCTTTCCTTGATCTTCTTTGTCCTTTTGCTCCTCAGGCTCCCCTTTGTCTTTTTGATCTTGCTCTCCTTTATCTTTTTGCTCTTCTTTATTGTCCCCTTCTTGCTGGTCTTTCTTTTGGTCTTCTTCTTTTTGCTGGTCTTTATTCTGCTCTTGTTCTTGTTCCTTTTTTTCTTGCTCTTGTTTTTTCAATAGGGCATAGGCCAAATTATAGCGGGTATCCTCGGCATTGGGATTAAGCCTTAAGGCCGATTTGTATGCTTCAATACCTTTGTCTAATTCTTTATTCAATAATTGCGCATTTCCAATATTGTGATAAACCATGGCCTTTTCTTCATTGGTCTTTGCGTAAGTGACAATGTTTTCTAATTGATTTATTGATTTATCGTATTCTTTCAATTTAAAAAAAGCATTGGCCAAATTAAAGCTAGCTTTAAAATTAAAAGGGGCATTATCTATTGCTTTTTCGTAATAATAAACAGCATCTTTAAATGCATTATTTTGATAAAACACATTTCCTTTATGTGTGTTTTTTAACACCTCATTTTGCGTCAGACCTATAAAACTGACTAGCAAAGAGAGTAATAGGAATAATAAATTAAACTGCTTCATTTTGCATGGCGTTTAAAAGTTTACTTTTCGTTTCTGGAAATACAAAATAGGCAACTAAAAATAATAGACCAATCCCTATAAACCACTGAAATTGGTCTTCATAATCGGTAAATATTTTCGATTCCATTTCTGTTTTATCAATGCCTTTAATTTGGTCTAATAATGGGTCTAAATTTACATAGTTCCCTTGTGCTTGAACATAAGTTCCGCCACCTGCACGGGCTAAGTCTTGCAACATGGGCACATTAATTTTTGTCGTAACCGTATTGCCGTCTTCGTCTTTTTTTAAGCCTGAGCGTCTACCATTCACGTAATTTGGAATTACGGTACCTTTTGTGGTTCCCATGCCTACGGTATTAATGATAATGTTGTCTGCATGTGCTTTTTTAGCCAATTGAATGGCAGCGCCTTCATGGTCTTCGCCATCAGAAAGAATGATGATACTTTTATTTACGCCATTTTCTAAATCAAAAGATTGATAAGCGGTTTCAATAGCTGCACTAATATCTGTCCCTTGATTCGAAATCATGTCTGGACTCACAGAGTTTAAAAATAATTTTGCTGAACCGTAGTCAGTGGTTAGTGGAACTTGAACAAAAGCATCTCCAGCAAATATAACTAGGCCAATTTTATCTCCATGTAAGTTGTTCAATAGTCGCTCAATACTCATTTGAGCTATTTTTAAACGGTCTCTTTGGGGATCTAAATCTAAGGCACGCATAGAGTTGGAAATATCCAATGCAATCATCATTTCAATACCTTCGGAAACACCTTTTTGGGTGCCTTTTCCAAACTGAGGGTTTAACAAGGCAATGAGCATAAAAACCAAAGCATTTCTTAAAAAGAAAAATTGGATAAATACCTTTGTCGAGGAAATAGGTTGTATTAAATATTTTACTAAACGTTCGCTGGCTAACTTTTTAATGGCACGGTTACGCCAAATAAGGTTGGCTATAAATCCGACAATAAATAATGGAAGTATTAAAAACAAATACCACCACTCAGGGTTTTCGAGTTTAAAGGCTTCAATTTGTTCCCGCAACAATAGGTAGACTACAAAAAAAAGTGCCCAAAAAACGATTTCAAATGCAAAAATTGCAATTAAAATAGGTTTAAGTTTATAGGTGTAGTTTTTACTTTGCATTAAATGATACGCTTTAAAAGGGTTTTATCTATTAAAAAATAAAGGGTTAATAACAAGATACCGTAAAATAAAAAACCGTAATATTTTTCTGGGGGATTGGTTTTAAACTCCAACACTTTTACTTTCGATTTTTCCAATTTGTCAATGATCCCATATATTTCATTCAGTTCATTTTCGTTTTCAGCTCTAAAATATTGTCCATCTGTTATGGTCGCTATTTCCTTTAATAGATCCTCATCAATTCTCACTTCAATATTTTGCATACTGGTAGTACCAAACATGTTTTGAACAGGGTAAGGAGCCATACCGTTTCTACCAACACCAATAGTATATACACGAATGCCGTATTCGCTTGCTACTTGCGCTGCGGTTAATGGATCAATATCGCCACGGTTGTTTTCTCCATCTGTTAATAAAATAATGACTTTACTTTTGGTGTCACTTTTATACAATCGGTTTACGGCGGTAATTAATCCAGAACCAATAGCAGTACCTTGATCTACTGTGCCAGATTCAATTTCAGACAATAAGGAAAGTAGTAATTGGTGGTCTGTAGTTAAGGGGGCTTGCGTATAAGCTTCACCCTCATATGCCACCACTCCAATTCTATCATTGGGTCTTTGTTTAATAAATTGCATGGCCGTTTTTTTTGCAGATTCTAAACGATTAGGTTTAAAATCTTCGGCAAACATACTAGAGGAGACGTCAATGGTTAAAACCACATCTATACCTTCAATATTCTTCTTTTTATATTCTTCTACATCCTTTGGATCTTGTGGTCGAGAAAAAGCGACTACAAAAAAGGCAAAACTGATTAAGAAAAGGAGAAAGTTGAAGTGTTTAAACCACAACCAAAAGTTAAAAGCTGGATTTTCAAAATGCGCTACACTAGAATGATTAATACTTCTTGCTTTTTTGATGTGGATTAGCACATACCAAAGTAAAAGTATTGGTATGAGTAATAGAAGCCACAAAAAATCTTTGTAGACATAAGAATAGGCTAGGGGCGATATTTCGGTTAATTTACTGAACATCATCCGTTGGTTTAGTTTTGTTTTTTATAGACGCTTCCATTTCTTCCTTTGTTCTTTCCACAAATTCAATGGATTTATTTAAAACGATTGCACCGTCTTCATCTGCTGGTTTAAACTTCGCAAACTTGACCAAATCCGCTTGTCTTAAAATTTCTTGTAAGAAAAATTTGTCCTTCGATAAAATGTCTGTGTATTTTAAATCTTTAATTACTTCGACAGTTGTTTTTTCTAAAGCCAAAATATCAAAGCGTTCCTCTAAATACTTTCGCAACACATCTGTTACTTCTGAGTAATATAATTTTTTATCTTCCCCTAACCAAGCTTGATTTTTTTCTAGACTTTTTAAAACACTTAAGGCAGTAATGTGTGCTGGAATTTTAGGAACAGGTACTTCCTCTATTTCTTTTGGTCTGTTTTTAAATTTGAAGATTAGAATTACTAAAACCACCATTAATAAACCAATTATAATCCAATACCAATTGTCTTTAAACCAATCGTTCATTTGTTGTGTTAATGTATAGTCGACCTCAAAAATTGGTTTGTTGTCATAAATTCCTTTACTGGTATCTACCGCAACAGTTACAATGGAAAGCTGGGCAGGGTTTGTTAAAAAGGTAGAGTCGTCATATTTAATTTCAATACTTGGAATAGGATAGGTACCAATATCAAAACCAGTTAAAATAAATTGCTGTAAGTATGCAGTCAATTGGGAGGTGGAATCTTGCTTGCCTTTTTGAAGTGCTCCTTTTTTGGTGATTTCAATATTGTCGGTTAAAAAGTTATCAAATTCAGGCCAAATAATTTTACCAGTATCTGCCTTTTCATTTAAGGTAAAACTCAAATCCATTCTTAATTGGTCGCCAATTCTAATGGTATCATTAGTCAAGGTTAATTGCGCACCTGTTTGTGCGTGGGCTTGGAAAGCGACACTTAAAAGTAAAAGGATATGTAAACAAAATTGCTTCATTTAGTTCTTCTATCGAATAAATTCATTAATGGTTTTATATAGTCTTGATCTGTTCTTAATGCTGCGTAATCTACATTCAATTTTCTAAAGTTTTGCTTTACGGCAGCATCAAATGTTTTTTGTTTTTCTTCAAAAGCGGCTTTTACTTTTTTGGCGTTGGTATTTACCCAAACCGATTTGCCACTTTCTAAATCTTTAAACTTGGCTAAGCCAATACTTGGTAATTTGTATTCTCCTTCATCTGCAATTTTTAAAGCTATTAAATCATGCTTTCTAGATACAATTTTTAGGGCATTGCTATAGTCTTTGGCTTTAAAATCACTCAATAGAAATACGGTGGCTTTCTTTTTTTGAATTTTTGAAAGAAATTGTAAGGCAGATTCAATGTTAGTAGTTTTTCCTTGAGGCTCTACATTTAATAAGGTACGAATGATTTGTAAAATATGAGATTTTCCTTTCTTAGGAGGCAAATATTTTTCTACTTTATCTGAAAAAAGAATCACACCAATTCTATCTTTGTTAGAGGAGGCTGAAAATGCTAAAACGGCACATAATTCAGTAATAGTCTCCCTTTTTAATTGATTTTTTGTACCAAACATTCCGGAAGGAGAGATGTCAATAATTAGCATGACCGTCAATTCTCTTTCCTCTTCAAATACCTTTACAAAAGGTTCATTAAATCTGGCTGTTACATTCCAATCAATGGTTCTAATTTCATCTCCCAAAGCATACTCTCTTACTTCATTAAAAGCCATACCTTTCCCTTTGAATGCCGAATGGTATTCACCAGAGAAAATTTGAGAAGTTAACCCTTTGGTTTTTATCTCAATTTTCCGAACTTTTTTAAGGAGTTCTTTTGTATCCATAAATTACGTGCTTTTGCTAAAGTTTTGATTTAAACAGCAATGATTAAGGTACTTGTACTTGTTCAATTATTCTTTTTACAATATCCGCTTGGGTAATGTCTTCCGCTTCCGCTTCGTAAGTCAATCCAATTCTATGTTGCATAACATCTGCGCAAATGGCACGCACATCTTCCGGAATAACAAAACCTCTACGATTTAAAAAAGCATATGCTTTTGCAGCCAATGCTAAGTTAATAGAAGCCCTCGGAGAAGCGCCAAAACTGATTAAATAATCCAGTTCATTTAAATTTTGATTCTTTGGTTTTCGAGTCGCAAATACTAAATCAACAATATATTGTTCTATTTTTTCATCTAAATAGACTTCTTTTACCAAGTCTTTGGCTTTTAATATTTGCTCTAAGGAAACTGCTTTATTTGCTTTTGGGAAACCTTGGGGAGAAATGTTCTGACGGATAATTAATTTCTCTTCCTCTTTAGTTGGGTAGTCTAAATTTACTTTTAACATAAATCTATCTACTTGTGCTTCCGGCAAGGGATAAGTTCCTTCTTGTTCTACCGGGTTTTGTGTTGCCATTACTAAAAATGGTTTTGGCAAAGGGTAAGTGGTATCTCCAATTGTAACTTGTCTTTCTTGCATGGCTTCTAACAGTGCACTTTGCACTTTTGCTGGGGCACGATTAATTTCATCAGCCAACACAAAATTAGCGAATACTGGTCCCTTTTTCACATTGAACTCTTCATTTTTCTGACTGTAAATCATGGTTCCGATAACATCCGCTGGTAACAAATCGGGCGTAAATTGTACCCGACTAAAATTTCCACCAATGGTGTCAGAAAGTGTTTTAATCGCTAAGGTTTTTGCAAGACCTGGTACCCCTTCTAATAGAATATGGCCGTTCGCTAATAAACCGATTAATAATCGGTCGATCATGTAATTTTGTCCAACAATTACCTTGTCAATTTCAAGTTTCATTAAATCTAAAAAAGAACTTTCTTGTTGAATCTTTTCGTTGATTTCTTGTATGCTCGTATTAGTTGGTGTTAATGATTCCATAGGTAAACTTTATTATTACACACAAATTTATTTATATGCTGAGGTATTCCGAAAATTCCGTTGTTAAAAACTGTTAAGGATTATTAATTGCGAGTGATTATTTTTAAGAAGGACATTGTTTAGGCTTTTTCAATGGCTGCTCTAACACTTTTATGTTTTAATAATAAAGCTTTTGCCGCTTCGTATTTTATATTTAAAGCATTCATTACCATTTTTGTGCCCCTATCCACAAGTTTATCATTGCTTAGTTGCATATCTACCATTTTATTGCCTTTTACTTTTCCAAGTTGTATCATTAAGGTAGTAGAAATCATGTTTAATATTAATTTTTGAGAAGTGCCTGATTTCATCCTTGTGCTACCCGTCACAAATTCTGGACCTACAATGGCGGCGATTGGGAATTGGGCTACTTTTGCTAATTCACTGTCACGATTGTTAGTAATACAGCCCGTGATTGCACCAATAGAATTTGCATAATTAACGGCGCCAATAACGTAAGGAGTAGAACCTGATGCAGCTATGCCAATCAAAGTATCATTGGCATTAAACTGATGCGTTTCCAAGTCTTTTTGGCCTTGAAGGGAATCGTCTTCTGCAAATTCTACTGCTTTACGAATTGCTTGGTCACCACCAGCTATTAGTCCGATTACCAAACCATGGTCGACACCAAAAGTTGGTGGACATTCACTGGCGTCTACAATACCTAATCTACCACTAGTTCCTGCACCAATGTAGAATAGACGCCCCCCCGTTTTCATTTTTGGTAGCACAGCATCTATTAATAAGTGGATCGCCGGTAAACATTTCTCAATGGCTAAAGGAACCGTTTTGTCCTCCGCATTCATGGCTTTGAGCAATTCAGTGGTGCTCATCTTTTCTAAGTTATCGTAATTGGAAGACTGTTCCGTGGTTCTTTTATCCATTTATTTTATTTTTAAGGGACACCCAAATTATGAGGTGTAACTACTTTTACTTTTCAACTTATAAGGAAGCCGAAAATACAAAGATTTTAAACTTAAGTAATTTAAAATTAAAAACAATCTGATTTAATTCAATTAATAAAATTGAAAAATGACAGTTTTTTATGATATTTGTAGGAACATAATAAGTTGAACTGTGTTATCCTTATAACGCAACAATATTTCACGTAATTTCAATCTGGCAAGATTATTGAACTTTTTGGATTGAAAGACGTATGTAATAAAAGTAAATGAAGTATTTATTAATTTTTTTCCTATTAAGCCTATCCTTTGTGAGTTTTACTCAAGAAAAGGAGGTTGAACTTGTCGTAAATTTAAAAGATGATGACAGTGGTAAAAAGCTATATGGGGCTACCGTTTCAGTATATGCAGATGGTAAATTGATTACTTCAGCAACTTCTGGAGGAAATGGAAAAGTGCCGACCATCTATATAGAAACAGGAAAGTATTACCGTATTTTTATCCGAAAAGAAGGCTATGTAACTAAAATGGCAGAGTTAGATGCGCGAATCGATATTTTAGAAGACGCACCAGATGTATTAGGGATTAAATTTGAAACGGCCATTTTTGAAAGTGTAGAAGGGGTAGATTTTAGCTTCTTGGAAAAAACGCCCATGACAAAATTCGATTTTGATTCCGAGTATTATTACCGATACGACAAGGCTTATACGGAAGACATGTTGAAGAAAATTGCGGAATTAAAGAAAAAAATTGCAGATAAAAAAGAGGAAGATAAAAAGAAGGACAAGGAGAAATTAAAAACGGAAGCCGATTTTATGGCTTATGTGGAAGCAGGAGATGCGGCCATGAAAAATGCTAAATATCAAACAGCAGTTGAGCAATATTCATTGGCACTTCAATTAAGAAGTGAGGATGTAAGTGTGCAAGGAAAATTAAAAGAAGCACAAAGGCTTTTAGAGGAAGAAAAAAAATCGGCAGAATTAGAATTAAAGTACCAAGCGAAAATGGGGGAAGCAGGTAAAGCTTTTGCTGCGGAAAAATGGCAAGATGCCTTGAGTTTGTATACAGAAGCTGCTGGATTAAAACCTGCGGAGAAGGAACCAAAGGAAAAAATAGATGAAGTCAATAAAAAATTGGCAGCATTAAAAGCACTGGAAGAAAAGTTTAAAGCGCTTGAAAAAGCGGGTGATTTAGCCATGTCAGCTGAGACATATACGGAGGCAGCAAAAAAATATACAGAAGCTTTGAGTTTAAAAGAAGATGAAGGGGTTAAACAAAAATTAGCGGATGCGAAACAAAAAATAATCGACCAGGAAAAAGCAGCAGCGGAATTGGCTTTACAAAATGAACGTTATGCTGCACTGATGGTAAGTGGCGAAGAACTGTTGGGTAAAATGGCGCTCGAAGATGCAAAAAGTAAATTTACGGAAGCATTAACCATCAAGTCCAATGAGCCTGTACCCATTCAAAAATTAAAAGAAATTGAAGCACTGTTGGCTAAAAAAGCAGCAGATGAAAAGTTGGATGCTGATTATAAAGCAAAAATGTTAGTCGCAGATGAAGCTTTTAAAGCAAAGGAATGGGAAAAGGCACTTGCTGCTTATAAAGAGGCTAGTGCGCTTAAAAATCTAGAGACTAAACCAAAAGATCAAATTATTGCCATTGAGAAAATAATGTTGGCTGAAAAAGAAACACAATTGGCATTGGATAAACTGATGAAAGAGGGAGATCAATTTATGAGTACGGAAGAGTACGAAAAAGCAATTTCTAAATTTGAACAAGCTCGAAAAATTAAGGATACACCAGAAGTAGAAGAGAAGGTTAAAGCTGCATTAGCCGCTATGGAAGCATTAAATGCAGCCAGAAAAAAGGAAGCTGAATTAGAAACCGCTTACAATGATTTAATTGATAAGGGAAATGCTGCAAGAGAGGACGATAAGTTAGAAGATGCTAAAAAAGCATATGAAGAGGCGCTTGGATTAAAAGCGGGAGAAGCGTATCCAACAGCAGAGATAGAAAAAATAAATGTAAAATTGGCAGAGGCCGCTGCACTTGCTGCTGCAAAAGAAAAAGCGGATGCAGCTTATCAAGCCATTATTGAAAAAGCAAATGCTGCTTTTGAAAAAGAAGATTGGGAAGTAGCTAAAAATACTTATTTGTCTGCCGTAAAATTAAGAGAAACCGATCCTTATCCAAAAGAACAAATTGCTTTAATTGATGCTAAACTGAAAGAAATTAGTGATTTGGCAGAAGTGGATAAGGCGTATGATGAATTGATGTTGGCAGCACAGAATGAGATGGATAGCGAGGCATACGAATCCGCTATTGCTAAGTTCGAATCCGCCAAGCAGTTAAAGCCTTCAGAAAATTTACCCGCAGAAAAAATCGCAGCCATTAATAAAATTTTGAATGATTTAAAATCCGCTTCAGAGCAGGAAGCTGCCTATTTAGAGTTGATGCAAACGGGAAGTGAACTTTTTGGAAAAAAAGAATATGAAAATGCAAAAGCAAAATATACAGCTGCATTAAATATTAAAGATAAAGACCCTGCAGCTATACAAGAAATAGAAAAGATTGATAAAATTTTAGCAGATTTAAAAGCAGAGAATGATTTAAATGAAAAATTCAATGCTTTGGTTTTGGCTGGAGATGATTTATTTGGTCAAAATGACTTTGTCGGTGCAAAAACTAAATTTGAAGCTGCTATAGGTTTGAAAGATGAGGTAGCGGTAAGGGCTAAAATTAAAGCTTGTGAAGAAGCAATAAGCAATCAAGCTGCCTTGGCAGAAGCTAATGACCAATATGAGGCACTTGTTAAAGAGGCAGATGTGTTATTTGGAAAGAGTGAATGGTTGGCGGCCTTGAATAAATATCAAGAAGCACAAGCGATTCAGGACTCTCCACACATCACAGAAAATATTAAAATTATTCAAGCCAAATTAACGGCTTTGGAAGGGGATAAAGCATTGGACGAACAAAATGCGGAATTACTTAGTAAAGCCAAAGAATATGAGGCATCTAATGCTTATCAAAAAGCACTTGAAACTTACCAAGAAGCATACGCCATCAGACCAATGCCACAAACCAAGGAATTTATCGATCGCATTCAAAATATCATTGCAGAAGAAAAGGCTTTAGCAAATAGCCAAGAAGAATATGAATTGAAGGTAAAAGATGCTGATTTTAAATTCCAAGCGAAGGAATTTGATGCGGCGATTAAATTATACGAATCTGCGCAGCAAATAAAACCAGAGGAAAAGTACCCTACTGCACAAATAGCTTTAGCTAAAAAAGAATTGGCTGCCTTAAGTGAAGCAGAAAATATTGGAAAATATAATCTTGTGATTGGAGAGGCAGATGGTTTGTTCTTTGATAAGAAATATGATGCAGCAATTGAAAAGTATGAATTTGCAAAAAGTATATTGCCTTCAAAAACTTATCCGCAAGAAAAAATTGAAGAAATAAGAAAGATTCGAGAATCCCAGTCGAATTCGGAAGCAGAAAAATTGGCCTTAGCACAAAAGTATAAAGCACTGATTGAAGCAGGAGATAATAATTTTGGTACCCAAAACTATGAAGAGGCTATTACAAACTATGAGGCTGCCTTAAAAATAAAATCAGGCGATATTTATGCAGAAGGAAAAATAAAAGATGCCAAAGAAAAATTGACTGCCTTGAATCAAGCAAAAGCGGCTAATCAAAAATACCAGTCGTATATAGATAAAGCAGATGGGTTTATGAAAACGGAAAAATGGCAAGAAGCCATTGCGGAATATAACAATGCACTTTTATTTGACAACACGAAAGTTTATCCCAAAAAACAAATTGAAAAAGCAAACAAAGCCATAGAAAATGAAGGTGTTCAATTGGGAGAAGCGGCCTATGCACAGTTGTTAAAAGATGCGGAAGCCAAATTAAATGCCAAAGCCTATGCCGAAGCCTTGGTCTTGTATAAAGATGCATTTAGACAAAAGCCAACGGATAATATTCCACCGGAAAAAATTCGAGAAATAAATGCGTTGATTGCGAATCAAAATGCTACGGTAAACAACAACAGTAAGTATGAAACTTTACTTAAAAAAGCGGATAATTTATTTGAAAAAAAGGAGTGGAAAAAAGCCAGAATATATTACGTGGAAGCATATAACTTAACGAATGATTCTTATCCAGATGATAAGATTAAAGAGATTGATGCCATCAATAATAAATTTTCTAGCGACCAGTATAATAAAATGATATCGAAGGCTGACGAGTATTTCAATAATGCGAATTATGAAAAAGCAAAAGGCTTATACAATAGAGCGATTAAAACTTTCACCTCACAAAATGGACAATATCCGAAAGCACAAATTAAAAAGATAAACGGTATTTTAAATCCGCCAGAATTGGTGAAAAGTGGGGGTAGAAAACCTGTAGGCAATAAGGTTAATTTAAGTGAAGCGGATATTCAAAAAATGTTTGCAGAAGCAGATGCAGAAAGAAAGAGTAAAGAAGTGAGTCAGGTTCAAGATGCATCCACTAGAGTGACTAATATAGCTACCCAATGGGAGGTGCAGGAAAACACTGCAATAGGGGTGGCACTAGACACACTAGAACAAAATAAAATTGCTTCTTATTCATTTGGTAATGATGCGGAAGTGGCAAGACAAACCTCTACATATGGCGCAGATGTAGTTGCGGCTAATTATTTGGTAACCCAAAGAATGGATATAGAATATGGTGAAAATGTTAGTTTTAGACAAAGTCAAGTCGTGGAAAATGTTACTGCTTCTGTGGTTGATAATCAAAAAAATAACGATTTAAAAAGAGAGAATTTTGAGGAGAAAGTAACGACTTTAGAAGTCGCAATCACTGCAACCAACAATGTGCGTGGAAAAGAACAAACGGATGCTGTTTATAAGCAGACGAATGCCATTACTGATATGGAAGTGGAACGAATAGAAGCTGAGGTAAATAAAGACGTTTCCAGACTGAATACTGAATTAGATGTAACTAATTTAGAGACGAGCATGGTGAATGCAAGAAATAAGAGTGATTGGAACCAAGAAGATCAAATCTATTCTACTACAGCATCCAAAGACAATATATTGAAGGAGCAAGCTTCTGCTATAGCGTATAGCGATTTACCACGTCAAAAAATGGAGACGGTAATTACGGAAACTAGTACCCAATATAACAAGGATAAAGAAGGGGCAAAAGCAATTCAGAATGGTGCTGTAGTGAATACTTTAACAGAGGCAGATGAGTTAAAGGATGATTTAGGAGTTGCAAAAGAAAGTGCAGACAAAGGACGATTAAGTACAGCTTTAAGCAAAGAGGAGATAGATGGAAATGTGCAAGATGCTATGCTCGTGCAGGCTGCCGATAATCAATTACAGACAAGTATGACTAGTGAGTCTATTGAGGAGTTAAAATCAGACCAAGTAAGTAGTCACCAAAATAAAATGGAAACATTGTATGAAGATAATGATGAGATTGGTGAAAAAATAACGAACATATCTATTCAAAAGTCAAAAGAAAAAACGCATGCAGATAACCAAATGCATCAGTCGACGAGCAAATTAAATGATTTTGACAATGAGTTAGCGGGCCTTAAAATAGACGCCAATCAAAATGCCAATGACAATGCAGATGAAATTAACATTAATGGAACTGTAATGGAATCAGAAAAGAGAAGTGTTGAAAAGCAAAATGAAAAAGTTTTAAATGCCACTGAGGATAAGATTATTTCTTTAATGGATATCGACATCAAAAAGGTTACACAGGCGGTTAAGAATGAACTCGGGACAAAATATCCAGAAGGAGTTACCCAAGAAGTGTATGAGCAAAAAGATGCGGATGGTTATTTAGTAAGTTATGTGGTAAGAAGAGTAGTGGTTATTAATGGAGAAGGAAATGTTTATGAAAAGACACAAATGAAATACGGTATTTCTTATATTAAAAACGGACAAGCAATTACAGAATTCACATGGCAAGATCAAACAGAAGACGCAAACTTAACCTATCACTAGGTCTACTTATCCTCCCTTTTTTACAAATTAATTGTACCAACCCTTCTGATGATACGGGCTTTGAAACCTTACCAGTAAAAAAGGAAAATTTAATTACCTTGTATGGGAATACGCAAGGTACAACTTATGCTATTTTGTGTAATGATCCCATTCAACTTGAACAAGAAGAAATTGACCAAACATTAAGTCATTTTGATACTGCATTGAGTACTTATATTCCAACTTCTATCATTTCTAAATTTAACGAGGCGCCTGCAGGGAGGTTTACTTATAAAGATACTTTCCAGTATTTTAATGATTGCATGAAGGTATCGACTATTATTTATAACCAAACAAAAGGTGCATTTGATCCTTCGGTCTTTCCTTTGCTAGAAGATTGGGGTTTCTTAAAAGATATTACTGAAATACCTGACTCCAATACCGTAAAGGAAACGAAAAAAAGAACAGGTTTTAGACCAAATTATCACTATGAATTTTATCCAAGTGAAACAGCAGCTTCCACAATTATTAAAAAAACACCAGGTTTTAAATTGGTCTTTAATGCCATTGCACAAGGCCAGTCCGTAGATGTAATTGCTGACCTACTAGCAGCTAAAGGAGCAAAGAATTACTTTATTGAAGTAGGAGGGGAGTTAAGGGTACATGGTAAGAATGCTGAAGGAAATAACTGGACCATTGGAATAGATAAACCGATTGAAAATTCCACAGCGAATAACCGTGAAATAATGGAAATTATTGCCCTTGAAAATAAAGCAGTAGCCACTTCGGGTTCCTACCGTCAATTTTATGAAAAGAGTGGGAAAAAGTATTCCCACACCATTGATCCAGCAACCGGTTTTCCAGTGACGCATCAGTTATTAAGTGTTACAGTGATTGCAAATGATTGTGCCTCGGCAGATGGTTATGCGACTGCGTTTATGGTGATGGGGACAGATAAAACAAAAGAGTTTGTTGCTACGCACCCAGCACTAGATTTAGATATTTATCTGATTTATAACGAAAATAATAAGCTGCTTTCCTATGCAAGTGAAGGTTTTAAAAGTATAATTAAATAAGCCATGGCGCAAATTCAAAAAAGTATATTTAAGTATATTAATGATTTAAAGAAAAACAATAACCGAGAATGGTTTGCGGAAAACAAGGATAGGTACGAGTTTGAAAAAGAACATTTTATTTTATTTGCAGATGATTTGCTAAACGAAGTGAAACAACACGATCACCTTGAAAATTTGAATGGCAAAAAAAGCATATTTAGAATTTATAGAGATGTTCGTTTTTCTAAAAATAAGGCACCGTATAAAGCACATTTTTCAGGCTCTTTTAAAAGAGCTACCAAGCAATTACGAGGAGGTTATTACTTTCACATTGAACCAAACAATAGTTTTGTTGGTGGTGGGTTTTGGGGTCCGGAATCAAAAGACCTCAAAAAAATGCGTTATAATATTGCCGAGTTCGAAGATGAATTTAGAGCGATTTTAAACAACAAAGCGCTTAAAAAGCAATTTGGAGAATTGCAAGGAGACCAATTAAAAACAGCACCAAAAGGAATAGACAAAGCGCATCCTGCGATAGACCTGCTAAGGTATAAACAGTACATTTTAACACGTAGTTTTACAGATGAAGAAGTGTTAAGTCCAAACTTCATGCAGGAAGTAAATAGCGCGTTTAAAGCCATGCGCCCCTTTTTAGACTTTATGAGTGAAGCCTTAACAACAGATGAAAACGGGGAAGTGATTGTTTAATTAGTGAAATTAATAATGAGCTTTAAGTAATGCGCACGAGCGGAGGTTATGGTTGGGTTCTGGTTGACATTAATTAAACCTAGACTGTATTTTAATTCTGGAGCAATATTAAAGAAAGCTAATTTTTTATCCAGACCAAATCCTAGGTCTAAGCTCAAGTTGTTGCTCGGAAGAAATACATTGCTCAAATCATTTTTATCCAAATTGATTTGATAGGTTGGACCAACGGTTAAGTAAGGGGAAAAATTTGCGTCTGGTTTAAGTTTGAACCTTAAATTAAGTCCAAAATCAAGTGTCTTGGAAAGATATTCGGTTACTTGATATTGTGTCAAGTTAGCTTCTGTTATATAGCCATTATTGAATGAAAGACTTGCCATTCCAACAAGCGATAGTCTGGATCCCATATTTAGTTGGCTTAGGATACCAAGACTGGAACCTAAGTTATTAATGGATTGATAATCATTGTTTGGAGAGACTACCTTTAAATGAGAATAATTTGCGCCCATACTAAATCCGAATTGTAGTTTATTCGAATTATCAATTTGGGACAATCCAATTTGAACTGTACATAAAAGTAATGTTACACTAAGAATCTTAAGCATGGTGATAAATTTACTGGTTAAGTAAAGTTTATTGCATAAATGATGTTTTCATGTAAAACGAAAAAAACTTTTAGATATTGTAATGAATTAAAATTATTGCTTATCGCTAGGTTTTTGGTTTGGTTTTTTCTTGAAATTTCTCTTTTTGTTATTGGAATGTTTATGCTTTGGTCTGCTATTACCACTTCCTTTTGCTTCCCATTTAGGACCTTCTCCAATTTCAGCAGGGGGTTGCATTTTAGGAATTTCCATTTCAATTAAAGCTTCAATTTTACGAAAGCGGTGCATGTCTTTTTGGTTAATCAAAGTAATCGCTTCTCCAGTAGTGTTAGCCCTTGCAGTTCTTCCAACACGGTGTACATAATCTTCAGCATCATGTGGTACATCATAATTAATTACCATATTAATTTCTTTTATGTCAATACCACGACTCATTACATCTGTTGCAACTAAGATTCTAATTCTTCTTGATCTAAATCCCCGCAATACTTCCTCTCTTTTATCTTGTTCTAGATTAGAAGAAATACCGGTTGCTGGAATTCCACCTCTCCGTAAATCTTTTACAATTTCGCTTACTTTTAATTTAGAAGAAGTAAAAATGATAATACTTTCAAAATCTTTTCTTTCTTCTAAAATATATTGTAGAACTTTATTTTTTTGATTGTCAAATGTTAAGTATACACTTTGTGTTACACCAGCGGCAGGTTTTGAAATAGACAATCGAATCTCTTCAGGATTATTTAATATTTTTTGAGCCAATAAATTAATACTTTTAGGCATGGTGGCACTAAAAAGTAAAGTTTGGTGTGTTTTCGGTAAAAAGGATATTATTTTTTGTAAATCGTCAATAAAGCCCATGTCTAACATTCTATCCGCTTCATCTAAAACCAAATGTTTTACATTTTTAAAATTAACATATCCCAATTTTAAATGAGAGATTAATTTACCTGGTGTTGCAACAATAATGTCAGTTCCCACGGTTAATGCTTCTTTTTCTTCCGACCAGTCTTTACCGCCACCACCACCATAGATCGCTTTCGAACCGACGGATATAAAGTACGACAGCCCTTGAATTTGTTGTTCAATTTGAATGGCTAATTCGCGAGTTGGTACAATGACTAAGGTGTCAATAGAAGTGTCTTTTTTACCAATTAATTTGTTGAGTATAGGTAGCACGAAGGCTGCTGTTTTACCAGTCCCGGTTTGGGCACAAGCAATTAAATCTTTATTATCTAAAACCATAGGAATGGCTTTCTCTTGAATAGGAGTTGCCGTTTCAAAGCCCATATAATCAAGTGCTTCAATTAATGCTGGTTTAAGATTTAGTTCGGTGAATTTCATGTTTTTTGCAGATTGTGGTGTTTATTAGCAACGGTATTCTTCATTTACTTATTTCATCTTTTTTCCAATGAGAAGGAAAAGGAATGGATAAGCATAATAGGAATCCATATATCGGATAATAAAATTGGTGCATCAATAAGGTTATAAGGTGCACTGGTTTTTTTTCATTTAATCCTATCCATTCAATTAATAACTTAATAAATAATGGAACAAGCCAAAGATAATGCTTAGGAAGCTGTATTAGTGAATAGATGAAAATAAGTTGATAACAAATTAATATTAATATTGTTAAGATGGTAGGTAAACCCAGTACTTTTTTAATCCATCTTTTCCTTTGTGAGAGGAGTTCCGACCAAGTTTTAGGCGCAGGAGTCTTTATGGCATAATCCAGATCATTTACACCTAATATTTTTCCATTTTCAGATTTTACAGCACCTAGTAAAAAAGTATCATCACCACTTGGAATGTGTGCATCTGATCTTATTAGCAGTGTTTCGAGATATACTTTTTTTCTAAAAAGCAAGTTTGCACCATTTGCGAGTGTGGGCTTATGCATTGCAAGGGTGAAAAAAGTAATACTTTGTAACCAGTTAAATTCGATACTTGCCAATTTTTGAAGGAAAGAGGTTCCTACCATGTTTACAGGTAAAATCGTCAAGTCAGCCAAAGGAAGTGCTGCTATATTTTGAAAATAATTAGAAGCAAAACTAACATCCGCATCTAAGGTTAAAATGTTTTGGTATTTTGCTTTCTGTACGCCTTGCGAAATGGCTTGCTTTTTTCCTTTGACCTTGCTTAATCGAATAATGGTAAATGGAATGTTTAAATGGCCCAATAAAAAATTAATGGATTGGTCCGTTGAGTGGTCGTCTATAAAAAGGATTTCAAATTGCTTTGGGAGTTTTGCTAAGTTCAAGGCATTGATTAAAGGTAAAAACCGCTGTTCTTCATTCTTGAATGCAACAATTACCGAAAGACCTTGGTCAAGCTTTTCATTCGTTTTAGGTTGGGGAATATGCCTTTTTTTTGCGATAAATAGAGCAAGACCTAAAACGAGGAAATAGAAGCCAGTAATAAATTCAAACATCTTGTTTTTTTAGCCAGAACAAAACACCTGTTAATCCAGGAATAAAAAGGTTAAATAACCATAATAAAAATGATACCATTATTACAATAGAAAGGTCGAAATTTGCCCATCCAAAAACCAGAATTGCAACGGATTCACGCACCAAGAGTTTACCAAAAAATAGAGAAGGTGAAATAGTGGTAAGTAAAAAAGTTGTCCCTGCCAAAGCAGAAGTCAAAAGAAAGTTGGGATTGCTATCAAAAATTAAAAAAAGTACATTGTATTGGACAATAAATACCGAATAACGTAAAAAACTCCAGCCTAATATTTTTGATTTTACGGCAATTGGTAAGGCAGCCAAAGCCATCACTTCTGGTTTTAATTTTAAAATACTAGCTTTAAAAAAGGGAATTTTTAATATAAGAAGGGGATTAAAATACAGTGCAAAGCCAAGGAGAATAAAAGTAAAAGAAATACCGTAAATAATGGAATAGAAAGCGGCTAAGTCAAAGTAGTAAATGAGTAAAGAAAACGATAATACACCTAAGCAAATGGACGTGACAAATTGTGATAAATTACCATATTGGGTCTGCGCAATCGCTTTGCTGTGGAACTCTTTTTTTACATAAACCAATCTGCCAATAAAATTGCCCAGTCTATTTGGTGTCATTAATCCAGTACTTAAGCCTGCTAAAATGGACTGAAAGGCTTTTTCGTAACGCAACACTTGGATGGAAGACATTAGAATTTGCCATTTTTTTGCTTCAATTCCCCAATTTACAAAGGTTAATGCGGAGACAATACTTAAATAAATACCAATTTGGAAATTAAATTTGAAACGACTGAAATCTATTAATTTTATGGATTGATTAAGCTGACGATAAAGAAAATACGCCAATAAAATACCAACAGTTAACTTCATTAAATTAACTAGTTTTTTATTTTCAGCGACTACCTTCAACCATCTACTTCCAGCATTCATAGATAATAAATTTAGGATTATTCCTGTTAGTTTCCACTTTCTTGAATAATTTCTCTAAGGTTGGAAGGTATCCTAAACTTGCATTTGCCACTACGGTTAATCGCCCATTGGGTTTTAATTTTAGATAGCTTTCTTCGAATAACATCAATGGAATACTAATGTCAATAATATGTCCAAAATGAAATGGAGGGTTGGTTAAAATCCAATCAAAATAATTATCTTCAAATTCATGTAAATTATAATGGTGGTGAAAGTATTGTTGTTTTTCTATGTTATTTAATTTTGCAGACGCAATAGCAAGGGAAGAGTCATCTATAAAATGTAAATTTTCGATATTTGTTTTTTGTGCAACCACTTTACCAATAATACCATTTCCACAAGCTAAGTCTAGCACATTATCTGTTTGTTCTGGGATGGTTAAATTATCGAGTAAAAATTCAGTAGCATAATCAATTTTGTCTGCAGAGAAAACGCCATAGTATTGTTTTACCGTCAAATCCTTATAGGTAAGGTTATTTAATTTTTGAAAAGGAGTCTCTACTTCTTTTTTATTGGAAAGTAACAATAGTCTTGCTTTTTTAGTCGCTTTAGTTTGACTGATATCCTTAAAATATTTTTCAGCGATAGTCACCATTCCAGCATTAAAGTATTTAGTCATAAAACCACAAACTACACGTCCATCTGCTTTTATCGCTTGGTGAATAAATTGCAAATACATTTCAAAGGCTTCATTCGACTTTGGAATTTTAAATAAGACAGTTTCTAAGGCATTTGATTTCAGGTCAAATAATTGTTTAAAATTCTTTTGGTCAAGCGCCAAGTGATTGGCTTTTAAGTTTTTTTTCGCGCTAATTACTTGACTTTGTAAGTCGCAAACTACTATTGGATTGTTATTATGGTATTGACAAGTTAAATAGCCAAAGGCGTCATTGAATATACCTACTTCTCCAGATAAAGAAGGAAATGTAGCGTGAATTAGCTCATCTGCGGCGTTAAAGGCTTGTAGTGAACTAGAATTTGATTTTGGAAAACGGTTTAATTTTAAAGTCGACATGGATGTTTCAAATAATGAAGGACAAAGATAAGGGAATAGATTGTTAAACAAACATTATTGAGAATAACAGTAATTTTTAATTATTCCGACTAAAATCCCAAGTCGGTTTCAACAATAATAAGTAATTTCGTTGCATACATCAATCCATAAATATGACGCCAGATCACCCAAAAAAATTATTTTTACTTGACGCATTTGCCTTAATCTATCGTGCCTATTATGCTTTTATAAAAAACCCAAGAATCAATAGTAAAGGACAAAATACCTCTGCTGCTTTTGGGTTTACGAATGCTTTATTGGATGTCATTAAAAAAGAAAATCCTACACACATTGCCGTGGTTTTTGATTCGCCGGAACAAACCAACAGGGTGAGTGATTTCTCGGAATATAAAGCCAATAGAGAGGAGATGCCGGAAGACATCAGAAACATGTTGGAGCCAATAAAGGCAATTATAGAGGCCTTTGATATTCCAATTTTAATCAAGCCAGGATTTGAGGCGGATGATATTATTGGAACGATAGCGAAACAAGCAGAAAAAGCAGGGTTTTTAACCTACATGATGACACCGGATAAAGATTTCGGTCAGTTAGTCTCAGAAAATATTTTCATGTATAAACCTGGCCGTGGTGGTAAACCCGCGGAAGTTTGGGGCGTACCAGAAATTAAAGAAAAATTTGGTGTAAACGATCCCATTCAAGTGATTGATATTTTGGGGTTATGGGGAGATGCGGTCGACAACATTCCAGGCATTCCAGGGATTGGAGAAAAAACGAGTAAGGTTTTGATTCAAAAATATGGTTCCGTGGAAGGTTTAATTGCACACGCCCATGAATTGAAAGGAAAACAAAAAGAAAACGTAATCAATTTTGCGGAGCAAGGACTCATGTCCAAAATGTTGGCGACTATTATTTTAGATGTGCCAGTGGAATTTGATGAATCTACTTTGATTCGAACAAAATCGGATCCGGATAAAGTAAGGGATATTTTTACAGAATTAGAGTTTAAAAATATGGCCAAGCGTGTATTGGGAGAAGAAATTATTATTCCTTCTGCAAGTGCACCTGCAGGACAGTTAGATTTATTTGGTACGCCTCAAATGGAAATGAATGTCTCAGCACATGAAACTAGCCAAGGTATAGCCCTTACTATTGCAGATACAAAACCAAATTATCAATTGGTAGTTTCTGCCGAGAAAAGAAAACAAGTTTTAGACTTGATTTTACAACAAAAAACAGTGTGTTTCGATACCGAAACAACAGGTTTAGACGCTTTAAATTGCGACATTGTTGGATTGGCCATTTCCTACCAAAAAGGGACAGGTTTTTATATCGCCATACCTAAAACGGAAGCCAAAGCTATATTAGAAGAATTTAATCCGTTTTTTGAAAGTGAGACGATTGAAAAAGTGGCACACAACTTAAAATATGACCTAAAAGTAATAGGTCAATACGGAATAGAAGTGAAAGGTCCCGTTTTTGATACCATGATTGCCCATTATTTATTTAATCCAGAAGGCAAGCATAATATGGATTATTTATCAGAATTGTATTTAAACTATAAACCAGTTTCTATTGAAACCTTGATTGGAAAAAAAGGGAAAAATCAATTGAATATGGGAGATTTAGAACCCGAAAAAATTGCAGATTACGCTTGTGAAGATGCAGATGTAACTTTACAGTTGAAAGAGATTTTTGAAAAGGAAATAAATAAGCCACATTTAAAAGATTTGTTTTATGAAATGGAAATGCCTTTGGTCGAAATTCTAAAAGAAATGGAGACAGAAGGTATTAATTTAGATGTGCCTTTATTGCATACTTTTTCAAAACAATTAGAAAAAGACTTAGACCATTTAGAGACAAAAATAAAAGAGTTGGCGGGGATGAGTGATTTTAATATTGATTCTCCCAAACAATTGGGAGAGGTTTTATTTGATCACTTAAAAATTGATGCGAAAGCTAAAAAAACAAAAACAGGTCAATATTCTACCAGTGAAGATACCTTGCAAAAACTGGCTGAAAAACATGAGATAATTCCATACATTTTAGATTATCGCTCTCTTAAAAAGTTAAAAAGTACTTATGTGGATGCATTTCCAGCTTTGGTGAATCCAAAGACAGGTAGGATTCATACCCATTATATGCAAACCATTGCGGCAACAGGTCGACTGTCTTCCACTAATCCGAATTTACAAAATATTCCTATCAGAACAGAAAGAGGCCGAGAAATGCGAAAAACGTTTATTCCAAGAAATAAAGATTTTCTTATTTTGGCAGCAGATTACTCTCAGATTGAATTAAGGATTATCGCCGCATTGGCAGAGGAAACAAACATGATTCAAGCCTTTAAAGATGGTTTAGACATTCATGCAGCTACTGCGGCCAAGGTTTTTGGTGTAGCTGATATTAAAGAGGTGACTGCAGCACAAAGAAGGTCGGCAAAAGCAGTTAATTTTGGTATTATTTATGGCCAATCTGCATTTGGCCTTGCTCAAAATTTAGGCATACCAAGAAAAGAAGCGAAAGCAATTATTGACAGTTATTTTGAAGAGTATCCTAAAATTAAGACCTATATGACGAAAGAAGTGGAGTTTGCAAGAACACACGGTTATGTAGAAACCATAATGAAGCGTAGGCGGTACTTAAAAGACATTCAGTCTAATAATGCAATTGTTAGAGGTTTTGCGGAGAGAAATGCCGTAAATGCACCTATTCAAGGGTCGGCAGCAGATGTAATAAAAATTGCCATGATTAAATTGCATAAAGCAATGAAAAAAGCGGGACTTAAATCTAAAATGCTTTTACAAGTACATGATGAATTGGTATTTGATGTGGCAAAAGACGAACAAGAAGTTTTGGCAAAAATGGTAAAAGAAAACATGGAGTCAGCTGTACAACTTTCCGTTCCTTTAGATGTTGCATACAATATTGCTGAAAATTGGTTAGACGCACATTAATTATAAATGAAAATGAACCGTTGGATAAAGCCCATCACGTTTATATTTTTTTTGTACTTCTTAGCTGCTTGTCGTTCTAAAAAAGAGAATTATGAATTTTTTAATAGGTATGTGTTTTTGGCACATACCTATGATAAATCTAATGTGCTAGATGCTAGAATCCCGGTCCTTTCCAATACTTTTAGTCAAATTTGGTTAGGCGGAGACATCCTAGATTTAGGCAAAGATACAAACGGCATTTTTACCTTAGATTATTTGGATAAGATTTTAAATATAAAGTCAAGCTCTACCCAATGGAGCCTAGGTAACCATGAAAAGCGATTTGGTCTTTCAAAAATTGCAAAATATACGCAAAAGCCAGGCTATTACGCGAAGTACATTAAGGGGATAACTTTGATCAATATAAATTCAAATTTATTAGAGTATTCGGCGGGTTGTGCAGAAAGAAACCAACAAGTAAATTTTGTATTGCAAGTATTGGATACGATTCAAAAAAGTTCGCATGTCATTCTTTTAAGTCACCATGTTATTTGGGAGGGGTTTAGTGAAGACAGTGTGTTGATGAAAGATTATGCAAACACTTCGCATTCCCATAAATTCATGTATTGTAGTCCTAATTTAACGCCACATGAAGTCTTAGCACCAAAGATAGATACTTTGATAAAAAGGAAAAAGAAAATTATTTTTCTATCCGGTGATTTTGGACAGAAAAATAGTACCTATGCTTTTCAAAATAAAAATGGGCTTACCTTTTTAGGCAATGGCATATTGGCAAGAAATAAATATAACAAAAAGTTTAATCGGCTTAAGGAAGAAGATAGTGTACTTGTTTTTTATCATTTTTACCATTCTGGAATCTTAAAATGGCAATTTGTTCCTTTAAGTGATTTGTAATTAGTATATTGCTTCTTGTAAGATATTTAAAATTCATGAAGATACTCAAAATACTATGCGTTATAATGATTGCTTTTGGTTCCTTTAATGTACATGCTAAACCTAAGGATAGTTTACAATGTTTGATTTTCAACCATACCAGTAAAAACAAAACTATAGCGTTTGAAAATAAGGAATACTTGGTTGTTTGGACAAAAAATGCGGATGGTTTTTTACAAGAAACAGAAGGCTTTTTAAATATTAAAAATGATTCCACCATTAAAATTAGTGATGACACCATAGCGCTCCATGAAATAATTGGATTCAATAAAAATAGTATTCGAAAAAAGAAAGTAGGAAAAGGCTTTATTATAAGTGGGGCTTCACTAACTTTTCTCGGTGTGGTAGGGGTTTATGCATTAACTAAAGCTAAAATAAATAATTTTACACAATTCATATCCTTTGTCGTTCTGGGGCTTATTACTGGCGGGGTAGTAATTGCTGGATTAATTTCCACTTTTGCAGGAATAGCGATTAAGGAAAGTGCAGAATCTAAACAATATAAAATGGATGTCTATGAGCCCCAAATAAAGTGGGTTTATGATTAAGTCTAAATTATAGTTCTTTTTTCTTCTCTTGGTTTTAGAGACTGAATTTATGCTAGGGCATTAAAAAAAAGTTTTAAATAGTAAAAGAAAAAGTGGAGGGAATGCCCTTTTGAATTTTAGAAGCAATTCATTTATTTTTAATTCGTGTAGTCTTGAGAAATACGAATCATGCATTCAAAAGATACAATACAGCAGACAGTATGCTTGTATTTTATCATTTTTATAAACTCGGTGAGTTGAAGTGAAATTTACGCCAATTAGTTGACCGTAAAATATTTGATTTTATTTTTTTGTATTACCTTCATAAAAAAAGTCGCGTGAAATCAAATCAAATAATTTTATTTTTAATCGTAATGTTCTTTTGTTTGCATGGATATGCCAAGCGTCCCGACAGTACCCAATGTATAATTCTCAGTCATACATCAAAAAATAGAACAATTAAATTTGAAAATTACGAATACATTATTGTTTGGGTTAATAATGGAAATGGATTACAACAATATGAAGGCTTGCTTAATATTCAGAATGATTCCATTATTCAAATTAAAAGCGAAACAATAGCGCTTCATGAAATAATTGGATTCAAAAAAAAGAGTTTTCGCCAAAAAAAAGTAGGAAAAGGTTTTATCATTGGTGGTCTAACTACAGCTACACTTGGAGGAATAGGCTTTTATGTAATAAATCATGCTGAAGCAAATACATTGGGAGGCTTTCTTTATCAGATTTTAGGGGTGTTTGTAACCGGTGGAATGGTACTTGCAGGTATTATTTACACTTTTGTTGGAGTTGCAATAAGAGAAAGTTCCGAATCCCAAAAATATACGGATGACTATTATGAAGCCAAAATAAAATGGGTAAAGCATTGAAAAATCTGCTTTTGAAATAATAAAATGGATCAGCTATGAATAAATAGAAAAATCAAGCTTAAAAAAATGATTAATTTCATTGAAATTCTATTATTATTTAGCTAAACCTTCTATTTTTGTCAGTCAACCAAATTAACACAATGAAGAAAATATTATTAATTACATTTATAGTAGGTGCATTAATGCCTGCTAGGGCAGATGAAGGCATGTTTATGCCCTTCAATTTGAAACAAATTTATAAAGACATGAAAGCAGCAGGCTTAAAAATGTCTTACAAAAAAATTTACAATGCTAAAAAACCCAGTGTAAAAGATGCGATTGTATCTTTAGGTGGTTTTTGTACGGCAGAAATCATTTCCTCTAAAGGATTAATGCTCACCAATCACCACTGTGGTTATGATGCCATTCGAGAGCAGTCTACCCCAGAGAATGATTTTTTAACAGATGGTTTTTGGGCAATGAAAACAAGCGAAGAAAGACCTATTGCTGGACTTACTGCTTCCATAGTCGTTAAAATTACTGATGTCACAGAAGAAATTAATGCAGGTTTAAATGAAAACTTATCTCCGGATGAAAGAAAGTTAATCATTTCTAGAATTTCTAAAGAATTATCAGATCAAGCTATGGAAGGTAATACTTACAAAGCTTATGTAAAACCGTTTTTTGAAGGGAATGAATTTTATTTATTTGTAACAGAAGTTTTTGAAGATGTAAGGTTAGTTGGAGCGCCACCTTCATCTATTGGAAAATATGGTGGAGATACGGATAACTGGATGTGGACAAGACACACTGGAGATTTTTCTATGTTTAGAATTTATGCTAATGCAAATAATGAGTCTGCACCATTTGCCATGGATAATAAGCCTTATACACCAAAACATTATTTACCAGTGTCTATTGCAGGAATTGAAGATGGAGATTTCACCATGATTATGGGATACCCTGGAAGTACGGATCGTTACTTAACTTCAAGAGGCGTGCAAATGGCCATTGAAAAAGACCAACCTTCAAGAGTAAGAGCTAGAGCGGAAAAATTAGAGATCATGAAAGTTGACATGAAAGCTAGTAATGCAGTCAGATTACAGTATGCTTCCAATTATGCACAAGTAAGTAATTACTGGAAATATTTTATTGGTCAAACAGAACAATTAAAAAGAAACAAAGTGTATGATAAAAAGAAAATGATTGAAGACAACTTTGTAAACTGGGTCAATGAGTCACCAGAAAGAAAAGCCAAATATGGCAACGTATTAACCGATATCGAAAAGGCTTATGCGGTGATTGAGACGTATAACCCAACGAAGGTTTATTTTTATGAAGCAATTTATTCTATTCCTTACAATCAATTTTTAATTCAACACGGCCGTTTGTATGATGAATTAAGCAAAGAAGAAGTAGACCAAGCAATGGTAGACCGTCTGGTAGATTTTTATAAAAAAGGAGCAGATGAAACTTTTAAAGGTATGAATATGCCAACAGAAAGAAGGTTAGTGTATAATTTATTAGAAATGTATGTTGCACAAGTACCAAAAGAACAATATTCTGAAGAGTTGATATCCTTGTTAAGTAACCACAGTAAAGATTTGGAATATTTTGTAAACCGTAACATGGATATTTCACCGTTTGGTGGCGAAGAAAAATATAAAGAATTTTTAAATAAGCCAACGGTAAAAGCAATGAAGGAAGATCGTTTATTTTTATTAATGAAAGATTTAATGGCGAATTATAGAACTATTTTAAGTAAAGAAGAGCTAGTGAAGGCAAATGATCAGTTAGACAATGCAAACCGTCTTTTTGTTGCAGGGTTAAGAGAAATGAATCCAGATAAAAAGTATTATCCAAATGCAAATTCTACGCTTAGATTAACTTATGGAAACGTAGGGAGATACAAAAAAAGTGATGGATTATTGTATGACTTTTATACTACCATTGAAGGCTTGATGGCCAAAGAAAATCCAGCAGATGATGAATTTATTGTACCAGCTAAATTGAAAGAGTTGTATAATAAAAAGGATTACGGTAGATATGGTCAAGATGGTACTTTAAGAGTGAATTTTATTTCTAACAATGATATCACTGGAGGAAACTCAGGAAGTCCTGTAATGAATGCCAAAGGAGAATTGATTGGTTGTGCATTTGATGGAAACTGGGAAGCTATGAGTGGTGATATTGCTTTTGAAACTACTTTTCAAAGAACAATTAGTGTAGATATTCGTTATGTATTATTTATTATTGATAAGTATGCTGGCGCAACGAACTTGATAGATGAAATGACGATTGTAGAATAATACCAATCGCTTTTAATGATATGAAGTCCCGACATTTAATGTCGGGACTTTTTTTTTGTTAAAAATTAACAGTTTAGGGATAATAAAAAGGGTTGTTATTTTAATCAATAATTATGGTATCCGAAGCTGTAAAGCTGGCACCAAATATACCGAAGCCATTTTCAATATTATTATAAACTTGAACAGGCTCAGCAAAAGGATTTCCAAAATTGTTATTGTAAACATATCTAGAGATTAAATATTGGTAATAATCGTAATTATAGGATTTGAGACTAATAATTACTTCAGTTTGTAGATTATCAATGCCGTAAACATAGGAGTCAGCAAAAAGATTAAAGGTATAGGTACTATTTTCAAATGGGGTATCCTTTAACAGAAATTCTGAAGCACAAGTGTTACCAACAGATACATCCGGTTTAGGATAAGTAGTAATAAATTCATTCGTACAACTATAAGTTTGATAGCTATCTCCTAATTGGTTAAAAGTATCTAAGCTTATCTCTTTTCTAAACATTTGTATACCGTAAAAATTATCTTCTTGGACATTATCCTTTAACGAAATGGCTGCATATATTCTTTGGTTTTCGTTTTTTGACACCGTAAAACTTTCCACGGTACCAGGGTATGGGACTGTTGTTTGTGCAGTGATTGGTGTAAAGTCCTTGTAAGATGCTTCCAGCTTATAAGTTTTACCAGCTATCACTTTGTATGCTAAAAAGTATTGTTCATTTAAAAAAGAAAGTACACCGATTGGTACACCATCTTCAAATAATTCCACCTTTGCATTTTTAGCTACTGGAAAATAAAACTTGTCATACAATAAATCGCGACTTTCGGTTAAGCCTATCCAAACCGTATCTAATTGTGTGGATATAATGCCATTTACCACAATTTTATTTTTTATTTTTTCTTGGTCTATTTTTATTTCTTTTTGACAGCTTGCGAAAAGTGAGACGCAAATCAAGATGTATAAATTTATTTTCATGGTATTAAAATTTAAATGCATAACTAACAGATGGAATCAAAGGAAAAAGACTGATTTGTTTCAAAACCTTGGTTGGATTTGGTGAAAAATCATTTGGCAGGTAGCCATATTCAATGTAAAAAGGATTTTGGCGACTATAGGCATTGTAAACCCCAAAGCTCCATATTGCCTCTCCCCATTTTTTTGGTTTGTGAATATTTACACCTAAATCTAAACGGTGATAGGAAGGCATTTTATAATCATTTTTGGCTTGAAAATTTTCAATTGGGGGATTGAAATAATATTGATTCGGATCTGAATTACTAACATTAGCCGCATACTGCTGCACTGGTAAGGTTAAAGAATTTCCTGTTCCGTAAACCCAAACTAGACCTACATCAATTTTATCATTAAATTTATAAGTCAACGCAAGACTGACATCATGTCTACGGTCGTATTTATAAGGATAAATTTTTCCAAAGTTTAGATTCTCAAACTGTCTGTTGGTCCAAGATAAAGTATAACCAATCCAGCCGGAAAGTTTCCCTACTTTTTTTTCTAATAAAATTTCGGCGCCATAACTCCAACCTTTACCAACTTCAACAATTTCTTCCCAATTTTCTCCGGCACTTAAAAAACTAGCCCCCTCTTTATAGGCAATTAAATTATTCATAGTTTTATAATATGCTTCTGTACTTATGCTGTATCCCTTTTTAAAATCTACGGCATAACCAGCAGCAATTTGATGTCCAATTTGAGGTGGTACTTTTCCTGTAGCAGGAACCCATAAATCAGTTGGTAGGCCCACAGTGGTGTTGGATAATAAATGTAAATATTGGGTCATGGCAGCGTAGGAGAGTTTTACAGATGATTTTTCATTTAAAACGTAGTTCATGGCCAATCTTGGTTGTAAAGAGTTGTAATAACTCTTATTAACGATTAAATTTGAAAAATGCAAACCGGCATTCGCACTTAGTCTTTTGGTAATCGACCAATCGTCTTCTATGTAACCATAAAATTCATGGGAATTTGTTTTGTTAGCGCCAAAAGTAGAGTCTAATGAACCAAAGCTAGAATTATTCACAATGGTGCTGACTCCAGGTCTAAAAGTGTGGTATATGTAATTGCCGCCATAAACTATTTTATGCTTAGGGTTTGGGTAAAAGAAAAAGTCAAGTTTTGCTCCCCAGTCTTGTATACCAGATAAGTATTCGAAGCTATTATTAGAAATAGGATTAGCTTTTTCGTAGTATTCACTATCTTCAAACCCGACGACAAATTTATAGTCAGAAAAATTAAGGGTTAAATTCGAAAGTAATTTCGGTGAAAATTGGTGGTTCCAGCGTAATGCAAAAATTTTATTTCCCCAATTCATACCAGCTTCGTTAGCGTAGTATCTATATTTAGTAGAGTCATAGTCGTAATACTTGTATTCATCTTCTAAATAGAATTTGTCCTTTCCCATGTAGCCACTGAGGTAAATTCTATTTTTATCATTTATTTTATAATTTACTTTCCCATTTAAATCATAGAAAAAGTAGCCTACTTTTGTTTCATAGTTAGAAGAGTTATTATTAACAGCATTAATGATTGGTCTAGCCAAAACATCAATATAGGTTCTTCTTGCTGATATCATAAAAGCCATTTTATTTTTTAAAATAGGACCACTAATCATCAATTTGGAAGAAATAATACCAATAGAACCTTCTCCATGGTATTCATTCATATTACCTTCATTCATATTGATATCAATCACGGAAGATAGTCGCCCACCATAACGGGAAGGGAATCCACCTTTAACAATTTTCACACTGTTAATAGCATCCGCATTAAACACAGAGAAAAAACCAAAAAGATGGTTGGCGTTGTAAATAGGGACCCCATCTAATAAAATTAAATTTTGATCTGGTCCGCCACCTCTCACATAAATTCCACTAGAACCTTCACTACCAGAGTGTATACCTGGCAACAAAGAAGCTGTTTTAAGAATGTCCACTTCTCCAAGTAATACTGGTAGACTTTTAACTTTATCCATGGATAAATTAATTGTACTTATCTCAGTAGATTCATGGTTTAATTGTTCTGCTGTAACTTCTACCTCATTGAGTAATTTTCCCTCGGCTAGCAGAATATCCAGTTGCAAATCATTTTCTAAATTAATTAATTTTTTTTGTGGACTATAGCCAATAGAACTGAATAAAATGCTGTGTTTCCCAGGAGGAATAGACAAAGAGTAAAATCCATAAACGTTGGTTACGGTTCCTACAGCTAATGAATCACAATAAATTCGTGCACCTATTATCGCCTCACTGGAGCTTTTATTTTTAACATAACCACTGATAGTTGTGTTTTTTTGTGCACGCAAATAGCTGGTAGGTAGGACTAATAAGAGCGCAAAAAGTAATTTTAAAACCATAAAACAATAATTTTTTTTGTTAAACGAATATTTTTCAAAAGTATTATTCGGTTATAAGACAATTATATACAGGTAAAAGTTACACACATATAAAGAATATTTGGGAATGGTTATGAATAGGGTGGTAGCGAAGGAATGCCATTTTTTATTATGGTGTAATAAAAATGCTTTTTCATGAAAAAAAATTTATTTCGCTTTTTAAAAGCAACGCGTATTTTTATGCTATTTCTTCTTTTGGAGTAAATTTTAAAAAACTTGAATCGACTATGCAATAATGGCTGGTTTCATGCAATTTTCGCATAAAAATATACTTGGCACATATTTTGAATATTGTAAGTTAATGAAAACCTTTATATCCTAAAAAAACGTATGTATAAAGGAAAATTTGTTTGTTATGTTTAGATCAATTATTTTTTTATTTTTCTTGCTATGCACGACTTTATCTTATGGTCAGATTATTAGTCAATTCGATTGGGATACAAACCCTGTAACAAGTGCTACGGTAGGGCCAAATGCCATTTCCGTTAGTGGTTCAGCCGTTTCAGATGTTGGAGGTGTGGCAGGTACAAATGGTTTAAATGCCAGTTTATCAGGAACTGCTAAGGCAGACATTAATTTAGTGATTGCCGGATCTACCTTGTTTAATGTGGATGGCATTGATTTTTCTATTGACTACCATAGGGAAGAATCTGTGGCAAACTTTTTTAACCGTGGATCAAGTTTAATAATAGGCGCTGGAAACCAATTTAAGGTAACCTATAAGGTGGATGATGGAACCGGCACTGGTGGCTCGTTGACGGTGAGTTCTGGTAATGTATATCCTATTCCAAATGATGATACTTTTAGAAGATATCGATTTTATTATTTACCCGCAACTGGAGAGGGTTTTTTAACTGTGGACGGAACTGTGGTTTGGACGCATGATGGCCCAGATAATAGAAATATGGTATGGAATACTTCAGACAATATTATTATAGGTTCTGCAATGGACGGAAGTGGAAGTAACGATACATTTTTAGATAATATGGTGATTGGATCCATTACAAATTCTGCCTTACCAGTATCCTTGACAAAATTTCAAGCAGCATTGGTATTGGATGAGGTTGTTTTAAATTGGGAAACCAAGTCTGAAATAAATAACGAAAGATTCGAAATTGAACGTTCACAAAATGGAATCGATTGGGATGTGATTGGACAGGTTAAAGGCAGTGGTAACTCCAGTGAGACTATAAATTATGCTTTTACAGATTACAACCCTATACCAGGTCAGTCGTACTATCGTTTGATTCAATTTGATTTTGATGGCGCCTCAAAAATTTATGATCCAAAATCAATCCTAAAAACAGCTGTAAATGATCAATTATTGGTTTATCCTAACCCCGCCAATCAGGCAATACGCATTTCGGGGGTTGGGGCTGAGAAGCAAGCCTACCAAATTTATACTATTCAAGGAAAAAAAATGTTTGAAGGTATGGTGTCAGATTCGAATCCAATTGATGTGAGTCCATTGAAAAATGGGTTATATATACTACTTATCAATACCACACAAAGTAAGTTTATGGTTGCCCATTGATTTTCTAATAAACAAAGGTTCCTATGGTATATTACATTTCTCTAGCGGGTAATAATTTTTTATGCTCACTTAAAAAAAATTGTTTAGCAATGCTTATATTTGAGTAAAATAACTTAGCTGGGTATATTTCAAATAACGGGTCAGCATGCCAATGAAGATTATTCATGGGGAGGTGCTTTTAATACCAGTTCAAGAGAAAAAACAGCTGCAATCACCATGAAGTTAACCTTTAGAATTCAATTGTAGGGTATTACAACTGAATACATGGTGATTAATTATATAATCAAGAAAGTATGGTCTTATATAAAGATAAGGATTTAATGAACGATAAATTAGAAGGTCTATGGATGGGCTGTTATACTTTTTTAGAATTAGATAAAAAGGAGCAAAAAACATTTTACGACATGGATAATGTAAAGACAACTTTTAAAATGTTAGACGAATGTCATGGATGAGGTTAAGGTTAGTCGTTTTAGTGTTGACCATTGCGTCTACTAAAGTTGTTCAAAGTCAGGTTGTGGCAAATGTTGTTGGTCAATTGCCTTTTCCAGTTGCAAATAATGCAGTTTGTGAAGGATTCCTTGGTAATGTTCCTTATATGTTCTCTTTTGCTGGAATAGATAGTACAAAATCACAAGTGGGCATACACCTCAAGTCATTTCGATACAACACTGTTGATAACACCAGTATGACCTTACCAAATTTACCCGATACCATGGGCAAAATTGGTTGCGCCGCAAACCGAATTGGAAATATCATTTACATCACAGGCGGCTATTATGTATTGCCAAATTTAAACGAAGTTTCTTCCAATAAAATGCACCGTTTTGATATTAACGCGAATGCATTTTTGAGTGATGGTCCGAATTTGCCGGAAGCGACAGATGACCATGTTCAAGTAGTGTGGAGAGATAGCTTGTTAATATTAATCACAGGCTGGCAAAATAGCGGAAACATCAGTAATGTCCAAATTTTTGATCCTAGTCTAAATACATGGCAAGTGGGTACGCCTGTGCCGAGTAATAATTTATACCGATCGTTCGGGTCGAGTGGGGTAGTTTTAAATAATACGATATATTATTTTGGTGGAGCGAGTTCTGGTGCTGGTTTTAATGCTCAAAATGTTTTGAGAAAGGGAGTGATTGACCATTTAAATCCTACACAAATAACATGGACGAATAGTACTTTATTTCCTACACAAGTCACCAAATACAGAAGCGCGGCAACAACAGTAGGGCATAGTATCCATTGGATTGGCGGTAGTCAAACCACTTATAACTATGATGGAATTGCATACAATGGTTCTGGAGGAGTGACAAGTTCGAATAGCGTGATGTATACCAATACTAACTTGGGACCATGGACAGTAGTTTCCTTGCCAGAAGTGCCAATGGATTTAAGGGGGATTGCAAATACCAGTGAAACTGTAAAGTATATTGCTGGAGGAATGATTGGAAATCAAGAGGTAACTAATAATGTGTACCGATTGACATGGGACCCGGTATTAAATATAGCGGAGGGAGTTGAAGAATATCATGACATAAATATTTATCCTAACCCAATGTCAAGTGAATTTACCATTCATTTTGGCGTGATTAATGCCGCTGTTGCTTATACCATTTTTACCATGGATGGCAAAGTTTTAAAAAGCGGTAGCGTGAAAAGTGAAAATGAAACAATAGGGATGCACGAATTTCAAAAAGGAAGCTACTTAGTGGTTTTAAAATTGGAAGATGGTTCCATTTATCATCAAAATATCATCAAACGATAAGCGCCAATACTGCACAATATAATTTGATATGCAAGCTGAAATAAACAGGTATTAAATGTTAATTTACTTTTTTGTTGACAAATTAAAAGTGATAGAAAAGCTATAATTGTATAGAATTAGGTAAAGTTCTGCTAACTGTTTTATTGATTAGTGAACAGGGGATTTTATTTTTTTTAAAAAAATATTACAGGATGATGCTTATCATCATGGATTTGAGTATCTTCGAAAAAAATCTCCTCAATGAAAAGTGCCTATAATAGTGTTGATTGTGCTGAATTTGTTAATCGAATTAATAATTTAACAAACGAAACAAAGCCAGAATGGGGGAAAATGAATGCCAGTCAAATGTTGGCACATTTAAATGTCTCCTACGAATTAGCATTCGACGACACCTTACCACAACCAGGTGCTTTTAAGAAATTCATGTTAAATTTATTTGTCAAAAAAATTGTAGTGGGAGATAAGCCATACAAAAAGAACAGTCCAACAGCACCTGAATTTAAAATTACTGATTCAAAAGATTTTGAAAAAGAAAAACAAAGGTTAATTGATTTTATTGACAAAACACAGAGTTTAGGGGCGGCTTATTTTGACGGAAAGGAATCAAATTCTTTCGGTAAATTATCTAAAAATGAATGGAATACTATGTTTGTAAAACATTTAAACCATCACTTGACCCAGTTTGGGGTTTGAAACCGCTGTTCAGCTTTTAACTGCCAAAGCAATTCTAATTTTATCGTAATCTAATTCCCCACGAAGTGCTTCGTAAATGGGTTTTAGTCCAGTGGGTTGTTTCAGTTGCAGGAACATAGTTTGTACCAATTCTACCTCTTTATCGGAAACATATTTACTCAAATCAATGGCTTTACCATCTGCTTTTAATTTAATTAAATGATTGATGACAGTGGTCTCTGAAATGTCTTTATGCATAGCAATTTCACTTAAAGAAAAGTCATTTTTATACAATTCCCAGGTCTCTTCATAAGTAGAGCCTTTTTTTGTTTTTTTTTGTTTTGGGGAATGGCTTGCTTCAAAATTGGCAATGGCGTTTAAAAACAATTCACCATAGGTTCTAAATTTTGCTTCTCCCATGCCTTGTACTTCCAACATTTCTAATTCAGTCCCTGGTTTTTTCACGGCCATATCCTTTAGGGCCGAGTCATGAAAAATGATATAAGCAGGAACCCCTTTTTCTTTGGCAACAATTTTTCTTGTTTGCTTTAAAGCTTCGAATAAGGAACTGCTAGTTTTAGTAATAGTTGGCCTTGCTTTACCTTTCTTTTCTTTTTCCTTTTTCGCTTTAAGCGTTTCTCTAGGTTGCGGTTTAGTTAGGTTAATAGATTTATTGGTTTTTAATATTTCATTCCCAAATTCGGTTATTTTTAAATGAAAATTTTGATCATAAGCAATCTCTATACAACCTAAGTTGACCAATTGGGTGATATAGTGTTGCCAGTCGTTAAAACTATACTCTGTGCCGGCACCATAAGTTTTTATTTCTTGGTAATTATTTTCATAAATTTCCATGGATTTAGAACCTCTTAAAATATTAATACAAGTATTAATACCAATTTTTTGGTTGGTTCTAAACAAGGCAGAAAGTGCTTTTTGGGCAATAATTTTTCCATCAATTACTTCTGGTGGATTTAAACAAACGTCACAATTTTTACAATCTTCGGGTAAATGTTCACTAAAGTAAGCCAGAAGAATTCTTCTTCTACAGGTATTGGCTTCAGCGTATTGTAAGATTCTATTAATTTTTTCTTGGTAAATGGGTTTGAATTCGCTTTCTTGAATAAAGTCATTCAACATTACCACATCCCTATAATTATAATAAAGTACAGTGTCACTTAATAACCCATCTCTACCAGCCCTACCAATTTCTTGGTAATAGCCTTCCAAGTTTTTAGGTAGGTTGTTGTGGATTACCCAGCGCACATTAGATTTGTCAATTCCCATTCCAAAGGCAATGGTGGCGCAAATAATATGGATATCATCATGGATAAAGCCATTTTGAACTTCATCCCTTGCTTCAGGCGATAGTCCTGCGTGGTAATATGCGCATGAAAGTCCAGCATTGACTAGGGTTTGGGACCATTGTTCTGTTTCTTTTCTGGAAAGACAATAAATAATCCCAGATTGCCCTTTTCTTTTTTCAATAAACTGTAAAACTTCTTTAACTTTTTTTTGTTTGGGTATTTGTGCCCTTACGGAAAGGGAAAGATTTGGTCGGTTAAAGGAGCTTAGAAAAAAACCAGGTTCCTTTAATTTCAATTGTTTAATGATATCTTTTCTGGTGATTTTATCTGCTGTAGCAGTCAAGGCCATAAAAGGAACGCCTGGGAGTTCCGCTCTTAAACTTCCTATTCTTTGGTATTCGGGTCTAAAATCATGTCCCCACATAGATACACAGTGGGCTTCATCAATTGCCACCATGCTTATTTTTAATTGATGTAACCAGGTGTCCTTAATTTGAAATAAGGTTTCTGGTGCCATGTATAATAATTTTATTTTTCCTTCAATTGCTTCGCGAACCAATATTTCTTTATTCATTGCAGATACAGAACTATTGAAATAGGCAGCAGGGATACCATTTTCTAAAAGTGCATCTACCTGATCTTTCATGAGGGAAATTAAGGGAGAAATAACCAAAGTTAGATTTGGGAAAAGCATGGCTGGTAGCTGAAAACAAATGGATTTACCACCACCAGTAGGCATCAGTACTAAGGAATCTTTTTCTTCTAGAATAGAGGTAATGATTTCCGCTTGTTGCGGCCTAAAACTATCATATCCAAAATATTGTTTTAATACGTTTTTTAAATCTAAGGCCATTTTCCAAAGGTAAAAAAAAAGCACCTTGAAATAATCAAGATGCTTTAAAATATATTTAAAAAAAGGATTAGCGAATCAATTTAACAATTGCGGATTGGGAAGCTGTTTTTAAGCTAACCAAATAAGCGCCTTCTGCATAATTGGAAAGGTCAATTTTAATTTGGTTTAAAGCAGTTGAAGGCAATTCGATTTGATAAACTACTTGTCCTAAGTTATTGAATATTTTCAAATTAACTTTATCGGATAAATGTTTGGCATCCAAGATGTACAAGTGATTGACAAAGGATTGCACTTTAATTTCATTACTCACATTTTCACTTTCCACCTTTAAGTCATTCACTAAGTTTACGGAATAATCTTGTGTTTCCCCATATTGCATATCTGCACAAGCATCATTCACATCTGAAATTTGATCACTTGCTTTTGCTCTTAATAAATGTTCTCCAAGCGCAGCGTTAGCGGCTAATGAAAAGGTAGTTGTTCCTTGGCTGTTAAAAGAAAAAGCAGCGATTACCTTTTCGGTCGGTTCAAAGAAAAAATTGTCATTGAAATCAATCCAAACGGAAAGGTATTGCGGATTTGCGTTTGATTCTACAGTAACAGATTGGGTATAACCAACTATAAGATCGGTAGACAATATACTGTAATCGGTATAGCCACCAGGGGTACAGCCACTAGGGTTGTTTAAGTCTCCAAGTGCAAACCTAGTCAATCCGTCTCCAAAAGTACAGTTAGAAATAGGCGAGCAATTTGAATTTTCAATCACTCTAATTACGGTATCGTTTGTTAAGTTTTGGTCACCAATTAATCCGGTAAAAGCCATTACCTCGTAAGTACCTAAATTGGTAAAATCTCCTTGTGTACTAAAGTTGAAAGTAGTGGAAGCACCTGCAGCAAGAGAATTTGAAAAATTTTCTACAATTGGTGTATTGCCATTTATTTGAAAGCCTACATTAAAATTACTTTGACTAGTGGTACCAAAATTTTCAATAGTCACGGTAACCGTTTCCATCATTAAATTATTATCGGTACTTGGATTATTAATAATAGTTACACCAATATCATTTGGAAATAAGTGCACTATTTCTTGGTGCAGGGTATCATTGGTTAAATTAAGATCATTAGGATGTGTCGTAAATAATTTAAAATCATAAATTCCAATATTACTTAAGTCTGCCGATTGCGCAAAAGTATAAGTATCCGTTTGGCCACTTAAAATTGGACCATTAGTATAGCTTTCTGTAATAATTGGTCCGTTATTTATTTGATAGTTCACATCAAAATTATTTTGCACAGAATATCCAAAGTTTTTAATGTCTATAGTAATGGCTTCGTTGTTGGTTAGAACACCATTATTAGGATTAGAAAGCAATGTAATACCAAGGTCTACACTATCTGAACTTGCCAATTTAAAAGAAGCAATTCTAGTCGATCTTCCACCGGCGTCCACATATTCTCCAGTATACCAAAAAGTTTGGTCATCCTCTGGGTCAACGGTCATGTGCGCATAATCACCAAATCTATTGCCACCTGTTTGTGCGCCCGAACCAATAATAATAGTGTCTTCTGCAAGCGTCATGCTATTTAATGGATCAGTAGCATATCTACCAGTATACATAATGGATGGATATTGTGTGCCACTTGAAAGCGAGTAGGCCATGCCAATATTACCTTGATTATCCATAGAAATACTACCAAGCCATCTACTATGGTTATCTGGCGAATAAGTACTTTGCTGGTGCACTGTCCAAGTACTACCAGTATTTCTCAATTCATACCATCTAATACCTGCTTGATTGGTTGCATTTACATCTACAGTATGGTTTAGCATTACCGTATTATGGTTTGGCCATTGTGTAAATTGGGCACGGTACATAAAAGCACCAGGAACGCCATCTAGTTTTTGAGAAGTTCCGGGCTGTGTAATATCGTCCCAGTTAGAATTAAATTGAGTATCAAAAGGGGCGACATTTAAGGTTTGGATTTGCGTACAAGAGGAGTTAGAAACATTGTTCCAATCAGCGGTAACTTCCCAAATTTTAATTCTATCCCCACCGGTAGGTACACCAGACCATGCATCATCTTCGAAATAAAACAAATTTAATTTTTCAGTTACAGGAGGCAGGTCAAAGTCAGCTGAAGCTGGAACTACGGAGTGAAAACCACCCGTATTTGTGCCAGAACCTGTAATTAAACTAGGAATTGTTAGGGATATGAACTGCGGTGAACCAGCAGCACCTAATAGCATTTCGTCTCTTTCTAAAATATAGCAATCCGGTCCACCAGTGTTAGCGGTTACATAATAACCATCATGCCAAAGCCCGTATTTAGGATAATCGGGAAAAGAACTCAAAGAGTAATTCCAAACGGTGTAGGTACCAGTTGGATCAGCGGTATTTGACATGGCAAAAGAAAGGGAGTTTCCTTGTCCAAATCCACTTAAAAACCAACGATCGGCATATTTATCATACATCACAATAGGGTCGCCATTATTGGAACTTAAAATAGAACTTAAAGCATTTGGACCATATAAGGAGTTACCTTGCTTATCAAAAATTTGAATTCTAGAATTCACCATTTGCACATAATGATTTGGTCCTGCAGCACCACTTGGATCTGGTGGGAATCCTAAACCGTTATTTACCCCTTCCCAATTTGCTATTGGTCCTCTATTTTGAAGTTTTCCCATTTCATTTTGCCATTGCGGGTCATTTCCTTGGGGTAAAGCGTTTGAATTGGTAAATTTATTTCTGCGCATGTTATTGCTATATACATGTGCTTTCTCTTCCCCTGGGAATAGGTCCTCAATAATTGGAATTTCTTTTAAAGGTTTAGTAACATATACTGTATCAGGGAGTATTGACCAATTAAAAGTTTCCGAGGTGGATTGTGCATTTAAGAACGTTCCTATAATGAGCGGGAAAAGGAATAGATATTTTTTCATATTATGTTAAAGTTGTTATAAAATTACAATTTTAACACAAAATTCATATTCAATTTTTCACTTACTATTGGAGAGTTAACCTTAATTTCTTTTCCAATAGTAAGGCGTTAAGAGTAGTGCTACGGTAAACAATTCTAATCTACCAAATAACATTAAAAAAGAAAGTACCCATTTACCTGCTGCTGGAACTTGAGAAAAACTATGACTTGGACCTAATTCACCAATTCCGGGGCCAACATTACCTAAGGAGGTTGCAACAGAAGAAACTGCTTCCATAAAAGGAACATTTAATCCGGTCATTACCATAGAGCCAATGGTGAAAATAAATAAGTACAAAAAGATAAAAGCAAGTAAGTTATAAATGATTAAACCGGGAACAGGTTGGTTGTTTAATTGCACTTGAATAACGGCATTTGGATGGAGTCTTCTTTTAAATTCAAGAAAGCCATTTTTCATCAAAACAATAATTCTTACAATTTTAATACCGCCACTGGTAGAACCAGCAGAAGCCCCAGAAAATAATAATAAAAAGAAAATAAAGGTCACTAAGGATCCCCAAGTAGTAAAATCGGCACTCGCAAACCCGGTAGTGGTAATAACACTGACCACTTGGAATAATACGGTTCTGAAAGTACTTAAAAACGAAGCGTCACCTACTTGTGTGTATACAATAGGCGTTATAAAAATAACCAATCCTAAGACAGCACTTAAATACCAGCGAAATTCATCATTACTTAAAATATTTTTAAATTTTCCTTTTAAACCGAAATAGAGAAGGGTGAAGTTTGTTCCGGCGAGGAACATAAAAAGGATGGTAATGTATTCAACAATGGGAGAATTGAAAAAGGCAATACTGTCTTGATACGTAGAAAAACCACCAGTTGAATTTGTGGTTAATGCATGGTTGATTGCGTCGAAAAAAGAAAGACCTGCAAATAAGTATAAAATAGTTTGCAGTGTGGTTAAGGCAACATAAATTACCCATAATCTTTTAGCGGTTTCTTTAATTCGGGGATGGATTTTATCCTTTGTTGGTCCAGGCGCTTCTGCTACAAATAGCTCCATTCCTCCAATTCCAAGCATGGGTAAGATAGCAATGGTTAAAACAATAATACCCATTCCGCCAATCCATTGTGTTAAGCTTCTCCAAAATAAGATAGCCCGAGGCATTTCCTCAATGTTATCTAGAATAGAGGCACCAGTAGTAGATAAACCGGACATGGTTTCAAAAAAAGCATTGGTAACAGTTGGTATGGCACCGGTTAGTAAATAGGGGAGTGTACCAAAAACGGCCATGGATAGCCAGCCCATGGTAACAATTAAATAGCCATCTCTTTTTCTAATTTCTGCATCTTTACTGCTAATAGTGGTCAGTTTCAAAATGGTACCAGTCCCAATGGTGATTAAGCTAGAGAAAAGCAATGGTAAAATAGGCTCTTTATAGTAAATTGCAAAACACAAGGTGGAAAGCATGAGGGTACCCATGATAAATAATAGGCCACCAATTACATTTAAAGTAACGCTTGTGTTTATAAGTCTTTTTGCCATTTATTTAGGAGAAAAAGTTTTCAATTTTATGAATGGATTCAGTCAGAGAAAATACAACAGCTTTGTCACCTTCCTTTAATTGGAAATCACCAAAAGGGATAAAACCAAATTCATTTCTAATTACCCCTGCAATATTAGCTGTTCTAGGAAATTTAAGTCGATTAATTGTTTTTTTGGTGACTTTAGAGTTTGCTTTTACGTTGAATTCAATAATTTCAGCATCCACGCCATGTAAAGAACCCATGGCATTTATTTCTCCTTTTCTAATGTATTTAAAAATATTAGAGGCAGCAATAATTTTTTTATTGATGAGGGTATCAATTCCAATATTTTGAGACAAGTGAATATAGTCGATATTTTCAACCCTTGCAATTGTTTTTTTGACATTGTGATTTTTGGCTACGAGTGAAGACATGATGTTAGACTCTGAATCCGCAGTAACTGCCACAAATGCATCCATGTCACCAAGTCCTTCTTCTTCTAAAGCTTTTACATCTCTTCCATCAATATTTACCACCAATGTATTTTTCAATTTTCCAGCCAAGAAAGAACAGCGTTCTGCATTTTTTTCAATTAAAATTACGCGATAATCTTTTTCTAAAAGACTAGCTGTAGCTAAACCAATACTACTGCCACCTAAAATCATGATGTCCTTGATATCAAAACATTTTTTATCGCAGATGTTCATTATTAAATCAATAGATTCAGGACTTGTAATAAAGTATAGGATATCGTTTGCAAGAATTTGTGTATTTGATCTTACAATAATTGTATGCTCTTTACGGTGAAGGGCAATTGGTTTAAAAGTGAGGTTAGGATTTAAATGTGCACTTTCTATGATGGTTTTATTTTTGAGCGGAGAATCGGCCCCAATGGTAATTCCAATAACAGAAAGTTTCCCATTTTCAAATTCAAGGTTATCTGTAAAAGCGGAACGTTTTACTAATCTTTTAATTTCCTTTGCTGCTAATTGAACAGGAGAAATTAAATCATCTATGCCTAGTTTTTTATAGAGGGCCGCATTTTCTTCCATCAATAATTCTTGGTTATTGATTCGGGCAATAGTTCTTTTAGCCCCAAATTGTTTGGCTAAAATAGAGACTAAGATATTGGTCTCTTCCGAAGAAGTTACTGCAATCACTAGGTCTGCTTGTTCAACTTTTGCTTCTTTTAAAATATGAATTGAAGTAGCATCCCCTTCAATAGTATATACATCTAAATGCGTACCAATATAATTGAGTCGTTTTTTGTTTTCATCAATTAAATAAATATCTTGAGATTCACCTGACAACATTTTTGCCAAGTGAAATCCCACATCTCCTCCACCCGTAATAATTATTTTCATGCTTACGCTTTTACTTAAGCTTTATAAAAAGGAAGCTTAACTACCTTGGCTTTTAATTGTTTATTTCTAACCTGTACATATATCTCACTATCCACAGTACTTTTATCCTTTGGAACATAACCTAGTCCAATTGCTTTTTTAGTAGAAGGAGACATGGTACCAGAAGTTACAATACCTATTTGGTTACCATCAGCATCTACAATTGGATAGTCATGTCTAGGAATACCTTTATCTACCAATTCGAAAGCTACTAATTTATTTTTAACACCGTCTTCTTTTGATTTTTTAATGGCATCAGCGTTGATAAAATCTTTTGTAAATTTAGTCACCCATCCTAATCCAGCTTCAATTGGTGAAGTAGTATCATTGATGTCGTTACCATATAAGCAATAGCCCATTTCAAGTCTTAAAGTATCTCTAGCGGCCAAGCCAATTGGTTTGATACCAAAAGCAGCACCTGCTTCAAATACTTTATCCCAGATTTGTTTTACTTCGGTATTCTTACAGTAAATTTCAAATCCACCAGAACCAGTATAACCAGTTGCAGAAATGATTACATTTTCGATACCAGCAAAATCTGCTACTTCAAAATGATAGAATTTAATAGCGGATAAATCCACAGATGTTAAAGACTGCATAGCTTCAACTGCTTTAGGGCCTTGTATTGCCAATAAAGAATAGTCTTCAGACAGATTACGCATTTCTGCTTGCATAGAATTATGTTGACTAATCCAATTCCAATCTTTTTCAATATTAGAAGCATTCACTACTAATAAGTATTGTGTTTCTTTTAGTTTATAAATGATTAAATCATCTACAATTCCACCTTTATCATTAGGTAAATAGCTGTATTGTGCTCTACCAATAGTCAAAGTACTGGCATCATTTGCGGATACTTTTTGAATTAAATCCAAAGCATTTGGTCCTGAAATTAAAAATTCCCCCATGTGAGAAACATCAAAAACACCCACTGTTGATCTTACAGTTTCGTGTTCTGCATTTACACCTTCGTATTGAACAGGCATGTTAAAACCTGCAAATGGGACCATTTTAGCACCTAAGGCCGTGTGCGTATCATTTAATGCTGTATTTTTCATTCGATTTTTTTAATAATAATGGAGAAACAAAAGTATAAATATTTATAAAATATAAAGTCACTCCATGAATTAATAATTAATTTCGTTGCAGCATTCAAAAAGATGAAGATATGAAAGTATATACAAAGACAGGTGATAAAGGGCTTACAGGTTTAATTGGGGGGACAAGAATTCCAAAGCACCACATTAGAATAGAAGCTTACGGTACTGTGGATGAGTTAAATTCATATGTCGGCCTTTTAAGAGATAAAGCTATTGAAAAAGAAGATATTACACTCTTGTTGGAAATTCAAGATCGGTTATTTACCTTAGGTTCTTTATTGGCATCTGATCCGGAGAAAAACAAAATGAAACTCCCCGAGTTAGTAGCGGATGATATTTTATTATTGGAAAATAAAATTGATGAAATGGATGCTGTACTACCGGCCATGAAATCATTTATATTACCGGGGGGGAACGAATATGTTTCTTTTATTCATATTGCGCGTTGTGTCTGCCGAAGGGCAGAGCGCTTAGTTGCTGCCTTATTGGCGGAATCACTATTAACGGATGCTATTGGGTTACAGTATTTAAATCGCTTGAGCGATTATTTATTTGTATACAGCCGTTACATTGCGCAAAAATTAAAAGCACCAGAGGCACCTTGGGTGGCAAGAGTATAATGTTTTATTCATTTATTTAAATAAAAGTTGGTATAATCTTTGGATATCATTTTTAAAAAATTACTTTTGCAAAAAAGTTTAAAACTACTAACTATGTATTGGACATTAGAATTAGCCTCATATGTTGAAGATGCGCCATGGCCAGCTACTAAAGACGAATTGATAGATTATGCCATGAGAACTGGTGCACCACTTGAGGTGGTTGAGAATCTACAAGAAATTGAAGATGAAGGGGAGTTATACGAAAGTATAGAGGACATTTGGCCTGATTATCCGACCAAGGATGATTTTTTCTTTAACGAAGACGAATATTAAAAATAATGAAGAGCTAATTTGATTAGCTCTTTTTTTTTGTCTTTAAATAATTATTAATAACAATAAGAATTTCCTAAATTCGCAACACAAAAGAATAGAAAAATGAATTACGATATTATAATTTTAGGAAGTGGTCCTGGTGGGTATGTTGCCGCAATCAGAGCTTCGCAATTAGGATTAAAAACTGCGATTGTTGAAAAAGCAGAAATTGGTGGTATATGTTTAAATTGGGGTTGTATTCCAACCAAAGCTTTATTAAAAAGTGCCAATGTATTCGAATATATTTCTCATGCAGCCGATTATGGTATTTCTGTATCCGGTGCTGATGCTGATTTTGCTGGAATGGTTAAAAGAAGTAGAGGAGTTGCCGAGAAGATGAGTGGTGGCGTTCAGTTTTTAATGAAGAAGAATAAAATTGATGTCATTAAAGGTTTTGGAAAAGTGAAAGCTGGAAAGAAGGTTTCAGTGACTGACGATAAGGGAGCCGTTAAGGAATTAACAGCAAATAAAGGGGTGATATTAGCTACAGGAGCTAGATCACGTCAATTACCAAATTTACCACAAGATGGTAAAAAAGTAATTGGTTACCGTGAGGCCATGAGTTTACCAACACAACCTAAGAAGTTAGTAGTTGTTGGTTCTGGCGCTATTGGTGTAGAATTTGCTTATTTCTATAATACTTTAGGAACTGAAGTTACTGTGGTTGAATACATGCCTAACATTGTTCCTGTTGAAGATTTAGAAGTATCTAAACAATTAGAACGTTCATTAAAGAAACAAGGGGTTAAGATCATGACCAATTCATCTGTTGAAAGTGTAGATACTTCAGGAAAAGGATGTGTGGTAACAATCAAAACAAAAAAAGGAGAAGAAAAAATTGAATGTGATATCGTATTATCTGCTGTTGGAATACAAACTAACTTAGAAGGTATTGGCTTAGAAGATGTAGGTATCGCTACGGATAAAGGTAAAGTATTGGTGAATGATTTTTACCAAACTAATATACCAGGCTATTATGCTATTGGCGATATTGTTACTGGACCAGCTTTAGCGCATGTAGCTTCTGCAGAAGGAATTACTTGTGTGGAGAAAATTGCAGGCATGAACGTGGAGCCAATAAATTATGGTAATATCCCAGGATGTACTTATTGTTCTCCTGAAGTGGCTTCTGTTGGTATGACAGAACAAGCTGCAAAAGATGCAGGGTATGAGATAAAAGTTGGTAAATTTCCATTTTCAGCATCAGGTAAAGCAAGTGCTGCAGGAGCCAATGAAGGTTTTGTAAAGTTGATTTTTGATGCAAAATATGGTGAATTATTAGGTGGACATATGGTAGGAGCTAATGTTACGGAGATGGTTGCTGAATTAGTAGCCATAAGAAAATTAGAAACTACAGGACATGAATTAATTAAAACCATTCACCCTCACCCAACCATGAGTGAGGCGATAATGGAAGCTGCTGCGGCGGCATATGGAGAAGTTATCCATATTTAAATTATCACCTTATACATATTAAAAAGACCATCTTTAAAAGATGGTCTTTTTTGTTTATTCTATTTTTTTTGAACTCGGCTATAATTCGTGAGAGTTAGTAGGAGCCTTAAGAATTTCCAATGCAATTTATTTTTTCCTTAGGGGGAAACGTCAAGTTAGTTGTTATAAGTATATATTAAAACTTCTAACATGAATCAAGAAAGGGAAGAGCGGATGGATATTGTATTTTTAATACTGGTCAATTTAATACTTGTTGCTATTATCGTTATTTATCTTTTAGCAATGTAATTAGATGGTAGACCAAGTTGTGTTGGTTTAAATATTTTTGCATCCGCCCAAAAAGTCGCGAAAGGAACTAAAGAGGCAAAACCTGCAATAAATATAGTTTTAAAAGCCCATTTTTGTTGAATACCAACTAATAATACAAAAATACAATAAGCTAAAAATAAAAAACCATGTGTGTACCCCATTATTTTATTTGGCAATAGAATATCTAAGTTATATTTTAATGGCATGGTGATGGCAAAAGCAATATAGCTGATGCCTTCCATAAGGGATAATAGTCTTAATATTCCCAAGTTATTATTTAAGTGCATATTTTTTTTCTGCAAATATAATTTATTTATAAATCCTTTTGGGTAAATGCGAAAGGCAATATTGCATTTGCCGACTCAAAAATCATCAAATCATTTTCGGCTTTAATTAAAATAATTTTAATGGGATAATTTTGGCGCATCTCGGCTTCCAGAATAGCCTGTCGACACATACCACACGGACTTGTAAATTGGTTTTTAGGTCTTTTTTCGCTATTTCCATAAATGGTCAAAGTGGTAATGATTTCATTTGGGAAATTACTAATACAATGTGCCAAAACGTTTCTTTCTGCGCAGCTTCCAATGGGGAAAACAGCATTTTCAATATTGGTCCCGAAGGAAATTTGATGTTTGTTTGTCAAAACCCCAGCAGCGACTTTAAATTGCGAATATGGCGCATATGCATCCACGACTTTTAAGATAGTTTTGGATACTAAAATTTGCTCGTATTTATTGAAGTCTCTAATGGAGTCAGATTTTTTATAAAGTACAGTTAAAGCGTGATTGATTATGGCCATATTTAATTTTTACATCATTAGTTGTTGAACACTTATATAATAATAAAAAAAAAGTTACATTTGTTTTTTTTAAAATAGCATGCAATTAAGCGAAGTTAATAGAATTTTAGCGACTTTTCACCCTGTTTCATTAGCGGAAATGGATGAAGTGAAATTAATGAACCGAACAGATACAAAATTTGTATTTCCGGTGGCTTTGTTGATTCCTTTATTAGCAAAACTAAAAGAAGGGTACAAAGTACTGTCTATAAAGGAAAATAGAATAAGTACTTATAAAACATTATACTTTGATACCGTAGATTTTGACTACTATTTAGACCACCACAGGGGCATGCCAAATCGGTATAAAGTTAGGATTCGAAACTATGTAGAGTCTGAAATTTACTTTTTGGAAATAAAGAATAAATTTAAAGGAAGAACGGATAAAAAGAGGATTAGTTTACCGGGGTTTGAAGAAGAGTTTTCTGCAACTTCTAAAAATTTTGTAGATTTAGTCATTGAAAATGCACCAAAATTAGAAGCAAAATTATGGAATGATTTTGCGAGAATTACCTTGGTGAATGCAGCCGAAAAAGAAAGATTAACACTAGATTTGAATTTAGGCTTTTCTTGGAAAGATAAAAGTGTAAATTTCGAACACTTAGTGATTGGTGAGTTGAAACAAGAGAATGTGAATAGAAATAGTTTGTTTTATCAATTGATGAAGTCAAATGGTTTTCCTTCCAATAGCATCAGTAAATACTGTGTTGGTGCGGTAAGTTTAAATCCTGATATTAAATACAATGGATTTAAAGATAAATTATTATTAATAGAAAAATTAAAAAATTATGTTGAGTAACTTACTCTTAAAATTAAGCGCTTTTTTACCATTTAACTTGGAGTTAGCTGCCATAAATAAACCTGATATGTTTTTAGGGATGAGCTTGATGAGTGATGATTTTTATAAATTGGTTTTTCGATTTTTCGTCAATTTACTGTTCATTACTTTAATCATTCGTTTTATTTATTTTGTAAAGACACCGAGAAGGAATTATTTATTCACTTTTTATTTAATATCGGTCATTACTTTTATGATTTGTTTTGCCCTTAAAAAACTAGATATTGATACTGGGATGGGCTTAGGCTTGTTTGCCATTTTTGGTATTATTCGTTACAGAACGAATACTATGAAAATCCGTGAAATGACTTATTTATTTATTGCAATAGGTATTTCAGTGGTAAATGCATTGGCGGGTAGACAAGTGAGTTATGCCGAATTAATGTTTATTAATATCACGGTATTAGTGATTGTATATATATTAGAAACTTGGTTATTGTCAGGTACTGAGTCTTCAAAATCCATTGTGTATGAAAAAATTGAAAACATTAAACCAGAAAACGCAGAAATATTGAAAGCCGATTTAGAGAATAGAACTGGATTAGTGATCAATAGTTTTCAGATTGGTAATGTTGACTTTTTAAAAGATGTTGCAGAAATTAAAATATTTTATTTCCAAGCGGAGCAAGCGGACTATCATGATAGCGAAGCTTAATCCGCTTTTGTTTTTTTTCATTCTTACTTTATTAAGTTTTATCGGATACGGTCAAGACTTTAATTTAGGAAGGGACTGGCAATCTATGGGGCCAAACGAGAGACCCGAAGGGCGTATTTCAGCGGCTGGGATTGGTCCAGTTGAATTCATTAGAATTTCTACTTTATCACCTAATAAAATGTTGGCAGGTTCTCTTATGGGGGGACTTTTTATTTCCGAAAATGGAGGAGATGATTGGCGGAATTCTGGTTCAGATGGCTGGTTAAGCTCTGGATGTGCTTGGGCGGAGTTTCACCCCAAAAACTCGAATATTTGGTTTGCGGTTTCTATTAGAGATGATGCTAATGGTGCACCAGGTTCCATTGGAAAAAATGGTGGTGTAATGCGAACCAGAGATAATGGGGTGACTTGGGAAAAAGTGGCCAATTATCATGATTTTGATAAAGGGAGTTATGTCACAATTTATGGTTTAAGATTTCATCCAGTTGAGGTAAATAAACTATATGTGCATACCTCGGATGGTTTATATTTTACTGAAGATTGTACTGCAGATGATATAGCATGGACAAAAGTGAATTACTTAGAGGGTAGTATTTATGATTTAGCTGTAAGTCCAAAATACATTTGCTTCAGTATAGCGCGGAAAAACATTTGGCAAGTAATTGTTTCCGACGAGCAAGTACTGACACAAATCCCTGAAATCTCTCAGGAGACAAGAGCAATTAATGGTATTACTATTGAGCGCGATCATGAAATATTTTATTTATTGATCAATTTTAAGTCTGGCAAAGATGAGATTTGGCGTTATGATGCAACTTTAAAGGAAGTAACTGTGGTTTGTAAAAATGCTGCTGTTTCTTTTGGAGCAGGATATACCTTTGCAATAAATCCATTTGACACTAATGAATTGTTATTTGGCTATGGGGTTAGGATCCGAAAATGGTTGATTAAAGAAGGCGAATTTAAACATGTTTCCTCTAATTATCATGTAGATGTTGAGCATATTGTTTACCACCCTGTTCAAAAAGACAGGTTATTTATAGGCACCCATGGCGGTGTATTTGAATCGACAGACAATGGGGAAAATTGGCAATTTAAATCAATTGGCATTGGCAACGCCGAAGTGTATGGCTTAGCGGTAGCTACTGACGACCCGAATCAGATAGCGATAGGTTTAAATCATGACGGGAGTGTAGTACGGGCAGATTGGGCTAAAAACGGCATTTATTCCTGGCGACAAGTGAATGGCGGGGATGCATTAATTCCATTGATTAATCCAAATGCGAGTCATATTATTTACACTTCTAATCAATATGCTGGTGGCGGGGCTTATTATTCGGAGGATACTGCAAAAAAAAACATAAAAATACATGATTCAAATTTTTTTAAAACTGCTGGATGGAAAATGGCTTTGGCTTTGCACCCTGTTAAGGATTCCATATTGTTTTTTAATTTTGAACAAAACTCCGGTTTATCAAAAGGTAATATTGATATTGCCATGACTAATAATCCAAAAGAGCCAAATGAAAGAATGGCAATTTCAAATTTTGGTTTAACACACCATTTAGGCTCCTATCAGGTATATGGTTTATTTACCTCTATTTATCATCCTGAAATGCTTTTGGCACATGTACTCGTCTTTGAGAAAAACAAGGCTGGAAAACCTGTAACGAATCATAAATTATTTTTTATTAATAATACTACTGCAGCGCCTAAAGAAATTATTCAAAGTTGGCAGGAATTGAATTTACCTAGAAACACATGGGTAGGAGATATTGTTTTAGATCCAAAAAAATGGAATAAAATGTACGTTTCTTACGCGCATGGAATAAGTGCCAATAAAAATAAACCAGATGAAAAGGGCATGATTTATTTTACCACTTTTAATAAAAATAGTTTGAAACAGAATAAAGTTTGGGATATTAGTGGGGTGATCACTTCCGGTAGAGGAGGTAGATACAATATGGTAATGCTGACAACGAACAAACGTACGGTGTTTTTAGGTACAAAATCGGGCGTATACATGGGTTCCAAGTCTACTTTACGGGGAGGAAAAGCATGGCAGAAGGTAGGATACGGATTACCGCATTGTAAAATTGTAGGTTTAGATTTTAATGCGAAAAATAATATTTTAACTGTGGGCACAGATGGTAGAGGTGTTTGGCAAATAAATATTGCAGATTAATTGTTACTTTTAAGCCTCATTTAATTATATAAAAAATGTCGAATACTGAACTAGTCATTGAATTCTCAAAATTTTTAGTCCCTTCTTTATTAGGGTTTGGAGCCTTTTATTACTTTACTAACCGCTGGGTTGAAGTACAAAATCAGAAAATTAAATTAGCGAGTTTAAAGCAGGCGCAACCTACACCTACGACTTTGGTGGAAAGTACAAATGCAAAAACTTTTTTACCATTGCAAATTGATGCTGTGCAGCGCTTAGTCCTTTTTTTGGAGCGTATTTCTCCAACCAACTTAGTAATTCGATTAGTTAATCCAGGAATGCCAGCGAAGGCTTTTCAGCAAAAGCTTTTAGAAAACATTCGTTCAGAATTTGAGCATAATTTGGCACAACAAGTCTATATTTCCTCTGAGGCTTGGCAAATTGTAAAAAATAGCAAAGAAGAAGTGGTTAAAATTATTAATATGAGTGCCACCCAATTAGAGCCTACAGCATTGGCAGCAGATTTAGGTCAAAACATATTTGAAATTGCAGCACAATTAAAACAACAACCAACAGAAATAGCGATTGAAACCTTAAAACGAGAGTTAAGAGATAAGATTTAATATCCCATTACATTTTCCAAGGGCATTTTTTATTCCAAGAATAGCAAGTAAAAGGGCCAAAGGAATTATAAATTCTAATACTATAGATAGTATGGTTGTGGATTTACTAGCGAAATTTCCAAGGACGATTAGGTGATTTTGATAAGAATCATATTGATTCCTAATGCGATTGTTCATTCAAGGCTAAAAAAATATCGATAGGTATATCACGTCAAAGTCAGGAAAATGGGAAAAAATTATTTATATTCTTATCAGAAATAAACGAAGCAAATCTATTCAAGATTAACATTTTTTAGGCATTATTTTGAAAGTAAATAGGTGTAAAACCGTCTATAATAAAAAGGAGCTATATGAATATTAAAAAAGTATTATACCTGTGGATGACCATGTCCGTGGTGTCGATTGGTTTTTCAGCTTGTGGTCAGGCCCAAGAAAAGCCCGCTACCGTAGCAGTTGAATCTAAAATAACTAAAAATAAACCAGTAGAGACAGATTTACAATTGAAGTTAACACCTGCAGATTGGAATGCATTAACTAAAGCGGAATATGATGTGATTGTCAACAAGGGAACGGAGCGACCATTTACAGGTGAATATGCAAGCAGTAAGGCGGTTGGTAACTATCTGTGCAAACGTTGTAACCAGACTTTATTTACTTCGGAAAGTAAGTTTAATTCAGGTACCGGATGGCCTTCTTTTGATGCTATGATAGCAGATCATGTACTTGTGGTAAAAGATGCAAATGGCATGCGTTCAGAAATTGTTTGTTCGAATTGTAAGGGACATTTGGGGCATGTTTTTTACGGAGAAAGTTTTACCGATAAGTCAACACGACATTGTGTCAATTCACTGTCCTTGCATTTTGTCGAAAAATAAGAGAAGAAAACGGCTTATTAAGAATATTTCTTTGAAGATTATTATCCTGTCGACCCCAATCCTGTTCCTACAAAAACAATTAACACCTCTGAAACAGACAGCTTAAGTTTGCCTTTGAAAGTCACCATGAATACCCAAGGAGGTTGGAAAAAGCAACGCGAACGATTTTATACACTTACGCGTATCCATTTTATTAAAAAACGCAGGTTTATTTTTTCAAATCAATTTCTTTTAAATTTTCAATTCTATTTCTAATTAAAAATTCATCAATAGTTTCAAAGTGTTCCATCACTCGTTGGTCTTTAAATTCAAACACTTTTTCAGATAAGCCTTTTAAGAAATCACGGTCATGCGAAACCAATATCAAGGTACCTTCAAAATCCATTAAAGCTTCTTTTAGAACGGCCTTCGATTTTAGGTCTAAATGGTTGGTTGGTTCATCAAGAATTAAGACATTCACTGGGGCTAAAAGTAATTTAACCATAGCGAGTCTTGTTCTTTCACCTCCTGAAAGTAAGCCGACTTTTTTATCTATATCTTCACCACTAAACATAAACCTTCCCAATATGTTTTTGATTTGGGTTCTAATGTCTCCATCTGCTACTTGATCGACAGTTTGAAAAACCGTGATATCTTCATCTAGTAGGGCTGCTTGATTTTGGGCAAAATAACCAACCTTAGCATTGTGACCAAGTTCGCAAGTACCCTCAAAATCAATTTCTCCCATAATGGCTTTAATCATGGTAGACTTGCCTTCACCATTTCTACCAACAAAAGATACTTTTTCTCCCCGAGCAATAGATAAACTGGCATTTTTAAAAACCACATGCTCCCCATAGCTTTTAGATAAATCTAGCGCAGTCACAGGGTAATCACCTGATCTTGGTGCAGGTGGAAATTTAAGTCTTAAAGAAGCCGTATCTACTTCATCAATTTCGATAAGCACCATTTTTTCTAACATTCTTTCTCTAGAATTTACCTGGTTAGTTTTAGAATAGGTCCCTTTAAATTTTTCAATGAATGTTTTGTTGTCCGCGATTACTTTTTGTTGTTCTTGGTATTGTTTAATTTGTTGGGCTCTTCTTTCTTCTCGCAATTCTAAATAATGAGAATAGTTGGCTTTGTAATCATATATTTTCCCCATGGTCACTTCAATGGTTCTTTTGGTTACGTTGTCAATAAAAGCACGGTCGTGTGAAATTACAATAACCGCTTTTGCCTTGTTGATTAAAAAATCTTCCAACCAAATTACAGATTCAATATCGACATGATTAGTTGGTTCATCTAGTAAGATTAAGTCAGGTTTTTTCAATAAAATTTTAGCCAATTCAATTCTCATTCTCCAGCCACCACTAAAAGAAGAAGTTGGTCTGTTAAAATCTTCTCGTTTAAAGCCTAATCCTTGCAAAGCTTTTTCAACTTCTGCATCATAATTAATTTCTTCAATGGCATAAAAGCTTTCCCCCAATTCGGTTACTTGCTCAATAATACTCATGTATTCCGCCGATTCATAGTCGGTACGCGTTTCAAGTGACTTGTTTAATTCATCCATGCGTGTTTGCATTTCAAAAATATGTTGAAATGCTTTTGAGGCTTCTTCAAATACGGTACAGTCATCATCTGTCAGTAAATGCTGCGGCAAATAAGCAATTACAGTTTCTTTCGGAAACCGAACCGCGCCTTTGGTGGGTTTACTCATCCCGGCAATGATTTTCATCATGGTAGATTTGCCTGCCCCATTTTTTCCCATGAGTGCAATTTTATCATTTTCATTTACCACAAAGGAAACATCATTAAATAGGGTTGAACCACTAAATTCAACACCAATGCTATCGACTGAAATCATATTATTTTGGATTAAAAATGCAAAGCTAAAAAATATACATCAAAAACCAGTTATTAATTTTTTATCGCAAAGCATTAGTTTCAAAAAGTTTAATCTTTTATACACAATACTTGGTCTATAAAAATGGATGTTTTGTCGTTATTTATTAAAGAATCCTATTACTTTGGTATAATTAAATAAAGAAGAAGTAATAAATGTTTTTCAAAATTAGTATCATTTTTTTTGTGTTTTTAATGTTACCGACCAATTTATGTGGGCAAGATTTTAAGCTAGAATATAAAATGTATTTTTTACAAGACTACATACAGTCAAACCATATTGCTTCCATGGTCATATATGAGAGTTTGGACAGTTTAAACTTAAAGAAACGGATCAAAAATAGGCTCTATTTTGATAAGAGAGGTAGAATGGTAAAAGTACGAGATTACTTTTTTATGTCAGACACGCTAGCAGAGCGAGAGATTAATTATAAATATACAGGAGAGAGTCCTTATTTTAGCAGTAAAGTTTATTGTTATTTAAATGAGAAAGGGGAAGAGATAAAACATAAAGTTTGGGATATACAGACCGACCAGACCAATCATGTGGTGACTGAATTTTTTAAGCAAGGAGAAGCTGTATTTCGAAAGAATGTTTTAACCTTTGATGCGCAAGATTTTTTATTGGTGCGAGAAGTGAATGTGGGGGAGATTGAATATAACTTAGGATTTATTTATTCCGAACAAGGCTTATTGTCGCGTGCGGCATTAAATGTGGTTAATCCTACCGTAGAAAATAATAATAATTATTTACTAACCACCTACTTTCAATACGATACTAATCAAAATATTCTAAATTCAGAACGTTGGATAGGGGAGAAAGAAAAGCAGTTACAGGCATTTTATTATGTTTATAAGGGACAAGCTATAAGCTCGAAAGTGGGTTGGTCATTTGAGGAGGTTTCAGGAGATTTGGTAAAGGTAATTGCCAGGACAAATTTTAAATATAATACAGAGGGTATGTTGGAGCAAGCAAATTCTTTTAAGGAGAAAAAAGTAGCTGCCCTCATAAAATATACCACATTTGAATACACTTTTTATCCGCACAGCACGACTTTAGGTAAAGGAAAAGTCAAGTCAGATATTTTCACCTGGCTTATGTTTTCTAATTTATTTGAAATTATTCAAAATAAATAGGGGAGATTGTTTTAGTTTTGTGTGGTGCAAAAAACGATCATATATTTTTTATTATTGGGTTCAGTAGGTTTTGGTATGCAAGTCCCTGTTGCAGTAAATAGCTTTGATAAGTTGTTTGTAAAAGCACAAGATTCGACTAGAAATAGGTACTTGACTATACTTAAAATGAAATGTAACCCCTGTCATATTCAAAAGAAGCGTCCAGAGATTTTTACAGCAGAAAATTTAGATCTTTTTGCGCAACAGATAAGGGATCAGGTAATAGAAAAAAAGCGAATGCCAAAGGGGAAAAAATATAATTTAACCCCTGAGGAATTCCATATTATTAAGCAATATTTAGTGCCTTAGGCATTGTATATTTCATTGATTAAGTTTTCATATTTAGCTTTCACTACTTTTCTTTTTGGTTTCATGGTAGGTGTTAGTTCACCCGATTCGACTGTCCACTCGTTGTTTACCAATTTAAATTTCTTAATCTGTTCCCAGTTCCCAAATCCTTCGTTGTAATGGTCTACCTCTCTTTGTATTCTTTCAATAACTTTTTCGTTTGCAACAATGGCTTCAAAAGTACCTTCGCACTTAATTTGTTTTCTTTTACACCAATCCACTATAAAGTCAAATGAAGGAACGATTAAGGCAGCAGGATGTTTTTTACCTTCACCAATCACCATGATTTGTTCAATAAACCTTGATTCTTTAAATTTGTTTTCCATGACTTGAGGGGCGATATATTTTCCACCAGAAGTTTTAAACATTTCTTTTTTACGGTCTGTAATCTTTAAAAAGCCACCAGGTTCTAATTGACCGATATCTCCGGTTTTAAACCAGCCATCAGCAGTAAATTCTTCGGCAGTTTTTTCAGGATTTTTATAATAGCCTTGCATCACATTTGGTCCTTTAGCAAGTATTTCGCCATCTTCGGCTATTTTCACTTCTACGTTGTGTAAAGGTTTACCAGTGGTACCAAACATTAAGTTATTTTCACCAATGTAATTGACACTAATTACGGGAGAGGTCTCGGTAAGACCATAACCTTCTAGTACAGGAATTCCAGCGGCATAAAAGATTCTAGCTAAACGTGGTTGAAGAGCGGCTGATCCACAAGGGATAACAATCACTCTACCACCTAGGGCTTCTTGCCATTTACTAAAAATTAGTTTTCGGGCTATTTTTAATTTAAAAGTATAGAATGCAGATTTACCAGAGAGTTCAAATTCGTTGCCTAATTCTACAGCCCAGAAAAATAGTTTTCTTTTGATTCCAGTTAAATCATCTCCTTTTAATATGATTTTATCGTATACTTTTTCTAAAAGTCTTGGTACAGCAGTGAATACGTGTGGTTTTACATCCTTTAAATCATCACTTAAAGTTTCCATTGATTCAGCAAAATAAACAGATATACCTAATATTTGGTAGAGGTAAAGGATCATTCTTTCATACACATGGCAAACCGGTAAAAAACTCACAGCGGTATGTTGTTTTCCCACAGGAATTCTAGGAATACTACCATATACATTGGCAATGATGTTCGCATGCGTAAGCATAACCCCTTTTGGGTTTCCCGTGGTACCAGAAGTATAGATTAGGGTCACTAAATCGTCAGATTTAATGGCATTTTTTCTTTTTTCTAGTGCAGCGTCTAGTACTGGGTCGGCAGGCTTCATTAAATCTTTAAAGTCGATAGCGCCAGCTACATTTTCGAAAGCATAAATACTTTGAAGGGAAGCCACTTCCGATTGAATGGCTTCTACTTTGCCAAAGAGTTCTTGGTTAGCGACAATACAAATTTTTATTTCGGCATTATTAAATATAAACTTATAATCTTCTTTAGATATGGTTGGGTAAACAGGAACACCAATAGCACCAACCTGTTGGATTGCTATGTCACATATATGCCATTCAGAGCGGTTATTTGAAATGATTGCTATTTTATCACCAGCTTGGATACCTAGTTCAATTAAACCACGACTTACTTCGTTGGCACGGTCAATATATTGTTGGGTGGTGATTGTTTTCCATTCATCATTTACTTTATCACTAAAAGCAATGTCTTGCGGGTATTGTTTTAATTGATAATAAGGGATTTCGAAAAGACGAGTAATTTTTTCCATAATGTTGTAATCTTAATGCTTGTGAAGTTAATTAAAAATAAGAATAATTCCACGATAATGTTTACTTAACCTTAGGAAATTATTATATTTATAAAATAATAACCGCACCCTGTAACTTTTTGATGTTTCAAATTGTTTTAGATAATGTAGGTGCTGAAAAAGTATAACTTGAACAGAAAAGAGTACAATACCATTGTTAAAACTTTGTCGGGACGATTGTTTGGATACTGCGTTAAGTATCTGCAATCAAAACCTGATGCGGATGATATTGTGCAAGATGTTTTTGAAAAGTTGTGGAACAACCGTAAAAAGGTAGATTTTGAAAAATCAAAGTCATGGCTTTTTACCACTGCCCATAACACCATGCTAAATTATATTAAAAGAAGGAACCGCATCTCTTATGTAGATGAAGTGAGTTCGGATGATACACAAGTATGTCAAATACATCAATTTGAATTGAAGGAAATTATAAATCACTCTTTAGAGATTTTACCGCCAGTTCAAAAATCTATCATTTTATTGCGTGACCTTGAGGGTTACGATTATAAGGAGATAGGGGAGATTTTAGAATTATCTGAATCTCAAGTGAAGGTTTACTTATTCAGGGCTAGAAACAAAATGAAGAAACGATTAAAAAACTTAAACATGCTAGAAGTAAAGCATGCTTAAATAAAAAAGAAGAAAGGGTAAATGCAAATTCCTGGAAATTTTGATAAATGGATGTTTAATTATAAGGAAGGCAATTTGTCTGCCGAAGAATTAGATTATTTCCAAAAATACATGTTACACAATCCTGAGTATTTTGAGGATGTGGAAGCATGGCGTCATGCCCAAATTCCAAAGGAGACATTCGAATACGCAGGAATGGAGCAATTGTTGCAAACCCAATCTGTTTTTCAAAAATATGGTAAATGGGCGGCGTTATTACTATTATTGTTGCTTTCAGGCGCTAGTATTCAATTTTTCTCCAACCCATTTTCAAAAATTAATACACCTATTTATTCTCTTCGTGCCCACACGGGTGAATCTTACCTAGGGGCAAATACAGGGGATAATAATGCTAATGCCCAAGAAGAGGCTTTAAGTCCAATAACCTCGGTGAATTCGTCCCGACAAGGAGTAAGCACATTGCTTGGTTCCCTTAAAAAAGAAAATAGCAATACGGCAAGTAAAAATGTAACAGGAATTAATGACGGAGAAGATACTTGGAATAATACCGCTTACGGCAGTGAGTATGCAGTAGGTAAAAACGGAAAAAAAGTATTGCGTGATGAAGTTTCAAAATTAAACGGGAATAATGTTTCCCATCAAGGCGCATATGCACATAACCCTAAATTTGAACAGCGCATTACGAAAGAGGGGTTTAAGGAAAGAAAATCAAAATCATGGCAGTATAAATTAAGGTCACTTGTAAGAAAAATAGATAAAGTATCGGGTTACCCAATTGCGCTTGTAAATTTAAGAGATCCAGAAATTATCATTCCTAATAAAAATTTATTGAACTTTAATCCTGGATTTACAGGGAGTTCGGGTAATTTTAGAATTGGCACTGATTATAGAAATCAGTGGATGGGCCAATCCAACCAAAGTCAATTAAGCACACTTTATTTTGATTCTTATGCTAGCGGAATACAAGGAGGAGTGGGCGGAAGTATCACCTATCAAGATTATAATTATGGAGGATTTCAAAATATAGTTGCTAATTTCTATTATTCTCCTAAATTTGTTCTCGGCAAAAATATTGTATTTGAACCTGCTTTAAAATTAAGTATGGGAAGAATGCATAAAAACACGGATAAAATAGGACCGAATTCGTTAATTGAATTAGATAGAGGTCGGGTTTTAAAAGCAAAATCTGAATTTTCTACCATTAAAACAAGTAACGATTTATGGTTTAAGGATTATGGTTTAGGATTTGTCTTAAATACAAAATGGTTTTATTTGGGTGGTTTTGCGGATAATTTATATGGGCATGACGAGAGCATATATGTCTCGGATGCCGACTTAAGATTGAACAGTACAGTACTCTACACAGGAGTGATTGGTTTTGATTACCAATCAAAAGATAGAAAAACAACATTGAGTCCGTTTGTAACTTATTACCAACATGGACAAAAAGAGGAGTTTTGGGCAGGAGCAACTGCACAATTTAATTGGTTAACGATTGGAGCTTCGTATTCTTCCAATAAAGAATACGCAGGTTCAGTAGGGTTAAAGTTTAAGACGTTTAGGTTGAATTACCAATTGGATAATGTGGATTCTGAATTACTAGCAGGTAATTTTGTATCGCATAATTTGGGTATTCGATTTAACACTAAAAATAAGACTATTAGATAAAAAGTATGACACGACTGAAAAAAAGATTATTCATTTTATGTTTAGGAGTAGCAGGGTTTAGCTTTGGGCAAGATCCAGTGTTTTCACAATTTTACGCAAATCCTATTTATTTGAATCCAGCAATGGCTGGTACAAATGGTTGTCCACGTGTGAATTTCAATTATAGAAATCAATGGCCTTCTATACCTGGTGCTTTCGTGACCAATACGGTATCCTATGATCAATATGTAAATGTATTGCATGGTGGTATTGCAATTTCTATGATGAATGACATGGCTGGACAAAATACCATCAATTGGAATTCCTTGAATTTAGCCTATTCATATCATTTGCAAGCTTCTAAAAAGTACACTTTTTTATTCGGTGCCCAAGCGGGATGGAATCAAAAATTTGTGGATTGGAATAAGTTAACTTTTGGAGATATGATTGATCCAAGAAAAGGATTTATTTACCAAACTGGTGATTTACCAAGTGGAAGAGTATTTGATAATGGCTGGGGAACCAAGGGGTTTTTTGATGTAAGTGCAGGTGTCGTTGCCTTTTCAAAAAACTTTTATGCTGGTGCGAGTGCAAAGCATTTAAATACGCCAAATGAATCTGTAATTGCAGGTAGTTCAGAATTACCAATTTTTTTTACAGGGCATATGGGAGCAACCATTGATTTGGCTAAGAACTCTAAATATGCAGAAGACATTACCTTATCTCCAAATATTATATACACCCGTCAAGGGGAGTTTAACCAGTTAAATTTAGGAGTATATGTAAAATATTCTGCTTTTACGGCAGGTGCTTGGATTAGACAAGGGGATGCATTTATATTATCTATTGGTGTAGATACTGGTGCATTTAGATTTGGCTATAGTTATGATATTACAACTTCTACTTTGTCGAATGCAAGTGGCGGTTCACATGAATTATCTGTTGGATTGAACTTTAATTGTAAGAAACCAATTAAAAAGTTTCGTACTATTTCATGTCCATCCTTTTAAAAAATTGAAGGGGTGGTTCCCTTTAATGATTCCATTTTAACCAATGGAATTCTTTGTTTTGGTTTAGAAAAGAGATTTGCTTTTATAGAGAGCAAATCTCTTTTTTTTTTCTACCTATGCGAAATGTGTAAAGAAGAATGGTTAAACATAGCTGTTGCTAGACCAGGTTCATTTTAAATTACTTTATGTATGCCAACAGAAATGACGCCATAGAGATTTATTTTGTCTATTGTGTATCCACATAAAGGCAAGGAATATGTACCAGTCAATAAGCCGAAAGTATATGGGGCGAGAAGGCTAAGTAAGTTATTATTCTGCGTTGTAAACCACTTCGCCATTTAAATAAGTTTGGAAGATAAAAGTTTTTAAAATTTCATCTTCTGGCACCTCCATAATGTCTTTGGTAAGTATTACAAAATCGGCATCTTTTCCGGTAGCTAGACTGCCTTTTTTGTCTTCTTCAAAATTAGAAAACGCAGGCCAATAAGTGATCCCCATTAATGCAGCTCTTCTACTCAAACACTCTTTGTCCTTAGGTTCGTTAATATTTACAGGTTCATCTTTTTTTCTTCTGGTTACCGCAGCGTAAAACGTTTCGAGCACAGAAATGTTTTCTATCGGAAAATCGGTCCCTAATACAATTAAACCAGCCTGATTGAATAAAGTGTTGTATGCATAAGCTCCCTTTAACCTATCTTTCCCTAGTCTTGTTTCAATCCAGTCTTTATCGGATGTGTAATGGGTTGGTTGAACAGAAGGGATAACCCCTAAATATTGGAAGAACGCCATGTCTACACTGTCTATTATTTGGGCATGTTCAATTTTCCAGCGGTGGTCTAATTCCTGCCCAATAGTTTGCTGGTATATTTTCAATAAGGTTCTATTAGCGGAATCGCCAATACAATGTGTATTGAGTTGAAAATTAATATTTTTTGCAATTTCGGCAATTTTCGACATGCTTTCCTCGTTTTTTAGCAGACTACCAAAGTGATTGTGCTTATCGGAATAAGGATTTAATAAGCAAGCACCTCGCGAACCTAATGCGCCATCAGCAATTAGCTTAAAGCTATTGATGTGAAGTCCCAAGCTATCATAACTACCGTGTTTCAATGCATATTCCAAATTTTCTGGTGTTGGAAATAGCATCATATAATCTTTTATTTTTAAATCGCCATTTTGGTACCATTGGATAAATTGTATACGTTCTGCTGCAGTTACACCGGCATCATTAATGGAAGTAAGTCCTTGTTCAAATAATTTTGTTTGGGCTATTTGTAAATATTTTAATTTTTCAGTAGCATTTACGGTTGGGATTTTATCTACCACCAAAGTTACCGCGTTGTCGATCAATAAGCCTGTAAGTTTTTGGTTTTCCATTAAAATTTCTCCTCCTTCTACTTGCGTATTAGCATCTATTTTGGCAAGTTCTAAAGCCTTTTGATTGGCCAAAGCTGCATGTCCGTCTACTCTTCGGATTAATAGGGGAGTATTGGGAAAGCGTTTATTTAAACTGTCGTTGGTTGGAAAAGATTTGTCGTCCCATAAGTTTTGGTCCCAGCCCCGACCAGTAATCCAGGCAGTTGGGTTTGATTTTTGAAAGGCTATAATTCTAGAAATAACTTCATTAAAAGATTTCGTACCGTTTAGATCCACCTCTCTCAACGTGTTAGCGTATCCCCAAAAATGACAGTGGGCGTCATAAAACCCTGGGTAAATAGGTCTCAATGCCCCGTCTATTATGTTACTACAATCGTAGCCATTTAGAATTTCTCTATTTGGTCCTACTTGCAAAATTTTACCATCTTTAATGGCAATAGCTTGTTGAATAGAGAATGATTCATCACAAGTATAAATTTTTGCATTGTGGATGATCATGTCTGCTTTATCGGGTTGGTAACAACCAAGCAAAAGTAAGGGTAATACAAAAAGGACAGTTAGTTTATAATTTTTCATAGGAAGGTTTTAATAATAGGAATCCACTGATAATTAAAAATAATTCAGCTGGAATTTTATAGCGGACAATAGCACCAAATATAGGTACGGAAAGACCGATAATGAGTAAGATGGAAATGGCGGCGCCAAGCAGTAAAAAGAGCAAATATTTTTCTTGATTTTGTAGTTTTTTACGTCGACGAATACTAAATAATAGGAAATAAATCAGTAATAAATTGGATAAAAAGCTCAAGTATTTTAAGTCATTTCCGCCATCTGTAGGGAAGGGGCGTATCAAAGTATTGGTGAGTGCCATGGGAATATTTTTAAGCAGTTGCAGGGGAGAGAATTGAATTAAAGTTTGCGCAACATAACTATTAGAAGGTGGATAAATCAAGTAAATGGGGTATTGGCTGCTATTTTTAGCCATTGTAAAATTTTTATATTCGTCGGTTCCAAATAACTTGTAGCTACCTTTTGTGGCTTTTTCAACTATTATACTTTGCTTATCAATGATTTTAAAGTTTTCGAGTTGTTGGTAAGGGAAAACACAGAAAGCGGAATCGTTGATAAAAGTAATGCCACCTTTTCCCATGTTATTTAAATCCATTTGTTTGATGGATAACTTTTTGGTGATATTGAGTTTCCCAGGTATAAAAACCACCGCCATTCCGATTAATAATACCGAAAGCATGCTTATTTTTAGTTCTTTAATTTGCCAATTCAACTTAGCGCCTAGCAGATAAAAACCGGTAAATACCATTACTGTCACGCCGGTATAAGGTTTGTTAAAGGCTAACATAAAAATGCTAATTAAAAATGGAATCCAAAGAAAGAATTTTTTAGGGAAGGAGATGATTTTGAACAGGTAATAAAAGAAAAGACCTAAGCTAAGAATCAACAAGCTTTCTTTTAGCAGACCGCTGCTCCAAAAGCAGAGATTTGGAAAGCAGATAATGGCGAGCCAGAATAATTTTTTATGGGAGATAAAGTTTTGAAAAGCTTGGTAGATTAAATGCAGTCCAATAAAAGATAAAAAGCTAAAGCAAATGGCGTGGATATATGGGTTTCTGTCAGAAAAAAAATGGATAAAAGCATTTACTTTAAGAATTAATCGGTTGTCATTGATTACTTCATTATTCTGACTGTAGTCCCAAATGTGGGTATGTTGCATAAATTCTATAACCCGTTCATCCTGACCATCAATCCATCCAAAAATTAATTGAATAAATGCACTAAAATCATGTTTTGCTAATTGATTCAATTGCCAACTATCCATCATAAAACTTTGAGAGTCTCCAAACAAAAGACCATCTGCAAAGTAGTGGGTAAATAGCCAAATGTAGCCAGCGCCCACCAATAGTTTTAAAGCGTATGTCCCCATATAAAGGGCGGGGGCAAGTGTAGTTTTTTTACCTAATTGGTAGGCAAAAAAGGTTGTTAAGCTTAAGATAAGAATTAAACTTAACCCAGTCATCAATCTGCTTTTTGCACTGTGATGGTAACTGTGCCTCGGTGGAATTGCGGATACATGGTATCGGCAACAAATTTCAATTCTGCCTTAATTTTATTTTTTCCTTTTACCATATTTGGGGTAGAGTAGCCAGTAGTTGCCATTTTATCTAATTCACAAGTTACTACATCTCCTTTTTCATTTACCGTGATATTAAATACTAATATGGCATTTTTACTACCAACAATTTCAAAATCAAAAGGCTGTAAAAGCGGTCTTTTATCCGTTGCAATTTCTCCTTTTAATTGTCCAAAAGAAAGACTCATCAAACCACAAAACAGGCAGGTAAATAATAATTTCATAGTTATAATTTTTGAGCGAGTTGAACCACCATTTTATTCTTCCAGTCGGTAAAAGTGCCTGCTTCAATTTGTGTTCTAGCTTCACCAACAAGCCACAAGTAAAAAGCCAAATTGTGTATACTAGTAATTTGTTTTCCTAATGCTTCGTTTACGGTAAAAAGGTGGCGCACATAAGATTTAGAATAAGTACTATCCACATAAGAGGTACCGTTTTCATCCAAGCAAGTAAAGTCATCTTTCCATTTTAAGTTTTTGACGTTCATGATGCCATTTTGAGTGTAAATGGTACCATGTCTAGCATTTCTAGTTGGTAGAACACAGTCGAACATATCAATACCCAGCGCAATACATTCTAAAAGATTAATTGGTGTACCTACGCCCATTAAATAGCGTGGTTTTTCCTTTGGTAAATAATCGCAAACCAAATCAGTCATTTCATAAAGGTCTTCATCAGGTTCCCCTACAGAAAGGCCACCAATAGCATTAGCGGGTAAATCAAAACTAGCAATTGTTTCAGCCGACTCTTTTCGCAGGTCTTTGTATACACTACCTTGAATAATGGGTAATAAAGTTTGGTCGTAACCATATAAAGGCGTTGTGCTATCAAATCGATCAACACATCTTTTTAACCATCTATGCGTCATGTGCATAGAACGTCTTGCATAATTATATTCACAAGGGTATGGGGTACACTCATCAAAAGCCATAATTAAGTCTGCACCAATCGACCTTTGGATATCCATGGCGTATTCAGGGGTAAACAAATGAGAACTTCCATCAATATGAGATTGAAATTTCACCCCATTTTCATTAATTTTTCTGGTACCGGACAAAGAATAGACTTGGTATCCACCAGAATCGGTTAAGATGGGCATATCCCAGTTCATGAATTTATGTAAACCACCAGCTTTTTCTAGGGTTTCAATTCCCGGTCTTAAGTAAAGGTGGTAAGTATTCCCGAGTATAATTTGGGCTTTTACATCATTTTTCAGTTCATGTTGGTGCAAGCCCTTTACTGTTCCAGCGGTACCAACGGGCATAAATATTGGTGTTTTTATTTCACCATGCGCCGTGGTTAATGTTCCTGTTCTTGCTTTTGACTTCGGGTCGGTTGATTCGAGTTTAAAATTCATTTTGTGGAAAAGTATTTAAAAGACAAAGATAAGGGTAATACAAAAAGTGACACATTTGTTTGAATTTTAATTATGAAAATTTTACCACCATTTGAATTTGATTTTATAGGTATCCTATTACTGGCATTTTGTCTGTCTGTTGGGTTACAAATATTATTTTTATTACTGTTTAATTTAAGGCTATTATTTCATAAGAACAAAACCGATAGCAGCACCTTTTTGCCCCCAATTTCAGTTATTATTTGTGCTAGAAATGAGGAAGATAATCTATATAAATACCTGCCATTTATTTTACAACAGAATTATCCTGATTTTGAGGTAATAGTGGTGAATGATCAAAGTGTAGATGATTCGGGGCATATTATCAAAGCCTATCAAAAAGACTTTCCAAATTTGAGGTTAATAGCCTTAGAAAAAAATAAGCACCGAAAATTCGGTAAAAAAATACCGTTAACGGTAGGAATAAAAGGAGCCAAACACGATTTTATATTATTAACGGATGCGGATTGCAAGCCGAATTCTAAAGATTGGTTAAGAGAAATGGCGGCATCTTATTCCTCTACCAAGCAAATTGTGATTGGCTATGGTCCAATGTATAAGCACAAAGGATTGCTCAATAAATTAATTCGATTCGATACAGTTTCCATTGCCATTACCTATTTAAGTGCGGCAAAAAACAGAATGCCGTATATGGGGGTAGGTCGAAATATGGCTTATTCGAAAGACCTTTTTTTAGCAAAGGATGGTTTTAAAAGTCACTACCACATTCCATCAGGGGATGATGATTTATTTATGCGAGATGCTGCTAATGCTAAAAATACCATTATAAATATTACAAATAATGCATTTGTATATTCTGAGCCAAAAAAAGATTGGAAATCGTGGTTAGCACAAAAGCAGCGACATTACACAACAGCTACGGAATATAAACTTATTAACAAGTTGTACTTAGGAATATTCCCTAGCACCTTCTATTTCATGTGGTTTTCTTTCTTTATTTTATGCTTTAATACAGACTGGTACTTTTTTATTGGAGGCTTGTTGGTGTTAAGATATGCTTTGTATTGGATAATCAATGGTTTATTGATGAAACGTTTAAAAATGAAAGACTTAATTTTGGTTTTTCCATTATTTGAAATGGTTCATTTAATCATCACGCCATTCATTTATTATGCAAAGTCAGAAAAAAATAAAAAGGCATGGTAAAAGAAAATAATTTATCGGAAAAAGGAAAAAAAGATTTAGCATTGGTAGAAAAGGCTTTGAATGGTTCACAGCCTGCATATGCTGAATTAATGGAAAAATACCGAGAATCGATATATTATATGATGCTAAAAATGGTAAGTAAAGATGAGGATGCGGAAGACTTGACCATAGAAGCCTTTGGTAAGGCATTCAATCGTTTACACCAATATTCTCCAAGTTTTGCTTTTAGTACTTGGCTTTTTAAAATTGCTTCAAACAATGCCATAGATTTTATTCGGAAGAAAAGAATCAAGGTAACCTCCATGGAGACAGGATTTACGAATAGTGATGGAGAAGCCATTGTAATAGATGTTGAAAGTAGTGAGCGTGACCCAGAAGAGGTGGCAATTCATGCGGAAAAGGTTAAACACATGCGTAACATTGTGCAGACATTAAAGCCACGTTATAGAGAGTTGATTGAGAAGCGGTATTTTTTAGAATTATCTTACGAAGAAATTGCGGCAGACATGGATTTACCATTGGGTACAGTAAAGGCGCAACTATTTAGGGCACGTGCATTTTTGGCAGATTTAATGGAGAAAACGAAGGACGCTATTTAGGCGCATATTTTTTTTCTTCTATAAAAATGGCCCCTTCTTTCAGGGAGTATGGCGATACGATAAATTTTTCAACGGCTAATTTTTGAAGCACCCATCTGGTTTTTAAGGCAGCGATATTGATCATTTTTTTTCGAATAGGAATAATAAAGCTATTCTCCTCTCTTTCTTTTTTAGTAGAATAGATAATTTCGTTAAGGGATTGGATTAGGATTGGCACTTCAATTTCCACATATTCATTTCTAGGATACTGTTTATTCGCATACAGTTCGTAAAAGGTTTTAAAAGAGCCGGATGAACCAATAAAAACAGCGGTCTGCTTGTCTTTAAAAAAATCATTGGTGATTTTAGCCAGATAGCCTTCAATATTTTTAACGATACTTTCGTTTAGCGCTTTGGGTTTGTCGAAATACTGGTACATTCTAGACACGCCAATTTCAAAGCTTTTTTTATGTTGAACACCATGTTGGTTGGCAAAGATAAATTCTGTACTGCCACCGCCAATGTCCATAATTAAGCCAGGGTGTGTAAAATCGTATCCTAGTTTTACGCCTTTATAGATGTAGTGTGCTTCTTCAGCACCAGAAATTACTTGAATATGGATACCTGTTTTGGCAATCACTTCCGTTAAAAAGGAATTTTTATTCGTCGCGTTTCGAAGGGCGGAAGTACCAAATGCGTGAATATATGCCACATTTAATTGCAGGCACTTGTCTTTAAAACTTTCTAACGTTTTTATACCTCTATCAAAGGCATTGGCGACTATTTTAGCATCATTGATACCATTATTACCTAAGCCAACACCTACACGTTCTTTAAATACAATTTCAAAGGAATTTTCAGACCGGTCGACAACCAATAAATTGAACGTATTTGTTCCAATGTCAATAATAGCAATTCGATTTTTCATCATTAGGTCCACTACAAATTACGAAAAAAAATCGAGAAATTGGATACTACTACTTATATTTTAACCATTTGAGCACTTCTCTCCAGCTAGCTTTTTTACCATACATGAGTATTCCTGTTCGGTAAATTTTAGCAGCCATCCAGGTGGTGGCAATAAAAGTGAGGATTAATAAAACAATGGAAACGATTAAGATAAAAGGAGAAACGGTTCCTATGGCCACTTTTACTACCATAACAATAGGTGAGGTGAGGGGGATGACAGAAAACCAGGTTCCGATAACACTTTCGGGGTTGGTCAACATCAAGGAAGCTACCAGATAGGCTAAAATTAAAGGCATAGTTACGGGTAGTACCAATTGTTGGGTATCTGTTTCGGAGTCCACCATGGCACCAATCATGGCAAAAATGCCAGAATAGATTAAGAAGCCACCGATAAAGTAAATTAAAAAGAAAGAGATCATTACAAACCAGTTGATATCGAAATAGATAAAATTGACAAAATCGTTAGATTGCGCAATACCTTGGTTTACTATTTCTCCATTTTCCATTGCTGCGGCATCCCAATTGGCTGGATCTACCATGTCGGGAAATACAAAAATACGTAGTAAAAATAGGCCAATACCCGACATTACGACCCAAATCATAAATTGGGTTAAACCAACGAGGCCAATACCTGTAATTTTACCGAGCATTAAGTGAAAAGGTTTTACCGAAGAGATAATGATTTCCACCACACGGTTAGTTTTTTCTTCAATAACGCCACGCATTACTTGGTTAGAATAAAAGAAGATAAAAAAGTAAATAAGAATAGCGAATCCAAATCCTACAGTGGCTCTTCTAGCGCTGTCGTCTTTTCCTTCGGGGTCTAGTGCATCCAAAAATTTAAAATCAAAAGGGAGTTGGATTAAGTTATACTGTTGCAGCGTTAAATCCGTTTTTTTCAATGCAAAATATTCCCTAATTCTAGCTTCGATTCTATTTTCAATGTAGCTTTTAATCTTTAAGCTTGGATTTTTTTTATAGTAAGCTACCACCCTTCTGTTTTGGGGCACCTTTTCGTTTAGGCTAATTAATATATCGTATTCTTCAAATTTGGGATCATTTAAAAATTGTGCTGCACTGTCGATATAGTTTTCATAGAAATAAAACTGCGCAGGAGTATTTAAAGGATCTTCTTGAAATATTTTTGTGCCACACCAGCCACCAGGATCGGCTACTAAAACCTTGACTTGTTTTTCATCTTCGAGACCTAAGTACATTACGCCAAACATAAATCCAATAAAAACAATAGGAATAAGGATGGTAGTTGCTAAGAAAGATTTTTTTCGAACACGGGTATTGTATTCCCGCCCAATAATCAATTTTAAATTACTCATGGTTACCTCCTTTTGTTTGTTGTATTGCTTTAATAAAAATGTCATTCATGGTAGGTTCAATTTCTTGAATAGAAATAATTTCAACAGCGGGCAGAATAGCTTTTAATAAGTCATTCACTGAATTATTATTTTTTAGTTGTACGTGAGCAATGGCAGTATTGTCATCAATTTGAGTACTGTCTACCAAATTAAATCCGGCCCAAAGGGCATTGGCAAATGCCATCATCACCCCTTTAAATTTCACTTCATAAATATTACTTCTAAATTGATTTTTAACAGCGCTTAAAGAACCATTTAATACCACTTTAGATTTGTTTAACAATACAATAGAGTCGCAAATTTCCTCCACACTGTTCATGTTATGCGTTGAAAGCATGATAGAGGTGCCATTTGCTTTTAAGCGCAGTATTTCAGCTTTAACAAGCTCGGTATTAATAGGGTCAAAACCACTAAAAGGTTCATCTAAAATTAAGAGGGGTGGGTTATGTAAAACGGTAGATATGAATTGAATTTTTTGCGCCATCCCTTTTGATAATTCTTCAATTTTTTTGTCATACCATGCTGCAATTTCAAACCTTTCAAACCATTCTTTAAGTTTAACTTTTGCTTCGTTTTTCGACATGCCTTTAAGTCTTGCAAAATAAAGAGCTTGTTCGCCTACTTTCATTTTTTTATACAAGCCTCTTTCTTCAGGAAGGTATCCTATTTTGGTGATATCTTCTCTTTGAATGGGTTTACCTTCTATCAGTACGTTACCTGAATCAGGCGCAGTGATTTGATTAATGATTCTGATTAAACTGGTTTTTCCGGCACCATTTGGACCTAAAAGTCCAAATATTTCACCTTTTTGAGTACTTAAAGACACATCATCTAAGGCCTTGTGGTTTGCGTATTGTTTAACAATGTTTTCAATGCGGAGCATTTCCATAAATAAAATTTAATGTTTAAAGATAATAGTTCTGGAAAATTTAAAGCAGTTTAGTGGTGTTAAAATGCAGGTAGAAGGTTTTATTTACCTTTAGCTTTAATAATGATTGCCATGGTATAAAACATAATTTTTAAATCGAGTGCCAAAGACATGTTTCGAATGTATAATAAATCATATTTCATTCTTTGCAGCATTTCATCAACATTTTCAGCATAGCCAAATTTAACCTGACCCCAAGAAGTAATTCCTGGTCGTACTTTATGAAGATAAATATATTGCGGATCTTCCTGAATAATTTTATCGATATAGAATTGTCGTTCAGGTCTTGGACCAACGATAGACATGTCCCCTTTAAGTACATTCCAAAATTGAGGAAACTCATCTAATCTGGTTTTTCTTAATATTTTACCAAGGTTAGTAATTCTACTATCGTTAGAGCTGGATAGCTGGGGTCCATTTTCTTCAGAATTCAGCACCATGGTTCGGTATTTCACAATTTGAAAAGGTTTACCGTTTAAACCAATTCTTTCTTGGGTAAAAAATACGGGACCTTTAGAAGATGTTTTAACTAAGATGGCTAAAAGGAGTAAAAGGGGGGATAATATAATTAGGGCAAAAGTAGCGATAAATAAATCAATGAATCTTTTGGTCGCATACTGCCAGTCGGGCATTGGGAGTAGGTTTACTTCAAGAAGTAGAGCGCCATAAATACTGTTCATTTTCACTTGACCAGCTAATATATCGTAAGAATCGGGGATGATATTAATTTTCAAATCGTAAGTGGCCAATTGAATAAAGATACTTTGTAATTTTTGGTGGTCAGAACTTTCCAGGGCAATAATTACTTCTTCGAATTTTTCATTTTTAAGAATTTGATGAATGTCATCAATATGTCCTAAAAAAGGCAAGTGTTCACTTAATTTAAAGTCGTTACCATTAATGTTCACATAGCCTTTTAAATGGTGTCCAGAGCTTTGTTGTAATTTTTTCAACTCATCTATCACTTCAACAGCTTTTTGACTACCGCCAATAATCAGGGTATTAAAGCCAAATTTACCGGCATGAATTTTCTTTACTTGAGGGGTAATAATTAGTAAACGCGGGATTAAAGTTAAGCTAAAGTGGAGTGCGAAAAGCACAAAAAGTAATTTATAGTATTGGTTATAGTTATAGATTTCATCATCAATCAACAGTACAAAAAACACCATGATGGTAACAATAACGGAGGAGATGAGGGTGTCTTTTAAAACACGTATTCTATACAAGCGTAAAACGTTTCTGTAAGTGCCTTGCATGGCATAGAAAAGCATAAAAAAACTAGGTACAACAATAAGGCCTAAGAAGAATCGGTTATTAAAAACAACGGTATCGTATTCAATATAAATGTCGCGATAAACAAAAAATAAGGTCCATATAATTAGTGCTGCGACTAAATCGCATACAATAAAAAGTATGGTTTGTTTTCGTTTATTCATACTGGATTTAATAAGATACAATTCTTATATTATCTAGATAGATTACACCTTCCGTGTTATTATCATCTATAGAACCATATAAATAAAGTTCGTAATAAGTTGCTAAAGTATTTACGTTAGTCCAGTAAGTAAGTGGGAAATAAGCATGTTTCCATTCAAAATTATTTGAATCCGTTGCGTAAAGACCTACATGGGGAGAATTGATGGATTCTGTACCATCTGCGGTAGCATCTAAAATACCAATGGTAAAGGAGTTTGTAGAAAGGTAGTCTAATTCCAAATAAACTTCCGTTTGTTTAATTAAAAAACTTTGTGCTGTAATAATGGTAAAGCTGGTATCTATATTGGATAATTTAATCATCCCACAATTGTTACCATATTTTACAATATTAGGATAGTCATTTTTGGAGATACTAACAATTTTGGTTGAATCGTCACTAGAGAAAAGGCCGAATATATTTCCGGTATCTTCAAAGTCTTCCTTACCTGCAAAAGACAAGCCAGATTTGTATTTAAACTCAGGTTTCACTGCCGTAATTTCTTCTTTTTTTAGTTGGATTGTGGTAGAGTAGGAAGTATAAAACTCATAATTAACACGGGTATCTCCTTCTCCATTATCTTTAATTCCAGCAAAAACTTGGAGTTCATGTTCTCCTTCTTCCAGTATTGGCATTTTTAATGGAATTTCCCATGTTCCCATAGATTTCCCATCTAAATAGACCCAAGCATCTACTATTTCTTCGGAGTTTTCACCTTCTACGGTGACATTAGTTGTAAAAGTAAAGTCATCAATCACCAACCAAGATGGTGTTAAATCGGGTTGGCAAGCAGTAAATAAGGTTAATAAACAGGCAAGGTAAAATATTTTCATGCAATAGATTTTGTGTTTAACGGTAATTTCGATTAATTATTTTCTTGAATTCGATTTAAATTTACGTCAACATCTTGCATGATTAAATGAGCTACTTTAAGGGCTTGAAATCCATCTGAAATGGTTACCACTGGAATTGTTTTATTTTCAATGGCATTAGCAAAAGCGCTTAACTCCTCTTTAATGGCGTTAATTTCGTCTACTTTTGGTGAAAATATTTCAATTTTCTTTTTGGTGGTGCCATCCGCCATGTCTAAAACTATATCAAATGGATCCGCTTCTTCCTTTAGGGTAGTCAGTTTAACAATTTCTGTTTTCTTATTTAAAAAATCGACAGAAATATAGGCGTCTTTTTGAAAAAACCTAGATTTGCGCATATTTTTCATAGAAATTCGAGAAGCTGTCAGGTTAGCAACACAGCCATTTTCAAATTCAATTCGTGCATTTGTAATATCAGGCGTTTCACTTACTACAGCCACCCCAGAAGCAGATATGCGACGAACAGGAGATTTCACTACACTTAAAACAATATCAATATCGTGAATCATTAAGTCTAACACCACAGGCACATCCGTACCTCTTGGGTTATATTGTGCCAAGCGGTGCGTTTCAATAAATCGTGGACTATTAAAAAAAGTACTGGCATTTGTAAAAGCGGGATTAAATCTTTCCACATGTCCAACTTGAACCGTTACTTGGTGTTTGTCAGTTAATTCAGTTAGTAAAGCGGCATCCTCTACATTATTGGTGATTGGTTTTTCCACAAAAACATGCACCCCTTTTTCAATGGCCGTTTTAGCAATTTCGAAGTGGGAAAGGGTAGGTGTTACAATATCAATACAATCTACCGCATCAATTAAAGCGTTGACTGTATCAAATCTTTTTAAGTTATATTCTTTAGCTACAAAAGCGGCATTTTCTTCATTGGGGTCAAAAAAACCAACAAATTTATATGTTGTTGCTAATTCATTAATTAATCTTGCGTGGATTTTTCCTAGATGTCCGACACCAAAAAGGCCTATTTTGAGCATGCAGTTGTTTTTTTACAAATTTAATTTACAAAGGGACTAATCCCAATAATATTAACTTTATTTAATATTAATATGAGTTATTTAATTTAAAAACGTAATAATTTTATGGTATAGTTCGTCTGGTGCTTCCGCATGAACCCAATGCCCTGCATTTTGGATGGTGTAAATTTCAGCATGGGTAAATTTGCGGTGTATTTCTGCAGCATCAGATGCTAGTATATAATTGGATAGTGCCCCACGAATAAAAAGAGTTGGTGTATCTATGGTTCCAAAATATACTTCTTCAATTATTTTATCGATTTGATGGGTTAATACCGGCACATTCATTCTCCAATCGAGTTTACCTTTTTCCACCCAATACAAGTTTTTCAATAAAAATTGACGTACACTGGGATCTTGAATATATTCCGACATGACTTCACTTGCTTGTCCACGGGTTTTTATTTCAGACAAATCTAAGCTATTAATGCCTTTGAGAATTTGATCGTGGTGCCTTGGGTATTGTTTATGAGAAATATCTATTACAATTAGTTTCCGAATCAAGTCTTCATGTTCTGCAGCAAAACCGATAGCTGTTTTTCCGCCCATGGAATGTCCAATTAGATTGATATCCTTCAGACCTAAATCATTTACCAATTCAGCTAAGTCTTCCACCATTAAGTCGTAATTAAATTCAATACTATGTGGAGAATGGCCATGATTTCTTTGATCGACTAAATAAACTTGAAAGTTTTCTGCCAATTTTTTACCCATGGTTTGCCAATTGTCTAATGAGCCAAATAAACCATGCAGAATTAGAAGAGGAGGGCCAGCTTCTCCTAGTTTTTTATAATTCAATTTCATATATTACAAATATATAGATACGGTTTGGTTAGCAAGAAAAAAAAATTAATTTTGTAACCTAATTTTATTAAATCCCGTAAAGGAGGATAAAACTTTTAAAACTTAAATTCATGAAAACAAAAGTACTAACAATTTTTGCACTTGCATCTTTAGTAATGATGAGCTGTAAAAAAACAGAAACAGCTACACCTGCAGAGCCAGGTTCAGCAACAATAACAGGAACGCTTTATGCACCTCTTGATTTAGGGAATGATACCACTGCAGCAGGTGTATTTATTTCAGGTTACGATAATGAATTTGCACCTTCAGGTACAAAATTAACAGCCATTATTGATACTTATGATTTGCAAAAGAATCCAGACAACAGTTTTAATTATGAATTAAAAAAATTCACTGCTGTAGTTGGCGATAATGGATCATTTACCTTTACAGGTTTACCAACGTATTCTGAGCAAATTAATGTAGAGATTAGATTCAGTGATTTTGATGCAAGTCAAGCACAATTTGACCCATCAAACAATCCAGCACAAACTAAAATTTATACATTAAGTGATAAAAATGCTACTATTTATGATGGTGCTAGCTTAATTAAAGAATACACATATACAGCAAACTAAAAAAAACAAAGATGAAAAAGATAATAGGAATTTCTATTGCCTTTCTTTCTAGTAGTTTGTTGTATTCTCAAGGGAATCCACAAATTCAAAATAAGAATGGTGTAGACATAATGCCAGTTGCAGGTGAGTTTGCAATTGGAATGAATGCATTGCCAGTATTGACTTATGTAGGGAATATATTTGGTAAAAATAATTCTAACACTGCGTTAAACGGGAGTAAATTTGTTCCGAACATGTTTTCAGGTAATACTATTTACGGAAAGTACATGTTAACGGATGACAATGCGTTAAGAATGAATTTTAGAATTAACGACATGGACCAATTGGTAAAATATGAGGTTTTTGATGATTTAAAGAATTCTGCAGACTCTACCGTAATAGATATGGTGAATTACAATGGAAGTGTTGTTAATTTAGGGGTTGGATATGAATTTAGAAGAGGAACTACAAGACTTAAAGGAGTTTATGGTGGTGAAGCTTTTGTTTATAGACAAAGATCACACAATCAATACACTTACGCAAATGCGTTAGGTGAAGGAAACATGACGCCAACATCTGCTTTTGATGAAAACGGTAATTACCAAGGTGTTAATGGTGACAATGTTGGAGAAAGAATGTTGAGTAGAGATTATGGTGTAACTTGGGGTGTAGGCTTAAGAGCTTTTGCTGGAGTTGAATACTATGTTGCGCCAAAAATTTGTATTGGAACAGAGTTTGGTTGGGGTCTTTCTTTACAGAATACCGGAAAATCATCCGTTGTGTCGGAATATTTCGATACCAATGCAATCAACGAAGATGGTTCTATAGGCGGCGTTATTGTAAAAACTAACGAATCGGTGAGTAACAGATCGTTTAATTTAGATACAGATAACTTTAATGGTTCAATTTATTTGATGTTTTATTTTTAAACAGCTATTAAAAGATTTTAAAAAAGAGGTTGCTTCGGTAACCTCTTTTTTTTTGCCAATCATTTTTTTAAACTATTTCAATTATCTTTGTCTCCGAATCAGCAAATTTTGCAATTATATATTTTATGAAATACCACAATTCAATACTTGATACCATAGGAAATACTCCGTTAGTTAGACTTCACAGTGTAGTTAAAGGGATTAAAGCCACCGTTTTGGCAAAAGTAGAAACCACCAATCCAGGAAACTCTGTAAAAGATAGAATGGCATTGAAAATGGTAGAAGATGCTGAAAAGCAAGGATTACTAAAACCAGGAGCAACCTTGATTGAAGGTACATCTGGAAATACAGGAATGGGATTAGCATTAGCTTGTATTGCAAAGGGGTATAAATTAATTTGTGTATTGAGTGACAAACAGTCTAAGGAAAAGATGGATATTTTAAGAGCTGTTGGTGCAGAAGTAGTAGTTTGTCCAACTGCAGTAGAACCAGAAGATCCTAGATCATATTATTCTGTTTCAAAAAGATTAGCCAAAGAAACACCAAATTCTTGGTATGTGAATCAATACGATAATTTATCCAATAGCACAGCACACTACGAGCAAACTGGTCCCGAAATTTGGGAACAAACAGAAGGAGATATTACACACTTTTTGGTAGGTGTAGGAACAGGTGGTACCATTTCTGGAGCAGGGAAGTATTTAAAAGAACAAAACCCAGCGATTAAAAATATAGGTATTGATACTTATGGTTCGGTATTTAAAAAATACCACGAAACAGGTATTTTTGATGAGAATGAAATTTACCCTTATATCACAGAAGGAATTGGAGAAGATATTTTACCAAAAAACGTCGATTTTTCAGTGATTGATCACTTTGAAAAAGTAACGGATAAGGACGCAGCAGTAATGACCCGTAGAATTGCCCGTGAAGAAGGTATTTTTGTTGGTAACTCTGCTGGATCAGCGATTGCAGGTTTAATGCAAATGAAAGATCAATTTACCGAGGATGACGTGATTGTAGTTTTATTTCATGACCATGGTAGTCGTTATGTAGGAAAAATGTTCAACGACGATTGGATGCGAGAAAGAGGCTTTTTAGATGAAGGGCATAAAGTAGCACAAGATTTAATTGAAAACCATGCCGATAAAAACTTAGTAGTTTGTGCAAGTGAAGAATTAGTTTCGCATGCCATTGCTAAAATGAAAGCATACAATATTTCGCAAATACCAGTTACTAAAGACGGTGGATTTGCGGGGCATGTTGATGACAGAAAATTATTACAAGATTTAATAGAAAATCCATCATTAATGGATACGCCATTAGGAGCGGTTATGCAACCGGCTTTACCTATAGTGGAAGCAAATACAAAGATTGAAGCTATTTCAAAATTAATCAATTCAACTACACCTGCGGTATTGGTTCGATTAGAAAACGAAAAATACAACATCATCACTAGATACGATTTGATAAGTGCGATTTAATCATGTTAACTGAAGATCAAATAGGTCATTCATTTTCATTACCAGAAGCGCCAAAAAGAATAATTTCACTGGTACCATCTCAAACAGAATTACTGTTTGATTTGGGGCTGGGGGATAGGGTGGTTGGTATTACAAAATTTTGTGTTCATCCCAAAAAATGGCACCAAAGTAAGGTAAGAGTTGGGGGGACAAAAAATGTAGATTTTGAAAAAATAGCCAACTTGTCGCCCGACTTAATTATTGGTAATAAGGAAGAAAACACCCAATCGGAAATTTTAGAGTTACAAGAAAAATATCCGGTATACACGAGTGATATAAAGACAATTCCAGAGGCATTAAACTTTATTAATGCTATGGGAGAGTTGTTTAATAAACAAGCAAAGGCCATTGAGATAGCGCAAAACATTAAAAAGGAATTGCAAGATTTACAGCAAGTTAAAGGCAAAGTGCTCTATCTTATTTGGAAAAATCCCTACATGTGCGCAGGTTCAAACACTTTTATTGCACAGTTGTTAAATCGGGTAGGTTTAACTATTGCTAAAACGGCAGATACAGGCAGGTATCCGGTCTTAACCGAAAATGAAATAAGGGATTTAAACGCGGATTATATTTTTTTAAGTTCAGAGCCTTTTCCATTCGGTATAAAACATATTGAGGCCTTACAAGCGGTTAGTAATGCAAAAGTTGTTTTAGTAGATGGAGAACTTTTTTCTTGGTACGGCAGTCGTTTATTAATGTTTAAAGCGTATTGGGAGAATACGCTTATGTTAGAATTGGCCGATTAAGCATCAATAATTTTTTTAATATTGGGTTTAAAATACAAATCAGACTTCATTACTTTGCCATCATTACGGTAAATAGGCTGTCCATTGGCGTCTAGTTTACTCATGTTAGAACGTTGAATTTCTTCAAATACTTCTGTTATTTTATCTTGTAAACCATGTTTTAAAATGGTACCACATAAAATATACAGTTGATCTCCCAGTGCATCTGCAATTTCAATTAAATCTCCTTTTTGAGCAGCCTCCAAATACTCTTCATTTTCCTCTTCCATCAAACGGTGCCTTAAACGATAGTCGGCTTGCGAAAGAAGGGCAGTTGGTTTATAGTTATTTTCTATTTTAAAAGCGTCGTGAAAAGTCTCAACATGCTTAATAATCTCTTTAAAAAGTATTTCTTTACTCATTTTTACTATTTTTGATAAAGATATATAACCACCAAAAACTTCAGAGGAAGATGGCAAAACTTTTATTAACATTTATTTCAATTGTTTTATTCACCCTCAGTTTTGGACAAGATTACTATCCACCAATAGAAAATTACTCTACCAATACTTACGGCCAGTTTAGGAATCCAGAAAATTACGCAATTGTACAAGATCAGCGTGGGGTGATGTATTTTGGGAACTCCAATGGGGTGATGGAGTACGACGGTAAGAATTGGAATTTTATTGCAGTACAAATCAGTGCCTATGTGCACAGTTTGTGTATGGATAGTACCGGGACAATATATACAGGTTCATTGGGACAGTTTGGTTATTTAAAAACCGACGATAAAGGCAGTTTAGTTTATGAATCCTTAAGTGATAAGCTCAATATTTTTACCCAACAATTTTCGGAAGTTAATTTTTGTTTCGCTTCCAAAACACATGTCTTTTTTCAAGCAGAAGAAGGGGTTTTTGTATATGATTTAGCAGCAAAAAAAATCACAGTATTTAAGAGTGAAAATTCTTTTCATACCGCATTTATGGTCGACGGGGTATTTTATACCAGAGAAAGGGGGGTTGGTTTGAGACGTTATATAAATGGATCATTAGAGCTGGTTTCAGGGTCTGAAATGTTTAAATATGAGCCTTGTTTTGGTTTATTTACATTGCCCAACAGTGAAAATGGCTTACTTATTTTTACGGTCGAAAATGGGATCTATCAAATTAAAGACGACAAGTTATCCAGGGTACCAAAATCTTCTGCTCATTTAAAAGGCGTTAAAAACTTTGGTACAAAGCTACTTTCAGATGGTAATTATGGCATCCAGACCTTTGACAAGGGCGTTTTTATTGTCAATGCTAAAGGAGAAATAGTCAATGAAATTAATCGATCTACTGGTTTACGATCCAATGATATCAAATCCATGTTTGAAGATCGCGATCAAAACTTATGGTTAGGTTTAGGTAATGGTATATCAAAGGTAAATTATTATTCTCCGCTTTCTTTTTTCAATGAAAAAGCAGGTATTGAAGGAAACATACAAGCATTTGAAAGATTTCAGGGTATTATGTATGTGGGCTCCTCCTATGGCGTTTACGTGCAAGATACAAGTTTAAATAATGCAAAGGAATTTAAAAGAATTTCCGAAATTCGGGACCAGGTTTGGGATTTTGAAATTATCAATAATCGTTTATGCATAGCTTCTACCGAAGGTATTTATCAAATGGATGCAAAGCAGCATTTCACAAAAATTTCAGACTTAAACACCAATGGTATATTGTATGATACCCAACGAAAATTAATAATTACTTCCGGTAATACCGGGGTATACCTGTGGAATAATCGATTTAAATTAAAATGGAAAGATGAGGTTTCATTAAACAGTACCACCAGTATTGTTAAGTCACCAAAAAGTGACGATTATTGGATAGGAACGAGTGGATCAGGAGCTTTACGTTTAATTATGAGTGAAAAAGATACATTATTAGACTTATTCACATTCGCGGATGGCTTGTGCGAAGGAGAGGTAACAAGGCCAATTTTGCTAAAAGATTCCTTATTGTTTGGTTGTAAGTTTGGTCCTATGACCTTTTTAGATGAAGATTTCATGAGAGAATTAATGAAAGACGAACTAACGGAAGAAGAATTGGCAGACCCAAAATTTGTAAGAGGGATGTTTGATATTGCGCCATTATATGATTCTATTTTTGACCAGGAAATATTATTGATTGCCGATACGGAAGACCGCACTTGGTATGTAGCAGAGCACAAATTAGGTTTTTATGATAAAAAGCAGAAAATATTTATCAATAAGCCTTTTTGGGGGATAAAGTATGGTAGGATTAACAATTTATTGGTAGAAGACAATGGGGTGTTATGGATAGGTTGTGCAGATGGTTTAATTCGTTACAAGCACAATGCGAGAAAGAATTACCAGTCTAACTTCACTAGTTTAATTAGAAATGTATTGGTAGAAGACACCATTAGGGTGTTTAATGGTAAGTTTAAGGCAGGAGTACAAACCGACATGCTTAGATTTGATTACGAAAACAATGATTTTTTATTTTCATATTCATGTCCTTATTTTGAAGATGAACACAAGCCCAAATACAGTACTTTTTTAGAAGGATATGACGAAAACTGGTCGGAATACGAGGCAAAAAGTGACCGAACGATTACCAACTTAAAGGAAGGGGATTATACGTTTAAAGTAAGGGCTAAAAATATATACGATCAACTGAGTAGTGTGGCGAGTTATACTTTTTCTGTACGTCCACCATGGTATCGAACAGCTTGGGCTTATTTTTTATATGTTATACTATTCTTTTTAGTATTATTTGGGGTAGGAAGAATAACATCTGCCAGGTTAAAAAGAAGAAATGATCAGTTAGAGATAATTGTAGATGAGAGAACCAAGGAAATTAGCATGAAAAACGAGGTGTTAGAAGTAAAGAATGTGGAAATTTCGGAACAAAAAAAGGAGATTGAAGACAGTATAAACTATGCCAAAAGAATTCAAGATGCCATATTACCTTTAGAGGGGGAAATGAAAAAGTGGTTACCAAAGTCCTTTATTTTATACCGACCAAAAGATATTGTATCGGGCGATTTTTATTGGTTTTCAAAAAAAGGTAAGGAGTTGATTGTGGTGTGTGCAGATTGTACAGGGCATGGTGTACCGGGTGCTTTTATGAGCATGATTGGGTCAGATAGGTTAAACATTATTGTAAACGAGCGTAAAATCACCTCTCCTGGCTTAATTTTAGCAGAATTAAATAGGGCCATAAAAAACACATTAAAGCAATCGGCACAAGGAAACTCTACCAGAGATGGAATGGATGCTGCTATTTGCACTATAAACACAGAAACCAATGAGCTCACATATGCTGGTGCACATAGGGGATTATGGATAGTAGAAGAAGAAGCGTTTAGGGAGATAAAAGCAACAAAGACGGCGATAGCGGGCTTTACGCCTGACGAGCAAATTTATGAAGAGCACAAAATGGCGGTAGCACCAGGAATGAAATTTTATTTGACAACGGATGGCTATGCGGATCAATTTGGTGGACCACGTTCCAAAAAATACATGGTAAAGAAATTCAAACAATTTATCATGAAAATCTCTCATAAAGAGCATGATGCCCAGCAAGAAGCTTTAGAAAAGGAACTTTTAAATTGGATGGAACAAGCAGATAAGAAACACGATCAAGTAGATGATGTTTGTATTGTGGCCTTTGAATTATAAAAAGAATAAAAAAAAGTAAAAAAAAGTAAAAAATTAATACGTTAATCGTTTTTTATTTGTAATATTGCACCCCCAATTGAGGGAAATTAAAGTGATAGAAATGGATATTATTAAAGAAATACAATCAGAATTAGTTGAGAAAAGCTCACATCCAACTTTCAGTGCAGGTTCTACAATTACTGTACACTATAAAATTAAAGAGGGAAATAAAGAAAGAATTCAGCAATTTCAAGGTGTTGTGATTCAGAGAAAAGGTTCAGGTTTAACTGAAACTTTTACAATTAGAAAAATTTCCGGAAACATTGGTGTGGAAAGAATTATTCCAGTTCATTCTCCTTTTATTGATAAAATTGAGGTGAATAAAATTGGTAAAGTAAGAAGAGCAAGAATATACTACTTCAGAGAGAGAAGAGGTAAAGCTGCTAGAATTCAAGAAAAAAGAAGACCTTTTGTTGCTGCTAAGAAAAAGTAAGTTTCAAAATATAAAATATAGAAACATTCACTTAGGTGGATGTTTTTTTTTGTTCCTAAATTTTTTTCTATTTCATTATTAAATAAATAAGGCATATTATTATTATATTTGATAAAAGCACGGTAACAAACCAAGCTGAATTATTTGTTTTAAGAGCTTTAGAATAGGTTAGTTTAATGAAAAATTAAGAAAAATGGGCAGAAAATTGGTATTATACATTGCAATGAGCTTAGATGGTTATATTGCAACTGAGAGTGGTTCAATTGATTTTTTATCGATAGTTAATTCAGATAAAAACGAAGATTTTGGTCACGGTTCTTTCATGCAGAGTGTAGATACGGTTATTTGGGGAAGGAAAACTTATGAAAAAGTACTTTCATTTGGGGAGGAGTTACCTTATGCTGACAAAAAAAAATATGTCATTTCGAAACAAAAAAAAGAAGGACATGGGCTCGTAGAGTTTACGGATGATGTGGTAGATTTGATTTACACCCTTAAAAATGAAGAGGGTAAAGATATTTATTGTGATGGGGGGGGAGAAATCGTGTCGGAGTTACTTAAAAATAAACTTTTTGATCAATTAATTATTTCCATAGTACCACACATACTTGGAGATGGCATTAGGTTGTTTCAAGGAGGAAGTGAAGCGCAAGGGTTAAAACTAAAAAACAGTATTACTTTTCCTTCAGGACTGGTACAATTAAATTATAAAGTGATTTAAGTAAAGTAATAAGCGGGGCAGATAAGCTTTACTTACGCACAATCAGTATTTCGTCGTTAGAAAATTCCATCCAGGCAAAATCATATACATAATGATATATTTTACCATGTTTATTGGTATGGTAGTGGGTGAGGTATTTAAATTTAAAATCTTTTTTTTCCAATACCAATCTACTGATTTTTTTCTGCAGGTTATTTTTCCCCATTATCTCACGTAAAATAGCTCTATTTCTGTGCAAAATTTTATCAATCTCTACGGTCTTTATAAAAGTAGTGCTACGCAGTTTGGTATGGTAAAAATTTTTACATTTTACGCTACAAAATTTTTTATCAATACGGCCCCGCATTTTTGTTTTACAGACTTTACATTCCATCATCATCATTTTTCGGTCCCATTTACTTTTTAAAAATACAACAAAATTTCCTAACTTTTTAATTTTACGTCTAACTAATGTCCTAAATTTTAATTGGATAGGTTTATTCGATTTTAACGGTTAATAAACGGCAATCATTACTTCCTCCCACTTTCTGGTCTTTTTTTTTACTAGGTTTGCTTAACATGAAACACGAGTCTAAACACAAATGCATCACTTTAAAGCACCTCTTTATTAATGGGGAGAAGCAAATTGGTTTACAATTTAATTACGATAAAGTGATTATTACGGTCATTAAAACTTTACCTAATCCCCAATGGAGTAATGAGTTTAATATGTTTTACTTGGTAAACAATAAGGTTAATTTCCAAGCCATTTTTGATACCTTTAGAGAAATTGCCTGGATCAACTGCAATTATTTTTCACCTAAAAAAACGATTAACAATCACAACCCTAAAATTAAGCGGGAAGCTTTAAAGCTAAATAATGATCTTGTACCAGAGGCGTATGTACAAAAACTATTATTAAAACAATATGCTAAAAGTACGGTTCATACCTATATCTCACTCTTTACGCGATTTGTAATGTATTTTCAAGACCGAAAAATTGAACAATTGAATGAAAATGATATCCGCTCCTACTTAGAGAAAGAAGTAAAATTAGGTAAGTCGGGCTCCACTATTAACCAAACGGTGAATGCCATTAAATTCTATTACGAGCTAGTTTTAGAAATGCCAAATCGTTTTTACGATATCGAAAGACCAATAAAATCTAAGACATTACCTAAAGTCTTAAACAAGAAAGAAGTCGGCTTAATTTTGAAAAACATAAAAAATATTAAGCACCACTGTATAGTTAGTTTATTATACTCGGCAGGTTTAAGAAGGGCCGAATTATTGAATTTAAAATTAACAGATATAGATGGACAAAACAACACCATCTTCATTAAAGATGGCAAAGGCCGCAAAGACAGGGTAACCATAGTGAGTAAAAGTTTAATCAAACAACTTAGAACCTATTACAAAACCTACCGACCAAAGGAATATTTATTTGAAGGAACAACTGGTAAGCAATATAGCGCTACTAGTGTTTCAAAAATCATCAAAAAGGCAGCTGCAAAAGGCGGCATACTTAAAAGTGTAAGTGCACATATGCTACGTCATAGTTTTGCAACCCATTTATTAGAAGACGGCACCGACTTAAGACAAATTCAATTACTTTTAGGACATACATCCTCACGAACCACAGAAATCTACACCCACGTCACAAAAAATCACTTAAAAGTAATCAAAAACCCATTAGATTCCCTATATTTGGATCAGGATCAGCAACCTACATAAGTTATATAAACTCCACCACTGGTTTATACCCACATGTTGGCAGTAATTGAATGAAACTATTATTTTCCATATTAATCTCAGTAGTGTTAGGCACTTTTAGCGCAAAATCACAAGTGCCACATGTTGCAGTGCAGTATATGGATTATGAAGACTATCAAAATGAAAATCTAGAAAATACAGTTGGAATAAAAAAAATAACATCTAAAACGGGTAGACTAAGTGATGAGTGGAGTTGGAATGTAACTGTTAAAGAACTAGACGAAGCAGGTAGAATTGTTGTTATACAATCAGGAGTGCTTAGTGCGGATGTTGTTATGTTTGGAGACCCAACTGTTTTTGAATACCATGAAAACGGGATGTGGAAGTCTATGTTAAACAGGACCCAGATGATAACAAGGGAGTTTATTTATAATGATAAAAATGAACTTATTGAAATAAGGAAATCAGATGGAACTTTGCGGAAGTATTACTACGATCTGAAATCAAGAATAGTTAGAGCTGAATTTTCAGATAAATATTGGAACACTTATTCTTACAATGACAGTTTAAATCAAATCGAAAATATTAAAGTTTTCCGTGACTCAATCCTATTTGAGCAAAAAGTATATTCTTACCAAGAAAACTCTTATGAGATTGAGATCGCTAATTTCTATGATTTTGCGCCTGAAGATACATTTTCTCGCTACGAATATTTTTTTTACGATAAGGACACCAACCTAATTTGTACAGAAAGTAAAGAAAGCTATTCAGATGGTTGGGAGTCTTTAATAACAAATTTCAGGTACAAAAATGACAACTTGGTAGAAAGTACAAATTACCTTTCGGTGCAAAAAACATCAGGTTATACTGATTACTACTACAATAGTAATGGTAAACTAGAAAGGGTGCAGAATTTCGTTAAAAACGGAAAGTCATTAACTCGTGAAGTTAAGTTCACATATGAATATTATTAAATAAAAAAACTACTGCCAACACAAAAATAAAAATTACAGCGAAGCTGTTCGGCATAAATGCCTATTTTTATTCAGCCGTTATAAGCAATGCGAGCAGATTTGATAAGGAAAAACGGATAACCACCTTTTGGTTTAAAAAACAAATGATTACCTTTAAAACTGGACAAAAGTTTGTAACGGGAGAAAATTGGCAATATTGCAAGTTTTTGACACTCCCTAAATTTGTGAAAAGCGTGTTCGTCTAAAAAATAAGAAGATGAAAAAATTAATATATGGATTATTATTCCTTGTCACAGTGGGAATAGGATTTGCCTCTTGCGAGAAAGAGGAGGTTATAACAAACTCAGAGAAGTTAAAATCAGAAGAAGTACCCTCTAAAGAACAATTTTTTGAAGATGACAATGATTATAGTAAATTGTCTGTTAAAAATAACGTTCTTGAATTTGAATCAATTGAATATTATAATTCATTATTAAACAACCCGAATCCATGGTCAATAAATTATTTGGTTGAACATCTACAGAGTCTTAACTTCAGGTCACTTCTTAATTCAACTCAAGATCGTGATGAAAACCCTATAGATGATGACTATGTACTTTCAGTGCTTGATGAAAACCAAATCGTGAAAATTGGAGAATGGTATATTAGATTAAATGGTGAAACCGAAAAATTATATGCTTGTTCTGACAATAATACACAAGCATATAATTTGGTCTTAGCTGAAAATGCTGGTTCAGAAGATGTGTATGAATTTACAGTTGATGATGATGTTTTAAGACTTTTGGAAGATGAGGATTATCTTGAACTATGGTCATGGGGCTGCGGAGAAAGAAAGGCAAAAAGTAAAGAAAGTGAAAGTGCAATAAAATACACGGCTTCTTTTAATAACTATGATTACGAAATGAAAACAAAAATTAAGTACAGAAAGTTTGGATTTTATTTTACGTTGGTTGTCTGGAATGACCACTTAGAAGAATTGCCTTCACAAAATAATCAAACAACTCTGAGACTGAGATATTGGTTTCAGTTTGATAATTGCAGTTATGCAGTTCGTTGTGGTTCCTCAGAATCAAATTATTCACACCCTTGGCTTACCCATCAAGCGAGCAGTGCATATGGTTGGTTACGAATTGAAAAGGAGTACAAGTGGTATTCTGGTTCTACAAACTTAAAGTCTTACTATTTTAGGGTGAGAACAAGATGTGAAGATTCAGGAGTTCCATCAGGAAATAATCTTTACACTACATATTTTACCAACTATGTAACAATTCAAGATAGTTAATAATTATGAAATTTTTTTCATTACTATTTATTGTAATGATATTTGGGAATACGTATTCCCAAATATCATTCTTTGCTGCTCCAGCATTGTACTCAAAGCTGAGTTTTAATTCAAATAGCCTTTCTGATTGGAAATCAGATATGTTTGATTTATCTGATGATTTTAACTATAATAATCGTTCAGTATATGTTGGTGATCCTTTATTAGGAGCAACTCTTGGTGTAACAATTAATAATAGACATTGTATAACTGCAAGTGGTAGTTGGGATGGGGTATCTTCTAAAATCACTATTCAGTCACCAGTTTATAGTAGTCACCTAGATTTTAGTGTGTCTGACGGAGTTTTAACAAAGGGCACTACTGCCCAGAGTCGATTTTTTTTAAATTATAGTTATAATTTTAGAAAAAAGCCTCTTAAATCTACCTTATTTCTAAATTTGCTTTTAGGTTTTGGAAGAAGAGCTGGACCAGCACTAGGAGGTCTTGACGTTGGGGGATTTAGTACTGAATACGCTCTATCACCGGAAAAAAATCTGTTTTTTGAGAATGTCGGCTATACCAGTGGTCCTACAAGTACTTTTCAGTTTGGTGCAGGTCTTAGTTCTGATTTGTTTATTAAGAAAAAGTATCTGTTTTCTTTGTCTTTAGACTTTTCATACAGTCAAGGCTATTTATACTATGAAGTAACCAAAGTCACAGTCACTAATACAAAGGCAAATACACAAGAAAATTTTCGATATTATACTGCTAATATGGCTTCAGGTATCTACTTTGGGATATCACGTAAATTTCAAATTTTTTCTTTGGAAAGGGATTAAAAAAAGAAAATAAAATATTTTAAAAAAATTAACTTCAAGCATAAATTAGTTTTAAAAAGCGCCATTTAGAAAAATATAAAAAGCTTATAACAAAAAGCAAACCCCATTAAAACGGGGTTTGCTCAAACGTTATATGCAATCTTCTTGATACTTAAGAAATGTACAGACAAGAATTATTAATGATACTACTATTGTTTACTGCATGCAATTCTGATGTTGCGAATAATTCTTTGGATAAGTTAAAATTAAATCACTGGAAGGGAAATCTCACCAAAAAAGAGTCCATAGAATTATGTAGTTGTTTGCCTGAAAACTGGATAGCATGGGAAGAGTTTGATAAAAATAAAAAATCAAGCCTCGCTCATGTTGGAATTGCTGATTTTGATTTACATATAAAAGCTAATAAGAGTAATCGAGCTACTTCGCATACAGTTTTTGGTCCATATTGTTACGCAATTACATACACACCAGAAGTGATATTACATTTCTTCAAATCTAGTGAAGAAGTTAGAGAAGCAGTAGATTTTACGAGTATCAACGCAAGCATTATTTCGTCAACAAATTTTGCTAGATTCTTTGGTGAGACAAAAAAGTATTTAATTTATGAATGTGAAACAGAAATACAGAATTATATGCCTGCAGACACTAATTTTAAAGCTGTGAAGGAGTGTCTATCGAAAAAACTAAATATAGAGTTTGAGTATTAGAACTAAAATATCGAATTGGTTTAAACCCAAATTGAAAGGTGATTTAGATAATCGCGAGTTTGAGTGGTGCATTATTGGCAACATTGTTCACGAGCACTATTGGGGAGAGGAGAAAATAATTAAAAGGGGAACTAAACAATTTAGACCTGGAGCTAAAGTTTACTGTATGCCTGAATTTGGAGGAATGGCGCATGAAGACATCCGTGTAATTGGAAAACCTAGAAAGCAAAATAGACTTATTAACATTGTCATAAGAACTAGGCATATAAAGAGTTTTAGAGTCCAAAAAGTTTTTCATCCAAAGATTCAATTTGACATTGGAAGCCATTTATATTATTGGTCAAATAGACGATCAAAAAACGAAGAAAAGAATCTACATGAAATGGTAGAATATTTGAATACTTTAACTGAAGAGATAATTAAAAAAAGCATATAACAACAAGCATATTTCATTGCTGTTTCGTACCTTACAGCAACGAAAATATGCTCAAACGTTAGGTGCAAGCGGAAGTTGGTAAAGGAGGTAGAAAAACACAGTAACCCAAAATTTTCGGTAGACAATTCCCAAG
>NZ_QKSB01000059.1 GCF_003234935.1 Putridiphycobacter roseus | reverse complement strand
TCCGCTAATACTAGCGAAACTTCTCGGTCTCTCTAATGTTTTTACTTGGCTTCAAAACATTTCTTTCTGATGGTCAACACGTTCCTAAAAAGACAACTTCCTCGCTCCAATTAAAATTGCCAGTCCCTTCGCACCAAATTATTTTTCTAAACCGTGGGTGCAAGCTGCTGAACTAATACCACTCAAATTTTGCATTTTTAAATACTTTAGGTTGCCATGGGAACAGTCCACTATAATCTTTAGATTACTGTTTTTTTTAATGCTTTCCCACTTGTTGTTACCTGTATTTATTTAATTGTTAATGCACTAAAAATGTCAACTATGTTTGTAAAGTTTCTAAGCTCATAAACATGTGTGTAAAAATCGGCAAAATCTTCAGGATTGCAATAGTTATATTGTCTGTATAGATATCCAATTTTAAATTGAATATTATAGCATATTCCTCCACACCCAATTCCCATTCCAGTGCCATAAAATTCATTTGTCCCAGGATTGTACGAATACTTTTCTGTTTTTAAGCTGTCTTGATCTGGCAATGAAAATATATTATTTGTAACTAGTTTAGAAAAAAGAGTGTCTATATTGGTTTTTGAAGTTATATCTTTTGAAATTAGAGAGTCAGTATTAGGTTTGAAAGAATAAAATTTTGCGTTCCATTTTTCATTAAATGTTAAAATTAGATACTCCGTATGTTTGGGTGTAGAACTTGTTTTAAATCGAATTTCAATTTTATTATTAGACTCCAAAATTGATTCTAATGGAGATTTATTAATTCTCTTTTTAAATGTTGTAGTGTCTGAAATAACGTAACCCACATAAATAGCACTGTCCGTAGTCTGAGCATCTAATGCAAAGCCGCCGAATAGGAACATTATTATGGAGATTAGCTTTTTCATCATTCCGACTAACGTTTTTGTTTCGTTCTGGAAAAACAAGTGTTAGTATTTCTGTTTTTCAATCGTATTTTTTTATTTTTTTCAGCTAATTAAACTTTAGCTTAAAGTAATTATTTGTTTTTTCCACAAAGGAAGGAATTGCTTATAACG
>NZ_QKSB01000058.1 GCF_003234935.1 Putridiphycobacter roseus | reverse complement strand
ATTAACTATATTCATAAGAATCCTGTGGTTGAAGGTTATGTAAATGAACCAGAACATTGGCGCTATTCTTCAGCTAGTAATTACATTGATGGCAAAGGTGTTTTGGATGAAGTAATCTGTTTACCACCAATGTTGAGAACGGTTAAATGAATAATTATTTTTATAATTAATAGATTGGCGCAGCAGTACAACTACTGCGCAGCTATTATTCATAAACATATAACAAATAGTTAATTGTAATAAATTAATTTTATTCGTAAATTGCAAAAGCAAAACAATGAACGGCTTATGAAATCACAGGATATATTCAAAAAATTAAGGTTTTATGGTCTCATGGTAATGTGCATACTAATGATTAGCGCTAAATGCACTAAAACACCGATTAAGCCAAACGAGCCTCTAACACCATTAGAACAATTACCCGAAGCTACCCAAACTGGCGCTAACACGTTTGGTTGTTTGGTAGATGGGGAGGTCTATATTCCGAAAGGGAACTTTAGTTATAAGGCGATAGAAAAACAACGGTATTATGAAGACAACGGAACTCTTCGATTTAATGTATTAAACTTAAAAGACTTTGATAAATGGATATATATATTTATGTATATATAAAAAATGATGTCTATTCAACTGGCATCTACACTGATATAGCATATGCTAGTTCTAATTCAAGCTACCCGGGTGTGGAAATTGTTGATAAGTCGGGCGACATAACCACTGTAGAGAGAAACTTTATTGATTCAACAAAATCACATTTTATAGAAATTACAAAACTAGACCTTGAAAATAAGATAGTCTCAGGCTTATTTGAATTTACAGTTGTAAACGAAGAAAAAACAGACACCATAAAAATAACCAATGGTCGATTTGACCTCAATAATTTATTCGTTCAATAATTCTTCCCTCACTGCGGTAATGGCTCAGTGCAGCGCCCCCCGTTGCGCAGTAGTTGCACTGCTGCGCCATCATCAACGTACAATACATTTTTTTTCGTATTTTTACTTGTATTAAAACAGGTGTAAAACATACAATTAAGAAAAATACAAGTTATTATTTAACATTAACTGTTGTC
>NZ_QKSB01000057.1 GCF_003234935.1 Putridiphycobacter roseus | reverse complement strand
CGTTGTAGTGCATATGAAGAATAATTAAAGATGAACGGATTTCGACTTTTGCCAGTCCACATTGCTGTTAAAGATTTGTCTTTTATGATATTCTATTTTGTCATAATGAAATATAATCTTACGAACGAAAGCTATCATCCTGATAATATTTCGAACATGCCAAATTTGGCTTCTTCTAGTTTCTGGAGTATTATTTCGGCTTCACTTTATTATAACATAGTATCGATTATTATTAGTCTGGTTTTATATTTCCCAATTGTAGCAGGCTTCAAGAAACTAATCAGTAAAAGTATACCAAGACGAATTTTGACAGGCTTTGTGTTAACATTGACGACACCTATTTTACATTTGATAAGTAGTGATTTTAAACATAACGATTATTACCAAAGGTCGGCGGAACTAAGTGCGTGGATTTTGTGTTTTTTAATCTCAATGACTTTCTACTATATTGCAAATATGTCAACTAAAGATAAGTATTGATGAGCTATGTTATAGATTTCATAAAAACTAAAAAATTAGATTTTGACAATGTCTATAACTTACTAGAGGGAACGGTAAATCCCACAAGTGAAATATTCATTGGCACAGAATTGATGAATAAAATAGTTCAAGAAATAGAAGAGTTGGGATTCGAATTTGAAATGTTTAAAAGTGAGACTGAAGACCATTGTGAATTGAACTTTTCGACTTATCAAGTTGCTATGTTCAATACTGAAATTGCGATTTCTCTTCCTTACTGGGACTCAAATATAAATGAGGGAACTAACAAAGAAATTAAACAAATAATTAATATTCTATTAGAAAATGGTTTTTCAGGTTTTGACTCCCAAACCGAAGAATTTATTACTGAAGCATATCAGTTTAAATCCATATTTTCAGAAGCTCAAACACACGTTAATCAGAATGAAAATAGCCACCCCTCAGTAGATTATTCGCTTTATTTAGGACTGGGAATTGGGCTTGTGCTCTTATGTGTAATAATTTGGAAAACAATAAATAAAAAACGACACTACAACAACAAGCATATTTCATAGCTGTTTCGTACCTTACAGCAACGAAAACATGCTCAAACGTT
>NZ_QKSB01000056.1 GCF_003234935.1 Putridiphycobacter roseus | reverse complement strand
CGTTAGCATTAATAATTTAAAATACAGGATGTTCCTAGAGAAAAAAGAATTAAAAAGAATAATCTCAGAAGAAAGAGGTTTTGGGAAAAATGATCAAGAGATTTATAATGTCCTCATTGAGAAGCATAAAGATAAAGACGAAATAGCCATTATGTTGACCGATTCGTTAAAAAAAGAAGACAGAAATAAAATTCGTTTCTGGAATACAATATTATTAGTATTAATTGGGTTGACAATTATTTTTAAAGTAATAGCTACTCTCAACATATCAGTAAGTAGTGGGAAATTATGGACACTTTTATTCGTGTTGCTTACACCCATCTTGAATATTGCGTTCTTTTTAATCGTTTTGAACTATCGAATTCAGTTGTATAAGTTTATTGCAATATTTACTATGTTAAGTTTTGTAAATACAATTGGAAAAATGGGCGAAGGTCTTGACCTATTCTTAAGCATCTTTTTTTCAGTCTCAATTATAGGCCTTTCTTTTGCATTATATTATAATAACAAACCTGCTGAATTAAAGAAGGATGGAAATGGAAATCACATTTTCGTGTAAAACTGATGCTAATAAAGAACTAAAGATGCCAAGAATAGTGCTAAAAACAGAAATTGAAGCGGAAATACATATAGTATTCGATTTGTCAAGGAGCATTGACCTGCATAAAATATCAACTGAACATACAAATGAGACTGCGATTGCTGGAAAAACGAGCGGTTTAATTGAGCTTGGAGAATGTGTAACTTGGAGAGCAAAACACTTTGGGATTTATCAAAAATTAACCTCCGAAATAACCGAATTTAAAAAGGATGAATACTTTTCGGACGAAATGGTAAGCGGAGCATTTAAGCAATTTAAGCATGAACACCACTTTAAGAATACAAACGGTAAAACTTTAATGACAGACTACTTTGATTACATCTCTCCTTTTGGAATATTAGGAAGAATTGTAGATAAATTATTTCTTAAAAAATACATGACTGCATTACTTGATAAAAGAAACCAAACCATAAAAGAATTTGCAGAAAGTGAAAAATGGAAAACTGTTCTGGATAGATAAAAACTAATGCTAACAACAAGCATATTTCATTGCTGTTTCGTACCTTACAGCAACGCAAACATGCTCAAACGTTA
>NZ_QKSB01000053.1 GCF_003234935.1 Putridiphycobacter roseus | reverse complement strand
GACGGACAATACCAAAACCAATTTGTCGCCCAAGCAGCCTACGTTTGGAAAATAGACTTCACTGAAACCATGTCGGACAAGAAGCATATTTATTCGGGGTATGTGACTTTAGTTAGATAACTAGATGCTAGAAGCTAGATACTAGACGCTAGACACTAGACGCTAGATGCTAGAAACTAGAGGCTAGAAAAAAGTATTCATTATTAAGATTATAAAAGCTAAACAAAATTCAAGTGTCAGTTCGAGTGCTTGAAATTAGCGGTAGCTAATGGCAAGTGTATCGAGAACAGAACGGAATTGCTAATTGCTAGACGCTAGAGGCTAGAAACTAGAGCCTAGAAAAAAGTATTCATTATTAAGATTATAAAAGCTAAACAAAATTCAAGTGTCAGTTCGAGTGCTTGAAATTAGCGGTAGCTAATGGCAAGTGTATCGAGAACAGAACGGAATTGCTAATTGCTAGAGACTAGACGCTAGATACTAGACACTAGATAAAAATATCAAGACATAAGTAAGACAAAAATGTTATGAGCTCGTATAGTTAAACCTTTTTAATTACGAAAGCTGATATCCAACTCCGGAGCCATCAAATAACAAAAACTATTCATTAATTACTATCTACTTTTTTCAATTTTGCATGATTTTTTAACTATATATCAACCACTATTGACTATTGACTAAAAATTAGTAAATTAGCAATTGAATGTTAAAAATTGCAGGACTCATATTGCTACTATTTACGCTTGGGAATCTTTCCGCCCAAGAAATATGTAACAATGGTATAGATGATGATGGAGATGGCTTGATTGATTTGTTGGATAATGAGTGCTCATGCATTATAAAAAGAGATATTATTCCAAATCCCTCTTTTGAAAACTTGACTCCATGTGCTCAGGCCTTTTCAATAAATGATTTTGATAAAGTGTTGAATTGGGAGATAAGTTCTACAATGGCATTCATACATAGTAATAATTGTTTTGCTAACAGTATGCACAATTCAAATTTCACACCTTCAATTGTGGCTGGTCAAAACTACATTTATTTGAGTATTTTTAACGGAAATACATACACAAATTTAATACGCTTTGGTGCGTTAGCAGCAAGCACTTGTTTAACTGATACTTTATTTGCTAATCACACTTATGTATTAAAAATAAAAGGTAATCATCACTATAATCAAAGTTACCAACTTTCGCCAATGTCAAACCCAA
>NZ_QKSB01000052.1 GCF_003234935.1 Putridiphycobacter roseus | reverse complement strand
TAACAAAGAACTGAGCTTATAAACAAGTTTTTTTCTCGCTAATTTTGTAATAACACCGGATTTATACTTCTATAGTTTTCATCATATGGAATTCTGCTTTTAGAAATTGCCAAAGCTTGTCTAGTTAATTTATTACAGACAGCTAGTAGAGCAAGTTTTTTACTTTTTCCCTTATTTACTATTCTTTCAAATAATTTTGCGCAAGATGGGTTACATTTATAAGCTGTAAAAGAACACATAAAGAGTAAGTTTCTGACATCTTTATTCCCCATTTTACTGATTCTACTTTGACCTCTTACGCTTGTGCCTGATGTTCTTATTGTTGGCGATAACCCAAGAAAACTGCTAAGCTGTTTTGAGTTTTCAAAGTCCTTGAATCCGTTTGTGGTCACTATTAATGACATTGCTGTTTTACGACCCATTCCTGGGATTGTGGTCAATAGACTTAGTAGATCTCCTTCGTTTTCCACCAATAATCGCTGCATTTCATCTTCTAAAGCTTTAACTTCTTTTTGTATTGTTTTTAGCTGTCTTTTTATTATTCTAGAAGCAAGTTTAGAAGGAAAATCTGATAATTCTAAGCTTTTTAACTGATTTTTTAAAGCTGTATTTTGCTTTAATAACAATGTGACCAAATTCCTTAATTCCCTGCACTGATTAATATAAATTTGCGGTGGTTCCCATTCTCTTGGATTATCAAACTCAGCATACATCTGTATCATTTTCGCATCTGCTTTATCAGTTTTAGTCACACGCAGTTTCATTTGAATAAAACGTTTAACTACCAAAGCATTTACAACTGAAACAGCTATTTCTTTTTCATATAAATAATTTGCAATTCCCCAATGATACCTTCCTGTCTGCTCCATAACGCAATGACTACTGGCAGCTAAGGTTTTTTTAAATTTTGAAAATCCCTCTTTATTATTTTCAAACTGGTTGTGTTTGCCATCAGCATAACACACATCAAAATAATCCTTTGATATGTCTATTCCAACATATTCTTTATCTTTACTCATAACTAAAAAATGTTAATGGGACATATCCACTGGTTTTCCAATATCCTTGAAACAGGCTCTTAATGGCCTAATGAACTGAACGGAATATCAGCAGAAGAACAGAGGTGACCTTCTTTGTTAACGAGCTTGTAACTCTAAACCTAACATGGTCTTATTCCCCTGTTCTGTCCTGTTAATAATATTATAAATATAATTTATTACAAGCTTAGGA
>NZ_QKSB01000051.1 GCF_003234935.1 Putridiphycobacter roseus | reverse complement strand
GGTGCCCTTCCGTCAATTCCTTTAAGTTTCAGCTTTGCAACCATACTTCCCCCGGAACCCAAAAGCTTTGGTTTCCCGGAAGCTGCCCGCCGAGTCATCGGAGGAACGTCGGCGGATCGCTAGCTGGCATCGTTTATGGTTAGAACTAGGGCGGTATCTGATCGCCTTCGAACCTCTAACTTTCGTTCTTGATCAATGAAAGCGTTTTTGGCAAATGCTTTCGCTTCCGTCCGTCTTGCGACGATCCAAGAATTTCACCTCTAACGTCGCAATACGAATGCCCCCATCCGTTCCTATTAATCATTACCTCGGGGTTCCGAAAACCAACAAAATAGAACCGAGGTCCTATTCCATTATTCCATGCACACGGTATTCAGGCGAAGTTTTAGCCTGCTTTAAGCACTCTAATTTGTTCAAAGTAAACGTGCCGGCCCGCCTCGACACTCAGCGAAGAGCACCGCGGCGGGATTCGCAAGTTGGGCCGCCCTCGCGGGCTAAGCCCACCGGCAGGACGTCCCGCGGAACACGCCAGTTAAACACCGCGAGCGATGAACCGGCGGCGCGGGACACAGATTCGACTACGAGCTTTTTAACCGCAACAACTTTAATATACGCTATTGGAGCTGGAATTACCGCGGCTGCTGGCACCAGACTTGCCCTCCAATTGATCCTCGTTAAAGGGTTTAGAGTGTGCTCATTCCGATTACGGGGCCTCGGATGAGTCCCGTATCGTTATTTTTCGTCACTACCTCCCCGTGCCGGGAGTGGGTAATTTGCGCGCCTGCTGCCTTCCTTGGATGTGGTAGCCGTTTCTCAGGCTCCCTCTCCGGAATCGAACCCTGATTCCCCGTTACCCGTTACGACCATGGTAGGCACGGAACCTACCATCGACAGTTGATAAGGCAGACATTTGAAAGATGCGTCGCCGGTGCGAGACCGTGCGATCTGCTTAAAGTTATTCAGATTCGCCAGGGCGAACGACGACGGACGCGCGAGGCGACCGACGCCGATTGGTTTTGATCTAATAAAAGCGCTCCTTCCGTCTCCGGTCGGAGCTCTGTTTGCATGTATTAGCTCTAGAATTACCACAGTTATCCAAGTAAATGTGGGTACGATCTAAGGAACCATAACTGATTTAATGAGCCTTTCGCGGTTTCACCTTAATTCGGCTTGTACTGAGACATGCATGGCTTAATCTTTGAGACAAGCATATGACTACTGGCAGG
>NZ_QKSB01000050.1 GCF_003234935.1 Putridiphycobacter roseus | reverse complement strand
AAATCTTTAACAGCAATGTGGACTGGCAAAAGTCGAAATCCGTTCATCTTTAATTATTCTTCATATGCACTACAACGCTCGGCTATATTTCTGTTTGCATTACCTTGCATAAAGTAACTTGATAACCGCCAAGGCATTGTTTAGGCTAAATTAATTATTTTAGACTATCTAAACCATGTTTTGGCGCTATTTTATTAATTACCATCTCTTTTAATTGGTAAATGCAAATTGAATATAGGTATTGTTAACTACTGCTTTCTTTTTATGTGTTTTACAAATTTTTTTCATTCACAGTGAAATTCAAATTTTGTTACAAATTCTTCTATAGAATTCTCCTACAACATAACTTTTTTTACTTATAGTAGGGGTTGTGTAGAATCTACCAGGGAAGAAATATAGATTAGCTTCCTTTTCAATTTTAGAAATAATGATTCGCTTGTATCTTCCGTAGTAAGTTTTATAAATCATTTTTAAACGCTCTTTGTAAGTTAAACCCAACTCTATGAATTCAAATGGTTTTATGATGTATTTGGATCCTTTAACCAAAACTTTCACATTTGTATTCTTTATATAACGCGATAGTTTATAATACTCCCAAAAATCAAATAGTTGAATAACATGAAAATCGTCTGGGATATGCCCCATTAATCCGAATACATAAATTTTATTCTCGAAGTATAATTTGTCATTTTCACGAATACCCTTTTTTGTGATTTTATAAATTGAAGTTTTGATATATTTATGTTTTGATGTGATATCAGAATCAATTACTTTGAAACCATTTGCCCTCATATTAATGCTATTAATTATAATAGAATTACATGCCCGATCAAAATTTTTCAAACTGTCGAATTCATAAATAACGTCTGCAAGCCAAGTATAATAACGAGCATTCACACCGTCATGCAGGTAGCAAAAGTCATTATAAGTCTTGTTTTCTATAGGATTACTATGACGAATTGAGTCAATGCTAACTGTAACAGTCTGCCCATGGACAAGTGAATAGAAGCCAAAAAAAACAAAATAATATGTAATGGCTTTAAAGTTCATTTAACATTCTAAAGATAAGGTTTTTTCCTATTTAGCATATCCAAAATAGGAAAAGCCGATTAATCATCTCCACACTTTTATTATTGTGCTGTAATTCTTATTTTTCAGTAGTACATAGTTATAAAAAACACTGTGGGTTTTTCCACTCTATTTACTCTACTTCCGCTTGTAGTTAACGGCTGAATAAAAATAGGCATTTATGCCGAACAGCTTCGCTGTAATTTTTATTTTTGTGTTGTGTTTTCGTTTTT
>NZ_QKSB01000005.1:247125-293634 GCF_003234935.1 Putridiphycobacter roseus | reverse complement strand
ACAATGATATCATTGTTCAGCTTTAATTAATAAATTTAATCCTTTAATAATCTGTATCGATTATTTAGGACTAGACAGATGATAATACTTATTTCAAAATCGCTCTTGAAATTACAATTTTTTGAATTTCAGAAGTGCCTTCATAAATCTGAGTGATTTTAGCATCTCTCATCATTCTCTCTACATGGTATTCTCTAACGTAACCATATCCACCGTGAATTTGAACCGCTTCAGAAGTAACTTCTTGTGCAATGGTAGAAGCATATAATTTTGCCATTGAGGCTGCCAATTCAAAGTCTTTACCTTGGTCTTTTAAAGTAGCGGCTTTTAAACACATTACTCTTGCAGCTTCTACTTTGGTTGCCATATCAGCCAATTTAAATGCAATGGCTTGGTGCTTGTATATTTCTTTTCCAAAAGTTTTTCTTTCTTTTGAATATTTAATCGCTAATTCTAATGCGCCAGAAGCTATTCCTAAGGCTTGAGAAGCAATTCCAATTCTACCACCACCCAATGTTTGCATGGCAAATTTAAATCCAAATCCTTCTTCACCAATTCTGTTTGCTTTTGGCACTTTTACATCATTGAATAATAAAGTGTGTGTATCAGAACCTCTAATACCCATTTTATCTTCTTTTTCTCCAACGATAAAACCTTCCATTCCTGGTTCTAAAATCAAGGCGTTAATTCCTCTGTGACCTTTTTCGCGGTCTGTTTGAGCCATTACAATGTATACTCCTGCTGTACCACCATTGGTAATCCAGTTTTTTGTACCATTCAATAAATAATGGTCACCCATATCAATGGCAGTTGTCGTTTGTGATGTTGCATCCGAACCAGCTTCTGGCTCTGATAAACAAAATGCACCCGTAATTTTACCACCTGCTAAAGGTTTTAAATATTTTTCTTTTTGATCTTCCGAACCAAATCTTTCAAATCCCCATGCAACTAATGAGTTACATACTGACATGACCACTGCAGTGGAGGCATCTACTTTTGAAATTTCTTCCATAGCCAAAACATAAGAAACAGTGTCCATACCGCCTCCATCATATTTCGGATCGACCATCATACCTAAGAATCCTAGTTCTCCTAATTGTTTTACTTCTTCTGTCGGAAACCTAGCATGCTTATCTCTATCTGTTACTTCTGGTAATAATACATTATTTGCAAAATCTCTTGCTGCATCTCTTACTGCTAATTGCTCTTCGGTTAATTTAAAGTCCATGCTATTTCAATTTATGAACTCACAAAAATAGTGCTTTTATTGATTTATTGCAAAAAATCAAAAATTTATCGGTACTAAATATAAAATATTATCCTTTTATCTATGAATTTCTATTTTGAAACCTTGATTATTGAATTATATTTAGCATTCATTAATAGAAAGAAATGAATATTTTAGGACTCATGTCAGGGACTTCACTTGATGGTTTGGATTTGTGTTTGGTAAAATTTGAAGTCAGTGATGATCAATATAATTTTAGCATCCTTGAAAGTGAAACCATTCCTTACCCTAATTTATTGGCCGAAAATCTCAAAAAAGCGGTCGATTTATCCAGTGAAGATTTATTGCGTTTAGATGTTGAATTGGGCCGATATTTTGGAGAAAAAGTGTTGACCTTTCAACAAAAATTCGATTTGGAAATAGACTATATTGCTTCTCATGGTCATACGGTTTTTCACCAACCCGAAAATGGTTTTACTTTGCAAATAGGTTGCGGAAATCAATTGTTTGCTCAAACCAATATTCCTGTCATTTACGATTTTAGAAGTCAAGATGTAGCATTGGGAGGCCAAGGGGCGCCACTGGTTCCAATTGGTGATTTACATTTATTTCAGCAATATGTGGCTTGTATTAATTTTGGAGGGATTGCTAATTTATCTTTTCAGTCTGAATCAAAGCGATTGGCCTTTGATATTTGTCCAGTTAACATGGCGTTTTCTTATTTAACCAATCAATTGAATTTGCCTTATGATGATGGTGGAATGATTGCAAAATCAGGAGAAGTCAATCGAGCATTATTAATGCAATTAAATGAGCTGGAATTTTATCAAGCAGCAGGCCCAAAATCTTTGGGTTTAGAATGGTTTAATGCCAATGTATTACCGCTTTTACAAAATGAAAATATTTCTATCCCTGATAAATTAAGGACCATGGTGCAACACATTGCCATACAAATTGCCAATGTTTTAAGTGAATTAGGAAATGGAAAAGTTTTGGTCAGCGGTGGAGGAGTCTATAATGTCTTTTTAATGGAACAGATAAAGGCCGAAGTTCGACAAGAAATTGTAATACCAACAAAGGAAATTATAGAATTTAAGGAAGCCTTGATTTTTGCTTTCTTGGGTTATTTAAAAGTTCATGGAAAAGTAAATGTGCTGCAATCGGTTACTGGAGCGAGCAAGGATTCCGTGAGTGGTATTTTGGTAAGTTAAAAAAACACCAACATCTAAGTAGGATGACCAATCAAAAAATGTTGGTGTTTCATTATCCAATACCTACCTGTTTGTGATACGTATTGGCAAATTATAATTAACAGCAACTGGTTTTCCCATTTGTTCGCCCGGTTGCCATTTAGGCATTTTTTTAACCACCATTAAAGCTGCTCTATCGTGTTCAGAGTCTAATCCTTTTCCAATGACAACATCAGAAATATTGCCTTGTTTATCCACTACAAAATTGACAATAATGGTTCCTGAAGTTGGAAATACGCCTTCAGGCAATCGAATGTTTTTTGCAATCCACGAACCCATATCTCCAGGAAATTTTGGCATTACATCAGGCGTGTCAATTGCACCTACATTTGGTGGGACAAACCCTGGCGTTGTGTCACCTAATAAATCGAGTAGTCCATCAAAATTTAAGTCAATTTTGTGGTCAATTAATGGTGTGGCAACTGTTTTAAGTGGGAGTTTCACTACCAATTTAACTTCGTTCACTATTTTTTGTTTAGGTAATACCTTTTGCTTGGCTGCATAAACCATTTCTTTAGGAATCTCTGGATAAGTGAAAACAGTGTCTTGTTCCCAAGCCATTTTATTTGTGTCAGTAAACACTGGTGTGATATATTCAAAAGCTGCTAAACAAATAGCACTTGCTAAAATTAAACCAATCTGAAAAAAAGCGAATCTTTTTCTCTCTAAGTCTGCTTTGGGGTTTTTCTTTTCAATCATATGCTTTAATTATTTGTGAATACTTAAAGTTAGAAGTTGCAAATGTTATGCCATAAAAGTGTCTACACCTTAACGGTAGGCTTTGTTGATTTAATTGAAAAATATCAAGTGACCCATTCAATTAAAAAATTAATTTATTACCTTGCCAGATTAATTCTAATATTATGTTTGCTAGTCGCTTAAAAAAAACAACGTTATTAATTGTAGCTGGCATTACCTTGTTTACTGCTTGTAAAAAAGATGAGGTGGAGGCAGAAGAAGTTATTGCGTACGCTATGACTTTAAAAATAAATGATGTTTTATATGAGTTCAACAATACTTTTGGGACAAATGAAGCGAGTACAACTACAATTTACAGCTATTATCCAGAGGAGGAATACATATTGTTACAAGGAAAAAATACTGCTTTTGATGGTATTACTATACAAATGTGGCTAAAAAGAAGCGACTTAGTGGTTGGAACTTATGTTGTAAGTGCCAAAACGGATGGTGAAGACACTCATGTTGACCTGATTGATAATACCAATGATGAAAGTAGTTTTATTTTAGAAAATACAATTTCTGGAACAATTAATATCTCTTTTGTGGATACGGAAGTGAAAAGAGTTAAAGGAACTTTTGAGTTTAAAACTTCGGAAGGAGACGCTAGTACTGATCCCGTAAATTATACAATTACAGACGGTACTTTTGACTATGTTTATGATGTGGAATGATTAATGTTAAGGGTAGTAGAGAAAAAAGTATTAATTAAGTGTTTTAGCTTGTGGAATACTTAATTTAAAAATGGTTCAAAAACAGTGCAACAGCCCTGTAAAAAAAATAGCTTATGAAAAATATTAAATTTATTATCTGTGTTTTATTTTTTACCAATTCGGTACATGCACAAGACCATACTAGTTACAATAATTTAATGTCTTTAGCTAATAAAATGATGGTAGCTGAGCGTTACGAAGAAGCCAGTGTGATTTTTAAAGCAACCCGTAATGAATTTGCTGATTTATATAAGTCGATTGACTTGTTTTATTGGGCACTTTCTGAGGCTGAAATTGGACATGAATTGATTGCTTACGATATATTGTTAGACGCAAGTAAAATTAATAATGACGGGCATGATATTTCAGCCGAAATTAATGATGAGCCCAACTTTGTTTTTCTTTCCGAAAAGCAATTGAAAGAGATTAAGGCGGTAGAGCGTAAGATAAAATTAAAAAAGTTAAATGAAGAGTTGGTTCTGAAAATAGCTTATATAGATTCCGTTGACGCCTATTGGGAATACTATATTGACTCGGTGGTGAAATTTGAAGTAGATGAAGCTATTTTAAGTCAAAATAAAAATTTATATGAAAGAAATATGCTGGTGAATAAAAACCTTTTCATCACTTTTTTAATAGAAAATGGATACCCAGATTTTATGGAAACAAATGCGGTAATGCTAAATTATTTGCAAAGAACTACTGTGGCTGATTGGAAAAAAATTGACAAAGCTCTTTTGCTTGCGTTAAAGAAAGGTTTTCTTTCTCCGGCTGATTATGCTTACAGTTATTTTTTAGTGCACAAAGTGGATAAATTTCATGCGGCAGAATACATGCAGTATGTTGGCGAGGACGATCAGAACAAACGCATTCAAATGAAGGAAATGGGAAATATAGGAATGGGAATGTAATTCTGTAATGGATTTTTTTGGATTTATATTGCTATAAACGCAAATGAATTTCTAAAGAAATTATAGGTTAACCTCTATTGGTAAGGGGAGTTGGATTTATTTAATTTATTTCAATAAATAACTTTGCATACAATGCCGTTATTAGCTTGCCTAAAGCGGTTAATTTACAACAAATGATAGGGCACTATCTTGAACCAATTTCTTTAAAATAGTAATTCATTTTCGAATAAAAACAGCCACTGTATTTCCAAAAATTAAAAGGATGCTTAATACAACCCATATCATACCAAAAGTTTGAAAATCTCGGTGTTCCAAGTCGAGCATTACAAAAAATGAAAATGCGAGTAAAATACCATAGATCGCGAATAAAAATACAAAAAGAATTTTTTTTCTATTGATGGTGTTTTTCACAAAAGTAATTATTTGTAGAATCAGTGCAATAGAAAGAAAAACACCTGAAATAATAACTCCTTTAGCGGTTAAAACAGGGATATCTTCTATTGGACTATAATTTTGGTGATCAAATTCGTTTAAATGAGTAATCAAATAATTATCTCCAGCGTTAAAAATTTGAATCCCATAATAAAGAGCAATTAACAGGGCTATTCCACTAAGGACATTAATAGCAATATGAATCTTGGTCATTTAACTTTATTTTAGGTTACATTGATTAGAATACGGCTTAAAAGTACAAATATTATTTAGCAATGTATTATATTTGCGGCAATATGGAAAGCACAAATAAAATTAATGCAAGTAATGCGCCTAAGCCTGTTGGTTTATACCCACATGCAAGAAAGGTAGGTAATTTGCTATTTTTATCAGGTGTTGGTCCTAGAGTGGCCAAGTCGAATGAAAATGATTCTGACGTGCCTGGGTTAAAATTAGACCATAATGGAAACTTTTTGGAATTTGATTTTGAAAAACAATGTCGTTCCGTTTTCGATAATGTAAATGCCGTATTGGAAGCTTCAGGTTCTTCATGGGCAAATTTAGTGGATGTAACTGTTTTTCTAGTAAACATGAAGCGAGATTTTGCGGTTTACAATAAGGTTTATGCGGAGTACTTCAAGGACAATCAGCCTTGTAGAACAACGGTAGAAATCAACTGTCTACCTACCCCAATAGCCATTGAATTAAAATGTATAGCAACAATAGATTAAAATAAATTATGATTGGATTACTCGTTAAAATATTATTATCATTAGCATCTTTTGCATACACCATTTACTTATTTGCAGTTGGTTCTTGGGGTTGGGGGATAAGTATGATTTTTGTGACTGCAGTTATTGTATTAACCATTTTTAGAAACGAATGGATTTTATTGGCATTTAACCAAATGCGTCTGCAAAATCAAGAAAAAGCATTAAAGTATTTAAGTAGAATTAAGCAACCACAATATTTGGTGAAGGGGCAAAGGGCTTACTATTATTATTTATCCGGTTTAGCTGGAGGTAATAAAGCTAAAATGTCTGAATCAGAGTCGTTCTTTAGAAAGGCCTTAAATATTGGGTTAAAGCAACGTCACGATCAGGCAATGGCTAAATTAAATTTAGCGGCAATTTGCATGGGGTCAGGTAGAAGAAAGGAAGCGGAATTGATGTTGACCGAGGCTAAAAAACTAGACGATAAAGGAATGTTAACGGAATATATCAAAGACATGCGTAAGCAAATTGGTAGGTCTACTTCTAAAAACCAAATGCGAATGGCCCAAATGGCCAACGGTAAAAAAGGTAGAATGCGTTAAAAACAATTTTTTTCATTTATAAAATGGCAAGCCTCTTTAACCATGTTAAAGGGGCTTTTTTATTTTTAAAAATGGCTTTATCACCCTATTTTATTCTTTTTATCCAGCTAAAATGCAGATTGATAAATCAAATTAGGAATATTTAATATAAATTCCCGAATTATATTTTTAAATTCGCAACCATAACATAAATTCTTATGGACTACAAAAAGCTGAATAATTATATCGGATGGGCTGTTTTTTTAATAGCAACACTCGTTTATGTATTGACCTTAGAGGGAACAACTTCCTTGTGGGACTGTGGTGAGTATATTACTACAGCATACAAATTGGAGGTGGGTCACCCACCAGGAGCACCTTTGTTTATGATGTTGGGAAGACTATTTACTGTTTTTGCGGCACCAGAATCAGCGGCATATATGGTAAACTTAATGTCTGCCCTAAGTAGTTCCTTTACGATATTATTCTTGTTTTGGTCTATTACCATGATCGCCAAAAGAATTATTTTAAGTCCAAATGATAATTTATTCTCCAAACCCGCTGCTATAGCTGTAGAAAAAAGAACTGCTTTAACGGCTGGTGAAAAGTGGGCTGTTTTAGGAAGTGGTATCATTGGCGCTTTAGCGTATACTTTTACGGATTCATTTTGGTTTTCGGCGGTAGAAGGTGAAGTTTATGCCATGTCCTCTTTCTTTACTGCTTTGGTGGTTTGGGCCATTCTAAAGTGGGAGTCTGAATTGACTGATCAAGAAGCATTTCCAGAGGACGAAGAAATACAATCTAAAAATGCAAATCGCTGGATTATATTTATCTTTTTCATGGTTGGATTGTCCATTGGCGTTCACTTATTGAACTTATTGTGTATTCCGGTATTGGCTTATGTTATTTATTTTAAAAAGTACAAAGAAACTACTTGGTTAGGTTTTATCCTTACAGGTGTAATTGGGGTAGCTGTATTGGGTATTATTCAAGCTGTAATTATTCCCGTTACCATTAACTTGGCTGGAACAATGGAAAGAGTTTTTAGAAATTCTTTCGGTTTGCCATTTAATTCAGGTGCCATATTCTTTTTTATCCTAATTACTGGAATAATTGTCGCTTTGTTAATGTATTCTAGAAAAACAAATAAACCCATTTTAAATATTATTACTTGGAGTGGCTCTATGTTATTGATTGGTTACACTTGTTTCGCAATGATTGTAATTCGTTCGAATGCTAATCCACCTTTGGATGAAAATGATCCAGAAAACTTGGTAAGTTTAGAGTCTTATTTAAAGCGTGAGCAATATGGAGATTGGCCAATTTTATATGGTCAATATTTTAATGCAAAAACGTTGAGTAGAAATAAATGGGGAGATCGTTCAGATGTTTATTTAAGAAGATTTGTTGTACAAGATAAAAGTGGGTTAAAAGATATTGCTGGATTTGAAACGGAAGCGGAAGCGAATGAATTTGCTGCCGGTAATAAAGGAAAAGTAGTGGAAAAATACTACAAGTCCTTTGATGGTAAAAATCAAAAACCTAAATATAATCCTGCACAATCAACAGTTTTCCCTAGGATGTATAGTTCTGAAGACCGTCATGTTCGTGGATATTTGAGCTGGTCGGGAGCGACGAGTAAGACCAAAACACCGGAATTTTCTGAAAACCTTTCTTACTTTGTAAATTACCAAGTCAATTGGATGTATTGGCGTTATTTTATGTGGAATTTTTCGGGTCGACAGTCAGATGAACAAGGGCATGGTAATGCTAGAGATGGTAATTGGATTTCTGGTTTAAATTTTATCGATAAATATCATGTTGGGGACCAAACATTAGTACCTTCTATCATAAAGGATAATGCTTCACATAACAAATTTTATATGTTACCATTAATTTTAGGATTAATCGGTTTTATATTTACCATGTTAAAAGCATCTAGATCCTGGTGGTTAATTACCATTTTATTTCTTTTAACTGGTGTGGCGGTAATCATTTACTTGAATCAAAAACCATTTGAGCCAAGGGAAAGAGATTATGCTTATGCCGCTTCTTTTTATGCTTTCTCTTTTTGGATAGGTTTATCCGTTTTAGGGCTTTTTAAAGCCTATAAATCTATGGATTGGAAAGAATTAAGTAAAATAGCTATGGGCTTAGGTGTGTTTACTGTTATATTGTTTATTGGTGGTACAGCTACAGGAATCGCTATGTTATACATTTCTGCTATGATTGTATTGGCTTTTGCAATAATGGTTGGGTTGAAAAGCACGGTTAAAAGCGAAGCACAATTGGCTATAATCGCTACTTTGATTTGCTTACCTGTACCAATTCTAATGGGTATGCAAGGTTGGGATGATCATGATCGTTCTGGCAGGTATACGGCAAAAGCATTAGCCAATAACTATATGATTGGCTGTAGTACTAATTCTATTCTGTTTACTAATGGAGATAACGATACTTTCCCATTATGGTACTTACAAGAGGTGGAAGGACAACAAACTGATTTAAGGGTTTGTAATTTAAGCTTATTTAGTACAGATTGGTATACAGCACAAATGAAACGTAAGGCCTATGATTCGGATCCATTACCTATTAGTTTTGAGGAGGAAGAATACCGTCAAAATAGATACTTAGATGTAGTTTATGTCCAAAGTTCAAATCAGTTGACCATGCAATCTGAATCTTTAAACAGACAAGGTAAAGAAATCATGGATTTAAAAATGCGAAATAATCCTGAAGTATTTGCTAATGGGTTTAAAAATGCATGTGGACAATTGTACGCTATTTTAGCACAAAGTAAATTAGCAAGTACACAACCTGAAGTAGTAATTTCTGTGCAAACTTTTAATGAAACAGGTACCTATTACAAATTCAGAGATTTTGTATTTAAATTAATGAAAAGTGGGAATCAATTAGGTTTGAATGAACATCAATTACAAGCTGTTCAAAAAGTGTTACAAGATTTTAACGATAGTTTTGATTACTTGCCTTTAAGTTATGTGATGGAATTTTTACATGATGAAAAAAATCTATTCGATAACCAAGGAAATAAATTATTTTTATTGCCGTCTCGTGGGTTTACTATGCCAATTGATGCAGAACATGTGAAATTAAATAGTATTGTTGCTGAAAAAGACTACGATAGAATTGCTAAAGAGTTGAGATGGAAATTACCTAGTGGTAAAAATTATATTACTAAGGCTGAAATAATGGTCCTAAATATAATAAGTAACTTTAATTGGGAAAGAGATTTGTATTTCGCAGGTGCAGCTTCACCTTCTACTTATTTAGGACTTCAAAAGTATTTCTTCAACGAAGGCTTAGTCTATAAATTGGTGCCATTAGAAATTAATAAGAATAGAAATCCTAATTCTTTTGGAGAAGTTAACAAAGATGTAGCTTATGAAAATATAATGAATAAGTATATCTGGGGTAATATGGAAAAAGAAGGAGTTTTGGTTGATTATTACACTAAAAGAGGGGTGAGTAATTATAAAATTCAATTTAGTGTTTTGGCAGATGCATATGCGGAAGACTATGATTTAGCTAGTCGTAAACTTGAGTTCTTTGCCAACATTGATGGAGATAGTGCTTCTACAGAAATGAAAAAATTGGAATTGATTCAGGCAGAAACAAAAGAGAAGATTGTTAGTTTATTTAATCGTGCTTTAGAAGTAATGCCAAATAATAAAGTACCTTATGGAAGATTGATTCCTTATTATGTTAGTGGTTACTTAAGTGTTGGTGCTAATGCAGAAGGTGAAGCACTTGCTGCCGAAGCTATGCGCGTTTATGAAGAAGAGTTAGACTATTATTTAGATGTGGATGCTGAATTTTCAAAATCCATGCTCGAAGATGCTTCCAATGTTTTAAGAAGTATGTTGACGATTTATCAGACAGTAAGTGTGGTATATTCAAATAGCAGTGATGAATTGAAAACAAATGTGGAGAATGCTGTTCAAAAGTACATGATGGCCTTTGAAGCTAAGAAAAACGAATATAGAAAAGCGGATGCTTTAAATGCTTATAACAGATCTGTTGGTGGTTTAATTAATCAATTTACAAGCCAACAGCCTTAAAATAGATAAGTGAGAATATTTAAATACCCCAAATGGCTTCGGAGATTGTATCCCGATTCGATTTGGGGTATTTTTACATCTAATCCTATCCTTTACTTAACTTTTGACGACGGTCCCTGCCCTGAAATTACAGACTGGATATTACAGGAATTAAGGCAATATAATGCCAAAGCAACATTTTTTTGTTTGGGAAAAAACAGTAAAAATTACCCTTTATTAATGTCTAAAATAATTGCAGATGGACATTTAGTTGGGAATCACTCTATGCGTCATTTAAATGGACGTAAAAGCGGTACTAAGGCTTTTTTAGCAGATGTGGAAGAAGCGGCAAGATATACTTCTACTACACTATTCCGTCCACCCTATGGAAAATTAAAATTTAAGCAGCATAATCTGTTAAAAAAAGCGGGATATCAAACCATATTTTGGTCTTACTTATCTTATGATTTTGATTTAAAAATACCAGTTGAAAAATTAGTCGAACAGGCTAAAAAAAAGATCAAAGCAGGAGATATTATTGTCTTACACGATTCCGAAAAAGCTTTTGTAAATATGCGCGTTTTGTTGCCAGAAATCTTGACATACTTTAGCGAAAAAGGGTTTCAATTTAAAGCCATTCCCCGATAAATTTAAATAAAAAAAGTCCAAATGCTAGGCAAATGGACTTTCATAATGTTGTTTAATATTTTATTTAGAAAGGTAAATCGTCGTCACCTTCAGCAACAAATGTTTCAGCGTTTTCAGCACTTGCAGGTGCAGCACTACTTCCTTCTGAAGCTGGGTTAATTTTCCAAGCATCTAATGAATTAAAGTACTTCACAACACCTTCTGGATTTGTCCACTCTCTTCCTCTTAAGAAAAACACTACTTCAACCATATCTCCTACTTTTACAGCATTCAACATGTCACATCTGTCTTGTACAGCTTGAAACATGATGGTTTGTGGATATTGACCTGAAGCGTCCAATACTACAAATTCTCTTTTTTTGAAAGAATCCGTGATATTTTGTGTTTCACCTATTACTTTAATTTCACCTTTTAACGTATACATAGTTTTGATTTATTTAATTATTAAAGGACAAGAGTGTTTTCCACGCTTCGTCCACTTTATTTTCTTTTAATTTTTCTTTTGCTAAGCTGTGTAATTTTATTTCTAATGTTTTCTGATCGTCCTCAAATTCAATAAATAATTCACTTAAATCAAGTAATTTATATTCGTTGACTTCAGTTTCATCAGGAATGGTTTCTATGTTACCTAATTGTCCAAAATCATTTTTTGTCAATACGGTAGATTCCAAAATGTCTTTTGGAATGGCATCATAACCAATCCCAATAGTAGTGATTGGTTTGGCAATTTCAAACATGGAGTTTTTATCTGCCCTGCAATACCAATTGCCACCCATTCTTGCGACTAAATCAATTTTGTGCTGGTCAATTTTACCATTTTCGTCTAAAATTTCTTCCGCAATGTGGATGCGTTGCACTTCACAAAATACCAAGTTTCCTGCACCACCATCTTGGCCCAATTCTTTAACTTCTGTGACGATACACTCAAATTGAACTGGTGCTTCGGCAACCCTAAATGGTTGTACTGTTTCTGAAGCAACTTTGGTAAAGCCAGTCTTAATAAATTCATCCACATTTGGTTCGAATGGTGAACTTGCCAATGACATTTGGTGAACCATATCGTAATTCACAATATTAATTACTACCTCTTTTACTGCCTTTACATTGTTGTAAGTGTCCTTTGTTGTATTTGTTCTGCCGCTTCTTGCTGGAGAAAAAATTAATATTGGCGGATTTGCACTAAAAACATTAAAGAAACTAAAAGGGGCTAAGTTAGGATTCCCGTCTTTGTCTACCGTACTGGCAAATGCAATCGGACGAGGGCCTATAGCGCCTAATAAGTACCCGTGAAGTTGTGGTACCGGAATGGTTTTTGGATCAATTGTTAACATCAACTGCAAAGGTATTAAATTTTTATGGGGACTAAAAAAAAGTAATTCACAATCATGGAATTTATTTAACATTATCTGCACGCGCAAATAAAATTGTCCAATTAGTAATTTCTTTAAATCGAAGGTAAATTTGTTTAAGGCGTACATTATCAGTATACTTGTTAGTGTTAACTATCTATTATGAAAATTGTAACCCTTTTTTTGCTCATACTTTTTTTTAGAAATGATGCACAATCTCAAGCGTTGACGGTGATTTCAAATATTGTTTCTGAACCTTTTTGTAGAACTACAAATTATCAAAATGGGTATGGCCTTTTAAACTGCGTGGTTACAGGTGGTAGTGGAAATCATTATATCGATTGGACGAATCCAGAAGGATTGGTTGTTTCTCATTTTTCCAATTTATCTATTCCAAAACCGGGCTTGTACGTATTAGAAGTTTTTGATACCATATCAGGAGCTTATTTTATTGATTCAATGATGGTAGATTCCATTAATCCCGAAGCAGTATTAAACATAGTTTCAAATGGTCTTACTGATTTAGGTAATGATGCGTATGAGGGGAATAATTCAGTAAACGTTACTTTAGAGAATCATTCCACAGGTTCTTTTCAAGTGGGTAACCCGCTTTCAGATACCATTTTTTATTGGAATTTGGACACTAGCATTACAAATGGATTTATTTACACCTTTGATATGAACCCCATCATGATTACTTATGAAGTTGGAGTTTATGATGTAACACTCATAGCAAAGAATTACAACGATTGTACCGATACTGCTCATGCAAAAATCTCTATTTATTCAACAGCAGGTAACCTGGCCACATTTGATGAAGTGAAATTTCAAGTTATAGCTAATTATCAAGGAAAATACATAAATGTAGTGCAAGCATCAAACAATAACGCAAACATTCAAGTGTTTAATATGCAAGGTCAATTAATGGCAACACATGCGCTAAACAATACGGAAACTTTTATTCCATTTAATCACCCGCAAGGCGTATATATCTATCAAGTAACGCAAGACTCAAAGGTGGTTTATAAAGAGAAGTTTCTATTTTAAAATCGTGTGAAAAGTTTTTTAAGGTGCCCTTTGATATAGTAGAGGCATTTCTCTTTTAACTATTTTTGGTAAAGAGTATCCGTATAATTATTCAACTTGTTAGAATGATAAAAGGTTTTAGGAGGAAATGCTTAAACTAACTTTCTTTATTCCCAAAGGAGTAAATGGCTATCGTTTTTTAAATTCAAAAAAGGATGAAGTCCTGGGAAATGAAAATTTATATACAATTAACCCATGCAACTATCTCTTTGTTTTAATTCAGTATCAACTTAATATTAACTGATTTATCACTATGAATATTAAGGGTTATAGCGCGTTTTAATAATTTTTGGTTCCTTTTTCAATGTAATACACTTTAAATGTTAACCTAATTTCAAACTTAACTTAAGCCGAAATGGATTTGTACATTTTTATTTAATGCAAGCATAACTGCTAGGTAAAAGCATTGGTAGCTTACTGCTTTACTTTTGTAAAAAAAAGTAAGATGAAAAAAATTCTACTCTCCTTAATAGGTATCGGCGGAATAGTATTCCAAGGATCCGCTCAATTGGATGTGACTGCACCAGTTGTAACAGCTGTAAACCCAATTACTAGTATTGAAATATTGGTTGTGTTTAGTGAAGATGTAACTTTAGCGACAGCTAGTGATGTGCTCAACTATACCGGTTTAGGTACGGTCAACACAGCAGTGTTTTCTGGTATGCAAATGGATTCAGTTACTTTAACATTAGCAAGTGGTTTAGATTTAGGGGTTACCAATACAATTACAGTTTCGAATGTAGCTGATAATTCTTCTAATAACAATGTGATGGTTAATTCAAATCACAGTTTTATTTTCAATAATTCAACACCAAATATTATCATTACTGAAATCATGTACAATTCTCCTGAATCAGGTACAGATTCTTTAGAGTTTATCGAGATTTATAACAATGGTACTTCAGATGCATACTTAGGTGGATTTGAATTTACAAATGGGGTTAACTATATTTTCCCGACCGATACCTTAAGTCCTGCGGCATTTTATTTAATCGCAGTAGACCAGGCGGTTGCAGAAGTATTTTTTGGAATGGCGTTTAATGGCGAATTTACAGGTGCCTTAAGCAATGGTGGTGAGCTTTTAAAAATTGTAAATACTTTCGGAATTACTATAGATTCAGTGGATTATGATGATGCTTCGCCTTGGCCAACTGGACCAATTGATCCTGACGGTGATGGTGCATCCATTGAACTTATAGATATAAACCAACCTAATGAAATGGCAAGTAACTGGACGGCTGGGTCTATTCAATACGGCATAGTAAATGGTTCAACGGTATTTGCTTCACCAGGCGCATTCACACCTCAAGCTAATATGCCTTTGGTTAATGTTGTAAATTCTAACCTTACTTTTGATGAAACTGCAGGACTTGTTTCAATCGGATTAGATTTAACAAACAGCAACGGTATGCCGAGTATTGTAAAGGTGAAAGTTTCAACTGGAAGTACTGCGGACGTAAATGATTTTTCTGTCCCGCTTAGTTTAACTTTCCCTGGAAATGTGGATACAACTATGAATTTTGACATTAACATAGTAGATGATATGTTGACCGAAAGAACCGAATACATTAGTTTAATATTCTTAGATTCTTCAAATACGGAAATCGGATCGACAAATATTGCAACAGTTTATATCAAGGATGATGAATTTACTGCGCCAATAGGAAATGGATCAATTAACATGGAGCCAATTTATACTTACACTGTGCCGACTGGATCTGCTGAAATTTCGGCGTATGACCCAAGTTCTAAAAAATTGTTTGTCGGAAATACTACTTCAAATTTAATTGAAGTGTTGGATATCTCAGACCCTCACAATGGGGCTTTATTACAAACAATAGCGATAGGTACATATGGTAATTTAAATAGTATTGCAGTTTGGGGAGATACAATTGCTTTGGCTATGGAAAATAGTACAGACCCGCAATTGGCAGGTAGTGTGGTGTTTTTGGACGCAAGTGGTGCTTTATTAAATCAACTGACTGCTGGTGCAATGCCTGACATGGTAACTTTTACCCCAGACCACAGCAAAGTATTGTCGGCAAATGAAGGAGAACCAGATGACAATTATACCAATGATCCAGAAGGTTCGATCAGTGTAATCGATATTTCAAATGGGGTATTAAATGCTTCCATTACCAACGCTACTTTTACAAGTTTTAATGCACAACAAGTAGCTTTAGAAGCAAGTGGGGTGAATATTTACGGACCAGGTTCAACAGTAGCACAGGATTTAGAGCCGGAGTATATTACTGTAAATGAAACTTCAACTATTGCTTGGATTACTTTACAAGAAAATAATGCATTGGCTAAATTGGATTTAGCAACCAACACGATTACGGATATTTATCCATTAGGATATAAAGACCATAGTTTGCCTGGAAACGCAATGGATGTTTCCAATGATAATTCAGAAGTATTAATAGCCAACTGGCCAACAAAAGGAATGTATCAACCAGATGCGATTGCTTCTTTTTCAGTAGGTACTTCCACATATTTAGTGACAGCTAACGAAGGTGACTCTAGAGATTACAATGGTCTTGAAGAAGAGGAAAGAATCGGGGATGGTTCTTACCCGCTTGATTCAACTATATTTGGTGACTTTATGCCTATCTTAAAAGATGATTTAAATGGAGGTAGATTAAAAACTACCAACACCATAGGAGATATAGATAATGATGGAGACTTTGATGAAATTTATTCATTCGGCGCACGTTCTTTTTCTATCTGGGATGAAAATGGCGTATTGGTTTACGATAGTGGAGATGACTTTGAGCAAATTACTGCAGCAGATGCTACTTTTTCAAGTATTTTTAATACCAGTAATAGCAATGTTTCTTTTAAAAACCGCTCGGATGATAAAGGGCCAGAACCGGAAGGAATTGTAACCGGTGTGATTAACGATACTGTTTATGCTTTTATTACCTTAGAAAGAGTGGGTGGGATTATGGTGTATGATGTGTCAGATGTTACCAACCCATTATTTGTACAGTACATTAATAACAGAGACGTAGCTACTGCAACTGGTGACTTAGGTCCTGAAGGAATTATCTTTGTAAATGATAATAATAGTCCAATTGATACTGCTTTAGTCATTGTTTCTAATGAGGTAAGTGGTACAGTTACTATTTATAAAATCAACCATACCATTATTTTACCACCACTTGCAGATTTCAATGAAGATGACCATACAATTTGTGAAGGTACCACAGTGAACTATACTAACGAATCTATAGGGGTGCAAGATACTTGGGAATGGACTTTCAACGGTGGAACACCAGCAACATCTACATTAGAAAATCCAACAGTAACTTATACCATTGCAGGACAATATGATGTACAGTTAATTGTGAGTAATGTAAATGGTACAGACACCTTAATGAGCACAAACCACATGGAGGTATTTGCAAATCCAATTGCACCTACAATTTCACAAATTGATGCACTTACGCTTTCTTCAACTGAAGTAAACGGCAATCAATGGAATGATGTAAATGGAGAAGTTACAGGAGCAATTAATCAAACGTTTGTGCCAGGAGTTGATGGAGATTATAGTGTGACCTATACAGATGTTAACGGATGTTCTGCAACGTCTAGCATGTTTAGCTTTAGCGATTATTCTTCGGTAGATGATTATGATGGAAAAACATTGATAATATATCCAAACCCTGCAGCTGAGGTTTTAAATTTCAATAAAATATTGAATGTTGAGGTGATAGACCTTTCCGGTAAAATAGTGCTTGCAGCTAATCAAGTAAATGCAATTGATATTAGTGATTTATCCCCTGGAATGTACGCATTGAAAACAAGTAATGGAAAGCAATTAAAATTCATCAAAAAGTAAATTTTCTTCATAACATAATTAAGTCTTTGATGTTTTTTTAAGGAGTTCCGTTTGGAGCTCCTTTTTTCATTTTATTATTTTAATTTTGAATAAATAAAAGAATGATATTATGGCTTTGATAAAATCTTGTAGGGGCAACACCCCGCAAATTCCAACTTCTTGCTGGTTGGCAGAAAATGCGACTTTAGTGGGGGATATAAAAATGGGTGAAAATTGCAGTGTTTGGTTTAATGCAGTGGTGAGAGGTGATGTAAATACGATTCAGTTTGGAAACAATGTCAACATTCAAGACGGGGCAGTGATTCATTGTACTTACGAAAAGACCAAAACTATTTTGGGAAACAATGTTTCTGTTGGTCATAACGCTTTAGTACACGGTTGTACAGTGGCCGATAATGTGTTAATTGGCATGGGCGCCATTGTAATGGATAATTGTGTGATTGAGTCGGGTTGTATTATAGCGGCTGGTGCTGTTTTATTAGAAGGAACCCATGTAAAGTCGGGCAGTATATGGGCAGGTGTACCGGCAAAAAAGGTAAAAGATCTTTCTCCAGAAATGTTCGAAGGTGAAGTCAAGCGAATTGCAACCAATTATCGCATGTATGCTTCTTGGCTCGAAGCATAATTGTAGCATTGAATATAAAATATAAAAATCGTCCAGTGCTAAAGCAACTGGACGATAAACCTATGTGGTATGGTTTTTGGGTTTTCTTTTATCTGTTTTTAACTACAATTTGAAAGTCAAACTCACCTGCAGTAAGTCCGTTTACGCCTGCAATGCCAATCATTATTTTATAAGGACGTTGAATGGCGTTAAACCTGATACTTCTAATATTGTTTTTGGCCTTTCCCATCTGGTTATTGTCTGCTTCACAAGTTACACAGCTCGATAGTTGCGGTACAATTGCATTGTTGTTGACCCCAATTTGGTAACCATATAAGCTCAATTTAGTGCCTGGTTTTTTGGGAATTAAAGTGACGGTCATCACAGAATTAGCTGGAATTTCGGTTTCAAACAACAAATGATTTCCGGTATAATTCTCTTTTTGAGTTTCTGGAAAACAGGCAACTGAACTATTCCAAGCCCAAGATAAATCAGTTAATTTTACCCCGTTTTTTAGGTCATCCGTAAATGCTTTTCCACCACCAATTGCCACATTTTCACATTTTTTTACAGGAACTTTTTTCGCAGGTGTTTGCAAAGGGCTACCAGTACTAATAGTGAAAAAAAGTAAAAGACTTAAATATATTGAATGCATCATGTTGTTTGTGTTATGATTTGACTCAAAACTATGACAAAAACATAAAACATTCCTCACCCTAAAGGGTGAAATGCTCTTTTAATTTTGGATTTCTTGGCTTTTTAGTAAACTTCCTTTGATGGCGGCTTGGGTTCTGTTTTTTACATCTAATTTATTGTAAAGGCTTAATATATGTGTCTTTACGGTGTTCACGGAAAGGAATAAGTTTTCACCAATTTCTTTGTTAGACATCCCAGTGGCTAATAATTCTAAAATTTCCTGTTCCCTATTGCTCAATTTGTCTTGTAATACAATATTTAATCCTTTATTATTTTCTGAGCTCGCTGTATTTAAATCTTCAATTTCATTTTTCAGGGCCATAGTCTCGTTCAATCTGAAACGTATTTCTTCCCGTAAACTGTCCATTTTAGCTAAGTTATTTTTCCTGAAAATATATAAAATACTTAATAATATTAGAATACCCAAAATAGCTACTACTAACCATAATCTTTGAACGGAATTTCTACTGGCTATCAAAGCATTTTCCTCGTTTAATAATTCATTTTCAATTAATATATTAACGTTTTCTAAACTGTCAATCATTACTTTTTGGTTGTAATCAAACTGGTACTTGCTTTGCAGTACGGCTTTTTGATTGTCAATGCTATTTAAACTATCATGTAGCTCACTGTATATTTCATGGTATTTTAAAGCTAAGCCTGGTTTTTTCTCTGTTTTATAAATTAAATATAATGCCTGTGCCGACTTTGAAATTTCGTGTGAATAACCATGTTTAAGCGCAATTTCATGCGCCTCGGTTGCCATGGTTTTGGCTCTTTTTAAGTTTCCGTTGGCGCTATAAATATTTGCTGCTTTAAATAAGCTTATGGCTAGTCCTTTATTCACTTTTTCTTTCCTTCTAATCGTTATACTTTTATTGTATAATTCTAACGCTTTATCTGTATTACCCATTTCTTCGTATACAGTTCCCATATTACTATAACAGAAAGAAATGCCTGTTTGATCGCCTATTTCATTACGAATAACCAAAGCTTTATTATAATAATCTAATGATTTTTCATAAACCTTTTTATAGCGATAGGCTGAACCTAAATTATTGTAATTTGTTGCTAAACTTTTTTGTTTGTCTAATGCTATGTTTAGCAGCACGCATTCATTAAAATATTTAATGGCTTGGTCATGATTCAACAACTCTTGGTGTAACATGCCTAAATTGTTTAAAATAACAGGGTAGCTTTCTTTATTATTGATTCTTTGCGCAATATCTAAACTTTTTAGGTTGAATTTTATGGCTTCGGGAATATTACCCAATTCCGCATTTAAATATCCCATCCAACCATAAGCTTGTCCCATGCCATCTACATGATCAATTTTTTCTGATAATTGCATGGCCTTTTCTACAAACCAAAAAGTAGTGTCGGGGTTTTGATGGACAAATATTTGAGCTAGTCGATAATAGGTGTCAATTTTTACACTATCTAGTGTTGTTTCTGATTGGGTAATTTTAAAAAGTGAATCTTTTGCCTTTGCGCTAGACAGCGGTTGGGCTTGCAATAGGATACAAAAAAATAATAAATATAAAGTGAGAATGCATTTGTGCATCATTTGGTTTTAAAAGGGTTAGGTTAGTTAGCTAAGATATAAATTTAATAGAGAATTGTTGGATAAAATAGAAATTATCCTATATTAGTTAAACCAATAATCTTAAAGATATGCGTTTACAAAAAATGGACATTGAAAAAATATTGTTTCTTGATATTGAAACAGTACCTGAAGTTTATGCTTTTAGTGAGTTAGATGAGAAAACAGCAGACTTATATACTAAAAAAACTAAGTTTTTTCAAAAGGATGGGTTGACAGCGGAAGATGTTTATGAACGTGCTGGTGTATATGCAGAATTTGGTAAAATTGTATGCATTTCCTGTGGCATTGTACAGGAGAAAAATACGGGTAAAACCATTCGAATGAAGTCTTTTGCCAACCATGACGAACACAAATTGTTGCTCGATTTTGCGGAAATGTTAATGGCTTATTATAATACACCAAACCATGCTTTATGTGGTCACAATGCAAAAGAATTCGATTTTCCTTTTATTGCTCGTAGGATGTTGATTAACGGAATTGATATTCCGGATATTTTAGACATAGCAGGGAAAAAACCATGGGAAGTTAATTTATTAGACACCATGGAACTGTGGAAATTTGGGGATTATAAACATTATACTTCTATTGCGCTTTTGTGTCATATCTTTAATGTGCCAACACCAAAAGATGATATTTCGGGTGCGGATGTAGCTCGCGTTTATTACGAAGAAGATGATTTAGAAAGAATTAAAGTGTACTGCGAAAAAGATGTCATTGCACTGATTCAATTGTTTTTGAAGTTTAGAAATGAGGGATTGGTAAAAGAAGAGAATATAGGGTGAGTAGATTAATAATTGATAGTACAATTTTACTAAATAGGGTTATAATTACTCACTACAGCTTTTTTACTACTCACTTTTAATGTTGCATTTATTTGTGCTACTAAACGCGAGCACTTAGAAACACTATTTAAAACAAACTAAAAAAGCGACGATTGCTCGCCGCTTTGAATGTTTTCACAACGGAATAATCCTTATTGTGATTTGCTTTCAGACTTCAAATATACAAAATCAATTTTATTTATTCGATATTAAAAAAAGGGAAAAATCCTGTTTTTTATTTCAGTTAAAATACTTAGATTCAGACTTTAAAAAATGACGTGAATTTCCATAGTTTGGAAGTTAAGAATAGCAGGTAATTTATTAGTAAATGGGAAAAAAAGTTTTAGGATTAGATTTAGGGACAACGTCTATTGGATGGGCTTTGGTAAATGAAGTAAAAGATGGTAATTCAGAAATTATAAAGTTAGGTGTAAGGGTGAATCCATTGACAGTAGATGAGCAAACTGATTTTGAAAAAGGAAGGCCTTTGTCAACAAATGCGGATAGAACATTAAAAAGAGGAGCACGAAGAAACTTGCAGAGGTTTAAACAAAGAAGAGAACATTTAATTGAGCTTCTTATTTTTAATAAACTTATTGCAGATGACGCACTTTTGACGGAGGTTGGTAAAAATACTACGCATAACACTTTACAATTAAGAGCACAAGCTGCAACTCAAAAAGTGAGTTTAGAAGATTTCGCAAAAATATTATTGACAATAAATAAAAAGAGAGGTTATAAAAGCAGTAGAAAAGCAAAAAATGATGAAGAGGGGAGCTTAATTGATGGTATGGCTATTGCGAAGGAATTATATGAAGCAAATTTAACCCCAGGAGAATACGTTTATAATTTATTAAAAGAAGAGAAAAAATTTATCCCAGACTTTTATCGTTCTGACCTGCAAAGTGAGTTTCATAAAGTTTGGAATGTGCAAAAACAATTTTATCCTAATTTATTAACAGATAAATTATTAATAGAATTAGAAGGAAAAGGAAGCAATGCTACTTGGGCAATTTGTAAAGATCCTTTTTCGATTGAAGGCATTAAGTTAGAAGGAAAAAGGGAAGAAATAAAGCTGAAAAAGTATGAATTAAGAACAATAGCTTTACAAGAAAAAATAAATCTTGAACATCTTGCAATTGTTCTACAAGAAATCAATAATAATTTAAATAATTCAAGTGGATATTTAGGAGCAATTAGTGATAGAAGTAAAGCGTTATATTTTAATAATGAAACGGTTGGTGAAAACCTTTACAGACAAATTCAGGAAAACTTTCATACTAGTTTAAAAAATCAAGTGTTTTATAGACAAGACTATTTAGATGAATTTGAGCAAATTTGGGAAACACAAGCTAAATATCACACTGAATTAACCGAAAAACTAAAAGCGGAAATAAGAGATGTTATTATCTTTTATCAAAGAAAACTAAAGTCACAAAAGCACCTAATTGCCGAATGCGAATTTGAAAAATATCATAAAGCTATACCAAAATCTTCTTTTTTGTTCCAAGAATTTAAGATTTGGCAAAATATAAACAATTTAGTTTTTACTAATAAACTTACCAAAGAACAAAAAACGTTAAGTGAAGACGATAGAGAGTTACTATTTGCTGAACTTAATATAAGGGGGAACTTAAAAGAAACCGAAGTACTAAAGTTTTTTGGATATGGACCTAAAGAATGGAAATCGAATTATACGGAAGGAGTTGAAGGTAATAGAACTAATGAAAGTTTATACAATATATATCAACATATTTTAACCGAGGAAGGATATGGCTTCGACTGGAATAAACGATCGGCTTTAGAAATAAAAGAAGAGGTTAGACAAGTATTTAAACAAATTGGAATTGAGCCTAAAATTCTAGATTTTGATGTTAATTTAAATAAGGTTGACAAGCAAGAAAGTTATCAATTATGGCACCTTTTATATTCTGCGGAAGACGATCATAAAATTGATGAAGCAGATAAATTTAAATATGGAAATTCAAATGTAGCTATTAAAAAAATACTTGAGCGAAAATATGGTATTGAGCCTAAGTACGGTAATCTTTTTGCAAATATGAGTCTGCAACAAGATTATGGTAGCCTTTCTGCTAAAGCTATTAAGAAGATTATACCTTTTCTGCAAAGTGGAAATGATTATGCCGAAGCATGCCGATTAGCAGAATATAACCATTCGAGTAGTTTAACAAAAGAAGAATTAAAAAATAGACAGCTTAAAGAAAAACTAGAATTAGTTCCCAAAAACAGTCTTCGCAACCCGGTTGTAGAAAAGATTTTGAACCAAATGATTAATGTAATCAACGAAATTGTTAATACATATGGTAAGCCTGACGAAATTAGAATAGAATTAGCACGAGAATTGAAAAAATCTGCAAAGCAACGAGCAGAAATGACTTCCTACATTAACAAAGCGACTAAAGCCAATGATGATTTTAGAAAACTAATTACAAAAGAATTTGGTATACCAAACCCAACAAAAAATGATGTAGTTAGGTACAAATTGTACGAGGAATTGAAAAGAAATGGTTACAAGACAATATTTTCAAATCAATATATCGAAAAAAAGGATTTATTTTCAAAAAAAATTGACATAGAACACATCATTCCAAAAGCATTATTGTTTGATGATTCATTTTCTAATAAAACTTTAGCTTTTAGAGAAGTTAATTTAAAAAAGGGGGCAAGGACGGGGATTGATTTTATTACAGATGACTATAATTCGGAACTGGAAAGCTATAATAGAAGAATAGAAAATTTGTATGATAAAGGAAAAGGAAGTATTAGTAAGGGCAAATTTGAAAAATTAAAAACAAGTAGGGAAAAATTACCTGAAGGTTTTATTGAAAGAGATTTAAAAAATAGCCAATATATAGCCAAAAAAGCAAAAGAAATGCTATTTGAAGTTTTCGAAAATGTGATTACAACCAATGGCAATATTACAAGTAAATTAAGGGAAGATTGGGACTTAATTAATGTAATGAAAGAGTTGAACTTAGCTAAATACCAATTGGCAGGTTTAACTGAAATAGAAGAAAGAAAAGAAGGTAAAAAAGTTGAAATAATAAAAGATTGGACCAAACGAAATGATCACCGCCATCACGCAATGGATGCGCTAACAGTTGCGTTTACCACCCATAACCATATTCAATATTTAAATAACCTAAATGCTATTGCTAACCAAGATAAAAGGTTTGAGAATTTGAAAAATAGTGTTACTTCTGTTATAAAAACAAAGAGTGGAAAAACCAAGCGAATATTTACACCACCAATTACTAATTTTAGAACAGTAGCAAAAAAGCATATTGCATCTATTTTAATTTCATTTAAGGCAAAAAACAAAGTAGTAACCAAAAATGTAAATAAAACAAGAATCAAAGGAAAGGATAAGTATAAATTTACAACGCAACTTACACCAAGAGGTCAGTTGCACAAAGAAACGGTCTATGGTAAAAGCAAGCGAGAACTACAAAAGAAAATTAAATTATCTAAAAAGTTTACTTTTCAACAATTAAACTTAGTTGTAGATTTAAATATCAAAAATTTATTACAAAATCACTTGGCAAAATTTGACAACAATTTTGAAAAGGCTTTTGATGCTAAAACCTTAAAAAAAGAACCCATACTTTATAAAGGAGAACCCATTTTTGAAGTAAGGTGCTTTGAAGAAATTTATACCATTAGAAAAGATATTACCCCTGATTTAAAAATTGAAAAAGTGGTAGATGAGGGCGTCAGAAATATTCTTCAAAACCGATTAGATGAATATAATAATAACAAAAAAGAGGCTTTTTCTAACCTTGATAAAAACCCAATATGGTTAAAAACCCCACTTGAAAAAAGTGAATGGAAGAATAAAAATCAACCCCTACCACATGAAATAGGGATTGCTATAAAAAGGGTTAAAATATCTGGAGTGAGTAATGCGGAAGCTTTACACGTTAAAAAAGATCATTTTGGTAATGAAATTGTAGCTAAAGATGGGTTGAAAAAACCGGTAGATTTTGTAAGTACTGGAAATAATCATCATGTGGCAATTTATAAAGACGAAACGGGAAAATTACATGAAAGTGTGGTTTCTTTTTACGAAGCAGTTGCGAGAGTTAATGCCGAGCAGCCAATTATTGATAAAACTTTAAATAGTGACCTTGGGTGGACCTTTTTATTTACTATGAAACAGAATGAAATGTTTCTTTTTCCACCTGAAGACTTTAACTTTGATAAGAAAGATTTGTTAGATGAGAAAAATAGAAATGAAATAAGTAAATATCTCTTTAGAGTTCAAAAAATTTCAACAAAAAATTACCTATTCACACACCATTTAGAAACTATGGCAACAACAGGTGATGACTTGAAAAAATTGAAACTATTAATCGGTGAAAAATACCATTTCATACAAACACCAAGTAATTTAGGAAATTGTATTAAAATACGAATAAATCACATTGGGCAAATAGTTCAAATAGGTGAATATTAGAGATTTTTAAAAAAATTATTTGTGACTTTTGCAACCTTAAAGTGTGTTTATGCCGTATAATAAATGTAATAAACATTTAACGGATAAATGATTAAACGGACAATTTATATAGGTACGCCGGCCTACTTAAGCATAAAACACCAACAAATGGTGATTAGAGATGTAGAGTCTGACGCCATTAAAGGTAAAATACCGATTGAAGATATTGGCTTGCTAATGCTAGACCATTGGCAAATTACTATTACACATTTATTGATAATAAAACTGCAAGGGAATAACACCTGTATCATCAGCTGTGATGAACAACACTTGCCATTTGCTGCCATGCTTCCTTTTACTGGTCATACCGAACATTCTGAGCGCTTAAAATATCAAATAAATGCTTCGGAACCATTAAAAAAGCAATTATGGAAACAAACGGTTGAAGCTAAAATTAGCCAGCAAATGTTACTCCTAAAAAAAATAGGCCAACCATACGAGAAAATGGTGGAATATATGTTTGCCATTAAATCGGGTGACACCACCAATATGGAAGGAAAAGCAGCTCAATTTTATTGGAAGCATATTTTTAATAATTTTACAAGGCTTCCTGATGGTGAAAGCCCTAATAATGCCTTAAATTATGGCTATGCCATTTTACGCGCAATGGTTGCCAGGGCATTGGTAAGTAGTGGCCTAAATACTACCTTAGGTATTTTTCACCGCAATAAATACAATGCTTACTGTTTGGCGGACGATATTATGGAACCTTACCGCCCCTATGTGGATGCATTAGTACTAGAAATACTAAAAACTGAACCCATACCTGCTGAACTAACCACACAGTTAAAAGCAAAATTACTATCCATTGCAACGGTTGATGTGCAGATAATGCAAAAGACAAGACCAATGATGGTAGCTATAACAAGTACCACCGCTTCGTTTGTTAAATGTTTGATGGGAGAAAGTAGATTAATAGCCTATCCAATCCTTTATTAATGAATTTTACACGTTTTAATGCATATCAAATTATGTGGGTTTTAGTTTTTTTTGATTTACCAACCGAAACGAAAAAAGACCGGAAAGCTGCTTCAAAATTTAGAAAACGTTTATTGGATGATGGTTTTACCATGTTTCAATTTTCTATTTATTTAAGGCATTGCCCCAGCAGAGAAAATGCGGAAGTTCATATTAAACGAACAAAAATGAATTTACCGGCACATGGGCAAGTTGGTATATTAAAAGTAACTGACAAACAATTTGGCAATATGGAGATATTTCACGGGCATAAAATTTCAGAAAATCCGGCACCTGTGCAACAGCTAGAATTATTCTAGGATTAAAAAAAATCCTTCAACGTAATGAGGATAATAAAAAACAGGAGTTTTTTAAATTATAAAAACCGATTAAAAACACCTGATTATAAGTGTTTTTAATCGACCTTGTGATTCCTCACTGTAAAATTACAAAAATCTGAAAGCAAATCACAACATGTTGGCTATGTTGTTAAGAGTAGAAAAACTTGTGATTCCTCACTGTAAAATTACAAAAATCTGAAAGCAAATCACAACCAATACACGATATGGTTGACAGGCTTAATGCTTGTGATTCCTCACTGTAAAATTACAAAAATCTGAAAGCAAATCACAACGACCTATTGACGGGTATAAATGATTCATTTCTTGTGATTCCTCACTGTAAAATTACAAAAATCTGAAAGCAAATCACAACACTGGACTAGATAAGTCTTCCTTTGCTTTACTTGTGATTCCTCACTGTAAAATTACAAAAATCTGAAAGCAAATCACAACCATTATAATCTTTATCACTCCAAATTTGGTCTTGTGATTCCTCACTGTAAAATTACAAAAATCTGAAAGCAAATCACAACACCTCATTACAACTGCCTGCATTCCTTACCCTTGTGATTCCTCACTGTAAAATTACAAAAATCTGAAAGCAAATCACAACCTTGGATAATCTGCCATGTTTAAAACCGCACTTGTGATTCCTCACTGTAAAATTACAAAAATCTGAAAGCAAATCACAACCGTGATGGTGTCCACGGTGAATTGTACCAACTTGTGATTCCTCACTGTAAAATTACAAAAATCTGAAAGCAAATCACAACACATTTGTGGACAGGAAACAATTAAAGATACTTGTGATTCCTCACTGTAAAATTACAAAAATCTGAAAGCAAATCACAACCTCTTGTAATTTCTTAATTTCCTTTTGCACCTTGTGATTCCTCACTGTAAAATTACAAAAATCTGAAAGCAAATCACAACTGTTTATCGTTGCCATTTAATTATCTGTTACTTGTGATTCCTCACTGTAAAATTACAAAAATCTGAAAGCAAATCACAACCACCACGACCACAACGTCGAAAGCTATTTACTTGTGATTCCTCACTGTAAAATTACAAAAATCTGAAAGCAAATCACAACAATACCACAATAAATAAAATTAAATAAAACCTTGTGATTCCTCACTGTAAAATTACAAAAATCTGAAAGCAAATCACAACCTTTAATGCCTTCAAAGGATGATGAGATAGCTTGTGATTCCTCACTGTAAAATTACAAAAATCTGAAAGCAAATCACAACCCAGTGTCCACGTTTGTATAACGGTCTGCTCTTGTGATTCCTCACTGTAAAATTACAAAAATCTGAAAGCAAATCACAACATATTCTTCTAAACCGTCTTCAAGTTTACGCTTGTGATTCCTCACTGTAAAATTACAAAAATCTGAAAGCAAATCACAACCGTTTCTCTGGTCGTCTATAAATTCTAATACTTGTGATTCCTCACTGTAAAATTACAAAAATCTGAAAGCAAATCACAACATATTATATCGGTTAAACGTGCGTCTATTCCTTGTGATTCCTCACTGTAAAATTACAAAAATCTGAAAGCAAATCACAACAAGAACCCGTCCATTATCAAAGGTCGTTCACTTGTGATTCCTCACTGTAAAATTACATCCCGCAAGCGTTCGCGCTTAAAAGTAAATTATATTTTGACACTTCGTAAGCGCATGCTCAGCACAAATACTGTATTTCATTAGTAATCAAGTTAAAAAATATGTCTTGCGCGTTAGCGAACTGATAAAAGGCTTGGAAAGTAAAAAAGCCTCAAACTAATAGTAAGTGGTTACGCTTTAGCAAATAAAATATTCCACTAACTTTATCCAAAAAATAATGGACTTATCTCTTTTAAAAACCTGGGAACCGGTTTTATCGACAGAATTTAATAAACCTTATTTTAAAGCATTGTCTGATTTTGTAAATCAAGCATATGCGGCGCATACCTGTTACCCACCAAAAGATCAGATTTTTGCTGCCTTTGACTATTGTCCATTTGATAAAGTAAAAGTGGTAATTATTGGGCAAGATCCTTACCATGGTCCTAACCAAGCTAATGGTTTGTGTTTTTCTGTACAACAAGGCATAAAACAGCCGCCTTCCTTGGTCAATATTTTTAAAGAATTAAATTCGGATTTGAATTTACCAATACCGCTGTCTGGAGATTTAAGTCCCTGGGCAAAACAAGGTGTTTTATTAATTAATGCAACCCTTACTGTAGAAGCAAGCAAAGCTGGAAGTCACCAAAAAAAAGGTTGGGAAACTTTTACAGATGCAGTAATTGAAAAAATTTCTGCTGAAAAAAAAGGAGTGGTATTTTTGTTGTGGGGTGGTTTTGCACATAAAAAAGGCGTAAAAATTGACAGTAAAAAACACGTTGTAATTAAAACGGGTCATCCTTCTCCCCTAAGCGCCAATAGGGGGTACTGGTTTGGAAACAAACATTTTTCTAAAACCAATGATTACTTAATAAAACAAGGGGAGCAACCTATTGACTGGTCACTTAATTAGGCGTAAGGCTTCTTTTTTACTTAAATTACTTAGTTTGTTTTCATGATCTCTTACAAAATCAATAACGGCCTCAGGGTATAGCCTGGTATTTTCTCTCAAAACCCATCCAATGGCTTTATGGATAAAAAACTCCTTGGTGTTGGGTACTTTTAAAATGGTTTCAAATAACAAATCCAAATCGGTACTCTCTTTGTATTTGAGGGGAAATAAAATGGCACAGCGCACCAACCAAAAGTCATTTGAAGTAAGGCATTTCTCAATGAATGCTTCCCTTTTTTCAGGGAACAACAAAAAGTAATTACCCATAAGTTTTGGTGCAATCACATCAATGGAGTCCCACCACTGATTTTTGGTGGCCATCCAAATAAAAAATTCTAGGTCTTTTTCTGCGGTGTTTTTTTTAAAATAATTTACTGAAATGTCTAAAGCTAAATGATGTAATTCACGGTATGCTGTTGCCCATAATGCCGTGACTAAAGTTTTAATTTCGGATTTAGAATAGGTTTTAGTTGCTGTAATAATAGGTTTAGTAATTAGCTTCCTTGTTGGGCTGCGGATACCATAGAATTTGAATTGATGTTTCAAATAAGCACTCATTTTATCACTCGCTACTTTATTTTGTTCCTGTTCAAATAAGTCAATAATCTTTTTTAAGGTAATCATGTTTATAAAGTATTGTAGATAAAAGTATAGTAATTAACGATTAATAGCTATTTTTGAGGCATAAAGAAGAATTATTAAAGTTAAGTCTCTTTCTAAAGCATGAAAAAAACACATCAAAAATTATACTTACTCCTTGCCATATGCATGTTAGGGGTTGCTTGTAAAAAATTGGGTAAATATAATAATCCTGATTTAATTTCTAATGGATCTTGGAATCCAGAATTAGCGGTACCATTAGCTTTTGCTGAATTTGGGGTCTATGATATTTTAGCCCAAACAGACAGTACTGATTTATTGGTTATTGATCCAAATTCAGGTCAGTTGGCACTAGTTTATAAAGGGGAGTTGGTTTCTTTTTCAGCAGAAAACTTTATCAGCATACCAGATTTGTTGGTTCAAGTAGATTTTTCTTCCAGTGATCTTAGTTTAGCGCCTATACCTGTATTTAGTAGTACAGCTACAGTAACACAAGATGAAAATTTAGTTTTTCCATTAGTAAATGGGGTGGAATTTCATACGGTAAAATTTAAAGGAGGCTCCCTTAATCTTAGTTTAGTCACTGACTTTAAACATGACATAAATATAACTGTTTTATTTCCAGGTTTAATAAAAAATGGCAATGCAGTAAGTGTTAATTTAAATGGTACTTATACTGGTAATAGTCCTACTGTTGTGGGTGGAACGCTTGATTTAACAGGAGTGAGTGCAGATTTAACCTTAGCTGGAACGGTTGTCAATACATTTAAGGCCGAAATAACCACTACAATAAGTGGTACAGGAGCTGCTATAGTAGGCACAGAATCGATTTCATTAAATATGGATTTTGTAAATCTAGCGTATGAAAATGCGACAGGTTATTTTGGGAATCAAAATTTTGATTTGGGGCAAGATTCAATTCTAATTAAAATATTTAACAATGCCTTAGATGGCTATTTTGAGCTTACAAATCCAAAAATTAAATTGGAAATGGTTAATTCTTTTGGATTTCCTGTGCAGGTAGCTTTAAACAATTTAAGAACAGAGAATGTAATTAATGGTAACACCTTTGTTTTATCAGGTTATCAAAACCCAATTGATATTTTGGCACCACAAATAATGGGAGATGCTAAAACAACTATCCTGGAATTAAATAGTACCAATACCAGTAATATTTCTTCTATTATAACGCCAACACCAAAGTACTTTTATTATGAAGCAGAAGCTACTTCTAATCCAAATGGTCCTACTGCGAACCTTAATTTTATATTAGATACTTCAAAATTTAAAATTAATGCAGAGTTGGAATTGCCTTTGGAAGGTTTTGCATATGGTTTTGAATTCAAAGATACCTTGGCATTTGATTTTACAGACGACATAGCCGAAGTGTCTGCTATCTTATTTCGAATTATTATCAACAATGGTTTTCCAGTAAATGTAAGTGCTAAAATTAACTTTACGGATGAGCACTATGTTAGTTTATTAGAAATTACAGATGGATTTGAGTTAGTGGTTGCAAGTGGTGAAGTGAATGCGGATGGTATAGTTACTTCTCCCACCGAAAAGTTAACAGACCTAGTAGTAGAGCGTAGTGATTTACCAAATATAGATGCTGCAAAGCACATTATTATTACTGTGCTAGGGGAAACAACAGATGGTAATAATGGGCAAGTAGTTAAAATGCTAGACACTTACAAAATAGGTCTTAATTTAGGCATGAAAGTAACTGGTTCTGTTCAGCTTTAAAAATACAAAATGTATAAACAAATAATATTAGTGTTAGGATTTGTGTCCGTTTTCTTTTTTGGGATGACGCAAGCAAATTTTTCTCAATACAACATCAACAATACTGCACAATCACAATACTTAAATCCAGCATTCCGCCCATCTTCTAAAGTGGGGATTTCTATTGCGCCTTTTAGTAATTTATTGAATGTACAATTCCTTCATACTGGTTTTGCTTTAAAGGATGCTTTTACGCCAAGGACAAATAGTGATACGTTAGATTTAACTTTGGGCAAATTGGTGGATAATTTAAATAAGGTAAATTATTTAGATTTTAACATGCAAAATGAATTGCTGGCATTTCAAGTCACCACCAAAAAAACAAGTGTTAATTTTACCGTTAATAGTGTTTTTAGGTCGGGATTTTCATACCCAAAAGATCTATTGAGATTTGCCTATTATGGAAACGGTGGAGAGGAGTATTTAGGAAAACGTGTTGCTTTTGATAATATTGGTTTTGATGCTTTATGGTATTTAGAATTTGGTGTTGGACTGAATAGAAAAATTGGTGATAAATTAACGGTTGGCGCTAAGGTTAAATTTTTAAAGGGAATAGCTAGTTTTCAAACAGCAGAAAGTCAGTTTGGACTTTATACTGATCCTAAAACGTATGCCTTAGAAGTGGATGGGGCCATGGCGTTAAATTATAACAATTTAGCTGCCTTAGAAGGTTTGCAAAATAATTCAAGTGATTTGGGTGCCATTTATGATAGTGTGTCTACCACTAAAAATATAGGACTTGGATTAGATTTAGGGGCAACTTTTCAATTGACAAAAAAAATAATGTTATCAGCAAGTGTTATTGATTTAGGTGCTATTAAATGGAAAGACAACGTTACTAATTATAAGGTAAATCCTTTTACTTTTGAATATAAAGGGGTTGATGTAGATAAGTATTTAAACGATACCTCAGATTATTTTCAAGAACTAGTGGACTCTTTAACGCAGCTTACAACTGTAGTTACCACACATAATACCTATTCTACAAAACTTTATTCAAAGTTTTACATTGGTGGTAGTTATGACCTGACAAAGTTTTTGAATGTTGGTGCGGTATGGTATAATTCTTTTAATCCAGGACGCTATATTACGGCACTTAATCTATCTGGAAATGTAAAATTGAAACATTGGATAGGGGTTTCGGGAAATGTTTCTTTTTATAATTACAAAGATGTCAATTTAGGAGCAGGAATAAACCTGAGGGGTGGACCGTTTCAAATTTATTTTATGACGGATAATGTTTTGTCGGTCATGTACCCCGAGGCAGCAAAAAATGTTCATTTTAACTTTGGAATGAGTTTTCAAATTGGAAAAACAAAAGAATATAAAAAAAAGGGACTGTCAATTTTGTAACAAATTAGGACTTCTTTTCGTTTATATACAGTAATTTTGCAAACAAACCTCAACCTAACTATTTTGAGGGTTATTTATTGAAATGAAATCTTTATTCACCTGCACTTTCTTATTCTATTTTTCGCTTACTTTTGGTCAGATTTTAAACCATTCTAAGGGAGAGTTATTTACAGAAGATCCAAGGTTTAATCCTACCTTCATTAAAAATAATAAAATTAAGTCTATTAAGGGTTACTATTCCACCAAGGCCGATTACGATAGAATTAGACCAACCAATAACGTGTACGTCTATGAATTTAACCAAGAAGGTTATTTGGTGCAAGATTATAAAACAATTAGACGGGATACCATTGTAAGGGCTTACGAATACGATAAAAACCATAACTTAATTGTACTTCGTCAGTCGGATCAATATGGTTTTCAATCTTTCCATTATACTTACGATTCCTTGAACCGTTTAATTGAAAAAGAATATAGGAGAGATGTTAACCATAAAAAAAGTAAAGTTGATTTTGATTTAGGCGAAAGTTACATTATTTCAAAACATACTTTTGGATATGAAAATGTTAAAGCAGGACTAAAGAAAAGTTATTTCAACTCTTTAGGGAAGGTTTATCAAACCGAAATATTTTACGCGGACATAAATGGGTATTTATACAAGCAAGAGTCACGATCATTGACCGGTGTTGGTAGTGCTAAAACTGATTACCAATACAATGAAATGGGCTTGCTAAGAGAATGTAAAACAGAGACAGTTTTAAACAGTAAATCGAGTTCAAGAATTAAAATAGAATACGACAATAATGAAAATATAATGGCCCAACATTATTATAGAAATGGGGTGTACAAAACCGAGTTTCAAATTGTATACAACAGTGAAAATATGCTTTTGAATGCGCTACTGTCAAGAGATATAGAAACAAATGTAATCACCATATTAAAATTTGCAGATTACACTTTTTTTAAGGATTAAATTTAATTACCCGAATACTCCACTATATTTCTTTCTGTTTCAAATAACTTGATTCTCAAATCTAATTCGGTAGCTAATTTTGCCCGTAATATGTTCCAAATGACTACAACAATGTTTTCTGCGGTTGGATTCAGGTCTTTAAATTCAATGGTGTCTAGGTTTAAATTTTTATGGTCAAACCTTTCTTCTACTTCTGCTTTTACTAGGTCTTTTAATTTCCCTAAATCATAAACATAACCAGTTTCCGGATCGATAGCACCAGTTAACCAAATTTCAATTTTGTAATTATGCCCATGATAATTAGGGTTGTTACATTTTCCAAATACGGCTTGATTTTTTTCAAAGTCCCAATTTTTATTGTACAATCTATGGGCGGCATTAAAGTGTGCAATTCTACAAATACTTACTTTCATTCTCTTGCGGTTTGGTACAAAAATACAGCTTAAATGCGTTTATAAATACCAAATTACTTTATTTTTATGTGTAAGCTAACTTCTTCTTAAAATTCTAATTTAAACAAAATTCTGCTTTTTATATCCCAACCCTCCCATGATGATAAGAAAAAAATTAGTTTCTTTGTATTAAAGGCTTAATTTTTGCATTAAGTTTTTTGCTGTAAGGAAATAGAATGAAGTATATATTAATTGCACTATGTTTATTTGGTGTTGTCTTGGTTGCTTGTGAGCATAAAGCAGTGGTAGATGATGTAAATACACCCCAAGGTATAGCGGGTGAATTTATTCCGTTAGACTCCGTAGACATGCAATTAATTTCTTTGATTGATTATGATTTAAACCTTTCTATTCAATTACCCATTGTGGCAAATTCACTAGGTAAAGTGATTGAACCAGTAGTTTTACATGATGATGGAGATTACTTATGGTTTATCCACATAGGAGATTATTTTAAAATTGTAGTTGAAGACTATGCCAACGAGTTTGGTAAAGTAGTGGCCGCTAAAAAGCTGAATGAATCTCAATCCAATATGTTTGAATTTGTATATTTCATAGATGAGATGGATTTAATTTTTTACAGTCGCCAATTGATTGGTGAGAATGGGGGAGAAAAAACCTATCATTGTTTACGAGAGATGAAAATTGATGGCTACAATTATATTTTAAGAACCGAAAAAACGGGTAGCAGTTTAAAGTCTGTTGTTCAAGATATGGTTAGCGCGATTAAAACAGCAAAGCACGTCAAATAAAGGCATAAAAAAACCCATACTTTTCAGTACAGGTTTTAATATTTTATTTGCGGTTAAACTTAATAAAGTTTCTTTTTCAACCAAGTTCTCATTTCTTTTATTTCTTCTCTGTTAAAAGTATTTTCAGATTGACGCGTTAATTGTAACAAATACACTAAGTTTTCTTGATCTGTTCCTGGCTCTAATAAATAATCTTCGCCTTCTTCATCTTCTCCTTTTTCTACGGTATGATCGAAACATTCATTTTCTTCGATATACTCATAAGCCAAACGATTAACTTTCGCCAATAATGGGTCAGTTTCTTTAAGTGCGTATTCTCTTATTTCTTTTAACGACTCAATGATAAGTGCTGTATTAAATTCTTTTTCAACGACAGCAATTAAGGCATCAATTTTTTGGTTAGCTTCTACCGATTTCATACTAAAATTATTTGAACGTCAAAAATAAATAAACTTTTAAGAAATCTCTCATTTAAATCCAACTTTGCACCAAATTTATTATGTTTACCTAAAAAAGCACCTTGAAAAAAGTTGAAATTTTAACAGCAAATACCATCCCAATCCAATATGAGGCCGCTAGTATGCTCCATAGAGGTATGGCCTTGTTGTTGGATTTTATAGTTAAAATAATTTATATTTTAATTATATCCCTGCTGATGGGCTTGCTTTTTACTGGCATTAATTTGTTTGGAGAGGAATCCTTATCGTATATCATTCAATTTGTATTGATTTGGATACCCATTACTTTTTATTCCTTGTTGCTGGAGTATTTATTAAAGGGCCAGACGGTTGGAAAGCTTATTATGGGTATCCGTGTGGTAAGCATTACGGGCGAAAACGCAAAAATTAATGATTATATCATGCGTTGGCTTTTTCGAATTGTTGATTTTTGGTTTAGTTTAGGCGGTATAGGAGCTATTCTTATTTATACTTCTCAAAATAGTCAAAGAATGGGGGATATTTTGGCCCAAACCATTGTAATTAAAAACAAATCGACCCAATTGTATAGTATTCAAGATATTTTAAATATTAAAACCAAAAGTAACCATCCGCCAACTTATTTAGCCGTGACACAGTTTACGGATGAAGATATGCTAATCTTAAAAAATACGATTACACGCTATAAAAGATTTCCGAATGAAGCCCATAAAGCCGCAATATTAAAATTAAGTGACAAAATGTGTGTGCTTCTGCAAATCCAAGAAGCGCCTAAGAAAAAGATAGCCTTCTTAAGAACCATTTTGCAAGACTATATCGTATTGACAAGAGAATAATGGCGCGATTTGGTCTATATACTGGATTAACTAGCAGTGCTCAAAGTTTATATTAAAAACCAAATTGGTTGGCTAAATTTTGTTCCGCTATGTTTTTGTCCCCATTAAATTTGAGCCTGTTGTTTGACGATTAGGTCTGATATAGGTTCTTTAAACATGATTTGTTAACGATAATCCAATAGTTGAAGTACAATAATTAGAATTATATAAAAAAAAGCGGATTTTATCCTGCGTTTTTTTTAACTTTAGATTTTAAAATGACAACTTTTATGAAGATTAAATATTTTACATTGGCTTTAGTTTTTGCAGGGAGTATTACTGCTTGTACAAACGACACGAAAAAGGATAGTGAAGAAACTGTAGTAGAAACAATTGAGGAGGTAGTAGAAGAGGATGACTTGGAAACTAAAAAAGTTAAAAGTCCGAGAGAAGTTGCAAGTGGTCAAATTGACGGCGTAACTGTATCGGTAGATTATGGTTCTCCTTCAGTGAAAGGAAGAGAAATTTGGGGTGATTTGGTGCCTTTTGATAACGTTTGGAGAGCAGGGGCTAATGAAACAACTAAATTAACTTTGGATGCACCATTATCTATTAATGGACAAGTAGTAGCTGCTGGTTCATATGGCTTATTGGTATTGCCAAAAGAAAATGAAGATTGGACAGTGATTATCAATGAAGCTTGGGATTATGACACACATGGTGTTTGGGGTTCAAATGGGTACGACGAAAATAGAGATGTTTTACAGGTTAAAGTAACACCTACCTTTTCTGGAGACATGCAGGAATCTTTAAAATATACAATAACTGAAAATGGTATTTTGTTTCAATGGGATCAAGCATCTTTCGAAATTCCTGTAGTAAAATAAGGGAAATTTAAAATATCATACGGATTATAATTAAGAATCGTTATTTTTGAAGAAAATAACGATTTTTTTATGACTTCATTTACCCGTTCAATCGATTTTGCTAAGACATTAGACCAAAAAGATAAATTAAGAACCTATCGAGATAAATTTTATATTCCTGTGATTAATGGAATTGAAACCATCTATTTTACGGGTAATTCACTAGGGTTACAACCTAAATCTACCCAGGCTTATATACAAAATGAGTTAGATGCATGGAAAGATTGGGGAGTAGAAGGTCATTTTTTAGCGGAAAAACCATGGTTTAAATACCATGAATACTTAACCGAAAAAACAGCAAAAATAGTTGGAGCTCTACCCGTTGAGGTCGTAGTAACACATAGTTTAACCACGAACTTACATTTGTTAATGGTTTCATTTTATCGCCCGACAAAAACAAGGTATAAAATTCTTTGTGAACAAAAAGCATTTCCATCCGACCAATACGCATTAGAAAGTCAAGCTAGATTTCATGGTTTTGATCCAAAAGATGCCATTATTGAAGTGGGTCCAAGAGATGGAGAGCATTTAATTCGTGAGGAAGATATTTATGCGGCTATTGAAGCCCATAAAGATGATTTGGCGTTGATTATGATTGGTGGCGTAAATTATTATTCTGGTCAATTATTTGATATGAAAACAATTACAGAAAAAGGCCATGCGGTTGGTGCCGTAGTTGGTTTTGATTTGGCACATGCTGCAGGAAACATTGCATTGCAATTGCACGATTGGGATGTAGATTTTGCTGCTTGGTGTTCTTACAAATATTTAAACTCTAGTCCAGGTGGTGTAGCAGGAATGTTTGTTCATGAGCGACATGAATACAATCCTGATTTACCCAGATTTGCAGGTTGGTGGGGATATGACAAAGAGACAAGGTTTTTAATGGAACCTGGTTTCAATCCTATGAAAGGTGCAGAAGGATGGCAGTTAAGCAACGCGCCTATTCTTGGTATGGCAGCTAATTTAGCTTCGTTAGATATTTTTGATGCGGTAGGAATGGATGCTTTGGTAGAAAAGAGAGACTTGTTAACGGCCTACTTAGAGTTTGTGGTAAATGCTATTTCAGCCCAGCAAAAAGACATTTGTAATTTAGAGATTATTACCCCTAAAGATAAAAATAAAAGAGGCGCACAATTGTCGATTTTAGCCCACGGCTTAGGTAAAGATTTATTTGATTTCATTACCAAAAAAGGGGTTATCGCAGATTGGCGCGAACCGAATGTGATACGAATTGCACCAGTTCCGTTATACAATTCATTCGAAGATGTATTTAAATTTGGTGAAATATTAGAGGAGGGGATTAAAGCCAATGCCTGAAACATTTGATCCAAATATTATTGTATCCTTATTAAGCGGGAAGGCTGGTGATTTATTTACCATCACACAATTAATGACCAGAGCTTTTTTTGTTTTAGTTGCTGGACTAGTTATTTGGCGAATTGCGGCAGCATATTCTAAACCAAAACCCATCCGTGAAAGAAGAAAATTTATGGAGTCGAAATACCAAGAAAATTGGCGTAAACATCAAAAGTAGAGCACATGAAGATTAAATTATTATTGTTTATTTTCTTATTAGGCATTCAAGGACAAGCGGAAGCACAATTTAAAGATGGCATAGAAAAGCGAAACAAAAAACGCAATTCAAAAAGTCCCTTTTCCTCTGGTGATCGAGGAAATGCGATTTATTCTCATTCTAGAAGTCATTACCGCCCGTTTGGTTGGCATATTTCACCAGGGGTAACATACATGATGGGGAATAATAAAGATTTCGATTCTGATATATTAAGACCAACAGGTTTGCCTGGTTACTATTTAGAAGGAGGATTTGCTCATCTATTCAAACAAAAACACACTGCATTTCATTATATTGATTATGGCATAGGTGTAAAGCATTATGGTGGTCAAGAACGTTACAAAGATTTAGCGGATAATATTACAAGAGGAGCCTTTAATTTTGGGTCTGTTTTCGGACGTTTTGATATTAATTCTGTTTGGCAATTGAGTAAATGGAATTTTATCAATCAATCTATCGGAGTTAATATCGATTATCGAATTTATGGTGGTAAAATTGATCCAGACTATACCACACCATTTGAAAAAGATTTTCAAGAAAAATTTGTCACACAATTACATTATTCTATTGGTTGGGGATACAAGCCTAGAGAAGGTCTATTTATTATACCAACCATACAAACTCCCATTTTAACTGCTTTTAATTGGCGAAATTTAAATCCTGGAACGCGTTGGTTTTCCAGTAAATACCAACCCATTATTTTTACGGTTAAAATCGGTGTCTTATTGCCTAAAAAAGGTTGTCCAAAAGTGTTTAGTAAAGATGCAAAAAGACAGGCAGATCAATATCAAAACAGGTAACATAATATGCTTAGAAATACGGACCTGTTTTTATGGTCCAGATTAGTTTATAGGTTTAGGTAACTTAGATATAAGATTATAATAAGGTGTAAAACAAAAATTCTTTTTAATTTAGCGCCTTTAATAATCTTCTTATAATATGTTAGAACTCTTAAGTAAATTCGAAAATAAAAGGCCAGAAATAGTATTTGAATGGCAAGATGCTGAAACAGAAGCTGAAGGATGGGTAGTGATTAATTCCCTACGTGGAGGAGCAGCAGGGGGCGGAACCAGAATGAGAGTTGGTTTGGATAAAAGAGAAGTAGAGTCATTGGCAAAAACAATGGAAGTTAAATTTACGGTTGCTGGTCCACAAATTGGTGGTGCAAAATCAGGAATAAATTTCGATCCAAAAGACCCTAGAAAAGAAGGTGTTTTAAGAAGGTGGTATGCTGCGGTAACTCCCCTATTAAAACATTACTACGGTACTGGTGGCGATTTAAATGTAGATGAAATTCACGAAGTAATTCCAATTACAGAAGATTGTGGTGTTTGGCATCCGCAAGAGGGTGTTTTTAACGGACATTTTCAACCAAGAGAAGCACAAAAAATTAATAGAATTGGCCAATTAAGACAAGGCGTTCTAAAAGTAATTGAAGATGCTTCTTTCACACCTAGTGTTGCAAAAAAGTATGTGGTTGCCGATATGGTTACTGGTTACGGTGTAGCGCAATCTATCATCCATTATTATAATATTTGGGGTGGAGATGTAAAAGGTAAAAAAGTGGTAGTCCAAGGTTGGGGTAATGTTGGTTCTGCAGCTGCTTATTACTTGGCACAATACGGTGCAAAAATAGTTGGAATAATCGACCGCGTAGGTGGTTTAATAAATACAGATGGATTTTCATTGGAAGATATTCGTGCTTTATTTTTATCAAAAAATGGCAATGAGTTAAATGCTTTGGAAATGTTATCTTATGACGAGGTAAATGCAAAAATTTGGGATATCGAAGCAGATATTTTCTTACCATGTGCTGCTTCCCGTTTGGTGACTAAAGATCAAATTGATCGTATGATTAAATCTGGACTAGAAGTAGTTTCAGCTGGAGCAAATGTACCATTTGCAGACAAGGAAATTTTCTTTGGACCAATCGCTGAATTTACAGATAGTAAAATTTCTGTAATTCCTGATTTTATTTCTAATTGTGGAATGGCAAGGGTATTTGCTTATTTAATGAGTAATGATTTAGAGGAGTTGACAGATGAAGGTATTTTTCAAGATACTTCAGACATCATTAAAAAAGCATTAGAAAATACTTATGCAACAAGCCAATCTAAAACCAATATTGCTAAAACAGCATTTGAAATCGCATTAAATAAATTAATCTAATCTAAAAAAAAATGAGCTTTGAAATTTTAATTGTAGTAGTATTTATTCTTGGTTATGTAGCCATTGCTATTGAGCATACTTTAAAAGTCGACAAATTAGTTCCCGCTTTATTAATGATGGCTTTTGCATGGGCATTAGTTGCTTTTGGTTTGGATAGTTTTACCACTTGGTTCGATTCAACGGAGCATAGTATGGTAGAGGGTTTTAAGAATTTACCATTGCATGTCGAAAACCATCATGAAGCCTCTAAAGGTGGTTGGTTAGACAGCACCTTATTGCACCATTTTGGAAAGACCTGTGAAATTCTTTTCTTCTTGGTTGGCGCCATGACTATTGTGGAAATCATTGATCATTTTGATGGTTTTGGTACCATCAAGAGTTTTATTAAGACCAATAAAAAGAAGACTTTGTTATGGATTATGGGCGTACTTGCATTCGTGCTGTCTGCTATAATTGATAACTTAACTGCAACAATCGTTCTGATTACTATTTTAAGAAAATTAGTCAGTGATAGTGAAACAAGAATGTGGTATGCTGGTTTAATTATTATTGCTGCCAATGCCGGTGGTGCTTGGTCGCCAATTGGTGATGTAACTACCACTATGCTGTGGATGGGTGGAAAAGTAAGTGCGGTTAAATTAGTAGAATTTATTATTCTTCCTTCAATTGCCTGTATGATTGTTCCAATATTTATCGCCAGTTTTATGCCTGCTTTCAAAGGTGGTTTTGATGCACCGGAAAGCGAAGGGGAAGGAAATAAAATGGGACCAACCATGTTATATTTAGGATTGGCCATGATTATTTTTGTGCCTATATTTAAAACCGTTACCCACTTACCTCCATATGTTGGTATGATGTTATCTTTAGGTGTTGTTGCTTTGGTTGCTGAAATGATTAGTAATCGTCAATTTAGTTTAACAAGTGTAACTAATGACGACGGTACCGTTTCTCACCACCACAGCAGTCCAACATTCAAGGCGTTAGCTTCTATTGAAATGCCTTCTATTTTATTCTTTTTAGGGATCTTGATGACCGTTGCAGCATTAGAGTCTTTAGGACTTATTTTTAACTTTGGACAATCCGTTCAGGCGGTAATGCCAAACGATATTTTTGTAATATTAATGGGCGTTGGTTCAGCAATTATTGATAATGTTCCTTTGGTTGCGGCTAGTATGGGAATGTTTGATATGGCGAGTTTCCCTATGGATAATCACATTTGGCACTTTATTGCTTATACTGCAGGTACAGGTGGTTCTATGTTAATTATTGGTTCTGCTGCGGGAGTGGTTGCTATGGGAATGGAGAAAATATCTTTCTTTTGGTATTTGAAAAACATTGCATGGTTAGCATTGCTTGGTTATGTTTCTGGTATAGTCGTTTTCTTTATTATGCATTATTAATGTAACTATAATTTTAATTACCCGTTTATAAACTAAATGAAATTTTTTATATGAGTGCAATTACACTATTACAGTCTGGTATTAACATGGCAGCTGATACTGTCGCAAATGGCATGACAGACCTTACCAAAGAAGTAAGCGTATTAGATTTAATTATTGGTATTGATTCCACCACCGGTGAATTGAGTATTACAAACTTAATCATCATGATTGCCTTGTTTGTATTGTCAATATTTACGGTGTATACTTTTGTGGAACGTTATTTATCGATCAATAAAGCATTAAAAGATGAAAAAGATTTTATGGGTAGGGTAAAAGATTATTTGGTAGATGGTAAACTAGAGGCTGCTAAAGACCTTTGTCGTCAAACTAATAATCCTGCTGCTAGAATGGTAGAAAAAGGAATATCCAGAATTGGTAAACCGCTTCAAGATATTACTTCGTCGATTGAAAATGTGGGTAAATTAGAAATCTATCAGTTAGAAAAAAGATTGAGTTTATTGGCTACAGCATCAGGTGTGGCACCAATGATTGGTTTCTTGGGAACTACCCTAGGGATGGTTCGTGTATTTAATGCTATGAAATTTGAAACTCAAATTGAATTATCTACGATTTCAGGGGGTATTATGGAGGCTATGATTACAACAGTTGCTGGTTTAATTGTCGGAATTATGGCTTATGTATCTTATAACTATTTAGTAGCTAAAGTGGATAAAGTAGTACACAATATGGAAGGTGCTTCTATTGAATTTTTAGATTTATTGAACGAACCAGGCAATTGATTGTATAAAAGTATAAGAAGATGAATTTAGGACGTAGAAATAAACCGCAGATTGAAGGGGGAATGTCGTCAATGACAGACCTTATATTTTTGATGCTTATCTTTTTTATCATTATGAGTACTATGGCAAAAAATACCTTGCCGGTAGATTTACCTAGTGGTAAAAAAACTTCTACTTCTCAAACAGATGCAGTGGTTGAAGTAGGAATTGATGCAGACAATCAATACTTTTTAGACAATGCAAAATCTAAGTATTATACTTTCGAGGAATTAGTACCGGTTTTAGAAGCTAAGATTGCGGAACAACCAAATAAAAATTTAAAAATATCAGGAGATAAAAACGCTTCTTATGAAACCATTTTCAATATCATTGCGGTATCGAAACAAAAAGGTTGGAAGCCAGTTTTATCTTATACGAACTAGTAAAAGAGGAGGGATATCATGTTGCAGTTTATTGAAAATTTAAAAGAAGAAGACCATAAGAAAGCATTGGTGGCTACTTTGGTTTTTATCTTGCTTATGGTATTGTTTTTTTTATTGGTTAGCTTAGAATATCCTGATCCTCCTATTGAAGAAAAGGTGGTGGAGATTGAAATGGAATTTGGCTCGGAATATGAAGGAGGAAGTACTGTTTCTTCCGCAGAAACTCCTGTAGATCCCGAACCTGTAGTTGAATCTGCAATTACACAAGAAACACAAGATGATTCTCCTGTTGTAGTGACAAAGGGAGAAGGAAAGAGTAAAACTTCCACTAATACAAGTAAACCTAAACCTGACCCTAAACCAAAACCTGATCCAAAACCAAAGGTAGATGATGGATTGGCTTTTCCAGGCGGTGGTACTGCAGGTAGTGGTGGTGGTAGTGGCAGTGGATTTGGTACTGGCGGTGGTGTTGGCGGTGGCGGAAGCGGCGATCAACCTGGTGCAGGAACCAGTAATACTTCTAGAAAATTAAAATCTAAAGGTTCAGTACCTGGTAATTCACAAGAAGAAGGGAAAATTGCCTTGGATATTTATGTGGATGAATTTGGAAAAGTAACCCGTACAAAATTCAATGAGTCAAAGTCCACTTCTGGGAGTGCTTATTTAAAAGAACTGGCCGAGAAAAATGCTAAAACCTATCGGTATGAATCCATTCTTGGTGCGCCTATACAATTTGTAGGAACGGTTATTTTTACTTTTAGAAAACAATAATGGATTACCAATCTGCTATCGATTGGCTTTTTAGTCAATTAGCAAATTATCAATCTCAAGGCAGTATAGCCTATAAACCCGGATTAGAAAATATTGAAGCTTTACTGAAGGGGTTAGACAATCCACATACAAAGTTAAAAGCGGTCCATATTGCAGGTACGAATGGTAAAGGCTCAACGGCACATGCCATTGCTGCTATGGCTATCGAAAACGGCTACAAAGTCGGTTTGTTCACCAGCCCGCACATTAAAGATTTTAGAGAAAGGATTAAAATTAATGGATTGCTTTTGGAAGAAACTTATGTAGTTGACTTTGTAAACCAAAACCAAGCCTTGTTTGAAAGGATCCGACCCTCCTTTTTTGAAATTACTACTGCCATGGCTTTTAAGGCTTTTGCCGACAAAAAATGTGAATTGGTGGTGATAGAGACAGGTTTAGGTGGTCGATTAGATGCAAGTAACGTCCTCAACCCAATCCTTTCTGTTATTACTAACATTGGTATCGATCATGTACAGTTCTTAGGCGACACGCGTTCTAAAATTGCTTTTGAAAAGGCAGGTATTATAAAAAAGAATATCCCCGTTTGCATTGGTGAGATGGATGAAGAGACTGCTCCTGTATTTATTAAAAAGGCCAAGGCAGAAAATGCAAGAATTTACCGACCAAAAAGCCTTGCTTTTAAAACCGATTTATTAGGAGACTTTCAACAATTAAATCTCAATTTGGCTTTTTCTGCTATTCAAGTTTTAATAGAAAAAGGTTGGTATTTTGATGCACAGAAAAATCTTAACGCATTAAATAGGATTAAAAAACTAACGCAATTTAAGGGTAGGTTAGAACAACTTCAAAAAGATCCAATTGTATTAGTGGATGCTTCGCATAATGCAGCAGGAATAGAATTATTGTTTCAGGAGATTCAGCAATTTGATTTTAACGATTTACATTGTGTATTTGGCAGTTCAAATGACAAAGATTTTGAGAAAAGTGTTTCACTTTTTCCAAAAGATGCCCATTATTACTTTTGTAGTTTTGATAGTTCAAGATCCTTAAATGCCACTGATTTTAATTTATTAGGAAAAAAGTACAAATTAAATTATAAATATTACAATACTGCAGATGTTGCGTATAGTGCTGCTTTAAAGTGCTCTAAGGTTGGGGATTTAGTTTTGGTATTTGGCAGTTTTTTTATTTTGGAAAAAATAATTTAAAAAAGTTCATTTTTTATTTGCTAGACAAAAAAAACTAGTTATATTTGCACCCGCAATAAGAGAATTGCAAATTTAGTTTTTGACAGTTTATTCGACCTATTTATTTAGGATGTTTTAAATACAAAACCTTTAAGTAGGGCAATTAGCTCAGTTGGTTCAGAGCACCTCGTTTACACCGAGGGGGTCGGGGGTTCGAGTCCCTCATTGCCCACCAAAAAAACCTCAGTATTTTTTACTGAGGTATTTTTTTGTCCAATAAATTCGAACGAGAAGTTTATGCCGAACGAAGTTGAGGTGAGTCCCTCATTGCCCACCAAAAACACCTCAGTATTTTTTACTGGGGTATTTTTTTGCCCAATAAATTCGAACGAGAAGTTTATGCCGAACGAAGTTGAGGTGAGTCCCTCATTGCCCACCAAAAACACCTCAGTATGA
>NZ_QKSB01000005.1:0-247117 GCF_003234935.1 Putridiphycobacter roseus | reverse complement strand
GGTATTTTTTTGCCCAATAAATTCGAACGAGAAGTTTATGCCGAACGAAGTTGAGGTGAGTCCCTCATTGCCCACCAAAAACACTTTAGGAAACTGAGTTTTTTTTTACCTTGATTTTAATGGTTGGTCACATGGTCTGGAAAAGATCAAGGTGTCAATTTCAAGAGTTGGGGTTAGGCATAAATTTTCATGCACCTTCATAAAAAAATGCTACGTTTCTGATACCTCTAATTTGTGATTGGCGATAATTTTATTATCGGATAATTCCTCCAAAAGTCTTTTTTTAACCTTAAGACCAGACTGGAAGTTATTATTGCAATCTGATTCACCCACAAAATATTTATTACCTCTACTACAAATTGATTATTGTTGAATCACTAGAATGAATAGGCGTTATTTTAAAAGTAAGGAATGAAGGCAAATGCTTATATTTGAATTAAATTTAATTAGCGTTTTACTGTTGCTCTTTTTACACGAATGATGGTGCTCATGTATATATGATCAAATACGTAATAGAATTATGGAGGAGGATTTAATTTTACCTAAAGCAATAAGTGCAAGAACCGAATTTAAGCGTAAATTCAGTTTAAAGGAAATGTATCGAGCAGCTGTTTTTGTCCCAATGGCAATGCAAAAATTAAATAGGAATAAAAAAAGTAAATTAATAGACCAAAACTTTATTAAGCGCATAGATTTGGCGGTTACAGAGGTGAATGGTTGTGCAATTTGTTCCTATGGTCACGCTAAAATGGCTTTGCGACAAGGGATGGGAAATGAAGAAATAAACAGTTTTTTAAGTGAAGGAGGGGGAGGTGACTTTATAAAGCCCGAAGAAGCAAAAGCAATCCTATTTGCGCAACATTTTGCGGATTCAAGAGCTTGTCCAAAGAAGTATGCTTATGATGCTATTGTAAAAGAGTATGGTGAGGAGAAAGCAGAAATTATACTTTCAGCTGCTCAAGTCATGATTTTTGGAAATATGTATGGAATTCCTTTGAGTGCTTTTTTATCTAGACTAAAAGGAAAGCCCTATAAAGACAGTTCATTTTTATATGAATTTAAAGTACTATTATTGGGTTTTCTCTTTTTACCAATAGCAATCCTCCATGGTTTGATTAAGTTACTATTTGGTTTAAAGAGCGTGAGATTTGACTATAGCACTGAAGCATGATCAGGAGAAGGCGTTGAGATTGGACCAATGGACATTTATAAACGATAGCAGACAGCTTCACAAGCTAAAAAACTACCTAACCAACGCTATTATTACCTGCGATTTTACCTAGCTGCTAATGTCCTCTCGACAGCATGAAAGAAAGAGGTATGCGTTCAGTACTTGATCTTACAAGTGCAAGACTAATGGTTCGAAATTTTTTTAATGGATTATTTCTTATTATCGTATTGGTAGCTTGATTTTAGAATTTGTTGTAGGTCCTAAGTTTTCCTATTACAAGAATTCAATTATACTCAAACTGTATTTTAACTTAAACAACGCGTACAAATAAACGGTCTTGATGGCATAGCTATTACTCAATGGTATGGCTTTAACTGCTATAAAATAGCTTGGTTAAATTGTTTTTGAAAGCATTTTCAGGTCCTTCACCTATTATTCGGAATCAATTTGGGCTTGCATCACTTCCTTAAACGTTGGGGGGTATTCCGTAATGCTTCCTGCGTTTTTTTTGTTAATCTTAAAAGTAATATCCTTTGTGGTGGTGAATAACAGGACAGAGAAAAAAGATTTACGGAGATGAGACTGTATTACAGCGTATGCTTCTTCTAAAGTCAATTCATTTTCTTCGTCTTCTGTTTCTTTAGATCTATAGCGCAATTTCAATAAGACTTTAAAGCCGTCTTCTGCGTAAATAGGTCGGACAAATATGTTTCTCAAGTCAGGTTTGCCAATGGTCTTTGCCATGGTTAATTTTGCAAATCGATCTTCTTGTACACTTTCTTTTACCTGTTCCCAGAAAAGAACAAACACATCTTGGTAAGGCATAAACTTAAGATTAAGGGTGAAGTATTTTTATTTTATCAAAAGTAATACTAATAATTCAATTCATATTTCTATCGGATGACAAATTCAAAACCATCTCTGTTTTATTTGATTACAGGAGAGTGTAGGACTTACTGAGTTGAGAAATCGATAAGGAAATAATATTCGCAGTTGACACAAAAATTATTAGCTAAGAATAAGCAGTTCGGTTTATATTTCTAAATTTATATTACTTCAAAATAGGAGTATTAGTTAAAGCGGATTAAAATCATTAAAAATAACCAAAGATGGCGCCCTTAAAAAAAATCCTAAATGTCGCTCAAATTAGAGCGACAGATAAATATACCATGGATAATGCTCCAATTGCATCTATTGATTTAATGGAGCAAGCAGCCTTGGCATTCGTAAAAGCCTTCGAAAAACATAGTAATGCATCCAAAAAAATAATTATCGTTTGTGGTGTAGGAAATAACGGGGGAGATGGTTTGGCTGTTAGTCGACTTTTAAGGCAAAAAGGTATGGATGTGCATGTCATGCTAGTTAAATTCAAAGAAACACTTTCAGCGGACTGTAAGATTAATAAAAACAGGTTAAAGGAGGTAGAAGAATTAACGGTGACGGATACTGTTCCAGATTTCGCAGCTTATGACATTATTATTGACGCGTTGTTTGGTTCAGGACTTAATAATCCTGTAAAAGGTTTTCCTGCTGCGGTAATTGCTGCTATAAATAAGGCTGAAAAAACCGTTTTTTCAATAGACGTTCCTTCCGGTTTACCTTGTGATGCTATTTCTACTTCTAAAAGTATTGTAAATAATAGTCACGTAATTAGTTTTCAAAGACCAAAATTGGCTTTTTTCTTTCCCGAACATAGGGCATATATACGAGACTGGGAAGTAGTGGATATTGGTTTAGACGAGGCCTTTATTCAGGCACAAAAATCTAATTATTTTTTATTAGACGAATCAGTAGCCAAAATAGTAAAAATAAGAGCGAAACAATCCCATAAAGGTACATATGGACATGCATTACTTTTAGCAGGCTCACATGGGAAGATGGGAGCAGCTGTTTTGTCGACCAAAGCTTGTTTGAGAAGTGGCGTTGGTTTACTAACCACTTGTGTTCCAAAATGCGGTTATAATATATTACAAATTGCTGCACCAGAAGCCATGTGTTTAACGGATGAAAACGCTCATTTTTTGACCGAATTACCTACTTTATCAAACTATGATGTAGTTGGAGCTGGTCCTGGTATAGGAAAGGATAAATTGACAGTTAAAATGCTTCAAAGTCTTCTTGAAAAAAGTACGCAACCATTGGTGTTGGATGCAGACGCTATTAATATTATTTCTGCCAATCAAAAGTTATTGGCACTGCTTCCAAAACGAAGTGTTTTAACCCCACATGTTAAAGAATTTGACCGATTAGTTGGCCCTTCTAAAAACACATTAGAACGGCATGAAAAGCAAGGATCATTTTCAAAAAAACACCAATGTATTATCGTTTTAAAGGATGCCTATACCTGTATATCGTCTACAACAGGAGAGTTTTACATAAATACTTCCGGGAATCAAGGCATGGCAACGGGTGGAAGTGGGGATGCCTTAACAGGTGTTATTACGGGACTGATTGCACAGCACTATGACCTGCTCAATGCCGCAATAGTAGGCGTGTATTTTCATGGAAAAGCGGGGGATAAGGGAGCAGAAAAGAAAGGCTATAATGCACTGCTTGCTTCCGATATTGTCGAAAATTTAAGAATTCAACCCTATGGATATACCCATTAAGTAGGTATAATTTTTTATAAATAACAATACGGAGTGCCATTCAGTTTATAGTATGCCACAGGTGTTGTTTACTATTTAAAATAAGCGATAAAATTGCCTTTATTAAAGAGTAGCCAAGTTTGATTAAGAAGCGGGTAAAAGAAAAGAATTAACTTATTCAAATTGTTTTGGGTCAAATGGTTTAATTTCACCACTTTTTAAATTATCTAACTTTACCTCTCCAACTCGAACTCTTACGAGACGTAAAGTAGCATGTCCTACAGCAGCAGTCATTTTTCTTACTTGTCTGTATTTTCCTTCCGTTATGGTGATTGAAATCCAACTTGTTGGACCATGTCTTTCATCCCTTATTTTTTTTTCTCGTGGAGGAAATGCAATTGGATCTTCTATAACTTTTACGGAACAAGGTAAGGTGATATATTTTTCACCTTTGATACCAATTTCAACCCCATTCATCAGTTTTTTTATGGCTGCTTCATTCGGAAAACCATCTACTTGTGCGTAGTATTCCTTTTCCACGGTTTTTCTTCTTACGTTTTCACTGGTCATACCATCCGTAGTCAAAAGTATTAAACCTTCTGTGTTTTCGTCCAACCTACCAATGGCCATCATGCCTTCAGGAAAATCTTGTAATTCTCCTAAGACTCTTTTTGTACGTTTACCTTTATGGATAAATTGTGATATAAATCCAAAGGGTTTGTGTAATGCAAAATGTGTATGTTCAGCCATCTTTTATTTATCTGATTTTTTAGCAATTCTTTTATCCGGCATAGGTCCTCTTAAGTGAATGACCAAGCCATTTAAAAAATTTCTTAATATCTGATCGCCACAATTACGGTATTTTTCATGTCCTTCAGCTCTAAAAAAAGCGCCTAATTCACTTTCAGTAACTTTAAAATCAACAAGTTTACAAATGGCAACAATGTCAGTATTTGTTAATTTATGCGCGACACGTAATTTTTTGAAAATATCGTTATTAGTCATGATTGGTAATTTTTCTGCAAGGTACTACTCATTTGTCAAATGAGCATCAAACAACTTTAAAATTCTGCTGTATTCGTCTATCCAACTACTAGATTTTACAAACCCATGTGGTTCTATGGGATACAAAGCCAAAGAAAAAGTATGCTTTCCTAATTCAATAAATCTTTGATTTAATCTTACCACATCTTGAAATTGTACATTGTCATCTTGCATACCATGGAGGATTAATAACTCGTCCTCTAATTGATTTGCAAAGTAAATTGGAGAACTTTGTTGAAAGGCTATGCTATCGGTTTCTGGTGTGTTTAAAATGTTACTCGTATAGGCATCATTATAATGTGCCCAATCGGTTACGGAACGAATGGCAGCACCACATTGAAATTGGCCAGGATATTTTAACAAGGCCATAATGGTAATAAATCCACCGTATGAACCACCATAAATGGCAATCCTATTTTCGTCAATACCTTCATTTTCTATCAAAAACTGCCGACCCACAATTTGATCGTTTAAATCAGATTTACCCATGTGGCGATAAATACTGGTTCTGAAGTCTCGTCCATAGCCTGCGCTAGCAGAATAATCTATGTCTATAACCGTATATCCTTTATCGCACAGTAAATTATGAAACATATACTCTCTGTAATATCCGCTCCACCAATGGTGTGCATTTTGTAAGTACCCTGCGCCATGCACAAATTGAATTGCTGCCCCATTTTTTACCTCAGATTTTGGTCGGTATAATCTTGCGTAAACAGTTTTGTTGTCTTGGTTGTTGAATTGAATAATTTCTGGTGTTCTCCATGCATAGGCTTTAAAAGCTTTGGTAGTGGAATGGGTTATTTGTGCTGCTATAACATTGGGTTTATTTTCTGTTAAAAATATTTCCCAAGGCTTGTTTTGATAGGAATACCGATAGGCAATGTGTTTTTCATCTGGCGATATACTTACTTCATAATTGCCTTTTTCTGCTAAAATCTGCGTCCATGTTTTTGATTCGATATGGAAATGATAAAAGTTACGGTTACCAGGATGAGACTTGTTTGCTGTAATGTAGAATTTTTCACCATTTTGACTAATCTTTGCTTCGTGAATTTCAAATTTTCCATTCGTTAATTGGGTCGTTTTTTTGTCCTTTAAAGTATAACTGTATAAGTGAGAATAGCCACTTTCTTCAGACTGAAAAAAGACTTTGTCTTGTGCTGGGAACCAATTTAAATTACCAGGTACCATGTTCCATCCAGAAATTCCAGGTCCCCCAATCCATGCATCATCATGTTGGTGATTGATACATTCTAATTGTTTTGTTTGTGTGTAGAAAATACAAATCCAACGGTCCTTATTATCATAGGACTTAATTTCAATTAATGCCTTGTCGCCAAAATCATTAAATTGTATTTGAGTGGGAATAACCGCTTTTGGGGTACTTCGGTGAAGGTCAATCGTGTCATTATAAATTTGTAAATAAAGCGGGTCTAATTTAATTCCAGGTAAATGAGCAATGTTAATTTCCCCCGACTTATTATGGTTTAAATCCAGATAAGCTATGACATGTGTTGGGTGTTTAGCGCCAACATTTGGTCTTGCTTTTTTTAGTGTCACATGGCCATTTTTGTTAATGTAACTTGGCATTTCCGTATTGGTGTTTTTGGCGTATTTATCTAGGCGAAATAAAGCGAAGTTATGGTTCGAATTGATTTCGAATAAGCCTATAGTTTGATTTTTTATAGGGTAAGTCTTTTGGTATGTTGCTTGCTGAATTTTATTACTATTTGCCCTTTCCTTGTTTTTTTCTTCTTTTAAAAAATCGAATAATATTAATTCCTGCCGACTTAAATAATCCATTTCTTTTTCTTTGTCGGTGGATTCTGTAAAATGCATTAACTCCTTTATGGTTCCTTCTTGGTGATTAAAGATTAGGTAGCTTTTTCCATTTTGTAGGAGTATTTTGTTTTCATCAAAAACATGTATTAATCGGTAATTACCGCTTGCTTGAAATATCAATTTGTTGCCCTTGTGCTGAACATAATAAATTCCTTTTTTATTTTGGTAGTAGTATGCGCCATTATTATTGGTTTGAAATCCGCTAATTGGCAAGTCAATTTGAGAAATAGGGTCTAAAGCAATTATTTTTTTAGTTTTTAAATGATAGACATGTTGCTCTTTATAAGCCAAAGAATCTTTTTTCCAACGGAAATAAATGGTCTCATTTTCTGGTCCCCAAAGTACATGATAAGGCTGATTACCTATAAAATCATTACCACGCATAATGTCACTTAAAACGAGTTGTGCATTTACTTGATAATGGAATAAGGATATAAAAATGAACAAATAATAGTACTTCATGTCTTTACTTTTGGACTAAATTAGTATTTTTAAAGTATTCTATTTAATAATATTGGATCGAGGTGTAACTTATTAACGCCTGAACCGTCCTACTATTGACCTATGAAAAAATGACTGTCGACGAATACAATAGCGCCGTAGCCGATTATGCTGATAATATTTATCGGTTTGTACTCAAGCATCTAAAAAATATTGATGCTGCTAGGGACGTTGTACAAGATACTTTTGAAAAAGTTTGGCTTAAAAAAGAAAACATTGATGGGCAAAAAGTAAAATCTTATTTATTTACAACTGCCTATAATCGTTTGATAGATGTGGTAAGAAAAGAAAAATTTCAAGTTGGGGAAGAGAATATTGATTATGTTAAACATGCTGATCCAATTAAAAACATGGATTTGCAATCTATTCTAAATGAAGCTTTGGATCAATTACCAGCAATACAAAAAACAGTTATTTTGTTACGCGATTATGAAGGTTATGATTATAGTGAAATAGGAAACATTACGGATTTAAAAGAGAGTCAAGTGAAGGTTTATATTTTTAGAGGAAGAAAAAAATTAAAAGAAATATTGGTGAGTGTAGAAGCCGTTTTAGAAAAATGATAAAAGTAGATATATATAATTATGAAGCTTTTTATCTAGATTATCTGGAAGGAAATTTGAATGCAAAGGATAGCCAAGTTTTGCTAAGTTTTTTAGATACACATCCTGCCTGTGCTGCTGAAGTAGTTGACATGGCAGATGTTTTGGAATTTGAACTACCAAAGGAAAATTTGGAATTTGAAGGTAAAGAAGCCTTATTAGAGCCTGTTTTTAAAAATGGTATTGATAAAGACAATGTGGAAAATTGGTTAATTGGCAGTGCAGAAGGATTGCTATCTGAGGTTGAAAATCAAAAGTTAATTAATTATACGAAAGCCCATGGGTTGGAACATACCAGTAGTTTATATCGAAAAATTAAATTACAGCCAGATTTAACGGTGGTTTATGAAAATAAAAATACGTTACTAAAAAAGAAGGGTCTGGTACTTGGCATGTTTGTTAGAATGCTTTCGGTTGCCGCAGTATTAGCACTGGTTTTCTTTGCTGTGAATTGGAATATGTATCAAAACGTCCCACAAAAATATGCAAGTCGATCTTTGGATGAAAATAATTTTCAGCAGATAAAATTTGCAGATGAACAGCATAAAGGGGCAGCAGTAATTGAAAAGTTAATGCAGGTACCAGCACAAGAAAATATTGCTACGAAACCCAAAACTACCAATAAAAAAGGCCTGAAAACTACGCGTATTTTAAAGATAGAGCGTTTAAATCCAGTTCCTAAATTAGATAATAATTACTTGGCATATATTACCATGGAGAAACCGCTTCCTGAGTTGAGTAACTATGATGTTCTTTTTACAGAAGATGACTTGGCTTTTACTGAAATTAAAAATACAGAAGATTTTATTGAACATGATCATTATGCACATACGGCATCAAAGGTAAATGTGCATGACCGATATAAACCGGTTACGAACGCATTAAGTAACTTTACCAAGCTGCCAGTATCTTATCAAGAAAGTACAAAAGATAGTGATTATAAGGTGACTAAGTTCAAAATTGGAAAAATATCTTTCGAAAGAAAGAAAAAAAAATAACCTTCCTGTAACTTATTTTATAGTTGGTCGTCCTATTCATAAGAACGTTAAACAAAGATTGTGGTACCCATAGTGAAAGCTTAAACTGGCCATTTGAAATTTTCACTACTTTGTTTCCCGTTGTACTAAACTTAAAACTTAATAAGATGAAAAATATAATAACTTTAATTGCAATTTCTTTAAGCATGCAATTGTTTGCCCAAGAGAAAGAACAAGATACTATGCGTTTTAATGTCGCTGGTCTTGAATTTATAATCATTAACCATGGAGAAGATACCTTATTAGTGAGCGGAGAAGGCACTTCAAAAGAAGTAGAAGTGGGTAAGAGTAAAAAAAATAAGGCAGATGATGATTTAACGTACTGGAGTGGATTTGATTTTGGCCCTTCAATATTATTAAACGCTAGTGGTGGTAATCAAATAAATAGTCCTTATTTACAAATGGACCCGGCCCAATCTTTTAGTTATAATTTAAACTTTTTTGAAAAACGAATTCGCTTTGGTACCGATCATGTTGGGTTGGTTACTGGTATGGGATTGTCTTTTTCGAGATATGGGTTGAAAAATAATTATCAACTAAAACAAAGTGCAGATAGTACTTGGGGGACTTTAGATACACTTACTTCCTTTAATAAAAATCAACTAAGAGCCACCTATTTAAATGTGCCTTTATTGCTTCAGTTTAATAGTTCCAAAAATGAAGACAAAAATTTTCATGTCGCAGCAGGAGTAATTGGTGGGGTTAGAATTGGTTCAAAATTAGTACAGAAATTTGATGTACTTGGAAAAGAGTCAAAAAATAAATCAAAGGGCGTCTATAATTTAAATTCTTTTCAAGCATTGGCTACCGTGCGAATGGGATATAACGATTTTGGGTTATTCGCAAATTATAACTTATTACCCTTGTTTGAAAAAGGAAAAGCGGAACAAGTTTTTCCTTTAACAATGGGAGTGTCCTTCCATTTTTAAACCAATAAATACATGGTGTGCAGTCGTAAATTTAATGTGTGTGTGACTAAACATAGTATTTTTTCATAGGTAAAGAGCTGTCAATTTATTGGCAGCTTTTTTATTTTAATTCTGAAAGTTTAGATTTTAAGGAAGAGATAACATTAACCTCAATAGGGTCTACCTCATTTAAATCTGCCAAATAAAGACTAATCCAATCGGTTAAGTGTATTAGATATAATGCTTGTGTTAAAAGTGATTTACCTTTCGCATTAATCTCAATAATTTGTTTTGTCTTACTTTCAATTACTGGTTTACAAAAATCCCAACGTTTACTCGTTCTGTAATATTCTAAATCAGTCTTTAGTTTAATGACTACAATTTTATCATTGCCACCAGCCCAACCAACGAGTTCGTTGTGATTCATTTCCGGAATTACAGCATGCCAGCACAACATTTTACTGTTTTCATTAATTTGTTGTCTAAATCTAATGGCTATACCTTCTAGACTTGGGTTTGAATAAATGACAGGGGTATGTTCGTACATTTGACCTGCAACCACTCTTGCGTTATCTTTAATAGCTGACTCTTCTTTTTCTATGATCTCAATTGCTTCTAAAATACTGTTTTCAAATTGATTATCAATTAAACCAAATGCTTTTAACACATAAAAATGTTGGATTAAACTATAGCCTAACATTGCTCTTGGTTGCTCACCACCAGGTACTATAATATATGGCCAATTGTTTTCTTTTGCCAATTCCAGTAATTTACCAGCTGAAGCAATAATTACAATTTTTGCATTTTTTGATTTACATTTTTCAATAGCCTCTAGTGTTTCTTCTGTATTTCCAGAATAAGAGGTAGCAATCACTAAAGTATTTTCATTAACAAATGCTGGGATAGAATAATCGTTGATAGATTCAAATGGAACCGATAGCTTATTCAAATTTAATAATTTTGCAATTTTAGCACCAATTCCAGAACCGCCTAATCCACAAGCTAATATGTTGTTTATCTGGTGGGTTTCATTGCGTTTAAAATGTTTTCCAATTTCCATTGCATTCTTTAATTGGTTTGGAAAGTCAGCGATAATATTTTGCATAGTTAAATCTTAAGCTTCCAAAGTTAATATTTTAAGTGTTATTTCAATAGGGTTATGGATTGAAAAAAGAAATTTGAATATCTTTGTTGAAAATTATTTACATGAGTTTCGCAAATTTATCCGAGCAAGAAATACAAAGAAGAGAAGCATTAACGGCGTTAAGAGCGCACGGCGTTAATCCATACCCTGCTGATTTATATCCAGTATCTATATTGTCAAATGAAATAAAAAGTGACTATGTAGAGGGTAAACAGGTTGTTATAGCAGGAAGATTAATGGCGAGAAGAATTCAAGGAAAAGCATCTTTTGCTGAATTGCAAGATAGTGCTGGAAGAGTTCAAGTGTATTTCAATAGGGATGAAATATGTCCAGAGGAAGATAAATGGGCGTACAATGAATTGTATAAAAAATTATTGAATTTAGGTGATTTTATAGGAATTGAAGGAACCTTGTTTAAAACCCAAGTAGGTGAAATTTCTGTTCGGGTTAAAAAATTCACCTTATTGACCAAAACATTAAAACCATTACCACAACCTAAAACAGATGAAGATGGGAATGTGCATGATGCTTTTACGGATCCTGAAATGCGCTATAGACAACGGTATGTAGATTTAGTAGTGAACCCGCAAGTAAAGGATGTTTTTGTGAAGCGGAGTAAATTATTTAATGCCATGCGAACGTTTTTTACCGACGCTGGATATTTTGAGGTAGAAACACCAATATTACAACCGATTCCAGGTGGTGCCGCAGCCCGACCTTTTGTTACACACCATAACGCTTTGGATGTTCCTTTGTTTATGCGAATAGCCAATGAATTATACTTAAAAAGATTGATAGTTGGTGGTTTTGATGGCGTTTTTGAATTTTCTAAAAACTTTAGAAATGAAGGAATGGACAGAACGCATAATCCAGAATTTACGGCAATGGAAATTTATGTGGCCTACAAAGATTACAATTGGATGATGGATTTTACCGAGAAATTGTTAGAATACTGTGCAATAGCCGTAAATGGTACTTCTTCTGCAACCTTTGGAGAACACAATATTGAATTTAAAGCACCTTATAAACGGGTTACCATGCGTCAATCGATCATTGATTTTACTGGGTTTGATATCGGAGGAAAAACAGAAGATGAAATTAGAAATGCTGCCAAAGAAATGAAAATACCGGTGGATGATACTATGGGTAAAGGAAAATTAATTGATGAAATATTTGGCGAAAAATGTGAAGGAAATTACATTCAACCAACTTTCATCACGGATTATCCTAAAGAAATGTCGCCATTGTGTAAAGAGCATAGAGAAGATCCTGAATTAACTGAACGTTTTGAATTAATGGTTTGTGGTAAAGAAATTGCTAATGCTTATTCTGAGTTAAACGATCCTATTGACCAGAGAGAAAGATTTGAAGCGCAATTGAAATTGGCGGCTAATGGAGATGATGAAGCAGGTGAATTTATTGACCAAGACTTTTTGAGAGCTCTAGAATATGGCATGCCACCTACATCAGGTTTGGGTATTGGAATGGACCGTCTGATTATGTATTTAACCAATAATGCTTCTATCCAAGAGGTTTTATTCTTTCCTCAAATGAAACCCGAGACTAAAAATAAAGTAAGCGTTGAATTAAACGAAGACCAAAAATTAGTTTTGGATACCTTAAAAAAAGCTACGCCAATTAGTTTAGATGATTTGAAAGCTAAAACTGGCTTGAGTAACAAAAAATGGGATAAGTCTATCAAGCATTTAACCAGTAATAAATTGGCCAAAGTAACTAAAACAAATGATGACTTGTTGGTGGAGTTGGTGTAAGTAAAATTGTAGCTTGACCTAGAAAAGTAAACCTACAGAAAGGTAATCTTAAGCAAACCTTAAGATTACATATTTTTGTATGCCTGATTTTTATCTAATCTTTGTAACATGAGAATTCTAATAGTAGAAGATGAAATTGGTATCGCTAATTTTCTTAAACAAGGATTGGAAGAAGAATCTTATACTGTTGCTGTGGCGCATACAGGCGATATTGGATTAATGATGGCTTTGTCCGGGGAATATGATTTACTTTTATTAGATTGGATGTTACCGAAAAAAAGTGGTATAGAAATCTGTACCCAATTCAGGAAAAAATACAAAGAAACACCAATTATTTTTCTTACCGCAAAAGATACGCTTGACGAAACGATATTTGGATTGCAAGCCGGCGCAAATGATTATATAAAAAAACCTTTCCATTTTGAAGAACTATTAGAACGTGTGCGTGTACAATTAAGGAATAATTCTGAAGAATTGACGGAATTAACCCTTGGCTCTATTGTGTTAAACACCGTTGCACATACAGTTTTTAAAAGTGGTAAAGAAATAGCATTGACCCAAAAAGAATTTGATTTATTGGCATTGTTAATTAAAAACAAAGGCAAGGTTTGTAGTAGAACAAAAATTATTGAAAGTGTTTGGGATATTCATTTCGAATATAATACCAGTGTAATTGATGTCTTTATAAATGCCTTACGAAAAAAATTACAGCTCACTAATGATGATAATTACATTCAAACCATAAGAGGGGTTGGTTATATTGCAAAGGAATTATGAATCTAAGTTATAAAAAACGGGTTGCTTTACATTTTATGCTGGCTACTAGTATTGTAGTTGTAGGTGTTTTTTGTATTGTGTATTTCATAGTGCAACAAACAGTATATCAGAATATTGATAATGATTTGTCTTTTGAAGCAAATAAGCATACCAAAGAAATTTTTCAATCCCCAGAAGGCATTAAATTTATATTTAACGACGAATGGAAAGAAGTCGAACATAGAGAAGTGCAAGTTAATCCAGTGTTTATTCAATTAACCGATAGCTTAGGAATGGTGAAAGATAAGTCTCCTAATTTAAAAGGAAATCAATTATTTTTTAAAAATGAGAATAAATATGGGGATCATTTCAATACAAAATTAAACCAAAGATTAATTCGACAAGTCCAAATTCCGGTAGAAAATAATGGTAAAATATATGGCCATATTATTGCCGCAATGGCATTAGATGGCTCAATGATGGTGTTGAAAAATTTAAGAAATACGCTCTTGTTTCTTTTTCCAATTGTCCTACTCGGTTTATTTTTTATTTCTTCGTTTCTCGCAGGGAGAAGTATTTCTCCTGTTGTATTAATCACAAATACAGCGAATAGAATTACTAAAAATAATTTAAACGAACGAATTGATTTGCCTGCAAACCAAGATGAATTATTCGACTTGTCGAATTCCATAAATTCATTGTTAGGGAGATTAGAACAAGCTTTAGAACGTGAGAAACAATTTACTTCTGACGCTTCTCATGAACTGCGTACACCAATAGCTGTAATTAGAGGGACTTTAGAGGTTTTAATCCGAAAAGAACGAACGGTTGAAGAATATCAAGCTAAAATAAATTATTGTTTAACCGAACTCGATCGCATGACAAATGTTACCGAGCAATTACTGGTTTTAGCAAGGTTTGATTCAAGTACTAAGCTGTCTTCTACTCCCAATATAAGTTTAGGAGAACTAGTCCGTAAAATAGTGTTGCAACGAACACCTATTATATTAAAAAAGGATATTGAATTTGTGCTGGATATACAGAGCGGTGGAGCATTAGAATTAAATGCTTTTTACGCAAATTTAATTATAGATAACTTATTGAGTAATGCCATAAAATACTCTGCAAATAAAGCTAAAATAGAAATTACAATAAAGGGTGATTCCAATTTGGCACATTGTACTATTAAAGATTATGGTATTGGAATTGATGAGGTGGATATCCAAAATATTTATACGCCTTTTTTTAGATCAAATTCGCTGGATCATAAAGAAATAAATGGAGCTGGTTTAGGACTTTCAATCGTTAAAAAGGCAGCAGAGGTAATTCACACTAATATTGAAATTGATAGTGAATTGGGCAAGGGTACAACAGTGAATATAACATTTAAAGGACTTAATAATTTTTAACCTCTTTATAAAGCAAGGTAGTGTGCCGTGTTATTTTTAAGCTAATCTTAAGAAAAAACTAGGGAAGACTAAAGTTCGTGATACTATCTTTGTAATAAGATAAATAACAGTCCGTCATGTTCGAAAAAATTATTCATTTTAGTATTCAAAACAAGTTAATTGTCTTATTGCTTACTGCTTTTATTATAGGTAGTGGTGTATATTCATTAATGAATATTCCCATAGGTGCTGTACCTGATATAACAAATAATCAAGTGCAAGTTATCACCACATCTCGCAATTTAGCAACCCAAGATGTAGAAAAATTTTTAACGTATCCTGTAGAGTTGGAAATGGCAAATTTGCCTAATGTTAAAGAAATACGCTCCATTTCAAAGTTTGGACTGTCCGTTGTTACCATAGTATTTGATGATGCAATAGGTACTTATTTGCCAAGGCAATTAATTGCAGAAAAAATAAAGAGTGCCGAAGAAAAAATTCCGTCTGGTTTTGGTTCCCCATTTATGGGACCAGTAACCACAGGTTTGGGAGAAATATACCAATATATTATTGATGTAGACCCGCAGCACAAAGCGCAATATTCAATTGCAGACTTGAGAACCATCCAAGATTGGATAGTTAAGCGACAATTGTCGGGGATTCCCGGAGTTGTTGAAGTAAATACTTGGGGTGGTTTTTTAAAGCAATATCAAGTGGCAGTTGATCCCAAACGTTTATTGTCTATGAATATTTCTATAACCGAGGTGTTTACAGCTTTGGAAAATAATAATGGAATAGCTGGTGGAGGGTATATTGAAAAAGGGAATGAAAGTTATTTTATTAGAGGGGAGGGACTAGTAGGTTCAATTGAAGATATAGAAAATATAGTAGTGGTAACAAGATCGAGTAGCCCGATTTATATAAAAGATATAGCAAAAGTGGGCTTTGGTGCTGCCAATAGATTTGGTGCGATTACAGGAAATGGTGAAGGAGAAAAAGTTTTGGGTCAGGTGATGATGTTAAAAGGAGCTGATTCAAAAAAAGTGATTAATGCAGTAAAGGTTAGGGTTGAGGAGTTAAAAAATTCCCTACCAGAAGGAATTCGTATTAATGCATTTTTAGAAAGGAGTGAGCTAATAGCTAAAACGACCTTTACGGTGAGTGAAAATTTAATTCTTGGATGCTTAATCGTGATTTTTGTCGTGGTACTTTTACTCGGCAATATTCGCTCGGGATTGGTAGTCGCTTCCGTGATCCCGTTAACGTTATTTTTTGCATTAACGCTCATGTATATTTTTGGAGTAGATGCTAATTTGATGAGTTTAGGAGCAATAGATTTTGGTATTATTATAGACGGGGCCGTTATTATTGTTGAGTATATCGCTTTTAAAATAACTGCGGAAAGATTGGCCATAAATAAGCTGCCGAGTATAGAGAAAAGGGCTTTTATTGACCGGATAACTTTTCTTGGAACTTCTAAAATGATGCGCTCTGCTGTTTTTGGTCAGGTGATCATCATTATTGTATTTATTCCAATTCTTTCCTTGGTCAATGTGGAAGGAAAAATGTTCCGACCAATGGCTTTGGTATTTACTTTTGCCTTAATTGGTGCAATGTTTTTGTGCTTCACGTACGTTCCTGTAATGGCTTCCTTATTTTTAAAACCTTCGAATCCAGAAAAAAGGAATGTCTCAACCCGATTAGTTAGTTTCTTAGGAAAAACCTATAAACCTATTATGGTTTGGGCATTGCGAAAAAAAGCCACTGTTTTAAGTGCTGCACTTCTATTATTGATAATGGTTTTTATTCTTTTTAGTAAAATGGGAGGGGAGTTTGTTCCAACTTTGGATGAAGGAGATCTCGTTATTCAACCTGTATTAAAAACCGGGACTTCACTTACAAAAACTGTTGAAACAACGACACAAATTGAAAAGATTTTGATGAAATTTCCGGAGGTAGATCAAGTTGTTTCTAGAATAGGGGCAGCAGAAGTACCGACGGATCCAATGTCTATGGAAGAGAGTGACGTAATTGTAAAGTTAAAACCCAAAAAGGAATGGGTATCTGCAAAATCTAAAGATGAGTTAACGGATAAGTTTAAAGTCGCCTTGACTGATATTGCAGGAATAGATTATGAATTTACGCAACCCATTGAAATGCGATTTAATGAATTAATTACAGGGGTTCGAGCTGATTTAGCCATAAAGATATTTGGTGAAGATTTGGATGTGCTTTATCAGACTGCTTTAAAAATAGAAAAGGCTATTAGTAATGTGCCAGGTGCAGCGGATATTTCAGTTGAAAAAGTGGCAGGTCTCCCACAAATGAGTGTGGAATACGACCGAAATAAAATTGCAAAATATGGCTTAAATATTGCGGATTTAAATGATGTACTTACTATGGGGTTTGCCGGAAAAACAGCAGGAAGTGTTTTTGAAGGTGAGAAACAATTTGATTTGGTGGTACGCTTTGATGAAAAAGACAGAAAAGATATTTCAAATATTGCTACCACGTCTATTCGACTCCATGATGGAAATACTTTGCCTTTTTCAGAATTTGCAAAAATAAGCTACACTAAAGGACCAGCAAAAATATCTCGTGATAATACCAAAAGGAGAATTGTTATTGGTGTAAATGTTCGGAACAGAGATTTACAGTCGGTAGTAGAGGATGTACAAAAAATTATAAATAATAACATTGAAATACCCAAGGGATACACTATTGCCTATGGTGGACAATTTGAAAATTTACGTTCTGCAATTAGTAGATTATGGGTGGCGGTTCCCATAGCGCTAGTCTTGATTTTCTTTTTGCTTTATTTTGCATTTAAATCTGTTAAAGAAGCATTAATGATTTATAGTGCAATACCGCTTTCAGCTGTTGGTGGTGTATTATTTCTTTATTTAAGAGGTTTGCCATTTAGTATTTCTGCCGGGGTCGGTTTTATTGCCTTGTTTGGAATCGCAGTATTGAATGGTATTGTATTGATAGAACAATTTAAAGAATTAAAACAGGAAGGTATAACCAATGTCAATAGGAGGATAATTTTAGGTACACAACTTAGATTAAGACCAGTATTACTTACTGCTTCGGCTGCTGCTTTAGGCTTTCTACCAATGGCTATTTCAACCAATGCCGGTGCAGAAGTGCAAAGACCTTTGGCTACAGTAGTAATTGGTGGACTTATTTCTGCAACTTTACTGACCTTGATTGTGTTACCAGTGCTTTATGCCATCTTTGATAAAACCAAAAAAACACATCAAATAGGTAGTAGTAAAACGACAATTTTAGTTTTATTGCTCAGTGTTGGTTTATACTCTAATGCGCAAAATGTTGAAATTTCTTTGGATAGTGCAATTGCATATGGAATTGAAAATAATAAAAGATTACAATCCTCAAAATACGAGGTGGAAAGAAATAAAATACTTGAAGGTACCGCATTTACCATTGAGAAAACCGATATTTATTATAGTTTTGATCAAAATAATATTGCACCGAATAATGTTGCGTTAAATGTTTTTGGTATCAGTCAATCTGTCAAGTTTCCATCATTTTATGTTTCTCAAAAAGGTTTGTTAAAGCAAAACACGGCTTTGGCCAAGACCAAATATTTATTAGACGAACAATACATCAAAAAAGAAATTTCTAAAGCATATTATACGGTCTCGCATTGGTCAAAAATGGTTGGAAATTATAAATATTTAGATAGTGTATACCAGAAATTTGCTGAAGCAGCAATGCTAAAAAAACAAGTAGGTGAATCCAGTACATTGGCAGTATTGTTAGCCACCTCAAAATCTAAAGAAATGCATGTTTCTTTATACCAAAGTGAAATGAACTTTAACAAATCGTTGGTACAACTAAATAAATGGATACAAGGGGATACTACTTATACTATAGCAATCGATTCTTTGGAAGATGTTGGCTTATTACCATTTGATTCCTCGAAAAATCCATTTTTACAATATCTAAATCAATCTATTGCGTTAAGTGAAAAACAGCTCACTATAAATAAGCAAAATTTATTGCCAGATGTTAAATTTGAGGCATTTAAAGGGAGTAATAACGGAGTGTCTCCCAATGCTTATTATGGCGTTCAAGCTGGAATTGCTGTACCTCTTTTTTATGGGGGTGATAAATCAAAGATTAAAGCTTCCAAAACGGAAGTAAAGATAAAGCAAAATGATTTTGAAGATTATACAACGCACATGAAATCAAATTATGCTGCACTCATTAATGAATTATTAGCCTATAAAAGTGGGGTAGATTATTATACAGATTATGGGGAGGTTTTGTATCAAGAAACACTAAGAAATGCCAATGAAATGTTTAATTCTGGAGAAATTGATTATTTACAATTTATATCTCTATTGGAGCATGCAATAAATATTAAAATCAATTACTTGCAAAATAATTTTTTCTATAATTTAACTGTCATTGAAGCAAATAATATTACTAATTAATAACCTATTGAAATGAAAACTATTAAATATATAATGCCTGCTTTAATCTTGTCCGTTTTCTTAGCCTGCACTTCGGAAAATACACCCGATATGGAAAATGTAGAAAGATCAAATATGTCAGATTTATTGGAAATTAGCAACGCACAGTTTGAACTTGGTAAAATGGCATTAGGTACATTTTCCAATCAAACCTTTTACCAAGTTGTAAAGGCAAATGGTATGCTGGATGTGCCTCCAGAATATAAGTCAACTGTAAGTGCATATTTTGGTGGGTATGTTAAAAATATTGCGTTGATACAAGGACAAAAAGTTAGAAAAGGACAAACCCTTTTTACACTAGAGAGTCCTGATTATATAGAAGTTCAAGAAAGTTTTTTAGCGGCAAAAAGTCAATTAAGTTATTTAAAGTCGGATTATGAAAGACAAAAAGATTTGGCGGCTAGTAATGTTACCTCTCAAAAAATTTATTTAAAAGCGGAGTCTGATTATCTTTCAACGTTGGCAAAATACGAGTCATTAAAAAAACGACTGCAATTAATGAATATTAATCCAAATACCGTTACCGCACTGAATTTAAGTTCTACCATAGCTGTTAAAGCACCTATGGCTGGTTTTGTAACTTCTGTTTTGGCTACGAAAGGAATGTTTCTTAATCCCTCAGATATTGCTGTAACTATTATGAATACTGATCATATGCATATTGAATTGAATATTTTCGAACAAGACTTATCTACTATTTCGATTGGTCAGGATGTCTTGTTTAGTTTGCAAAATGGTCATACAAATTACAAAGCAACGGTTCATTTGATTAATAAAGCAATAGATTCCGATACACGGACAATAAAAGTACATTGCCATTTTAAAAATGAAAAGGATGCAGTAGCATTAACACCCGGTATGTATGTTTCGGCTGAAATATATTCAGGCGTAGATACGGCACTTTCATTGCCGTTAAATGCAGTTGTTTCGATTGAAAATAAATCTTTTGTTTTGGTTCAAAAAGAATTCAACGGAGACTTGTATAGTTTTAAAAAAGTGGCGGTGCAATTGGGGAAAACTGAAAGAGATTTTGTGGAAATATTAAATGTAAATGATTTTGAAGATGGGGCGCAATTTTTAATAAATGGGGCGTTTAATTTAATAAAGGATTGATGCATTAATTTAGTTATGGAACAAGAGGATTATCTAGCAAATCATTTTATCAACCGCAGTAATTGGTTACGCGCAGCTGTTTTGGGGGCAAATGATGGAATTTTATCTATTGCAAGTTTAGCTATTGGTGTTGCCTCAGCTAGTGACTTGCGAGCGCCGGTAGTTTTAGCAAGTATTGCAGGGTTAGTGGGTGGTGCTTTATCTATGGCTGCAGGAGAGTATGTTTCTGTTAGTTCTCAAACAGATATTGAAAATGCAGATATTGAGCGCGAAAGGATAGAGTTACAAGAAAAACCTGCAGTAGAACTTCAGCGGTTGGCTGAGATTTATGAAGGTAGAGGCTTAAAGAAAAAGACAGCACTTCAGGTCGCAAAAGAACTGACTAAACAGGATGCATTGGAAGCACATGTAAGAGATGAATTGGGAATAAACAATGTCAGTAAAGCGAATCCATTACAAGCGGCATTGGCATCTGGCTTCTCTTTTGTTATTGGCGGAATTTTACCAACCTTAACCGCGCTATTTCTCCCGGTGAATAAGCTTGAATATTATTTATACGGCTTTTCTATCATTTTTTTAATGATGTTAGGAGTAATTGCTGCAAAAACAGGTGGTTCTAGTGTTGGTAAAGCAATTACAAGAATTACCTTATGGGGCACTATAGCCATGGGTTTAAGTGCATTTGTAGGTTACTTATTTGGTGTCGATATTTGAGCACTATGCAATGTTTTTGCTTAAACATTAATAGATAAAATCTATTTATTATGGTATATCTATTCAACCACTTTTTTAACTCGGTTTATAGTGTCTGATTTTGATAAAGATAATCTTACAATAGATTCCTCTGTCGCTGTTAAATCATGGGCAACGCCACTTTTTAAACTAATAATATCTCCCTTTTTTAAAGAAAGGATTTCATCCGCTACGCCAAATTCAATACTACCTTCAAATATTTCAATAATAATTGGAAAGGGTGCTTGGTGTTTTTTCATTAATTGTCCCTTTCGCATCAAAATTTTTAATTCTTTGGAAGTTTCCGTTTCTAGTAAAACAGAAATAGCAGGTTTATCTTCTTTGAAGATATTCGAAGTGATTAATGAGGCAGTTTTCATCTTTTTTTTTTACATTAAAAATACGCATCTATTTTTGATTAGCCTTATGAAAAGGTACTGATAATAATCATTTATGGTTGTGTTTATTATTACCCAATGAAAGTTAGCATGTAATTAAGGTAGTTTATATAAAATGCTTAAGTATAGTAGAACGGCTATATTTGGTTTATTCCTGTATTGACCAAAAAAATACCGGTAATGCTTTAATACAGCATACCAACGATAGCAGCGGTCATCAAACAAGCAATTGTTCCGCCAATAAGTGCTCTCATACCAAGTTTAGACAAAAGTCCTTTTCTATTTGGGACTAATGCGCCTATGCCTCCAATTTGAATACCAATGGAAGAAAAGTTAGCGAATCCGCACAATATATACGTGCTCATAACAATTCCTTTTTCCGACAGTAAACCTGCTGTTTTCATATTGCCTAGTCGCATGTAACCAACAAATTCATTGAGTACTGTTTTGGTGCCTAACAATTCTCCTACGTAAATGGATTCTGCCCAATCTACACCTATCAACCAGACGATCGGTCGACCGACATATCCTAAAATAAATTCAAAGGAAAGTTGTGTATAAGGGGTGTTTTGACTAATCCAGTCATTAATGCCAATTCTACCTATAAAGGAAAGGGCATAATTGCCTAAGGTCATAAAAGCAATGAAGACAAGTAACATGGCACCGACATTTATGGCTAGTTTTAAACCGTCTGTTGTACCGTTTGAAATAGCTTCTAACGCATTACTTCCTAGTTTGTTTTTATCTACCTTTAAATCGGTGTTAATCGCTTCGGTTTCTGGGACTAGTATTTTTGCGGCAATAATGGCAGCTGGTGCAGAAATTATAGAAGCGGTTAATAGGTGTTTGGCAAAAAATGCTTGTTGCACAGGGTCATCACCACCCAAAAAACCGACATATGCAGCCAAAACTCCACCGGCTATTGTCGCCATCCCTCCTGTCATCAAACACATTATTTCTGAAGTGGTCATCTTACCGAGATAAGGCTTTACCAGTAAGGGGGCTTCTGTTTGTCCTAAAAATACATTTCCTGCTGCAGCTAAGCTTTCAGCACCAGATAAATGCATGAATTTCTTCATGACCCAGGCAAATGCATATATAATTTTTTGTAGAATGCCATAGTAGTAAAATACACTAACCAATGCCGAAAAGAATATGATGGTCGGTAGAATGGTAAAGGCAAAATTAGTCAAGGGTCCATCAATGACTGTGCTGCCGAATTGTGCAAATAAAAAATTAACGCCTTCGTTCGTAAAACTGATAATTTTTACAAATACTCGACTGATAAAATCAAAAATACTTTGGATAAAAGGTACCTTCAAAACAGCTATGGCAATGATAATTTGTAGCAATAATCCTTTGCGGACTAATTGCCAGTTGATATCCTTTCTGCTTTTGCTAAATAACCATGCTAAAAACAAGAGGAAAAGGATGCCTATCGCTCCTCTTAATACCGAGGAAAAAGATAGGTTTTGAGGGGGTAAGCCTTGCTTTTCCAATGGGTAAGTTTTTGCTTTAGTTTCAATCTTTAGGGATTGATTATGAATAAAGTATTGGTAAGTGACACTGGATTTATTCTTTAGGATCACGCCATCCACTTCCGTGAATTTTTTTTCTTTATTTAGAAAGTAATCTACCTTAGTTTGACCTGTAGGATCTTGAATGATGTAAATGGAGTCGATAGCGGCATTACTTTCTGGAATATATTGAAAGGTGATGTAGTGATCGTCGTAGCTGAAAATGCCACTGTTAAGTAGGGGGTCTATTCCTTTAGCATGGTAAATTAATTGGCCGTCCTTTTCAATTAATTTTAAACTATGTTCTTGTTGCGTGAGGGAGTCGCTGAATTGCCAATCTCCAAAAATGGTAGTGGTAGGTTTGTTATTACATCCTATGAATAGTGTGCTTAAAAAAAGTATACAAGTGAAAAATACCTTAGGATTCCGAATCTTTCCTTTTATTAATTTCATCTCTTATGGTTGAAGCACGTTCGTAATCTTCGTCCTCAATCGCTTTATTTAGCATAGCTTCTAACTCCTCTACAGTATTTTCAGGTTCTTTACTGCTTTCAATATTAATAGATTCTTCTAATTTAGGCTCATCAATAAAATCTTCACTGTCTAATTGAATACCAGCGGAACTCAAAATATGTTCGTAGGTATAAACTGGTGCATTTGCTCTCAATCCTATAGCGATAGAATCAGATGTTCTGGCATCAATTTCAATTTGATTTTTGTCGTCGCCACAAATTATTTTAGAATAGAATACGCCTTCTACCAAGTTGTATATGATAATTTCTTTTATTTGAATATTAAAAGAATCGGTAAACGTTTTAAATAAGTCGTGTGTTAAAGGACGAGAAGGCTTCATTTTTTCTAACTCAATCGCTATGGATTGGGCTTCAAAGCCACCTATGATAATAGGAAGTCTTCTAGTTCCTTCTTTTTCAGATAGCACCAATGCGTACGCACCAGATTGCGTTTGACTATAGGAAAGTCCTATTATTTTTAATTCTATTTTATCCATAAATTAAAAAGGAGAATAAGTATTTATCCTCCTTTAATTTAAATAAATGATTAATTATTTGCTTTAAAATTTTTGATGGCTTCATTAAGTGCAGGTAACACTTCAAAAGCATCTCCAATAACACCGTAATCTGCAGCTTTGAAAAATGGTGCTTCAGGATCTGTGTTAATCACAACTATTGTTTTACTTTGATTAACCCCTGCTAAATGTTGTATTGCACCAGAAATACCGGCAGCAATGTATAAATTAGGTCTAATTGCAATACCAGTTTGCCCTACATGTTCATGATGAGGTCTCCATCCAATATCTGCAACTGGTCGAGAACAAGCCGTAGCTGCGCCTAAAGTTTTGGCTAAATCTTCAACCATTCCCCAATTTTCAGGACCTTTTAAACCTCTTCCAGCAGAAACAACTAAGTCAGCTTCTGTTAGTAAAATATCGCCTTCTTGTTTCTTAATTTCTTTGATAGTAATGCTTGAATTCCCAATTTCTTCTGAAAAGTCTGTAACTGTAGCAACATCATTTCCTTCCACTAAGGGAATAGAATTTGGTGTTAAACCAATAATTCTTTTAGGTGTATTTACTTTTACTAGTCCTTTTGCTTTTCCTGAAAAAACGTTGGTTTTGATTAATCCATTTGCGTCTGGTAAAGTAGTTGCACCAGGTACGTATCCTGCTTTCATTCCAGCAGAAACACGAGGCGCTATTGCTTTACCAATTAAATCGTAAGATAAAATAATAGTATCTGCACTTGCTGAAGTAGCAGCTTTTTGAATCATTTTACTTAATTGACTAGGATCTTCCGTCTCACTAGCATGTAATAAAACATTTTTAGCACCATATTTACCTAAATTTGCTAAATCATCTTTGCTAACATTACCATTGGCTAAAGCGGTTACTTCACCAATTTGACTTCCATAATATACGGCCTCTATTGCACTTTTTGAAATGTGGCCATTTGGTGTACTTATATAAACTAATACTGACATATTTTAAATAACTTTTGCTTCGTTGTGAAGTAATTCAACTAATTCTTTCATGTTTGATGGATCAACGTACTTACAAGCCGATTTGGCAGCTGGTAATTCAAATGATTCATAAGTTACTAAGTCTTCACAAGCAACTGGTTCAACTACTTGTAAAGGTTTTGTTCTGGCAGCCATAATTCCTCTCATGTTTGGAATTCTTTGTTCCGCCATACCTTTTGAAGCACTGATTACAATTGGTAAATTAACTTCTAAAATTTCTTCACCGCCAACAATTTCTCTAGTTGCTGTAGCTGTAGTGCCTTCCACTTCTAATGAAGTTGCTAAAGCTACAAATGGTAAGTCTAATAATTCAGATACCATTCCACCTATTTGAGCGCCATTGAAATTAATGGTCTCTTTACCTGTGAAAATGATGTCAAAATTGTTTGCTTTTGCATATTCAGCTATTTGAAATGCTACGGAATATGCATCTTTTGCTTCTTGGTTTACCCTAACTGCATTGTCAGCACCTATCGCTAAAGCTTTTCTAATAATGGAATCATCTGCAGCAGTTCCAACTGTAATTGTAGTTACTTCTCCACCATGTTTTTCTTTTAGTTCTATGGCTCTCACCAAAGCATACCATTCGTCGTATGGATTTACTATGTATTGAACACCGGATTCATCAAAACGAGTATTATTGTCCGTAAATGCAATTTTACTCGTTGTATCTGGTGATTTGCTGATACAAACTAATATCTTCATGTATATTTGATTTAGAATTTTTTAATAAGAAGTCAAATTTACCAAAAAAAATTAGCCTTTTTTATTGAATTGTACAATATTTTTTTGATTCTTACATTTATTTATTCCTGAAGAAGGAGAATTACTTACCTTTACATCTTTAAAATTAATGATTTTGAAAATAGTTAATACAATTTTATTTACTTTTCTCTTTTTATTTGCCGGTTTTGCGCAGCCTGGAAATGATGATTGCGTAAATGCTGTTGAAATTTGCGTTAATCAAGTTTACGCAGGAACTACTGTTGGGGCGACATTAGAGAATTGTTTTAGTACAAATCCAAATGGTTGTGCAGATGATAATACGCCCTGTTTCACACCAAGAGCAACAGTTTGGTATAAGTTTACGACAAATGCTAATGGTGGTGCTGTAACGGTTAATTTTACGAATGTCGTGGTAAATCAAGTGGTAAATCAAGGCAAGGCATTACAGGCTGTAATTGTCGAAAGTGATGTGGTGTGTGAAGGAGGGAATTATAATTATTTTGGTGCCTGTCAAAACAATGGATTGACTGACTTTTCGATAGCGCCAACTGGTCCACTAGCGCCAAATAAAACATATTATATTCAAGTAAATGGTTCTGCTGTTCCACCTGGAGAAATTAACCCAGCCGAAGTTACATTTGATATAAGTATAGCAGGTGCAGGTGTGGAATTATTACCAATAGCCGTAAGTATAGCGACTAAAAAAACAGTGATTTGTCAAAGAGAAGATGTTTCCGTTGATGTTACGACCACTAATTGTTTTTCTAACCCAATGTTTGAATGGTATTATAATGGTATACTCGTTAGTGAGGAATTGAATTTTTCAACGGCTATTTTAAGTGAGTCTGGATTTTTATATTTGAAAGCTAATTGTGGTGCTACAGCTTGTCCGAGTGTTGCTTTTTCAGACAGTATATATTTTGATGTTACGCCTATAAATGCAGATGCTGGACCCGATTTGTTATTGCAATTAGGCGAGGCAGCAACCATAAACGGTTCCGGAACAGGCGTGCCCACCTGGACACCAGTAACAGGACTTAACTTTGACAATACTTTTACCCCTAGTGCTTCGCCTGATGTGTCTACTACTTATTTTTTATTGGTGGTAAATGGTCTTTGTTCTATGACAGATGAAATGAATATTACCATTAAAAGTGGCATAGATATCCCCGAAGCATTTACCCCAAATGGTGATTTTAATAATGATGTTTGGGAAATAGGTTTTATTGACCAATATTTAAATAATCAAGTCACTATTTTTGATCGTTCGGGGCAAGTTGTTTTTAGCGTAGTTGGGTATAATAATGGTAACAATGTGTGGGATGGTACTTATAAAGGAAATCCCGTTCCCGCTTCTACTTATTTTTATGTGATTGACTTGCGGGATAAAGCAACTTCGAATGAAGAAAATGTATATAGGGGATCAGTAACAGTTTTAAGATAATGTTAAAAACGATATTTACCTTCGCTTTCACCGCTGCTTTATTGGTCTCTTCTTGGGCGCAACAGCAAGCACATTATACCCAGTATCAATATAATCAGTTTAGTTTGAATCCCGCTTTAGCCGGGGATAAAAAATGTATCGATATAAAAGCTGGATATCGTATGCAGTGGATTGGGATTGAGGGTGCACCTAGTTCAGGTTTCTTTAGTTTTAGTGCACCGATAAAAATTAATAAAAGATCTCGCTCCATTAATGCACCTAAACATGGAATAGGTTTGCAGCTTAGAAAAGATGATATTGGCCCCTGGTCTCGTTCTGAAGCGCATGTTACTTATGCTATAAAAGTAACTTTATTGCGGAATAACACTTTGTCTTATGGCTTGTCTTTGGGTATGAAACAAGTTGGTTTTGATGGGTTCGACTTGAAAACGGTTAATCCAGATCCAACGGTTACTAATACCCAAAGCTCTCTGGTGTTTCCCGACGCAAGATTTGGTATTTGGTGGAATAGAAAAAGAGGGTACCTTGGTTTAAGTATCCATAATTTATTTGACAATGATTTAAAGAATATTGGAGAGGATAATAGTTTTCAAAGACATTTATATATCACCACAGGAAGAAGATATAAGGTGTCCAAAGAATGGAATTTTATACCATCTCTATTATTTGTAAAAACAAAGGCCATGCCTTTTGATATGCAATTATCCGCTATTTTTGATTATAAAAATATGTTTTCTTTTGGTTTAGGTTATAGAAGGTCGGATGCAGTAACGGCACAGTTTAGGGTGAAAGTAGGCGACTTTATAGCCATTGGTTATTCCTTCGAGTTTTTGACCTCAAAATTGCAAAATAATGGCGCGCAAACTCATGAGTTGCTTTTTGGTTATAATGCCTGTGCCGAACCTAGATCATTTGGCATAAATACATGTGCAATTTATGAGTAAGGAGACTTGAAAATTGTGTTTAGTAATCAATCTGTTAAACTTATTTAACAAAACGCTCTTTAATTAATCCTTTTTTCGATATATTTAGACTCTTGAATCGAAAATTGCTTATGTCCATAAAAAGTTTACTTCCACTTCTTTTTATATTTTTATGTAGTACACTAAATGCCAAAGATATATACTGGGTTGGTCAGTCAGGTGACTGGGATAATCCAAAAAATTGGTCTTTGAGTTCTGGCGGTGTGTCTGCTAACTTAATTCCTACCTCAGATGATGACGTAATTTTTGATGAAAACTCCTTTGGTGGTAAACAACAAACTGTGGTTTTTAAAAAAGTGGCGGTCAATTCATTTTCATTAACCAATGCGAATACACCTGTATTTAAAGGTGCCGAAATGTTAATTTATAAAGGTTTTACCTTGAAGTCAAATGTTTTGTTTCAAACAAAATTAATTTTTAGCAGCAACAATAATAAAATAAATACGATCCATACAAATGGTTACACCATAAATTCTGATGTTCAATTTAATTCAGGAAAGTGGCAATTAAAGAGTCATTTATCATTAAGTGATAAGTCGACTTTATTCATTAAATCAGAAGAGTTTCATACAAATGGTTTCGGCTTAAAAGCAGGAATTATCCTTGCTGAAAATTCAAAATTATTCTTGGAAGGTTCGCCTGTAGTGCCTCTGGAAAAAATTTCATTTACTAATATTGTTAAAAAAGGTGGTGACTTTAAATTATATGAATTAAATGCTGATGTTCAAGTTTCTTTGCCGATTTACAGTGTTGTACCGGTTTATAAATCTTCAAATACATGTGGTGCCTTAACCGTAAATTGGGATGTTACAACGGATTATAATGGTAAGGATATAAGTTGTAATGGTGCTTGTGATGGTGAATTAACGGTGAGTACCTCTGGTTCTACAGGACCATTTTCTTATAAGTTTGCTGGAGGTCCGGCTACTACGACTACAGTTTATCCAGGCTTATGTCCGGGTAATTATAGTATTCAAGTAACAGATACTTCTAATGTTATTATCCCTGGGTTTTTATGGGGTACTTGTACTATAGATGAAGATGTTTTTGAGCCTTCGGCTTTAAGTTTAACGGTTCAATTAGTAATTAATCCTAGCTGTCATAATGTTTGTGATGCACAAGCTTTTGTTGAAGGTGTAGGTGGGGTTGGGACAACTATTTTGAATTGGTCGAATGGTGAGATTGGACAATATCCGGACAGTCTATGTTTTGGTAATAATGTAGTAACTTTAACTGATTCTAACGGTTGTACATTGGTGGATACTGTAGAGATTTTAGCACCTACAAGAATATTGTTTGATGTTACTGTGGTCCCGCCTACTTGTAATGGTGATGCAGATGCTGAAATCATTATTTCTAACGAATCTGGAGGTAATGGTGGGCCATTTACTTATAGTTACGCACCAGTACCTGTTTCAGGTCAAAATACCAATCATGCTATTGGTTATGCTGCTGGTAATGTTACCGTAACAATTTCAGATATGGATGGTTGTCCCCAAGATACCATTGTGACGATTATTGATCCACCAATATTTACCAGTAATTTTAGTAATGTAATAAATACAAGTTGTTTTGGTGTATGTGATGGGTCAATTGCTGCACTCCCTGCGGGGGGCGTTCCGGGATATACTTATGTGTGGTATGATGATGCTACTGGTTTACCTATTGGCAATACAGATTCCATTGCTACTGGTTTGTGTGCTGGTGATTATTATGTAGTGATTACAGATGCAAACGGTTGTGAAAAAACAAGTGGTGTAGCAAATATTACGTCTCCTTCAGAAATAACTTATGTACTTGCAAAACTAGATTTGGCTTGTCAAGATTCTTGTACTGGTAGGGTAAGTGTTATTGCAAGTGGCGGGACGGCAACATATAATTATAATTGGAATAACATTACAGAGAATAATTTAGCTGGTACTGCGCCAAGTTTAACTGATTTGTGCGCAGGTAAGTACGAAATTACTGTAACAGATGCTAATGGTTGTGTGGGTGCACCTGATACTTTGGAAGTAATAAATGGGTTACCAATTGATATTGTATTTACTAGCATCAATCCAATATGTTATGATATTTGTAATGGGGAAATAACCGCCACGCCAACTAATGGGACAGGTTTTACCTATTTATGGTCGAATAGTGAAATTACCCAAACTATTTCTAGTTTGTGCGTAAGTGGAAATTATATTGTGGAAGTCACCACGGATTCTGGTTGTGTTGAAATTGACACTTTTAATTTTGCAGCGCCAGATATTTATGATATTACAGTAAACCAAGGAGATATTAATTGTTATACAGATGTAGATGGTTTTATCGCTGTAAATGTAAATGTAGGTGGTAATGGTCCGGTTTATAGTTATGATTGGACATATCTTGCTAATCCATTGGCAGTAATTGATGGAGATTTTACGGATAGTATTTATAATTTATTGGTGGGGACTTACGAAGTAGTTATTAATGATGGCGCAGGTGGTTGTGATACTACCTTAAGTTTTACCATTGCTAGTCCGCCTGAATTATTTGCCAATACTGCAGATCCAATTAATTTAACTTGTAATGGCGTTTGTACTGGACAGATTTCAGCTTTACCAAGCGGAGGGATGCCACCTTACACTTTTCAATGGTTTGATAATATTACAGGATTGCCAATTGGGAATACAGATTCAATTGCAACTGGTTTGTGTGCCGGTACGTATCACTTGGTGGTAACGGATGCTAATAATTGTTTTGTTCAAAGTGCTCCTGTTGTAATTACCGAGCCAGACCCTATTGTATTAAGTTTGTCCAAAGTAGATTTGGTTTGTTTTGATGTGTGCGAAGGTGAGGTTGCGGTTTCTATTATTGGAGGTACATCCAACTATACGGTAACATGGGAAAATATAACAACAAGTACGCCAGCTGGTAGTGGATTAAATTTATTAAATCTGTGTGCAGGTAAGTATGAAGTTACAGTAGTGGATGCCAATGGTTGTAATGCCGAAATTGATACTATTGAAGTATTAAATGCACTTCCAATTGATGTGAATTTAACTGGTACTGATCCTACATGTTTTGATGTTTGTGATGGTAGCATTAGCTTAACTACTGTAAATAGTAGTGGGTTTACTTATGTTTGGTCACCTGCACCAATTACTGGACAAGGGACTACTACAGTAACGGATTTATGTGCAGCGATTAATTATGTGGTTACGGTAACAGATGTAAATGGTTGTATAGAAAAAGATTCTTTGACTTTTAATGAAATTCCACTATATGATATTACCGTAAGCCAAATGAATTTAAATTGTTTTTCCAATACAGATGGTAGCATTTCATTAACTGTTAATGCTGGTGGAAATGGCGGAACATATAATTATGTTTGGAGTTCAATTCCTGTTGGTCCAATTACTGGACAAGGTACAGCTAACATTACTAATTTAAGTGTGGGAGATTATTCGGTGGTTATATCAGATGGATTGAGCTGTGATACTACCTTGAATTTCACCATTACTAGTCCGCCTGAATTAATCGCCAATACAACGGACGTCATTCAAGTTTCTTGTAATGGTTTGTGTGATGGTCAAATTTCAGTTTTGCCAAGTGGTGGTACACCAGGTTATAGTTATGAATGGATAGATTTTAATACAAATGCCGTAATAAGTAATGATTCTATACTTTCCAATTTGTGCGCTGGTACTTATTATGTGCGGGTGACTGACAATAATGGTTGTATCGATTCTAGTAGTAATGTTATTATTATTGAGCCTACACCAATTGTTTTTAATGCACAAGCTTATCCGATTTCTTGTTTTGGAATATGTGATGGTGCTGCAAGTATTTCAGTTTCTGGAGGAAGTTCTCCTTATATTTATACTTGGACAAACATTTCAAATAATTCTGTTCTAGGGGCAAATGATTCAATTAGTGGATTATGTCCTGGGTTATATGAAATTGTTATTACAGATGCAACTGGTTGTTCTACGGAAGCAGATACGGTAGAGGTATTAGATGTATTGCCTTTGGGTATTAACCTTACAGGAACAGATCCTACTTGTGTAGGTATTTGTGATGGTACCATTATCGGTACTGCAATAAATGGAATTGCACCTTTTATTTGGTCGACTATACCAAGTAGTGGACAAGGAACAGCTACTGCAACGTATGATAATTTATGTGGTGACTTTTATACCATCACATTAGCAGATGATAACGGTTGTATCATACAGGATACAATTACTTTAGATGACCCAACCCCTTACGATATTACCATTCTTCAAAATGATTTAAATTGCTATGGAGATAATTCAGGTAGTATTGCAGTAACGGTTAATAGTGGTGGATCTGGCGTATATACTTATAATTGGTTGCCAGCTGGATTGACAGGGGCTGGAACTGGAAACGTTACAAATTTAGCCGCTGGTCCTTACCAGTTATCAATTAGTGATGGAAGTTGTGATACTACTTTAATGTTTAATGTTGCCCAACCAGATTCTTTATCTGTATCGGCATCCTTAGTGAGTAATTCTTTTTGTGATAGCGATTGTAATGGTGCAGCAGAAGTAACCATTAGTGGTGGGACTGCCATGTATAATATTCTTTGGAATGATCCTGCAAATCAAAGTACAATTCTAGCAACCGATTTATGTCCTGGAACCTATCAAGTTCAAGTAACAGACGCGAAAGGTTGTGTTAAAACGGATGATATTTTAATTTTGGAACCGACAGGATTTACTTTTACCACCAGTACCAGTGAAGTATCTTGTTTTGGGGAGTGTAATGGGTCAGCAAGTATTGATTTATTGGCTGGTGGAACACCTGCTTATACTATTCAATGGGATGATCCGAATAACCAAACTGGTCCAGTTGCAATAGGCCTATGTGCTGGAATCTATCATGCAATTATTAAAGATGCGAATAATTGTGACAGTACCATTACGGTAACCATTACTGAGCCAGCAGAAATTTTATTTACCACGACGATTAATGATACTGCTTGCTTTGGTTCTTGTGATGGAGAATTGTCTGTAACCTTAAGTGGTGGCGTTGGACCATTTGATGTGAATTGGTTTAATGTAAATAACAACATCAGTATTGGAAGTGGGATGGTGATGAGTAGTTTATGTCCGGGTGAATATTACGCTGAAATAATTGATTTTACTGGCTGTAGTATTTTTTCTGATACTTTAGAAATTGTAGAGTTCCCTCAAATTAATATCAATACCACTGCGGTAACTAATGCTTCTTGTGGTTTAAATGATGGCGCTATTAGTATTAATGCAAATGGCGGCGGCGGAACATTTGTGTACGATTGGAATCCAACCCCAATTACAGGTCAAGGTACAAATAATGTCACCCAATTGGCTGGTGGAATATACCAAGTAATTGTAAGTGATGTTAATGCTTGTACTGATTCTTTAACAGTACCTGTTGAGAGTGGTGCTTTGGAAATATTGAATTTAGATTCTACTGATGTGTCTTGTTTTGGATTAATAGATGGTAGTGTAAATGTGAGTTATGTTTGTATTGAACCAACTTGTATGATAGAATGGTTTAACGAAGGAGGAGTTTCTTTGGGTAGTAATAATGCTGTGACTGGTTTAGGAGCAGGTATCTATTATATTCAATTGACCAATGGATTAGGTTGTACTAAAATTGACTCTATTGTGGTCAATGAACCAGTCGAAATTATAGGAACTATTTCTAGTACAGATATTTTGTGTAATGGGGCAAACACTGGTACTGCTGACGTAGTTGCTAGTGGAGGTCAAAGTAATTTGTTTTATACTTGGAGCCCGGTACCAGGTGGTGGACAAAATACCCCAAATGCACAAGGTTTAAGTGCAGGTATTTGGACAGTGACTATTGCAGATATTAATGGCTGTTCTATTGATTTGTCGACAGAAATTGAAGAGCCAAGTGATTTAGTAATAACCAATACAGTGGCAACCCCTATTACTTGTGCTGGAGAAATCGACGGTACTGTAAATGTAACCGTAACCGGAGGGACACCTATTGTTGGTTATGAATGGTTTTCTTGTGCTTCTGGGTTAAGTGTAGGAACTACCCAATCTTTAAATAATTTAGCACCTGGAGATTATTTTGTGGTGGTGACTGATGGTAATGGTTGTATTGAAAGCTCAAGTTGTATTACGGTTGAAAACCGTCAATTAATTACCGGCATTACTGGAAATGAAAATGTGAGTTGTTATGGCGACTGCAATGGATTGGCTTACGTAACTGCAAGTGGTGGTACAGGGACTTATTTTTATCAGTGGCAAGATGATTTAGGGAATGATATTGTTGGACAAACTAATGATACTATAAGAAATTTATGTAGAGGATTATATTTTGTAGAAGTGATGGATGGAAATGGTTGTACAGCTACTTTTGGACCAATTGACTTAACACAACCGGATAATCCTTGGGATGTAGTTTTAACGACAACGGATGCTTCTTGTTTTAGTATTTGTGACGCATCTGCCCAAGTGAACGTATTGCAAGGTAATACGGCACCATATAATTATCAATGGAATGATCCCCTAAATCAATCTAGTGCCAGCGCGATTAATTTGTGTGCAGGAACCTATGACGTTGTGATTACAGACCAAGCTAATTGTGATACTACTTTAACAGTACTCATTCAAGAACCAGATCCTATCGCTTTAAATCAAACACAAACAAATATTAATTGTTTTGATGATTGCAATGGGATGATTACTATAAATCCTTCTGGTGGGACTGGACCATATAGCGCCAATTGGACTGGTGGTTTTACCGGGTTAAGTGTAAATAATTTATGTGCTGGACCGATTACCGTTAATGTGTTGGATAATTTGGGTTGTGCAATCAGTCAGAATTTCAATATTATTGAGCCAGTTGCTCCTTTGAGTATACAATCGTCTTTCACTAATGTAACGGTTTGTAATCAATGTAACGGTAGTGCCACTGTTAATGTATCTGGAGGAAGTCCAAATTATACCTATACTTGGAGTCAAGCAGGTGTGACTGGACAAGGAACAAACCATGTAAGTGGCCTTTGTTCTGGTTTTATTAGTGTTACTGTTACCGATAACAAAGGTTGTACGATTACACAGTCTTTTGTAGTGGAAGATATAGATGCTGATGATTTTACTTTAAGTCATACAGACGCTTCTTGTTTCGGTGTATGTGATGGTACCGCTGTTATTGTGCCGACTTGTACGGTACCAACTTGTACACAAATTTGGATTGAGTCTGCAACGGGTACAATTTTACCCGGTACAGGTACAAGTATTGCTAACTTGTGTCAAGGTGCATATATTGTTCAATTAACAAATGGTGCCGGTTGTATTTCAGCAGATACCTTTACTGTTTTGTCACCGTCTGAATTAATAGTAGATGCCGTGATTACGGAAATTTCTTGTATCGGTGCAAATGATGCATCTATCGTGGTAACACCATCTGGTTCTTCTGGCACTGGATTTATGTATAATTGGAATCCAGTACCTTCTAATGGAGCGAATACAAATTCGGCATTAAATATTGGAACTGGTGCGCACACGGTAACTGTAACGGATGATATTAATTGTTCGGTGACGGAAACTTATATCATTAATGATACATTACCTATTGTTATAACTACTACTTCTAATAACGTAACTTGTAATAGCTCTTGTGATGGGAATATATCTTCTAACGTAACTGGTGGTTTTGGTAATTATACTTACCAATGGTACTTGAATGGTACTCCGTTGCCTGGCGGTACAACTCCTAATATTATAGATTTATGTCCAGGAGATTATACCTTAGATGTTACGGATATGAACGGTTGTACACAATCATTAACTACACCGGTTACTATTACGGAACCTAGTGCTATTACGGTATCCATTTCCGATACAGATATTAATTGTTTTGGTTCATGTGATGGTACTGCAACGGTTGTTCCAACTGGTGGCGTTGGTCCATATATTACTAATTGGTATTTATCACCTTCAGATAATTTAATCGGACAAACTTTAACCACCGCAAGTAATTTGTGTGCAGGCGACTATTATGCTACGGTAACAGATGTAAATAATTGTACAGTAACTTCTTCTTTTGCTAACATTTCTGAACCTACTGAGCTGCAATTTACCATTACTGAAAACAGCATTGACTGTTTTGACGATTGTTCTGGTTCTGCCAGTATTGTTGTTACTGGGGGTATGTTAAACTACACTTATATATGGTTAGACCAGTCTAGTGTAAATATTGGCAATACCGATAATGTTTCTAATTTATGTGCAGGAGGGTATACCGTGGAAGTGTTAGATGCGAATGGGTGTTCTATTGGTGTTCAAAATATAAATATTATTAGTCCTTCTCAAATTACCATTACAGCACTTACAAATAATGCAGAATGTAATGTTGCTTCCGGTAGTGCCACCGCTATTGCACAAGGTGGACTTCCAACATACACTTATCAATGGTTAGATAATGCACAATCTCTTTTAGCTGGGGAAACAAATGCAACACTTTCCAATGTATTTGCAGGTACTTACTTTGTAGTGGTGAAGGATGCCAATTTATGTGAGGACACTTTGGAAGTGACAATTATTGATAATCCAAGTACGACTTTAGTATTTGATGCTGTAAATAGTCCATCCTGTCATGATGGTAATGACGGAAATATTCAGATAACGGTTGTGGGTAATAATATGCCACTAAATTACTTGTGGAATCCAGGTGGAATAATCGTTGAAGATCCAAGTAATTTGACTGCTGGCACTTATCAATTGACGATTACGGATGCATTGGGTTGTATTTCCTATTATGATACGGTACTGGTAAATCCAACAGAAATTCAATATACACCAACTATAGTAGACCCTACATGTGGTCAGTGTGACGGAGAATTAAGTGTGCTCGTTACAGGGGGAGATGGTAATTATGACTATTTATGGAATAATGGTCCTACGACTAACAGCATGCAAAATTTATGTGCTGGTATATATGAATTAAACCTAACGGACGGAAATGGATGTGAAATTGCTACGCAATATGCTTTGGGTAATAGTGTGGATGTTTCTGCAAATGCAATAGTCACTCCTATTACTTGTAATGATGCTTGTGATGGTGAAATTACTGTGGATATTGTGAATGGTACAGCACCTTTTGTTGTTACTTGGTTACACGATAATTCTAATGGGTTAAGTAAACAAAATTTATGTGAAGGAACATATTTTATAGAGGTAAAAGATGCCAATGGTTGTTTATTTCCGTTGGTAGTGGAATTGGTTAATCCTTCTTTAATCACAGTGACAGAAACAATGGTATTACCTACCTGTGGTTTAACGGATGGATCGATTTCTATTCTATCTGAAGGCGGTGTTTTACCACATACTTATTTATGGAATACCACACAAACAACACCGGTAATTAATACGCTAGGTGCAGGATTTTATTCAGTGGTGGTTACAGATAATAATGGATTAGGGTGTAGTAAAGAGTTTACTTTTGAACTAAGTAACGTAACTGTACCTCAAATTGAATTAACTAAAACTGATTTGGTTTGTAACGGGGTATGTGACGGTAGTGTTGAGGCTACTGTAACTGGAGGAACACCAGGTTATATATTCCAATGGTATAATGGGAATGGGGTGAGTATTACTCCTGGTAGTGGTCCTGTTCTCTCCAATATCTGTGCTGGAGAATATACTTTAGAGGTTACCGATTTTAATGGTTGTATTGCTTTTGCAAGTGAAATTATTGAACAACCTGATAGTATGATTTTAAATACACCAATCAAAAACAATGTTGGTTGTAATGGAGATTGCAGCGGTAGTATTGATGTGTTAGTACTTGGCGGGGAAGCACCATATAGTTTCCTTTGGGATGATGCAAATACACAAACTACCTCTTTGGCCAGTGACTTGTGTATCGGTACTTATACCTTAACTATTACAGATCAGAATGGTTGTGCGGTAACCATTACGGATTCTATTATAGAACCCGATCCTTTGTTATTGTCTATTGATAATATAGTTTCCTCTCATTGTAAAGAATCTTTAGATGGTGCAATTGATATTACCATTTCTGGTGGTGCTCCAATTTATAATGTGGTATGGACATCTAGCTTAAATGAAGTATTTGTAGATGAAGATTTAAGTAATGTATTGCCAGGTACTTATTATTTAACAGTGACGGATCAAAATGATTGTATGGTACAAGATACCGCTGCTATTGATACTGCTGTAATTGTTTATGCATATGCAGGGTTGGATACTGCATTGTGTTATGGTTTAGATTTGTTATTGGTTGGGACCTCTAATCAACCCGCGGCAGACTTTACTTGGTTTGACGTGAATGCTGCTGTACTTTCTGATACGAATGAATTAATTCAAACAGGATTGGAAACAGGAGATTATATGTATGTGCTATATGCCTTATTTGACGGTTGTGATGATTACGATACGGTCTTGGTGTCCACGTTTGCAGATCAGATTGTGGATGCTGGTGAGGATGTAGAAATACAAGCAATTGGTTCTATTGGAATAGGGGGAGACCCTACTTCTGCAGATGGTGTTTCGTTTATCTGGTCTCCAGCAATATATTTGAATGATACCACACTGACTAACCCTACGGTTATAAAACCAAAAGTAGATAATTGGTATTATGTAGAAGTTTTAGATTCTAATGGCTGTTCAAAAATAGATAGTATGTACGTAGAGGTGATTCCGGAATTAAAAGTGCCAAATGGTGTTTCCCCTAATAATGATGGTAAAAATGATGTGTGGAATATTGACTTTGTAGAAGATTTTCCTAATTTAGAAGTCTGGGTTTATAACCGTTGGGGAGAGCTTTTATTCAATGATAATGATGGGTATAAAAATCCATGGGATGGTCAGTACAAAGGAAAACCACTGCCTGTTGGCACTTATTATTACGTCATTGAATTAAATAATATATTTTACCCTGAACCTTTAACAGGACCAGTAACTATAATGCGTTAATGAGAATAATTTTAGTCATATTATCATTTTGTACCTATTCGTTTTTGTTCGGTCAACAACTGCCGCAACAAACGCAATACATGTTTAATCAATATGCTTTTAATCCTGCATATGCCGGAGTTACTGATAATTGGGAATCGGTAATGAATAGCAGGTATCAATGGGTGGGGCTTACAGATGCACCAAGGACAGTAACCTTTACTGCACAAGGACCATTTAAAAATGAAAAAATGGGTATTGGTGGACTAATTTACAACGATATTGTTGGTCCTACACGTCGTTTAGGCTTTCAAGCATCTTATGCCTATCATTTAAAATTAAACGAGAGTATTAATTTATCCATGGGCTTATCTTTTGGTTTTAATCAGTGGATAGTAGACGCCGATAAAATATATGTACTGGATCAGGATGATCCGTTTTTTTCCAATGGTCTAATTAAAACCTTTAGTGCAGATGCAAAATTTGGATTGTATTTATACCACGAAAAGTGGTACATTGGCGTGGCAACACCGCAATTATTACACAGTAATCTAAAATTTAAATCCCTGGGCATAACAACCGATAGTTATTTGGAAGACCACGTTTATATAAATGCTGGGTATACTTTTAAATTGGGACGTTATTTTGAATTGGAGCCTACTGCATTGTTAAAATTTGGCTTTCCTGCTCCTTTAAAGTTAGACATTGGCTTAAAAGCCATGTATAAAAAGACAGTCTGGTTGGGAGTTGGTTTCCGGACACAGGATGCTTTGACCACTATGATTGGGTATCATCATAAAAATAACTTGAGTATTGGTTATGCTTACGACTTTACGACTACCCTATTAAAAAGCTATAATTCTGGAACACATGAATTGTTTTTTGCCATTAAGTTTGGGAATACTAAAGGAGGAGCTCCGACGGATTTAAAATAAAATTCAATCACTTTTATTTCTTATTATGATTGATAATTTTAATAGAAAACATAATTACCTGAGAATTTCATTGACCGAAAGATGTAATCTACGTTGTTTTTATTGTATGCCAGAAGATGGTGTGCCATTAAGACATAAGGCGCATTTCATGACTTCAGAAGAAATAGTGGCCCTAGCAAAAATATTTGTTGCACAAGGGGTGGATAAAATTCGAATAACGGGTGGGGAACCATTAATAAAAAAAGATTTTGAAAATATTATTACCAACTTGGGTGCTTTAAATGTTAAATTACATTTAACTACAAATGGTATTTTAGTCGACAAGTATATTTCAGTTTTTAAGAAGGTAGGTTTAAAAGATATCAATGTAAGCATTGATTCTTTGAAAGAAGAAAAGTTTAATGCGATCACCAAAAGAAAATATTTCCAGAAAGTCATGGATAATATTCAATTGCTATTAAAAGAAGATTTTAAGGTGAAATTGAATGTAGTGTTGATGAAAGATTGGAATGAGGATGAAATTATATCTTTTATCGAATTAAGTAAAAATAATAAACTCGCCATTCGATTTATTGAATTTATGCCTTTTGATGGTAATCAATGGGATACCTCCAAAGTAGTAACCTATCACCAAATAATGGACCGGGTTCAAAACCATTTTGGTCCACAAAATGTGTTGCAAATTTCACCTTTGTCTAATGATACAGCTAAAAATTTTTTGGTTAAAGGATATGTAGGCACTTTTGGTATTATTAGTTCTGTGACTAATCCATTTTGTGATTCCTGTAATCGATTACGGCTAACTGCGGATGGAAAATTAAAAAATTGTTTATTTTCGGCTGGAGAAACAGATTTGTTAACCGCCTACAGAAAGGAAGAGGATGTATTACCGCTCATTCAGCAAAGTTTAAATAATAAACATGCTGCTAGAGCTGGGATAGGATTGTTTAATAATGAGAATAAAAAATTATTTGAAGCCAATAGAAATATGACTTCGATAGGAGGATAATATGATTACAGTTGAAGAAGCGCTTAGTTTGGTTGAAGCAGCAAAAGTTTCAAAAGCAAAAGTTATAGAAATGCCTTTGTTAGCTGCTAATGGTTGGGTATTGGCAGAAACAATATATTCCCCTATGGATATGCCTCCTTTTCCGCAATCAGCTATGGATGGTTATGCCATTCATTATGTAGCTCATCAATCTACTTATAAGTTAATTGGAGAAATAGCTGCAGGGGAGAGTGTACAGCAGGAATTAATTGCTGGTGAAGCTGCAAGAATTTTTACAGGAGCACCTGTGCCTAGTTCAGCCAATATGGTAATTAGGCAAGAAGATGCCCAAGCATTAGACGGTAAAGTAATTTTTACACAAATACCTAAATTACAAGCTAACATTCGACCAGAAGGAGAGCAAATTAAAAAGAATGCTATCGCCTTGCATGCTGGTCACTTATTACAGGATGGAAGTATTGGCTTTTTAGCGAGTTTAGGGGTAGAAAAAGTCAATGTAATACCAAAACCAAGTATTGCTATTATATCTACCGGAAATGAGCTAGTGGAAGCAGGGACGCCCTTAAAATTTGGTCAAATTTATGAAAGTAATGTCCATATGCTACAATCGGCTTTATCGCTTAGAAATATAGTGGACGTTAAAACGTATCATATTAAAGATGATTTAAAACATACGGTAGACACGTTGAAATTTGCCCTTGAAAGGTATGATTTAATCATTTTTTCAGGCGGAATTTCTGTCGGTGATTATGATTATGTCAAGGAAGCATTAACCTTAAATCAAGTAGAAACCCTTTTTTATAAAGTGAAGCAAAAACCTGGAAAGCCTTTATATTTTGGTAAAAAGGGTGCGGCTTTTATTTTTGGGTTACCAGGAAATCCCGCAGCTTGTTTGACTGGGTTTTATATTTATATTTTACCATTAATAGCCAAATTATCTGGTAAGCCATTTGTTGGATTATCGAAAAGTACTGCCCCTTTAAATCATGCTTTTGAAAGAAAAGGAGATCGGGCTTTATTTCTAAAAGCTAAAGTCGACCAATTTGGTAAAGTGGACATTTTAGATGGGCAAAGTTCTGCTATGTTGCAAGCTTTCGCCAATGCAAATGCTTTAGTCTATGTCGGTTTAGGTCAAAATAAGATGGTAAAAGGAGAGGATGTAGTGTTATATCACCTATAATGGGTATTTCTGACGCATATCTGTTGGGTCTGTTATTCACTGTCCCTTTTGTCGCATTTTTATATGCAAGTGTCGGCCATGGAGGCGCAAGTGGCTATATTGCATTGATGTATTTATTTTCTGTGAATGAATTTACCATTAAACCAGTGGCTTTGGTGATGAATTTATTTGTTGCCGCAATAGCCTTTTACCATTATTATATGGCGGGTTATTTTAAAATGAATTTGTTTATATATTTTGCCGTAGGTTCTGTTCCTATGGCGTTGCTTGGTGGCTATTTTACGGTAAGCGCTTTGGTTTATAAAATTTTACTAGGATTGTTTTTATTGTTTGCAATGCTTAAATTGGGTGGACAATTAAAAGCGAAAGAGATAAAAGAAATTGCTTTTAAACCTATTGCGGCTATAGGCGTTGGCGCTATTATCGGTCTTGTGTCTGGATTGATTGGCATTGGTGGAGGTATTATTCTGTCCCCAATATTATTGTTGTTACATTGGGCTTCTGTTAAAGAAAGTGCGGCTATTGCTGCCTTATTTATTTGGGTTAATTCGGCAGCCGGTTTAACAGGTCAGCTTTTACAAGGAATTCAAATTCCTACAGAAACATTTTACCTTGTGTTAGTGGCCATAGTGGGTGGTTTCTTTGGTAGTTATTTTGGCAGTAAAATATTAAATACTAAAAGCGTTCAAATAATGTTGATTTTAGTGTTAGGAATGGCCTTATCCAAATTAATACTAAGTTTATGAATCCAGCGTTTGGCGTAATTATTTTAGCAGGCGGTAACAGCAGCCGTATGGGAAAAGACAAAGGTTTAATAGAAGTGGGTGGCATACCCATTGTTCAATTAGTAACCAATCGGTTAAAAGAAGAATTTCAACATATTTTTATTATCAGTAATAATCAAGCTTACGCGGCATTTGGTTTTCCAACTTATCCTGATTTAATTACAAACATTGGACCATTAGGTGGTTTGTATACCGGACTTACAATTAGTCCGTTTGATAAAAATGTGTTTTTATCCTGTGACACACCTAATGTGCTAAACCAAACTATTCATCAATTATTAGCTGCGAGTGTAGTAGCACAAACTACAGTGGTTAAATCTAAAAAAGTGCATCCACTGATAGGGGTTTATCACCAAAAAGATAGGAAAGCTATTAAGGAGCAAATAGAACGGAAGGATTATAAATTAATGCATTTGTTAAAAGAGATAGACGCAAAGGAACTCGATTTAAGTGCGGTGGATGAAAAAGAATTTTTAAATTTGAATACACAAACAGATTTAGAAAATTTTATACATAATAAATAATGAAGGTACTTTACTTTGGCATAATTTCGGAAATTACAGGAAAAGAAGCTGAGAAATTAACTGGGGAATATTTAAATGTAAATGAGTTAATTAAAGATCTATCAAGTCGATATAAACGTTTACAAAACGTTTTGTTTCAAGTTTCGATTAATCAAAAAGTAGTTCCCTTAACACATCCAATTGCAATGGAAGATGAAATAGCAATTCTGCCTCCTTTTGCTGGAGGATAAAAATTAATAGTATGAAAAATATATTCATTGCCGGTCCAATATTACCAGAGAAAATAGCCGAGTCTATCGCCAAACACCAGGTTAAAACTACTATTGGTGCACACGATATATTTTTAGGTCAAGTTAGAGCGGACAAGGTTGGTGAAAATATAGTTGCAGCTATTGAATATAGTGCTTATGAGCCTATGGTTAATCAAGTGATACATGAAATTAGGGAGGAAGTTTTTGCTAAATATGAATTATCTTGCTTGCACATATATCATGCTATTGGATTAGTGAAGGCTGGTGAAATATGCTTATTTGTATTTACTTCTTCTAAACATAGAAAAATGGCCATGGACGCTACTCGTTTTTTAGTGGAATCGATAAAAGCTAAAGCGCCTATTTTTGGAAAAGAAATATTTGAAGATATGTCGCATCAATGGAAAGTAAATCAATAAAGAATGGTAGATATAACGCATAAATCAAATACATTAAGAATCGCAGTGGCACAAGCCATTGTTCACGTAAGTACTTTGGCTACAATCACTGCAATTGAAAACAATACAGTACCAAAGGGAAATGTTTTTGAAATGGCCAAAGCTGCGGGTTTTTTAGGGGTAAAACAAACACCACATTTATTACCCGATTGTCACCCCATTCCCATTGAGAGTACAAAAATTACTTATTTTGTGGAAGGTTTGAGTATTCGTATTGAAATGGAGGTTAAAACCATTTATAAAACTGGTGTGGAGGTTGAAGCCATGCATGGTGCTTCTGTTGTTGCTTTAACCATGTATGATATGTTAAAACCGATTGATAAAGGCATAGAGATTGGTGGTATTAAATTGCTGTCGAAGTCTGGTGGGAAGTCGGATTTTAAATCAAAATTGGAAAAAACAGCTAAAACGCTTTCTGCACATGTTGTGGTTTGTTCGGATACTATTTCGAAAGGTTTAAAAAGTGATGGTGCTGGAAAAAGTATTGTCGAGGTTTTAAAGCATCATGCCATCCATACGCGTGAATATTATGTTATACCGGATGAAAAAATTGCCATTGAGTTGGCAGTGGAAAAAGCGAAATTAGATCAAGCTTCTATGTTGATTTTTACTGGTGGTACTGGATTGTCGCTAAGAGATGTTACACCGGAAACTTTGCTGCCAATGTTAGATAGAAGAATCCCTGGCATTGAGGAAACCATTCGTCAATATGGACAGGAAAGAACACCTTATGCCATGCTTTCAAGAAGTGTAGTAGGGACCATTGATAATACTTTGGTGATGGCCTTGCCTGGATCCACAAATGGCGCAAAAGAAAGTATAACAGCAGTTATGCCTCATTTAATCCATGTATTCGATATCTTTAAAGGTAAAAGTCACTAATCCTTTTCCAAATTTCGCAAGGCGTATAGGTTTTACTGCTGTAAGTTGCCGCTGTATACCGTAATGATTTATTGTGCCAAGTTAAATCTAAGTGCAATACCTGCTCTGGTATTTGCTGTTTTAAAAGCGGAAGATAATGCAGGAACATTTACTGTTCTATCAAAATACACTCGCGCATTTAAATTCTTACCTAAGTTATAATCTACGGATGAACGGATAGAATACATTTCTTGACCTGATGTTGGAATTACTGAATTCTCAGTAACACTTCTACTTACGGTTAAGGTATTTCTAATCGATAAATCAAATCTAATGTTTACGTCACTTTTTGGTTTTTTACCCATAAATTCAAATGGAAGTTCTACTTGTGAAAATCTATATCCTGTACCAATTACAATCTCTTTTCCTACCATTTCTATAATTTGAGAATTAGCGATATTTAAAGAAAGACTTCTATCTTTTTTATATTCAAACTTTGTAATTAAACCATTCTTATTGATTATCCACGTTGCATCTATACCAAATAAAGGAGCAAATTGTTCCGATATGATAATACTTGCATATTGTTCATCTGCAATAAAGTTTAATGAATTATCTAATTGTTGTACGCCATCTTCATCTTTTGCTGCTAGGTTGGTAGAAAAGTTAGAGATAGAAATATTTGAACGGTAACCGTGTTTGATTGTAAAATTCCGAACATATTTTTTCATGAACTCTAATTTCGATAAGCCATCATAACGGATGTCCCAGTTTGGTAATGGGATCATTTTAAATACATCTGTAATTTTATTTGAAGATCTATTTCCAGTGTAGGTATTTAAAAAAGATGCCACAAGTACATCTTGTTGGTTAGCGCCATAACCTTGGTAATAGCCATCACTGTTCAATGCTGTTCCGGCTTCTTCTCCAAATAATTTTGAATATTGAGATCGATTGGCTAACATTTCATTGAAGAAATTAGAAACTGAATCACTGCTCGAATTTTCAAATGCTGTTCTCCACGTTATCGTACTAAAGTTTAGCGTTCCCGTATTTAATGGATTTTGATATTCATGTCTGCCTAGCTCTTCGTTAAACCTGAAGTTACTATTCTGATTTTTAGTTAATGTTCTGTTTACGGTTAAATTAATGGAAAGATCTTTAATTGGTTCTAAGGTTGCTCGTCCACTTATATTTTGGGTATGCATTACGTTGTGCTGAATATTTAGTCCCTCTTGTTCTACTAGCCAACCCTTGTTTGCGGCATAATAGGCATAAGACGAATCTGCTCCCCAAGTACTACTTTGTCTACCAATTAAATCATAATTTTGTGCTCCTGTAATAAAAGCAAAGCTTGGTGCACTAAAGTCATTGTCTAAACCAATTAATGAATTGGATGGTTCAAATCCAGGTAAAAGCATCCCGTCTGTGATAGAGTAATTCATACTCACATTTCTTAAAGTCATTATTAATTGCGCAATAGATTTGCCTATCGGATTCATTTTACCGTCGTCTTTTTTAGCTTTCTTCTTGTCCGTTGGTGCGGCATTTTCTCCGTCTGAATCACCTCTTGTTGAACGACTAGACATTGCTTTTCCTCGGGAAGAACTACCGCCGCGATTTACTTTTTGAAAATAGGGTACTTTATTGTAAAGTGAGATTAAATTAAATTGGCCATTTAGGGTAAAGTTTCTCGCATTTTGTATGGTATTCCCTAAACTGTCTTGTCCAATAGGTGCTCTCATCCAATCGTAATTACCACCATAAGTTACGTTAGCAGTTATCCAATCGGTTAAAGGAATTTTATCGAAAGGCAATTTATAGGTAATGTCAAAATTTTGTCCAAAATTCATATTGTAACCACCAAATGTGATGGTATCAATAGCGTTAGAAAATGGGTTGAAAGTTTCATTAACTATGTCTAAAAAGCTATTGTAATTATTTAACCCTAATGTTCCTTGGTCGGCAGTTTTATTTATTTCGCCCTGTGGTTCACGAATGATAGATGCATTGATGGCATTATAATTAAACTTAAGGTTTTTGGAGATGTCGTATTTAAAAGTATACGCTCTATTCCAAGTAAAGTTTTTGTAATAAGTAGGTGCAAAGATAAACTCAGGTACCAAGGCATTTCTATTTTGTAGTTCATTATACATTCTCTGAATATCGTTATTCATGGAAAATGATTTCGGCCCTAAATAAAAGTTAAAATCTTTAATAATTCTAAACCATTTTGATTTATTGACAAATCCCATCTTTTTGAATGGTTCTATCAGTTTAGGTTTTGCAGAAAAGGCATAATTAATACCCGCTCTATAGTTTCTAGTAATATCTTTAGTGGTGTTGATATCTCTTCTATACAATTCATTATAAGAATAGCTTAAAGAGATATTCTCTACGTCCCAAAACTTAATCTCTTTACCTGGTCTTCTTTCTTTTCTTACATTGGTAAAATTGTAGGATTTTCTAATGGTTAATGCTTTCGCATATAATTCCTTTTCTTTACGTACTTCAGGGTCGTACAAGGACATTTTTACATCTGGCGCCAAAGGATCATATTCTGGGCTTATTGCTCCAACACTATAGCCAAAATATGCTGGTAAACGCAATGCAATTTTATCCCCAAAAAATTGTCCCAATTCAAAATTTGAGTTAAAAGTAAGATTAGAAATAGTTTCTCTTTGTCTTTCTGAAACAGTAGACTCTATAGAACCCCAATCGGGAGTGGAGTAGCTACCAGATACCGCCAAGTTTCCAAAATCCGCCATTTGCACGTTAACTTGTGCAGTTGCAGCATAACCACCATTTTGTTTAAAATTGGTCATTCTTAATTCATTTACCCAAACTTCTGCACATTTCTCTAAGCCATCATCTGGTAGTGAGTTGCTCTGATCGTCGGGATTTCGCACACCAATCATCACAACTTTGACTTCTGATAAATTCGGATTTCCTTTTACTTTAATGTATTTATAGACTTGAGTGGTATCCATATATTCAGAAGATGTGGAAGCTAAACCAAGTTTTACTAAGTCATCTCTATCTAATTTTAAAGAAATAAGGTCATCTAAAACTATGGTTACATTGTTCTCTTCTGGCCATATTAGCTCGGGTGAGGCGGAAGAAGTATTCCAAGGCGTTAATTTTAAAGGCACTTCATACTCATAATAATTGTCCGTAAAATCGGTACCTAATCTTACAAATACATTGATATCATTGTCTTTTAATAGATTTTCATTGTTGGTTTTATAATTGGTCTCTGCGTGAACAAACATTTCAATCTGACCATAATTTCTGATGTCAAGGTTTAAGCTTTTATAAGCTGCTTTGGCGTCACCATCCTTCAAGCCACATACTTCTAAACTCATGGATTGCTCATTCAATTGACGGGTATTAATACTGCTATAATCATTTTCTCTTTGAATGCCATCAGGTATAGCATAATTAACTGGTATTTTACCTTCGTTTTCCTCTAAATTAACAGCACCAATTACAAATTCAGTAGAGTTAGGATCATCCAATAGTTGTTCTCCGGTTTGCAAGTCTTCTGCAAATTCACGCCATGTACCACGGATTAATTCTAAAGTTGCAAAACGTAATATTTTTGGATTTTCAAAACCTTTCATATACATTCTCATAAATCTAATCGATCTAAAGTCTGAAATATTGTTAACGATTTTGTCGGGTGCATTGATTGGAATTTTAAATTGATACCATGTCTCGGTACCACCGTCTACTTTAGTTACTACTTGGCTGTTGGTAATGTAATTTTGTCCAACAATAAAACCACCACTTGCAATATTTACTTTGTATTGAAAATAGTTTTCTGTTTCACCTAAGTTATTATCTTGATTGATATCTTCAATGTCTGGTGTAGTGGTTCCTTGTGTTGGATACCCTTCTGCATTTAGATTAGCAGACATGGCAGAGGTGTTCGAATTACCTTCATGCCCGTTATACTCTTTATACCGTTGTAAGATATCATAACGCAATAAATCGTAGTCGTCATCTAAATAATAGTTATAACCATCTGATGATATATCATTAAGTAATTTATTCTTGGCGGTGGTGGATAAATTACTATTATTTACCCAAGCTGTGTAGTAGGCAAAAAAGGAAGCTTCTTGTTGGTTATTTAATCCATCTAATCCAATATCTTGAAATTCCCTGGACTCATTATTGTTATCGAATGCGTTTACGATCACTTGTTGATTAGGAATGATTCCCCAAGATGTACTGTCATAATCTGCTGGATTGTAATCTGTACTTATTGGTAAACCGTTTTCGTAACTCTTTCTTGAATCTGGTAGTATATCTTCCGAAATATTACCTAAATTGAAGTATAATTCTCCTGGATCTAAATTACTAACACCTGTATCTGTGGCGTTAGAATTATAAGGGTCTAACATCCAAAACTGAATATATTGTACATTGGCCGTTTCAAAGTTGGTTGTTGTCATGGCACGCATAATACCAGCCCATCTATCTTGTGGATTATTGAAGGTACCATCTGTATTAATAAATGCTGCCGTTGTATCGTAGTTATAAGGTCCTCTTTCTTGCGGATAATAAGCTAAATCAAATACTTGAATATTATTAACAGTACCTGTTGTCGGTTGTGTTTGTGGAAACAAATCTTGTTGTAGAACCATTCTCATTCTACTGTCATTCAAAATTGTATCGTTATCTCTAATATTATCTGGTGTTCTAGAATTCGCAATGTAGAAGGATTGGTCAATGGTGTACCAAGCTAATTTAGATCTGTTAAAGCCTGGTTTGGTTCCAAATTCGCCATATTCTGGAAAGTCATTCGGCAGTCCTTGTGGAATAGAGGCTAATTTCCAAGAGAAAGAAGAGGTTAAAGTAATACCACTTTGACTACCTTCAAATCCATCTATATAAGAAATTCCTCCTTCACCTATGGCTCTTTGTGTGCCAGGAATTAAATAGGCAAACTCGCCACTTGTAGTAACAAAAGATTTTTCCTTTGTACTAATTATTGGTAAAAAATCTATCATTTTAGTAATAAATGGGACTTCAGTTCTATAACGGATATCGGTTCCTAAAACAGTATTACTAACTGGTTCACTACCTACATTTACTTTTTGGGTTACTGGTTTCTCTGTTAGATTCATAACAGTTGCACCTAAGTTAAAGTCTTTGTTAAATTCGTAATTGAAATGAGCGCCAACCAATGATTTTTGTTGAAATCCAAATCCGGAATTACTTTCTAAGGAAACTGTAATTGGGATTTGAGACTCTAATATCCCTTCGTTTAATATTTGAACTCTTCCTAAATTATAATCTACTTGAAAATCCACCCCTTCAATTAATGAGGCACCACCAGCGGTAACAGTAACACTTCCTTCTGGAATATTTAGGGCATTTAAAGGAATGTCTGAACTAACGGACGACTCATAAGTACCCTTTATTTTAAATCTATTTTTATCTGGTAACTGCTGGGCAGCTGTTCTTGTAGAATCATATAATTCTTGGTAAATTATTTTTTCTAATTTATAAGGAGGAAGTGGATTTTCTACACTGGTTAATTTTTCATTTAATGTGGTACCAAAAGGTTCAATGGTTGCAAAATACACCCTTCCTGTTCTAGCATCTATAGTACCTCCATTTGTGGCCTTATTACCGTCATAAATAAACGGTACAAAATCAAAACGCCCATCTTGTGATCTTTCGGTATTTAAGTTTAATCTATCTAGGTCCAAATATTGTAGCAACATTTTGTCATCTACGCCTTCATAAGGCAGATAGTTTACATCTACACTTGTTTCAGGATTATTATACCAAACGTCTAATTTAAAATTCGTTTCTCCTACTTGGTAAGCACCTAGGGAGTAAACGTTTTTCATCATTAAATCCCATAATTTATTTTTAGGATTTACAATAGTAGGCTTAATCAATTTCAAGATTAATGCACTTTTAGATCCGGTTTCTACTGGCACATCATTAGAAAATTCACCTACTTGATAAGTTTTCCCTTGATAAGTATATTGGTAAGCTACGGCTAATACTTCATCCTGATTTAAAGATTGACGTAAGGATACAAATCCAAGTAAGGCATTGTAAGTAAATTCTTGCTCAGTTAACCTTCTTGCATTTTCCACTTTTTCGTAGTGGAACGATTGCTCAAAAGGTCCGATAGAGGTGGTTCCTAAGGATTTTAAATCTTCTACTGCAGAAGTAAAATATCGTACATTGGTTTGATTAATTAAGGATTGGTATAAGTTATTCGCATCATTATCTGGTAAATCTGATCCAATATTTGCAATGGTTGGATTTCCCTCTAAATAAGCTTGGTCATTTTCTCCTAAATCTGTAAAAGCCACAAAGTTTCTGGTGTTTTCTACATCATTGTTTCTATTGGTAATGTATACTTCAATTTTAGTAATATTTACGCCAGAGTTGACATAAGGCATAGATGCCATGGCGTTATTATAATTTTCTCGGTGGTAAAAGTTTAAAAAGTAATGCTTATTTTCTTCATAACTGTCTGCTTTTACTTCAAATTCTTGTTGTTGCGCGCCTCCAGCTACATTTATCTCTTGTCGTTGTCCTCTTTGTTGCGACAATAGCGTATTTACCGTTAATTTACCAAATTTTAAATCTGTTCTAATACCAAATAAACTTTGTGAACCTTGAATTAAGGTAGTGTTTAGTGGTAAAGAAACATTACCTGCTTCAATTTTTTGGATGATTTCATCTTCATATCCGGTATAACCGATTTTTACTTGATTTTGAAAATTAAAAGTCGCACCACTTGTGTTTTGTGCTATTTCTAATTTTAATTTGTCTCCAATTTGCCCGACTAAATTAAGTTGAATTTGTTGGTCAAAATCGAATTGTGTTTGTCTTTGACTTTGAATTGGTAATGCTGGGTTTTCGTATTTTGAAATATTTACACCGAAAGATAATTCCGCAGACCCTTGTGGTCTAATGCTAATTTCATCCCCGCCGAATATTAAATCAAATGCTTCGCCTTTTACGTTAAGTGTCGGTATAATATTTTGATCGGCTGAATTTTCACTTTCTACCTTTTCTGTAAAATAATCATTGATTGATTTCTTTCGCTCGTAGGCCATGTATTCCGACTGGGTCATTGCGGTCGGTCTTCTGTAATATCGATCACCGATTTTCTGAAATACCTCATACATTCCTGTCTCTGTGTTATAAACAATTTTTGTGTCTATGTTCGAAGGCAGACCTAAATCTAATCTTGCGTTAGGCTTGGTAGTGAAATCGTAATAGTCGGAAATTGGATAAGGTAAATTAACTTTTGGCGTATCCGCTTCTTCCACGTAATAAGCTAAATACGGGATGGTATTTGCATTTAGGATTGGACTTGCGTTTAGGCTCAATATACACAATACGAGTATTGAACAGGTTATGTAAAATCTAGTTTTCAAATTATAAAATTCTTAAAGCTTCTTTAATTAATTGTTCTACTGTTTGGTCTTCTCCAATTACTTTTTGAATGGCCAATTCAGCTTTCTTTTTATCGAAACCTAATGCCGATAAAGCACTTAACGCTTCAAATCGCGTAGTATTGTTTGCATTGAAAATATTTTCTACAGAAAATTCAACTTTTTCCATTTTAGACTTCAAATCTACAATGACTCTTTGTGCGGTTTTTAAACCAATTCCTTTGATACTTTTTATGGTGTCCACATTTTCACTCACAATAGCATTTGCTATCTCATCAGCCGTTAAAGCAGATAGCATAAGTATTGCAGTATTCGCTCCTATTCCAGAGACAGAGACTAAGTGGTTAAACATTTCTCTATCACTTTTTTGGTGAAATCCATAAAGGGTATGCGCATCTTCCCTTATTTGAAGCTGTGTGTAAATTAAGATATCTCCTTTTAGGGGCAAACTAGAATAGGTGTTCAGACTGATTTTTACAAAATAACCAACACCATTACATTCTATTACAACATAAGTAGGAGTTCTTTCTATTAATTTACCTTTTAAGTGTGTAATCATTCTTATTTTATTTGGGCATCAATAACGGCAACTTTTACCATGTTTACAATTTCTCGTATAGAACTTCCCAATTGTAATACATGTACAGATTTTTTTAATCCTAATAAAATTGGACCAATCGCTTCTACGTCGTCTCCCATTTCTTGCATTAATTTATAGGCAATGTTACCAGAAGCTAAATTTGGAAATATTAGCGTATTTACGTTCTTATTTACCAAATCAGAAAAAGGAAATTTTTCTAATAATAACTCATTGTTTAAAGCAAAATTGGCTTGAATTTCCCCATCTACAATGATAGATGGATGTTTTTCATTTAATATGCGTCTTGCTTGCGCCATTTTTTTAGAATCTTCCCCATCACTTGATCCAAAATTGGAATAAGAAAGCAAGGCCACGCGAGGTTGAATTTTTAAACGACGAACCGTTTTAGCTACTTGATAGGTAATGTCTGCAATTTCTTCTGCCGTAGGATTGATATTGACTGTTGTATCTGCTAAAAATAAAGGACCCCGTTTCGTGATTAAAATATACATTCCTGCTAATCTTAATACTTTTTTATCGGTACCTACTGCTTCTAGTGCAGGACGGATAACATCTTTATAGTTTCTTGTAATTCCTGAAATTAAAGCATCTGCTGCACCGGAATTAACCATCATAGCACCAAAGTAATTTCTTTCTCTCATTAGTTTGATGGCCTCGTATTCTGTGATACCTTTTCTTTTTCTGCTTTCAAAAAATAATTTGCCATATTCTGCACATTTATCACGCATTTCAAGAGATTTAGGATCAACAATTTCAATGTCGTCTCCTAATTCTAAGTTATTTTCAGCAATCAATTCTAAAATCTTGGTTTTTCGTCCCAATAAAATAGGTACCGCAAAACCTTCGTCTAAGCACATTTGTGCCGCTTTTAATATTTTATAATTATCCGCTTCTGCAAACACCACTCTTTTTGGGTTTTTTAGCGCTTTATCGGTCAGTATATTTAATATCTTATTGTCTAAGCCTAAACGGTTTTTTAAAACTGCGATATACTCATCCCAATCTTTAATAGGGTTTTGTGCAACACCGGAATCCATTGCTGCTTTTGCAACGGCAGGTGAAACGGTGTAAATTAATCGTGGATCAATTGGTTTAGGGATAATGGAGTCACGACCAAATGAAATATTTTTTTCATTATATGCTTCATTCACTTCTTCAGGTACCACTTCTTTTGCTAAAGAAGCAATGGCTTTTACTGCAGCCAGTTTCATCTCTTCATTAATACAAGTAGCTCTTACATCTAAAGCACCTCTAAATATATAAGGAAAACCAATCACATTATTCACTTGGTTAGGATGGTCGGAACGGCCTGTTGCCATAATAATATCTTGTCGAACTGACATGGCATCATTATAAGAGATTTCAGGGTCTGGATTAGCTAAGGCAAATACAATCGGGTTTTTCGCCATGCTCTTAATCATGTTCTTGGATATAATACCTCCTTTTGACAAGCCTAAAAATACATCTGCTCCTTTTAACGCTTCCTCTAAAGAAATGTCTTTTTTATGAATGGCAAATTGCGTTTTATACTTGTCTAGTCCTGTTCTTAAGGTCGTTAATAAACCTTTACTATCGAACATGAATAAATTGTTAGGTTTTGCACCTAAAGCTAAATATAATTTTGAGCAGGATAATGCTGCAGCTCCCGCGCCACTAATCACTATTTTAACTCTTGCTATCTTCTTTTTAGCCAATTCCAAAGCATTTAATAATGCTGCACTTGAAATGATGGCTGTACCATGCTGATCATCATGCATGATAGGAATGTTCAGTTCGGCCTTTAAACGCTCTTCTATTTCGAATGCTTCTGGCGCCTTGATGTCTTCTAAATTGATGCCACCAAAAGTTGGTGAAATTGCCTTTACTGTATCAATAAATCTTTGTGGGTCTTTTGTGTCAACTTCTATGTCAAAAACATCTATATCGGCAAATATTTTAAAGAGTAAACCTTTACCCTCCATTACTGGTTTTGATGCTTCTGGACCAATGTCCCCAAGTCCTAAAACAGCAGTGCCATTTGAAATTACACCTACTAAATTTGATTTGGCGGTATATTTATATACATTTTCTGGATTTTCAGCTATTTCTAAACATGGTTCTGCTACACCTGGCGAATAAGCAAGGGATAGATCACGCTGTGTTGCATAAGGCTTTGAAGGGATTACTTCAATCTTTCCTGGTCTACCATTTGAGTGGTAATCTAATGCTTCTTGTTTTCTGAGTTTAGCCATTATGAATAGATTAATAAAACAGACAAAGATAGAATTTTTATTAGGAATTCCCCAAGTCATTTTAGAAACTTATAAATCACAAACTAAGATATGAATGTTTAAAACTTAAAACAGTGTTTTAAAAGTCTGTCTTATTTTTTGAGACATTTGTGATAAATTCTGTCAAAATGAAACATTTTATCTCAGCCTTATCTTTACTTTTTTTTATGGCTTGTGTGCCGCTTCAAAAATACAATGATCTTCAGACTAATTATGATAAAATGAAACTGGAGCAATCCAATACCAATAGTACTGCAATTGATCTTGAAAATCGATTAAAGGAAATTGAAACCCAATTGGAGTTACAAAAAAAATCGGTATCGGCATTAAAACAAGATACCTTAAGATTGAGTCAAGAGCTTAAAATGATTGCGGTAGAGTATGATAAAATTGGAGAGCTTAATAATGCTTTGGAGCAAAAGTTTGCTGGGCTACAAACAAAAGGGTCAGCAGAGACCGCAAAAATGATTCGTGATTTAGAAGGGACGAGAATTGAATTACAAAGAAAGGAAGATCGATTGAATGAATTGGAAAAGGAATTAAATGAACGTTCTTTAATTTTAGATAAAAAAGAAGCTAGAATTAAAGAATTGGAAGATATTATTGCTAAAAAGGATGCTGCTGTGATGGCTTTAAAAGAGAAAATTGCAAAGGCATTGTTAGGGTATACCGATAAAGGATTGACTGTTGTAGAAAAAAACGGTAAAATTTATGTGAGTATGGAGGCTAAATTGCTGTTCGATTCAGGAAAGATGGATGTGGCAGTGGCTGGAAAAGAAGCTTTGGTTAATTTGGCTAAAGTGCTAGAAAGTCAAAAAGATATTGAAATTATTGTGGAAGGTCACACAGATACTGACCCTTTAAAGGGAACGGTTCACCCAAAAGACAATTGGGAGTTAAGTGTATTGCGTGCTACCGCCGTAACAAAAATTCTATTAGAAAACTCGAAGATGAATCCAACCATGATTATGCCTGCTGGACGTTCTTCTTATTTGCCTGTTAGCGAAATAGATAAAGCTAAAAACAGAAGAATTGAAATCATTATATCTCCGAATTTAAATGAATTGTTTACCTTAATTGGGACAAAATCTTAGGACATACCAACTAACATATTTTATTAGTAAAGGCAACTTTTTGTATTTTATAAGGGTCTTTACTATGTTGTAAAATATATTTTATTACCTTTAATCTTTGAAAAAAATGGTTATGAAACAAAAAGTCACCTTACTAGTATTATTTGTTCTATTTTTAGGACAGTTTAATATTCAGGCTCAAAATGCAAGTTACGCTATCGATCAAGGGGCGGGTCCGTTTTGTGAAAATGCTTGTATTACGATTCAAGATTTAAGCACTTCTCCAGCAGGTATAAATTCATGGACATGGACTATTACGCCAGCTACTGCTACGATTCAAAACCCGACTAGTCAAGATCCTGGCGTTATTTGTTTTGCTGATGTTGGTAATTATGTTTTAGAATTAGATATTATAGATGGTAATGGTGGGATAGATGATTTTAATATTTCCATGGTAGTAGTGACTTGTCCAGGGTCTATTTCTGCAGGTTTTACATTTAAAGATCCTATTTGTATTGATGAATGTGTTACCATGAGAGATACTTCAACGGGTGGACCTGTGACTTGGGATTGGAAGATATCTCCAAGTGATGCTATTCCGTCTACTTCAACGCTTCAAAATCCTGAGTTTTGTTTCCCTGTTGCCGGACAACATACGGTTTCTTTGCAGGTGACGGATATTAATGGTAGTATCAGTGCAATTAATAACGTTCCTATTGATGTGGTTGGAAGACCAAGCGTTACGGTGAGCGAAGATACAATTATAGAGTTAGGTACTTCTATTATACTTACTGCGCAAAGTTTTGATGCTACAGTTTATGAATGGTTTCCAGATGAAAATATAAGGAACCCAAATAACCAAAATGCTTTTGCTAGACCAGAAATTTCTACTGAATATATTGTCTTGGCTAGTGACGATAATGGCTGTACTAATACGGATACCATTATGGTATATGTGAATTTTCAACCCGCAATTGGTGTGGCTACGGCTTTTTCACCAAATGGTGATGGATTAAATGATTTACTCGTAGTGGAAGGCTTGGCTTTGGAAAAAGTAATCTTTAAAGTTTTTAATAGATACGGACAATTAGTATTTGAGTCTGTAGAACAAAGAAATGGATGGGATGGTAACTTTAAAGGTAAACCAGAAAATCCAGGGGTTTTTATTTGGACTTTAGAATATGAGTTTAATACTGGAAAAACTGGGAAATTAAGTGGAAATACAACTTTAGTGAGGTAAAATGATGAAAAGGAAATTAATATTATTGACATTTATAGTTTGCGTTTCAGGAAGTGCTTTTGCACAAATTGATAAGCATTTTAGTATGTATGATCAAACTAAAATTCAAATAAACCCGGCAGCCGCAGGTTTTTTTGATGCAAAGTATAAGGTATTTGCAAATTATAGAGAACAATGGCGTCCAGCTACCGATCCTCCTTTGCAAACTTATAGTGCTACCTTCGATACAAGATTGTACGAAGATAGAAGAAAAGGAAAATATGTAGGTGCAGGTTTGATTTTAAGTAATGATGTGGGTGGTGATGGAAGTTATACACAGTTACAAGTTGCTGTTCCAATTAATTATTCTTTAAGAATTGGAGAATTACACTATTTGTCTTTCGGAATATCCCCAGGATATTTTCAAAGAAGTGTTGAAAGCTCTGATTTAGTTTGGAGTTCGCAATGGGAAGAAGGTATAGGTTTTGATAATACCTTACAAAGTGGTGAGTTATTGTTAAACGATAGATATTCTGTTGGTGCTTTCGATATTGGCGCAGGTTTGTATTATGAATATGCTGTAGATGAATATAGATTCATGACCGTTGGTGTTTCTTCTGGACACTTAACTAGACCAAAAGTGCAATACACTTCAGTGGATGAGAGAATGAGTCGTACCTTGAATTTCCATTATTTTGGTAATTTTGGAAAAGCAGATTTTCCATTGACTTTTAAACCAAGTGTCATGTGGGGTATTCAAGGACCAAATCAATATTTAGTGTTCGGTTCAAGATTTGATATCCTATTAAGTAGAGGGGATTCTCAATACACAGGTTATTACAATAGAACATCTATTGAGATAGGTGCGCATTTTAGAATGCAAGATGCTTTAATTGCAAGTTGTGCACTTAATAAAGGTGGTTTTACAGCAGGTGTATCTTACGATTTTACCATGTCTCAAATGAGAACTATTACAAAATCTCAAGGAGCAACTGAATTTTTTATCTCTTACAAAATGGGTAAATCTAAAGGTAGAGGTCAACTCGATATTTCTGAAGATGAATAATATTATACGATAATTATAATTTAAAAAGATGTTTACTGGTTAAACATCTTTTTTTTTGTACTAATTTTGCACCCAACATGTCAGTTAAAATAAGAAATATAGATCTTGGAGATTTTCCATTATTACTCGCGCCAATGGAGGATGTGAGTGATCCTCCTTTTAGAGCATTGTGTAAAGAAAATGGGGCGGATTTAATGTATACCGAGTTTATTTCTTCCGAAGGGCTAATTAGAGATGCCGCTAAGTCGGTTCAAAAATTAGATATTTATGAATATGAGAGACCAATAGGGATTCAAATCTTTGGTTCTGACATTGAAAGTATGCGTAAAACTACGGAAATAGTAGAGCGTACAAATCCTGATATTATCGATATTAATTATGGTTGTCCAGTAAAAAAAGTGGCCTGTAAAGGTGCTGGTGCTGGTATTCTTCAGGATATTCCAAAAATGGTGGAAATGACCAAGGAGATTGTCAACACCACTAAGTTACCCGTAACGGTTAAAACGCGTTTAGGTTGGGATGAAAACACTAAATACATTACCGAAGTTGCTGAACGCTTACAAGATGTAGGTATTGAGGCTTTGTCTGTGCATGGTAGGACCAGAAAACAAATGTATAAAGGGGAAGCCGATTGGGATTTAATCGCAGAAATAAAGAATAACCCACGTATCCGGATTCCAATTTTTGGAAATGGGGATATTGATTCTCCTGAAAAAGCGGTGGCTTATAAAGCAAAATATAATGTAGATGGCATTATGATTGGTCGTGCAAGTATAGGCTATCCTTGGATATTTAATGAGATCAAACATTTTGTAAAAACTGGAGAACATCTTCCCCCGCCATCTATAGCTGATCGTGTGCATATAGCGAAAAGGCATTTAGAAATGTCGGTAGAATGGAAAGGTGAAATATTAGCGGTGAATGAAATGAAACGACACTATTCTAATTATTTTAAAGGTATTCCTCACTTTAAAGATTACCGCATTAAACTAGTTACCTCTTTTGATTTAAATGAAGTGAGAGATACCCTGGATGAAATTGTTTGGAATGCTGAAAAAGGATTGATTACCCTTTAGGTGGTATCGAATCCTGAAATGTATTGTAAAGCATTTTTTATACTCGATTTTAAGTCGGGTGAAATGTGATTGAATTTCATCCATAAGTCTACTTCCTGATCGGCCTTAAACTTTTGCAATAAACCGGGCTTACATACTGCTATTTGTTTGTTTAAGCGTTCATCTTTTGCATCTGTCCACAACATCATAGTATGGCATTGTTGTAGCGCCAATACACCTTGGAGGAGTTTTTTTACCTTGTCGGCGTGGTTGGGTAACCAAAAGATACCTTCTGTGGCTAAAAAGTTAAATTTATTGGGATGCATTAGTCTAGAAATAAACGGAAGATATGGTAGTATTTTTACCAATTTTTTACCGTTTTTACCAGGCAAGGAATGGATTTTCCAAGCTACGGGATTGGCTTGTATTCCTGCTACAATCTTTCCGTCTTCTCGATAAACAAAATAATGGTTGGCTTCAAATAAATGCACTTTGGATAAGCCGCTATAACTTCGGTAAAAGTTTTGGATACAGGCCCAAACTTCATCATGTTCATGGGCCAATATACGGGTTACCTTTTTGTCCTTTTTTAAATAAATGCGACTAAAGGCCCATGTCTTAATTTTCGCGATAGATTCAAATTGATAGCGTTCTGCAACTTGAAGGGAACGGATATTCTCGGGGTCAATAATGGCCCAATATAGAGAAGGACCATACGCCGGTGCTGCTACTTGGAGGTTGCTAGTGGATAGTAATTTAGAAAAATATTGTTGAAAAGGACTAGGCTTTCCTTTTTTATTTGCTTTGGATTGTGTTTGAAAATTTTTATCGAATGCAAAATAACGGACGTAAAAAGTATCTATTAATCGCTCTTGAACATAAAATGGACGTTCACAAATAGTGAAATTTACAATGGCTTTTTCCTTTCGGTAAATGGTGAAAAAATGTGGTTGGTGCAATAAGCCAATTTTTAAAGGCGTATGCAAATGCGTGTACTGCGCACCATTGGTACCAATCTTTGTATTTACTAAAAGGTCGAGTATGGCGGTGTTGTGCCTGCGGGTATGTTTAAATGCTTTACTTAAACCCACCACAATTCGCCTGTTTTTATTTATACATGGTTGCTTTAATAGCAGCAATAATTCTTGCTACGTTTGGTAAAGCTTCCGCCATTAAAGGTGGGCTAAAAGGAAATGGGGTATCACTTTGCATTACACGTTTAACTGGAGCATCTAAATAATCGAAGGCATAATTTTGAACGTGGTAAGCAATTTCAGAAGCGATAGACGCAATTGGCCAAGACTCTTCAACGACTACACATCTATTGGTTTTCTTTACAGAATTTACTACTGTACCATAATCAATTGGACGTACAGAACGCAAATCTATAATTTCAACAGAGATGCCTTCTTTTTCTAATGCTTCCGCCGCTTTATGTGCTTCTTTGATAATTTTACCAAAAGAAACAACAGTCACATCTGTACCTTTTCTTTTAATGTCGGCAACCCCAATTGGAATGATATATTCTCCTTCTGGAATTTCACCTTTATCGCCATACATTTTTTCAGACTCTAATACTAATACAGGGTCATTGTCTCTAATGGCTGCTTTTAATAAGCCTTTTGCATCATATGGAGTAGAAGGGGTGACCACTTTTAAACCAGGAACGTGTGCATAAAATGCTTCAAAACTTTGAGAGTGGGTAGCGCCTAACTGACCAGCAGTACCGTTTCCACCTCTAAATACAATGGGACAACCAATTTGTCCACCCGACATTTGTAACATTTTTGCAGCAGAGTTAATAATTTGATCTGCAGCTAAAATGGCAAAATTCCATGTCATAAATTCAACAATAGGACGCAAACCATTCATAGCAGCACCAACAGCAATACCTGTAAATCCAAGTTCGGCTATCGGTGTATCAATTACTCTTTTTGCACCAAACTCATCAAGCATTCCTTGAGAAACTTTATAAGCACCATTATATTCCGCGACTTCTTCTCCTAATAAAAACACACTACTGTCTGTTCTCATTTCTTCAGACATTGCTTCTCTAAGGGCTTCTCTATATTGAACTGTTTTCATCCTGTTTGTCTATTTAACTTATATCGCACCAAATCTAAGAACTATTTATTTAAAAAGAAAATTCTTTTTGTGCCCGTTTTAGGTTATAAACAAATTAATTTGGATTAATTCATGTACAAGTGAAATAAGGTGCTATCCATTTCAGTAATTTAGCAAATAATTATTTCCTTATGATTAGAATGCTTACTTCTTTATTGCTATTAATTTCTTTTTTTAGTTTTGGTTCCAATAAGGAAAATATTACTATATTAATAGATCCCGGACATGGCGGAAAAGATCCCGGACATTTGTCTGTTGCTGCCGTGCATTTACCGGAAAAGGATTTAAACCTTTTGATCTCCCAAAAAATAGGACATTACTTAGAACATAACTTATCCAATGTTACCGTTATTTATACTAGAACTACGGATGTATATCCAAGTTTGGACGAAAGGGTAAAAATGGCAAATGATAAAGGTGTGGATTTTATGATGAGTATCCATTGCAATGGAAGTGACAATACAGAAATAATTGGTACCGAAACGCATATCCATAATTTTGAAGCAAAAGAAAGTTATAGATGGGCCTTGCAAATAGAAAAACAATTTAAATCCAGAGCAGGAAGAAAAAGTAGAGGGATTAAAACTGGGGCAGATATTGGGCATTCTTTACAAATACTAAAGTTTACCAAAATGCCTACGGTATTAATTGAATGTGGCTTTTTGACTAATCCCGGAGAAGCAGCTTACTTAAATAGTAAATATGGACAGGAAATTATTGCTTCTGCTGTGTTTAGAGCAACCCGTGCTTATTTAAAAGCATCTTATCCAAAAATTAACTTCAGCCCAGTTGAAGCGACCGGTCCTTCTTTTAAAGTTCAAATTATGTCTTCTATAGATCCTTTAGAAACAAATATTGCAGAATTTAAAAGGTTAAATTACCCTATTGAAAGGGTAAAGATAAATTCTACAAGCATGTATAAGTATAAATATTTTATTGGCCCGTTTGAAACCAAGAAGTTAGCAAAAAAAGCACAAAAAGAGGTGCAGAATAAAGGCTATACGGATGCTTTTATTGTCCATTTTGAATAAATGCATGGTTAATTCACCGACTAATTATTATTCGATTAAAAATTATGCTTAATTTAGTGCGAACAAAACTCATGAATTATACCAAACTATGGCAACTGTATTTGAAACACGTTTAATTGGAAATATCGGCAAGGATGCAGTCGTTCGAAGTATGGACAATGGCGTAGTAGCTATTAATTTTCCGGTTGCTCATAATAAAAATTGGAAGGACAAAAGAACAGGAGAACAACGCACGAAAACAACTTGGATTAATTGTACCATTTGGAAAAGAGATGGTGCGAATTTAAGAATTCTGGAATACCTGAAAACTGGAACCTTGGTTGAGGTGGTAGGTACACCATTTCCAAAAGGATATTTGCAAGATGACCAAACCATTAAAACAGAAATTAGATTAAATGTTTCTAAAACAAACATATTAAGACCTGGTAATTGTGTGAAAAATGATGCCGATAATTCTAATGATGAAGTTAACTTTGATGACGACGCTGAATTAGAGGATGATTTGTTCTGATAATCAGTACTAAAAAAAATAAATTGAATTTTTTTTAAAAAAACTTGTAAATAATTTTTGCAGAAAAAAATCTTTTATATATATTTGCACTCGCTTAAGGAAACGTAAGAGACCTTAAACTCCTCCTTAGCTCAGCTGGTTAGAGCATCTGACTGTTAATCAGAGGGTCCTTGGTTCGAGTCCAAGAGGGGGAGCAAAGCAACAGAAAGCCTTTCAAGAAATTGAAAGGCTTTTTTTTGCGCCCAATTTTTTGTACGTCCACGGTAGTTATCGGTACTGTGCTATGGTCATTCGTAGGGAGTCCAAGCGCCGCCCTGAGCGTTAGCCGAAGGGAGGGGGAGCGAAAAAAGAGTTACACGAAAGTGTGACTCTTTTTTTATGTGCATGTGATTTGCATACAACTTACTTTAAATTCGTTTCAGACAAGATTAAATACCTACCATGGAAAAAACTGTTTATTGAAAAATACTTCACCTTACATGCCTTAACAATGTTATTACCCTTGCTCAAACTAATTTTCCAATCTGATTGACATGGCTGTATAATATAAAAATTTGTTTTTGGAATATTCCATTTCCATTTAGGCTGGGAATCTCTTTCTCTACCTTCGTTAATATTCCACAACTCAATAGTTTCACCTGCATCAGATTCTACATTTCCTGCTGGCAAACTTTCAACTAAGGGTTTATACATTAACACTCTTCCATTTGTGATAGCCAATTCTGGCATTTTTATGAAACCGATCTTGCTCCAAAAAGTTGCTGAAGATGAAGGTGAACAAAATAACTCTATTGCTAAAGCTTTCTTTTCAATTATTTGATTGATCGTGTTGTCGGCTAGTTTTGTTCCTACTCCTTTTTTCTGATAGTTTGCAATCACTTCAATAATGTGAATGTGCGCTATTATATCATCTGCTTGATAAGCCGAAAAACCAACCAATTTCTTTCCATCAAATACTACTATTAATTCATTTCGGTTAAAGCATTTTTCTACCGTGCTGATATTACCAGTTTTTTCAACCTTAATTAGGTATTCTAGTACAATATTAAACTCGGTAGTAGTAGGGTTGTAAATAGTTTCTAATTGCATATTAAATCCTACCTATGCTTCTTAAAATTCTCAGCTTGTTCAAAAATCTCTTTATAAACTTCGTCTCTATCAACTGGTGGGTAGTCGTTTTCGCCTAATAAAATGATTAAATCAACTTTTAATTCGGCTTTTATGTCACTTCGTTCACTCCAATCAGTATATTTTGCTTTGTCGTCAACTATTTGTTTGACATGTTTTGCTAAAAAGAGTAATCTTTCTTTTGGATAACTGAAGTCATACTTTTCTGCTAATGTTTTAAGTATGTCAAAAAATGCTTTTTCTTCAAAGTCAATTCCTAAATCATCTCCTGCCTTAAATTCGTCTTTTAATTCCATGATTAGGCGAGTGAGCTCGCCTGCAATTGCCTCAAATTCTTCACCTGAATATACATTGTCTTTTCGCTCATTATAGCGATCGACAACCGCTTTCATTTTTTTAGAGAATTCAACGCCTTGAATTTTGTTTACTTTTTTCATTTCGCCAATTGCCTTGGCTAACAATTTTTGAAGTAATTGAATTTTAGTATTTGGCAGTTTTATTTTATCAATATTGGCTAAATAATCTAAATCAAAAATGTCTTGTTCTTTATTTTGCTCGTCACCTAATTTGATGATTTCTTCAATGCCGTCACTCTGGAGTGCGGCTGCCACTTTATCTCGCACATAAGCATTCATTTGTGCCGTATCTGGCGCATCTCCTTTAGTTAATTTATAAACAATTGAACGAATGGCTAAATAGAAGTGGATATAGTCTTTTTGGGATTGACTCAGCTCTTCGCTTCCACAACAAATATCATAAGCGGATTTTAAGCGCTTGACCATATCCATGAATCGCTTTTTCTTTTGTTCTGTTTCTAAAACAAATTCGGATGCACGGTTCAAGCAATGTAATTGCACCAACGATTTACCTTTGAAATAATCGTCAGTATTAAATCCATGGAAGAATCTATCCAATAAATCCAAATGATTTTTCACCACTAAAATGGACTGGTCAATATCTTCAAAATTTTGACCATCTACTTTATTATACATGGCTAAAGCCAAATTCATTTCTTTTTTAATGCCTATATAATCGACAATCAACCCTTTTCCTTTTCCTGCAAACTTTCTGTTTACACGCGATATGGTTTGTATTAAATTATGACGTTGAATGGGTTTGTCGATATACATGGTATCTAAAAATGGCACATCAAAACCTGTTAACCACATATCCACTACAATGGCAATTTTAAAATTGGACTTTTCGTTTTTAAATTGTCTATCTAATTCTTTTCTATCTGCTTTATCGCCTAATAGATTATAGAGTTCAGCGGGATCATCTTGTCCACGGGTCATAATCATTTTCACCTGGGCTGGTTGAAGCTCTTGCTTCGACCTTTCAGTTATAGCGTGACCAGTATAAATATAAGCCAAATGGTCTTTAGGTAAACCAGCCTTTTTTGGATTATTTAAAATGTAACTTACAGTAGCATTAAAATGATTGGCGTCTCTAATAAAGCGATCCCAATATTCCGGCATCCAAAATCGATCTGCTTTGTCTGGCAGGTTTAATTTGTATTTTTTATTGTGCTTAATTGCCCATTTACCAGTAAATGACTTCCATGATTGAATTATTTTTGGTAATTCATCTTTGGTTTTTATCATAACATGTACATGGTTTGGCATAATACTCCATGCCAATAAATCATACTTATCACCGTCGTGATGTAAAAGGGCATCTAACATCACTTGGGCCATTTCCTTTTTTGCTAAAGCACAACAACCATAGCCATTGTCTAGATATTTTTCTAAGGTCTTTTGCTTCTGAATTCTTGTTTTTTCATCTTTAATATTTTTTAGTGAGGCTTCTAATTCTTCAAGTGCTTTTTTAGGAATGCTGTCTCCTAGGCGGAAGGTAATAAATTGTATTAGGTCTACTTTATTTCTGTGTGGTAAGTTACCTTTATGCCACTCTTCTGGTAAACCGTAATTTTTTGTAAAAGCTTCAGCGTAATCAGCGTAATCAGCGTAATTAGCGGAGCTTGAGCTCCGCTGGCCCAGTAGTTTTATCACTTGCTTATAAAAAGCATAGGCAATTGGCCTACTTGAACAAACAAACATGGCTTTACCTTTTACAGTTGAACCTTCTTTAATTCTGGTTTCGTAATGTTTTACAAAATCTTTTGCAATGGCTTCTAATCGGTCTGGGTCACCCAACACCATGTTCATGTTTGAACTTTCTGTTTTACTTTTTTCTATATGATATTCTGATGCGCCATCTGCTGCAACTTGGTTGTAATATTCTTCAATTTCTTTTAGCGCACTATTATTAATACTCATTTTAGCTGCACGCCCTTCATAAACTATTCTTACGGTTATTTCATCCTTCACCGACTCTGTCATAGTATAAGAATCTACTATGTCTCCAAACACATCTAAAGTGGCATCTACTGGTGTACCTGTAAAACCAACATAAGTAGCATTTGGTAAGGAGTCATGCAAATGTTTGGCAAAACCATAGGATTTTTTAACGCCTTCTTCAGTAACTGTTACTTTTTGGTCGAGGTTAATTTGACTTCGGTGGGCTTCATCTGAAATACAAACTACATTTGTTCTTTCGGTTAACAGTTCGGTATCTTCATTAAACTTATGAATGGTAGTTAAAAATACGCCTCCACTATTTCTGCCTTTTAGCTGTGCGCGTAAATCTGTTCTGCTGGTTACGGTTTGTACTACATTATCGCCAATAAAGCCTTTGGCATTGGTGAATTGACCCGACAATTGATCGTCTAAATCGGTTCTGTCCGTAATTATAATAATAGTAGGACTTGCCATTTCCTTGCTCTTCATTAACAAACGGGTTAAAAAAAGCATGGTAAAACTTTTACCGCAACCTGTTGTGCCAAAATAAGTTCCCCCTTTACCATCTCCTTTCGGTTTTTGATGGACTAAAATGTTTTCATACAATTTTCGCGTGGCATAGTATTGTGGGTAACGACAAACTATTTTCTCGTCCTTTTTTGAACTATCGGGAATAAAAATAAAGTTGCGAATAATGTCACGTAAATTGTTTTGATTAAACATCCCTTTAATCATGGATTCCATGCTATTGAACCCATCTACTTGTTTGCCTTCAAAAAAGTGTCTGTCCGACTCTGCTCGCCAAGCGTAGTAAAATTCATAAGGGGCAAAAAATGACCCTGCTTTTGAATTTACACCATCTGAAATCACACAAAAGGCATTGTATTTAAATAATTCAGGAATATCACGTTTGTAACGGGTGGTAATTTGCACATAGGCATCATGGATAGACACGTTTTCGTTAATGGCAGTTTTAAATTCAAATACCACCAATGGCAAACCATTAATGTATAAAATACCATCTGGAATTCGTTTGTGATAGCCTGTTATTTCTAATTGGTTAACAATTTTGTAATTGTTATTATTCTGTTTGCTAAAATCAATAAGGTAAACCCATATATCTTTTTGAGAACGGTCTTCACGTTTTAGCATAAAACCGTCTGAAACCATTTTCATAATGGCTTTATTGCTTTCATACAAATCTGAAGCCGATAATATTTCTAACCTTCGAATAATTTGGTCCGCTTCAACTTCGGTTAATTTTTCTGCTTTGTATTGGTTGAGTAAAAATGCTTTTAGGTCTGCTTTTATTAAAACTTCATCTTCTGAACGAGAAATACTGCCACCCAAAACATGAGGGATATCCTCTTGACCTAATAGCTCAATAAAAGCCTGTTCTAATTGTGCTTCTGTGAATTTCATTTTTCTATTTCTTGTTTTTTAACATCCCAGTAACCATCCTTTCTGCTCCCTTTTCGTTCTAGAACTCCTTCAGTTCTTAAATTCTTAAGGTAAGTATAAACTGTTCTTTCCGATAATTCTAAAATTGTTCCTATCTCTTCTGCTGTAATTTCAGGATATATAACAATGAGTTCAAAAGCTAATAATTGGTTAGACAATTTCTTTCCCGAAGCTTTCCCGAAGCTTTCCTGAAGCTTTCCTGAAGTTATCCTGAAGTTATCCTGAAGATAACCTGCAATTAGTGCGAATTTTGAATGTAAAAATTTCCTGTTTTTTTCAGGTAAAGATACTAGTAGTTCTGCTATTGAATCGGAGTTATATCGGAGTTGTTCCAAAATATCGGCCTCTTTAATGCTTTCAGTTTGCCATTTCTGACCACCCATCTGACCACCTTTCTGACCACCTATCTGACCACCTTCTTTTGTATGTGTTTTTGGAAAACTCATTCTCAAAAAGTTTTCAGAAAAAGTAAAACACTCCTTCCCATAACTTTCTAATATTCTGGGTACACCTGAACCCAATTGCTCTACTAAACCAAGGTCTTTATATATCCGCATCAGCTCTTTATTCCTTGGGACTGAAAACCCTTCAAAAAATTCTTGTTGGCTTAAACCATTTGGTAATCCGCCCGAAGAGGTAATTTCAATTCTATCGTCAAATATTTCAAATTTTGGCGGCACTTCAGTTGTAAAATCATTGTGTACAAAAGCATTTAATATCGCTTCGCGCAAAGCAATTGGAGACCAAGGCCGTTGATCTACTCGTTCAGAGCCTGTAATTCTGCTGTGCGTTTTATTTTCCAGGTCAAATTTTGCCAATGTCTGCTTAGTCGCTTTAATTAATGATTCATAACCAAAATCTGTATTCTCTGCCAAATCTGCTCGGGTTAAACCATTGTACTTTGCTAACTTAATAGATGTACCGTTTTGGTCTGCCATTAAATAAGCCACGTAATTATATTCTCCTGCCTCAGTTAATAGTTCTAAGTTTTTGGCAAACTGTTTATTTAAAGCAATGCCTTGTGCTTCGTAGTATATTTTTAGTTGCTCAAAACTAAGGTCCTGTCTGCTTGATTTTATTTTACCAATGGATGTTTTTGTCCTTTTCTCAAAAAACTCATCTATCATTTTTTGAGGCATAGGGTCTGCAGCTGTGCCATTGCGAATAAAACAGCCTTTTTCCGACATGCCATACTTACGTTTAAAATAAGGCTTTTCACTGCCACTTGCTACCACAATTTTTAAAAGTGCCTTTCCTTCTTTCTCCTCAGCTACTACATCAAATAAACCCATTGCAGAAGGTGAAATATTATGTTTAATACGGTCTTTTATCTTCAGCATATCTCCATCCACATCTTCAACACCAACTACATTCCCCGCTTTGTCAATACCCACATAAATATAACCACCCTCATGGTAATTCAAAAAAGCAATTACTTCCTTTTCCAAATCCAACTCTTTGGTCAGTTTTTCTTTATATTCTATGCGGTTGGTTTCTGTCATTGTTTAAAATCTAATTTAAGCTCAAAATTTAAATTACTGTTCTTTTTTGTAGTCGCAATTTGCGTCTGCAAATCATTATCTTCTAAAGATAAGTATTCTTGTTTTAACGGTGTTATACCGGATTCATATCGGACGTATGTTAAAAAAATAGATTTTTTGATGGTGTTTGTTTAAACGATATGTTGTTGGTTTTTGTTTACTATTTATATTAATCAGAGTTATTACTTCCAATCACATCTTTGAATGATCTGATTGTTGCTATTTTATCTGCCAAGTTTGGATCAAGCCATAATAGTACAGAAATTAATAGCCACAATGCACCGATTGCAATACCAATATTTAAAATGCCTTCTTCCATTAAATTAGGAAAGTAATTTTTAATTATTAGCCCAGCACTTATTGGAAGTGCTGCAACTATAATGCTGTGCAAAATAGCAAACTTTGATTTTTTACGAATACGACTTGCAGGAACTTCAGCATCAAGCAAACCTTTAATATCATGCTTCAGTATTTTTTCGAAAATATTTTTAAATTGTGCCTTTAGTTCAATAGGGGTTTTAACAGAAGGGATAATTAGTTGACGTTTGTATGCTCTTATGCTAGAAGCTATTCCGTTAAGTGTTTTAATTTTCCATTTATCTGTACGCTCGTCACCAGGTAAAATATGACTACTCCAATCCTTTTCAATTAAGCCAGCCAATCTTTCAATTTCATCTATAGTATTTTGCCTAACAGATCTTCTTTTTATAGCAAGATTCCATTCTACCTTTGAAAGGCGATAAGCTGACTCAATAATTAATTCGTCGCTTAATTGAATCTTATCTGTAAAATAAACAGCGTCAACTAAAAAATGAACAAAATATGTTACGCTCGAAATAAGAAGAATTATATAAAATAAAGTGTACGCTGAAAGTATACCGCCTTTCAAAACACCTTCTTTTAAATCTATAAAATAATATATAGAAAAACAAGCTATTATGAGGAGTATAAGTTTAATAAACCCGCTTAAAGCTCGACCTATTTTTATTTTAAAATTTGTTATAAATGAAAAAAGTGGAATTAAAACCATTACAAGTACTAGAGAAACTAGTATTGTAAGAAGATAATTCAGAATATATTCCCATATGTTAAAATGTTCCTTAAAAAAAAGAATAGGCAAAAGAAAAGGTGTCAAGAATAAAGAGAGGATACCTATGTTTTGAATTACAATTTCAAACAACTTTTTTCGAAGTTTTTTATTACTCCTAAAAAGAACCGCAGCTTCATAAAGATTTATTAAATTTTTCCTTTCTGCATTATCGTTTGGATAAATGGATTTAATTGAATTGGTAAACTTTGCCTTGCTATTATTAATATCTTTATTATACTCAATTATTGCATTATTAGAAGCTTTGTTAGGGAATGGGGTCCCCCAAAATTTCATTAACGTTAAGCGATCTTTTGAAAATTTCTTCATTCAAATTTCATTTTAGTATTTTCTTTACATTTCATTAATATCCTTCTCAATCAATTTATACTGATCTTTAATCTCTTCCCAAGAATAAAAATCCAACAAGTTTTTTTTGTCAATGTGCCGACTTGGTTAATTTTTCCGCTTTGTATTGGTTGAGTAAAAATTCTTTTAGGTCAGCTTTGATTAAAACTTCATCATTTGAACGGGTAATAGTTCCACCCAAAACATGAGGAATATCCTCTTGCCCTAATAGCTCAATAAAAGCCTGTTCTAATTGTGCCTCTGTGAATTTCATTTTACTCTCTTTATTTTATCTTTTTCTGGTACTTCAGCGTTGAGTTTTATTAATACACCTTTTGATAAATTATAAAAAGTTTCTCGCGTAGGCTTTAAATTTCTACCAATAATGTATTTATCGTAAATAAATTGCCCAGGACCATTAAACAATTCCTCTAGCTCTCCATTTTCCAATATATTTACACTTAAAAAATAGTCTGGTATTTTACTTTTAGCTGAAGGAAAATAACTATAATTTTTAAAACTGGCTTTTATTTGAATACGTTTCAACCCATCAATTGTTATGGCATCATGAATTGGTTCATTTTCGCTAAATAGAGTAAGATTATATGCTTCAGCTGTCAATACTTCTCCTATATCACCTACCAATTTACCATCTAGCGTAAATTTTCTTCCGTATTTTTCTTGTAAAGATCTAGTTATTTCAAGTAGTTGTTTAATTTCTTCCATTTAAATAATAAACTAATTTAATCAAATTTAGCTATTTCGCTTTCCATTATTGTTTTTGCTAATTCTATAGCAAAACTATTAACCAGTTTTTCGCGTGCAGATTTATTCAAGTCTAAATAATTTAAGAAATTAAATTCTTCCTGAAAATTAAATTTTTGATATAAATTCCAACCGTTTCGATTACCTTCTTTCTTACAAGTGTAATTCTTAGAACTAATGTAATTAGCAATGGAATCAAAGCGTCTATGTGAATTCAAAACGCTACTTCTATTCTTCCCAGACTCTATCATACAAAAGAAAAAATAATTATTTTCCAATTCCAAATTTATCCCAATGTCGTATTTGTTATTTTCAATAGTTATCTGTTTGAGAGAAATAAAACCACCATCTGCTCTGCCACCTCTCTTGGCATCAATCTTTATGTCTAAGTTTGCTATATCCTTTACTTCTGTTTTGATTTTTGTGAAGATTTTTTTATACACTTGTTCTTTCGCGTCACTTACTGAATTTGAAATTGTATTCGCAGCTTCAAAATTTGCTCGATTTTTAATGATAAGCTCTTGTAGTTCTTTATCCATAGCTTGAGAAGTTGTTTGAAAGGTTAATTTTTTAATTAAAATCAAATATTGTTTAATGGTTTCCCTTAATATTGGCTGATCACTAGCTTGCAAAAAACATGCTTCTAACCATTTTGTAGTGTCATTATTATGCGACAAACAGAAATAGTGTGTTCCATTTTTTAAAATTCCTGCACTTTTAGATGCCTGTCCATTAAGTGTTAAATAAAATACAATGATTTTCGGAGCTGCTCCTTTTTTTGAATTGAAATAGCGTTCTAATTGTTTAGGCTGTTCACCTGCGTGAATTTTATTTTCGATTCGAATTTGACAATCTGATGTGGTAATACAAATATCTATACTTCCTCCTTTCGATTGATCAATGCTAATATTGCCTAGCCAATATTCTGCTTTCACTTTGGTAGGTAATTCCTGCATTGCTACTATCGTTTTACAAACTGTATTCGGCAATGAATTTTCTCCAGTTTGACTTTGAAGAATTTGCTTATAAAATAGATTTAAAAAAATAGCACCCATTCCATGCGAGCCTTTCGGATTCAGTAAATTGGCAATAAATCGATTGTGCACAGTAACTTCATCTGATTCTATTTTTAAAACATTAAAAATGTTATAATTTTCACCTTTTAAACGACTCACCTCTCGTGAACGCTTTAGGATCGAATTTGTAGTGTCAATTAATTGTTCGTGTAACATTTTATATTCTTAAAATCATTCCTCTTCAAGTTCCTCTGCTTCTTTATCATTTCTTAAACCAATAAAAGTTTCTAATTTTTCAGGAAACAGTTGCTCATCAAACTCAAAACTCCCTGAGTTTAACAATTCCCAAATAGCAATACTACTTTTATCGATTGAGCTATAACCAATAACGGTCTCAAGTTTTTTTACATTAAAGTGAATATTATCGATTCCTGAAGCATTAATTAAGTTCCAATTTGTTGTAATCATTGCTTTCTTGTCACTTGCAATATAAATAGTATCAGCTTTTAAATCAGCAAGAGTGCTGAAACCTGCAACTTCACTAATCAACAAATCTGCTTCATCAAAATCCCAATCATTTATAACAAAGTAATCTATTGAAAAGTGTTTACACAATTCTATTAGGTAGTTGGCAGTTCCTTTTCCATGATGACACACAATTGAAATATTTTCAAAATTCATATATGCATCAGCATACTGTTCTTTATTTTCTATTGTAGCATCATCAGCTATAAATTGTAATACCTTTTGCTTTATGGCATATTTATAAACCAATACATCATTTGGGCCTTCAACAAGAATGACTTTTCTACTAAAGAGCATCCTATTTAAATTTGGCTCAATGGTTTTAATAAATTCATTGTAGCGAGAATAGTTAATTACTTCACCTGTATCCTCATCAACTTCTTCATAATTAAATTCTGCAACATTATTATATTTTTTTACCGTTTGATTTTTCTCATCCATCTCTAATCGAATCAACCCTTTTGTATCAAAAGGGTCAATCATTTTATCAGAATGAGTGGTATAAATAACTTGATGTCCTTTTTCTGATAAACCACATAAAACAGTTTTGTAAAAATACTCTTGATGATTTTCATGTAAAAAGCTCTCTGGCTCTTCAAATAAAAATAAACATCTATCATCAGTATTGGATTCTGCTATTGCCTGAATTACTGCCATCACAAACATTGAGATATAACCATCTCCAAAATGATCTATTGGGACCAAATTATCTTTGTCTCCATTGAGTCCAATCTTAAACATCATTTTTAAGAAGATGTCTTCATAATTGGGTAATCCAAAATCTACTGTGCAGTCATCATTTCTCAGGTTAGTGACGTAGTTTTTTCTTATTAAATCTATAAATTTTTCTAGATTGGAATCTTCAAGTACTTTTTTTGTGCTTCTATTAACTCTTTGTTCAAATCTTTCTTTTTTCTCAGCCATTGAAACATCAGTCTCAACAATTTTCTGAATGTGTTTGCCTAAAAAAGATTTAAGATTACCCCAACTCGTCTTTTGAGTGACAATTTCTTCTTTAATGTTGTGAAAATTGATATAGAAAATATTGAAATACCTTGTCGCCCCGAATGCTTGATAATTTAAATCCTCTTTACCGTATTCATTTAACTCAAAACTATTAAGAGATTTAATACTGCTTCCTTCAATTACATCTCCATCCGTTAAAATATTCAAAAAATGATGACCAGTTAAATTCGCTTGCTTAACTCCATCAAACTTTGTTTCTACACTACTTATTGCATTAAGTAGAATTCCTGGAACATTATCAATATTTCGATTATGAAAATCGTTAATTGTAAAAGTGTCTTTACTCACAAAATTGACTTGTAAAGCAAAAAGAATTGAATTCATTAAATTAGTCTTTCCTGTATTATTGTACCCTACAATGGCAATGGGCTTTTTGTAATCTGCATTCGGAAAAACAAAATCTTGTGAATCTCCAAAAGAGCGGTAGTTCATTATTTCTATTGAATTAATTCTAATTCTTGACATCACTTGTTTATTTTAAATTTCTAAAAAATCTGATAATTAATTGAGCTGTAGTTTTCGAACTCCTGTAGCTCCAACTTTAACCCTTGTTTTGGTACAATTGTAGTATATGTACTCGGAGCATTGGGGATTGTGTCATAAGAAAAATACTGTTCAATTTTACGTAAGTAAAATCTAATATCATCTAAAACAAATTCAGTAATATTAGTCTTAAAATAAGATGTAATGGAATTAAATATTGCATGTTCAAGGATTCTAATAATTTCAAATTGAAATTTATCATTTCTAAATTCTCTCCTCTTTTTTAGTATTTTGAAAAACCTTTCTAATTGAACGCAAATCATTTCACCAAGTAATTTTTGTAAATGATAATTTGTATAAATGTATTTAAAGAAGAAAAAATTAACTTCACTTTTCAAACCATCATATGATGTTCGGTATTTATGAACTACTCCCTCATTTATTGTAATTGCCGGGCTTTGCTTCTTAGCCTGTTCATCTAAGTCCAAAACAGGAACAAAAGATGAATTCTCAATGAGGTTCCCTACTTTATCATAAAAATCAATTGTCTCCGTGATTCTTGGGAAGACATACATTACTGACTCTGCTTGAATATTATTATTCTTTGCAAGTTCTTGCAATATAGAATGCTGTCTTTTCTTTGCAGCATCATTAAAGGTGAACATTGCATGCTCGCTACCACTACTTATTGAGTTATCTTTATTAAAATGAGATTCCTTATTCTGACAATAACCCACCCTTTTTCCTGCCTTATATTGCAAAAACATCAACCGTCCTGAACCGGAAATTGGATGTTTACAATGAATAGAAACATCATATCCTCCACCTACCTTTGATTCTTGGTCTTGCGTTAAGCCTTCAGCAAAAAAAACAGATTGATTAAGAAACTCACGCCAAATAGTTTCATCTAAAAAATGACTTAGAGGTGAATGGTCCATGTACCAAATAAAAGACTTACTAATGTTTAGTAATTCAGTAGTAATATTTAACTCAAATGTTTTTTCGCTAATTTCTTTCGCTTGACTTTTACTATGTTTTTTTGCCATTACTCGATTAATTAATAAATTCCTTTTCCAATTCAACTTTTGTCATTTTTGAAAGAAGTAAATCTTTTAGTTTTAGTAACTGTTCTTGCTGCTGAACTCTTTTTGTTGAGGAAATAATAATTGATATTTCTTGGAATTTATCAAGGATATCCAATGGAGGAATAATTGAAATTAAATTTCTAATCTGATCTGGAGAAATATTTGCTTGATTTGCACTACCAGTTGAGCCTGCCAATAAATCTGATTGAGTTTCTTGTCTTGAGATAAATAGATAAGCAAACTCACTATAACAATTTTCTTTGCAATTCAGTTTACAAATTCTTTGATTCAATAGAGAAGGTTTTTTAAAATAATATTTTCCAACTTGTCCAACAGCGGAGTTTAATTGATTAGCTCCAGAACCAGTCATTGTAACTAAGACATCTCCTGCCCTTATTACTACCCTTTTTAATTTTTCACTTAAATCGTATTTGTAATAAGATGAAGAATCTATCGAAACAATAGGAGGCTGAACGTTCTTAATTTTTAGGATCGGAAAATCTCCTTTTTCACTAAAATCATCTGCCTTAAAAGCATAACCATTGATAATTTCTATAAAATGTGAAAATTCCCCAGCACCCCACCCATCAGGAATCTCCTTATCCAATTCAGCATTCCACACCTTTTTACCACCAGAACTTTTATACCCTTCGGCTCCGCTCAGGGTATCATTTAAATTTGCAGGAAATTCAAAATCCACAAACCAATGCTTATACAAAGCTTGGGCGGTTTCTTCTAGTTTTTGGTTGAGTTGTTCATTCAGTTTTATGCGGTTAACTACCGTACTGTATTCTTTTACAATGGCGCGCTGTTTGGCTATGGAAGGGATGGGGAGTTCTACTTCGCACATTTCGTCCCAATCAAAAAATTCATGTGCACTACCATGAGATTTAAAACGGGCATAGCGGTCAAATTCTGGTCGTCTGAACCACATCATTAAATATTCAGAATTTAAAACATTTTCATCTTTTGACTTAAAAATTCTGTATGAAGGTGAAACAATACAATTTTCTTCTTGCCTTAAAGCAATAGATATTTTATCTCCATTTCGAGTAGTAGCCCTGTTAAAAGCAAACTGCCCTGTTCTTACAATTCTATATTTCGATAAGTCTATTCCTATTGTATTCGTTTTAGCTTTTTGGAAAAACTTTTGATTACTTATCCCTTGTAATAACTTGTTATTATTCCCTTCATTCTTTTCGTTGCAAGGTTCGATATAATCTTTTAATCGCTTATAGTTCGATCTCATAGCCCAATTCTTTAAAAACATTCAATAAATCGGCTTTAGATGCTTCTTCAGCTTTCAGTAATTCAGCAAATTCGTTTTGTAATGCCGTCATTTTATCACCAAAATCAATATTTTCATCTCGGTTAATGAATTCAATATATTTACTCGGCACCAAGGAATAATCTTTAGCAGCAATTTCTTCTAAATTAGCAGAGTAACAAAATTCTGGAACATCTTTGTAGTCAGAATCTTTTAGTTGCCAATTGTGATAGGTTAAAGATATTTCATCAATATTTTCTTCAGAAAACTGTATAAATTTCTTTTCAAATGGAATCCCAATCTGTCTTAAATCCATGAACAAAACTTCGTCTTTTCTTTCACGATAATTCTTTTCAATATCATTTAATTTAAGAGTTCGTTCTGACTTGTTTTTATTAATTATCCATATCGATACACTAATATCCGTAGTATAAAACATACTTCCCGGCAGAATCACAATCGCTTCTACCAATCCATTTTCAATCAGTTTTCTTCGAATTTTATAATCAGTACTTCCTCCTGAAAGTGCGCCATTTGATAAAACAAATCCTGCAATTCCATTTTCAGACAATTTTGCTACCATGTTTAAAATCCATCCATAATTGGCATTACTAGACGACGGCACATCATAGCCTTTCCAGCGTGGGTCGTCCACCAATTCATTGTCTGCTCGCCAGTCTTTTTGGTTAAAAGGCGGGTTGGCCATAATATAATCAGCTTTTAAGTCTTTGTGTTGGTCTTTTCCAAAAGTATCGGCAGGTACAGCGCCTAAATTGGCAGCAATTCCCCTAATGGCCAAGTTCATTTTTGCTAGTTTATAGGTAGTAGCTGTATATTCTTGTCCGTAAATAGACACCTCTTTTTTGTCGCCATGGTGGTTTTCAATAAACTTCATAGACTGCACAAACATACCACCCGAACCACAAGCAGGATCGTAAATAATTCCCTTATAAGGTTCAATCATTTCGGCAATGAGGTTGACAATACTTTTAGGCGTATAAAATTCACCTTTTCCTTTGCCTTCAGCCAAGGCAAACTTGCTTAAAAAGTATTCGTAAACCCGCCCAACAATGTCTTGCTGTTTGTCTTTAAGGGTGTCAATATTATTAATGGTGTCCAATAAGGCCGCCAATTTACTCACGTCCATATTTAAACGAGAGAAATAATTATCAGGCAAAGCGCCTTTTAGAGAAGGGTTATTCTTTTCGGTAGTATGCAAGGCGGTATCAATAATCAAGGCAATATCGTCTTGCTTCGCATTTTTAATAATATGGCTCCAACGTGATTCTTCGGGCAGAAAAAAGATATTCTTCATATTGTAGAATTCCTTCATCTCCAAATACTGCTCCTTTTTCTCTGCAATCAATTCTTTGCGTCTCTCTTCAAACTTGTCGCTGGCAAATTTTAGGAAAATCAATCCTAGCACGACGTGTTTGTATTCCGAAGACTCAACCGTTCCCCTTAATTTATTGGCAGAATCCCAAAGGGTTTCCTCCATTGATTTTTGTTTTTTTATTGTTTTTGCCATTTTAGTTTGTATGCTATGTGTTATTCCTATTTAAAAGTCTGAATATAAGAATATCAATTAGAATAATTTATATATAATGTTCAAAAAGTAAACTCCTAAAGCAAGAAATGTGTTTACAATAATTTATTTAGCTACTTGTTTTTCAATTTAAACAAAATTAAGCCTTTGTTTTTTAGCTATATTTAATGCTTTAGTAAATTATTAATCAGACAGCAATATAATGGAATTAGATATAAAAAGACTTGATAAGTACATAGCAGTGCTTGAAAAAATTATTGTAGCAGAAGACGATACAAGATTTGATGCATGGATGCTGATGGATTGTAGTGAAGGAGGATGGAATGAAAATTATAACTGGGATACCTATTATTTATATGTTTCCGAAAGTGAGTTATTAGATAAAGTATACACCTTGTTAAACTTTATTGAAGCCCTTCCGCAATATAAAGCCCAACAAAATGATTTACTAAAAGTAATTAAATACAAACGAATTATAGACCGCAGAATGGGCAATAATGGCCATGAATGTGACATGTATAAAGATGGAATTGTAAACCCATTTGATTTTGAAAGTTTCATAGTTAATAAACATAGTGCTAATCGTTTAATTCCAAGAGCAGATAAACAAAAAAAACTAGAAAATGCTTTGAATTATATCATTAATTCAGGCTTAGCGCAAACGGACAATATCGCAGAGGATTTTATTCAGATAAATAAGGAAGACACACATACCTCCGCCACCATGAAATGGTTAGGGACTGAAGGAGAATTTGGAGCTTGGTGTAATGTTGTAAAAGAGTGTTTGGTTTCAGTACAAGAAAAGAAATATTACAAAAATTGTAGTGGCTTGATCAAAAAGGAAGATGATTCTTATTTTAACCCAAAAAATGTAAGTTCAGCTTTATATAAGGATGTTAAACACAAGTTTGAAAAATCAAAATATGAAGAAATGAAGGACAATATTGAAAATATGTAACAGTACTTGTGCAGTACTTGCTAAAAAATTAATTTACGCTATATAGTTTTGTCACAAATTATAAAGTATGATAAGTGAAAAAATATATTGCGTATTAACGCATCCAGAACAATTGGTATTGCATGATTTAATTGAACTTCAAGTCCAATCTTTAACAAGTATACTCAAAAACGATTGTGGTGAAGTTGATTTAATCTTTAAATTAAAACAATCGGAGGTGAGTCCTCATCAATTTAATATGCATATATCTAAGGAACTGAATTACTTTAAAAGCTTAATTGGAAATTATGAGGGAATATTTCTAGCAAAAAAATCCCATGCTTCCCTTCGCCACATATTGTTTCATGCAGAAGATAGCTTGCTACCAATTCACGGTATTAATGTGAAATCCATCTGGAAGAAATTCTTTCAATACGAAAAATTTTGTCAAATCATTTTAAATTAAAAATATGAAGTTCATAAAAGGAAATCCAAAGCAAGCTATATCCGTTCCAGACTTGCCAGGCAATTATATCATTTGTTTAAAACCAAGCAGTACACTTTGCAATAATTTAGTTTCGTATACAGAGTATGAAAAATTGAAAGTGCTCTACACAGGTATTTCATCTAAAAGCCTTCGCAAACGAGATATAAAACAACACTTTTATGGCCATGCTGGCCAGTCAACTTTACGCAAAAGTATTGGCTCATTGATGGGACTAAATAAAATACCCCGCGATCAATCCAATCCTACAAATGGTAAAACAAAATTTACAGCAATTGATGAAGCCAAATTAACGGAATGGATGCTTGAAAACCTTGCGTTTTTTTATTGTGTTTCAAATAATCCCATACAGTTTGAAACAAGCCTGATCGCTAAATTTAACCCACCTTTAAATATTTCAAAAAATTATAATTCAACGAACAAAAGCTTTAGACAGGATTTGAAAATGCTTAGAAGGAAGGTGTGAGGTTTTATATTGTGAGGCTTGTTTTTTAGGGCTTAAAAAAGTTAACTAATTACTATAGGCTTTGAGGTTTACTTTTTTATTATGATTTATAACTTTCAATTATATCCATTTTATCTTTCAAAAACCAATATGGATATTTTTGGATTTCATATTATTATAATGCGTGTTAAGTGTTGCTTATTATGAGTGGCTGTATTCTGTTGATTTTGATTCAAATATAATAATTCAAATAACTTGTGCAGGATTTTAAGTGTATTTTTATATTATTGTAAAGTATATGCCCACCAAAAAACTAATAGACCAATTATTCGAACAAAAGCGGCTTGTGTCTCAGCGCCCAAGGAACAAAAAAACATTTGAGCCTGTTGATTTTGAAGACTTTTTTAAGTTGCATACCCAGCAAGTGGCTATTTTGGAAAGTGTGGGTTTGGGTATAACAGATGAAAATTTAGGATTATTTGAGCAGATTGATATAGAAACAGCACGTGAATTTGTGGAGTTTGATCAGAAAAAACTAAGGGATAAACTCATTAATGAATTAGTGAAGCAAGGCGGACCAATAGTGCCTGTAGAGGCGAATGACAAGGAGGAATGGGATAAATTAGTAAACTTTTTTAATTCCTTAAAAATCCCATTTTGATATGAATACGTCGCTAGCATCTAAACTCATTTCATTTAATATTCCCTTATCAGATTATGTAGACTTTTTGGTTTCGAATTGTTGGAATCCAAATATTGATATGAAAGCAGAACTGATAAAAATAAGGAATAATACGGCATTGCATACGGGTATTATTCGTTACGCTTATAATGATTTATCCGCCCAGGAATTAATCGATTTTGAGGCCTTAAAAGATAAACAGCAATTGCCAGACTTAACGGGCTTCCTTGAAACGGTTCAAGGGCAGTACCACAAAACTGAGCTTGACATGATTACTGAAAATTTAAGTAAATTGAGTTTGGCCAGTAAAAACTCCCCTTATTTTTTTACTTTTTTTAAGCGCTATATTACCAAACTACACCAGCCACATTTGATGTACTTTAATAGTGCCCTTCAAAATTATGCGTTGTATTGTGAATACAACGAAGCAATGGCAGCGCAGTTAAAGCACTTTTATGCTGCAAAATATTTGAAAAATAAGTCCCTTGAAAACTGCTATAATTATTTCTTCATCATTAATTATGATTGCGAAACTTATCCAGATTTTTTACCATTTGATGATCCAAATTATCAAAAACTGCTCAAATTGAGAAAAGAATTAACAACGCATTATCTCAGTTTTAAGCAAAGTAATATCGCACAGTTTCTTGAAGTTAAAATGGTGCATGATGCAGATTTAACGTCGCTGAATTAGGATTTACACCTTTTAATTATTTATTATTTTCACCTGTGTAATTCCATGTTCCTTTAATGGGCTGATTAAGTGGTATAGCTGAGCTATTCTTTTTATTTGCATACAACTTACTTTAAAAGTTTTTCCGGATTAAATGCTAAGGCTAAAAGCTTGGCTTTTTGTTGCGGTAGTAGGCACAGCATATAGTCTTTTTTCAATTTTTTTGACTAGCTAATTTTAGCGTTTAAACCGTGTTGGAACTGTATCTGGTTTAAACTCATGCTTTCATGGGTTGTCTTTCATTGAAAATATAGGATGGAGTCGTCTTAAAAAAAGTTGAAAATCTAATTATTTTTCATTATTATTACATGATGAGAGTAAAGCACGTCCTATTGTTTTTAATTTTTTTACCATTTATTGGAAAGTCTCAAGTGAGTACCGACGATATTGTTGGGGTTTGGTTAACGCAAGCGAAGGATGCCAAAGTGGAAGTCTATAAAAAAGGAGGTAAATACTTTGGAAAAGTTATTTGGATAAAAACACCAAATGATGAGAATGGGCAACCCGTAAAGGATACTAAAAATCCGGATGATGCTAAAAAAAACCAAAATATATTGGGGATGGATATTATTACCGATTTGGTTTTTAAAACTGAAGAATGGTCCGGCGGAAAAGTGTATGATCCCAAAAACGGGGAGACTTACGATTGTAAGATCTGGCTGGAAGAAGGTAAGATTCACCTAAGGGGTTATTTAGGTTGGTTTTATGAGACAAAAACTTGGAAAGATGGATTAAAAATACATTTTGTTTAATCTTTTTACAATAAAGTTAAACATAACGATTGTTTTTTTACTACTTTTGACGTGTAGGTATTAAACTATAATTATGAAACACATATACGATTCACTTTCTATGAATTGGAGTAAGGAGCTAACCAAGGCTTATTCTACTTCATTTACGTTGGGTATTCGTTTGTTGAATAAAGACATTCAACAAGACATTTATTCCTTGTATGGTTTTGTAAGGTTAGCGGATGAGATTGTAGATACCTTTATGGGGGAGCACCAAGACAGGATGTTTAAAAATTTTAAAGAGGATACCTATCATGCTTTAAATGATGGTATTTCTGCCAATCCACTTTTGCACTCATTTCAAATGACAGTTGCTAAAAATAATATTCCAATTGCCTTAATTGATAAATTTCTGTTTAGCATGGAAATGGATTTAAACGCGAGTTTGGAGTACGATAAAAAACTATACGACGAATATATTGTGGGTAGTGCTGAGGTGGTAGGTTTAATGTGTTTAAAAGTTTTTCTCCAGGGAGATGAAAAGAAATATTTAGAACTGGAAGAAAATGCCAGGGCTTTAGGTTCTGCATTTCAGAAAATTAATTTCTTGAGAGATTTTAAAGAAGACTATGAAGGATTAGGAAGGGTTTATTTCCCTGCTGTCAATTTTCAAGCTTTTGATAATTTACAAAAATCAGAGATTGAATTGGATATTGAAAATGACTTTAAAAAAGGATATGAAGGTATTTTAAAATTACCTAAAAAAGCCCGTTTTGGGGTGTATATGGCTTATAAATATTATTACCGTTTATTTAAAAAGATTAAAAGTCTCGATTCTGCTGTCATATTACAGGAAAGAGTGAGGATTCCAGACAATAAAAAATACGCACTCATATTAAGTAGCTACATCAAGCATTCTTTTAATCTATTATGAAGTGGTTACTCTTACTTTTTCTATACTTACCTTATGGTGGTGTATTGCATGCTGCTAGTCCAGAGGTGATGGAATGTCGTGAATTGTTTACTTTGGTGGACCAAGGGGAGAATTACAATATCGAGTTGGATAAATTAACAGCAAACGCGACATATAAAACACCTATTTTATTTGGTTATCGTGCTTTGTATTATTTTATGTGTGCAAAATATGCATTTTGGCCAACCGATAAGTATGCGAACTTTAAAATGGGAAAAAAGTATATTGATCTAATCATTCAATTAAATCCCAACGAGCCAGAATTAAGGATTATCCGATACAGTGTACAATCTAATGTGCCAGCATTTTTAGAATATAAATCTAATTTAGAGGCAGATAGAAATAAATTAAAAAGCGCGTATATTAATTCAAATCATACTCCAATTCATGCGCTAATCGAAGGGGTATTAAAATTATACCCATGATAGCTTATTTTTGGCATAGAAGAGACTTGCGATTGGAGGATAACCATGGTTTATCGAAACTTACGCAGGATTATAAGGAAGTAATTCCTATGTTTATTTTTGATACCACCATTCTTTCGGAGTTATCCGAAACAGATAGGAGAATGAGCTTTATTTATGATGCTGTAAAAGATTTAAAAAATGCGTACCAGTCTATAGGTTCGGATTTACAGGTGTTTTATGGAGATCCTGTAGAGATATTTAACACTTTAATAAAAAGTAATCCGGTGGAAGCTGTTTATACCAATACCGATTATGAACCATACGGTATTACTAGAGATGCAGCCATTCAGCAAATTTTAGAGCAACAAAATGTCCTGTTCCAGTCCTTTAAGGACCAAGTTATTTTCGAAAAGGAGGAGGTTTCAAAAGTAGACGGTTTATACCAAGTATTCACACCATATTCGCGAAAATGGAAGTCTTTACTTAAGGAGTTGCCTACTTTTAATTTAAAGGAAAGCGGACTTAAAAAAAAGGTAGAATTTCATTTGCCAACACTGCATGACATGGGGTTTTCTTATCAATCTCAAAATAAATTACACTATAATATTTCGGAAAGTGTATTGTTAAATTACGCCGCACAAAGAGATGTTCCTTCTTTAAATGGTACCAGTAATTTGAGTACTTTTTTAAGATTCGGCATAGTATCTATACGAAAAGTAGTCACTATTGCAAAAAACACATCAGAAACATTTTTAAATGAACTAATCTGGCGTGAATTTTATATGGCCATTCTTTGGGGTTACCCCAATAGTGTTTCCCAAGAATTTAGACCAAAATATAGGCAGTTAAACTGGGAGAATAATGTGTCCTATTTTAAATTATGGTGTGCTGGAAAAACTGGCTTTCCAATTGTAGATGCTGGCATGCGAGAGTTAAATGCAACTGGTTTAATGCATAACCGCGTACGAATGATTACGGCGTCTTTTTTAGTAAAGGATTTATGTGTGGATTGGCGTTGGGGAGAGGCTTATTTTGCAGAGAAATTAATGGATTATGAGTTGGCTTCAAATGTTGGTAACTGGCAGTGGGCTGCTGGAACAGGTACAGATGCCGCACCTTACTTTCGTGTTTTTAATCCAGATAGACAACAAGAAAAATTTGATCCAGATTTTAAATACATAAAAAAGTGGATTCCCGAGTTTGGTACTGACGCTTATCCAAGTGAAGTGGTAAACCATAAAGAGGCAAGGGAGAAAATACTCAATTTTTATAAATCACAAATCATCCATGCCTAAAGCTATTGTAATTGGTGCTGGAATTGGCGGTTTAGCTGTAGCCATTAGATTGGCAGCAAAAGGATACGCGGTGCAGGTGTTTGATAAAAACAATCATTTGGGTGGAAAACTTAATGAGTTCAAGGAAAATGGTTTTAGGTTCGATACCGGGCCTAGTCTGTTTACTATGCCAGCCTATTTCGAAGATTTATTTACTGCCGCAGGTAAAAACCTAGTCGATTATTTGCCTTATAAGTTGTTAGATGCCTCTTGTACCTATTTCTATCCCGACCATGCTAGTTTTAAATTTTATAGGGATGAATTAAAATTGAAGGAGGCATTGGGTGCGGAATTACAGACCGACTTACCCGCAGTTAAATCTTATTTAAATAGTGCTAAAAAACTATATGATACAGCAGGTAAGTTATTTGTTGAAAAAAGTCTACATCAAAGAAGTACTTATTTTTCAAAGCAAGCTTTAAAGGCGCTACCGCACCTTTTAAGTCCAAAAAATTTAAGCACTTTACACCGAAAAAATAAGGCAAATTTTAAAAATAAAAAGTGGGTACAACTTTTCGATCGTTATGCAACCTATAACGGCTCTTCCCCATATAAAACACCTGCAATGATGGCAGTTATTCCACATTTAGAGCATAATATTGGTACTTTTTTCCCGCAGGGAGGAATGTATGGTATTGTAAAAGCCATGGAAACTTTAGCCTTAGAATTGGGGGTGGAATTCCAGCTCAATCAGCAAGTGGAAGAAATAATAATTAAAAATAAAAATGCCGTCGGTGTAGTAGTTGCTAATACAAAGTATATGGCCGATAAGGTGATATCGAATATGGATATTGCATTGACATATAAATACCTTTTAAAAAATGAGAAGTATTTTTTAAAGGAGGATAAAAAAGAAAGAAGCTCGAGTGGGTTGGTCTTTTATTGGGGAATGAAGGACGTTTTTCCGCAGCTTAGTTTACATAATATTCTTTTTTCTGAAGCATATAAATTAGAGTTTAATGAAATTTTCTCTCATGGAAAAGTACCATTAGATCCTACTATTTATATTAATATTTCTTCGAAAGAGTCTCCTGATGATGCACCACCTAAAAATGAAAACTGGTTTGTAATGATTAATACCCCTGCAGGAATAGATTTAAATGATGTACAGATTGCTCAAATAAAAGAGAAAATTATATTGGCAATAGAAAGGGGTTTAAAAGTAGAGATAAGCTCTAAAATTATAGTAGAAAAGATTTTGACGCCAAAGGATATACAGATAAATACTTTAGGATATAAAGGGGCCTTATATGGAACTGCTTCTAATTCTTTGTTAAGTTCTTTTAAGCGACATTCAAATTTTAGTAAATTGTATAAAAACTTGTATTTTGTAGGAGGAACTGTACATCCAGGCGGCGGAATTCCTTTATGTTTAAATAGTGCAAAAATTGTAGCCGATACTTTATGAATTTATCCGTGTTAAATAAAGATAATTATATTCGCTTGTCTATCGGCTTTGTGCTCATTTTACATGTGGTGGGTTTAATTGGTATTGGCGTTTTTAAAAATCAAGACATAGTTAACCTGACCTGGATAAATTTAAGTATCAGTTTTATACTGGGGTTATTTTATTTTAAGTCCTCTTTTAAAGTTTGGGGCCTAGCGTTATTGATTGCCTTTTTGTTAGGGGTGATAACAGAAAGTATAGGTGTTAAAACTGGGCTGCTTTTTGGAGATTATGCGTATAGTGACCTCTTGGGCTTTAAAATGTTTGAAGTACCATTTACAATTGGATTATTATGGGGTAGTTTAAATATTGCAGCAAAAAATTTGGCCCAAAAAATAACGGCTAATAAATATGTGGTTGCGGTTTTGGCAGCACTAATCATGGTGATTTTTGACTGGGTGATGGAACCAGTTGCGACCCATTTACATTTTTGGGATTGGCAGGAAAATGTCATCCCTTTGTACAATTATATCTCTTGGTTTTTTGTATCTTTAGTTATTCAATTACTTTGGAGAAATAGCAATACAAAAAACGTATATTTTGATGGGTTGATATGGATTCAACTGTTGTTTTTCTTAGGATTATATTTTTTAATATGAGTGTTTTTTTAATCATTTTAGTTTTAATAGCCACATTTCTGGTCATGGAATTTGTCGCTTTTTTTGTGCATAAATATGTAATGCATACTTTTCTGTGGGGCTTACATAAAGACCATCACCAACCAACAGATCATCACTTGCAAAAGAATGATTTCTTTTTTTTGATATTTGCTATTCCAAGTTGGTTGGGAATTATGCTAGGCTTAATGTATGCATTGCCCATTTTTGTTACCATTGGTGCTGGTATAGCACTGTATGGGGTGTGTTATGTGTTGGTACATGAAATTTTTATTCACCAACGTTTAAGGTTTTTTAAAAAAACAAATTCAGCCTATTTGAAAGGAATTAGAAAAGCCCATAAAGTACACCATAAAAATATGGGTAAGGAGCATGGTACTTGTTTTGGCATGTTAATCGTACCCAAAAAGTATTTTAAATGAAATTATACCTCTCGCTGGTTTGTGTTACTTTGTTATTTCCACTCATATTGAGTTGGGATAAAAAAGTACAATTTTACAAACAATTTAAAGCATTATTCCTCTCTATTGTATTGGTCGGCTTACCTTTTGTCATTTGGGATATTTGGTTTACAGAAATGGGGGTTTGGGGGTTTACACCGGAACATTTGCTGGGGATTTATATTTTCAATCTACCCTTGGAAGAAATTTTATTTTTTGTCTTTGTACCCTATGCTTGTGTTTTTATACACGATACCATTAATGCCTATTGGCCGATAAAAACAAGTACACATCAAATTAGGTGGTGGAGTATGGCTTGGATTTTCGGAAGTGTGCTCTTGGCAATTGTTTTTTATGACCATTATTATAGTGTTTTGGCTTGTTCCTTGTCCGCTATTGTAGGATTCTTACTTTGGAAACAAAATACAAATTATCAGAAGAGTTTATGGCGAACATTTTTTATCGTAATGGTACCGTTTATTGTAATTAATGGTGCTTTAACAGGTTGGTTTACCGATAATCCGGTCGTTTGGTATAACGATATTCATAATTTTGGATTGCGTTTAGGTACTATTCCTTACGACGATATTATTTATAATTTTTCTCTGATAATAGGAGTTATTATGTTAAGGGATAGATTGCAAAAATCAAAAAAATCATGACCAAAAAAATTGGAGTTATTGGCGGCGGATTTGCCGGCCTATCGGCAGCGGCTTATTTGAAAAAAAACGGATACGAAGTTGTTCTGTTTGAAAAAAATGATGTGATTGGTGGTCGAAATCGGCAATTTCAAAAAGATGGTTTTGTATTCGACATGGGACCATCTTGGTATTGGATGCCAGATGTTTTTGAAAAGTTTTTTCAAGATTTTGGGAAGACGACGAAAGATTATTATGCCCTTGAAAAATTAAATCCAGCATTCAGTATATTTTACGATAAGATTAAATTAGATATCCCTGCAGATCCTGCAGAGTTACCAGCTTTGTTTGAGTCTTTCGAAGAAGGGGCAGGGGAGGCTTTTAATCGCTTTATGAATAGTGCGGAATACAAATACGAGGTTGGCATGAATGACTTTGTGCAGAAGCCCTCGAAGAGTTTATTGGAGTTTGCCAGTTTGAAAGTGTTAAAGGGAGCCATGAAACTCACTTTATTGACCAAATATGATAAGTATGTCCGTGAATACTTTAAAAATAAATATTTAATTCAATTGATGGAATTCCCCGTGTTATTTTTGGGTTCAGCGCCTAAAAATACGCCAGCATTATATTCTTTAATGAATTATGCAGGACTTATGCTCGGTACTTGGTATCCACAAGGTGGCATGCATCAAGTGGTGTTAGGTATGGAGTCTTTAATTGAAAGCCTTGGTGTGGAGGTAAAAAAATCCACTGAAATTACAGAAATTTTAGTCGAAAATAAAAGGGTGAATGGGGTTTGTCTCAAAGGTGGTGAAAAAGTGGCTTTAGATGGTATTGTTGCTGCAGGAGATTATGCGCACATGGAAACATTATTGCCTGTTAATTATAGAAATTACACCGATAAATATTGGGAGGATAGGGTATTTGCTCCCTCGTCCTTATTGTTCTATTTGGGTGTCGATAAAAAGATTGAAAAATTAATGCACCATAATTTGTTTTTTGATGAAAGTTTAGACCAACATGCGGTGGAAATTTATGATACACCACAATGGCCTACAAAACCATTGTTTTATGTGTGTGTACCTTCCAAAACGGATGATACAGTGGCGCCACAAGGAAATGAAAACATTTTTATTTTAATGCCTTTAGCAGCCGGTGTAGAAGATACAGAAGCCATTAGAGAAAAATATTTTGATATCATAATGGATCGGTTGGAAGCAAGAATGGAGATCAAAATCCGTCCACATATTGTGTATAAAAGGAGTTATTGTATCAATGACTTTAAAGCCGATTATTATGCCTTCAAGGGCAATGCTTATGGGTTAGCAAACACACTAAACCAAACTGCGTTTTTAAAACCTAAATTGAATAATAAGAAAATTAAAAATATGGTGTATGCAGGACAGTTAACCGTGCCTGGACCAGGAATGCCACCAGCAATTATTAGTGGTAAATTAGCGGCGCAAGAAATGGAGAAAGTAGTACGGTAAATTCAGGCAATTTTTACACTGCCCAATTTTCCACCTAACCAAGCCATTGGGAGGTAGGCTAATGCTAAATCAGTAATATTAAACCATAATGGAGAAGGCAACATACTAGCCATCATAATACCGCCAATTAAAAAGAAAAAACCTAAAACTAGTGCATAGCTCATTTTGTGGGAGCCAGCTATTCTGGCTGCAAATAATGCGCCAATAAAAGTGCCAATTGCATGTGCTAAAAATGGCATAATAAAATGTTGAGGTTGAAACAGATGAATACCAGCTTTTAATCCTTCAGCAGTAGTATTGTCTACCCCTTCTGGAATAGGAATAATGGAAGGACTTAAGGTGATTAAGGCCATGTTTACCAAGCTGCCAATGAGCACACCCAATAAAATAGCGAATATGTTTCTTAATACAATAGGCATAACAAAATGTTTTTTAGTGGAAACTAAGTTAATGGAAAATAACTAAAATCCTATTTTGTAATAGAAAGAAAGACCTATTTAAGGTCTTTCTTTCTATGTTTATATTTTGTAAAAGGGCTTATATTTTTTTTACATATTGTGTCAAGATTACAATGTGTTGTCCATCTACCCTGCCTTCAATATGTTCTGGATTATCCCAAACTAATGAGATTCGTCTGACTGCTGTTCCTCGCTTTGCAGTAAAACCACCACCTTTCACATTTAAATCTTTAATTAAAACAACGGAATCACCATTTTCTAATACAACACCGTTGCTGTCTTTGTGAATTACTTTGTCTTCGGCACTTTCGTCATCACCTTCCGCTTGCGCCCATTTTAAAGTGTCCTCTTCCAAGTACATCATGTCTAATAAATCTTGTGGCCAACCTTCACTTTTTAATTTAGTAAGTAAACGCCAAGCCATTACTTTTACAGCATCTACTTCACTCCACATGCTATCATTTAAACAACGCCAGTGATTTGGGTCCAAAGTTTCTGGGTCATTAATTTGTGTATTACAAGTGTCACATATTAAAATAGTCGAGTCGGTGGTGTTCACACCTTCTGCTCCACCTACTAAATAGGTCGTTAAATTATTTTCGCTGGTACATAATTCACATTTATTACCACTTCTTTCTTCTAAATCTTTTTCTATACTCATCTTATATACACTCTAATTAATGCGACAAAAATACAATTATAAAGCAAATAATAAAGGGTTGCCTTATTGACTTTTGTCAACTTTAGGTTTGTCGTACTTTCTAATAATTAACCTGGTTCCTTTATCATATCTAATGTAGCTCCATACCCAATTGATAAAGACGACTAGTCGTGATCTAAAATCGACCAATAACATCAAGTGAACAAACATCCATGTGAACCAACCAATAATGCCACCAAATGTCATAAAAGGGAGGTCGACCACGGCTTTATTTCGACCAATAGTAGCCATACTTCCTTTATCGTTGTACTTAAATGGGGTTAGTTTTTTGCCGCTTGCTTTTTGGTTTAAGTTCTTGGCTAAATGATGCCCTTGCTGTTCTGCAACAGAAGCGAGCATAGGATGTCCTTTAGGTTGGGTTTTGGATTCTATTTGAGCAATATCCCCAATGGCATAAACCTGATCTGTTTCCGCTACTTGATTGTATTCATTCACAATAATTCGATTTCCTTTGGAACGGTTAAAGTTTATTCCTTTTGGAGCTGACCCTTCAATTCCTGCAGCCCAAATTAAAGTGGTAGTGAAAAATGTGTCTTTATTAGTTGTAGCGGTTTCTCCATCATACGATTTTACAAAAGTGTCTAACCACAATTGAACCCCCATTTTTTTTAAATATTTAGCCGCCTTTTTTGAGGCTTTTTCACTCATACTGGCCAATGGTCTGTTGTTGGCTTCAATAATATGAATTTGCATTCTTCTGATGTCTAAATCTGGATAGTCTGCAGGCAGTATATTCTTTTTTAATTCCGCCAAAGCACCGGCTAGTTCCATTCCCGTTGGCCCAGCACCGACTACGACAAAATTCATGAGTCTTTCCCTTTCTAATAAGTCACTGGTGTTTAGTGCTTCTTCAAAATTTTGAATGATAAGACTTCTTAAATTGATGGCTTCAATTAGACTTTTTAAAGGCATGGCGTATTTTTTAATACCTTCCATTCCAAAATAATTGGATGTCGCCCCAGTCGCAATTACCAAAATATCATAATCAATATCCCCAAGAGAAGTATGTACCAATTTATTAGTGTGGTCGATTGATTCTGTGTCTGCAATCCTAAAATGAAAATGTTCCTTTCCTTTAAATATCTTTCTTACAGGATAAGCAATAGAGTCCGGTTCTAAACCACTACTCGCTACTTGGTATAATAAAGGTTGAAAAGTGTGATAATTGTTCTTGTCCAGTAATATTACTTGGTATTTTCGCGTGTCAATTTTGTTTGAAAATTTAAGTCCAGCAAATCCACAGCCAATTACCACAATCCGTGGTAAATCAATTTTTGGAATATTCATCTTAGAATAATTTTAGTAGTATAAAATTACTCATTTTTAAATGTATACTGCTTTTAATATGGACTTTTATATTAATTTAACTTCCCTATTTGTAATTGAGAGGCTTCGATCAATGTATTCGCTTCCGCTAAGGTTTTTATTACTTTAACGTTAAATTTAGGCCGGTAGAACCATGTCGATAATTTTGCAAAAGCTCGATTTGGTAGTCCATGGATAATTAAACAAGCACATTGACAACGTTGTGCAAAAGCGCCTTTCTTGGCTAAATAATATTGCGCTTTATTGGTCGGATTTATGAGTTTGTTATTGGTGTCGATTACTGCAAATATATTACCTGAAGGAATCAATTTGTCAATTTCATTATTGAATTGAATCACGTCTGGTAAGTCAAGTTGATAATTATTGACAAATTTTGCGAAAATAATATGGTCACCTACTTTTTCAATGGTGGCACAAGGGATATTTACTTTAGACATACTATTTAACGGGGATGTTGTGTAACAATGTACGAATTCCTGTGGTATATTATTCTGAAAATTAAATTAATGTGATATTTTTAACAAAACCAGCGGTTCAAAGCGTTTCATTTATTCGTATTCTTGTTTTACCGAGGTAATCCAATCTATTGCTTCTTTTTCGTGTTTAAATATCTTTGTTGGAAATTTAGGGTTATAGGTCGAGATGAAAAATCTAACTATGAGACGAATAGGGAGATTGTTAATCAGTACGGCTGAGGCTTTTATTCTCGAAACTATTGGAGCTGTGGTAGCTAAATATTCCTGTGCGTCCTTAGAAAGGTTAAAAAACTTACTATTTGCATTCACCACGGTGTAGATGGGACCGGTTTCCACTAAGTCGGTTAAAACATCATTTAATTCAGTGACATCTGCCAAATGAATATCATACTCATTTTTATAGGTTATTCTCAACATACTGCCTTCAATAGTTTCAATAACAGCACATGGAATTTCTATTCTGGACATGAGAATGATGGTTTCTACTTCTAAATCTTGATTTCAATAGATAAATATAGGATTATATTTAATATATAATTAAAAGATTTAGATTTTCTATACTTTTATAATGTTAACAATGTAGAAAAGAGAGGATTATTTTTATTATAATTTAAATTTGAAAAAGGAGTGCGTATTTAATATAACAATAAGAGGGGTTAGTGTTATATTTTAAACTATAAATCAACAGTTTGCGACTAATTGATGGTGTGTCAAAATGGTGTGTAGAATGAAATGTCCAAAATGTAAACAAGTTTATATCAAAAATGGTGTCAGAAATAATAGTCAGTTGATATTATTGTAAGATCTGTAGGTTTTCACATCAAGAGAATTGTATTAATAATTCATGTATGGGAGTATACTAAATAATGGTAGTTTCACCTATAGTGTTTGCACCAAGAAAATTGTAAATAAAGTTGTATCTTTTAGCACAATAATTTATAAAATGAGTGAAAAGCATCAAATATCAGTTACCTTAAAGACAATGGATAAGGCATTGATGAGTACAACTTTTAGATTGAATAAATTAGGAAATCATTTAGGGAACGTTTTACAAGTTATAACGGATAGGAAATTAGCAGAACCAGACGGTAATGGTGGTGTTGATTATTACATACCAGATGTGGTTTCCCAATCAGATTACTACCCCTTCGGCATGATGCTCCCTAATAGAAATGAAACTCAAGGTGATGGGTATAGATACGGGTTCAATGGCATGGAGAAGGATGACGAAGTAAAGGGAAATAATAATAGTTATACAACTGAATTTAGGCAATATGACCCAAGAGTTGCAAGGTGGTTGAGTCGTGACCCAATTAATCATCCATTCTTCAGTCCATATAGTGCATTTGACAATAATCCAATATTTTATAGAGATCCAAGTGGTGCTGATGGAGAGCCAGAGAATAGAGAATTAAATAGTGACATTAATGGGGGAGCTGGAGATGCATCTAAAGCTGGTCAGTCTGGAACAGATGAAGACGGAAGGAAGTTTGTCTATGCTGATGTTTCTCAGAATGGAAGCCCCGAAAACAAAACTGCCAATGCTTATAGGATCTGGCTTAACGGTGTTGCGGTACCTGGGAAAGTTGATCTCACTGATAAGGACGCGATTGTGAAAAGTAAAGAAGCTTTTTATGGATGGAATCCAGGATTGAAAAATAATAAAACGAAAATAGGACAAGGGCAAAAAATTTATATTGAAGGACCTAAAACAATAATTGAAAAAACAGAAGAACAACCATCTAAATCTAAGCTATTGAAATTTGCAAAAATTATTATAGACTTAAATTTACCAAAGACATGGCCTGAAGGTTGGAGCAGTGATCTAGAAGAAAAGTATAACGAATATATTAATGATCCAAGAAATTCTGGGGAAATTGTAAAAATTAAGAAGAAAGCAAAAACATGGGAAGAAAATGAGAAGCTAAGAAGAGAAATGTGGAGACACTCAACTCCCCAAGATCAAAATGGCGATAGATTTGTTGAAGATCCTTTTTGGGGATTTGATGAGTCTAAAACAACTACGCAAATTCATAAACTAAAGGTGGGAGACACTGCAATTTTATATAGTAAAGCTCGAGAAGGATATTATTTGTATGTCAAGACGACAAAAACAACAGGAACAATTACTGGTATAGAAAGTTTAAATAAACAAGCCACGGAAAAAGATGTTAAAAAATTCGCTAACTAGAAATATAATTATTATTTCTCAAATATTACTTTTAGTAAGTTGTGATAACCAGAAAATTAAAGACAAAGTGTCCTTGGATTGCTCAATTAATGAAAAGTTTATTAGGACTTGTATCGAAAATGGAGAGGTAATAGACTCGGTGAAATTAATTGAAAATAAAATGGAAGGTCTTAGAAAGAGTATTAATAAAGAAGATAGTACAGTTGTTTATTCCAACTATTCCGCTGGCATTTTAAATGGTCCAATGAAATCATTTTATTTTAATGGAACTAGATGTGAAACTGGTACATATAAAAATAATGAAAAGTCTAAAGATTGGTATCAATGGACACCTTCGGGAAATATTAATCGGTATGATTATTTTGTTCAAGGAAAAAGAGCTTTTTTGATTACGTATTTTGATAGCATAAAAGTATCTGGTAATCCAATTCTTGAGGTTCAATTTAAACTTTATGAAGATTCATTAGAGACATATGTTTTTATAGCAAACCCAAATCACACAAACCAGAGAATCATGGTTGGAGAAATAACCGAAAAGGAGACTGCGATAAATGTCAAGGTAAGTAAAATCTTGCAGGGTAATAGTATATTTCGTGATAAAAGAAAACTTAATAAGAATAATAAATTGAAACTATATTATGAACTAAAAGATGAAAGATTTGATAGAGTATTCGAATTTAAGGAGGAATATGATTATGAAAAAATTAAATCTTTTATAGAAAGAGAAAGGTGTTCGTCAAGCCAACCAATTAAGTAAAAATTTGAAAAAAAACAAAATGAGATAAACGCCATCCAATATGATTGAGTGGCGTTTTGCTTTTATAAAATTTTCCCTCTGCTGTTTGTCATTCCTCATGCGCAACTACTCTGTCATTTTCTTGCCAGACGCACTATAAAAAATGCTTAGAAAAGGTAAGCATTTTGCCATTACCCAAAAATGCCACCGTTACTAGTTTTCTGCTCGCCACTTGGCTCCTCAAATTGGTACGCACTAATCCATCACCTAAAATCCCCCAACCGTTTCACGACACAAAGTCAACAAAAGACCCCGAAAGCTTTCGGGGTATTTTTCTTTGTCTTTGGTTTTCGTTGTTCTCGCCGTTACACTGATACAGTTCTATTATCGAAACCAAAAGAAGTATTTACTGAAAAATTTAAGAATTACAAAAGTCTGATACCTGAATCAATTCATACTACAAGGAGAAGATGTAATAACCATATTGAAAGAATGAACTTAAATTTAAGAACTCATTTAAAAAGATTGAATAGAAGGACAATTTGTTATAGTAAGTAAATAGTGATGTTGTCGGCTTGTTTAAAGATATACTTTTGGGGTTAACTAAATAACATTTGTTATGTTAAATTGATGTAAATTTGTTCCCAAAACGGTAACAAATCGAAATATAAGACGTATACTTGTACAAGTATGAATAATATTGTGTCTTTAAAGACCTTAAAAGAGCATTGGCAAAGATCTGGTAGAGATGATTCAGAAGAGCAGTTAAAGGCTTGGTATCATGAAGCAAAAAAGGCAACATGGCAGAATCCAAATGAAGTTGAAACGCAATATAAAAATGCAAGTATAGTTGGAGACAATAGAATAGTATTTAATATATGTGGCAATAAGTATAGGCTAGTGGTGAAGGTGAATTATAAGGCTCAATGGATATTTATAAGATTTGTTGGGACACATAAAGAGTATGATAAAATAGATGTCACAACTATTTAGAATTAAAATTAAAAAATGTAATTATGGAAATGAGATTGATTAAAACGGAAGAGGATTATAATAATGCATTAACTCGTATGGATGAGTTGTTTGATGTTACGCCTAAAAGCAAAGAATTTGCAGAAGCAGAATTATTGATGGCTTTGATTGAAATGTATGAAGAAAAGCATTATAAAATTGATGCGCCTGATGCAATCGAAGCAATTAAATTTAGGATGGAACAAACAGGAATGAAACCAACAGAATTGGCAAAATATTTAGGAACAAGAGGACGAGTGTCTGAAATTCTCAATAGAAAAAGAAAATTAACTGTCAGCATGATGCGAATACTACATCAAGAATTAGGTATTCCTGCAGAATCATTACTGGCATAACAGGCTGTGAAAAGGTATTACGCCTCGCCCACTAAAGTAAAATTTTAAAAAAGCAAAATGAGATAAACGCCGTCCAACCACAGATGGGTGGCGTTTTGCTTTTATAAAATTTTCCTGCCATCCCTTCCTCGTTGTCATGCGCAACTACTCTGTCTTTTTCTTTCCCCCGTTCGACAAACTCAGGGCAAGCTCACACTATAAAAAATGCTTAAAAAAGGTAAGCATTTTGCCATTACCCATAAATGCCACCGTTACTAGTTTTATGCTCGCCGCTTAGGTCACAAAAATGGTTACGCACAAAAGCCGACACACAAAATTGCCCACCACTGTAAACAGCTCAAAATAACAAACCCTGAAAAAGGGTTTATCTGTTTTTTTGGTTTTTGCTCCCTCTCGCAGTCAAGTAAAAATGCAGTAGCTTTTCCCTTGCCTAAGAAGGCTCGAAGAGTTTTAGGGGACAAAGCCCCTTTTTTTAAGAAAATAAGAAAGGAAAAATTGCACTAGGATTTTTAAATTATTGTTCCATATTTTGTAGAAAATAGCGCCCAAAATTTGTTGGTTTTTTACGTCCGTTTATTCCGTCTGAGACGGAATTAAGCGAACCAAAAAAACCACATCTTTAATATCATTTATGTTTTTTTATCAGTTACGTCAGTCTGAGACTGACCAAACTGCATGACGATTTTAGTTTCTCAAAATCTTAAAGGGAAATTACCGTTTTTATACTTGTATTTTGTGTAGCCTGCGCCGCGCCGTTCCACAAAATACAGTTGCTTTTGCTACACTTAAAAAGGCTCGAAAAGTAAGAAACAAGAAAGAATTAACTGTTATAACAATCTTATCTTAACATAACTCCCCCATATAATTAATTAGATGAGTCTACTTAATTACAAATTTCTTAGTAACTAAGTTGAGACTATCTTTAATTATTATTATGTAAAGTCCTTGCAATAAATCTAAATCTATATGTATTAATCCATTGCTATTTATATGGTTATTGTTGTAAACGATCTGACCTTTGGTGTTAGCTATTTGGATATTTACTTCTTCAGAACTTTTTAGTTTAATATTTATCAAACCAATGCTAGGATTCGGAAATATTTCAATTTTAGAATTCTTCGAAAACGAATTTAATCCGGAAGTGGTGTCAGAGGGGATATATGTGCAATCCGTACTATCAGGCACCACATTATTCAGAATTAGTAAATGAGATAAACTGGTATCTAGCCTAAAAGTACCAATAAAGCCATAATTGTAAGCGTAAAGATCAAGATCTGTTGGACCAAATAAATAATTTGAATTAATTGGAATATTAACAGTATCTGAACTCCAAGAATATCCACCATCACATGTTCTATAAATCCATTGAACTGAATCAACGAAAGTTGTACAAACAACTGCCCCAAAGTTTTCATCTATGAAATCAACTTCAACAATAATATTTGCATTAGTCGAAATTTGAATGGTATCCCATACTTGGCCTGCATCTACAGTTTTTAAAAAGAAGTTGTTATAATGCGCATATTTAATATCATTACTTACAATGTAATCCATTATGGGACTTATGATGTATGGCTCCCAATTAATTCCTCCGTCAAATGATTTAAGTTCGTAATTTACACCACTTGGCGCAGCACGATAATATAGATATAAGTTCTGTTCATCTAATGCAATCATGGATTGTAGGTAAAGAGTTTCAGTTCCTATAATGGGACTAGGTAAAGTTATTTGACTCCATGAATTACCATTATCAGTAGTTTTTTGTAAAATATTCGCAGGTGGGTTGCCAGTCCAATAAAAGTTTGCACCGTACACAAAAAACGTGCTACTGTCCCTTGAACAAATAACTTTTTTGATAATTGGATTTGAATTGAGGGTTGTAGAATATTGCCAAGAACTACTTCCGTCCAAAGTTTTATAAATAGTATCATTCTTTATTGTAAGTCCCGTATCGCTGTTTTTAAATGTAAAATCTAACACGCTATTCGGGAAAGCATTATTCCATGTTAAAGCATTATCAGTTGTTTTCATAATACCAAGATTACCCGCATAAGCGTAAATTGTATCGTAATTAGTAACTTGTATCTTAGAAAAAAAAATATTTGATTGTATGTCCCATTGAGAAAAGCCTAAATTGGACAACACTAATATTATTAAACTTAATATTTTTTTTTTCATAGTAGAAACGGAATTTCAAAATGTATTATTTTTTAACAGAGATTTTATTATCTAGATTTATTAGTCAACTTTTTACAAATGTAATAATATATTACTAGTTGCTAGTTTCCAGATATTCAAATGTATTAGATATAGCTCTACTCACAGATTTTCCCGTGCTACCTTTCGACTATCGTTCAAGACCCATACCCACTCGCGCTCATCTTAGATGAGTGTGTCCTTTATTTCGAAGGATAGGTCGTAGCATTTGCAATGCGGGTTTTTACGAATGTCTACTTTATGGTTTTTCCCTCCACTGTTTTTCATTCCTCATGCGCAACTACTCTGTCATTTTCTTTCCCCCGTTCGACAAGCTCAGGGCAAGCTCACACTATAAAAAATGCTTAAAAAAGGTAAGCATTTTGCCATTACCCATAAATGCCACCGTTACTAGTGTTATGCTCGCCGCTTGGCTCCTCAAATTAGTACGCACGTCCAAAACGGACAAACCCGACCCACTGCGAAATTGAGGATTGCTTGCTTTGTTTTTGGATTGCTGCGCAATTGGTGGGGGCTCGCTTCGCTTTGCTTTTGGGTGATTTGTGTTTTTGGATTGCTGCGCAATTTGGGTTTGCTCGCTTCGCTTTGCTTTTGGGTGCTTTGTTTTTTTATTGCTGCGCAATTGGGTTTGCTTGCTTCGCTTTGCTTTTGGGTGCTTTGTTTTTTTATTGCTGCGCAATTTGGGTTTGCTCGCTTTGCTTTTGGGTGAAAATACTAGGATTACTCGCTGTCGCTCGTGATCCTTATTGACTCCGTAGTCTAAATTAAAAGCGCAAATTGTTTCACAATTTTGGGCTTTTTTATTGTTTTCTTTCGCTCGAATTGCATTCGGCTCTAGCTAACAACAAAAAAGCCCAACACTAACAGTGTTGAGCTTTTAATTCTTAAGTGAGCCAGAAAGGATTCGAACCTTTGACCGCCTCCTTAGAAGGGAGGTGCTCTATCCAGCTGAGCTACTGGCCCATCCTATCAGCCGAAGCTGATAAAAAGGTAAAAAAGGAGATGAAAATCATCTCCTTTGTCGGGGTGGCAGGATTCGAACCTGCGACCTCCTCGTCCCAAACGAGGCGCGATAACCGGGCTACGCTACACCCCGATAGCCCTTTGCGGGTGCAAATGTAATGAAACATTTTTAATCCACAAGTAAAAACTATCTTTTTTTTTACTGCGGAGAGACAGGGATTCGAACCCTGGGTACCCTTTTGAGGTACGCTTATTTAGCAAACAAGTACTTTCGGCCACTCAGTCATCTCTCCAATATGTTCTAAGAACGGGTGCAAATATAATTATTTCAAATAAAATGACATAATTTTTACAACAAAAATTTATATTCTTTTTTATAGCCTTAATTAACTGGTAAACAGCCTTATGTTTTCTAAAAATAAAAATAGTAAGAATTGATAGCCAATCAATTCTACAACAATTGGCTGTTTTGCTTTTGAAAAGTTAATACCAAGTATGCTAAAGAGCATAAAAAGTGACAATCCTCCAGCTTGAAATAAAGTGTCATTCATCAATATGCCAGTAAAACTTACCGCCAATAAAATATAATTGAGCACGCCTAAAACTTTTATTTTTTTTAAAATAAAAAGATTAATCCATGCCAGTACTACAAAATAAACAACTATACCACCCATTTTTAATTCCATGGGTAAGTTTTTAGGTTCAAACGAGAGTAAGTTTAAGAACTGTTTAATTGTTGCTAAAGTAAGTTGATGACTGCTCGCGATTAATGTAATGCCTATGGCGTAAAATAAAAGTAAGTACGACTTTGGCTTTTTAAAGTACATAAAGTAAAAAGACCAAGCTACAAGGCATAGCAAAATGTAATTCAAAAAAAATGGTGTGATAAACACACCATTTGAACTGAAATTATAAATCCCCATTACTAAATAAATAGCAAGGATGGTAAGTACTATTTTAAAAGCCTTTTCCAATTATCTTTTTGCTAATGCTTCTTCAATATAATCGAAGGTTGATAATACAATAGGTTCTCCATTCCATACAGCTACATCATGTTCAAAATGAGCGGATGGTTTTTTATCGCCAGTAATAATTGACCAGCCATCTGATAAATGGTTGATTTTTTCTGTACCCATATTGATCATTGGTTCGATTGCTATGGTTAAGCCGTTTTGAATTTTCTTTCCTCTACCTCTTTTTCCGTAATTGGCTACCTGAGGATCTTCGTGCATGGTTTTTCCTATGCCATGTCCTACTAATTCTCTGACCACGCCATAACCATGTTTTTCAGCGTGGTTTTGTATGGCCCAACCAATGTCTCCAATTCTGTTGCCAGCTCTCGCGGCTTCAATTCCTTTGTTCAAACACTCTTTAGTTACTTTTAATAACTCCTTAATTTCAGGAGCTACTTCTCCAATTTCAAAAGTGTAAGCATGGTCGCCATAATAACCGTTTAAAATAGCACCACAGTCTACTGAAACAATATCTCCTTCTTGGTACGGTACAGTACTCGGAAAACCGTGAACTACTTGTTCGTTTGGCGAAATACACAAGGTGTTGGGAAAGTCATACAGACCCAAAAAACCAGGTATTGCGCCTTGGTCTCTAATGTATTCTTCTGCCAACTTGTCTAATTGTAAACCAGTAACACCAGGTCCAATAACTTTGGCTACTTCACCTAATGCTCTTGATACTACTTGAGCAGCTTGACGCATCAATTCAATCTCCTCTTCTGTTTTGTATATAATCATGATCACTTAAAATAATAAAACCTCATTAACTATGTCAATGAGGTTTTTAATTTTTATTATAGATGTTTTACGATAAAACACTTTTTACTAAGTCTGCAGCTTCTTGTAATAATACAGCGGAATGAACATTCAATCCTGATGCATCAATCAAAGCTTTTGCTTCTACTGCGTTTGTTCCTTGTAAACGTACAATAATTGGCACTGGAATTTCTCCCATGTTTTTATATGCGTCTACAATACCTTGTGCAACTCTGTCACATCTTACAATACCACCAAATATGTTGACTAAAATAGCTTCCACATTTTTGTCTTGTAAAATTAAACGAAATGCTTTTTCAACACGTTCTGCATCAGCAGTTCCACCTACGTCTAAGAAGTTTGCTGGGTTACCACCGGATAATTTAATGATATCCATAGTAGCCATTGCTAAACCAGCTCCGTTTACCATACAACCAACGTTTCCGTCAAGGTTTACATAGTTTAAACCAGCTTCATCTGCTTCAACTTCCATTGGATCTTCTTCCGTCTTATCACGCATTGCTGCATATGCTTTATGTCTGTATAATGCGTTGTCATCTAAAGTAACTTTAGCATCTACAGCAATAATTTTATTGTCTGATGTTTTTAATACAGGGTTGATTTCAAACATAGAAGAATCTGCTCCTTCGTAAGCTGCATACAAAGAGAAAACAAATTTTGTCATTTCTTTAAACGCTTGTCCGCTCAAACCTAAGTTAAAAGCAATTTTTCTTGCTTGAAAACCTTGAAGGCCTACACGTGGATCAATTTCTTCTTTAAAAATAAGGTGTGGCGTGTTTTCTGCTACTGCTTCAATGTCCATTCCACCTTCTGTAGAATAGATAATCGCATTTCTTTCATTTGCTCTGTCTAATAAAACAGACATATAGAATTCAGATGGTTCTGACTCCCCTGGATAATAAACATCCTCAGCAATTAAAACTTTATTTACCTTTTTTCCAACGCCATTTGTTTGTGCAGTTTCTAAATGTCCGCCTAAAATACCTTTTACAGTTTCTTCAACTTTATCTATTCCTTTTGCTAAAACAACACCGTGAGATCCAGTCTCCTCTACGGTTCCTTTTCCTCTACCACCCGCATGAATTTGTGCTTTTACCACGAACCATTCCGTTCCTGTTGATGCGCTTAACTCTTTTGCTTTTGCTACTGCCTCTTCAACATTGTCTACTACAACACCTCTTTGAATGGCTACACCGTAACTCTCTAATATTGATTTTCCTTGATATTCGTGTAAATTCATTTAAATGGATTTAGTTTTTTTTAGATGTGTAAAATTAATCCTAATACTTTAGATTTCAAAAAAAAATAGTAAATAGTTTTAACAGTAGTATTCGATTTTTATGATGGGATTCTTCAATTTGGCCCATGTCCTGTCTTGTGCAAAAAACGGATAGCATAAAATAAGGATGGCTAGGGTTAGTAGGAGTCTTATTTTCATAGGTTAAGAAGTCGTTATGATTTGTGAAGTAAAAAAAGCAATATTGCTATAATGAAAAATTATCAACCTTTATATTTTGTCAAAAACAAAAGCTATCACTATCTTTGCCGAAAATAATAGAAAAAATGGCAACTAACAGAACTTTTACAATGATTAAGCCTGAGGCTGTAGCAGCAGGAAATACTGGGAAGATTTTAGACATGATTATTGAAGCTGGATTTAAAATCAAAGCTTTAAAATTAACAACACTTTCTAAAGAACGTGCTGGTGAATTTTATGAAGTGCACAAAGAAAGACCTTTTTATGGTGAGTTAGTTGACTATATGTCAAGTGGACCAGTAGTGGCTGCCATTTTAGAAAAAGATAATGCAGTAGCAGATTTTAGAGCTTTAATTGGCGCAACGGATCCTGCTGAAGCTGCTGATGGTACTATCAGAAAAGCATTCGCAAAATCTAAAGCTGAAAACGCTGTTCACGGTTCTGATTCTGATGAAAATGCAGAAATTGAAGGTAAATTTCACTTCGCTGCAAACGAAATCGTATAATTATTTATCAATTTTTATAACATTAAAAATCCAGACGGTTACCGTCTGGATTTTTTTATTCAATTAATTTTTTTATCATCCAAGTGTTGTCTAACTTATTGCTATAAGCTAGGTATACCGTTTTGGATTTCGGCTCCTCCCCATTCAATTAATGTAAATCCATTTCTTTCCATCATGTGGTTAAATGTAGGTGTTGTCATTGCTATATTGGGCATGCGATCACTTACTTCGAATAACATACCTATGCGCAATTGATAGTCAATTGGCATACTACTCTGAATGGTCCCGAATAAATCATTGTATTCTTCCTGGATTAAAAATTGAACGGTTGCGTATTTTTTCACTTGTAGTCTCGGTGCCCAATAGGTAATAAAATCGGTAGACTCTCTTGCATTGAGTCCCAAGGAATGTAGTTGTGTTTCCAAAAATGAAATCACGGTATCTGTATCCATTACAAATGCCGTTATTTTTCCATCTTCCTCTTGGAAATGGACATTGGTTTGCTTGGCTTCCCAAAATAAATAAGGGTGTTTTTTTTTGGTGGCTAAGTTTAATATTTCTCCATTTTTTTGCGTACGAATGTGCCAACCATCATTGTATTTTGGGTAGGTAAAGGCCAAAGCACCTTTTGGTTTAAGGGTTAAATTTGTTTCAACTGGTTCACTACTGTATAAATAAATGACTGGTTTTTCCACCATAATTACGGCCCTATTTTCCTTTGCGATAATATTTATTTTAAAATGATTGAAGGCGCTGTATTCTTTTAGGTTTATCACTACCTCTTGATAACCGGACTGGAAGAAAAAAATGCCTTTGGCACTGCGAGGAATCACAATTTTGTAATTGCCATTTCTAGCAAACACTTTAGTGGTCTTTAGGTCAAGTGAGGATATTTGACCAAAACTTTCTGGCCCTGGTTTGGTGGTATAGCTTACTTTACCTTCAAGGTATAAACTGTCTTTTGATAATGCCGATTGCATTGATTTTTCTTGAATGGTATACAATGGAGACAGGTCTGCTTTGGCTGTAAGTAAACTCATCAATGATAGTACTAAAAGTAGGTAGCGCATAACTGTTTATTATTAAATACAAATTAGAAATAAAAAGGTTCAAAAAAACCCCGACAATAAATTGACGAGGTTAAAAATGGGATAAATATTTTTTATTTTGTTTAACTATCTCTTAATGCGTGAACGGTTCCAGAAATAGTATGTGAAACATTCGATTGGTCTACATAAGATCCTGAAATAGTAATGTCAACAGATGAACCGACTGCACCATAACTAGTCAAGTTGAAGTTAATATTTGGATAACCTCCTGCTGTGTTAATTGGCTCGGTAATAAAAAGGGATCCACTTGGTAAGGTAGTTCCTGAATTCATGTAATTATAATTTCCTAAGGCTACATCATCTAATTCCAATTGAAAATAAGTTTGCCCCGAATTTGCAGAAATAGAAAGACCGAATACAGTGTTTGTGGTGGAGTCAATTAATTCGTTACAATATAATGGAGATAAGAAAGTGTTTGCTAAATTACCGTCTATATTATACGAAATATATTCACTTACTGCTGTACAAGCAACAATGTTACCTATTGTTGTGTTAGGTGGAGTTGTTGTATAAGTTAATACACCTGTTGATTGTAAATTTGAAATATCAAAACCTTCAATAGTAAAAGAGGTAGCAGTAATGCAGTTTCCTAAGGCAACATTAAATGTACCATTCGTGATATTGGCATAGAATAAATTAGTCCCAATATTGGTTACGGTGTAACCATTTGTAACCATGTTATTATTGCAATCTAATATAGTACCGCTAATCGTACTTAAATTGGAAATGCTTACAGTGAAGGTATGCGTGTTTGTAGTGTTGGTTGCAAAGGTGTTGGTCCATGTTGTTAATTGATTTCCACAATTGTCCAAAATATTAAAAGTAACGGGTACATTTGCAGGGATATAACTGAAAAAAGATCCTGTTAAATTTGATGTGCCTGTAGTGCTTGCATTGGGTGTTACTATTTCAATAGAACAAAAAGATACTTGATTACCATTACCGTCTACTATGGTACCGGAAATTGTTGCGTCATCATAAAATACATCACAATTCCAGAATGAAAAATGATTCACGTTACCAACATATTTACCATTGGTTAATGTTGCTTCTCCTTCTTCTATCCAATATCCAGCTACTTCATCAAAGTGCCACAATGGAATGCTGGTAGGGGCATTTGCCAATTGACTACCGTCAACAGGCATGTGAATTGTCGCATTAGAACCGTTTGCAATTTGTAATTCTTCCCCACTCGGACTGAATAATTCAACGGCAGCCATTCCGTAGGATTCTAAAATACCTGCATTATTTGATTCATTTTGTGCATAAAGTGATCCAGGCATTTGGTTAGAAAAATCATCAGCGGTTGTTTGTAAATGTTTAATTGCAACATTAACCACACCAGTATAAGCTGTTCCTGCACTGTTTACAAATGCTCCTTTAAAATCAACACTTAAGCCTGAAGATAAATCTACAGTTGTTGGGTCGGTTGCATTGAAAGAAGCAACAACGTCTAGTTTAAGTAAAGTGATTTTTACTGTGTTAGTACTTGTGGTTTGTGGTTTTACTGCACGGGAACCTAAAAAATAACCCGATTTGGTTACGGTCATGTAGGCGAGTTTTTCCTTGACACTTGCACTTTCAATTAGGGCAATACCATTTTCATCTGTACTTGTGGTTTTGTTGCCAATTTTTACTGTTGCATTTTCCACTGCAAAGCCTGATTCATCTACAACTTGCGCAAAGAATTTAGCATTTACACTTGTCCCTAAGTCAAGTACTCCTGGATTTGCAGAAGTATTTGGTCCAGGGTTTTCAATAGAGGGTGTTGTAGGTTCTTCTGTTTTGTCTTTTTTACAAGAAGCCATCCCTAAAAACAGGAATAGACTGAGGATAAGCGTAAGATTTAAGTTTTTCATAATAGTGTAGTTTAAGATTGTTACTTATAGTACATTACGGAAAACGATTGGTTGTCTGGTTTGGGAACTTTAATTTAAATAAACATTTTATTACACCTTTATAGTGACTTTTCACCAAAGGAAAAACCTTAACTAATCCAAAAAAAGGATTTAAACGGTATGGTGATGATTGAAAAATGAATGCACGTAAAATTTTGCCTTAAAACCCTCTTGCGTTAATACTTTCAAATTGACGGTAGCGATATTTGATATACACTACCAATTCATAATCGCTAGCATGTTTTAAAAACTCGTCATTTAAATTTAAATATTGCATAAAGGATTCAAATTGATCGTCTCTTAAATCAATAATGTTTGCATTGACATAAATTTTTAATACTTCTTTTACCACTTCGGTTTGCTGGTCTTTATATTCCATTTCGGCAATCATCCGCTTGGTTTTTTCTCTCTTGCTAAATGCCATGTATAAAGCAGTAATAGGACTTTGTATAGCGTTGACGCCTGAAAGTTGAGGTACTACTCTTTTTTCTAAAGTTGCTCTTTCTTCTTTTAATTCGGCCAATGTTTTTAAAGGTTTTACATCCACAACTTTTGCGGTAAACGAAAGAAGTTTTAAGTAAACCGTAAGGTTGTATTCGGCTTTATAAGGACGGTTAGCAAAGGAAAAGTATTGTGTTTTATAGCCTTCTACTGAAACTGCGATTTGTGCAGATTTTTTTACGGTGATGGAAAAAGAACCATCATACCTGCCAAAAACACCTCTGCCAATAGATTTATCCATCACCATTACATCATAAAAATTCATCATTTTGGTGCTGTCGATTACTCTTCCTTTAATCGTGATTAAAGAATCGTTATAATTTACGGCGTCAGCTTGAGCCTGTCCGTATCCGAACAAACTAAATAATACAATGCTTATGGTTACTAATAATTTCACAGTACCAAATTATCAAAAATTCAGCCACTTTAAAAATTATTTTGAATTATTAACATTAAAGTGGGAAGGCATTTGATTTAATATTTAAAATTAAAGCAGTAATTTTGCCCTAGATTTTAATAAAATGAAAACAGTTGTTGTAGGTTTATCTGGTGGGGTTGATTCAAGTGTAGCCGCTTATCTTTTAAAAAAAGAAGGCTATAATGTAATCGGAATATTCATGAAAAATTGGCATGATGAATCGGTGACTATTTCGGATGAATGTCCCTGGATTGACGACAGTCAAGATGCTCTTTTGGTGGCCAATAAATTAGGTATTCCTTTTCAGACCATTGATTTAAGTGAGGCTTACCGAGAAAAAATTGTAGACTACATGTTTGCAGAATACGAGTCGGGTAGAACACCTAATCCGGATGTTTTGTGCAACCGTGAAATTAAATTCGACGTTTTTATGAAAACGGCCATGCAATTAGGTGCCGACTATGTGGCTACTGGACATTATTGCAGAAAAGGTGAAACAGCGGAAGGTCACTTTCAATTACTTTCAGGAAAAGACAACAACAAAGATCAAAGTTATTTTTTATGTCAATTAACACAGAGTCAGTTGGCTAAATCTTTGTTTCCCATTGGTGAAATGCAAAAGTCTGAAGTGAGGGCCATTGCAAGAGAACAAGACTTAATTACAGCAGATAAGAAAGATTCACAAGGCTTGTGTTTTATTGGAAAAGTAAAATTGCCTACTTTTTTACAACAACAATTAAAACCAAAAACAGGAAATGTAATTGAAATCCCTGCTGATTTACCCATGTTGGTGGAATATCAATCTGAAATTGAAAAGGAAGATTACAAAACCTTAAGTCAACCTTTTGTCTTTGAAGAAAACATGGGGGAGTTTAAGGGGGAGCACCAAGGGGCACATTATTTTACAATCGGTCAAAGAAAAGGATTGGGTATTGGCGGTACACCATTGCCTTTATTTATTGTACAAACCAATACCGAGACCAATACGGTTTACGTTGGGCAAGGTGAAGATCATCCGGCTTTAAATAAAAAAGCATTATTCATAAAAACAGAAGATGCACATTGGGTTCGCGAAGATTTGGGACTGAAGGTTGGTGAAAAACAAGATTTTCTTTGTAGAATTCGATACAGACAACCTTTAGAAAAAGCAACCTTATTTTGTGAAGCAGAAGGGACATATATTTTATTTGAAAACCTTCAAAAAGGAATTTCTCCTGGTCAATTTGCGGCTTGGTATCAAGCGGATGAGTTGATCGGTTCAGGGGTGATTACTTCCTGATTTAGACAAGCTGCTTTTTTACTTACCGTTCTTAAAATAATATACTTAGTTGTATTCAAAACAACTTAATATAAAAAAGGCGAACCACCATAATGTGATTCGCCTTTAAAAGATAAGTTCTATCTAATTTAAAATTATTAGTTCTTCGCCAAGTAATCAGCAACACCTTCGTGTGTAGCAGTCATTCCTGAATCACCTGCATTCCAGTTAGCTGGACATACTTCACCGTTTTCTTCAACAAATTGTAATGCATCCACCATTCTAATTACTTCATCCACGTTTCTACCCAAAGGTAAATCGTTTACAACTTGGTGACGTACAATACCTTCTTTGTCAATTAAAAACAAACCTCTGTATGCAATCATATCATCAGATGCAGTTAATCTTCCAAACTCATCAAAGTCATATTCTCCTACCAATACATCAAATGCATCAGATATAGTTTTGTTTGTATCAGCGATAATTGGATACTTTACACCTTTAATACCACCGTCGTTTTTACTTAATTGTAACCAACCCCAGTGAGATTCTTGTGTATCTGTTGAACAAGCAACAACTTTAGTTCCTCTTTTTTCAAACTCTTCTAATTTTGCTTGAAAAGCGTGCAATTCACTTGGACAAACGAAAGTAAAATCTTTTGGGTAAAAGAATAATACTACATGGTTTTTACCAATGTATTGATCCAATGAAAAATTTTCTATTACTTCGCCTCCGTTCACTACTGCAGGTGCAGTAAATGAAGGTGCTTTTTTTCCTACTAAAACAGCCATGTTGTTATTATTTATTAATGTTTATTATTACTAATTACAAAGTTAAAAAGTATTTCGCGTCGGATGAAATAATTCTAATTTAAATTATTTATAACCTTATTAAATTCCTCTATAAAGGGGTTAGTTTACTATAATTCCTAAACCAAAGCCTAGTAAAATGGCTATGAATTTAAATAGGTTTAATTTATGTCCTTCACTAGATTCAAATATAATAGTGGTGGATATGTGTAAGAACATTCCTATCGCTATCGCCATTACCCAATGACTATTGAATTGGAAATTATTTGATAAGTATTGCCCGAAAAACAGGCCGATTGGTGCTGTCAATGCAAAAAACAAGAGTCCTAGCCATGCTTTTTTTCTTGAGATTTGACTGGTTTTAAATATGGTCATCAAGGCAACAGCAACTGGTATTTTATGCAAAAAAATACCCCATAATAAATTGTCAGAATGCGGGTGGTGGTGTCCAACATGATTTCCAACCAAAGGAATGGCTTCAATAAAGGAGTGTAAAGAAAGACTGATGAGTATAACGAAAGGAAAAGCAGCAGCTTTACTGTGTACATGTACATGTCCGTGTTCTGCGCCTTGCGAAAAATATTCTAAGAGAAGTTGTAGTAAAAACCCACCTAATATATAATAGCCAGTTGAATTGCCAACTACACTGTAAGTCTCGGGCAAAATATGCGTAAAAATAATGGTCAATAAATAACCCCCACTAAAGGAGAGTAGCAGACTTAAAATGGATTTCTTTTTTAAAAGTTCCACTAATATACCACCAATTAATACGGCCCCAATTAAAATCGATATTTGAAATATATTATCCAAGCTTATCTTTTTTTAGCAAAGATGATTAATCTGTCAGAATTACCAACATTAAAATCCGTTAAATTATAGTCGCCAACAGTCTTTACAATTTCAAAATCTGCAGCATTTAAAAAATATTCAAAATTTTCTAAGGTCAATGCATGCACTCTTTCATGATACTCATAATCTTTGCCCTGGTCTTTGAATCGAATTGTTTTTTCAATAACATTGTTTACTATCGATTTGGATATGTTAAAATCAATACCTTCAATTTGTTTTGTTTCAAATGCGAGCATGTCTCGTTCGACTTGTGCTACATTTAAAAAATCAATGATTAAATTACCTTTTGGTTTTAAATAGGAATGAACAGCATGCAACATTTTAATATTGTCATCTTGGTCTTCAAAGTAACCAATGCTCGTGAATAAATTAAAAACACAATCAAATTCATGCCCTGGTAATGGTTTTCTCATGTCGTGTTCAAAAAAATGAAGGGTGCTGTTCTCCATTCTTTTAGCATAATCTATAGAAGCTGCAGATAAATCAACTCCAACGACATCAAAACCTAATTTATTTAAAAATTTAGCATGCCTACCTTTTCCACAAGCAAGATCTAATATCTTGGTATTTTGAGGTAAAGCTAATTCTTTTGTCAAGTTTTCAATAAAAAATTCTGCCTCACCAAGGTCTCTATCCTTATACAAAATATGGTAATATTTAGTGTCAAACCATGATTCAAACCAATTTTTCATTTTTTTTTTACAAATTTAGAAACCATTTTTAAATAAGCCCGTTTGTTTATAGTAGATTATATTTGTTTTTTTGTGAAAATAAATTTTATATTTGTTGAACTACATTATTTGTGAATAACATATACGACATATTCGAAAAATTAGATGAGAAGAAAATACTCTTGTCATTTAAGGGAACGATAACACCAGATTTGTTAACTACTATTCTTCAAATCATAGAATCTAAGTTGGATGACTATGATGAGAAGCCTAAGGTTAAAAGAAAGGTGTTTAATATTCTCGTGGAGTGTTTGCAGAATTTATATCACCATATAGATAAAGAAATTGTGATAGATGCAAAGACTACTTACGATAAGTCGGCCTTGTTAATGATTGCCAGGAATGAGAATAATTACCAGGTGATGACAGGGAATTATATGGAAACCAAAGATGTGGAAAGTCTAAGAGAGAAGTTAGACTTTGTGAATAGTATGGACAAGGATAGTTTAAAAGCTTACTATAAGGAAGTACTAAATGATGGGAATCGTTCGTCAAAAGGAACAGCAGGTTTGGGTATGGTTGACATTGCCCGAAAGTCTGGACAAAAATTAGGATACCATTTTTTAGAATTAAATGACACTTTGTCTTTTTTTAGTTTAATTGTTACCATTTCAGAATAAGAGTTATATGGAAAATTTAATGTTAGAAGGATCAGCTAAAACGCCTAAAGTAAGTTTTAACGCTAGTGAAGGTTTTTTAGAGTTGAAAGGAAGATCTATTCCTGAAAATTCTATTGAATTTTATAAACCATTGAATAATTGGATCGATAGCTATGCTACGAATCCAAAAGGATTGACATCTGTAGATATAAAATTAGAGTATTTCAATACTTCTTCCTCTAAATGTATTCTTGATTTGTTTAAGCAATTAGAAAAACTGAATGGAGATAATACAGAAGTTAAAATTAACTGGTATTTCGAAGAAGATGATGAAGACATGGAAGAAGCAGGGGAAGATTATCAAGCGATCATTGACCTTCCTTTCAATATGATTGAAATTGAAGAGATTTAAACCATATTTACAATAAAACAGAGCGTCGGTATTACAGGTGGTATAGGTTCAGGAAAAACCTATGTAGCAAGGATTTTAGAATCCATGGGATATCCTGTTTTTTATTCTGATCAAGTCTCTAAATCTTTATTAGCAACATCACCCGAAATAATTAAGGCGGTCACCAAACTTTTAGGAACAAAAGCTTATTTTGAGGATGGCACAGTAAATAAAGCATATGTTGCGGGTAAGATATTTAGTGACCAAGACTTGTTGCTGCAAATGAATGCCATTATGCATCCCGCAGTTAGGAATGCTTTTCAGACTTTTTTTAAAAATCAAAACGCGCCACTAGTATTTAATGAAGCGGCCATTTTATTCGAAACAGGTGCGCATGAAAATTTAGATAAAACTATCTTGGTAGTAGCCCCTGAAAAGGTAAGGATTGAAAGAGTGTTGAAGAGAGAAAATATTTCAATAGCGCAAGTTAAAGAAAGAATAGAAAAGCAATGGGCAGATGAAAAAAAGTTGGCCTTATCCGACTATATCATCAAAAATGGGAATAATGATATGCTTTTACCACAAATTAACGAAATTCTTCAAAGCCTACTAAATTCTTAAATTCTGATCGTAAATCATGTTGCGATATCCTGATTTCATTCATTAGATTAGAACGGTTCTAAATAGAACTTGTTTTATCCTTTTACAAGATTTACCTTTGCGAAAAAGAATTACAATGAGTTTTGATGTCGCAGCTGTTAGAAGTGAGTTCCCAATTTTAAAAGAAAAAATAGGAAAGTATCCTTTAGTCTATTTAGATAATGGTGCGACAACCCAAAAGCCCCAAATAGTGATTGATGCGATTTGTAATTACTATACGCATCAAAATGCAAATATTCACAGAGGGGTGCATCACCTAAGTCAAGTGAGTACTGAAGCTTATGAGACTGCTAGAACAACGATTCAAAAGGCCATTAATGCGACACACAATCATGAGTGCATTTTTACCAAAGGTACCACAGATGGTATTAACTTAATTGCACATTCCTTTGGAAAAGGATTAGAAAAAGGAGATGAAATTATTATTTCAGCCCTTGAGCACCATTCCAATATTGTGCCTTGGCAGTTTTTGGTGGAAGAAAAAGGGGTGTTGTTAAAAGTGATACCAATGTTACAAGATGGTTCATTGGACTTTGATGCTTTCTTAGCGCTTTTATCTGCTAAAACTAAATTATTAAGCATTACCCATATATCGAATGCTTTAGGGATTATTAACCCAATTGAAAAATACATAGAAGCGGCACATAAGGTTGGGGCAAAAGTGCTGATAGATGCCGCACAATCTTTACAGCATTTTGCCATAGATGTACAAGCATTAGATTGTGATTTCATGGTGTTTTCAGGACATAAAATATTTGGTCCAACAGGAGTTGGTATTTTGTACGGTAAGGAAGTTGAATTAAATGCCTTGCCGCCATATCAAGGAGGAGGTGATATGATAAAAACAGTAACCTTCGAAAAAACAACTTACAATGAGTTACCGCATAAATTTGAAGCTGGAACACCAAATATAGTGGGAGGAATAGCTTTGGGGACTGCATTTGAGTGGCGTAATAAACTAGATTTAAAAGCCGTTGAAGCACACGAGAATGAGTTGTTAGCAATCACCACCGAAGCACTTTTAAAAATAGATGGCCTAAAAATATACGGAGATGCGCCGAATAAAAGTAGCGTTATTTCTTTTTTAATTGATGGTCTACATCCTTATGATATCGGAACTTTATTGAACCAACAAGGGGTTGCAGTAAGAACAGGCCATCATTGTACACAACCCATTATGGATTATTATCATATCCCAGGAACGATTAGGGTTAGTTTTAGTTTGTATAATACAAAAAGTGATGTGGAAAGTTTGATCACTGCTTTAAAAAAGGCAGTTAAAATGTTAAAGTAAATGACAATTGAAGAAAAAGAAAAGGAACTAATAGCAGATTTTTCCATTTATGAGGATTGGATGGAAAAGTATGAATACATTATTGAGTTGGGTAAAGATTTGCCAATTTTAAAACCGGAGCATAAGACAAAAGAAAACATTATTGTTGGCTGTCAATCTCAAGTTTGGTTGTTTGCTGAAAAAAAAGGAGACAAGGTGATTTTTACTGCAGAAGCGGATGCGATAATAGCGAAAGGGATTATCGCTTTATTAGTAGATGTGCTTTCTAACCAGACACCTGAAGCAATATTAAATACAGAATTAAATTTTATAAAAGAAATTGGTTTGCAAGAACATTTGTCACCTACCCGCTCAAACGGGCTAGTAGCCATGGTAAAGCAAATGAAATTATACGCACTCGCATTAAAAAATAGTTAATCATGATTTCAATAAACGACGAAAGCGTCAAAGTAGTAGAAAATAAAATAATTGCTGGATTAAAGGAGATTTATGATCCGGAAATTCCAGTGGATATTTTTGAACTCGGTTTGATTTACGAAGTAAAAATTAAGGAAGATGGGTTTGTGGAAATCGACATGACGTTGACTTCTCCAAATTGTCCTGTTGCTGAAAGTTTACCTGTAGATGTAAAAAACAAAGTAGAATCTATTGAAGAAGTAGAAGAATGTAAGGTGAATATTGTATTTGATCCACCATGGGATAAAGACATGATGAGTGAAGAAGCACAATTAGAATTAGGCTTCCTATAAAAAAAAGATAATTTATCTAAAGGATAGATCACTTAAATAATCTTAAAGTTTAAAGAATATTACTGTTTTATTCGCCGTATTATTCCTAAAGAATTAACTTCGTTCTGCATAAAAAAAGAATCTTGTGTCTATATCAGTAAAAAATGTTTTTAAATATTATGGTGAACAAGCCGCATTAAATGATGTGAGTTTTTCAATTAATTCTGGCGAAATAGTTGGATTTCTCGGTCCAAATGGCGCGGGTAAATCTACCATGATGAAAATTATTACTTGTTATTTAACGAAATCAAGTGGGACAGTAAAAGTTTGTGGACTAGATGTGGAGGAAGATTCCATTAAGATTAGACAAAAAGTTGGATATTTACCCGAACATAATCCACTGTATTTAGACATGTATGTGAAAGAATACTTAACATTTGTCGCTGGTTTATACAATTCGAAGGCAGATAAAGAACAAAAGATAGATAAAAAAACCAGGGTTGCTGAAATGGTGCAATTGGTTGGGCTTGAAAAAGAACAACATAAAAAAATAGGTGCCCTGTCCAAAGGTTACCGGCAAAGAGTTGGTATCGCGCAAGCCATGATTCACGATCCTGAAGTATTGATCTTAGATGAACCTACATCTGGACTAGATCCTAATCAATTAGTGGATATTAGAAAATTGATTCAAAATATTGGTAAAACAAAAACTGTAATGCTCTCTACCCATATTATGCAAGAGGTAGAAGCTATTTGCGACCGTGTGATTATTATTAAGGATGGTAGCATTGTTGCAGATGACACCAAATCTAAAATGCAGAAAGACGGTAACAACTACCAAGTAGTATTCGTGGAATTTGATATTGAATTTTCTCGTAATAAATTAAAGTTGATTGAAGGGGTTGGAAGCGTGAAAAATGTACAAGGCAACACTTGGCTAATTCAGGCGACAGGGGAAAAGGATATTCGCCCTGCTATTTCAAAATTCGCACAACAAAATGGATTGTTGGTTTTAACCCAGAGAATTGAAGAGAAAACCATGGAAGAAGTTTTTAAAAGTTTAACCAAGAATTAAACACCACGCATTTATTGCAAGGTATCATACGCCAAAGTTGCATCTTCTAACTCACTTTCGTCAAAATCTTCAAACTCTTCATTTAATTGGTTTAATTTGCTAGAGGCAGAATCTGCCGCACTTTCTAATTGTGCTTGGTTAATTTTATCCATGTTTCTATTGTCACGTAGGTAAAATATTGCGCTGATGATGATTAATAATACCCCTGCAAAAATCCATAAACCTTTTTTATATTTCATAACAAATTTTAATTTTATATACCCAGGATAACAAATACATGTAGTAATATTATTCCTGAAGACTAATTTAATAAAAAATTGATAATTATTAAACTTAAAAAAAACTACCTTTGCATATTAAATTTTTTACAGGATGAAACGCACAGAAATTGCTACAGTTTTAAAAGAAGAAAAGATAGGTGAAAAGATACTAATTAAAGGCTGGGTAAAGGCTTTTAGAAGTAATCGTTTTATTCAAGTGAATGATGGGTCTACGATTAATAATATTCAAGCAGTTTTAGATTTCGAAAATACGGATGAAGCAACTATTAGTAAAATAAATACGGCTGCTGCTGTTTCTATTTCAGGAGAATTAATTGCTTCAGAAGGTAAGGGGCAGCGTGTTGAATTGATTATTGAGCAGATTGAAATTTTAGGGGAAGCTAATCCTGAAGAGGTGAGTAAAACGGTAATGCAACCCAAAAAACATAGTTTGGAGTTTCTTAGAGAACAAGCACATTTAAGATTCCGAACTAATACTTTTGGTGCTGTTTTTAGAATTCGTCACGGTGTTTCTTTTGCAATACATAAATACTTTAACGATAAAGGTTATTTTTATATCCATACGCCTATTATTACTGGTTCTGATGCCGAAGGGGCAGGTGAAATGTTTAGAGTGACTAATTTAGACGCTAAAAACCCTCCCTTAAAGGATGACGGTAGTGTAGATTGGTCGGAAGATTTTTTTGGTAAAGAAACTAATTTAACGGTATCTGGTCAGTTAGAAGCAGAATTGGCAGCCATGGCACTTGGAAAAGTATATACTTTTGGACCTACTTTTAGGGCTGAAAATTCAAACACGGCTAGACACTTGTCTGAATTTTGGATGATTGAACCAGAAGTTGCTTTTAACGACCTGAATGATAACATGGATTTAGCAGAAGATTTCTTGAGCTATATCTGTAAATATATTCTAGAAAATTTTGCGGATGATGTCGCTTTCTTAAACGAAAGAGAAATTCAAGAACAAAAATCAAAACCACAAAATGAACGCAATGAATTAACTTTAATTGAACGTTTAAATTTTGTAATAGCTAACGATTTTGAAAGAATTACTTACACCAGAGCTATTGAAATACTGCATAACTCTAAACCATATAAAAAGAAAAAATTTAAATATCCAGTAGAATGGGGTATTGATTTACAATCAGAACACGAACGTTTTTTGGTGGAAAAAGAATTTAAAAAACCGGTTATTATTACTGATTATCCAGCATCTTTTAAAGCATTTTATATGCGTCAAAATGAAGATGGAAAAACGGTAGCCGCTATGGATATTTTATTTCCTGGAATTGGAGAAATAATAGGTGGTTCTCAAAGAGAGGAAAGGCTAGAAGTGTTGAAAGAGAAATGTGCTGCTTTTAATATTGCAGAAGAAGATGTTTGGTGGTACTTGGATACCAGAAAATTTGGTACCGCACCACATGCAGGCTTTGGCTTAGGTTTCGAAAGAATGGTTATGTTTGTAACAGGAATGACAAACATTAGAGACGTAATTCCATTCCCAAGAACACCGAAAAAAGCAGAATTTTAATAAGGGAAGTAAGCAAATAAAACCAATACTATGACTAGTAATTTAGCCATTTTTGCATCCGGAGGAGGATCAAACGCAGAAGCTATTATTGAATATTTTAAAAATTCAGATTTGGGTAATGTAGCATTAATTGTTACCAATAATGAAAATGCAAAAGTAATTGATCGGGCCCAAAATCATGAAATTCCATTTTATATTTTGGAGGCTGGAGAATTAGAAGAAGGTGAGTTTTCGGACGTTTTGATAGCCATGGAAATTGATTTTGTTGTATTGGCTGGTTTTTTAAAAAAAATACCACAAGATATTTTAGCGGCATATCCTCAAAAAATTGTGAATATTCATCCAGCTTTATTACCAAATTATGGTGGTAAAGGTATGTACGGAAAAAATGTGCATGAAGCTGTAAAAGCAGCTGGTGATACTGAGTCTGGAATTACGATTCATTATGTGAATGAAAACTATGACGAAGGTCAAGTTATTGTGCAACAAAAAGTAAGCTTGGCGCCTACAGATGATGCTTTGGAAATTGCGAATAAAGTACTAGCTTTAGAACACGAATTTTATCCAAAAACCATAGCTTCATTGCTATCCTAAATAATCTGGTTATGAATATTAATATAGTTGAAATAGGTAAAACGTTTATGATTCTTTTTGCCGTGATCGATATTGTAGGTTCAATCCCGGTAATTATTAAAATAAAGGAAAAAGCAGGTGATATTCATCCTTTAAGAGCTTCTTTGGTCGCTTTAGGGTTGATGATTACTTTTCTTTTTGCTGGTGAAATTTTATTGGGAGTATTAGGGGTAGACATTAAAGCGTTTGCCGTGGCTGGTTCTTTGATTTTATTTGCTTTGTCCTTTGAGCTGATTTTCGGGGTAGAATTATTTAAAGGGGATGATGATTTTGGTTCTAAAATTGTCGCCGTTGTGCCAATAGCTTTTCCATTAATTGCTGGTGCAGGTACCATGACAACTTTAATTTCTTTAAGGGTTGATTTTGCAGCCATTAATATTGCTATTGCGGTTGTGCTTAATATTGTGGTTGTTTTTGTGGTATTATCTCTGACTAAACAAATTGAAAAAATATTAGGACAAGGTGGTATTGCTATTTTGAAAAAGGCTTTTGGTATTATTCTTTTAGCAATTGCGGTAAAATTATTTACTGAAAATATTCAAGAATTATTGTAACTTTTTAGTAATATGGTATTTATTGTAATAAATAAGATACCATGAAAAATTTTACAATTGTTGGTCTTACTGTATTGTGCGTTGCTGTTTTCTCTTTTCAAGGAAACCAAGTTGCAAAATTTCAAAAAAAAACAGGATTTGAATTTATTCCTTCTGGAGCGCTAGAAGTGGATGGAAAAACCAATAGTATTGCTGCTTTTATGATGTTAAATCATGAGGTGACGAATGCGGAATATAGGCAATTTATAAAGGAAGCATATTTAGCTCAAGGGGATTTATTAGGTGCAGAAGCTATGTTACCCGATACAAATGCCTGGAAAGATACGAGTAAGTTGAATGGGTATAATGGTTTTATGGATCCTTTTGCAAATCTCTATTATTCTCATCCTGCATACCAAAACTACCCGGTGGTAAATGTATCTGTAGAAAATGCCCAAGCATATTGCGTATGGCTTGGAAAAAAACTGGCAGCCGCCTTTCCCGATTATGCTACTATTCAAATGCGTTTGCCGTTGAAAGAGGAATGGATATATGCAGCCAAAGGTGGATTAAAGTCAAGTCCCTATCCATGGGGTGGTCCTTATGTTAGGGATTCTAAAGGTACATATTTGGCAAATTTTTATACTGTTGGTGAGCATAATATTACAAGAGATGAAAAGGGTGGTCCTAAAATTATTAGTCGAGAAAATTATAGGGTCTCGCCAATCAATATAGAAATGTCACATTTTTCCTTGGCAGTCGCTAAGTCTTATTTGCCTAACGGATACGGTTTGTACAACATGGCTGGAAATGCAGCTGAATTGGTGGTAGGAGATGTTGCTTGTGCCATGGGTGGACATTGGCTGTCATATGGGTACGATATTCAGGTTACCAGTGCCATGGAATTTTATGATCCAAATCCTTTTGTTGGTTTCCGTCCAGTATTTACCTATAGCAAAAAGACTAAAAATTAAATTCTCTTTTTAAATCGTAAATGTCTTTTATTAAATCAGAAACTTCATCTGGATTGGTGCCGTCATACATGCCTCTAATTTGATTTTTAGGATCAATTAATACAAAGTTTTCTGTATGGATAAAGTCGGACTCATTGCCATGGTCGTAGTCAGGATCATTTTCATCTGGAACCACTAAGTATGATTTTCGAGCCATGGTATATAAATCACTCTTACTGCCGGTTAAAAACCACCATTGTTCTGGAATAGCTTCGTATTTTAGAGCGTAATTATAAAGTCTAGAAACGGAGTCCCCTTCAGGCCAAACGGTATGACTGAGTAATTTTAACCATGGTTCACCAGGGAATTCAGTCTGTACTCTTTTTAATTGCGTGGTCATTACCGGGCAAATAGAACTACAGGTAGTGAAAAAGTAATTGGCTACGTAGATTTTATTTTCTGTATTTTTTTCCGTAATTACCTCTCCATATTGATTGACAAGAGAGAAAGGTGCTATGGTATGTCCACTCCTAACAGCAAGAACACTGCTGTCTACTAATTTAGGATTCACGTCGTATGGGTTGATCACTTTTAGTTTATTATCAATGGATTCTCGGTATTCTAAGGAGTTCTGCATCTTAGATTTCCCTTTAATCATAAACCCTGCAATGGTAACTCCTACACCTAGTACCAATATAAATAAAATTAAACGTGTTTTCATTTTAAAACTTTAAGTGCAAATTTAAGGAAACAATTGTCTTTATAAATGATTATAGTCAGATAGAACTGTTAAATCCAATTAAATTTAATCGTGAAATGTCATTTCTAGAATGGGAAGTGTTTTCATGTTTTTAAAATTGTCGAACATGAGGTGATAGTACTTCAGTAAATCGAACACGAGAGACCTTCTTGTCGCTGCATTTAACTTTAAATTACTAGGTCTATCGTATTTACTTTGCATAAAAATCAAAAGTAATTTAGTGTTGGCACGATCAATAAATTCAGGGTGGTTGGGAGAATACTTACTAAATTTTCCTTCTTTTAAATCAAAAAAAGCAGCATCTTTTTCAACGTGTGGATAAAAACCTAATTGTTTGGTAAAGTCTAGGAGGAATTGAATGGCAAAATCTGCAGGGTTTTCAATTAAATCTAGTATAGAAAGTGTATTTTTTAAATACTGGTAGAGGTCTGGGTTATATTGTTCTTCTTTAACAGTTTGTTGAATCACCTCATTCATAAAAAATACAATACTTGATTTAATCGGGTCAAATGGTATGTTTTTATAAATTACTTCAGCTTCAATGGCTGTTATTTTAGCCAAATTGCTATCGTTTCTTTGGTAATAGGTAAGTTGAATGATGGACAAGGCACTGGCTAAATTTCCTTTTTTATTTTTGCGTTTCGCTCCTTGAAAAATATAACTTTTTAGTCCATGGTCTAAGGTAAATAGTTTTAAAATCAGACTGGTTTCAGAATAGTTCGTTTTTTGTAAAACTATGCCTTCCGTTGTAAGGTAAGCCATTAGTTGACAATTAAAATTTTGGCTACATTTTTACCTTTACCTTCTTGAAGTGCTGACCAAACTAAATAAACGCCGGTCTGCACGCGTTCCCCATTTAGTCTGTTGCCATCCCATAAAATAGTACCACCATTAGAAACCGTTTCGTAAACTATATTACCAGAAATGTCGGTAATCCTTACTTGGCTTTCGTAGCCAACACCTTCTATGGTAATTACACCTTTATGTTCTGGTCTAACTGGGTTTGGAAATACTTTTACATCTGAAAAGTTATTGTCGGCTGCAGTCACATCTCCGCGATATGAAATTAGCCCTTCATCTGTTACGAAGAATATTTCGCCACTGTCATAGTTTATTTTGATGTCTACAATGGTATTAGAAATTAAAGGACTATTACTTGCATCAAAATGGTAAATTTCTTCTTTTCCGTTAGAGGACATACAAAATACACCAGAAGCGTTCGTTCCAATCCATTTTCTATTGCCGCCATCAATAACCATTGCGTTTATGGTTACCTGATCAAAAATAGGTACGTATTCATCTTTTTCATCATCAAAAATCACGATTTTACTTACATCTGCATCTCCATAAGTATCGCCAAAAACGTTTTCTACATTATAAATTACGCCAATACCATCCGAAGTGCCAATCCATATTTCTCCATCAATGTCTTCTGTAATAGAACGCACTTCATTGGACGCCAAGTCGCCATAGCCAGAAGTAGTGCCAATGGTTGCATAGCGATCATCTGATGGGTCATCATAGGTACCGTTATCATCATACACCACAACACCAATATCGTGGACAGCAACCCATTTATATCCTTTGGAGTCAATAAGTAGGCGGTAGTTGAATTTATTTTGTGTTTGATTTCCTAAATTATAAGTATGCCATTGTCCATCTTTGTCAAACATTTTTAAGGAATTTACACCCGGATTAACGATCCATAAGTTGCCCTCCTTATCATATTGTAAGTCAGAAATAATTTGGTTTGGTTCGTTGTTGAATTGGGGTTCAATGGGAGAGTTTAAGTAGTCGAATTGATGGATAAAACCTTGCTCATTTATTATTTTCAGTCCGCCATTTGAATTGCTAGCAAAAGCAACTTCATTGGTGTTGGTTGGATTAATAGAAATAGAAATAAAGTCCCAATTTAAAGAATCTGTTAACTCTTTAGGATTGGTTCTGTGGTTAATATTTTCCCAGGTTTCCCCTTCAAATAAATAAATACCGCGTAAGGCATATAGGTTTTCTAAATTAGCGGTTAAACCACCACCAGCTACCGCAACTTTACCTTTCTTAATATCCAGTCGGTAACAGCCATCTAAAAAAGGGGAGTTTGCATAAATTTGGTGGTTGTTACTATATGCGTCGGTAGCTCTAACTAAGCCATTATTTTCATCTGCTATCCAGACTTCATTATTGTAAAAAATGGCACCATTTGGATTTGGGGCCTGACCAAAGCTATAGTCAAAAATGTTTTTTATCTCAGTAGTTGAGTTTTTGTCATAAACTAGGGTGTTGGAGAATTTAGAAATAGTTAAGTATTCCCCGTCGGAAGATATTTTTCTGACCGTGGATGGAATGGAGAAAAAGTCACTTAAAACATTGTCTTCCGTTAAAAGAAATAAGGAATCGGTATTAAATGCGACATTGTCTAAAAGAATATAGAGTTGGTTATTAAAAGATTCAATTTGTGAAATTTTCCCTGTTTTTAAACTGTTTGGTAAATCTTCTTTTTTATGCCAGTTTTCTGCGTTGTTCAAAAATTGATTGTTTTGATTTGCATAAAATAACCCTTGATTAGTGCCTACATAAAATGTGTCGTTAAAAATGGCAACGTCCAATATTTCTATACCGGATTGTGGATTATAGGTGTTTTGAAATTCTAATTTTACCAAATCGAAAACTAATAAACCAGCGCCAGTAGCAAGATAAGCCAAGTCGCCATCCACTAAAATATTATTAATGCTTTTGCTACCAGATATCAAAGCACGTTTTAACCAAGGAATATTGGTGATTTCATTTTCAATGATAATATCTAAATTCCCATTGGAATAACCCACAAGTAATTTGTCTCCTGCTCCTGCAATTGCACTTATTCCTTTATCATTTAAACCTGTGGTTACCGTAGTTGTGGTTATTTCCTTACTTATTAAGTCGTAATAAATAATACCATTTTGGGCTGCCATGATAATGTCATCTTTCAGCTTAATGATATTAATAGCTTCATAGACAGAAAAGTGAATACGCCAGTCTTGCATATTGATTTGTGCAAATGAATGGACTGAAAAGAGAAAAGTAAAGATCAATAATTTCATAAAATGCTATTGTAGAAAAGATAACTTGAATTAATAGGTTTTATTGTGTTCAAATTTAGGGCTATTTAATAGGTAAATCCTTTTTCAGGTTAAATATTATCCAAAAATAGCGCGGACTACTTCTTCGATTTTACCTGTTTCAATAATTTCTATTTTATGTTTATCGTGTGCTAATTTTGTTTTGGACTTAGCAATAATAATTTTTTCAAATCCTAGTTTTTCTGCTTCTGAAATTCTTTGTTCTAACCTATTTACTGGGCGAATTTCGCCACTAAGACCAACTTCGGCAGCCAAACAGATATTATTCGGTATAGCAATATCTGCATTAGATGACATAACGGCACATACCACAGCTAAATCAATCGCAGGATCATCTACGCGCATACCACCAGCTATGTTCAAAAACACGTCTTTTGCACCCAATTTAAAGCCACATCTTTTTTCTAAAACGGCTAAAAGCATATTTAGTCGTCGCAAATCAAATCCTGTAGAAGAACGCTGTGGAGTACCATAGGCTGCTGTGCTTACCAAAGCTTGTACTTCTACTAAAATTGGCCGAACACCTTCTAAGGTTGAAGCAATTGAAATACCACTTAGGTTTTCATTGTTACCAGAAATGAGTATTTCAGATGGATTATCTACCTCTCTTAAACCTTTACCACTCATTTCATAAATCCCCAATTCATTCGTTGATCCAAATCTATTTTTCACCGATCGTAATAGTCGGTAAAAATGATTGCGATCGCCTTCAAAATGTAAAACTGTATCTACCATGTGTTCTAATACTTTTGGTCCAGCTAAAGCCCCTTCTTTGGTGATGTGACCAATTAAAAAAACCGGTGTATTGGTCTCCTTGGCATATTTTAATAATTCTGCAGTACACTCTCTAATTTGAGAAATGCTACCAGGCGAAGATTCTATGGTTGGAGATTGAAGCGTTTGAATAGAATCAATGATGAGTAAGTCTGGCTGTAAAGTTTCGATTTGCAAAAAAATATTTTGGGTAGATGTCTCTGTAAGTATAAAACAATTATCATTGGCTTTGCCCAATCTATCCGCACGCATACTTATTTGTTGTTCGCTTTCTTCTCCCGATACATATAGTACTTTTAATTGGGGTTGACTGACGGCTAATTGTAAAAGTAAAGTCGATTTTCCTATGCCTGGCTCTCCACCAAACAAAACCAATGAACCGGGTACCAATCCACCACCTAAAACACGATTTAATTCTTGGTCATTTAAGGCAATTCTATTTTCCTTTTGTGGTTTTATTTCTGTTAGTCTTTGCGGTTTCACTACCCGTTTATCTTTACTGGAAGAAAAGGGAACCTTTTTAGTCCCTGTTTTTTCTACTACCTCTTCTGCATAAGTATTCCATTCGTTGCAAGAATTGCATTTCCCAACCCATTGCGGGGATTGAGCACCACAATTTTGACAGAAAAAAGTTGTTTTAAGCTTGGCCATTATTTAATTTTTATCGAAGATAGTGTTTTGAATACGTAATTTATTTACGGTCTAAAAAAAAACTTGCTTAACTTTGAAGATATATAAAATTTAAAAATGGCAAAATTTATTTCTTACAATGTGAACGGTATTCGTGCTGCTTTAAAAAAAGACTGGATGGATTGGATGAGTTCTGTAGATCCAGATGTGGTTTGTTTACAAGAAACCAAAGCTAGTCCTGAGCAATTAGACCTTTCATTATTTGAAGAAGCGGGCTATAATTCTTATTGGTTTTCCGCAGAAAAAAAAGGATACAGTAGTGTTGCTATTTTAAGTAAAACCAAACCCGACCACATTGAGTATGGTTGCGGTATTGAAAAATATGACCAAGAGGGGAGAATTATCCGTGCGGATTATGGTGATTTTTCTGTTTTAAGCTGCTATTTTCCAAGTGGAACGACTGGGGAGGAAAGACAAGCGTTTAAAATGGATTATTTGGCAGATTTTCAAGATTATATTAATGAATTAAAAAAGACAAGACCAAATTTGTTGATTTCTGGAGATATAAATATTTGTCATGAAGCGATAGATATACATAACCCCGTTTCAAATAAGAATTCTTCAGGATTTAAACCTGAGGAAAGACAATGGATTACTGATTTTTTAAGTTCGGGGTTTGTTGATTCTTTTCGGTATTTAAATAAAGAGGCTCATAATTACACTTGGTGGACTTATAGAATGGGGGCTAGAAAAAAAAATCTTGGTTGGAGAATTGACTATCATTTTATTTCTGAAAGCTTATTACCGAAATTAAATCGTTCAATTATTTTGTCAGATGCAGTGCATTCTGATCACTGTCCTATTTTAATTGATTTGTCCGTGAAATTGTAAATAATAACAAAATATGCTTTGCATGGTTAAATGCTGGTGGAATATTATTATTTTTGAATTATAAAATTATAAAATTTTGATTAATTTACTTTTTGGAGGTATTGGACTGGGGTTAGTGTTGAGTTTAATGCTGGGACCAGTTTTTTTTGTGTTGCTTGAAACTAGTATCAAAAAAGGCGTAAAGAGTGCGCTTTACCTTGATTTAGGTGTGTTAATTAGCGATTTACTTTACATTTCTATTGCCTTTTTATTTGTTAATCAGGTTTCTAATTTAATGGAAAGTGACTATAGCAGTTATTTAACCATAATAGGTGGTATTTGTTTTATGCTTTTTGGAATATTTACATTGAGAAAAAAAGTGGAATTACCTAAAAAACAAGTACAAAAAACGCAAGAGCTAACGGCAAATAATCAGTTTTCTACCATCATGAAAGGGTTCTTTTTAAATGCGGTTAATCCAGGCGTGCTTTTTTATTGGTTAACCATAATTGGAACTTTAAGAGACAAGAACCCATTGAAAGGAATGAGCGAGAACTCGACAGTTATTATTTATCTTTTAGTTATTTTAATTACATTTTTTGGCGTAGACGTCTTTAAAATTATTGGGGCTAAAAAATTGAAAAATGTATTAACACCTGCCTGGATGCGGGTAATCAATAAATTTTTAGGAATTATTTTAATTTGTTTTGGTGCCTTATTTATGCTCGACGGTTTTTATGGCATTTATGATGAGATGTAACAAATTTTAAATTTTTAACTATAGAACACAATACGTATTTATGAAATTCAAAATATTTACCCTTGCTTTAATTTTATTCACCACCATTCAGGTCCTCGGTCAAGAAAAACATAAGCTTCAAACTAATTTTTGGGATTATGAAAAAAGCAAACCCATGTCACGAGGGTTTTATTATGTCGATTTATTTACGGGAGAAACAACACTGGAACACGGCAAGTGGAGCTACTGGAATAAAAATGGTGTATTAACGGAGACCCGTAATTATGAACGCGGTAAGTTAGAAGGAGAAGTGACCCTTTATTTTTTAAATGGAAGTAAAAAAGAAGAAGCGACTTTTATGGACGGCCTGCAGGATGGACCTTATCAATCTTGGTATGAAAATGGAAAAATAAAAACTAAAGGGCAATATGAAAATGATCAACCCTATGGTAAGTGGTTGAATTATTACGAGAATGGAAAACCACATTCTGAAGAATTTATTGAGGATTCTATTTCCTTTATGCGAAATTTTTGGATTTACGACGGAACACAAACCTTATCCAATGGGAATGGAGATGTTGTTTGGTTTTATGAAAGTAATGGTAATGTAAAAGAATTGTACAAATATAAAGATGGCTTAAAGGATGGTGTGTTCAATGAATATTCGGTTTATGGTAGTTTATTAGTGACCGGTGAATACAAAAAAAATAAAAAACATGGTGCCTGGAATTTTACCTATTATGATGGAAAGAAAGATACAAAACTAACTTATTTAGATGGTCGATTAAATGGACCATACGAAAAGTATTATGACAACGATAAACTGAATATTACAGGGCATTTTATAGACGGTCAAAAAGATGGCCACTGGACTTGGTATACCAATGTAGGTACTGTAGATATGATGGGTGATTTTACGGAAGGCTTGCAAAATGGCAAATGGGTTTATTGGTATCCAGGGGACTCGGTTCATAAAAAGTATGAAGGATTTTATAAAATGGGTCAAAGAGATGGGCTTTGGCAATTTTATTATTCAAATGGACAAAAATGGAAGGAAGGAACTTATGCAAATGACCTCGAAAACGGTAAATGGACAACTTGGTGGGAAAATGGTAAAGTACTGAGCGAAGGTAGCTTTGTTGTGGGTAAAGAACATGGCAATTGGAAACAATATTTTGATACCGGGGATTTAAAAAATGATGGAAATTTTGAGATGGGTAAATTACATGGCGAATGGAAATCTTATTATAAAAAACGGAACTTACATGTTTCAGGAATGTATCAAAATGATTTGAAAGTAGGGGAATGGTTGACTTATTCTCCTAAGCGAATTTTGGTAGAAAAAGGTAATTATAAAATTGTGGCTAACCAAAAAAGTATGAATTATGGACCATTTAAAAAACACAAAGTAAAAGAGAGTGTAAGGGATGGACATTGGACTTGGTTTTCTGAAAAAGATGGCGGTAAAACACACGAGGGTGGCTATAGTAAAGGTAAGGAGGAAGGAAAGTGGGTATATTATTATCCGGGCGGTACAAAACCAATGCAAGAAATCAATTATAAAGATGGCAGATTAAATGGAACGACCACCAAATATAATTGGCGACCGCATAGAATTACTAGTGTCATCAGTTACAAAAATGGGGTAAAAGATGGAAAAATGCAATTGTACAATAAAAGAGGTAAAGTTGCTGTGGAGAAAGTTTTTAAAGAAGGTATTGAGATTAATCAAGATGGGAAACCAGTACGATTTAATCCATAATTAATATTTTGCCTTTCGGTAATAGTTATTGTGTTATATCCTGTAAATGATTAATTTTATAACATGAATTTAAATTACTCTCTTACGGAAATTGCAAATTGGATGGACGCCAAAGTAATTGGTGATTCGAATAAGGTAGTTAAGCAGGTAAGTTTCGATTCTCGCTCCCCTTTGGTTAATAAATTCACTTTGTTTTTTGCCTTGAAAGGAACGAAGAGTCATGGGATTGATTACGTAGCAGATTTTTTAAAAAGTGGCGGAGAATTAATCGTAGTAGAAAATGAAATTAAAGAGCTAAAGGCGACACAATTGGTGGTGTCAAATACCTTGGTAGCACTCCAAGTGTTAGCCATACACCACCGAAAAAAGTTTAATATTCCGGTCATAGGTATTACGGGAAGTAACGGGAAAACAACCGTTAAAGAGTGGCTTTTTCATACTTTAAAATTTGACTTTAATATTGTTAGAAGTCCTAAAAGTTATAACAGTCAAATTGGTGTACCCATGTCTGTTTTAGAAATGACAGACGAACACACCTTGGCTATTTTTGAAGCGGGAATTTCTGAAGTCGGTGAAATGAAAAAGCTGGCAGCTATTATTCAACCAACGATAGGTGTTTACACGGGCATTGGTGACGCGCATCAAACCGGATTTAAGTCGCTCAAAGAGAAAGAGGCAGAAAAAAGAATGCTTTTTGAAAAGGTGGAGGTGCTATTCTCTCCAGAATCTGTGGAAAATGCAGATAAAATTGAAATTCCATTTATTCTTCAGGCTGCCATCTTAAATGCACAGCTAGTGAAAATTACAGCACAGTATTTAGGATTAAATACAACACAAATAGATCGCGCATTGCTTACTTTGCCAACCATTTCTATGAGAATGGAAAAAATGGAAGGCGTAAACGGCAATATCTTAATTAATGATGCTTATACCTTTGATGAAAGAGGTTTAGAGATTGGATTGAAAACGTTATTATTGAATACCCAAAATAGAAGTCGGGTATTAGTGCTTGCACCAGACCTGCAATACGAAGTACAGAAAAGTTTAAATGAAATCATTAAAGCCAGCGACTTAGATACCTTAGTATGGATACATCCGCAAGCATATCCTTTTCCATCAAAATTTAAATGTATACACATAAAGTCTGTAGAAGATTTTATACAAAGGCAATTAACATTTAAGGATAGTATTATTTTATTTTCTGGCTCAAGGTCACAACAGTTAGAAAGAAGTATTCCTTTGTACCAATTAAGAAAACACATCACTCGTTTAGAAATTGACTTAAGTGCCATTCGACATAACTTGACCGAGTATAGAAAAAAACTGGCAAAAAAGTCCATGATTTTGGCCATGGTGAAGGCGCAAAGTTATGGAAGTGGAAGCGTAGAGATGGGTAAGTTTTTAAGTGCCGAAAAAATTGATGCTCTAGGTGTTGCTTATGCTGACGAAGGAGTTTTGCTGAGAAAGGCAGGTATTACGTTGCCTATTTTAGTCATGAATCCAGAAGAAGGTGCTTTTGACAATATGATTGATTACCATTTAGAGCCTTCTATTTATAGTTTAAATATACTAGATCAGTTTTTGAATAGGCTAATTTTGAAAAATATAAAAAACTACCCAATTCATTTAAAAATAGATACTGGCATGCACCGCTTGGGTTTTGTTAATGAAGATTTTAATGAATTGATTGCGACTTTAAATGCACAACCTGAAGTTTATGTGAAGGGCGTATTGTCGCACTTAGCTACCGCAGATGACGCTAGTGAAATCGCTTTTACTAATCAACAAATTGCTACTTTTCAAGAGGCTACTAAAACAATAGAAAAAGGCATAGGGTATTCTTTTATTAAGCATATTGCAAATTCTGCGGCCGCAATAAATAATCCTAATGCACAGTTCGACATGGTTAGGGTGGGAATTGGTTTGTTCGGGTTAATGGACAATGTACATGCAGAATTTGAACAAAGCTTGTCTTTTAAAACCCAAATATCCCAAATTAAAATAATCAAAATTGGTGATTCGGTTGGGTATGGCAGAAGGTTTAGAGCCGATAAAAAAACGACCATTGCTGTAATACCTGTTGGTTATGCAGATGGCCTTTTTAGGGGCTTAAGTAATGGGAAATGGCAAGTTAAAATAGGAGATCAATTTGCGCCTATAGTCGGTTCAATCTGTATGGATATGTGTATGGTAGACGTGACGAATGTTATTTGTAATGAAGGGGATGAGGTGATGATTTTTGGTTGGGACCAAAGTATTTATGAGATGGCAAATGCGCTCCAAACCATTCCTTATGAAATTATTTCTTCCATTTCCAGTAGGGTTCACCGTGTATATGTAGATTAAGCTTTTGGCTGAAGGTGTATTCTGACTATAATTAAAGTGGTGTTTGGGTTGATGGATAGCACGGTGTTTTCCGTGTCGACATGGTGGACCAATAATGTGTCTTTATTTAAGACCTGATTTTTGACTTTTAATCCTCCTTCTTTTACATAAAAGCATATGATGTCCGCCTTTAGTGCAATGGATATTTCCTTCTTTTCAACGGTTTTAATGATTTCAAAATCACCAGTATTCTTACCTGTTAACATCAAGTTAAAATCGGTAACCTTTCCCTTGGAAAGTGTCTGCCAATCTCCACTAAACGTATCCCATTCCAAAGGTTTTAAATCGGTTTCATGGTGACCAAGATGATTTAAATGTAAGGAGCCTTCCAACAGCAATAGTTTTCTACTGACACCAGGCAAACTGGTAAAAGTAGAAGTCGCTGTTTCTACAGTGGCAATGCTTAAACGAAAATCAAAGTCAAGGTTTTTAAAGACGCTTTGAGCAGGGTGAATATACAATTCCGTGGTGGTTCCGCCAGACCAGTTATTAGTTTTAAAATCTTCTTTTTGTCGTAAAACGTCCATGGGTTACTATTCTGGTTGAAAATTGACTGGTTTAACCCTGAAATGATGGGTTAACTTGATCAATATAGTCCAAAATTATTTCTTTTCCTTCCCCTGAAATAGATGAACTCATAAAGTATGGCGGTATTTCTTCCCAGGTTTTAAGCATTTCTTTTTGATAGTCTAACAACATTTTTTTAGATTTACTGCTAGAAAGCTTATCCATTTTTGTAAATATCATGGAAAACGGTACCCCATTTTCACCTAACATTTCCATAAATTCTAAATCAATTTTTTGTGGTGGGATACGACTGTCAATCAAGACAAATAAATTCAATAAATTTTCCCTGGTCAGTACGTATTCTTTTACAAATCGTTCCCACTTTTCTCTTTGGCTCTTTGCAATTTTTGCAAAACCATAACCAGGTAAATCGACCAAGTACCAAGTTTTATTGATTAAAAAATGATTGATTAATTGAGTTTTACCAGGCTTACTTGAAATCTTAGCCAATTTCTTATTATTGGTCAACATGTTAATCAAGGATGATTTTCCAACGTTTGAACGGCCAATGAAGGCGTATTCAGGTAGAGTAGGTGCTGGACATCTACTAATGTCTGAATTACTAATAATAAATTCGGCTTGATTTATGCGCATGGTCTTAAATTAATGGCTTCCATTTTGAGCCGGGTTTTGAAGAAGGGGTATGGGTTAAAATAAGCCGTTAATTTCGGCGTCAATTGCTTGTATAATTTTCCCTAAATCATCTGCATTTTCATGAAAATTATTGTCATCAACATCTATAATGATCAATTTACCTTTGTCGTAAGTCGAAATCCATGCCTCATACCTTTCATTTAATCTTTTCAAATAGTCTAATCGAATACTCTCTTCATATTCTCTTCCTCTTTTTTGAATTTGATTCACCAAAGTAGGAACACTTGCCTTTAAGTAAATTAATACGTCAGGTGCAGCAATAAAAGACTCTAAAAGGTTGAATAAGGAAAAATAATTTTCAAAATCTCTTGTTGTCATTAAACCCATGGAATGCAAATTGGGCGCAAAAATATAGGCGTCTTCATAAATAGTACGGTCTTGTATTACATTGCCTGGATTTTCTTTAATTTCTTGAATTTGGGTAAATCTAGAATTTAAATAGTAAACCTGTAAGTTAAATGACCAACGCTGCATGTCTTCATAAAAATCATTCAGGTAAGGATTTTGCTCAACGTCTTCAAAATGCGTATTCCAACCATAATGTTTGGCTAGTAATGTAGTTAAAGTTGTTTTTCCAGCTCCAATGTTTCCTGCGACTGCTATATGCATAATGATTTTGATTTGAGAGGCTAAAAATAAAAAATAATTCCCGAAATATGGGGGAATGGTTGAAAACTTTTCTAGCTAAATTTATAATGTAGTAATATAAACTTTTTAGTTTGATCTGTATCGGTTTTTTACTCGATAAAAAATAACTTTCTTTGTAGCATGAAAAATGAAACAAAAGCGTGGCTTATATTAATGATACTTTCATTGGTGTGGGGCTCTTCTTTTATTTTAATCAAAAAAGCCATGGAGCCCATTGAAGGGGTAATGGTTTTTAAACCTTTTCAAGTAGGTGGTTTAAGAATGTTGATTGCTGGGATGGTTTTATTACCGATAGCATTAAAAAGCATGCGACTGCTAAATAAACGAAATTCGTTTTATTTATTTTTAGTTGGTATGACCGGAAATTTTCTACCTTCTTTTTTATTTCCTTTGGCAGAAACAAAAATTCAAAGTTCCTTGGCTGGCTTATTAAATATGGGGACTTCCGTCTTCGTCATTATTATTGCTTGGTTTTTCTTTAAAGACCGGATTAATAAAATTCAAATGATAGGTTTTAGTTTGTGTGTATTTGGCCTGAGTATGATTCTTTTTCGCCAAGTTAATGAAGCGGATAATGATTTCTTTTATGCATTATATGTGGTTATAGCCACTGCCTGTTATGCCATAAGTATGACCTTAATAAAACATAAATTACAACATTTAAAACCAAAGGAAATAACGGCACTAGCATTTTTTTTTATGTTACCCTTTGCAATCGCGCTGACTTATTTCTCCGGTGGTTTTGCAGCCATAAATATGGAAGTACACACTTTGCAAGCTTTAGGATACTTGTTTATTTTGTCGGTAATTGGAACCGCATTGGCCGTATTGCTATTTAACCAGTTGGTTTCTATTTCTACCCCTTTGTTTACTTCTTCGGTGACGTATATTATCCCTGTAATTGCACTTTTCTTTGGCGTATTAGATGGTGAAAGTTTTAATATGGTCCATCTAATATGGATTGTTCTTATCTTTTTAGGCGTCTATTTTATGGGGAAAAAAGGTAAAAATGATGTAAAAAGTCAAGAAAGGAAGGTTAATTAAAAAAAAATAGTATCTTTGTCGTCCTTAAAAATAATTAAAAGAGAATTTGTATGTATGCAATTGTAGAGATAGCAGGGCAACAATTTAAAGTTGTTAAAGATCAACAGGTTTTCGTTCATAGATTAGATGCACAAGAAGGGGATAAAATCCAATTTGATGATGTATATTTGATAGATGATAACGGAACAATTACTGTTGGCGCCCCAGTTATAAGCGGAGCTCAGGTTTCAGCTTCAGTGTTAAGACACTTAAAAGGTGACAAAGTAATCGTTTTCAAAAAGAAAAGAAGAAAAGGTTACAAAAAGAAAAACGGACACAGACAATATTTAACAGAAGTTAAAATTGAAAGTATCGTTGCAAAAGGTGGTAAAGCAGCTCCAAAGGCGGCAAAAACTGAAGCAGCTCCTGTTAAAGAAGCGGCACCTGCAAAAGAAACATCAACAGCATCTGTAGATTTAAATGCAATGACTGTTGCAGAATTAAAAGGTTTGGCTAAAGAAAGAGGCGTGTCAGGATACACTTCTTTGAAAAAAGCGGAACTAATAGAAGTATTAAGTAAATAATAAATAAAAAAACTTATAAGCCATGGCACATAAGAAAGGAGTCGGTAGTTCGAAGAATGGTAGAGAATCCCAATCAAAACGTTTAGGGGTTAAGATTTTTGGAGGTCAAGCTGCTATTTCAGGTAATATTATAGTAAGACAAAGAGGGACTAAACATCACCCAGGTGAAAATGTAGGGATCGGTAAAGATCATACATTATATGCACTTACGGATGGTTTGGTTCACTTTAGAAAAAGAAGAGATAACCGTTCTTTTGTTTCAGTAGTACCTTTTGAGACTGCAGAAGCATAATAATAGAATCTTAAAAAACTTTAAAACTCCATTTTGCTCTGAAGCATTATGGAGTTTTTTTTGTTTTAAAACGTATATTTGTTACCCATCAAATTAAAATAAATCAAGATGTTAGAGATAACTAAAATCAGAGAGAATAAAGATGAAATTATTGCAGCTTTAAAAGTGCGTAATTTTGATGCAGATAAAAGTATTCAAGAAGTTTTAAGGCTAGATAATGAATGGAGATCCGCAAAGGGAGAACTAGATGGATTAGCCGCAGAGGCAAATAAATTGACCAAAGAAATTGGAGACTTATACAAATCAGGGCAAGCCGATAAAGCCAATGAAGTGAAAGCAAAATCTGCTGCTTTAAAAGCTAATGAGCCTGTTTTGAAAGATAAAGTAGCTGCGCTCGCAGAAGAGATTAATGCCATCTTGTACCTAATACCTAATGTTCCGAATAAAATCGTTCCTCCAGGAAATGCAGATACGGATAATGTGGTGGAAATGGAACATGGTACCAAACCTTCACTTCCAAAGAATGCTTTGCCACATTGGGAATTAGCGAAAAAATACGACATCATTGATTTTGAATTAGGGGTAAAAGTAACAGGTGCAGGTTTCCCTTTTTACCTCGGTAAAGGTGCTCGCTTGCAAAGAGCACTGATCAATTTCTTTTTAGACCATGCAAGAGATGCCGGTTATAAAGAAGTCATTCCACCTTTATTGGTAAACGAGGAATCAGGTAGGGGAACTGGTCAATTGCCAGATAAAGAAGGACAAATGTACCATACACCGACAGATGATTTTTATTTGATACCTACTTCTGAGGTGCCATTGACTAATATTTATAGGGATGTAATTGTAAAAGAAAGTGATTTTCCAATTAAATTAACCGCGTATACGCCTTGCTTTAGAAGAGAAGCGGGTTCTTATGGGTCTGATGTAAGAGGGCTAAACAGATTACACCAATTTGATAAAGTGGAAATCGTTCGTATCGAACATCCAGACCGTTCTTACCAAGCGCTAGAGGAGATGGTGAATCATGTTGAAGAATTATTGAAAGCCTTAGAATTACCTTATCGTAAGTTACGTTTATGTGGTGGAGATTTAGGATTTACATCTGCACTAACTTACGATTTAGAAGTTTATTCTGCAGCGCAAGATAAATGGTTAGAAGTGAGTTCTGTTTCCAATTTTGAAACTTTTCAAGCAAACCGTTTAAAATTACGTTATAAAGATGCGGATAAAAAAAGTGTTTTAGCACATACTTTAAATGGTAGTGCGTTGGCTTTGCCTAGAATATTAGCCGCATTACTGGAGAATAATCAAACTGAAAACGGAATTAATATTCCAAAAGTATTGGTGCCTTACACTGGTTTTGAATGTATTTAATTATAGAGAAAATGAAAAAAGTTTTATTATTAGTTTTTATTGGAGCACTATTTGTTGCCTGTAAGCCAGAAAAACAATTTGCAGATGAATTAAAAACTATTGACACTTATAAAAGTGAACTTGATAGTGTTAAGAAAGCATTCTCGGCAATAAAAATGGATAGTGTTTTCTATATTAGAAAAACTGCTTCGGAAGCCGAACGTTTTATTAAAACAAATTATATCACGGATACCATTAATATTGATTTTGCCAACAAAATTTCTTACATGAAAAGAATAAGGAAGTCATTGGCTAATTTTGAAATGAATACCAAACACATACTACTTGAAGCAGAAGCAATAGACACGCAGTATGTGCATTTAAAAACGGATATTTTAAATGGTGTTTTGAATAAAAAACAAGTAGATACTTACTTATTGGAAGAGAAAGTGGCTTTGGATAATTTGAAAAAATTATTTAATCAAGTCAATGAAAATCAATCTACACAAATGGCTAATTTTTATTTCGCATACCCTACCGTTGAAGAGTATATTACATTAATTAAAAATACGAACTAATTAAAAAACTGATTTTTATAGTATGGATAACGCTTTTGGGAATAACTTTCCCTACAGTTGTTCTTGGCCAAAATGGAGGCGAAGATGCCAAACTTGCAGCTTACTATTATAATAAAGGTCAGTTTGATAAGGCAGAAGAATACTATGAGAGTTTGTATAAAAAGTTTGAAACAAAATATTACTTTGATAAGTATTTTGATTGTTTAATGTTTCAAGAAAAATACAAAGAATCTGAAAAAATAGTTGGAAAGCAAATTAAAAGAAACCAATTTGAATTTAGTTATCGTTTTAAATTGGCCGAAATTTATGAAAAGACAGACCGACAAGTAAATGCAGATGAGGAATACGAAAAAATGATTGCCGACCTGTCTCCTGTTCAAAGTCAAGTGCAACAATTAGGGCGTTATTTTTCAGGAATTGGAAAGTTCGATTATGCATTGCAAACTTATGAAAAAGGGAAGAAAGCAAACAGGTCAGGTTATCAATACAATATCGAATTAGGGGAGTTGTATTCCATGACCAAGCAGAAAGATAAAATGATTGCTACTTATCTGGATTTATTGGATTATAGTTCAGGTTATCTAAAAACCGTACAGACTTACCTTTCTAGACTAATTGATTTCGAAAAGGACGAAGAAGAGATTGCCTTGTTGCGTGTAGAATTATTAAGTAGAGCGCAAAATAGTCCGCAAAAACTATGTTACAATGAAATGCTAATTTGGTATTATACCCAATTGAAACAATATACTGGTGCAATTATTCAATCCAAGGCTTTAGATTTAAAAGGTGGTGCTAATGGTCGTTACACCTTTGAAATTGGTCAAGTATGTGAATCCAATAAAGTATATGATAAAGCGAAACAAGCGTATAACTATGTGATGGAATTGGGAGAGCGTTCTCCTTATTATACTGCTGCAGCCCAGCATAGTTTAGAGGTTAGTTTTCTAATGGTAACTGCACAAAGTAATTATACGAAAAATGATTTAAATGCGGTGGTTTTAGAATTTGAAAGTGCCATTTTAAGAATGGGAAAAACTGAAGCAACGATTAATATCATGGAACGTTTAGCCCAGATTTATGCCTTCTACATCAATGAACCACAAAAAGCGGAAGTACTATTGAAGGAAGCAATAGACCTTCAGAGAAACCCCTTGCAAAAGGCACACACAAAAATTTTGTTGGGTGATGTGTTATTGAGTAATAATGAAATTTGGGATGCTTCGATTTTATATATGCAAGTTGCAAATGATTTTCCAGAAGACAAAATTGGTCATGAAGCAAAATTTAAAAATGCTAAAGTATTTTATTATGATGGTGAGTTTGAATATGCAAAAGCACAATTAGATGTACTCAAGGCTTCTACTACAAAATTAATAGCTAATGATGCCATGCAACTTTCCTTATTGTTGCAAGATAACTTGGGAATGGATACTACAGAAGCCCCTGTGCAGTTGTTTGCTAATGCAGACTTATTGTTACAACAAAGCCGTTTTGAAGATGCTATTGTATTATTAGACTCTATTGATAAAACCTATCCTTTTCATGCATTGGCAGATGAAATATTGTATCAAAAAGGATTAATATTTTCCAAACAAAAAGATTGGACAAAAGCCATATTTTTCTTTCAAAAAGTAATAGATAATTATGGATTTGACATTCTTGCAGATGATGCCATATTTAAAATTGCTGAAATATATGACTTTCAATTAGTAGATAGTGAAAAAGCGGTGGAATATTATAAGAAAATATTATTCGAATTCCCTAGTAGTTTATACGTCGCTGTTTCACGAGAACGATACCGAACCATTAAAGCCATATAATTAAATATAATGAAAATAATATATAATGTTACTGTAAGTATAGACCATGATGTTCAAGCGGAATGGTTAACTTGGATGAAAGTGGATCACATTCCGGCAGTGTTAGCGACTGGTTGCTTTTTGGAAGCTAAATTATCGAAGATTTTAGCGGAAGAATCAGGAGGACTAGCTTATTCTATCCAATATTTATGTCAAGATGCGGATACTTTAGAAATGTATCAAGAAAAGCATGCCCCAGAATTACAAAACATACACCATGCTAAATATTTAGGGAAATATGCTGCATTTAGAACCATACTTAGGGTAGAAGAGGTGTTTAAAAAATAATAATGTACGTAAAACCAAAAAAACATCTCGGTCAACATTTTCTAAAAGATGAAAGTGTTTGTGTCAGAATGGTAGAAGCCATACCGGAACAAAAGGACATGCTTCCAGTTTTAGAAGTTGGACCAGGTACTGGTGCACTCACCAAATATTTGCTTAAAAGAAAAGATTTAGAAACCCATGTTATTGAATTGGATGAAGAATCTGTAGTTTATTTAAAAAAGTATTACGAGGCCCTAGGAGATAGAATATATGCCATGGATTTTCTTAAAATTGATTTGGAAAAATTGATGGGAAAAGGTTCCTTTATTGTAGCAGGTAATTTTCCTTATAATATATCTTCCCAAATTTTGTTTAAAGTTTTGGATTATAAAGATCAGATTCCTTTTGTAGTTGGTATGTTTCAAAGAGAGGTAGCGCAAAGAATTGCAGAAAAGCCAGGAACAAAACAGTATGGCATTATCAGTGTGCTTATTCAAGCTTATTACGATATTGATTATTTATTTACCGTAAATGAGGATGTCTTTGATCCACCACCAAAAGTTAAGTCGGGAGTAATACAATTGACTAGAAATAAGGTCTTGAAACTCGATTGTAACGAAAAGTTATTTAAACAGGTAGTAAAAACATCTTTTAATCAACGTAGAAAAACCATTAGAAATTCTGTAAAATCAATGCTACACGACGCTGTGGATACTTCTGCGGAAATATTTTCAGAACGCCCTGAACAATTGTCTGTTGAAGAATTTATTCAATTAACTAATTTGTTGGATGTATCAAATTGATTTTTTTTTAATACATTTGGTGTTTACACGACTATTGATAATTTAAATTAATTATGTACAAAGCTTTATTGCTTACCGTTTTTTGCTTACTAGTGACTCTCTCGAGTTCTGCACAAACATGGAAGTACATGAGACAAGAATTTCAAGTCGGTATTGGTGCTTCTAGTTTTTTCGGGGAATTAGGCGGTGCAAAAGGTGATGCTAAACACGATATTCGTGATATTAGATTTTCTGCAACTCGTCCAGTATTGAATTTAGGATATAAATACATGTTACATCCTATTGTTTCTGTGAAAGGTTTGTTTACAATGGCTATTCTCTCGGGAGATGATGCTTCAACCGATAATTTAATAAGAAGTAATAGAAATTTAAGTTTTAAGTCTGGGTTGTTTGAAATGGATGGTATTGTAGAAATATATCCTTTTGGAGAACGCATTTCCCGAAGATACAGAATTAAAGGGGTAGGTGGAAGATCTGCTTTTTCAATTTCTCCATATTTCAGTTTTGGTGTTGGGATTGCGGCTTTTCAACCAAAAGCAGAATTAGACGGTGTTTGGTATAAACTGCAACCTCTCGGTACAGAAGGGCAAGGTTTAGCAGGTAGACCAGATAAATATAAGCGCTATACATATGCATTACCACTTGCGGTAGGTGCTAAATATTTTATAGATAGAAATTGGAGTGTAGGTTTTGAACTTTCTGTACGTTATACAGGATCTGATTATATAGATGATGTGAGTACCTCTTATTACTTGGCGGATGAAATAGAAGCGGCTTACGGTCCTGTTGCGGCAGCACTATCAGATAGAGGGATAGACAAGACCTTAGGAGAAACTGGTGTTATACAATATTCAAATGGGGGAAATAATTATCTACAACGTGGAGATCCAAAATGGAATGATGCATATTCTTTGGCAATAATTTCTATACATTACCGTTTAAGAAAAGGAACTAGATTTATTCCTAAATTTTAAATGAATGAAGCAATTTAAATTGCAAATTACCATCCTTTTTATAATGTCTGTAACACTGCTAAATGCACAAACAGACAAGTTTAAAAAAGCTTTCGAGTTTGGCTTTTTTGGTGGAGGAGCATATTACATTGGCGACCTTAATCCTACGGAACACTTTGTGTATAGTAAACCTGCAGGTGGAATTATCATGCGGTATAATTTATCTACCCGTCACTCCATGCGTTTTACTGCTACTTATGGGAATGTTTACGGAGATGATGCGCTTTCAGCAGATGATTGGCAGGTGAATAGAAACTTGAATTTTAGCTCGGATATTTATGAAGTTGCCGCTGGATTCGAAATATGCTTAAAAAAGTACGCCATCAACAACATGAAGTATACTTTTACGCCATACCTTTTTTATGAATTGGCTTATTTTAGAATGAATCCTAAGACGCAGTATGAGGGTAATGACGTATTTTTACACGAGATTGGTACTGAAGGACAAGGCAGTGATTTATCGGATAAAAGAAGCTATAGTCTAAATCAACTATCTGTACCTTTGGGGGTCGGTTTTAAATTTAATTTAATGAAAAGAGTAGCTGTTTCTTTCGAATATGGCATCAGAGTGACCTTTACGGATTATTTGGATGATGTTTCAGGTAATTATGTAGATAATGCCACTTTTGCCAATTTGCGTGGCCCTATAGCGGCTCAGCTAGCAGACCCTTCCTTAAATGGTATGTCAAGTATACCAGGTACAGCTAGAGGAAACTCGAATACAAAAGATTGGTATGCTTTTTATGGTGCAATGATTACGTTTAAACCATGGAAGTATAACGTTTGCGCATTTTCACACTATTAACTATAAAAAGGAGATATCATCAGGTATACCACTACGCCGCTAACGGCAACATATAACCATAGTGGAAATGTATATCTAGCAATCTTTTTGTGCTTAGCATAGTTGCCAGCCCACCCTCTTAAATAAGTAAAGCATACAAATGGAATTACCACAATACTGAGAATAATGTGTGTAAATAAAATAAAGTAATAGATGCTGGCACTTGCGCCTAAATTGTTTCTTTCTAAATCGTTTAATATGCCATCTTTATTGATATCACCATAATACGTAGTGCTAGAAGTAATATGGTAGGCAATGTAACCAACCAAAAACAATAAGGAACCAATTACTGCTGTTTTAATAAAGCGTTCATGGTTTACACTATCCCCTTTTTTGATGGCACGTACGGCAAGTATGAGGAACAGAGCAACTCCTGCATTAATTGCTGCATATACACTTGGTAAAAAGCTTAAATCTACACCGTCAATTTTTACTGTAAATAATAAAGCGACAACAATCGGAACTATAATAGATACAATTATTGCAATAGGCTTAAATTTTTTTTCTATTTCAGGTCTATATGGTTTTTTCTGGATCATTTTGTGTATTCTGTTGCAATTAATTTTCTTATGTCTGCTTCTAATTTTTTTACTTCCTGCTCATCTGTTCCAACATACATTCCTCTAATTCTACCTTCTCTATCAATTAAAACAAAGTGTTCAGAGTGCAAAAAGCCTCCTTCGGCTTCTCTATCTACATCCGCATTTACCAAGTATCCTTCTTTACCTATCTCATAGGTGTATGCTTGGGAACCTCTAACAAAGAACCAGTCATCTCTTGTGTCTATGTCCATCAATTTAATGAATTCATTTAAACGTGGAATACTATCTCTATCGGGGTCAATTGTATGGGAAAGAATAATTAATTCTGAGATGTCTTTTGTGTTTTCATGAAATTTTTTCATGTTTCTCATCATCACCGGGCAAATGGATGGGCAATGTGTGAAAAAAAAGTCCGCCACATAAATCTTACCTTTTACCGTTTCGTTCGTGATGGCATTACCATGGTGATCTGTAAAATAAAAGGATGGAATCACATGGTATAAAGTATCTATAATGGTTTTTCCGTCCACGGTGATCATTTCTGTATCGTAAAAACCTAGAATGGGTAAAGTTTTTTGTTTTTCTTCCACTACTTTGGATGTACAACCAATGAGTAAAATAAAAAAAAGAAAGGCAGTGAAAGGGAATAAGTTAGTGTTTGTTGTTTTCATCAAATTGAACTTTTTTCAAAATTTTCAATAAGTCAAAGAAATTTCTAATGTCGGAATCTCTTTTTGCTCCGGTAAAACCTCGAATGTGCTTTGTTCTATCTACCAAAAGTAAAGCGTTCACAAATGCTTTTTCGCCGATTTCAAAATTGGATGCTGTGGCAGGTAATTCACTAAAGTTTGAGCCATTATAATTGAAGTCGAAAATTTGTTTTGGGTCACCTATTAAGATTTGCCAAACGCTTGTATCTCTATTTAAATTAGCTAACGTTTCTAATAACCTTTTAGAAGGATGTTCAATGGCATTTCCATTTACGTCTGTTAAAATGGAATACAATTTTACATTATTGTAATTGTCCTTGTTCTTTTGGATTTTATCGTAAAATAATTCGTTGAAATGAAATAAGTATATTCCACAAGTATCGGGACAGGCGTTTTGGATGGTAGAGAATACTAAAAATTGATTTTGAGTAGTTCTACTATTTATGGTTTGTCCAAATTCATTCTTAAATTCAAAAAATGGAATTTGATAAGGAATAGTATCTGAAGTTCCATCTGTATTGGCGGTAATTGTTGGCGCACCAATATAAGGTAGTTTAATGAATTTATTGGTCAAGTTTTTCGCAAAGAAATAAATCAATAAACCCGGACCAAATAGTACGAGAATAAGTAATCCTAGTCGCTTAAGTCCGGGCATAATATTTTAAAATTGTCTATTTAATGTCTAAAAGTATTCCAAGTATCTCCTACAGATATACCTTCATTACTTAAGTGGAATATTAAATATAGAATGAAAATTATATAAGGAATAATGATCATCATTTTGAAGGTTTTTCTTTCTTCTCCTAAGTGCATAAACACCATTACAATGTAACCTGCTTTTATTACTGTTAAGATAATGTATCCCCATTTAATAAATTCCCAAGCACTTCCTGCAACTTCTTTAGGGTAAAACGCACCAACTAAAACTTCAACAAGGGTAATTATTGAAAGAATAGCTGTTACTTTCCAAATCTTTTTTCTAATTTTTTCCCCTTCTTCTTCACTGTGGTGTGCATCCAATGAATATTCAATAATATCGTCTCTAACCATTTTGTTTCAATTAAAATTATACCAAATAAAAGAATGTAAATACAAACACCCAGACTAAATCAATAAAGTGCCAATACAATCCAACCTTTTCTACCATTTCATAATGGCCTCTCTTTTCATAAGTCCCTTTGAATACATTCAAAAGAATAATGATGTTAAATAATACCCCAGTGAATACGTGAAATCCGTGAAATCCTGTGATAAAGAAAAAGAAATCCGCATATAAAGTAGGTCCGTAAGACTTTACATCTGTTCCAATTGTATGTCCATGTGAATCAACAATTGGCTCGTATTCTCCACCATACACATTGTGTTGCAAAGTCGCATTATCATTCCAAGTAGATAAGTTACCATCTGGTCCTGCAATAAATGTACTCCACTCCCAAACTTGAGATCCTAAAAAGATTAAACCACCAACTACGGTTAAGGTTAACCATTTAATTACCCCTCTTTTGTCCATTCTATGTCCCGCCTCAACAGCCAAAACCATGGTTACGGAACTTACAATTAAGATAAATGTCATTAAAGCCACATACAATAGTGGATAAACGTCGTCGGGACCATGTAAAAAAGGCATGTGAGTAAACACTTGCTCTCCTGCAGGCCATGCTGCAATGTTCTCTGGGTTTGAAAATTTTGCAAATCCTAATGAAGCAAGCAATCCGCCAAATGTCAATGCATCTGAAACCAAAAAGAACCACATCATTAATTTACCGTAGCTTATACTAAGTGGAGAAATTTTTCCTCCCCAAAGTGTTGCTGAATCAATTTGTTTTGAAGCTGGTGAACTCATAAAGAAAATTTATTTGTGCAAGTTTAATGAATAAAATTTAAAAATAGGTATAAATACAACCATAAAATTCCCAAAAAATGCCAGTAGATAGTACCTATCTTAAGTCCTATATAATTACTACTTGTATATTTTAGTTTGAAGGTTTTAATTAATAAAACCATTAACACTATAATTCCAGCAAGCCAATGCAATCCATGAATTACTATAAATGCTAAAATAAATGAGCTGGCTCTATTGTTTGAGTTACTTAATTCACTGAATGCGTAAGCTGAAATTTCTTGTCCATCTCTATAAAATTTTCTATTTTCATATTGAATAGGTTGTCCTTTATAGTTTAAACTAAAGTCTTTTCCGTACTCTCCAATCATATAAAAATCACCACGATTTTTGATAATCGCTTCTGCAAAATGCCATATTCTACTTTTTTGAATTGGAGATAGACTTAATTGGTCTATTTCAAACCTTCCATTTTGATAAACGATTTGTTCCCCTTTATATTTAATGGTATACACGCCATATTTTTTTAAAGGTTGCATTTTTACTTCCCGAATACTTAATATAGGGGTTAAAAATGCTTGCATATCTTGTTTGAATGCTTCGGATACTTTTTCACCTTCGTAATAAAAGTAAGTGCCGTCAAAACTTATTTCTTTATCATTTTTATATAAAGTGAAATACTCCCCGTAACGACCTTCTAAATTGATTATTTTCGCGGTCAATGCATTACCTTGGTTGGAAAGTTGATAAAACCCTTTGGTCTGTGTATAGCCAAAAAGCAAGCCCAATAACAAGGAAATGCTAATGAAAACACCTGCTAATTTGTTTTTTTTCGCTTTAACATTTCTACCAGCTAAAATTAAAAAGACACTACTGGTCAGTACTAATATAGTACTCCACATAAAGTAATTTGGTAATTTTAGGTTGACCCAGAAGCTAGAGTCTCTTGCTACAATATAGCCACTTGTAATACCAGCAAATAGCATTATGATGGAAAAAATGCCAAACCATAAAAGATTTTTCTTAATTTTTTCTTCTGCTTGTAAATTTTCCCCTTCGGGAAATTGATTATTTTGTTCCACTATTTAAACTTGATTAAAAACGTATAAAAACTGAATGATAGGTAAATAAATAAAAGAAGCAAACATTAATTTTTTTGCTGATTTATCGTCTTGATGAATATATAATTTTATGGTCAGCCATAAAAACCATCCCCCGGCTATTAAGCCAATAATTAAACTGGCTAGACCTGTATAATTATAAATGTAAGGCAGTACTCCTGTTGGAACAAGTAAAATAGATGATATTAAAATAATTAAAGCAGAGGTATGATTCTTTCTGCCTTTTGAAGGCAATAATGAAAAACCGCCCTTTTTATAATCTTCATCTACCACCCAAGCTATTGCCCAGAAATGAGGAAACTGCCAAACAAACTGAAAGAAAAACATAATTCCAGCAATTTGACTAAAGCTATTGTCCACTGCAACAACGCCTAACATAGGAGGTATTGCACCCGGTATAGCGCCAACGAATACCGCCCAAGGAGAAATTCGCTTTAAAGGGGTGTATAAAAATACATAGATGAATAAGGACAATAAGCCTAATATTCCACTGTAAAAATTGATTTGAAATAGTAATATTGCCCCTACTATGCCCATGCCAAACGCAAGTAATAATGCGGTAGTGACACTCATTCTGTTAGTTGGTAAAGGACGATTGGCAGTCCTTGGCATCTTTTTATCTATATCGCGCTCTATAATTTGATTGAAAGCATTGGAGGAGCCTGTGATTAAAAAACCACCCAAAATAAGGTAAACCAATACAATATCAAATTTACCATCTGCGAATAAAAAACCACTAACTGCAGAAACAACCACTAAAAAAGAAAGCCTTAATTTAGCTAAAGCTGCAAAGTCTTTAAATTTTGATTGTGTTTTGATTTCTTTAATTGCTATTTGTTCCGTTGACACACTATAATTTTAGAGCTACAAAGATATAAAATATATCCTATTGACAAATTGACTCCCGTTATTAATATAAGTACTTTAATTAATAATCTTGGTATTTATTCCAAATCCGAGTTTTAATACCAATTTCAAATGAAGAACGACTTTGTAAATTGTTGCGGTTAGTGGCAAGTCTTAAATTGATAGAAGAAGTCAGATAAGTGTTTTGTATCCATTTTAAAGGAAGTTCATACAGTAGTGTTGTATTAAGTATGTTAAACTTTTCGCCTTGCATTATTTTTTGGTCGTAATTGCCATCTCGGTTGGCGTAGGAATTAAATATATTTTGACCATAGCTTATGGATGAACTGTCGGTTCCATAAGCTATATAATTAGTTTTTAACGTTAATCTTTGGCCTGCTTTAGCATAAGATAAAATAGCAACTAATTCCATGAAATTTGCGCCAACAGGATGGGTAACACTGGCATTGGCATGTCCATAACTTTGTGCACTGGATTTATGAGAATAGGTGAAGGGTCTTGCAAGGTTAAATTCTGCTTGTGCATAAAGATTATCTATAAAAAAACGGGAGGTTTTTGCACCTATTTGTACGGCAAATTTATTGGCCCACCATTGATTCGCAGCACGAATTTCTTTTAAGTAAAACTCATCAAGGAGCAATTGGGTATACCATGTAGTGTAGGTATTTGGCTTAAAAGAAAGATTTGTACCAATTAAAACATTGTCCGCCGAACCTTGTGCATATTCCACTGGACGGTATAGTACAAATGGATTTAAATAATTTGGCTCTAAATAACGAATAGTTAAGGAATCTTTTCCTTGCCAAACTACTGTTTCAAATACACTAAAGTTGAATTCTTTTGAAATATTCCAACTTAAATAATGCATGGCAGAAAGCTTTATGATGTCGTTCTCTTTTTTAAAAGGTGTTTGGGAATAATCTTTCCAAACCTGCATTAAACTCACGTATTTTATGGTCCAAAAATCTAATTCCATTTTAACAAATGGATTGGCAGCAGCATTGTCTGAAAGTAAAAGGGAGCGATAACCTTCTCCAAATGAGTTTTTACCATACCCGCCCAAAAAAGTGAAATGGGAATTGGGTTGGAAAACACCAATTATATTACTGTTTAAAAAAATAGAATTGCCAATGCTTCTTCCTGTGCCAATGTCTATCGCAGCATATTTTTGTAGACTGTCGCTCAAATAAGAGCCTTGTTGGAAATATGGTAGAATGTGTGACTGTAAATACCATTTACGTCCTTTTAACTCTAGTTTAACGCCAGCGCCTAAGGTGGTGTATAAATGGTCGAAATTTTCGGTGCCTATGTTTAAGTTGGCAATGGGTTGTATGGAAAAATATTTGTTTCTGTATTGAATTTTGGTAACAGTTAGACTGGTGTCTGTATTATTACTGGTTAAATATGGTTTAACGCTAGTGTGTTTTACATTGGCTTGGTAAAAAGTACTGGTGGAAAAGTAATTCCTATAATTTAAGTCTTGAACCCCAATTTTTTGATTGAATCCAGTTATGGAAAGGAATAAAAAAAAGAAGACAAGTAATTTAGGCATGCTTTTTTTTATCTGTTAATGTAACTGCGGCTGTGAATAGCATAGCAAATGAAAGTAAAATTAAAAGCTGTATGGTAGGGTCATCAATGGGGATAAGACTTACCAATATTATACTTAAAATGTTAAATGAATAAATAATAAGGACAATTTTTTTATGTCCGTAACCCTTGTCTTGTAGTTTATGGTGTAGGTGTTTTCTATCCGCAGATAGAGGAGAGTTGCCCTCGAGTGTTCGTAGGACAAAAACTCTAAGTGTGTCTAATAAAGGATAAATTAATACCCCAATTACAAAAACTGGAGTAGAAATATGAGAAAAAGGTACCGGTAAATGTGTTGTATTAGAGCTGATGATTTGTACTGTTAAAACAAATACTATTGCTCCTATGGTTAATGACCCAGAGTCTCCCATGAAAATTCTGGCGGGATTAAAGTTAAAAATCAAAAAACCCAATAAGGATCCAGCTAATGAAAAAGCAACAATTGCCCAATGTACATCCCCAGAATAGTAAAACCAAATACCATATGTGATGGAAATGATTAGTCCAACACCAGAAGCTAAACCATCAATACCATCTATTAAGTTAATCGCATTAACAATCACGATATAAACAAATATGGAAATAATGAGTTTTGCATATGCTGGTAAAATTATGTCCATTCCAAATATGCCGTAAAAGGAGTCAATATCAATTTCCCCCATGCCAACTAAAATAAAACCAACCACAAGATGGGCCATTAATTTTTTACTCGGTGAGGTGCCTATAATATCATCTTTTACGCCAACAAAAAATAGTAGTATTAAACTCCCCATTAAATAAAAGAAGGGACTTATGTGTTTGCCAATATTTTCATTATCAGGAAACCAGATGAAGCAGGAGAACATAAAAGCACTAAAAATAATAACACCTCCAATAGTTGGTATGCTATTCTTGTGCAATTTTCTGTCTTCAGAAGGTTCGTCAACCAAGTGTTTTAATTTAGCTACCTTAATTAATGAAGGCGTTGCTAAAAGTACCACGCTAAATGAGCTTATAAAGGCAAGTATGTAATGATATGTATTCATTTACCAATCGAATTGTTTCGGGTTAAGGTTAGTCCTAACGCCAAAGTAAGTAAAATTTGTTGTCTTTTCTCCCTGTTTATCAGTACTAATTCTGAGTAAGTTTCCAAAAAACAATTCCAAGTTGTATTTTTTATTAAATCTATATCCCACTTCTAATTGCTGATGCCAAGTGTTTTCTTGGTCTATATCTTGAATTTGGTTGTTGGCTAAAAGTATAGTAGGTAAACTTTCAGTGTTGCTTATACTGGCTTTTTCGGCATAAATAAATTTTGCTTGTAAGTAAATGCGTTTCCAATTGTAATCGAGTATGCCAATTAATTCTTTAAACCCCGATTCATAAGGGTGTGCCAAAGGGAGGTTGGAATGGGAGTAATTAAGTCTTTTGTTGTTGGCTGTGTATGCGTTTTCTTTGGTTTGGTTAAATTCAAATTGTAGGTGTAGGTTTTGGGTCATCACATGGTAAAATTTCAACCCTATTTGTGTTCCTGCAATACTGGAATGGTCCAGTAATAATTGCCCATAAATCATAGACTTTTTATACCTAGCATTTATATTAATTCCACCAATGCTATTGTAGTTGTTGTCTTCCACTAATAGTGAGTTTACACCAAGAATCGGATTAAAACTTGCTGCTTTCAGTTTTTTTGTTCCCAAAGAGTCGGTTCTATTCCAAATGTTTCCTTCAAAAAATCCTATTTGTATATTTTTATTGAGCGCAAAGTTTACAAAATGGGTCGTGCTCATTTTTTTTTCATAATTCGCCTCTGGACTATTTGAGTAGGGTAAGCGATATAAGTTTTGTAAAGAGGCGTAAATAAGTGTATACTGCAAACGTCCTTTGAATAAGGAAAATTCTGGTTTGATGTAAGGGTAGTTAACCGTGAAATTGGACAATAGTAAGGAGCGGTAACCATTTCCAATAAATTGGTTGCCATTTCCAGCTTGTATATTTAGCCATGTTGTTGGGGTATAGCTAAAGTACCCAGTTGCAAATGCAAAATCATACCCAGTTTCTTTAAATGGCTTTGTTCTGGCGTAACTAGGAATGATGGCGTTTTGCTGTTTGTAAGAGTTGCCGTTAGGGTAAAATTCACCATGTGCATCTACATATTGCGCTTGGTAATTTAATAAGCTAGCTTGGGTTTCGTAGATCGCAGTTTCAAAGGCAAATTTATTAAAAAATTTTGCTTTAATATTTACACCCCTGGTGTTCCAAGTCTTTAAGCCATTTTCAATTTGCTGTGAATTGTTTTCGTAACCAAGATTTAAATCAAGAATAGGGTCGACTGTACAGCTATAATCATCTCCTTTAAAAATTAAAAAATGTTCTTTAAATAGCTTTTGTGTTATCCAATAATAGTACTCACCTTCGTCTTTAAACAAAGCGGTAGTATTTACTTTGGTCTCAAGAATGGGCCGAATACTTGTCTGTAATTGATTGTAATTTACGCTTGAGTCGGTTGAATTAAGGATGTCTATCGTTTGGTTATAATTTCTAACGTTTGCAATATTGAGCTGAGAAAATGAATAGAAATTCAAAAAGAAAAATCCAGTTACAAGAAATAATTTTAGGGAACGGTATTTTAAATGTATTTCTTGTAACATGTTAAAAGTAGATTATTCTAAAGCACCATTACTTTTCACCGATTCATAAACAGCACGAATACCGTCAGCTAATTCAATAGAATATTGCCATCCCATATCTGCTAATTTAGAGACATCCATTAATTTTCTTGGCGTACCATCCGGTTTGTCGGTATTAAACTTTAATTCACCAGTGTACCCAACTATATCTTTAATTAGAAGTGCTAAATCTTTAATGGAAATTTCTGTTCCAGATCCTAGATTTACGAATTCTTTGTCGCTGTAATTGTTCATTAAAAATAGACATGCTTCCGCTAAATCATCTACATGTAAAAATTCACGTAATGGCGAACCAGTGCCCCAGATTTCTACGGTAGCTTGATTGGTGATTTTAGCTTGGTGGAATTTTTTTAACAACGCAGGAAGAACATGAGAATTATTTAAATCATAATTGTCATTTGGACCATATAAGTTAGTTGGCATTGCAGAAATAAAATCCGCGCCATATTGGTCGTGGTAAGTTTCACACATTTTAATGCCAGAAATTTTAGCAATGGCATAAGGCTCATTGGTTTGTTCTAAAATCCCACTCAATAAATAGGCTTCCTTTAATGGTTGGGGGGCTAGTTTAGGGTAAATACAAGAAGAACCTAAAAATAATAATTTTTTGACTTCGTTAACATGTGCGGCATGGATGATATTGGTGGAAATCATCAAATTGTCATATAAAAAGTCAGCCCGGTAAGTATTGTTTGCTTGAATGCCGCCAACTTTTGCTGCCGCTAAAAATACATAAGCTGGTTTTTCCGTTTCAAAAAAGTCATTAACAGCAGACTGTTGTCTTAAGTCAAGTTCTTTAGAGGTACGGGTAACAATATTTTGGTAGCCTTCTTTCTTTAATCTTCTCACAATTGCCGAACCAACCATACCTCTATGGCCAGCGACATAAATTTTAGCTTCTTTTTTCATTATTCGTGGTAGTTTAATGTTTTGTGACCACCATCTTGAAGGTATTTGTCTTTTTTAAACAATGCCATATCAGCTTTCATCATTTCTTGTACCAGTTCCATAAAAGTGTATACTGGTTCCCATCCTAATTCACGTTTTGCTTTACTCGCATCACCGTGTAATAATTCTACTTCTGTTGGTCTAAAATAAGCTTCATCTACTTCTACTAAAACTTTTCCAGTGGCAGCATCTAAACCTTTTTCGTTTACACCTTCACCTACCCAATTAATAGCAATGTTTACTTCTTTGAATGCCAATTCTACAAATTCTCTAACCGGATGTGTCTCGCCAGAAGCAAGTACATAATCGTCCGCAACTTCTTGTTGTAACATTAACCACATTCCTCTCACATAGTCTTTCGCATGACCCCAATCTCTTTTTGCGTCTAAGTTACCTAAGTATAATTTTTCTTGTAGGCCTAATTTTATTTTAGCTACTGCTCTGGTGATTTTTCTCGTCACAAAAGTTTCTCCACGTAGGGGACTTTCATGGTTGAATAAAATACCATTACAAGCATACATATTGTAAGCCTCTCTATAATTTTTAACAATCCAGAAGCCATAAATTTTAGCAACTGCATATGGACTTCTTGGGTAAAATGGCGTTGTTTCGGACTGTGGCGTTTCTACTACTTTTCCATAAAGTTCAGAAGTAGATGCTTGGTAGAACTTAACCTTATCTTCCATTTTTAATATTCTAATCGCTTCCAATAATCTTAACGTACCAATACCATCTGCATTTGCAGTATATTCTGGTGTGTCAAAAGAAACCATTACATGAGACATTGCCGCCAAGTTGTAAATTTCATCTGGCTGAATTTCTTGCACTAAACGAATAAGGTTGGTAGAATCTGTTAAATCACCAAAGTGTAAAAACAATTTTACACCTTCTTGGTGTTTGTCTTTATAAAGATGGTCAATTCTATCGGTATTAAAAAGTGAACTTCTTCTTTTGATACCGTGAACTTCATATCCTTTTTCTAATAATAGTTCTGCTAAATAAGCACCATCTTGTCCAGTTATTCCAGTTATTAATGCAATTTTATTACTCATGTTTATAAAGTTAAATTTTTCTTTTTTGCTAAAAAATAAGGGTTTTTTAATTGAGGTTTATTGTAGGTTAAAGGCAGTAATGTTTCAATGTGTAAAACTTCACCTCCTACAGCTTCGTAGATAGCTTGTCCTGCAGCAATGTCCCATTCCATTGTTGGTGCCAATCTGATATAAAAATCGGCAGTTCCCCTTACCAAATCAAAAAACTTCAGTGCACTTCCTTTTTTTATTACTTTAAGTGGCCCGTATTTTAATTCTAAATTTCTGACAAATTTAACAACTGTTCCAGAAAAACCACCATTTGAATGGATTATTACTTTGTTTTTGTTGTTATTTTTAAATTTTACACGCCATTTTTCGTTTAATGGGTCATCTGTTGTGTATGGAATTTCAAATGCACCTATTTCTTTTCCACCAAAGATGATGCGAGATTCAGTTGGACTAGCAATCATGCCAAATGTTGCTTTTCCGTTTTCCACTAAGGCAATATTAATGCAAAATTGGTCATTTTTTTTGATGAATTCTTTGGTACCATCTACCGGATCTATTAGCCAAATTTGGGGGAGGTTTTCTCGCTCCTTATAGCTCATTTTTTCTTCTTCTTCCGATATTATTGGAATGCCCAATGGGCTAAGTGCTTTTACCAGAATTTTACTAGATAGCTTGTCGGCTATAGTTACTGGTGAATGGTCTGGTTTTATTTCTACGGCAAAATCTTCGGCATATATTTTTAAAACCTCTTCGCTAGCAGTTCGAACTGCTTTTATTAAAAGTTTAATGGTTTCTTCAGTCATTGTTTGGGTGGATGAGGGTGTCGTATAAACTACTTGCTCCTATTCTAAAAGTAGCGGGGTGAGTAAAAGCTGGTCCTAAATATTTTTCTATTGCTGTAATAAAACTTATTGCTTGTTGAGGAGTTCGAATACCTCCAGCAATTTTTAAGCCAATTGTTTTGCTTTGAGTTTTACTGATGGTTTCTGCCAGGTAACTTACTGCATTTATTGTGGCGCCTATGGGTGTTTTACCTGTAGAGGTTTTTAAAAAATCCATTCCAGTATCCATGCCTATCTGTGCGGCCAATTGTATGTTTTTCTTGCTGTCTAATATGCCTGTTTCAAGAATCAGTTTTATTGTTTTAGTTGTTTTTTTTCTAATGGCTAGCAGTTCTTGGCTTACCTCGAGGTGGTTGCCACTTAAGAATTCACCAACCGATAAAACAATGTCTATTTCATCTATGTTCGTTTGGTTAAGGAAATCAATTTCTTGTAATTTTAATTGGAGTGGTGCTTGACTGGAAGGAAAATAGGTACTAACCACGCATTTTTTAATCTCCGGTCGAAGGGCTTCTAGTTGATGGGTGTATTTTGGATAGGTGCATACCGCCGCTGGATATAATTTATGAAAACCTTTGTTTGCTTTTTGAATCAGTGCCGTTATGGACGTGTAATCGTCTTGCGTATTTAGAGAGGTTAAATCAATAAACGGTATAAGAGAGGTGGCGTTTTCCATGTGCATGGTGTAAAAATAAAAAAACCTTCTTTGAAAAAACAAAGAAGGTTTTAAATACTATAAAAATTATTTTATCCTAGTCTTGCTTTAATTGGAATAGTATAACGAACATTTACAGCTTTACCTGCTTGTTCTCCTGGTTTCCAGTTTGGCATTTTTTTAACTACTCTTAATGCTTCTTTGTCAATAGAACGTGATACTCCTTTTACTACTTTAGCATCTTCTATAGATCCATCTTTATTGATTACAAATTCAACATAAACAGTACCTTGTTCACCCATCTCTCTTGCAATTTCTGGGTATTCAAATGTTTCTTGAATAAACTTAATCATTTCTAAATCTCCACCTGGGAATTCAGGTTGAACACCTACCACGTCATAAATCACCTTCTTTTCTACCTTTACAGGTTCATCCGGTTCAAAATCCATGTCTCTTAAATCGTCATCAATAATAGGAGGAGGAACAATGATTACATCATCTTCCACTTCTTCCACTTCTGTAACAACAGGAGGTGGTGTTTGCGCTGGCGGTGGCGGCGGTGGTGGTTCATTTTGGTAAAATTCCTCAATGATTTCCTCTTTTTCCGTTTCTTGCTTAACAATTTCCTTTGGGATAGGTTTAATGACAATCGACTTGTAAGTAAAAGCCATCAAAACAATCGCACCGGCAATAATTCCACCAAGTACTAAAAATCCAGCTTTCTTGGATTCTAAGTCTGCCTCTTTTGATTTTTTTAATTCCATAAACTTGTTATTGTGGTAAAACTACAAATTATATTGCAAAAATCTTACCAAGTTATTTCTTTTTTATTGTAGTAATAATAAATTAACATTCCGGTAAAAACACCCAAGTTATTTGCTATAAAATCTTTCCAACTAAAGAATCGATTTCGAATCAAACTTCCTTGTATTATTTCAATACCGAAGCCAAAAATTATACAGACTACAACTATATATAAAGCTTTCCTTCTAAAAGGTTCATTTTTTTTAAAACAAAATCCAAAAAGCATTAAAAAAGACAAGACTGTATACATGATAATATGTACCATTGTGTCGATTTTAAACCATTCAAACTTAATTTCAGGTAGCCTATCACCGGGTAATAAGCTTAAAAAACTTATTACCACTAACCAAATTACCCAAGGTAGATGGGTGAGATTTGATTTAGCCAATTAAATTCTTGTAATCATCCGCACTTAACAAAGCTTCTACTTCTGCAAGATTGCTTAATTTTATTTTCACCATCCATCCATCTCCATAAGGGTCTGAATTTACTGTTTCAGGAGCACTTTCCAAAGCTTCATTGAATTCTATTACTTCACCACTTACTGGCATAAATAAATCAGATACAGTTTTAACTGCTTCAACAGAACCAAAAACTTCTTCTTGATCTAAAGTCTCTCCTTCAGTTTCAATTTCAACATATACAATGTCACCTAGTTCATTTTGTGCAAATGCTGTAATTCCTACAGTAGCAACATCTCCATCAATTTTAATCCACTCGTGATCTTTTGTGTATTTTAATTCAGCTGGTATATTCATGTCTTATTTTTTTAATTATTGATAACGCTACAAAAGTAGAATTAATTTAAATATTTCAAATTGAAACAGTGTATTTGTTTGAACTCTTTGATTAAAGAATACGATAAACCGTTTAATTGGTATAAAATTCTTAATTTTGTCCCACTTTTATAAGCATACTATTTACATGATTACGCAAGACCAACTTAAGGAACTAGAGCAAAGAATTAAAGATTTATACGATTATTTAAAAATCGAGGATAAGGTATTTGAGCTTAAAGAGGATGAATTGAAAACACAAGATCCAACATTTTGGGATGATCCAAAAGCGGCGGAGACAGTGATGAAAAAAATCCGAGGCAAAAAATATTGGGTGGACGCTCACGAAGAATTAAAAACGAATACCGAAGACATTAAGGTGTTGATGGAGTTTCATGCCATGGGCGAAGGCAATGAGGCGGAAATTGATGAGCAATACAGGTATACAGTTGAAAAACTGGAAGCTTTAGAGTTTAAAAATATGCTTTCCGCAGAAGAGGATGCTTTGAGTGCAGTACTACAAATTACAGCTGGAGCTGGAGGTACAGAAAGTTGCGATTGGTCTTCTATGTTGATGAGAATGTATTTAATGTGGGCAGAAAAAAGTGGTTATAAAGTAAAGGAGTTAGATTATCAAGCGGGAGATGTAGCAGGTATTAAAACGGTAACGCTTGAAATTACAGGCGACTTTGCTTTTGGATATTTAAAAGGAGAAAATGGTGTACACCGTCTGGTGCGAATCAGTCCTTTTAATGCGCAAGGAAAAAGAATGACTTCCTTTTCTTCCGTTTATGTTTACCCTTTAGTAGATGATACAATTGAGATTAAGATAAATCCTTCTGATATTAGTTTTGAAACTTTCCGTTCAGGTGGAGCAGGTGGTCAAAATGTAAATAAGGTAGAAACTGCGGTTCGATTGCGACATGCACCTTCAGGTATTGTAATTGAAAACTCAGAAGGCCGTTCCCAATTAGGAAATAAAGAAAAAGCCTTACAGTTATTGAAATCACAGTTGTATGAAATTGAATTGAGTAAAAAGCTAGAGGCAAGAACGGAAATTGAGGCCGGAAAGAAAAAGATTGAATGGGGCTCTCAAATAAGAAGTTATGTATTGGATGATAGGAGAGTAAAAGACCACCGTACTAATTTTACAAATAATAATACCGAAGCGGTATTAAATGGCGATATAGATGGGTTCTTAAAGTCTTATTTAATGTCAGAAAATTAATTTCAACATTTTATAAAATACTTATCTTTGCAACAGAAACGACGAAAAATGGAAATGAAAATACAGGTTGTAAAATCTAAAATACATAGAGTAAAAGTTACCCAAGCAGATTTAAATTATATTGGTAGCATTACTATTGATGAAGATTTAATGGATGCCTCTAATTTAATTGAAGGGGAAAAAGTTCAAATTGTTAATATCAATAATGGGGAAAGAATAGAGACTTATGTCATTAAAGGAGAACGTAAGTCGGGAACGATTTGTTTAAATGGACCTGCTGCTAGAAGAGTAGCGGTTAATGATATTGTTATAATTATTGGATATGCGTATATGGATTTTGAATTAGCAAAATCGTTTAAGCCAATGTTAGCCTTTCCGGATGAAACCACCAATCTATTAAAGTGAAAAAAGTTCTCATCAATCTATTAAAAGTTGGTGTCCCTTTAGCTTTAGGGATTTATCTTATTTGGTATTTTTATGATATCATGGATGAAGATGAAAAAACCGCTTTGTTTCAACATGTCAGAACAGCTAATTATGGCTGGATTTTTGTCTCTTTACTTTTTGGGTTAGCCAGTCATATTTCAAGATCTATTAGGTGGCGATACTTGGTAGAACCACTGGGTAAAAGAATTGGTTTTTGGAATAGTTATCATGCCATCATGATTGGTTATTTTGTGAATTTATTTATTCCACGAGCCGGTGAAGCAACAAGGGCGGTAGTGCTTTCAAAAACAGAAAAAGTACCTTTCGCAAAATTATTTGGGACTATCATTGCGGAGCGTGCAGTAGATTTATTGTTTTTAGGGATTGTTTGCTTGGTTACTATTTATTTTCAATACGAAAACATAGACCTGATTAGGTCTCGTATGGAAGTTTTAAATACTGAGCTTTCTGCTAATAACCCTGCCGATACTGGTTGGGGTGTGAAGGAATATGTTCTGTTGATTTTGTTTTTAGGTGTAGTAGGTTTAATAGGTTTAATTATTTTAAAACCAAATTTTCGAGAGAAAGTAGTAAGCCTATTAAAAGGTTTCTTAGAAGGTGGGTTAAGTATTTTTAGAACAAAGAATCCGATTAAATTCACCTTCCATTCTATATTTATTTGGGTCATGTATTTAAGCATGTTTGGTATCAGTTTCTGGGCCTTACCTGAAACTAGAGATATGCCAATTGGCGGGATTTTAGCGGGATTTGTAGCAGGAACGATTGGGTTGATTATTGTTCAAGGAGGAATTGGCGTTTACCAAGCTTTAGTGGCTTTGGTGATTACTACTTATTTATATCCAGAATTTGATAAGCCTATTCACAGTGTTGGGTTGGCGCTGGGTTGGATCATTTGGCTAAGCCAAAACTTAATGATTTTGGTGTTGGGATTAATTTCTTATTTAATCAATATTAAAAACGTAACCATTACCAAAGATGAAAACACTGAGCAAACTGCACCATAAAGTATTGATGAATGCGGAAGAAGCGAATCTAATTGTTTCTGAAAGAAAAAAGGAAGGGAAATCTATCGTTTTTACGAATGGCTGTTTCGATATCTTACATAAGGGACATGTAGAATATTTAGCAAAGGCTGCCGATTTAGGAGATGTACTTGTCGTTGCACTTAATACAGATGCTTCGGTAAAAAATCAGGGTAAGGGAGAAGAAAGACCAATTAATAAACAGGACGATAGATTAGAAATGCTTGCCGCCTTGTTTTTTGTAGACTATGTGCTTCTTTTTAATGGAGATACCCCAATTGAGGAGATCAAGACGATCGTACCAAATGTTTTGGTTAAAGGTGGTGATTATGATCCAAGTGTTACCGATACAGCATCTGCTGCTTATATTGTGGGTAGGGAATTCGTCTTAAAGCACCAAGGGAGTGTTAAAGTGATAGATTTGGTAGCGGGGTATTCCACTACCAATATTGTACAGCGATTAAAAGGTGAATAAATACACTTAAAATAAGTGTGGTTTATTTGCTTTCATTTCTTTTAAATAACCTTTTATCTTTTGTTCGTCTTCTTGTTTAACAATCATTAAAACACCATCAGATTCTACCACAATGTGGTCATGCAATCCTTGAATTAGTGCGAGTTTGTTATCCGGTAATTTTACAATACAATTTTCTGTTTCGAATAAAAAAGTGCCGTCTCCTTGAACCGCATTTCCTTCCACATCTTTTTCTAAATGTGCGTATAAACTACCCCAAGTACCTAAGTCTGACCAGCCAAAGTTAGCCAATACTACATATACATTTTTAGCGTTTTCTAATATGGCAAAGTCAATAGAAATGTCTTCACAAGCTAGAAAGGCATCATTGATAAATGCTTGTTCATTTTCGGTGTTATAATCGTTGCCTTTGGTGGTAAAGTGTGCGTTTAATTCTGGTTTAAATTTTTCAAAAGCTTTGATAATAGTAGCTGCTTTCCAAATGAAAATACCTGAATTCCAATAGTAATCCCCACTTTTGACAAATATTTCTGCAAGTTCTCGGTTGGGTTTTTCTGTAAATTGTTTTACTTTTTTTACATCTCCCATTAATAAATCACTTTCATTATCAAACTGAATATAACCATATCCGGTGTCTGGGCGAGAAGGTTTTATGCCTAAAGTTACCAAGCAATCATCTTTTTCAGACCTTGCCAATGCTTTATTGATAATGTCTACAAATTTATCTTCCTTTATGATAAGGTGATCTGAAGGCGCGACAATTAGGTTAGCGTCTGGATTTAAATTGTAAATCTTGTGTGCCGCATAAGCAATACAAGGTGCTGTGTTTTTTCTAAGTGGTTCTGTTAGTACTTGTCCAGATGCAATTTTTAATTGATCCATAACCAATGTTTTATAATTTTCATTGGTAACAATGTATATGTGTTCCGCAGGTACTACTTTTATCAGTCTATTATAAGTCATTTGAATCAATGATTCACCTGTGCCTAAAACGTCTAAAAATTGTTTTGGAAAAGATTCTTTACTCATAGGCCAGAAACGACTTCCGATTCCGCCGGCCATAATGATGGCATAATTATTTGTCATCTAAAATATGTTTTTGAACTTCGGCCATACCTAAAACTCTGTATTGCCGATTGGTTTGTGTGTTTGTACAAAGATAATACTTTCTCAACTTCTTACCTTTCTCAAATATTAAATTATTAAGCATAAATTTACTCCCCAATGTTAAATGTTCCACTAATATAGCTTTTTTATCATCATACCTTCTAAGTACGCGGTATAGTGCTTCATCTGAACAAGAGGAGGCTTTAGCATTTTGCAAGTAGTTACGTATTGCCAAATAAATATCCGTTGGTAAAATGTCTTGGTCAATAACAGGTTGAAATAAAAGAGCAAATGTTTGTTTCCATTCTAATCCATGTGGTTTAATAGCAATGCCATAGTCTTTAAAAGCTTTTAAATGCGCAAATTCATGCAGGGTGGTAATTAAGAAAGCATAAGGATTTAAATCGCCATTAACGCTAATGCGGTGACCTTTACCTCCAGATGGATAGCGATAGTCACCCAGTTTGGTTTTCCTTTTTTTACTGATGGTGAAATTTACTTGATATTTTACAATCATTTCTGCCACATATAGTGTAGTTTCTTGAGGTAGAAATTTTTCGAGTTTTGCTGCGTACAATACTACTTTGTTTTGCATGTAGCAAATATACAATAATCCTATTTTTATTGTCTAAGTTCTCAAATCAAAGTCTTAAATAGGGGGAAAATTGATTTATTTCTAATAAATTTGTTTACACTTATTTTTTTAAACATTGATACCAAAGGAAACCATAGATGAAATTTTTCAAACCGCTCGTGTAGAAGAGGTTATTGGTGATTTTGTGCAAATGAAAAAAGCAGGTTCTAGCTTTAAAGCAAAGTCGCCTTTTACCGACGAGAAGACTGCTTCGTTTATGATTTCTCCCGCCAAACAAATTTGGAAATGTTTTAGTACAGGTAAAGGGGGGAATGTGGTTTCTTTTTTAATGGAGCATGAACATTTTTCTTATGTCGAGGCGCTTAAGTGGTTAGCCAATAAATATGGCATTGAGATAAAGGAAGACCGTAAGCGAACTCCTGAAGAAATTCAGGCAACTACTATACGTGAAAATTTGTCCATTGTTAATGAATTTGCTGCAAAACATTTTGAAGATAATTTATTTGAAAATGAAAGTGGTAAAGCAATAGGTTTATCCTATTTCGTAAAAAGAGGGTTTCGGGAAGATATCATTCGGAAATTTAATTTGGGTTATTGTATTGAAACCTCGAATGCCTTTACAGAAACTGCTTTAAAAAAAGGCTACAAACTTGAGTTTTTAGAAAAAGCAGGATTAACTAAAACCAAAGAAGGAAGATCTTTTGACTTTTTTAGGGGAAGGGTAATGTTTCCGATACACAGTGTAGCTGGAAAAATTCTTGGCTTTGGTGGTCGTACGCTTAAAGCAGATAAAAAAATTGCCAAATACTTCAATTCTCCAGAATCGGAGTTGTACAATAAGAGTAAAATCCTTTACGGTTTATATTTCGCCAAAAATAATATCATTAAATATGATAATTGTTATTTAGTAGAGGGTTATACGGATGTAATATCCATGCACCAAGCCGGGGTTCAAAATGTAGTTTCCTCTTCAGGGACTTCTTTAACTAGCGGTCAAATTAATTTAATAAAAAGATATTCCGACAATATTACCATTTTATATGATGGTGATGCGGCTGGAATTAAAGCTTCGTTTAGAGGTATTGATATGATTTTGGAACATGGCATGAATGTTCGTGTTGTGTTGTTTCCAGATGGGGAAGATCCAGATTCTTTTGCTAAGAAATCTTCTACAGAGGAATTAAGTACTTACATTACCGATAATGCTAAAGATTTTATTGTTTTTAAATCTGACTTACTCAGTAAAGAAGCAGCTGGTGATCCCTTAAAAAAAGCGCAATTAATCCGAGATATTGTATCTTCTATTGCCTTAATTCCAGATAGGATTAAACAGCAAGTTTATACCAAGGAGTGTGCAAATATCTTTGATATTGAGGAAGATATTTTAGTGGATGAGTTGGTAAAGCTAGTTAGGGACAAGGAGCAAAAGGCCGCTAAAAGAAGACAGTTTTCACAACCAAGTAGTTTTGGGGGCAATGAAGAGCCACCACCGGAAGCTTTAATTCCACCAGAATATCAAACAGATGCGCCACCGGTAATTACTACCCCACAAAAGGTAAAGTATGATAATTTGTACTACCAAGAAAGAGATCTAATTCGTTTGTTATTGAATTATGGTCCCTTTTCAGTTAAAACTAAACAAATTCAAGAAAATGATAAGGGGGAGCAGGAAGAAATTTTTGTAGAAGTGAGTGTTGTCCAATTAATTTTACATGAGTTAGAGGTAGACGGTATGGTGTTAATTCATCCTGATTTTGTGGAGATATTTAAAGCCTATAAAACGGCTTTTGAAGAAGGGAAAATTTTAGAGGAAAAGAATTTTACAAGAAATGAAGATGTAGCCATTGCGAATGTAGCAGTGGATATTTTATCGGAAAAAAATGAATTAAGTCCCCAATGGGTTACGCAAAAAGTAAAAATCAAAAGGGAAGTCGATAACTTAGACCGGGCGGTGATAGAGGCAATTTATTCTTATAAATCTTGTAAAGTGATGGATGAAATCAATACCTTGCAGCACGATATGGGACAAATAGGTTCAGAAGACCTAGATGGTTTTCATGCGTTGATGACAAGACAAATGAAATTAGAAAAAGTAAAACTGGTTTTATCCGCAAAATTAGGTAGAAGAATTATTTAAATGAATATTTGGGACGACATATTAAATTATCCCATACTGGATACACGTTCATTCGGTGTCAGTGATTCTACTTTAAATGTCATCAATAGTAATCCAGAATTATCAGAAACTTTTGTCCAAAGCCATAAAGGGTTTATTTTAGCGCCAATCAATTTTGTTTTATTTTTAGTCATTTTCCTTATCGGAAAGTTGTGTATTAAATACTTGAAAAGGTATTTTAAAATATTGCAATTAGAAGGCAAACAATTTAAGATTGAAGGAAGAGAAATTGCTTTGTGGAAATTGATAAAACAGGTGATTTATTTTTTAGTCATCTACAGTTGTTTTCAAAGCTTAAATATTAACAATTCCAACATTGATTTTGGCAATGTTTTGGCTTTTGAGTTTTTTAGGGTCAAAAGTTTTTACGTAGCGGTGTATCATATCTTTTTGGTAATTCTAGTCGTGTTTATTGCTAAGCTACTGGTTAATTTTTTAAAGCTTTATTTCCATAAAAACATCTCTAAAAGGGTACAGTTAGATAAGGGTACAGAGTTCGTTGTAATTCAATTGGCAAAGTACGTTATTTACACCATTGCCATCATTATATTGTTACGTAGTTTTGGTTTAAGCATTGATCTGTTACTCACTGGCTCCGCCGCTTTATTAGTTGGGGTTGGTTTGGGAATGCAGGATATTTTTAAAGATTTTTTATCGGGTCTATTGCTTTTGTTTGAAGGGTCGAATAAGGTAGGGGATATCATTGAAATTCATAATTATAATGGAGAAGATAATTTTATCGCTCAAATAAAAGAAATTAATTTACGAACCAGTAAAGTAGAGACTAGGGACTCGAAAACTTTAATTATACCCAATTCCATTTTAACGCATCAAAGTGTAAATAATTGGAGTTTTAGTACGAGCGTTATCCGTTTTCAAATTCCGATTACCATTCATTATGGTACAGATGTGGAACTTGCAAAGCAATTGCTTACGGAGTGTGCACAATCGCACCCTAGGGTGAAAAATACCCAACCTGTTTTTGTGCGTTTAAGAAATTTTGGAAACAATGGTTTGGAGCTGGACGTGGTATTTTGGGCCGAACAGAATTTTTATATCGACATTTATAAATCTGAAATTCGTTTTGCGATAGAAAAAGCTTTTCGTGAAAATGGTATTGGATTTCCTTATTCGCAAACTGACATACATATTAAAAAAGACTTATAATTTATGGTAAGAACAATTTTTTTCATTTTTTCATTTGTCATTTCACTGACAATTATTTTATTAAGCAATTTTATTTCTCCGAACTATTTGTGGTGGTTTATCTTGTTTGGGCCGTTAATTTTAATTGGCATATATGATGTTTTTCAAAATAAACACACCATTTTAAAGAACTTCCCAATTATTGGTCATTTGCGTTATATGTTAGAGTCTATCTCACCCGAAATACAACAATATTTTGTAGAGCGAAGAACAGATGGAGCACCTATAGATAAAAACACTAGGGCAATGATATACGAAAGGGCTAAAAATTTGGGTGCGACGCATCCTTTTGGTACGGAAAACAATATTACAGAAGAAGGTTATGAGTTTATTGTACAGTCCTTATATCCTGCAGCAATTCCTGAAGAAGCACCAAGGGTAACTATTGGTGGTATAGAATGTACACAGCCTTATAGTGCTGCTTTGTATAATATTTCGGCCATGAGTTTTGGTTCATTGAGTAAAAATGCAGTAATGGCCATGAATAAAGGGGCTAAAAAAGGAAATTTTTATCATAATACAGGGGAAGGTGGCTTGTCTCCTTATCATCTACAAGGAGGGGACATTTGTTGGCAAATTGGTACGGGCTATTTTGGATGTAGGAATGAGGATGGTACTTTTTCTGAAGAAAACTTTATCGCTAATGCTACTAAACCGGAAGTTAAGTTAATTGAAGTTAAGCTATCTCAAGGTGCAAAGCCTGGACATGGAGGCGTATTACCAGGAGTTAAAAATACGCCAGAAATTGCTGCTATAAGAGGAATTAAACCACACATTACGGTACTTTCTCCTCCAGGTCATTCGTCTTTTAATAGTCCTAAAGGTTTGTTGGAGTTTATACAACGCTTAAGAAAAGTGTCTGGTGGAAAACCTACCGGTTTTAAATTGTGTATGGGGAGTCCTGCAGAGTTTGAAGCAATTTGCGTTGCCATGGCGGAAACAAAAATTTATCCTGATTTTATTAGTGTAGATGGGGCTGAAGGGGGAACTGGTGCAGCACCGCTTGAATTTACAAATTTTGTTGGATTACCATTGGATGTTGGTCTGGTGTTAGTAGATGAATTATTGAAAAAATATGGGGTGCGTGAACAGGTGAAAATTAATGCAACGGGCAAAGTGTTTAGTGGGTTTGGATTGATTAAATCTTTGGCTTTAGGTGCTGATTTATGTTGCTCTGCAAGGGGGATGATGTTAGCTGTGGGTTGTATCCACGCACAAGTATGTAATACCAATACCTGTCCAACTGGCGTAGCAACTCAAAATTCTAAATTAATGAAAGGTTTAAATGTTCCTGACAAAGCGGAAAGGGTGTATAATTTTCAAAAAAATACCATACATGCTTTTGTGGAGTTGATGGCGGCAACAGGTGCTAAATCGCCTAGTGAAATTAAAAGATCGAGTGTGATGCGAATTGCAGAAGATGGGGATGTACATACCATGGATGAAATTATTAACCATTGGAATATAAAAAAGAAAGTGATTGATAATATTCCAATTACAACAAATTTAGGAAACGGAAATTTTTAAGAATGAAAATAGTATTTGCTACCAATAACCAAAACAAAGTCAGGGAGATTCAAAAATTACTACCCAAAAATATTACTGTAGTATCCTTAAAAGAAATCGACTGTAACACGGATATTCCGGAAACGGCACCCGACTTAAAAGGAAATGCTTCCCTAAAATCATCTTTTGTTTACCATACCTTTCATTTAAATTGTTTTGCAGATGATACAGGCTTAGAAATTGAAGCCTTAAATGGAGAGCCTGGGGTAAGGTCGGCAAGATATGCAGATGCAAAAGAAAAGAGTGATGAAAAAAATATGGCTTTGGTGCTGGAGAAGTTGAAGCACGAAACCAATAGAAATGCTCGCTTTAAAACAGTAATTAGTTTACAGTTAAATGGAACGGAATATTTTTTTGAAGGCGTTGTAAATGGTACCATTGCCAAATTCAAAATGGGAGAAGAAGGTTTTGGGTACGATCCCATTTTTGTACCAAACGGCTTTGCTAAAAGCTTTGCACAAATGAGTATGACCGAAAAAAACAATATTTCACACCGTGGACAAGCAGTACAAAAGTTAATCGATTTTTTAAACCAAACTATAAAAGCATAGATGGAAGATAAACTTCAAATAACATTTTTAGGAACGGGAACTTCACAAGGTGTCCCTGTTATTGCTTGTCAATGTGCTGTTTGTTTGTCGACCAATAGTAAAGATAAACGTTTGCGTTCTTCTATTATGATTGGTGTTGGCGATAAAAATATTGTAGTGGATACTGGTCCCGATTTTAGACAGCAAATGTTAAGAGAAAATGTGCAGCATTTGGAGGCTATTTTGTTTACGCATGGTCATAAAGACCACGTTGCAGGAATGGACGATATTCGGGCATTTAATTATGCGGCAAAAGCAGATATGCCCGTGTATGCAAATGAAGAAACAGAAGTCGCTTTAAAAAGAGAATTTTATTATGTTTTTTCAGGGGATAATTATCCAGGAATTCCAAAAGTGCTTTTGAATAGAGTAGATTTAACCCCGTTTGAGTTGTTTGGAAAAACGATTATTCCAATTGGTGTAATGCACTATAAAATGCCAGTTACGGCTTATAGAATTGATGATTTCACTTACATTACAGATGCGAATTTTATCAGCCCAGCGGAAAAAGAAAAAATAAAAGGGACAGAGGTTCTTGTGGTTAATGCGTTAAGATTAACCCCACATATTTCTCATTTTACTTTGGCCGAAGCCTTGGCTTTAATTGAAGAGATTAATCCTAAAAAAGCTTATTTGACACACGTTAGTCATTTATTGGGAAAGCATGATGAGGTGAGTAAACTATTGCCACCAAATGTTGAGGTGGCATACGACGGATTAACGTTTACCTTGTCGTGAAACACTGGGTGGTATTCATGGTAAGTGTCACTTTGGTGGCATTTCTGGGGTTTATCCTGTTGGAACAAAATAGAAATGCAAATTTCAAGTATAATAATTTTGGTGTACAAGTGCCCATACAAGGTACAATTTTAGGGATTGATGTATCGCACCACCAAGGGGAAATAGATTGGGATATGGCTTTAGGAATGCGCATAGCCAATGATTCCATTCAGTTTGTCTATTTAAAAGCGACGGAAGGAAGTGATTTTAAAGACAGACACTATGATAAAAATAGGCGTATTTTGGACCAGAAAAAAGTGAAGGTAGGTGCGTATCATTTTTTTATTCCCACTTCACCAGTCTTGGACCAAGTTAATTTCTTTAGTCAAATTGTCGCTAAAACAAGTTTAAAGCCTGTGTTAGATGTGGAAATAAGTAAAGGAGCTTCTAAAGAAGCTTGTGTAGACTCTGTGACAAAATTCTTAAATTTATATACTGCTATGAAAGGGGTTCGACCGATTATTTATACCAATGAGTCTTTTTATAATGATGTCTTTAAAAATTCAAGCTTAAAAACAGAATTGTTTTGGATTGCTAATTTTAAAACCATTCCCAAATCTTTTGTGAACAGTAATACCCTGCTATGGCAATTTTCTGAAAAAGGAACCATCAATGGCATTCGAGAAAAAGTAGACCTCAATAAAGCAAAATTCAACTTCTTCGAACTAGCAAAATGGTGAAATAGAATATAGATGGCTAGAAACTAGATGCTAGATTTATTGCCTCTCTTGAGGGAGGTTATGGAGGGTGATTTTTTTAGAAGCTAGATTTTTCCCTACTCTTTTAAACCTGTGATGTTTGCATGCAAAAAGCAAAATGTATCCCGGGTTTAAAGTCTAAATACTGGATACTGTTTTCTAGATTAGTTTCCTACAAAGAAAACCCAAAGTCAAATGTAATTACAAGTCAAAAACCAATGACTATTTACACATGACCAAAAAATTATTAAAATTAGTGCTAAGGCCATATGTAACCCCAATCAAAGTCTAATTACTTGATACTGTCTTCTAGATTCGTTTCCTCCAAAGAGAGTATAAAGCCAAATGTAACATCATTCAAAGTCTAACGACTCAATACTAATGACTAATAACTCCCTTACAACATCTTCAAAAAGTTCACCTCTTCATTCGTCAAATGACGCCATTCTCCTCTTGGTAAATCTTTTTTTGTCAAACCTGCAAATAATACACGGTCAAGTCTCATTACTTCGTAACCAACAGCTTCGAACATTCTTCGAACCACACGGTATTTACCAGAATGTAATTCAACACCAACTTCTTTGGGTTTGTTATTTCTTACAAAATCAACTTTATCCGCTTTTACAAAACCGCCATCATCCAATTCAACACCAGCCATTAATTTTTTCATATCGTCAATATTGATATTTTTATTGACTTCAACATGATAAATTTTCTTCATCTCGTAACGAGGGTGGGTCAATTTTTTTGCTAAGTCACCATCATTCGTAAACATTAACAAACCTGTTGTATTTCTGTCCAATCTTCCAACTGGATAAATTCTTTCTTTACAAGCTTTATGCACCAATTGCATCACTGTTTTTCTTCCTCTAGGGTCGTCCATGGTAGTGATAAAATCTTTGGGCTTGTTTAATAAAACGTAACGTTTTGTTTCTTGAGAAATCAAAGCACCATCATAACGAACTTCGTCACCAGGTTTTACTTTGTAACCCATTTCTAAAATAGTAGTGCCATTTACATCTACTACACCAGTAGCGATTAATACATCCGCTTCACGTCGAGAACAAATCCCTGCGTTTGACAAGTATTTATTCAAACGAATGTCGTCACTAAAACTTGGCAACGGATCCCCTTTTCTTTTTGGTGTTTCAAAACTAGAATAGTGTTTCTTTTTCGGCGTTTCCTTCCCTTTGAATGATTTTCCTTCACTTCTTTTCCCTTCGCTTCTTTTTCCTTTTGGCTGTTGTTTATCCGATCTACCCATTACTTATTATTTTCGACGGCAAATATACGAATTAAATAAATGTTTGTATCTTCTTTTAAAATAAAGAAATTTAAAGGCATTCCGCAATTATTAAAACCATATAAAGAAAACAAAGATTATCTTTGTATAAAATCACACCTATGAAGTTTTCAGATTATCCAATTGCACTAGAGATAAAACAAAATTTAGAAGATTTGAAAATGATACGTCCTACGGATATTCAATTCAAAACCATTTCTCCAATCATGCGGGAAGAGGATGTTTTAGCAATAGCTCAAACTGGTACTGGTAAAACTGCAGCCTTCGTAATTCCGATTTTAGACCGCATCCAAAAAAGTAAAACTTCTAGAAGATCAGAAGGTATTAGATGTTTGGTGATGGTTCCTACGCGTGAGTTGGCCTTGCAGATCACAGAGGCTTTTCATGATATAGGAAGAAATTTAAAAGTAAAAACATCTTGTGTTTTTGGTGGAGTAGGACAAGATGATCAAATTTTAGCTTTGGAGAAGGGTATTGATATTTTAGTCACTACACCTGGTAGAATGTTTGATTTTCTACACCAAGGCCATATTCGCCTAAACCGGGTAGAGATTTTAGTGTTGGATGAAGCCGATCATATGTTAGATTTAGGTTTTGTAAAAGACATTGATGATGTGATTAATTTTTTACCAAAAAATCGTCAAACACTTTTCTTTTCGGCAACTATTGATAAAAAGATTAAAAAACTAGCGTATAATATTATTCGTGGGAATGCCATCCACATTCAAATATCACCAAAAGACCCCGTTTCTAAAAATGTGGAACACTCTGTGGCGCATATTGAAATGGATGACAAAAGATTTTTCTTAGAACGTTTGGTTAAGGAACAGCCAGAAGCGAAAATTTTAGTATTCGTCAGAACACAAGTCAGAGCAGAAAGAGTCTGTGCAGCCATGGAGCGCGTTGGCGTGATTTCCGAAACCTTACATGGGGGGAAAGACCAAAACGAAAGAGAAGCAGCGTTGAACGCCTTTAAATCTGGTCATTTAAAATTATTAATCGCTACAGATGTCTCTGCAAGGGGGATTGATATCCCAATGGTTGATTTTGTAGTGAACTACGATTTGCCAGAACAAGCAGAAAATTATGTCCACAGAGTGGGTAGAACAGGTCGTGGAAATGAAAAGGGATTAGCCATCTCATTTTGTAGTCCAGCTGAACTTCCTTTACTAGAAGAAATCGAAGGATATATTACAAAACCGATCACCGTAGCCGAAATAACAAAAACCGATTATCACGAGACTTTAGTTTTTAAGCAAGAAGAAGAAGGAGATTGGAAGTCTGTAATGGCAGAGATACAAAGGCTTGAGGAGACATATGAAGATAAGAAGAAGAAAAAAAAGAAAAAAAAGTAAGAATATAATTTGAAATAAAAAAAATACATGTAAATTTGCAACCGCAATTAGACGAAGTGTTTTAAAGTAAATACTGATAATCGCAAAACAATTATTGTCCCATGGTGTAACTGGCAACACGTCTGTTTTTGGTACAGAAGAGTCTAGGTTCGAGCCCTAGTGGGACAACTACAAAACCCTCAGCGAAAGCTGGGGTTTTTTTTGTTTATGCCCACTAGGGCGAGAAGTTCATGCTGAGCGGTTATCGGCGAGTAGCCGATATTAGTCGAAGTAAGCCTAGTGGGACAACAAAACCCTCCATTTTATGGGGGGGGGTTAGTTTATGCCCCGTATTTGCCCCGAAAGTTTTGATTTGCTTATTTTATCCTTTCCCTTCAATAGAGGAGATGATTTTAATTATGCCCTTTTGAGATTAGAGCACTTTATTATTAGGAATGCTTGTTTCCTCCCTTGCGCTTCGGTTTCGTTCAGCGGCCAAGGCAGGATTAAGTTGGGTGATGTTGCTAACAGAGACTTAATTTCTTAGATTGAACTGCGTTTTATAGCGCTTGTCGAAGTGTTGAAATAAACATGTACTGAATGTTTGTACCATTGTCAGTATATTTCCATTCAATAGCGCTCATCTACTAAAGCATAATGCGTAGCACTTTTCTTTCATTGGCGAATGAAAGCTCTGTAATTCGGCTATTTCAGTAAAACAAACACTCGCGCTTATTTAGCGAAGCGTAATGAGTGTGACCTTCTTTCATAAGCTAATGATAGCATTTGTAATGCGGATATTTTAAAAAAGTACATGAACGGGGATGTTTAGCATTTTAAAATCTTTGTTTTCGTAAGCCAGATAGCTACTGTTTAAATAATCCCGTTCTTGTCTCACAATACCTGCTTTAACGGGGTTTTTGTGAATATAATTTACTCGCTGTACAATTTTTTCATTGGTATCTAGAATAACAGGGTGAAAACCGTCCTGCCATAATTTATAATGTGATGTTCTGCCACTTCTATTTGCTTCATAGGCAAACTTTTTTAACATCCATTCTCGTCTACTTTCATTTATGTTTTTAATCGCTTTTATTAGCTCCTTACTCGTATGTTTTTTAAAATCTCTAATGATAGCAGGTAATTCAACTTCTTTGGAACTCACGATTAAATGTAAATGGCTGGTCATATAAATATAGGCATGTACTATTAAGCCTTTGTTTTTGATACAATAATTAATAGCATCATCTATAATGTTCGAGTAAACAGGCCTGACAAATAAATCAACCCAACCGTTAATAGTAATGGTGATAAATGTTGGTGTTTGACTATTAATAACCTTATATCGCTCTGACATTGAATAAATTTACTAAAAATTTGCATTGCAAATGCTATATTCTATTTAAATTATAAAACACACACTCATCACAGATGAGCGCGAGTGCAAGAGTTTTTTAAAACCTTAAAAAAATTACATAATGTGTTCACTATTGTGTTTACTTTTTTTGGATCTTTCTGCTCTTTCAATTACTTTCGGAATAACGAAGTGTAATGAGCGAGTATATATAGTGCTGCAATTCAACTGCTATGCTTTGGAAAATTAAATATAAACCCGCATTGCAAATGCTAAAATCTTGATCGTTATTTATAAGGACACACTCATCAAAGATGATCGCGAGTGCAAGAGGGAATTGGGACAAATAATGTATATTTGAGTATGAAATCGAAAGTCTTTATTTTGTTTTTTCTTATTTGGGTGAATAACCTTTCTGGACAAACAGATGTTTTCAGAATCCTTGATAAAGTTAAAGGATTTGATTATTGCACTCTTGATGATAAAGTAGCTGATTCAATCTGTGAATTAAAGATAGACAGACTATGTTATCCTTTTCAGCACTTTCTTACTCCAGTTTTGGAGGAAACATTTTATAACATTAAAATAGAGTCTATTTTACTTAACATTAATGATCAATGCAAACTTGAATTTTTCACGCTCCATTTTGGTGTAGATTCTGTATTTGAAGCAAACTTAAATACGATTTATTCTTTACTCGGGTTACCAAATGCGACCATCATAAGCCATAGTGTAGAACGAATTGATAGTACGTCTTATAAAACAGCTATTAATAACAATGCTGGTACAAAATGAATCGAATGGCTTGGTAAAAATATTGTTATACGAGTTACACATGTATTTGATATTGATAAAAGAGTATCAAGAACAGATCTTACCTTTCGATATTTTGGAGGAAAAATTGATAGAATGGCCCGTAGATATTACCCACCTCATAGGAATTTTTTAACAGTTGATTAAAGATTTTATCTGCTTACATTATATTTCCTTAAAGTTTCCTCATCCACTTCCCAAAACTCCACCCCGCTAACGCACGAATCCTTTCGTGTGGTTTCATGGATATCAATAAGTTATTTCAAATTCGTTGAGTATCCCTTTTTCAAATTCAAGTTTGGTGATGGTTGAATCGAAAATATTATTCTTTTTTGATTTAATTTTTAAGTAAAGTGGTGTTGTAAGTGAGCCGGGTGTAAGGTCATCATACATATAGTTGTTATAGCACCCTTGGTACGATAAAACATACTCTCCACTGTACATAGTGCTGTCTTCACTCACTTCCACCCATGCAACATCATCAGCATTATAGCAACTTTCGTTAATTAGCTTAATTTTATACTCATACAGTGATTGTTTTAATCCAAGGCTAATGTCGTTAACTTCATTACGTTTTAACAAAATTCTTTCAGAGTAGTAGTAAGGAATTAAATACCAGGGACTAGATTTAATGTAATTTATGTAAAGGTATAAGTTAGCTTTCTTGCTCAGAGATTTAGAAACATCATTTATTTTGAATTGCTTGTAAAATTTTCCATCTACTGTACTTCCAATTTTGTATTTTTGATCTTGAGTAGTAGGTTGCTGATTTTCGTATTGGTGCTGGTATGGATATCCAAGAAATAAAATAGCTTCGGCAGAAGTGCCATTAGCATTTTTTATAACTTCTAAATCTATAGTTATCCATCTCTCTGATTTGACTTTCGAGCAGGACAATAAACTTAAGCATATTAGTGAAAATAGAATTGATAGTTTCTTCATTGTTAGCGTGATAAAAATGCAATTTAAATAAAATAATTGCTAAATGCAATATGCATATCTTTTTAAATTGCACCAAATTAAATATGTAATTGATTACCTGTCAAATGTAACTTCAAAGGACACTTCCGAAATAATGCTCCGTATGCTCCCCCCCGCTACCGCACGAATCCTTTCGTGTGGTTTCATGGAACTATTTCTTAGAACTCAAACCTATTCCTTTATCAATTTATATCGTTGACTTTTATGGTCGGCAGTTACTTCAATAATATATACCCCTGCGGGTTGATTTAATTCGAATTGATAAGTGGTAGTATTGATATTGTCAGTTTGAAAAATTAATTGTTCATTGATGTTGTAGACTTTAATGCTAACCTTTTGATGATTTCCAAGTGTTAAATTCACTCGGTCAGCTGTAGGATTAGGATAGATTGTAAAAGTGGAGTGATTTGAATAATTAACACCGAGTCCTATAGCCGAAATATTCACACAAGCTGAAGTATCAATACAGTTTCCATTTGAAATTTCCACGGCATAATTACCATTGCTTGCTGGACTGTATGTTTGATTCGTACCTCCTTGTATTATTGAATAATTATTATCACAATTCAACCATTGATAGTATACATTAGTGTCATTGGCTGTTAACATTGTTTCATTCACAGTTACATTCAAATTAAAAGGTGAAACTGCCCCATAAATATTACCCAAGTTACTTACCTTAATTAAATCAAAAAAAGCAGCACAACTGCCAACACTTGTTGTTTCACCAGGGAGTAAAATTACAACAGGAATTTCACCAGGAACAAGTGAAAAAGTATCAATAGTTGTAAAGTAAGTCCAATTAAGTGCTGTTAAAGAGGCGTCGAATTTGCTCAATGTTGGAATGGCTCCTGAACCTAAGGTTCCCAATCCAATTCCTATCAGATTATCGATATCATAATTAGTATCTACTCTTGCCCAACCTTCAATTTGAATAATATCGCCATTTTTTGCACATGGAATTACCTTACTGACAAAGCCTGGAAAGCAACCTTGCAAATTTCCACCAATTGCATACAAGGACCAATTTCCACCATTTGGAGCCGCATCATTTCCAGAAGTGGGCGTGTAGCAAACAGAACTCCAATTGTTAATTATAGGAGTGTTATTGGTGGTTTCAAAACTTTCATTAAAAATTTGAGTTTGAGCATGAATATTTCCATTAAATATCAAATTAAAGCCAATTAATAATAAGTTTAATTTTACAACAGTTTTCATAAACACCAATTTAAAAAGATATAAATCATATATACAAAACTTGAAAATAAACACCTAAAATAGAAAACATTGAACTTGTATTGACTTGAAAAAAACTGCATTAAAAACGCTATCAACCAGTCAGTAATTCCCTCGCGCTTCTTTTGCGAAGCGTAATGAGTGTGACCTTCATTCATTAGCTAATCATCTTAAAAACTGTAATGCATTATCGTGTAGGCTTGGTGTTTTTTTATTTTTGACCCAATAAAGAATCCCACACTCGTTGTGAATCCAATACCTCCCAATAAAATGAATGCTTGATTGTCAAGGCCGTAGTCTGACAAGTAGAGTAGGCTAAGTACTCCACTGGTAAACATGCCTATACCTAGTGAAAGGTTTGAATAATTCTCAGATGTTAATAATAAATCGGAACTTTTTTCTATGTTCATTTTAATATTTTCATAGTCTGATTTTAAGTTAAGGAACTCCGCATTCAAACTATCCATATTTTGACTAAAGCCAAAGGAATAAATTAACATTAATAAGGCAATTAAACTAGGTCTTGTCATAGTTTTTATGTTTAACTAGTTTAAATATAGTGATTAATTACATTTTTTTCATGAAAATATAGAGGTTACTTTAATTGGTGGTGATAGGTTGGTGTGGTGAACAAGTGCTTGTAGTTCAGTGATATTCTCCCTCATGCTTATTTAGCGAAGGATATTGAGCATGACCTTCATTCATTAGCTATTGATAGCATTTGTAATGCGTCTATTTTAATAAAGTAATTGAATGGGCTTGACCGCTCCATAAAATATATAAATTCTCATTAACATTTATCCCCTAAAACTCCAATCCAAAAGTAAAATAAATTCCTTTCATGTCGTTAAAATCCATGATGTGGTGATTGTACCCGATTCCTACATAAGGTAGGTCTAACATTTTTAACCTTAAAGAAATATCATACAAGATAGATTCTTGTGTTGCATTTTCGTTGATGTCTGCTCCAAATTTGCCCAATAACTCTAAAGAACAATCATCATAAATAAAATTGAAATCGTTCCAAAGACTGTAATTAAATCCAAGTGAAATTCCTTTTTTTAATGAAAATTCATTTTCGGCATATGGTCCATAAGGACCATATTGATTTTGATTGATAAAGGCATTTAAATCAAGATTAAAGCGCAAATCAAGTCTTTTACCGACTTCATACCCTAGACCGAAATTTAAGGACTTTAAAGTCCCTACATCAGATATGTTCAATTGAAAAGGGGTAGCACCAACATCTAAAATTATCCGCTGTAAAGGTGTTTTGTCCGCGTGTTGGTTTGATTGTGAAAAAACCGTTAAACTAAACAGAAGTGAAGTAAAGATTAATGTTGCTTTTTTCATAGTTTATGCTTTAGATGAATTAAGTTATGTACAAGAACGGTTTTTTAAATTGTTTATTGTTAGTTGGTTGGTAAAAATATTTACTGGAAAAGAGAATGCTTTAGCTCATTTATTTAATCATCAGGCTTTAAGTATTCGTCTCAAGTCTGTTGGAGATGTTTTTCTTTAAAATGCCAAAACCATTGTGGCCTAAAAACAAAGCTTTAATATCTTCAATACGTTGGTATATTTCGGTTTCTGTACCGACAACTTGGATGCATTTAAATATAAAAATTAAACTTACTGTGGTGTAAATTGAATCATAGTTTTAAACGATAAAAAACAGAAAACTTTAATAACCAACTGTCTGAAAAATCACGGTTTAATTGTGAACGTTTACTGCCAAAATAAACCAATGGCATAGCAAAATCTACTGTTTCGTTGTAAATTCTGTACGATCGTGCAACGGATCGTCCTCCCGCTAATTGAAAGTTGATGCCATTGTCTAATCCATATTGAAAATAAGCGTACAAGTCGTTTGTGGAACGGGCTAAATAACGATCGTTTTCACTGAAAAGTGGTTCGTTTAAGTTATAGGTTCTTACTTGCCCTTTGAAATTAAAACCAAATTTGGCTTTTTCAGTTACCGCATAGTTTAAATCAACTGCCAATGGTAAAAGTACCTTGGCTTCAAATTTATCATTTGGACTCAAGTAATAAAAACCTAAAATAGGGACTAAAAAAGTACTGAATAATTCGGTGTTGGCATACAGGCCAAACTTATAATTAATATGGTCCGATTTGCTATATTTTAATAATGCTACTCCGCCCAACTGAAGATCATTTTTACCAATTTTCTTCCAGTCAGAAGATATTTTGGGCAACAACATATAAGTCCCTCCCCATTTTTCGCTGTGCTTAATATTTGTGCCTAATTTTAGTGTAATACCCGTCACAGATTCATTTTCACGGTAAGGATTAAAAGAGCCCTGAGTCATTTCGTAGCTGATTCCTGTTAAAAATGCAGTGTTTTCATTAATAACAACGGGTAGGGTAATGTCGCCATTCATTTCTTTTAAGTTTACTTTCGCATTACTGCTGTCGTAGCTACTCGAAGAAGATAAGGCATAGTCTACTTTCACCAAATCGATATAGTTTTGTGCATTTACATGCTTCAAACTAAACAGTGCTAAAACAATTATTAACTTTTTCATATCCTGATTGATTACGTTTTACTAACGGTATCAAAATTAGATATAGAATAGTGTTTTAAATTATTGAATTACGCAATGAAGTTGGAGATTCGTATTTTTCGCAAATGCTTATTATTCGATTATTAATTTTAAATAAGATTTCTCGCTGTTATTGTTTAATTCAATAAAATAAACACCTGCAGGTTGGTCGAGTTTAAATGGAAAAATCGGGGTGCTGATGTTGTCTATTTGATAAACTATTTGCGCCTGTGAATTGTAAATTTTTAAGCTTACATTTTTTAAATCTCCAAGTGCTAAATTTACTAGACCGTTGGTTGGGTTAGGATAAACCGTTGTTTCATTTAATAATACTTGTTGGGCTGTGGAAACATAAGTTGAAATAAAAGTGTAACAAGCACTCGTGTCTATGCATCCATTGTAATTAATGATCACCGCATAATTACCAAAAGATAAGGTGTTAAAAGTAGCGTTTGTTTGGTTTGGTATCGCAGCATAGTTATCGTCACAATTTACCCATTGAAAAGTTGCGTTTGTCTGATTGGTAACAAGTAGTGAATCGTATGTTGTTATAGAGGTGTCTACTTGATGAACGGTTAAGTCTAGGTATATGGTGCTGTCGCAACCACTTGTCGCACCGCCGCTTATTACATAAGACGCACTTGTATTGTTTGAATAATAACTGTTGCCGTCTATCCAAAGTAAAGAGTCACATACTACTTGAACATCTGTAGATTGTGTACTGTTCAATACGGTTAAATCTAGGGTTATAATGCTGTCACATCCAAAATAGCTGGTTGTGGTATGTGTAGCAGTATGGTTATCATTATAATAAGTGATGCCATCTATCCAAACTAAATTATCGCACACGGTTCGGGTATCGGTACTGGATAGGCTTGTGGGGATATAAAGATTTAAAGTTACAATACTATCACATCCTGAACTGTTCACCAAAGTATCTTTTGCAGTGCTGTTGCTGCCGTAATAAGTAATGCCATTCGTCCAGGTTAAGGAGTCGCAGGCTACAATATTATCTATACTACCATTACTATTTATAATGGTTAAGTCTAAAGTTACCACACAGCCACTATTCAATGTTTTAGTTGCTGTTGAATTACTATTGTAGTAGGTGTTTCCATCTATCCATGTAAAGGAATCACAAGCTGTATAGCTATCTAGTCCGGTTGCGCCATCAATAATGTTTAAGTTTAAGGTCACTGTGCTATCACAACCTCCTGCATTTGTTAAAACATGAAGTGCAGTAGTATTGTCTGCATAATAGGTGATACCATTAATCCAAACAAGAGAATCACAAGCAACGATACTGTCTATACTTGCGTTTTCGTAGCAAGTTTTATTCAAGTATATTCTTGTAACAGGGCCTTGGTCGCCGTATCCTGTAATTAGCAAATCAATATAGTTATCATTATTAATGTGTCCAAAAGCGACATCACCACTTTTTACATCTACAATATCAGCTGTCCAAGCGTAGGAAAAATTACCTGCGCCATCATTTGCATATAGCCTTGTAAAACAAAGGTCTTGTTGGTTTTTTCCTGTAATGAGTAAATCTAAGTCACCGTCGTTGTCAACATCTTCAAATACTATAGCACTCGAGTCAAGGTCGGGGAAAGATGTACCTGAAGCCAAAGAGAAATTACCCGTTCCATCATTGTGAAACAATTCAGTCAATGGTTGTCCGTTACTATATTCACCGGTAATCATCAAGTCTTGGTCGTTGTCATTGTCAATATCAGCAAAAGCAATATCACCCGACCTAACGCCAGTAAAAGGCGTGCCTGAAACCAAGGTGAAACTACCTGAACCATTATTGCTATACAATTGAGCAATTCTCTGATTGGAGGCACCATAACCGGTTATCAATACATCTTGGTCATTGTCGTTATCAATATCCGAAAATTCAATTGCGCTCCTGTAAGCGCCTTCAAATGGAGTACCTGATACGAGTGTAAAAATACCAGTTCCGTTATTGGTATATAATTTAGCAATTTTTTGATTGGTAGAATTGTACCCTGTTATCAATACGTCTTGGTCATTATCATTGTCAATGTCTGCAAAAGCAATGTCCCCGCTGAAAACCCCGTCAAATGGTGTGCCTGATACCAAGGTGTAGACTCCGTTTCCGTCATTGGTGTAAAGTTTGGCTATTCGCTGTGCAAAATTATTTTGTCCGGTTACCAAAACATCTTTATCGTTGTCATTATCAATGTCAGCAAAGGCTATGGAACTGTACCTTACATTGTCAAAAGGTGCAGCGTTTAAAGCTGTATAATTTCCCATGCCATTATTATTGTAAAGCCCTGTAAAAGTGTTGCCCAATTTATCTTCACCTGCTATTAAAATATCTTCGTCATTATCTGAATCAATATCCCCAAATACAACTGAACTCAAATGTACATCAGCCAAACTACTACCTGTAATTTCACTAAACACACCATTGCCATCATTGGCGTATGATACTGTCACACACAAGTAGTCGTTGTTATTGTATGTGTATCCACCAATAATTAAATCTTGGTCCAAATCATTATCAAGGTCAACAAAAGCAATTTCGCTTGAGGATACATCTGCCAATGCTGAATTTGTATTTAATGTAAATACACCGCTACCATTATTGGTGTACAATTCGGTTACCCCACTTCCAAAAGAAATTGGACTACCTGAAATAATTAAATCTTGATCGGCGTCGTTGTCTATATCAGCAAAGGCAACTTTTCCATCAAATAGTCCAGTGAATGGTGTTCCTGTTACTTCAGAAAATATGCCAGTGCCATCATTGGTGTATAGTTTTGTCGACATTGCACTACTCGGCGGGTCGCCATTAATCACTACGTCTAAATCATTGTCGCCATCAACGTCGGCAAAGGCTATTGAACCATAACGTACTGCTGTAAAATTTGTGCCACTTACTAGTGAAAAGTTACCTAAACCATTATTTTTGTAAAGCTTTGTTACTGTTATGTAATTGTCGTTACTTCCTGCCATCAGCACATCTTCGTCATTGTCTCCGTCTACATCAGCAAATATAACTTCAGAGAGGTACATGCCGTCAAATGGTGTGTTAGAGACCACGGAGAAAGCACCGCTACCATTGTTTTTGTAGAGTTTTGAAATTCTTGTATTCGAACTGTTACTTCTGCCACTGATTAATACATCCATATCATTGTCGTTATCAATGTCTGAAAACGAAATAGAACCTTGGGAAACTGCAGTAAAGTAATTGGGGGCATTTGAAAAGGTGCCTGACCCATCATTGTAGTATAATCTCGTTGATGGAAAGTTGGAAATCTCTCCACACATCAGTAAATCTTGATCACCATCACCATCCACATCAGCAAAAGCGGCATTAGATGCATGCATTCCTGTAATGTTGGAATTGTATATTTCGGTGAATATGCCATTTCCTGTATTCCGATATAATTGTGATATCCTTCCTCCATTTGTGGTGGAACCTGTGACAAATACATCCATGTCGTTGTCATTATCCACGTCTGTATAAATAATATCTCCCCTGGCTACGCAAGCAAAGTTTGTTATACTGGTAGGCGCAGGAGGTAGTGCCGGAATTTGTTCAAAGGATATTACCTGTGCCGAAAGGCCAATCGGCAATAAGTAGATAAATAGGATAAGGTATAAGTGCTTCATATATGTTTTAGATAAACATTTAGTGGCAAATATATGTATTAAGTGTTTTATAAACTATTCACAAAAAAAATCCCAGATTTTAATCTGGGATTTACTTAATGTATATTTGAAAAAGGACTATAATCGAATGGCGTTTTTATTCAATTTTAAATCACCCAACATATCGTCAGTGAATTTATAATGCCCTCGGGTAGTAATTATTTTAAAATTATGGTTTTTAGCCCTTGTGAAGACATCTAAAAACCGCCATTTTGTTTTTAAGTCCTCTGGGTTTTCAGATTTTTGACTGATTTCAAAGTAGTATTTACGCCCATTTTTAAAAGCGACTAAATCTGGGGTGATACTGGATTGGTCCGACTGCTTAGTGTAAGATTTAGGTGTTTCTAATCCTTCCACATCAGCTTTGATGTCTTCAAATCCACCATTTTTTAAATAAGTAACCGACTTTAATAATATTGCTTTGAATTCTTCTTTTTGCTCTGCTATCATATAGCTTATGATACTAATAAATAAGGAGTTTCGCAAGTTTAAAGACAGGAAATATATTTTCACGTAGAAATAAGTAGATAATAATCCAATTTTTTATCCAATTCCAAATTAGTATAATTTCCTTATTAATTTAAAATAGTGGGTGGATAAAAGTTTGATTTTACGGGAAGACCTAAAACAACAAATAACCTATTCCTATTCTGGTAGAGAGAAAGCTATCTGAAAACCCTTTTATTTCAATTTGACGAATTAAGGCATTACCTCCATTCGAAATATACTCGTCATAATTTTTGACTGCTATTGCACCGGGTACATTAACCCCAAAATTGATGGATAGGTCGACTATCAATTTATTGAAAAATATATTTTGTAGCCCGCCCCCAAGTATAAAGTTATGTACAACTAAAGAATGAATTTCTGTTTGCGCATTATTATAAAACCTTCCATCATCATGCACACGCACATTTCCAAATTGATATTCAAGGATAAAATATTGACCCAAAGGGGCAATGGATCCAAACTCTTTGTTGAATATTTTAACAAACATGCCGTAACCATTGTAGCTATAATTAGCCGCTGATTTAAAACTGGTAGGTCGGTAACTGTTAAGGTTTGAATTCAAAGCCAACTGTAAAGGTGTATAACTTGATACCGATAAATTGTTTAGCTGAATAATGTCTTCGGACTTTTGAAATTTAACCCCCATGGATAGGTTTTTTAAAAAGACATATTCTGCTTTTAATCCATACCGTATATTTAAGTCAAATAATTTTTCACCACTAATAATAGCGCCAACTAAAGGCATTCCTTCAATTTCGGTGCCTACAATAAATTTCTTGCCTTGAAATCCCGGGTTTTGAGAGAAGCTTAAGCTATTGAGTAGAAAAAATAGCGTGGTACTTAAAAGTTTTAATTTCATCATTTTTTTCCTTTTTTAATAATGGAAAGGTCGTTATACATAGAGGAGGTAACTACTGCTCTGTTGCCTTTCATTTTAAATGGATGTAAATTAGCATACAGTAATTGTTCTGTTGTTAAGCTGTACATAAAAGTGTAGTTGTAGGTGATGTAATTAGGTTTAAAGGCATACCAGATTCCTATAGGTAAAGTAGGGAATACAATCCCAGTCCATACTAAAGCACCAATTTTTTGGCTCATATTTTTTGAAAACTGAAAAGAGTAAATACCCATTAAAGAAATTTTATCTGTACCATATCGATTGGTTAAATCTAATATGGCTTCCTTTTTTGAACAAAGAACATTGGGTGTACAAGCATTTTTTTCACTTAAAAAAGAGTTGATTAAGGCAATGTCATTAAACATTTCAACTTCTGAGTTTTTAATAAATGAATTAGATAGTACCTTATTTTTGATGTCTAATTTTGCAGTATTGTCTTCAATAATTTCATGATAGTTTTTCAACAGACTTTCTGAAGCTTTGTACTTATAGGATTTTTTTTGTTTTAGGTTAAATTTTCTGTATTCGGGAGATAGGATTAGCATGTTGTCCACTCCTTCAAAGTTCTTTTCGCTTGTGGCTATATCTTTAAGCGCAGACGTGGCAATAATGGCGTTATACAGCTGCTTAAATTCAGTGTCATTTTTTATTAGCGCTTTTATTGCTATACTATTACTATCTGATTCGTAGTAGTCTTTATAGGATAAGGTAAGTCCTTTTAATCTTTCTATCATAGCATTATTTTTAGTAGTTCCTGCAGATTTAATTTGCTGCCATAATGCTACTATTGCTATGGTATTCGTTTTTATAGGGCCTAATTCTTGGAAAAATTGAATGATTTGCTGTATTTCTGCAGCTTGGTAAGCTATTTCTTCTGTATTTTCATAATCTATGTCTTTTTTACTCTTATTTTCGAATACATAAGTTTTTGTTTGGGCAACACCGTATAATGCTTTTAAAATAATTTCAGATAGATATTCACTTTCTGGGTGTTCTTTCTGTAGAGAAAGTGCGGCATATATTGCGTGATTAAACATGCCTTTTTCAAGATATAAATGGCACATTTCAAATTGTGCTGTCGTTAAAACAGCGTTTGGAGTTGCGGGTTTATTTTCTTGTGTTATATGCGGTGTTAATGCTTTTAGCCTCGAATCAATATCTGGGTGAGTGGATAATTGATTGTTATTGCTATAGGTTTTTACTGTTATGGAGTCAAGTGCGACAACTAGAGGGAAAAGAACATTATTTTCATCCAAATTTAATGCGGCAACCGAAAAGTTTGTTTCGCTCTTAAAAGGTAAATTATAAGTCCGTAAGCTTTCCATTACATTCACCACGCGATTTTGGTCGTAATGGGTATGCTTAAATAAGTTAAAGCCAATTTCATCTGCATCTGTTTCATGCGCTTGTGAATAGTTCGCTTTGGCAAAGATTTTAGACTCCCAGTTTTCATGCTTAAATTCCCCTTTGTTTTTATCCAATTCTTCGTTATAAGAATATTGCTTAATGTTATGTTTGTGGATAAAATGTGCTAATTCGTGACACATAACAAATGCAATTTCATCTTCTGTTTCTAGTTTAGCCAATAATCCAATATTAAAAAATATAATACCTCCATGCGTAGTAAAAGCATTAACAATGGTCGATCGACTCGTGTAAAATCTTACGTTTAATTGTTCTAGTGAAGGATTAACGGTTTTTATTTTTCCGTAAATTTCATTCAAATAGTTCGACAATGGGTCGTTAAATAAAATTCTGCCATTCGATAAAATTTCATCTATACCAAAGTTGCTTTCTAAATAAAAATCTTCTTTTACTTTTTTCGATTTCCTGGATTCTTTTTTGCTGATTTGATCGATATCGCTTTGGAGTTTTTCAGTAGATAATCTAGTGAAATCCTTTGGAACGTTTCCTGAAGATTGAATAGGCTGGTATTGGTTATAGTTCTGCCCAAACGAGCATACAAAAAATAATAGATGAAATAGCAATAAAATATATTTAAACATTTTGTGTTAGTTTTTATTAATCATTAGTTGTTAAAATTATTTCAATTTCACCGAAATTATCTTGACTACTTAGGCCTCCTGAACCGAAACGCATTTGAATGGTGTGCTTATTTAAGAGGTTTAGTCGATAATATTTAAGATATTGCCCTGGGTTACTTGTAAAAGGAGAAGCAGTAATGCCTGAAAAATAAAAGTATAAATAGGGAGAGTTATAGTCTTGCTGGTCTTCGATATCAATGGTTAATATATCATCACTAATTGACCAAGTGAAAGGATGTATAGAGTCGTTATAAGAATAAATTCCATATTGTTGGCTGGTGAAAAGGAAATTACCAACTTGTTTGTAATGACTCTGTACGCTTGAGTTTGCTGGGTCACCTATTGCACCATTATAGATGCTCATACTTTGTAAATTCCAGCCATTTTCAGAAAGTAATAATTTTTCGGAAAGTTTGATCTCTGTTTTTTTACAACTTAAAAATAAAGTGGCACTGAGAATAATAAGGGAGTAAAGTATTTTCATATTAAAATTCGGAGACAATTCTGCCTGTTAAATGCATGGTTGTATTATTAAAAGAAGAGGATTCCATTTCTACATCACAAAAACTGAAAACTATAGAGTCATTGTAAAAGTCAACGTATAATGAATCATTTGTGATGGGCTTAAATTCGATATTCGTAAAATTACCAGTAGTTAAGAAGTATTTTGCATTGGATTCGCTGGCGTAATTTGCTTCGGATATATGGAATAGCTTTCGGCCAATAATTGTATTTGGCTTTCCGGGAATAATGATATGTAATTTTGTACTGGTTTGCGCATGACTAGCAGTTACGCTATAAGTGTCAAAGCTTTCATAACCACTGACGTTAGATACGTGGTAGGAATCATAACCCCCAAGATTTACTTCTGTTTCATAGTAATTGGAAATTAAACTACTGTCGCATGGTATGGTAGTTTCCGTTGAAGTTATTTCTTCTCCCGTGTACCATTTTTCGTAATCTGCTGGTTTTTCTGGCAGTTCTTTTACGCAACCGAATAAAAGGGACAGTGAAAATAATAGGACTAGCTGTTTCATTTTTGAGTGGTATTTCTAATGTAAATGAAATGGTGCAATTTTAATCGTTTAATACATTATTCTCTATAAAAGCACCAAAGTCCGCAAATATATCATTTTCAGTATGAAATCCAAAAGTTATTAGGGTTATTGGATATCCGTTTGCACGGTTTTTTCAAGCATTCTCGTTTATGAATGGGTATTTTCTTTATGCCATCTATATTGATTGAATAGGTTTTTTTTAATTGGCAAGATCCAAGCATATTGGTGTTTTAGACAGCTGTATTTCAATATATACTATCGATTATAACTTGTAAATACCAGTTTTAATGGCATAAATAGCCAGGCCAACCCGTGATTTTACCTCTAGTTTTTCAAACACAGAAGCACGGTACCCGTCAATAGTTTTTGGACTTAAACACATGAGGTCTGCTATTTGAGTGTAAGTGTGTTCTGAACAGGCCAGGGCTATAAATTTAATTTCTTGCTCGTTCAATAAATCATTTCTATTGTATCCTGAATCTGGAGATTGAATGGAATGGATTAAATTTTGCGTCATTTGGTCATTATAATAATGGCCTGTTTTTAATAATTGGTCAATGGCTATTTTCAATTCATCCGGGTCAATGTCTTTTCCTATGTAGCCATTAACGCCTAATTTTAACATCCGAATTAAAGATTGCTCGTCATCATTCATTGTTAATATGAGAATCAACATTTCGGGATGTAATTTTTTTAACTTTTCTACCGTTCCAAAACCATCTAGCCTTGGCATGTTGATGTCGATCATGGCTAATTGAGGTAAATCATTTTCCGAAAGAATAGAAAGGAAGTCTAAACCATCTTTTGCTTCTAGTGATACCTGAAAATCATCACTTAAGGAATGAATTAATTTAACCAAACCACCTCTAAATAATTGGTGATCGTCTACTACTGCTATTTTAATTTTAGGATTCAAATTCGTTTTTAAGCTCAATGTTTATAGTGGTTCCTTTTCCTGTTTTTGATTGCATATTGAATTCAGCACCAATTATTTGACAACGTTCCTTTAGGTTAAGGAGCCCAGAACCAATAGATATCTGCTGCGCATCAAAGCCAATGCCGTCATCCGTAATAATAAAGGTAATATTATTTTTATCTTTCTGAATGTAAAACTCAACCTTTGTGGCTTGAGCGTGTTTTAAAATATTGTTAAATATTTCCTGGGTCATGCGGTATAAAAATATTTCTTTGGTGGGATCAAATGTTGTCATATCATTTGATTGCTTAAAGTCAATGTCTAGTCCACCAATACTTTTATAGCGTTCAATGTCTTTTTCTATCATTTTTATTAAGCCGAATCTAGCAATGTTTTCAGATTTTAAACTGACCGATAAAGAACGAATATTATGAATTAAATGCTTGGTTAAATCAACAGACTCATTTATTTTATCGCTTTCGGATTCTGGTAAATCTTTTGCTATTAGACCTAAATTAATTTTAATTAAAGAGGCTACCTGTCCTAAATTGTCGTGTAATTCTCTTGAAATGTTACTCAGTGTTTGCTCTTTAATTTCAATTTCAGTTTGCAACAATGATTTTTTAAAAGTTTCTCTTTCAAACTGAAATGCTTGTTGTTTTTTTTGATAAATGATGATAAAAACAACAATAAATGCAATTAGAATACCAAATATTGAGGTGCCTATAATGAGGGTGAAAAAGACATTATCTGAAACCATTTCTCGTATGATATGTTTTTGAATCTAAAATTATGGCATATAAATAACTGCAGTATAAAAATAAATTAGCACCATAAATAAACCAATGCGCATAACTGGTAATATAACTTGATTTATAAAAGAAATTATATAAAGCGAATATAGTGAATGTTATGCCGTAAAAAACAAAATTCCCTGTGTTCAACCAAAAAACGGGTTGTTTGAAAATAGAAGCTTGTATTGGGTATTGTAGCATGTTGAGGTAGACAATTAACGAAAAGGTGATAGATTGTAAACCATGTAGCATAATGCCATTAGTAGGAAACACATTAATGGTTTGGTTTGTCAATGAATTTAATACCGACAAGATGATAAATAGAATTGTCATACCAACAATAATGATAAAACTGGCTTTTTTTATCACGTGAATTTTTAAATATATAAATAGGTTAAACGTAAGGCCTCCTAAAATTACAAAATGATAAATAGGAATAGAGTTGCCAAATTTTTGGGCTAATATTTTACTTGTAATTTCTAGTGCCCAATTAAATACAATAAGTCCAGTTAATAGTCGGTAAGGAGTGGAAAGCTTTTTGAAATGCAATACACTTAAAATAGCAACTATTGTTAAGATGGATAAATAAGATATTGATCTGAATGACATGCGTTGATAAAATTAATATATTTTAATTATTTTTCTTCTTCTTCTTCTCCTTGTTCTTCTAAAAATAATGAGCCGTAATTTTTACATTCTGCAGGACAGGGTATGCAATAATCCCTAAAATCGCCTGTCATTTGATTTCCATTGCTAATTTGACCGACCGATACACTTAAATAATCCTTATTTTCAAAAGGACCTGATGTAGTAGTGGAATCTGGTCTGATAATGGGAATAAATGCAAAGATATCATTTGCATTACCACTATTTAATTCTAGTGCGTTGATATCATCACTGCTTAGGGTGTAGGCTTTAATTTTTTTGTTTTGTAGTGAATATAAATCACTATTGCTGCCATTGGTTACGAATTCAGATAAATAGGCCAATACTAAGCTTTGCGGCATAGATACATCATATACAGGAGCTTGGTTGATTTGTGTGGTATAAGGTCCCGTATAAGGTATCGTGTTGGAAATGGCTAAATGGTCTTCCTGTATACTGTCATTATTTAAAGGAGCTAAAATTAAATTTAAATATTTTACTCCACCTTGTTGGTAAGGCTGGAGCGACCACATCATAAAAATTTCATTGTTGTCACTATAAGTAAGCAAACTAATTAATGTAGCACGGGTAAAGGTATAACCAGTAATACTGTTGCCATTATATTTAAACTGTAGAGAGTCGCCATTTTTAACATAATCATTGATTAGGATTTTTGCTTGCGGGTAAGTAATTCCCGAACCAGCTTGATAGGAGCGCTCCGCTTCTTTTTCATGAGAATGAACTTCATTTTCATAATGTGGTCGTAAATTTTCAGCTGCTTTTACAAAATTATAAGCAATAAATGCGGCAATTATAAATGCCATCCAATTAAGATTTTTCATCATTCATCATTTTAAAGCGTAAATACATTTGGTTTAAAGATGGTTAACATAAATTAGACGATAATCAAAGGCTTTTCCCGTTTACCTTATTTTTATCTTATTTACTTATCCAATATCTCTACACCTATTTTATTTGTTTAGGGTAAAATATAAACTATCAAAAACACATTTGGCTTGTTTGTGGTTAACCAAACAAGCCAAAGTGGAATTTTTGAGAATAGATTAAACTTTTCATCAGTTTTGTTGAAATGTTATCGTAGAAATGAATAAATACAAACAATTAACTACTAAATAATTAAAACAACAATATTTTATTATTCTCTTCAGCTAATGTATAAATTCTTATGGTTTATGTTGTTTGAAGAATAGATTTACAGGGTTTTTACTTTTGTAAATACAGGGTTTTTCCTGTATTTATTTTTAGCTATATATCCGTATTTATGCTATAGAGTAGATTTGTTCTTTTCTGAAGGATGTGTTTAGTGATCCAATCGAAACCTTATGGCTAGTGTATATTTTGCATGGACTGTTTTGCCTTCGTGTTTTGCAGGAATCCAATTGGGCATTTCCCTTACCACACGTATTGCTTCTTGATTTAATAGCGGTGTAATTCCTTTAATGATATGTACATCTGCTAAACTGCCGTCTTTTAAGACTATAAATTGAACATAAACAGTACCTTCTTTTTTGGTGGAGGGATAATTTAAATTATTCTCAATATATGTTTTATAAGCTGGGGGCCCACCTGTAAAAATGGGCATTTGGTCTGGATTAGAAACGGTTTGCCACTTAACTGTTGGTGCTTTTGCTCCGTAGTAATAAGTGCTAGTGACTGCTTTTACTGCTGTAATTTCAGGTTGTTTTTGTTGGGGTAGATTTAATTTTATCTTTTCAACCCATAACCCATACTGTTTTGCGGAAGGGTGTAGACCGTCTTTAGCTACTAAGTCCGGTTGTACTAATCCATTTTGCGAAATGGGTGTAATGTCTATGAATAAAATGCCTTCGGATAAGCAAATAGATTTGCAAGTAGCATTGTATGCTGCTAAGCGTTTGGAGATGTTTTCTAAATTTGATTTGCCAAATGGGGTATAGCCATAGTCGGGAATACTTACCACAAATACGCCCGCTTTGCCTTTTTCAGAATGGGAAATGGCACGGTTTAAACAAGCTTTAAATTTACTTTCAAATTGGCTTGGGTCCTCTTGCTGGTATTCATTATTTACCCCTATTAATAAAGAAACAATATCGTATTTTTTTCCTTCAATCTCATTGGTTGCTTTTAATAATTCGTCTGTTCTCCATCCTGTTTTAGCAATAATAGTCGGTGCACTGATGGTCCATCCAGTTTGGTTTAACTGTTCTGCTAATTGTATCGGCCAGCGTTCATTTTTGGCTACAGACTCTCCAATAGTATAAGAGTCACCTAGTGCTAAATAGGTCAAGGGGGTTGTAGAATTTGCGTTAAAGAAATTAAAGCTAAGTGCTAAAGTGATGATTATAAGTAATGAAGTTTGTTTTTTGAAGGAGAAACACATCTTACTAAGGTATTAAAAAAATTATGTACTTGAAATACGCCATATGAATTTAAATTATTAATTTGGCATGTAATTTGATTTATCTACAGCAAAACAAAAAAGATGAAAAATTTAGGGTTCCTTTTATTGAGTGTAATGGTTGGTACCTTCGCTCAAGCACAAACACAAGATCCGGATCAAAATCCGAATTACGCACAAGCTGCTGCAAAATATGATACTAATAAAGAAAATTTACTAGTAAACCAAGGTTTAACCATTCAGAATACTTACGAAGCTTTTGATTGGTCAACATATAAGGCAGATAAAAAACAAGCTAGAATTGATAACCGCCATGCAGTGAGACTAGCTAGAGCAAACACGCCTAATTATTATGGTCGACCATATTATAGAAATGGTAGAAATTACTACAATAATTATGGTTACCAAAGTAATTTCTATGCACCGTCCCTTGGTGGTGTTCTACTAGGAGTTGGGTTAGACCATTTATTATTCCATTAATCATATAAAACGAAAGAAATGAAAAAAATAGTATATAGTATCGCCTTTTTGGGAACGCTTGCATTTGGTTTTCAAAGTTGTGGACACAAAGTGTCACGGGTAGATGTAAATGAACAAATTGATATCAGCGGTAAATGGAATGATGTTGATTCTAGAATGACTGCGGAAGCCATGGTAGAACAAGTACTTGGAGAGGTTTGGTTGTCTAATTTTGTAAAAGAAAAAGGAGAAAAGCCAGTAGTGATTGTTGGTTTTGTGAAAAATAATAGTCACGAGCATATTGAAGCGGAGACGTTTGTAAAGGATATTGAAAAATCTTTTATAAAATCACAAAGGGTACGTTTAGTACAAGGTGGAGATAAACGAGAAGAGTTAAGAGCTGAAAAAGCAGATCAACAAACAAATGCTTCTGTTTCTACCATGAAGAAATGGGGATTAGAAGTAGGCGCTGATTTTATCTTACAAGGTTCTATTAATTCTATAGTGGATGCTTATAAAAGAGACAAGGTGGTCTATTATCAGGTAGATTTAGAATTAACTAATATCCAAACCAATGAAATAGTTTGGATTGGGGATAAGAAGATAAAGAAAACAGTTAGAAACTAAAAAATAATAAATTAAAAATTTGGAAACCGATCCGTTTATTTTCGGGTCGGTTTTTTTAGATTAATATAATGGGTAAAGTAGCTAAATATCATTTTATTATACTGACATTGCTTAGTTTTAGCATCCTTGGTTGTGGTACTTATTATACCAAATCCAAAGATACAGAAAAAGCGCTATTGGCAAATGATTATGAAAAAGCTAGAGAAGAAATTGAGTCCAGTAATTTTTTAGGTAAAAAAAGGAACGCTTTACTCTATTATTTGGAATTGGGTAGGGTCAACCATTTAGATGGAAAATACAAAGAAAGCACAGAGAATTTTAAGTATGTGGATTTTTTAATGGATCAATATAATAGTGTAGCCGACTTTGCTGTAGGTATGGCTTTAAACCCTGCCATGCAGCCTTACCGTACAGAGCCACATGAGCAAATTATTGCGCATTATTATAATGCACTCAATTACCTTTATTTAAATAATACGGAAGAGGCTGTGGTGGAGGCACGCAAAATTAACCTGCGTGAGCAAGCTATGTTTGTTGCAGCAAAGGAAAAAGAAAACAAGTACAGTCAAGACCCATTTGGATTGATGATGATGGGAATGATTTATGAATCGGATTACGATTTTAACAACGCTTTAATTGCTTACAGAAATGCGTATGAAACCTACCAGAATTCAGAAATTTCTAGTCTGGGAGTAATGCCTAATACACTTCCAGGAGATATTATTAGAACTGCAAAATTGGCAGGAATTAACCATGGCTTAAAGTTGCGCGTAGAAATGGATGAAAATGCGACTAAAGGTGAAGGTGGTGAACTGATCTTGTTTTGGGAAAATGGACTTGCACCTGTGAAAATGGAAAAGAACTTCTTTTTTACTTTGGTTAAGGACAATAAAACTGGGACTTATTTATTTACGGATGCGCAAAACATTATTCAAATTCCAATTGATTATAATTTTGACGAAAACTCTAATAATTTTAGTGCTTCAGATATAGGTATTATCCGATTGGCTTATGCCTATTATGTGGATAGAATGCCAACTGCTAAACAAGCTTTCTTAAAGGTGAATAATCAAAGTTTTGGGTTTCAATTGGCTGAGCCGATTAGTCAAATTGCTTTTCAAATTGAAAGGGATAATTACTTTAAAGAATTAGGGAAGAGGTTGTTGCGTTTGGCTATCAAGAAGCTAGCAGAAATTAAAATTTCAAAAGAAAATGAATACTTAGGTTTGGCAGTCGGTATAGCAAATGCATCAACTGAAAAAGCGGATACCAGAAATTGGCAATCTATCCCCAATGAAATTCAATTCGCTAGAATACCTTTAAATAAAGGAGAGAATAAAGTAGCTTTTAAAACCAATGATGGTCGAATTCTTGAATTTACGGTCCAAGGTAATGGTGGTATGATTTTTAAGAATGTGGTTACGCCTTAGGGATGCCTAAACGGGTATTATTGTTTCTTACAGGCATATTTTTGACTACTTCCTCCTCCATTTCCACCACTGCTGGTTTTGATAAATAAACTATCATTTTCAAATCGAATGGTGATGCCACAGGCTGTACAACCACTGAAATTTTCTAAAGTTTGACCTGCTTCAATTTCTGTTACGTTGAAGGTGGGGTAGTTGAATATTTGCAGCATTTTTTTTACCCGTTTTACTTTAATATCTCTGCTGTAAATACTATCTTTTTCGTAATAATCCATTGGGCCACCAGATTCCCAATAATGTGCTTGTACCTTGCAGCTATATTGGCCACTGAATTTTTTAGCCTTTATTTTTTGACAACTGTTCAATATGATAAGTGAAAAGGTTATTGTGAGTTTAAAGACTTGTTTATAATAGTAAAGGTGCATAGGATACCAAACGCAGTCAAATAAAAATGAGTTGGGAATTAAAAAATAATTATTTTTAGGGTATGAAAGAATCAAATGCCATTATTCGCACTGCAACACCAAATGATATGCAAAGTGTACATGCACTTATTACCGAATTAGCGGTATACGAAAACGCAGCAGATCAAATGACCAATTCGGTAGCCCAATTAATTGAAGATGGCTTTGGTGTCAAAAAACTATTTGATTGTATTGTCGCTGAATTGGGTGGTGAAGTAGTAGGGTTCGCTTTATTTTACACTAGCTATTCTACTTGGAAAGGCGCTTGTTTGTATTTGGAGGACTTTTTAGTGACTGAAAAGTGGAGAGGCAAAGGTATAGGTAAATTATTGTTTGATGAGGTTTACCAAATAGCTAAAAAAAGAAAAGTAGGTCGTTTTGAATGGCAGGTTTTAGACTGGAATGAGCCAGCGATTAATTTTTATAAAAAATACCATGCGAATTTAGATCCAGAATGGCTGAACGGAAAAATAATATTTGATTAATGCTCACGTTGCATTAAAAATTCACTCAAGGCAAATAGTGGTGCTTTTTGATTTTTAGGAACTTTAATTTCACTCAAATTTTGAAGTGCAATTTCATAATACTCGTTCATCTTTTCTGTCGTCTTTGCAGGGATGTCTAGTTGGGCATAAATGGCTTTAACTGCTGTAATTTTTTCGCTGCCCTTTAAATTTGTTAAACTGTTTTGTAATACTGTTTTTGTGGAAGCATCCGCGTCTTCAAAAGCTTTTAATAAGAGAAAAGTTTTTTTATTTGCCAGAATGTCACCGCCAACTTGCTTACCAAATTTATTCTGGTCTGCATAAACGTCTAATAAATCATCTTGTAGCTGAAATGCAATACCCAGGTTAAGACCAAATTCATACAAGGCTTTTCTATTCGTTGTATTGGTTCCAGCTATGATGGCGCCCATTTCTAGACTACAGCCTAATAAAACAGCCGTTTTATAACTGATCATTTTTATGTATTGGTCAATGGTAACCGCTGTTGCGGATTCATAATCCATATCCCATTGTTGTCCCTCGCAAACTTGCTTTGCCGTCGTATTAAATAACTGCAATAAAGATTTTAATACCTGTCCATCATATGTCGCCAAATGTTCATAAGCTTTTACCATCAATACATCTCCTGAAAGAATGGCAATGTTTTGATCCCATTTAGAATGTACCGTTGCTTTACCTCTTCTTAAAGGTGCGTCATCCATAATGTCGTCGTGAATCAAAGAGAAATTGTGGAATAATTCGACCGCCAATGCTGCATGCTTTGCCGCATTTAAATCTTTGTCAAACAATTCACAGCCCATTAAAGCTAGTATTGGACGCATTCTTTTTCCACCTAGGGCTAAAAAGTAAGTGAGTGGAGCGTATAAATTTTGCGGCGCTTTAGGAAAGTTAATTTGAGCAATTTCACTGCCGATTATATTTTGATAGCGGCTTAAATCAATCATCTTTATCTGTTTGATGTTTGATATCTTCTTCTTCGTACTTCTTTAAGCCTTCTTCAATTTCAATTCGTTCTAACTCTATATCTCCCTCTTCATCAAATAATTCAAATAAAGGTTCTCGCAAGGCTTTATTAGTCATCTTTTTTTGCATAAACAATAGTAATGAAGGTAGAATAAGTAGGTTTGCCAACATAGCGACCAGTAAGGTTAAAGAGACTAAGATACCCAATGCTTTGGTTCCTCCGAATTGTGAAAATATAAACACGCCAAATCCGAAGAATAATACAATGGATGTATAAATCATACTGATGCCAGTTTCTCTAAGAGCGACTAAAATACATCTTCTTAAATCATGCTCGTAATGTTTTAATTCTTGTCGGAATTTGGCTAAAAAGTGAATGGTGTCATCTACAGATATTCCAAATGCAATACTGAATACTAATAGTGTAGAGGGTTTAATTGGAATACCGAAATATCCCATGATACCAGCAGTAGTCAATAATGGGATGAAGTTTGGAATTAAGGAAATAACTACCATTCGCCATGACTGGAATAATATGGACATTAAAATGGCGATTAGTACAATGGCAATAGCTAAAGAAGTAAATAAGTTTTTCACTAAGTATTGTGTCCCATTTGAAGCAATGACTGCTGTTCCTGAAAATACTAAATCCCAATATTCTAAATCAAAAGCAGCTTTTAAATTTGTATTAAATTCCGCTTTGTCATGGTAGCTGTAAATTAAATTTTCATCCATGATCATTTCGTCTTTTAATGCTGCATTATCTTGGGCTGTGATTTCCACTAAATTCAAATAAACTTCTGGATAATCAAAATACAAATCAGCTAAAGCCGCATCCTTTTCTGCCCCCGATAAAGTGAGGATATTTGCGTAAGCATTATCATAAATTTCTTTTTTAGGATTGATGATAGGTATTAATTCCGGACCTAAAGTGTCGATTAACTCCTGGATTTCATAGGACCCTAAATCTTCAACCTGTAAAGTAATATGGGTGTAAATTTTTGAGGAATCAATAAATGGATTATTCCCTGCTCCTTCGGCATTTTCTAGGTAAGGAACAAATCTGTTCATTTTACTAAGGGTTGGAATACTGTAACGCGCTGGATTATTCTCGGAATATGCCATGTTAATGATCTTGACACCATCTGCGACAGACAAAGATTTAGAAAAAACGCCATGTTCTTTTAATACCGTTTGTACTTTTTCTAAAGCTTTTAAACGATAGAGATATGCGTTTTTCTTTTTTGTGTCAATTAGTATTTCAAAAGGAATGGCACCACCAAATTTATCTTGTAGGTATTGAACATCTCTTGTGATGGGATCATGTTGTGGTAAATCGCCAGTAATGTTACCTGTAGCCTTTATTTTAAGGGCTCCAATGATGGCTAAAATAACCACAACTCCGGCAACAGAAAACACCCATTTTCTTTTGTATAAGGTGACGAATTCCAATTTTTCAATCGCAATGTGTAACCATTGTTTTTCTAAATGTTCTAAATGTTTTGGTTTTGGAATAGCAGAATAACTTAATACAATCGGCAAAATGGTAATGGATAATACGAATACCATAATGATATTTAAGGCAGCGATAAAGCCAAATTCAAATAAACGTTCCGAGTTTGTGAAAATAAAGGTTGCAAAACCCATTGCTGTCGTTAAATTGGTTAATAAGGTAGCATTTCCAATTTTTTGAATGACACGCGAAAGTGCTTTTACTTTATTACCATGGTCTTTAATTTCTTGGTGAAATTTATTGATTAAAAAGATGGAGTTAGGAATACTAATTACAATCATCAATGGTGGAATTAACACCATTAATATAGATAATTTAAAATCGAAAAACCCGATACTTCCTAAAGACCATATTACCCCAACAAATACCACTATGTTACAGATTAGAACAATTTTTAACGACCTAAAAAATACGTAAAGTAATAAGGAGGTGATTAAAATGGTTAAGCCAATAAATAAACCTAATTCCCCTTTTAGTTTTTCTCCTACTGAAACCCGGATATGTGGCATGCCCGATATGTGAATTTCACCCAATAACGGTTCAAATTCTTTTGCCTTTTTTTCAATGTCTAAAAGCACAACTGCTTTCTTCATGTCGTTCATGATGTTTTCATTGATAAAAACCATCATTAATGATGCGTTAGTTTCGTTATTGTAAATGAAACCGTCGTAAAAAGGATTTAATTTGATTATTTTTTCTAAGCTATCTAATTGGGTTTGACTTTGCGGTTTATACTTGATGATTTTATCAAATTCAAATTTTTTGTCCGTTGTATTTTTATGAATTTGGTATAGATGTGCTTCTGAAAAAACAGAATCTACGGCTTCAAAACTTTTGACTACTTCTCCTAATTCATACCAAGCATTAAATTTTTCTAAATCATATAAGTCTTTATTGTCTATTGCGAAAATTAGTAAAGATTCATTTTGACCGAAAAGTGATTTTAATTTAATATAATTTTTTTTTGCGGGAGAATCTTTTGGTAACATAGTGCCATACTTGTTATCCATTTTTACGTTATTAACCATGTAATAACCAAACACTACCGTGATGCCTAGTAAGATACTTAGAATAAGAATTCTATTTCTTAATATAATTTGAGAGACTTTAATCCACATTACGTATTGATATCTTTTTAAAGTTTGAGCGTTCAAAAATAATCAAACCAAAGGAGAATCGTTTGGTTTTTGCGATAAATACTTTAATTTGAATTAAAATGAAATAAATTCTTGGGGGTTGAGTGCAATGCCGTTTTGCCATAACTCAAAGTGTAAATGTGGGCCATCCGTTAACTCACCAGAGTTTCCAACAATCGCTATAGGGTCTCCAGCTTCCACATAATCCCCTTCATTTTTTAAAACTGCGGCGCAGTGTTTATAGCTAGAAACTAAGTTGTTTTGGTGTTGAAGAATGAGCACATAACCTGTTTTACTAGTCCAGCCTGAAAATAATACTAGACCTTCTAAAACTGCTTTGATAGGTTCATCCGCTGCGGTAACAATGTCTACACCGTAATGTTTGGTTTGTGCATTCATTGACTTAGAAATTTTGCCATGTACTGGAGCAATAAAAAAATCAGTTTGAATTTCTATTTTTTCAACCGTAGTGGAAATGCTTTCATTTTCTATTTTGTCTCGCAATAAGGAGTCGGCAGCGCTGTTTTCAAAATCAATCGAAACAATGCCTTCCAAGGTATCTATTTGTTTAAAAATATTCGAATCCACCAAATTTTCCCCAGTAAATACATTTTTTAAATTGTCGGTGTATTTTATATTCGTCCTCAATTTTTTTTCTACCGCTGCCAATGCTTTGGTATTCTCTTCTAGCTTTTCATTCAATTCATAAATGGATACATCATTAAAAATGAATTTTTTTAATGGCGTATATAGGATAAGGAAATATACCGATATGCCGACTATTAACGTGTACAACATAACCAGGGATAAGATGTTGAAAAATGATAACTTGGCGCTCCATTTTACATTAAACGTATCGGCATGCGTATAAGACAGTTTGTACTTCTCTCTCCAACTAGCGAGTATATCCTTAATTTTTTTCATTCTTGAAACGCAAATTTAAGGAATATTAATTGTCTAAAGGGCTTATTGCCATCAAAATTATTGCACCGAATAATCAGTAATTCCCACCATTCAAGTTTATTTAACATTTGCCAGACAACTACCATTAAATAAATACGTATTTTTAAGGTGTGCACATGTGCACACATCATAATATGTTAAATAAATTAATCCATACTTTCATCCTTGGTGTTGCATTTTTTGCAATGCCAAGTGTATGGAGTCAACTGACTACAACTACGGGGTTAACACCAGTTCAGTTGGTGCAAAATGTGTTGGTGGGTAATGGTGTAACAGTAACTAATGTAAGTTATACTGGAGACCTTAAAGCAATCGGTTCTTTTAATGGAACGGGTTCTAATTTAGGATTAGCTTCAGGTATCGTAATGACTACTGGAACAGTACTCCCTAATACTGGTCTTCTGGGTGGACAACAAGGTCCACATGGTCCAAATACAAATGGTAGTGCGGGGGTAGATAATAATACGGCTGGTAATACCCAACTGACCAATATTGCTGGACAAACTACTTTTAACGCCTCAATTTTAGAGTTTGATTTTGTACCGAATTCGGATTCCATTAAATTTAAATATGTTTTTGGCTCAGAAGAATATCCTGAGTTTGTAAATGCTGGTTTTAATGATGTATTCGCTTTTTTTATATCTGGTCCCGGTTTTGGTGGAAATTATAATATGGCAACTATTCCTGGGACTGCTGGAACTCCTGTGACCATTGATAATGTAAATGCTAATTCAAATTCTTCCTATTTTGTCGATAATGGAGATGGTACTAGTGCACCTCAAAACAATTCTAGTTATTACATACAATATGATGGTTTTACTGTGGTGATTGAAGCGAAAGCGAAAGTACAATGCGGGGAAACATACCACTTAAAAATGGCCATTGCTGATGTCGGTGATGGTGCGTATGATTCTGGGATATTTTTAGAAGCAAATTCCTTAAAAAGTATACTCCCAGTAGAGATTAGTTCTACTTTATCTAAAAATATTTTTAACAATAACACCAGTATGGCAGAGAGTTGTGAATCAGCAACCATTAGCATCACACGAGACGCCAGTCAAGCTAGCCAAACTTTATCTATCCCGCTAAGTACTGGTGGTACCGCAATAGAAGGGGTAGATTATTCCTCGGTACCTACGAGTATAAATTTTAACCCAGGACAAACTGTGGTGACTTTTAATTTAGATGTTTTTCAAGATAACTTGTTAGAAGGTGATGAGACCTTGAAATTGATTCTCGACCAACCGGACCCTTGTGGAAATAGTAATTTAATTACGCTTAACTTATTGATAAAAGAAATTGCCCCAATAACGGTAAGTTTAAATGATGAATCAATTCTTTGTCCTGGTGATGCAATTACGCTTGCACCAACTGTTACAGGTGGGGCGCAACCTTATTTTTTTAATTGGGACAATGGCCAAGTGTCTCAAAGTATCTCGGATAATCCACTTCAGACTACAAATTATATTTTAACATTGACGGATGATTGTAATGCCGATACGGTAACCAAAAGTGTTCAAGTTTTTGTACCTACTTATGCGCCATTGCAAGTCAGCACTTTCGGTGATACTGCCGTATTATGTCCAAGAACCCCCGTAACCTTATTGTCTTTTACAGAAGGTGGAGCCGGTTCTAACAATTATGTCTGGTCTGCCAATAATCAAAATATAGGAATAGAGGAACAAAAACTTGTTGCGCCTTTTGAAACTATTAATTATCAAATAAAAGTAACCGATATTTGTAATAATACAGATAGCGCTATTTTGGAGTTAAAAGTATTGACCACTGTGCTGAAAATTGTACCAGGAGAAGACCAAGTAATTTGTAAAGGAGAAGAAGTTGAAATTGAAGTTGCTGCTTTTGGTGGGTTGGGAGATTTCACCTATTATTGGCCACATTCAGGAGAAACAACCAATAAGGTGATGGTGAATCCGCTGCAATCAAAAAAATATTACGTGCGCGTGGCAGATGGTTGCGGTACTTACGAAATTACAGGGACGATTGAAGTAGGTATTTCTAATCCAAATGCGAGTTTTAATGTCTTAAGTACTGAGCCTATGGAAGGTCTGCCAACTTATTTTAAAAACAATTCTACCGGCGCGGTGAGCTATTTTTGGGATTTAGGAAATGGGGAAACTTCATTCGAGTATGCGCCAAATGCAACTTATAGTCCTTGGGGTAATTATCAAGTTGTACTTGTTGCTGCCTCAGAAGCGGGATGTCTAGACACTTTTGCGAGACAAATTTATATTAAACCTGAATTTTATTTTTACGCCCCCAATGTATTTACTCCCGACAATGATCGCTTTAATAAAGTCTATAAAGTGAGTTTAATTGGGTCTACAGCATTCCATTTTGTACTGTATAATCGCTGGGGAGAAATAGTATTCGAAAGTTTTGATCCTGATTTTTCATGGGATGGTAGGTATGCCGGAGAATTGGTGAAGGACGATACGTATGTTTATCGTTGTTTTATTACTGATTTGGAAGGGAAAAAAACTATTCATGACGGCTTTGTTACTGTGTTGAAATAATAAGTATATTCGTTTTTGCTATGCGAGAAATGGGTAAATTTCATTGTTTTATATTTTGCTTCTGTTTATTTGTTTCTTGTCGTCAGGAAACGGGACCATTAAAAAATAATCTCTCTGTAGATTCCACAACACAAAATTTAGATACTTTATCGGATAAATATATTATCGCACAACAGTTTGTGGTGAAATGTGATACAGTAAGTTTGCGTAATTTGGACAACCTGAAAAAACAATTAATACGGTTGCAGCCCGGGGGCGTCTATTTTGAAAATTGGCCAATTGATGCCATTCAAAACTTGGCAACTTTTATGGATACCACCTTTAAAATAAAACCCTTTTTAATGGGGGATTATTTTAAACTAACCGATCTGTCAGTTTATCCCATTTGGGCAGCTAATAAATCCTTTCAAGACAAACAGTTCTGGACCGGTTTTCAGGAGTCTGGTTTAAATTGGTTGGGAATGGAGGAAGGTCTTTTTAATGATAAAATTACGACTACATATTTTAAAAAACTCTATGCGGATTCCATTGTAAATACGGTGGTTAAAATTAAAATGAAGCCATTAGGGGAGGAGGCGCTAAAGAAAAAGTTAGTCCTGATCCAACATACCCATCATACCTTGCTTTTGGATGCTTATTATTTGGATAGCTTGCCTTATCAACAGATCCGTGATGATTTTGATTTTGAAGGCCTTTTTATTGTAAATAGTGAGCGTAACCCCATACACCATATTAAAACAGGAGCCGATATGGTAGTGATTCAAGATTTGAACGCCTTTATGGTAGGTGATTTAAAGCTGCGGGCACATACTAAATCAACTGTATCAAAAATATTGGCAATTAAAAATAGGTTTAAAAGTAGTGGAAACTTCGGTGGAATGCCCGCAAGAATGAAAGCTAATCGGTACCATATTCAAATTAAATCAACGGTCTTAATTGCAAATGAAAATAGGTTATTACCTATGAAGAAATTGTATTTTGTAGATTATCAACGCTTATTGCAAACAAAAAAACCTATAGGCATTAAAAAAGGAGTTTGCTTGTTACCTTTTACATTACAAGATAGTGTGTTGGATGTACTATGTGTACATCCGTCTGCAAATGCAATGGTATTTGTATTTTCAAACCCAAAACAATGGAACAAACTAAAAGGTGCGCCAAATTTATGCTATACGCCTTGGGGGCATTCTAAACTTTTAAATGCGCAATTGTTGGGCGGATTGCCTATTGACGGTCATTTTTTTAATGGTAAAAAGTTTTATAAAGGAAAAACACTCCCTAAATCTAAATTAGCTTATGTTCCCAGTGAATATGCTTTTGTCGACCCAAAGGAGTTAAAACGAATTTCAGGAATGGTGAATGAAGCTATGAATGGCAGAGCTTTTCCTGGTTGCCAAGTTTTGGCTGTAAGAAATGGTGTGGTGGTTTACCAACGCAATTTTGGCAATTCAACTTATTCAAATGGATTAAAAGTTAGTAATTTACATGTGTACGATTTAGCTTCTCTGACCAAAGTGCTTTCCACAACCTTAGTAGGAATGAAGTTATGGGAGGATGGTTATTATAAAATGGAAGATAAAATTGGAGATTACTTACCAGATAGCTTAAGTGCATATTTACCCAATGGAAGTAGCATAAAAGAGATTACTTTTCAGGAGTTATTTATTCATCAATCGGGACTGCCGGCAGGTTTTCCAGTCTTGCCATATATGAAAAAGGCAGCGGATAAAGAAACAAGGTTTTACAATGGATTTTGTGATTATCCTTATTCAGGTTATGGTACGCAGGTGGCGAATAATTTATACATGGATGAAAGCTACCAGGATTCCATGTGGCTTAAGATGAATACGCTTTGGTTAGACCCTAAAAGAGAGTATAAATATTCGGATGTAAATATGAACTTATTGTATTTTCTATTTAAACGCATTATTGATACACATGCCGCCTTAAAACCAAAGAAATTGTATCGCAATAGAAATACATATGAGGAATATGTGCACCAAACTTTTTATGCGCCATTAGAAATGACTAAAACAGGTTTTAAGCCTTTAAATTATACTGTTTTAAGCAAGATTGTTCCTACAGAGAATGAAAGTTATTGGCGAAAACAATTGTTGCAAGGCTTTGTGCACGATCCAAACGCTGCGCTTTATGGTGGTGTCGCAGGGAATGCAGGACTGTTTTCTAACGTAAAAGATCTTGCCATTCTTTTAGAAATGTGGCAGAATGGTGGGGTGTACAACGGGAAGCGGTATTTAAAGTCGGAAACCATAAGTATGTTTAGTAAGTCGCAAACAGGAACACACCGTGGACTTGGTTTTAATAAAAGGACCTTTGATAATGCTGCTTATGGAATGGCAGATGCTGCTCATTCTTCAACTTATGGTCATACTGGCTTTACGGGGACTTGTTTTTGGGTCGACCCCTCCGAGAAATTAAGCTTTATCTTTTTGTCTAATCGCGTACATCCAAAAATTAGTAATAAAATATATCAGTATAAAGTCCGAAAAAGAATTCATGAAGTTTTTTACGAAGCACTTTTGAATTAATTTTTAGATAAGGTGTACCAAAGTAAACATCAAAGCGTTTATAACTTTAAATTTATAGTCTAATTTTGATGAGCTATGCATGTAAATTTGTATGCTTATACCTAGAGGATATTACTTTTTATGCAAAAATTATTAATCACCATATCTTTTGTCTTTTTGTTTTTGGGACAAGCTGTTTACGGACAGGTGACTGAAAAGCATCACTCTAAATACGCACAGTTTTACTTGGCAGAAGCGCTGTATGAAAAAGAAAAGTACAGTGCTGCTCAGGCAGAGTATAAAGCGTTCATGCAAACCATTGTGGATGTAAATGATCCTTTTTATGTTAAATCAAAATATTACTATGCACGCTGTGCTTTGAGTTTGTACCACCCCAATGCAGAAAAATTATTAATTGAATTTATCAGTAATTATCCAGAGACAGTTTATAAACACAATATATACTTGGAGTTGGGTAGGCATTATTACCAAAGAAAAAGATATGGAGAGACCATTGCTTGGTTTACGAAAATTGAACCGTTAGACATTTCAGAAGCATTAAGGCCAGAATATAATTTTAAATTAGGATATAGCTATTTTACCGAAAATGAATTAAAACAAGCAAGGAATTTATTTTATGAAATTATCCATATAGAATCGGCGTATCAAAGTCCAGCACTTTATTATTATGCGCATATTGCTTATCTTGAAAAAAATTATCAAGTAGCATTAGAATCATTTAATGTCTTAAAAAATAATCCTTCTTTTGAAAAGACAGTACCTTATTACATCTCTCAGATTTATTATTTGCAAGGTAAATACGAAGAGGTGATTACCTATGCGCCATATGCATCCCAAAATAATGACGAAAAGCAAAATTTAGAAATGCTAAAAGTAATTGGGAATGCCTATTATAAATTAGGGAAATTTGATGAGGCGGTGCCATTTTTAGAAAAGTATAATAATAAAAGTGCAACTACAAGAGATGAAGATTACCAATTGGGTTTTGCTTATTATAAAAGTGGTAATTATGAGTACGCTATTCCAATGTTTGATAAGGTAACGGATGCAAATGATGAACTGAGTCAAATTGCCTATTACCATATTGCAGAATGTTATTTAAAACAAGAAGCTTATGTGTCTTCAAGGGATGCTTTTGAATTAGCAGCCAGAATGAATTTTGATAAAGAAATTGAAGAAGATGCATTGTATAATTATGCTTTGCTTTCTTATAAAATAGATTATAATCCATTCAATGAAGCTGTAGAAGCAATGAATTTGTACTTAAATAAGTACCCTAATTCAAAACATAAACAAGAAATGTATCAATATTTGATCAATGTGTATTCCACTATGAAAAATTATAGTGCTGCCATTGAGTTTATGGATAAAATAGCCAATAAAAATATCCAAATAAAATCGGCATATCAAATGATGGCTTATAATTATGGTGTGGAATTGTTCCAATCTAAGGTGTATCAAAAAGCAATTGATAATTTTAAATTGGTAGCTAAATATTCAATAGACAATAAAATTACAGCCCAAAGTTTATATTGGATAGCAGAATCCTACTATAAAATGGCCCAGTATTCGGATGCCATAGCAGCTTACCGTAAATTTTTAGAAGCGCCAGGTGGCTATGCTTTACCTATGCACAATGCAGCTTATTACAATATAGGCTATGCCTATTACATGCAAGAGGATTTTGAAAATGCGATTCAAGCTTTCCGAACTTTTACATTGGATAGTAATGAAAAAGATAAAGTTAAATTAACAGATGCTAATTTAAGAATTGGAGATGCTTTCTTTAAAAAATCAAATGACGAAGAAGCCATTAAATATTATCAAAAAGCAGTGGATTTAAAAGGTGGTCAAATGGATTACGCAAGGTTTCAGATGGGTAAATCTTATGGCTTTCAGCAAGACTATGACAGTAAGGCGGCTATTATGTTAGATATCGTACAAAATAGTCCAAGCTCTACTTTTGCCGTACCTGCTTTATATGAAGTTGCAGAATCTTACCGTTTAATGGATGATAACCATAATAACCAAGCCATTCAATATTATAACCAGGTTATTAATGATTACCCGAAACATACTTTGGTGAAAGATGCCGTTTTTCAAATAGGAATATTAGATTTTAAAAATAAAAGATACCAAGCGGCAGAAAAAAGATTTTTAACCGTTTTACGAGGTTACCAAGATGAGGTAAAACAAAAAGAAGCCCTTGGTAGATTAAAAGATGTATACAGTGCTTTAAGTCAACCAGAAAAATACTTGGCTTTAGTGGATGAATTTGGAATTTCATTTGATGAGACGGAAAAAGACGAATTGTTTTTTACTTCGGCTTATGACTTATACCAAGATTCCTCCTGGACAAAATCTATTGCTGCTTTTCAAAAGTATTTAACCCAGTTTCCAAGAGCCAATCATGAATTGGAGTCTTATTATTTAATGGCTAAAGCAAGTTTAAAACTCGACCGTAAGGATGAAGCTGAATTTGCTTATAAAAAGGTGATTGAAAAAGGAAATAATCGATTTACAGAAGAAGCTGCCTTGTTTGTTTCTGAAAAAGCCTACGAAGAAAAGAAATATGAAAAAGCAGTGGAATATTATTTGGTCTTGCTTTCCGCAACTACCTTTGCGCAAAACAAACTAATGGCAGATATTGGTTTAATGCGCTCATATACTTTTTTAGAGGATTTTGAGGCTGCAAAACCACATGCGCAAAAAGTCATGTTAGACGAAAATGCACTAGATTTTGTGAAAACAGAAGCAAATTATGTGATTTCAAAAGCATATATCGCACAAAACGATTATACCAATGCGAAAGTTTATTTAGACTATGTTGTGGCCAATTCTAATGCTGAAATTGCGGCGGAATCCCAATTCTATTTGGCAACAGGTTTACATTTGGCAGAAGATTATAAAGACTCAGAATTAGCTGTTCGAAAACTCATCAAAAATAATGGTGGTTATAAATACTGGGTGGCAAGAGCGCTTGTGTTGCAAGCAAAAAATTCAATTGGACTCAACGATTTAGTGCAGGCAGAATATACTTTAAATAGTATAATAAATGGCTATACGATCAAGGATGATGGTGTGATCGCAGAGGCAAATGAGGTGATGCAAGTATTGATCGCTTTGAAAAATAAAGAAAAAGATATAGATAATAATTCTCAAAATACCATTGAAATTAACGGAGGAGGTAACCATGATTAATCGCATATTTAAATATTGTTTAATAGCGGCGTTGTGTTTGCAAATGCAGGCTGTTTTTTCACAAAATACTGGTGGGACAATTGGTACGGAAATAATTTTTGTTGCAGAAAGAAACACAACACCTTCTTATCGTGTAACTGAAAACCCTGTGATCATTGATACCGTTATTCCTTTGCCTAGTTTTACCTATCCAATGTTGCCTAAAAGTTATGAATCACAAATCGTTTTGGCGCCAATTACCCCTTCTAGAATTAAAATTGTAGATAAGCTCGAGAAATTGTATCCTGGTTATGTAAAGTTGGGACTGGGTAATTATACCATGCCATATGGAGAAGTGTACTACAATGCGCAGAGAAATAGAAAGTTTAATTATGGGGTGCATGCCAATCACTTGTCCTCTTTTGGTGCTATTAAAGATTATGCACCAAGTCAGTTCGACCAGACGAAAGCAAAACTTTTTGGAGATTTCTTTTTAAAAAATCACACGCTAAATACGCAGTTTGACTATAAAAATTTCGGGTATCACTATTATGGCTTACAAAATGATAGTATTCCAAAAGATTCCTTAAAAAATCGTGTGGCTGCCTACAATGCAAACGTACGTTTCTATAATACTCCAAGTAGGGATAGTGCCAAGCTTTTGTATAATGGGTATGCCGATTACCAATATTTCCACGAATTTAAAAAAGATACTTTCCCAACAAGTAGCAACAACGCTAGGGAGAATACCATTAATTTTGGTTCAAATTTTAAATATAAATACCAGGAAAACATCTTTGCACTGGATATAGATTTTTTATTGAATTATTATAAGTTTGGTGAGGGAGATACAAGTGTGGCCTTGCAATATCGAAAGAAAACTAGAAATAATATATTTAGCTTAAAGCCGACGGTGACTACTTTTCAGTTTAAAGATAAATTAAAGGTAGAAGCAGGGTTGGATTTGAATTTTGATTTTAATGGCACAAAAATATTTAAACCTGTGCCTATTATTAAAGCACAATTTGATTTACTAAAAGGTATTTTAATTCCTTATGTTGGTATAGACGGTGATTTGACACAAAACTCTTTTGATAAACTGAATCAAGCCAATCCATATATTGTTTCTTCTGTCGATATTTTAAATCAAAAAACCTTTTCTGTGTATGGCGGATTAAAAGGAAGTATCTCTAAATTTATTTCCTATAATGTGATGGTGCATACCAGTAAGTTTTCTGATATGGCACTATTTGTAAATGATACTGTTTTTTCTGATATGTACCGCTTTGATGTGGTATATGATAATATTTCCGTAATTGGTTTAAAAGGTAGTATTACTTTCCAGCAAGAGGAAAAATTAAAAGTAGATGCTTATACGGAGTTGAATAGATATTCTGCCGAGTTTGAGAAGTATGCTTGGCATTTACCAGATTTGGTAATTGGCTTAAGAGGTGCTTATAACATGTTCGATAAGATTTATATAAAAGCGGATGTAAGTTTACAAGGTGGTAGAAAAAGTCCAGGTGGATTGTTTGCGTTAAGCCCATCAGATGATGATTTTAAACTTGGTTTTATTAACGATATTAATTTAGAAGGAGAATATAGATATAACAAAAGATTATCCGCTTTTATTCAATTTAACAATTTAGCCAGCCAACGTTATTACCGTTGGTATAATTATCCAGTATTCCGATTCCAAGTTTTGGGAGGGGTTACCTTTAGTTTTTAAGTTGGTTTAATTTTTGGTTGTACCTTTGTGATTATAATTATGACAAAGTATCTTTTGACTAGTTGGCTTTTTTTTTCTATGCTATTTGCTTTTACAAAAGGAAATGCACAAGAAATTGCTATTTATAAGAAAGATTCAATCGTCGGAGAATTTGATTGCTTTTCTGTAGATAATTTTGGCAATATCTACTTGGTGAAAGAAGATATCTTATACAAACTAAGTCCTGCACTAGATACCTTGTTTAAAACCTCTTTTAAATCTCATTTCCCGCAATATATAGAAGCTTCCAAAAACTTTAGGGTCTTAACTTTTGATCAAGATCGCGGTTTAATTCAGTTCTATGACAATACGCTTACCCCAATGTCTACGGTTATCAATTTATTTGATCTCGATTTGGTACAGCCACTCTTAGTATGCGAATCTTTTAACGGTAATGGGTTTTGGGTATTAGATGCAGGTACATTGCGGTTGTTAAAAATTAATGACAAATTTGAGGTGATGGTGAAAATTGAAAATTTGAGTTTTATGACAAAGTCTAAATTGTACCCAACCCAAATGTTTGAGTATAACGACCAACTTTATCTTGTAACGGCACATGATCAGGTGATGGTGTTTGATGCATTTGGAACTTATATCCGAAAATGGGCATTAAAAAGTGAGTCGCTGGATGTTTTTCAAAATAATATTATTGCTTACGTTTCTCCTAACTTTGTATTGAGTAGAGCCATTTTGGATGGAGAAAAAAAATCGGTTAGGTGGCCGCTGCAAGACTTGAAGACTTTTAAAGTAAGGCAAAATAGAATTTATGCGCAAACCGCAAATGGATTTTATATCGGCTATTTTAATTTGATTTCTCCTGCGAATAATAAGTAATCCATTAGTATTTTTAATTAATTATCTTTTTTGGTTTGGATTTAATATCTTTGCCCATTAATCAATTCAAATGTGAATGAAAAACATATTTCAATTTTTATTCAGTAAAAAGTATTTATACCATCTCATTGCAATTCTAATTGTTTGGGTGGTGATTGTAGTTTTTATGCAATATTATTTAAAAAGTCACACCAATTTTGGTCAAAAGATTGAGGTGCCTACTTTGTATAAAATACATGCGGATGATTTGCCGCAATTAATGAAATCTAAAAAATTAGCTTACGAAATAGTAGATTCGGTATATGTTGATAATTGGCCAAAAGGAACCGTTTGTTGGCAGTATCCTCGACCAACTGATTCCACCATGGAATTTGTGAAGTCTGGCAGGGTGATTCAAGTGTCTATTGTGCCGAGTAAACCTAAAATGATACAAGTTCCGAGTGTGTTGGATAAATCCAAACGAATGGCAGAAAGTCAATTGGAATCTTTAGGTTTAAGAACTAAAATTTCTTATAAGCCTTCCAATGTTGGACCAGGGTTCGTCATGGAGCAATTGGTAAACGGAAAAGCATTAAAGCCAAATCAAATGTTGCCAAAGGGTAGTTTAATTGAGTTAGTTGTTGCTAAAGGTAATGGCGGAGCAGTAGTTACCTTGCCTAATTTGATTGGCCTTACAATAAGTGATGCAAAAAACCGTTTATTAAATCTAAATTTAGCATTGCATCCAGAATGCCCTTCCTGTCAAACGGCAACAGATATTGATCAAGCAATTATTAAAAACCAATCACCAATTGGTGGAGAAGGAGCAAATGTAGCATCAGGAACAATTGTAACGGTTTGGGCTGAAAAATAATACTATGATTAAAAAAGGTTTTCTACTCTGTTTTTTATTACCGATAATTTCTTTTGGACAAGAAACGCTAGGTTCATTAACTTATAATGTGGACATTATGCCAGCTTTTAAATTAAAGGCAGGTAACGATTTAGACAGTACATTCTTGTTTAATTATAATAACCTAGAGGTGCCTGTTTTTGACGATTTTTCGACTAATAAATGGGTGAAATATGCCGCGGAATTTAATGGTTCTAATGTAACTTCCAGTTTGTATTATTATTTAATTGAAGTGTCTAATTCTACACCAATTGATCCCGCTATTGTACTTTGTGATTCTGCTTACCGTGATACAGTTTATATTGTTAATGATACAGTAGTAGGTATGGTGAGAACATCTTTTACTACAGGCTTTGATGTGGTGGTGAACGATTTAAGTGTATTTCCTATTTCGGGTCCCATTAAAAAGTTGTATAACGAGTGTTATACAATTGTGGATACTGTTATTGATGGTGTTTTGGATGTAAGTCCAGACACACTGGAAATTGCTAATAAATATTACCAAGATAGTGCTCGGGTGTTTTTTGCAGATATTACTAATAATGACATTTGGATTGATGATTATGCTTGCCATAATTATAAATATGGTGTTGTACCAAAATCTCTTGGTGTTGCTACTTTTGATGGTTTAAATAACAATGGTTATCCTTATGATTTTGGTAGCCCGAATTCTTATGGCGAAGCAGACTTTTTAACTTCTAAACCAATTAATTTATTAGGTAAGTCTAATATATATCTTTCTTTTTTATACCAACCTCGTGGCTTGGGTAATTCGCCTGAAGCCATAGATTCATTGATTTTAGAAATGTATTCACCTGCTGCGGATCAATGGTACAACGTGTGGGGGGTGTCAGGAGATGCTACGGATGATGTTTGGGGCATGGCTCATTTGGAAATAACGGCAAATACTTTTAAGCAAAACGGATTTCAATTTCGATTTAAAAATAAAGCATCCTTGTCGGGTAATCTCGACCATTGGCATATAGATTATGTAAATTTAAGGGAGAATTCATCTGTAAATGATACGATAATAAGTGATTTAGCAATCACTTATCCAATTGAGACTTTATTAAAAGATTATACCGCGGTTCCTTGGGACCATTATAATAATTTAAGTGATCCAAATATTGCCATGGTACCAAGTTATGAAATGATGGTAAGTAATAGTGATGTGGTGCCTAAGTTTACAAATGCTGGTACTTTAGAAATGGATGGAAATAATTTTTCTTTACCAGTAGCAAGCTTAAATTGGAATGTGGGACAGAACCTATACCCATTCAATGTCGGTTTACAACCCTACGCTTATCCACAAAATAGCAGTGTAGATAAGGCAGAATTTGATGTAAAAATGAATATTGCAACCAGTTCAACAAATCAACATTTGGAAAATGATACTACTTATTTTACGCAATATTTTAGAAATTACTATGCGTATGACGACGCTTCTGCCGAGTCTGGTTATGGTTTGCTAGATAATAATGCCGAAATAGCAATTAAGTTCGAAGCTTATGAAGCCGACACTTTAACTGGTGTTTTAATGAAGTTTGTCCCCAATGTCTCTGATGTAACGGGTAATGTTATTTTGTTAACTGTATGGGGAGATGATGAGGGGAAGCCAGGCGATATACTTTACCAAGATGACTTTTTTAAACCTCATTTTCCAGATTATGCTGCTGCAAAAAATCAGTTTAAATATTATACCTTTAACGATAACAAAGCCATAGTGGTTCCAAAAGTATTTTATGTCGGCTTTGAACAAATTGAAGATAAGAATTTGTATTTAGGTTTTGATAAGAATAATTTAAATCAAGACAAAAATTTTTATAATACAGGAAGTGGTTGGTCAAATTCTTCTTTCCCTGGTTCCATAATGGTGCGACCAGTTTTTTCTACTGGGTTGAATTATACTTTAAATGTGGTGGGAGAAATTGAAACTACGCAAACCATTGCAATGTATCCAAACCCAGTAAGTCAGACATTGACTATTGATGGGTTTCAAAATACTTATAGTGTACAGATTCATGATGTGTCTGGAAAGTTAATCTATACTGGCAACGAAAGTCATATTGATTTTGTACAGTTTTCAAGTGGATTTTATTTGGTTTCAATTTTAGATGAAAACAAAGAGTTATTACATAGGAATAAAATAATTAAACCTTAAATGAAGGAAGAAGAATTAGGAGAAGAAAACGTTGAAAAATTTGAACACTACCATATTATAGTAGATTCAGGTCAAGACATATTAAGGGTAGATAAATTTTTATTGGCTAGGATTGCGAATACATCAAGAAGTAAAATTCAGAATTTAATTAAGGATGGTTTTATCTTGGTGAATAAAGAGGAAATAAAAACGAACCATAAAATTCATCCTGGTGACGAAATAGTGGTAAATATGCCACATCCAGTTCGCGAAATCGAATTGATCGCAGAAGATATCCCATTAGATTTGGTGTATGAAGATGATACCCTAATTATAGTGAATAAACCGTCAAATATGGTGGTTCACCCTTCTTATGGGAATTACTCAGGTACATTGATGAATGCTTTGGTATATCATTTCGATAATTTACCTAAAAGAGATGCATATGCGACACGTCCTGGGTTAGTGCATAGGATTGATAAACATACCACTGGAATATTAGTGATTGCAAAAACAGAGGAAGCATTGGTGCATTTATCAAAACAGTTCTTCGATCGCACATCTGACCGTAAGTACTATGCATTGGTGTGGGGTGATTTGGCTGAAGATGAAGGAACCATTACAGGAAATATCGGTCGTTCTCAAAGAAATAGAAAAGTATTTCAAGTGTATGACGAAGAAGAAGGGTATGGCAAACACGCGGTTACACATTATAAAGTAATTGAACGTTTTAGGTATGTTACCTTGGTGGAATGTAAATTAGAAACAGGTAGAACACACCAAATTAGAGTGCACTTTAAACACATTGGTCACCCTCTTTTTCATGATTTAGAATATGGTGGGGATCGTATTTTAAAAGGGACTACTTTTACCAAATATAAACAGTTTATAGATAACTGCTTTAAAATGCTAGACGGACAGGCTTTACATGCGAAAACGCTGGGGTTAACACATCCTAAAACTGGGGAAAGAGTGTCTTTTGATTCTGAATTGCCAGATGGATTTAAAAAATTATTAGAAAAATGGCGTGCTTATGCACAACTGGGTGAAAATTAATATTTGAACTTAGATTGGGTAATTAAATTAAATTTTTGTTAAAAATTAAAATTAATTTACTATTTTCGTCAATTGTAACCAAGGAATAAATAAACTACTTTATAATGAAATTATTTGTTAAGATTTTACTTTTTGCAGGTGTATTAGGGATAACACAGGCTTCATTTGCCCAAATGAGAAATTATGGGAAAGAGGCTAATGCCTTATATAAAGCTGGCCTTTATGCAGAAGCTGCAGATGCACTTAAAAAAGCATCAGAGAAAACAAGCGTTAAATCAGAAGATTCAAGAAAGAAAAAAGCAGAATTTGCTTATCGTTCTGCGGAATGTTACCGTATGATTCATGATTTTGCCGCTGCAGAACAACAATACGAAAAAGCAATTTTGTTAAAGTATTTTGAAACAGAACCTAAGGTTTATTATTACTTAGGAGAGATGCAGTTAGGACAATGTAACCACAAAAAAGCATTGAATAGCTATAAAAAATACCAACAATTAAATGCGGGTGATCCATTAATTAAAGTAAGAATTGAAACTTGTGAAAAATATGATGAGTTTGAAGAGAATGCTGGTCGTCATGAAATGAACCCAATGACAAAATTAAATACACCTCAGTTTGATTATGGTACTGTGATGGATAGTAGAGGAACTACTTTGTATTTTACTTCTTCAAGAAGTGCAGCAACTGGTGAAAATACAGAATTGATTACAAATCAAGATTTCTCAGATATATTTTATTCTGAAATTGATAGAAAAGGAAATTATACAGAACCTGTTCCAATGCCCGCTCCAGTAAATACTATTCACAATGAAGGTACTATTGCAATGGATAAAAGAGGAAAGAAAATGTTTTTTACAAGATGTGTGAATGATGGAAAAAACAACTTAGGTTGCGATATTTACATGACAGAAAAAAGAGGTAGCGCATATAGCGAACCAGTGAAAATTGAATTAAAAGATCACGATACTTCTAATGTTGGTCATCCAGCGGTTAGTCCTGATGGGAATACTTTAATATTTGCTTCTAACATGGCAGGTGGAGAAGGTGGAATTGATTTATGGATATCTACTTACAATAGAAGAGGAGATACTTGGTCTTTACCAAAAAACTTAGGACCTGAAGTAAATACACCAGGTAATGATGTGTTCCCAGTATGGGGTGAAGGAGATAAATTATTTTATTCAACAGATGGATTAGTTGGAATGGGTGGTTTAGATTTATTTGTGGCAGAAAAAGTGGCAGATAAAGACGAATGGAAAAACCCAGTTAATTTAGGTGCACCTTTAAATTCATGTTCTGATGATTACCAAATCATTTATACACAAAATGACGAAAATGGTGCTAGAGGATTTATTTCATCTAACAGAGCTGGTTCAAAAGGACCAAGAGAAAATCCTTCACAAGATATCTGGTCTTTCTATTTACCACCAGTATTGATTGACTTAAGTATTACAGTGGTAAACCAAGAAACTGGTAAGCCAGTACCTAATAAAAAAATTACGGTTATTGGTTCTGATGGGTCTAATTATACTTATACAACAGATGCTTACGGTATGGTGGATTTAACGGAATCTGCTGATGGAACTAGATTGATTAAGCCAGGTGGGAATTTTACCATTGATGTACCTTCTGAAAAAGGAGCATGGTTAGGAAATAAAGATAAATTCTCTACAGCAGATATTGGAAAACCTACAAGAGTTATTAGAGAAATAGCAATTTTAGATATTACTAAACCTTTAAGATTACCAGAAGTACGTTACGCTTTAGGTTCAGCTGAATTACAAGTTATACCTGGTGTGAACTCTAAAGATTCATTGAATTATTTATATGATTTAATGATGGATAATCCTAATATCGTTGTTAAATTGATGTCACATACTGATAGTAGAGGTTCTTCTGCAGCGAACAGAAGTTTGGCACAAAGAAGAGCACAATCTTGTGTAAATTATTTAGTAAACGAAAAAGGATTGCCAGCTGCAAGATTGGTACCTAAAGGATACGGTGAAGATGTTCCAGCAACTTATTACGAAGTTAATGCTGCTGGAGATACTACTGCAACACATAAATTAACGGAAGCATATATCAACCAATTCAAATCTGATAAAGCGAAATTTGAAATGTTGCACCAAAAGAATAGACGTACCGAAGGTGAAATCATTAGTTTCGATTACGTTAAACCTTAATAAAATATAATTGATAATTTTAAAGCGTCTCGATAACTATCGAGATGCTTTTTTTATTTAAAGCCCATCATAATGTCAGACGATAGATATAATAAAAGGGGCGTGTCGGCCGGAAAAGAGGATGTACACAACGCCATTAAAAATGTAGACAAAGGATTGTTTCCAAAAGCTTTCTGTAAAATTGTACCAGATTATTTAACCAATGATGAAGACTATTGCTTGGTGATGCACGCAGATGGTGCAGGTACAAAGAGTGCTTTGGCATATATGTATTGGAAAGAAACAGGGGATGTTTCAGTTTGGAAAGGAATAGCTCAAGATGCTTTAATCATGAATATAGATGATTTATTGTGCGTTGGTGCTACAGATAATATCATGTTATCTTCTACTATTGGTAGAAATAAAAACTTAATTACGGGGGAAGTGCTTTCTGCTATAATTAATGGTACAGAAGAATTATTGGCCGATTTAAAAAAGCATGATGTACACATTCATTCAACCGGAGGAGAGACAGCTGATGTAGGGGATTTAGTAAGGACTATTATTGTGGACAGTACAGTGACTGCAAGAATGAAGCGTTCTGAAGTAATTGATAATAAAAACATACAGCCAGGTGACGTAATTGTAGGATTGGCTTCTTTTGGTCAAGCGACTTACGAAACGGAATACAATGGAGGAATGGGCTCGAATGGTTTAACATCTGCAAGACATGATGTGTTTGATCATTATTTAGCGGATAAATATCCCGAAAGTTTTGATCCTGCTGTGCCAGAAGATTTGGTGTATTCAGGATCTAGAAAGTTAACGGACTTGGTTATCGGTTCTCCAATAAATGCTGGTAAATTGGTCTTGTCTCCAACAAGAACTTATGCGCCGGTTATTAAAGCTATTTTAAATCAAGTCAATCAACGTGAAATTCACGGTATGGTCCACTGTAGTGGTGGTGCACAAACCAAAGTCTTACACTTTGTGGATAATGTGCATGTTATTAAAGATAATTTATTTGAGTTGCCGCCGCTTTTTAAATTAATTCAAGAAGAATCTAAAACGGATTGGAAAGAAATGTATAAGGTCTTTAACATGGGGCATAGAATGGAATTGTATGTGCCAGAAGAAATGGCTGCAAAAATCATTGAAATTTCTGAATCATTTAATATTCCTGCAAAAATTGTAGGTAGAGTGGAAGCAAGTGAGACAAAAAAATTGACCATCAATTCAGATTTTGGTCAATTTATTTATGCATAAATACCATGAGTGATTTATTACAAAAATTAGAAGCAATAAAAATTCGATTCGACGAAGTAGGTCAGAAGATTACGGATCCTGATATTATTTCGGACATGAAACGCTATGTCAAATTAAATAAAGAATACAAAGACTTAGATAAGATAGTTCAAGTGTATTATGTATATAAAAATACACTCGATAATATTCAATCTTCTAAAGAGGTGATAGACGGGGAAGAGGATCCAGATTTCAAAGAAATGGCAAAAATGGAATTAGAAACGCTAATTCCTAAAAGAGAAACCTTAGAAGAGGAAATTAAAATGTTGTTGGTGCCAAAAGATCCAGAAGACGACAAAAATGTGATTGTGGAATTAAGAGCCGGTACAGGTGGAGATGAAGCATGTATATTTGTGGAAGACATTTTTAGAATGTACACCATGTTTTTTAAAGAACAAGGTTGGAAATTTGAAGTGGTAAACTCTAATGTAGGGACTTCTGGATATAAGGAAATTTCATTTGAAGTAGAAGGGGAAGAAGTGTACGGAACTTTAAAGTTTGAGTCTGGTGTTCACCGAGTGCAAAGGGTACCTGAAACGGAATCACAAGGTCGAGTGCACACTTCTGCAATTACAGTCGCTGTAATGCCCGAAGCCGAAGAAGTTGATTTTGAATTGGACTTGAAAGATGTGAAAAAAGATACTTTTAGAGCATCTGGTGCAGGAGGACAACATATTAATAAAACCGAGTCAGCGATTCGTTTAACGCACTTGCCCACTAATACCGTGGTAGAATGTCAAGACGGTCGTTCGCAACATAAAAATTATGCCAAAGCATTACAAGTTTTAAGGACTAGATTGTACCAGGCAGAATTAGATAAAGCACATGCCATTAGGTCGGCACATAGAAAATCGTTGGTTTCAACAGGTGACCGGTCAGCAAAAATACGAACTTATAATTATCCACAAGGTAGAATTACAGACCATAGAATCGGTAAAACCATGTATAACCTTTCTAATTTTATGAATGGTGATATCTCTGAAATGATTGAAGCCTTAAGGTTAGCGGAAAATGCTGAAAAATTGAAAGAAGGAGGAATGGCTTAAGTCTATTCTTGTTTATTTATCATTAGACATTTTATATGAAATTGGAAAACCTTATTCAAAATATTAAACAAAAACAAAGTTTCCTTTGTGTTGGCTTGGACGTGGATTTAGAAAAAATACCAGCCCATTTATTGGAGTTTGAAGACCCTATTTTTGAATTTAATAAACGAATTATTGATGCTACTAAAGATTATGCTGTAGCCTATAAACCGAATATTGCTTTTTATGAATGTCATGGGAGTAAAGGTTGGGATGCGCTAAAAAAGACTGTCGACTATATTCCAGAGGATATATTTACTATTGCGGATGCCAAAAGAGGAGATATCGGTAATACTTCACATTACTATGCGAAAACATTTTTTGAGTATTTAAATTTTGATGCAGTTACAGTTGCGCCTTATATGGGAGTAGATAGTGTAACACCTTTTCTTGAGTACAAAGATAAATGGGTTATTTTATTGGCATTAACGTCTAATAAAGGAGCATTAGATTTTCAATTTACTACGGATATTAAAGGAGAACAATTGTTCGAAAAAGTGGTAAGAAAGTCCAGTGAATGGGGAGATGCTTCCAAATTAATGTATGTTGTTGGAGCAACCCGTAAAGAATCAATAGAAAAAGTTCGTGCAGCGAGTCCAAATCATTTCTTCCTAGTCCCTGGTGTCGGAGCCCAAGGTGGTTCTTTAGAAGATGTGGCAAATTATGGGTGGAATGACAATTGTGGACTGCTAGTTAATTCATCTCGTGGTATTATTTATGCCGGACAAGGTGTAAATTTTGATAAGGAAGTGAAGTTAGCCGCTAAAAATATTCAAAGCGAAATGGCTGCTATTTTAAAAAGTAAGCACTTTATTTAATGGAAAATTTACCGCCGAATGAAGTACTTAAAAACTTAAAGAAAAAATCGGAAGTAAAAAGACAATGGCAAAAAATTGCTTACGCTAGATATACCATGTACGTCATAAGTGCTTTTTGCATCCTTTCGGCAATTGTATTTTGGTCAGAATCACTTCAAACCGGGCAAATGATCGTTTTTTATACCGCGCTTACCATAGGAGGTGTTTTTATTGGGCTGGGTATTTGGACTAAAAAACAACCTAAAATCGCAATAATACTTGCTATGGTAGTATTTATCCTACCGTTTATATTGGCCGGCATAGGAGATCAATCCACAATATTTGAGGGGGTTTGGTGGAAAATCATTATCTTAGTTTTATTACTCAGGGGTTTACTTTCAGTAAAACACATTTCCAATCAGCAGAAAAGAGAGGATTTAATTGATGATTTTGAATTGTAAGTAAACTTGGTTTGGGTTTAATCTGCTCGAATGCAAGAAGAATATTTACATTATCTATTCCACAAAAAATACTTTGGTCGCTTTTTTAAAACTGCAAAAGGAGTGTCGATTGAAGTGATAGACCATGGGGTTTTAAATACTAATGCTGGACCTGATTTTTTAGAAGCTAAAATTAAATTTGATGGAAAAATATGGGCAGGTCCCATAGAATTTCATGTCAAGTCTTCCGATTGGCTCAAACACAAACACCAATTCGATACAGCCTATAATAATGTAATTGCACATTTTGTTTATGAAAATGATATGGCTATTTATACCCAAGCATTTGAATTGCCAACAGTAGAATTAAAATCCTTTATTAATATTGATCACTTTACACATTACCAAAAATTTAAAAACAGTAAAGCGTGGGTGCAATGTGCCCAACAGCTAGGTGATTTAGATGATTTTATTCTCTATCAACAAAAAGAAAAGGCTTTTTTGGAAAGGATGTTTAGGAAATCAACTGCTGTATTAGAAGCTTATGATAGGTTTGCGGGTGATGAATCAAGCGTGATGTTGCATGTTATTGCGAAAGTTTTTGGAGGAAAAGTTAACCAAGAACCATTTATGCAACTAGTGGCTAAAATAGATTGGCAACACTTTAGGCATTTTCATGTAGACCTACAATCATTTGAAGCATACTGTTTTGGTTTGGCAGGATTCTTAAATTTTACAAAAGCTCCTGATGCTTATGCTGAAGCACTTCAAAATATTTACGGGTATCAAAAAAAAATGTGGAAATTAGAAGGGTTGAAAGAAATGGAATGGAAGTTTTCACGAATGCATCCTGCAGGGTTTCCAACGGTAAGGATTGCACAGTTTGCCAGTCTGCTTAAAGTGTTATATAAAACAGGAATTGGAAATGTAGATTGGGAAAATTTTGATGCGCAAGACATAGCAATAAGTATTTATTGGCAAACGCACTATCATTTTGCTAAAACCCAACGTAAATCAAGAAAAAGTTTGAGTAAAGATTTTAAGTATCTACTATATATCAATGCTTATATTCCTTTTTTATTTGCCAAAGGAATCAGGCTGGATCGGTCGGCATTAAAAGAACATGCACTCGAAGCAATGAATCATATTCCTGCAGAAAAAAATACCATCTTAAAAAATTGGTCTAAAGTTGGCGTCCAAGCTAAAACCGCTTTTGATAGTCAATCTTTAATTGAAATGAAAAATGAATACTGCAAGCAACAAAGATGTTTGCAATGTAAAATTGGTCAAAAGTTAATCGGTTATATCTAATTTATGTCCAAAAATCCACGCATGAAAAATAAATTGTATATTAGCTCATTGTAATAACAAAAGAACTGTCGAATAAATAAAGGTGTATGCCTTTTAAAATCAAATTTGTATTTTGAAACGAACTATTCAAAAAATTGCTTTCTTCTTTGAGCTAAGATCTTTTGGCGTAAGTACATGGTTTGCCAACAAATTAGGTGTTCGGGTAACCAAAGTGCGATTGTTTTTTATTTATGCTTCTTTCATAGGGTTGGGCTCTCCTTTAATTCTGTATTTAATAATGGCTTTTATTTTGGAAAACAAACATATCTTTAAATTTCAACGGAAGGCTAAAACTATTTGGGAGTTGTAATGAGAGAGCATTTTAGATTTTTCAAAAAACTATATTACGCCTTGGGGCTAATACTTACCATTGTTTTTATTGGTATTATTGGCTATGTTTGGGTAGAAGGTTGGAGTGTGTTTGATGCTTTTTACATGACAGTAATAACGGTAACTACTGTTGGTTTTAATGAAGTTCATGTTATGTCAGACTGGGGGAAATTGTTCACAGCATTCCTGATCATTACTAGTTTTGGTACTTTTGCTTACGCAATATCCGCTGTAACAACCTATATCGTAAGTGGCGATTATGTTAAATATTATAAAGAATTTAAAAAAATGAAAAGTCTTCAAAATTTGTCTGGTCATACCATAGTTTGTGGGTATGGTCGTGTAGGTAACCAAGCAGCACATGATCTTAAATTTTATAAAAAAAAGTTTTTGGTGATTGAACGCTCACCTGAAGTTTCCGAAAATGATTTAAATGAAACCATGTTCATTAAAGGAGATGCGACAAAAGATAAAATATTAGTTGATGCAGGTGTAAAAACAGCTACAGCGCTAATTACTGCTTTGCCAAAAGATGCCGATAACTTATTTGTGGTTCTTTCTGCCCGAGAATTGAATCCAAATTTAAAAATAATTTCTCGTGCATCTAGTTATTCTTCCATGAGGAAATTGAGAATTGCAGGAGCAAATAATGTGATTATGCCAGATACTGTTGGTGGTGCACATATGGCTTCTTTAGTTGTAAATCCAGATGTCATGGAATTTTTAGACTTGATTAAAATTTCAGGGAAAGCTGCTATGAATCTTGAAGAAATAGACTTTAAAGAATTACCAGAAAATTTACAATTTTGTACCATTAACAATTTAGTAGCTAAAGCAGAAAAAGGTTGTAATGTGATCGGTTATAAATCGGCTGAAGGAAACTATATTATTAATCCGGATGGTGAAATAAAAATTGGTCCTGGATCAAAACTTTTTGTCTTAGGTAATCCAAATCAAATTAAATCTTTTAATAACCTATTTGGAATAAAGCCTTCTTCATGAAAATTTTAATTACTGGTTCTAATGGTTTATTAGGACAAAAAATTGTATTGCATTGCTTAAAACATCACATTGACTTTGTTGCGACTTCGAAAGGCGCTAATCGTTTTTCAAAATGTCCAAATACTGCTTATCAATCTTTAGATATTACCATTGAAAAAGAGGTGGAAGATATTGTGAAAAAACACCAACCTACGCATGTAATAAATACCGCAGCGGTGACAAATGTAGATTTTTGTGAAACGAATCAAACACTTTGTGAAACCGTAAATGTGTTGGCGTTGTCTTTTTTATTGAAAGTTTGTACCCAATATCAGATTCATTTAACCCAGCTTTCAACAGATTTTGTTTTTGATGGAAAAGATGGTCCTTATGCGGAAGAAGACAAAGTAAATCCTTTGAGTGTGTATGCAAAATCGAAAGTAGCAGCTGAAAATCTTTTGTTGTCTGCCGCTTACAAAAACTGGGCAATTTTAAGAACTATTATTGTTTTTGGAGAAGGAGAAAATCTAAGTAGGTCTAATATTGTACTTTGGGCCAAGGCTGCCCTTAAAAAAGGTGACCCGTTAACCATTGTAGATGATCAGTTTCGCGCCCCAACTTGGGCAAGTGATCTTGCTTGGGCTTGTGTAAGAGTAGCGGAATTAAATGCCAAAGGAATCTATCATATTTCTGGACCAGAAACATTCTCTATTTTTGATTTGGTGAAAAGAATCGCTCTTTTTTACCACTTAAATTTTGATCAAGTACAGCCAGTAAAATCTGCTGCATTAAATCAATCTGCTAAAAGACCACCTAAAACTGGATTTAATATTGATAAGGCACGTAATGAATTGAATTACAATCCAAAAACATTTGAAGAGTCATTGTCTTGTCTATTAATTTAGGATAGCCAATTTTATTTTTTATATTTGTTTAACTACAGAAAAAATCTTTTAAATTATGATAAAAAAACTAACTGCCTTATTTCTTAGCTTATTCCCCTTTTTGTTATCTGCTCAAGAAAAAGGTTTTGATCAAAAAATTGACGAAACATTTGGAGATTTAACAGGTTGGTTTGTTGATCTAATATTTTATGAAATTCCATTCACGGATAAAATACAAGTTCCTTGGGTGTTAATTGTTTTGGTATTGGGCGCACTATATTTCACTTTTTACTTCAAGTTTATTAACGTGCGAGGATTTAAAACTTCCTTAAATATTATTAGAGGAAAGTATGATGATTTTGACCACCATGAATCTATGGAAATGGCGGGTGATTTAACGCCTGGCGGAGATGCTATTGAAACAATTGCTGTTGAAGGTCACCATGGGGAAGTTTCTCACTTCCAAGCATTGACTGCTGCATTGTCAGCAACTGTAGGTTTAGGTAATATTGCTGGTGTAGCGGTGGCGATATCTATTGGTGGACCTGGCGCAACTTTTTGGATGATTGTAGCAGGTTTAATCGGTATGGCATCTAAATTTGTAGAGTGTACTTTAGGTGTGAAATATCGAGAGATTGATGAAAATGGAAAAGTTTTTGGCGGTCCAATGTATTACCTTAAAAAAGGATTAAAAGCTAATAAAATGGCAAAATTAGGTCAGTTATTAGCGGTTGTCTTTGCCATTATGTGTATTGGTGGTTCATTTGGGGGAGGCAATATGTTTCAAAGTAACCAAGCCTTTGCAATGATTGAGTATAAAACACAATCGCATGTTTCTGAAATGAAAAACATACAGGATGTAGTCGGTGAAAAAGTTAAATATAATTATGCCTTAAAAGAAGCTAGAATGGTTACGTCGGTTTCAAAGGATTCTATTTATTATACGGTTAACAACAGTAGTGTTGCTAGAGCTAAAAAAGAATTTTTAGGAGATAAAATGATTGTTTCTGCTACCAATTCTAAAATTTCTCCGAAAGAAGATTTAATGGCCCTAGTAGGTCAAGAGATCGTAGCATCACTACCTAAAACTATCGACACTAAGGTGATGGCATTTGAAAATGATATGGTACAGCTTGGTGAAGGAAGTGCTGTCATGAATGTCTCTAAAGAAGATTTTTTGAAAACTGCAGTGTTGAATCCATTGTATGGAAATGGCTGGATTTTCGGGATTATTATGGCTGTATTTGTCGGTATTGTTATTATTGGAGGAATTAAGAAGATTGCAAAAGTTACCGATAAAATTGTGCCTTTTATGGTAGTGATTTATGTCGCTGCTTCTCTTGTGATTTTAGGAATGCATTTTGATCAAATTCCAAATGCTTTTGGGCAGATTTTGTCTGGAGCATTTTCTGGTATAGGGATAATTGGTGGTACCATAGGTGTTTTAATCCAAGGTTTTAAAAGAGCAGCATTTTCAAATGAAGCTGGTATTGGTTCAGCGTCCATTGCACACTCTGCTGTAAGAACAAAATATGCCGCAAGTGAAGGATTAGTTGCTTTATTAGAGCCTTTTATTGATACTGTGTTGGTTTGTACTATGACCGCTTTAGTGTTGATCGTGTCGAATGGAAATGGAGAAATAATGACCTATGGACAAGAAATTAAAGAAGGTGTACAGGTAACTTCTCAAGCTTTTGAATCTAATATATCCTGGTTTCCATGGGTGTTGACTATTGCAGTCGTGCTTTTTGCATTTTCTACTATGATTTCTTGGTCTTATTATGGCTATCAAGCTTGGTCTTTCCTTTTTGGTAGAAGTAAGAAAGTGGAATACGCTTACAAATTAATATTTTGTCTATTTGTAATTGTTGGTGCAGCTTCTCAATTAAAATCTGTAATCGATTTTTCAGATGCTATGATTTTTGCTATGCTTGTTCCTAATATGATTGGCTTATTCTTTTTAGCACCAAGAGTACGAGATGAATTGTCTAGATTTATGAAAAAAGTAAAAACGGTTAAGTAAAAACTATTGAAAAAGATTTTTCAATTTAATAGATCACAAAAAGTAGCGATTGTGGCTTTGTCCATGATTATATTTATCTTGATTTATTTTTTGAATCGTTCTACACATCAATTCGTACCAAATATACTAGTAGGAGATACCTTAGGTTTTTTAGAAGATGAGAATCCACCATTGTTAAAGGATAATGTAGAAAAGGAAAAGAGATTAAAGGAAAAAATTAAATTAAAACCCTTTGATCCCAATTTTACAAAGTTAAAGGAATGGCAAAATATGGGGTTTTCTGCTAAGCAAGCACAAAGCATCCTTAAATATAAACATGCCATAAATGGGTTTAAAAATAAAGAAGATTTAGCCGCGTGTTTTGTGGTTTCTACTGAAAAGTTTCATGAAATTGAATCTTATATTTTTTTTAAAAAAAACCAAGACATTTTAAATAATACCGACAGTACAGCAACTAATGAAGCGGTTCTTTTGTTGGAGCTCAATCATGCTACTAAAGATGAGTTACTACTTGTAAATGGCATAGGCGAGATTTTATCCAGTCGTATTATAGAATATAGAAATCGAATTGGTGGTTTTCACCAAATGATACAATTAAAGGAGATTTATGGGTTGGGAGAAGAAAACTATAATCGAATGCAAGTTGGTTTAACGATTAATCCCGACTTCCTCGAAAAAATAGAGGTACAGGATTTAAATTTTAATCAATTGCACAAGCATCCATATATCAATTGGAACATGGCAAAAAAAATAGTCTTATGGCGAGAGTCAAAGAGCGATCAAACATTAATAGAGTATCTGAAAAGTGATTCTACTATTTCCCCAAGTCAAATCATAAAAATTAAACCTTATTTACCTCAAGAATAAATGGAAGCATTAATTAAACAAATTGAAAGTGAAATTAGAGATGTGCCTGATTTTCCAAAAGAAGGCATCATATTTAAAGATATTACACCGCTTTTTAAAAATCCTAAGCTAATTAAGGAGATGGTGGCATATTTAAAAATGCAGTACAAAGATGCACCAATTGATGCAATAGCTGGGATTGAAAGTCGTGGCTTTTTATTAGGGGTACCTTTAGCGTTAGCACTAAATGTACCATTTATTCTTATTCGAAAGAAAGGGAAATTACCATGTAAAACTATTGCGCATTCTTATCAATTAGAATATGGTGAGGCAACTATTGAAGTACATGAAGATGCTATTGAACCTGGTCAAAATGTTTTAATTCATGATGATCTTATTGCTACAGGCGGTTCAGCCAGTGCGGCAGCGGAATTAATTAAGAAGTTAAAAGGTAATGTATACGGGTTTAATTTTTTAATTGAATTATCATTTTTGAATGGAGAAGAGAATCTGCGGGATTACTCAAAAAATATTACTAGTTTTGTAACCTATTAAACAAAAAAAATGGATTTTAATAAGAACGATAATCAAGAGATGATAGCGCAAATGATACACGATTTTGCGCAGAAAGAAATTAAGCCAAAAATGATGGAATGGGATGAGGCACAAACCTTCCCCATTGAGTTGTTTAAAAAGTTAGGCCATTTAGGTTTAATGGGGGTTATTGTTCCAACAGAATATGGTGGAAGTGGATTTGGTTATAATGAATACATTACGGTAGTATCAGAAATAGCTAAAGTTTGTGGTTCTATTGGTTTGTCTGTAGCGGCGCACAATTCTTTGTGTTCTGGTCATATTCTATACCACGCTTCCGAAGAACAAAAAAAGAAATATTTGCCAAAATTAGCAACTGGTGAATGGATTGGTGCTTGGGGTTTAACAGAAACCGGAACTGGTTCTGATGCTGGTGGTATGAATACTACAGCGACTAAGGATGGTGATCATTGGGTAATTAATGGTTCTAAAAATTTTATTACTCATGCCATTTCAGGTGATGTTGCAGTAGTGATTACAAGAACAGGTGAAAAAGGAGACTCTAGAGGTATGTCTGCTTTTATCATTGAAAAAGGTACACCCGGTTTTATGTCTGGTAAAAAAGAGAATAAATTAGGTATGCGTGCTTCCGAGACTGCTGAATTAATTTTCAATAACTGTCGTGTACACGAATCTCAAATGATAGGCAAAGAAGGTGAAGGTTTTATTCAAGCCATGCAGATTTTGGATGGCGGAAGAATTTCGATTGGAGCACTAGGTCTAGGTATTGCTAAAGGGGCTTATGAAGCTGCTTTACAATATTCAAAAGAAAGAGAGCAATTCGGTAAACCAATTTCCCAATTTCAAGCTATTGCTTTTAAATTGGCGGATATGGCGACTGAAATTGAAGCGGCAGAATTGTTATTGTACCAAGCAGCAGATTTGAAGGAAAGACATGAGAAATTGACTAAAGAGTCTGCAATGGCTAAATATTACACTTCAGAAGTAGCAGTTAGTGTTTCTACAGAAGCAGTACAGATATTTGGTGGTTATGGTTATACAAAAGATTACCCAGTAGAGAAATTTTATAGAGATTCAAAGCTCTGTACCATAGGGGAAGGAACTTCTGAAATTCAAAAATTAGTAATTTCTAGAGAAATTCTAAAATAAAGTTTGTTAAAAAGTTTTTTTGTTTTATCTTTGCCGTCCAATTTAGAATTTATAAATAAAATACGATATGTTAATTATTCCGATCAAAGAAGGAGAAAATATTGATAGAGCTCTTAAAAAGTACAAGAAAAAGTTTGAAAAAACTGGAACTATGAGACAATTAAGAGAAAGAAAGCAATTTACTAAGCCGTCTATTGAAAATAGACAAATGAGATTAAAAGCTGCTTACAAGCAAAGGTTACAACAAGAAGAAATGTAAACTTTTTCTAATAAAATACGTACAAAAAGGTGTAAACTATGTTTACACCTTTTTTTTGTTTATGCTCGAATCATTTTTACATTATCTAACTTACGAAAAACGTTTTTCGGCCCACACTGTAGTGGCTTATGAAAATGATGTCAAACAGTTTTATGAGGTTTTGAACTTAGAAGATCATATGTTGGCTGATTTAACCCATAGAGATATTCGAGGATATTTGGTAGAGTTGGTGGATATGAATCATGAAAACACCACAATTAACAGGAAATTATCTAGCTTAAAAACCTTTTTTAAATTTTTAAAAAGGGAAGAGAAAATCATGCATAACCCCATGGTGAAAATTCAAGGGTTAAAACAAAAAAAAATGTTGCCTCAGTTTGTGCCAGAAAATCAATTGTGGGACAAGTCGACTTTTGATGAATATGACGACCCTTTTTTGAATTTGAGAGATGAATTGATTTTAGAACTCTTTTATCAGACAGGTATCCGCTTGAGTGAATTAATTAATTTAAAAAGCAACCAATACCAATCTACACAGATAAAAGTTATTGGAAAACGAAATAAAGAACGTATTATTCCAGTGGCTAGTCCCCTTAAAATGTTGATAGACGAATATCTTTTGTTAAGGCTAGAAAAAGAGGTGGATATGGATTTCTTAATAAATGGTAATAAAGGAAAAAAACTAGAATCAAAGTTTGTTTACAGTAAAGTAAATTATTATCTTAGTAAAGTGACGAATTTGAAGAAACGAAGTCCGCATGTGTTACGACATACCTTCGCTACACACATGTTAAATAACGGTGCTTCCTTAGAATCGATAAAAAGCATTCTAGGACATACTGACTTAACAGCGACGCAAGTTTACACTCATAATTCTTTCAAACAAATTAAAAACATTTATAAATCGGCTCACCCTAGGGGTGGAGACTAAAACAAAAAAAATATGGACGTAAAAATTGAAGCAGTAAACTTTGAAGCGGATAAGAAATTATTGGATTTTGTAAAAGAGAAATTACAAAAATTAGAACAAATATTTGACAACATTGTAATGGGGGAAGTTTTTTTAAAACTAGATCGCTCTTCAGAAGGTGAAAATAAAGTAGCTGAGATAAAGATTATGGTTCCAGGGAAAGATTTATTCGCCAAAAAGCAATGTAAGACTTTCGAAGAGGCTACAGATGTTTGTGTAGATGCTTTAAGGAAACAAATTGTAAAGCATAAAGAGAAATTAATTGCCTAATGGATAGGGCGTAGTTTTGACGGCATGAATATTGCCAAGTAAAGTATAAAATATACCTATGAAAAAATCATTATTATTAATTGCCTTGTTTGTTTCTACAACACTTATGGCGCAGACAGGAGGAACGAAGGTAAATGGCATCATTTTACCAAACGTGGTCAAAGTAAATGATCAGTACTTAAAAATTAATGGTGCTGGAGTAAGGGAGAAAATGTTTCTCGATCTTTATATCTGTGCATTATACATGGAAAAGAAGAGTAATGTTGCTCAAACCATTATTGATGCCAATTCAAATATGGCCATTAAAATTCGAATTATTTCTAGTTTGGTAACCAGAGAAAATATGGAGGAAGCAATTCGAGAAGGTTTTGCAAAGGCGACCAATGATAACACGAAAGCTTTAGATGCGAAAATAAACGACCTTATTAATAAAGGTTTTGCAGGAGACATTGAAAAAGGAGATGTTTTTGATTTAGAGTATGCGCCTGGTAAAGGTACAAGTTTGAAAAAAAACGGAAAAGTTTTGGTAGTTTTAACTGGATTAGATTTTAAGAAAGCATTGTTCGGAATCTGGCTATGTGAGAGTCCTGCAGACGCAAACTTAAAGAAGAAAATGCTGGGCAATTAAAAAAAAACAAAAAAAAATAAAAAAAAGTATCAAAAAAAGTTTTTTATAAAAAAATAAGATATATATTTGCACTCCCGTTGAGAAAGCGGGAGTTTTTTTATTCGTTCTTTTAATAAACAATAAACAAAGTTTTTGCCTCTGTAGCTCAGTTGGCTAGAGCAGCTGATTTGTAATCAGCAGGTCGTGGGTTCGAGTCCCTCCAGAGGCTCTGTTTATATTTTTTGGGGAGATACCAAAGCGGCCAACTGGGGCAGACTGTAACTCTGCTGACTTATGTCTTCGTAGGTTCGAATCCTGCTCTCCCCACTAAAAAAACTTTATCACCTTGGAAAGTGATATGAAAACTTTGTAAATAATAAGCGGGAGTAGCTCAGTTGGTAGAGCGTCAGCCTTCCAAGCTGAGGGTCGCGAGTTCGAGTCTCGTCTCCCGCTCTAAAATGTAAAGGTTGCTTTTTCCGGAAAGCAACCATTGCGTTTTTTTAAGAACGTAGTGCCGGTGTAGCTCAGGGGTAGAGCGTTTCCTTGGTAAGGAAGAGGTCATGGGTTCAATTCCCATCATTGGCTCAATGGGAAAGGTGTACACTAGAATAGTGTATTTTTGTATTTTGTAAAAATTGATAAATAAATAATAAACTAGATTATGGCTAAGGAAAAATTTGACCGTTCGAAACCACACGTAAATATTGGTACAATTGGTCACGTAGATCACGGTAAAACCACTTTAACTGCTGCAATTACAACAGTTTTAGCTAATGCCGGATTATCAGAAAAGAGAGATTTCGATACTATCGATAACGCTCCTGAAGAAAAAGAAAGAGGGATTACGATTAATACTTCTCACGTTGAGTATTCGACTGCAAACAGACACTATGCTCACGTAGATTGTCCTGGTCACGCCGATTATGTTAAGAACATGGTTACTGGTGCTGCACAAATGGATGGTGCTATTTTAGTGGTTGCTGCTACTGATGGTCCAATGCCTCAAACAAGAGAGCATATCTTATTAGGAAGACAAGTAGGAGTTCCTAGAATGGTTGTATTCATGAATAAAGTGGATATGGTTGATGATGAGGAATTGTTAGAGTTAGTTGATATGGAGATTAGAGATTTATTATCGTTCTATGAATATGACGGTGATAATACTCCAGTAATCCAAGGGTCTGCATTAGGTGGATTAAATGGAGATGAGAAATGGGTAGGTGCTATTATGGAATTAATGGATGCTGTTGATACATGGATCGAATTACCTCCTAGAGATATTGATAAAGATTTCTTAATGCCGGTAGAGGATGTATTCTCAATTACTGGTCGTGGTACTGTTGCTACTGGTAGAATCGAAACTGGTGTGATTAACACAGGTGACGAGGTGGATATCATTGGAATGGGAGATGAGAAATTAAAATCTACTATTACTGGTGTTGAAATGTTCAGAAAAATCTTAGATAGAGGTGAAGCTGGAGATAACGTTGGTTTACTTTTAAGAGGGGTTGAAAAATCTGCAATTAGAAGAGGGATGGTAATCGCTAAACCAGGTTCTATTACACCACATACTAAAGTGAAAGCGGAAGTTTATGTGTTGAAAAAAGAAGAAGGTGGACGTCACACGCCATTTCACAATAAATACAGACCTCAGTTTTACTTAAGAACAACTGATGTAACTGGAGAAATCATTCTTGAAGAAGGAAGAGAAATGGTAATGCCTGGTGATAACGTATCTATCGTTGTAAACTTAATCGTTCCTGTAGCCGTTAATAAAGGTTTAAGATTCGCGATTAGAGAAGGTGGTAGAACAGTAGGAGCTGGTCAGATTACTGAAATTATTGAGTAATATAATAATATATAGCTAAATATTAGGAAGAGAGGAGTATTATACTTCTCTCTCTTTTTAGCTTTAAACGGGCGTAGTTCAATGGTAGAATGTCGGTCTCCAACACCGCTGATGAGGGTTCGAATCCTTCCGCCCGTGCAAAATAGAATAGTAGATAAAGTTTATATACTATTCTAATAGGCTTGTGAATTCAAGCAGTAATGAACTAAAACTAATTAAAGTGGCAAATATTATCACGTATATCGAAGAGTCATACCAAGAGTTAATTCACAAGGTAACATGGCCAACTTGGAATGAATTACAAAGTACATCAATTGTTGTATTAGTAGCATCCTTAATGTTTGCGCTTTCCATTTTTGTGATGGATTATATTTTCGGGATTAATGTTGGAAATATGTGGGCAGGATTAATGGGGTTCTTTTATAAAATGGTTGGACTAATAAATTAATCGATAATGGCAGAAATTAAAAAACGTTGGTACGTTGTTCGTGCTGTTGGTGGTAAGGAAAAAAAGGTACGTGAAAGTATGTTGATGGAAATAAAACGTCAAAATATTGAACACCTTATAGGTGATGTTTTAGTTCCTACTGAAAAAGTTTACCAAATCAGAAACGGAAAAAAAGTAAGTAAAGAGAAAAACTTTTTTCCTGGGTATATTTTGATTGAAGCTTCTTTGCAAGGAGAAGTGATTCACATCATTAAAAGTGTGCCAGATGTAATGGGCTTTATGAGCGGAACTAAAGGTGGTGATCCAATGCCTTTAAGAGTAAACGAAGTAAATAGAATTCTTGGGAAAGTAGACGAAATGTCGGAACAAGAAGAAGAAATGAATGTACCGTATGTAGTGGGTGAAACCATTAAAGTAATTGACGGGCCATTTAATGGTTTTACTGGTGTAATTGAAGACATCAATGAAGAGAAAAAGAAACTTGAAGTAATGGTTAAAATATTTGGTCGTAAAACACCATTGGAGTTAAATTACATGCAAGTAGAAAAAGAATAAAAATTTTAATAACCGTAGGAGTACTGTAATGTAATAAATGCTTCCCATTAATTATAAGGTACGTTTTACTACACAAAACAAGCAAAATGGCAAAACAAGTAGATGGATTAATTAAGCTACAAATCAAAGGTGGTGCCGCTAACCCTTCTCCTCCAGTTGGACCTGCATTAGGTGCAAAAGGGGTGAATATCATGGAGTTCTGTAAGCAATTTAACGCTAGAACACAAGATAAAGCAGGGAAAGTATTACCAGTTGTTATTACCGTATATGGTGATAAATCTTTTGACTTTGTAATTAAAACTCCACCTGCAGCAGTTCAATTATTGGATGCTGCAAAATTGAAAAAAGGTTCTCCTGAATCTAACAAAGCAAAGGTAGGAACTGTAACCTGGGATCAAGTAAGAGCAATCGCTGAAGATAAAATTCAAGATATGAATTGCTTCAAAATTGACTCTGCTATGAAAATGGTGGCAGGAACTGCAAGAAGTATGGGTCTTAACGTAAAAGGGGGTACTGCTCCTGAATCTAATTAATTAAGAAAATGGCTAGAGTAAGTAAAAAAAGAAAAGAAATCTTGGCGAAAATTGACCAAGAAAAATCTTATTCTTTAACTGAAGCAGCAAGCTTAGTTAAAGAGATTACCACTGCAAAATTCGACGCTTCTGTTGATTTGTGTATCAGATTAGGGGTTGACCCACGTAAAGCGAACCAAATGGTGAGAGGTACTGTGAGTTTACCACATGGAACTGGTAAAGATGTGAAAGTTTTGGTATTGTGTACACCTGATAAAGAAGCTGAAGCCAAAGAAGCTGGTGCTGATTATGTTGGATTAGATGACTATATCGCTAAAATTAAAGGCGGTTGGACAGATGTTGATGTAATTGTTACTATGCCTTCTGTAATGGGTAAGGTTGGTGCTTTAGGACGTGTTTTAGGACCAAGAGGTTTAATGCCGAATCCTAAGACTGGTACTGTAACTATGGATATCGGTAAAGCGGTAACTGAAGTAAAAGCAGGTAAAATTGACTTTAGAGTGGATAAATTTGGTAACGTGCATACTGCCGTTGCAAAAGTTTCTTTTGATCCGACAAAGATTGAAGAAAATGCAAACGAATTGTTACAGTCTATTATCAAATTGAAACCAGCAGCGTCAAAAGGTATCTACATGAAGAGTATACACATGAGTTCTACAATGAGCCCAAGTATCAAAATTGACACGAAATCAATTGCTAATAACGCTTAAAAATTAGAAGATGACTAAAGACGAAAAATCAAAGTACATTGAAGATTTATCAGCGAAATTATCTGATTCTGGTATCTTTTATTTAGCAGATACTGCGGAACTAACTGTTGAGAAAGTTAACGATTTAAGAAGAAAATGTTTCAATAACAATATTGAATTAAAAGTTGTAAAAAACACATTACTTCAAAAAGCGTTAGAGCGTATTGAAGATAAAGATTTCAGTGAACTTTACGGAGTTTTAGCTGGTCCTACTTCAATCATGTTCGCAGAAGTTGGTAATGCGCCTGCAAAAATGATTAAGGATTTCAGAAAAAAGAACGACAAGCCTATTCTTAAAGCTGCATATATTGATGAGTCTATTTACGTTGGAGACGACAATTTAGATTTATTAGCATCAATAAAGAGCAAAGAAGAACTTATCGGAGATATCGTTGGATTACTTCAATCGCCTGCTAAGAACGTTATTTCTGGACTTAAGTCTGGTGGTAGCAAATTAGCTGGTATTTTAAAGACCCTAGAAGCAAGAGGGTAAATTAATTATTTATTAACATAAAAAAAAACAAATAAAAATGGCTGATTTAAAAGAATTTGCTGAACAATTAGTAAGCTTAACAGTAAAAGAAGTTAACGAACTAGCTAACATTTTAAAAGACGAGTATGGTATCGAGCCTGCTGCTGCTGCTGTAGCAGTTGCTGCTGGTGGTGCTGCGGGTGGCGAAGCTGCTGAAGCTCAAACTGAATTTGATGTAATATTGAAAGCAGCGGGTGGATCTAAGTTAGCAGTTGTAAAATTAGTTAAGGAATTAACTGGTTTAGGACTAAAAGAAGCAAAAGAAATGGTAGATAGTGCACCAGCAACTTTAAAAGCAGGTGTTTCTAAAGACGAAGCAGAAGGACTTAAATCTTCATTGGAAGAGGCAGGAGCTGAAGTTGAGGTTAAATAATCCAATTCATTAAAATTACAGGTTAGGCACTGCTCTCGGGCAAGTGCCTAATCCTGTTTTATAATTTGTATACTTTTTGTTAAGTGCACAGAAGCGTCTATTTAAGTGATTGCTAACACTTTAAAACAGCAAAGCTTATTTTAAATAAGTCTTAACTTTAAAATATTAAGCCGTGGTAACAAACAATAATATTACCGAAAGAATTGATTTTTCAAGTTTATCTGCAAGATTTCAATATCCTGATTTCCTTGATATTCAGTTAGAATCATTCCGTAAGTTCTTTCAGTTGGAAACAACTCCTGAAAATAAAAACGAAGAAGGCCTGCACAGGGTATTCTCAGAAAACTTCCCAATTACTGATACTAGAAATCAGTTTGTATTGGAGTTTTTAGATTATTTTATCGATCCACCTAGATATACAATTGAAGAGTGTATCGATCGTGGATTAACATACAGTGTGCCACTTAAGGCTAAACTTAAATTGTATTGTACAGATCCAGAACATGAGGATTTTGAAACAATTGTACAGGATGTTTATTTAGGAACTATTCCTTATATGACACCTAAAGGTTCTTTCGTTGTAAATGGAGCGGAACGTGTAATCGTTTCTCAACTGCACCGTTCACCTGGTGTGTTTTTCGGTCAAAGCCGACACGCAAATGGAACAAAGTTATATTCTGCAAGAATTATTCCTTTTAAAGGTTCTTGGATAGAATTTGCTACAGATATTAATAGTGTAATGTACGCTTACATTGACCGTAAGAAAAAATTACCTGTTACAACACTTTTCCGTGCTATTGGGTACGAAAGTGATAAAGATATATTAGAAATTTTTGACCTTGCTGATGAAGTTAAGGTTTCTAAATCTGGTTTGAAAAAAGTACTTGGTCGTAAATTAGCGGCTAGAGTATTAAAAACTTGGATTGAAGATTTTGTTGATGAAGATACAGGTGAAGTTGTTTCTATTGAAAGAAACGAAGTTGTATTGGATCGTGAAACTATTCTGGAAGAAGAGCATATCGAATTAATCGTGGATGCTAACACAAAGAATATTATTTTGCATAAAGAGGATGTGAATTCCGCTGATTATGCAATTATCTATAACACCCTACAAAAAGATACTTCTAACTCTCAAAAAGAAGCGGTAGAACATATTTATAGACAACTTAGAAACGCTGAGCCGCCAGATTTTGAAACGGCAAGAAACGTATTTGATAAATTATTTTTCTCTGATACGCGTTATGACTTAGGTGAAGTAGGTCGTTATAGAATAAATAAGAAATTAGGATTAGATACAGATATCGAACAAAAGGTTTTAACCAAAGAAGATATCATTTTAATCATTAAATATTTAATTGAATTAATTAATTCAAAAGCGGAGATTGATGATATCGATCACTTGTCTAACAGACGTGTAAGAACGGTTGGTGAGCAATTGAATAATCAATTTGGTGTTGGTTTAGCGAGAATGGCTAGAACCATTAGAGAAAGAATGAACGTGAGAGACAATGAGGTGTTTACACCTATTGATTTGATTAACGCGAAAACTTTATCTTCTGTTATTAATTCATTCTTTGGTACTAACCAATTATCTCAATTCATGGATCAAACGAATCCATTATCTGAGGTTACACACAAAAGAAGACTGTCTGCCCTTGGACCTGGAGGATTATCTAGAGAAAGAGCAGGATTTGAGGTACGTGATGTCCACTATACGCATTATGGACGTTTATGTACTATTGAAACACCAGAGGGACCAAACATTGGTTTGATTTCTTCATTGTGTGTTTACGCAAAAATTAATAATTTAGGTTTCATTGAAACACCATACTGGCAAGTAGAAGATGGTAAAGTGGATGTAAGTAAAGCTCCAATTTACCTAAGTGCTGAAGAAGAAGAAGGTAAACTTATCGCGCAAGCAGATAAAGATTTAGATGCTAAAGGTGGTTTTAAAGGTGAAAAAATTAAAGCAAGGTTAGAGGGAGATTTTCCTGTAATTGAGCCGAAACAATTAGACCTGATGGATGTTGGTTCAAACCAAATTGCATCTATTGCCGCTTCATCCATTCCATTCTTGGAGCATGATGATGCCAACAGAGCTTTGATGGGATCTAACATGCAGCGTCAAGCCGTACCTTTATTAAAACCAAATTCTCCAATTGTGGGAACTGGTATTGAAAAATTAGTGGCACGTGATTCTAGAGTTTTGATTAACTCTGAAGGAGAAGGTGTTGTGGAATATGTGGATGCAAACGAAATCAAAATTAGATACGATTTATCGGAAGAAGATAGATTAGTGAGTTTTGAAGGAGATGTGAAAACATACAAATTGGTGAAGTTCCAAAAAACTAACCAAAGTACTTCTATGAACTTGAGACCAATTGTTGAAAAAGGCCAAAGAGTTTATAAAGATCAAGTATTATGTGAAGGTTTTGCAACGCAAGCTGGTGAGTTGGCTTTAGGTCAAAACTTAAAAGTGGCCTTTATGCCTTGGAAAGGGTATAACTTTGAGGATGCGATTGTAATTTCTGAAAAAGTTGTAAGAGATGATATCTTTACTTCTGTTCACATTGATGAGTATTCTGTTGATGTAAGAGATACCAAAAGAGGTGTGGAAGAATTGACAGCTGATATTCCTAACGTAAGTGAAGAAGCAACTAAAGATTTGGATGAAAACGGTATCATTAGAATTGGTGCTGAAATTAGAGAAGGGGATATCTTAATTGGTAAGATTACACCAAAAGGGGAAACAGATCCTTCTCCAGAAGAAAAATTATTACGTGCTATCTTTGGTGACAAAGCTGGTGATGTAAAAGATGCTTCTTTAAAAGCTTCTCCATCTTTAAGAGGTGTTGTAATTGATAAGAAATTATTTTCAAGAGCAATTAAAGATAGAACGCAGAAAGCAAAAGATAAGCCAATTTTAGCTGAGTTAGATGCGGAATATGACAAAGCAGCAGCTGAATTGAAATTGAATTTAATTGAAAAACTATTGATGATCTTAGATGGTCACAAATCAAACGGTGTATTCAATAACTTTAAAGAAGAGATCCTTAAAAAAGGAATTAAATTCTCTGAAAAGAATTTAATGACTGTTGATTTTTCAATTGTTAGCCCATATGAGTGGACAAAAGATGATCATATTAATAAATTAATTCAAAGAGTTTTACATAACTTCAATATCAAAGCCAATGATTTATTAGGGATTTTTAAACGTAAAAAATTCCAAATTGCTGTTGGTGATGAATTACCAAATGGTATTGTGAAAATGGCTAAAGTTTATGTCGCTAAAAAACGTAAGTTAAAAGTTGGTGATAAGATGGCGGGTCGTCACGGTAACAAAGGTATTGTTGCAAATATCGTTCGTCAAGAAGATATGCCATTCTTAGATGATGGAACGCCTGTAGATATCGTATTGAATCCATTAGGTGTACCTTCTCGTATGAACCTTGGTCAAATTTATGAGACTGTTTTAGGTTGGGCTGGAGAGAAATTAGGTGTTAAATTTGCTACCCCTATTTTTGATGGAGCTACCATTCCTGAAATTAATTCTTATACGGATAAAGCGGGATTACCAAGATTTGGGAAAACGCACTTGATTGATGGTGGAACAGGTAAGCGTTTCGATCAACCGGCTACTGTAGGTGTAATTTATATGCTTAAATTAGGTCACATGGTGGATGATAAAATGCACGCACGTTCTATCGGACCGTACTCATTAATTACACAACAACCATTAGGTGGTAAAGCACAATTTGGTGGTCAACGTTTTGGTGAGATGGAAGTATGGGCATTGGAAGCATATGGTGCTTCAAATATCTTAAGAGAGATTCTTACAATTAAGTCGGATGATGTAATTGGTAGAGCGAAAGCTTACGAATCAATTGTAAAAGGTGAACCATTCCAAGAACCAGGAATACCAGAATCGTTTAACGTATTATTGAACGAATTGGCAGGTTTAGGTTTGAATATCACTTTAGACTAATTTAAGAATTTATTAATTAAAAAAAATAAAAATGGCTTACAAAAAAGAAACACAAACAAGAAGTAGTTTTGATAAAATTACGATTAGTTTAGCGTCACCTGAACAGATTTTAGAAAAATCTTTCGGTGAGGTTTTAAAGCCTGAAACAATAAATTATAGAACATATAAACCAGAAAGAGATGGTTTATTTTGTGAAAGAATTTTTGGACCAGTAAAAGATTACGAATGTCACTGTGGTAAATACAAAAGAATCCGTTATAAAGGAATTGTATGTGACCGTTGTGGTGTTGAAGTAACGGAAAAGAAAGTACGAAGAGAGAGAATGGGGCACATTTCATTGGTGGTTCCTGTTGCCCATATCTGGTACTTCCGTTCTTTACCAAATAAGATTGGATATTTATTAGGATTACCTACTAAAAAATTAGATCAAATTATATACTACGAAAGATATGTAGTAATACAAAAAGGTATCGCAGAAAGACAGGATGGCGAATCCTTAGAATACATGGATTTCATTACGGAAGAAGAGTATTTGGATATAATGGATGAGTTGCCTAAAGAAAATCAGTATTTAGAAGATACAGATCCTAATAAATTTATTGCAAAAATGGGGGCCGAGGCTTTACATGATTTATTGCAAAGATTGGATTTAGATACTTTATCTGCTGATTTAAGACACAGTGCAAATACTGAAACTTCTCAACAACGTAAAAAAGAAGCTTTAAAAAGACTACAAGTAGTAGAGTCTTTAAGAGAATCTCATACACGTGTTGCCAACCGTCCGGAATGGATGATTGTAAAAGTAGTTCCAGTAATTCCACCTGAATTAAGACCTTTGGTACCTTTAGATGGTGGTCGTTTTGCGACTTCAGATTTAAATGATTTATACCGTAGGGTAATTATCAGAAATAATCGTTTAAAAAGATTATTAGAGATTAAAGCACCTGAGGTTATTTTGAGAAATGAGAAAAGGATGTTACAGGAGTCTGTAGATTCTTTATTTGATAACTCTAGAAAATCTTCAGCGGTAAAAACTGAATCTAATAGACCTTTAAAATCATTATCTGATTCTTTAAAAGGTAAACAAGGTAGATTCCGTCAAAACTTATTGGGGAAACGTGTGGATTATTCAGCACGTTCGGTAATTGTTGTTGGACCTAACTTAAAATTACATGAATGTGGTTTGCCAAAAGATATGGCCGCAGAATTATACAAACCTTTTGTAATTAGAAAACTGATTGAAAGAGGAATTGTTAAAACTGTAAAATCTGCTAAGAAAATAGTAGACAAAAAAGAAGCAGTAGTTTGGGATATTTTAGAAAATGTATTGAAAGGACATCCAGTTCTTTTGAACAGAGCCCCAACGCTTCACAGATTAGGTATTCAAGCTTTCCAACCAAAATTAATTGAAGGAAAAGCAATTAGATTACACCCGTTGGTATGTACGGCCTTTAATGCCGATTTTGATGGGGATCAAATGGCAGTTCATTTACCTTTAGGAAATGCTGCAATTTTGGAAGCACAGTTATTGATGTTGTCTTCGCACAATATTAGAAACTCTGCAAATGGTGCACCTATTACTGTACCTTCTCAGGATATGGTACTTGGATTGTACTACATGACTAAGTTGAGAAAAAGTACCAAAGAATTGATCGTAAAAGGAGAAGGTGGTACTTTCTATTCTGCTGAGGAAGTAAATATTGCAATCAACGAAGGACAATTAGATATTCACGCTTCTATTAAGGTACGTTTAAGTATCATGAATGAAGAAGGAGATATGGTTCCTCAAATTATTGATACAACTGCTGGTAGAGTAATGTTCAATGAATTTGTACCGCATGAAGTAGGTTTTGTAGATGATATTTTAACTAAAAAAGCTTTAAGAGATATTATCTCTAAAGTATTAGAAAAATGTGGTTCTGCTAGAACAGCTAAATTCTTGGATGATATTAAAACTTTGGGTTATAACATGGCCTTTAGTGGTGGTTTATCTTTTGTATTGGATGATGTAATTATTCCTAAAGAGAAAGAGGAGTTAGTTAATTTAGCACATAAAGAAGTTGAAGATGTAATGTCCAATTATAATATGGGACTTATTACAAACAATGAACGTTATAACCAAATTATTGATATTTGGACACATACAAATACAAGATTGACATCAAAATTGATGGATAAAATTAAATCGGATCAACAAGGATTTAACTCTATCTTTATGATGATGGATTCTGGCGCAAGGGGTTCTAAAGAACAAATTCGTCAGCTATCTGGAATGAGGGGCTTGATGGCGAAACCGCAAAAATCAGGTGCTTCTTCTCAAGATATTATTGAAAATCCAATTTTATCTAACTTTAAAGAAGGTTTAACCATCTTTGATTACTTTATCTCTACTCACGGTGCCCGTAAAGGTTTGGCCGATACAGCACTTAAAACTGCGGATGCGGGTTATTTAACGCGTCGTTTGGTAGATGTAGCACAAGATGTAGTAATTAATGAAGAAGACTGTGGTACTTTAAGAGGTATTGTAGTTACGCCGTTAAAGAAAAATGATGATATCGTTGAATCTTTATATGATCGTATTTTAGGTCGTGTTGCAGTAATGGACATTAAACATCCTGATACTAGAGAATTAATTATTGAAGGTGGTAAAGAAATTACGGAAAAGTATGCACGTTTAATTCAAGATTCTGATATTGATGAAGTAGAAGTACGTTCAGTATTGACTTGCGAATTGAAAAGAGGCGCTTGTGTGAAATGTTACGGACGAAACTTGTCAACTAGTCAAATTGCTGTTAAAGGTGATGCAGTTGGTGTAATTGCAGCACAATCTATTGGTGAACCAGGTACACAGTTAACATTAAGAACATTCCACGTTGGGGGTACAGCCTCTAATATTGCGGATGATTCTTCTATCAAGGCTAAGTTTACTGGTAAATTAGAAATGGAAGATATTAAAACCATTACTAAAACCGATAGTGAAGGAAGTACAGTGGAAATTGTAATTGGTCGTTCTGGAGAAGTAAAAGTTATAGATGAAGAAAGTAACTCTGTTCTTTCTACACACATTATTCCTTATGGTTCTACTTTCGAAATGAAAGGAAAACGTAAAGTGAAAAAAGGAGATGTAATTTGTACATGGGATCCATATAATGCGGTAATCGTATCTGATGTACAAGGTTTAGTGGAGTTCGAAAATGTGAACGAAGGCGAAACTTATAGAGAAGAGATTGATGAGCAAACAGGATTTACGGAAAAAGTAATCATTGAAACTAGAAATAAGAAAATTATTCCTACGATTAAGATTGTTGATCCGAAAACGAAAGAAACGATTAAAGCATTCAGTTTACCTGTAAATGCACACATTATCACTAGTGATAATGCAAAAGCTGAACCAGGTGAGATTTTAGTGAAAATTCCTAGAGTTTCTGGTAAATCGGGTGATATTACAGGGGGTCTACCAAGAGTAACGGAGTTATTCGAGGCAAGAAACCCTTCTAATCCAGCAACAGTTACTGAAATTGATGGTATCGTATCTTACGGTAAAATCAAGAGAGGTAACCGAGAGATTATTGTGGAATCTAGAACAGGGGATAAACGTAAATATTTAGCGCCATTGTCTAAACACATTTTGGTACAAGAGAATGATTATGTGAAAGCTGGTCAAACTTTATCAGATGGTGCAATTACACCTAAAGATATTTTAAATATCAATGGACCAACCGCTGTACAAGAATACTTGGTGAACGAAGTTCAAGAAGTATACCGATTACAAGGGGTGAAAATTAACGATAAACACTTTGAGGTAATCGTACGTCAAATGATGTTGAAAGTTGAAATTGGTGATCCAGGAGATACTAAATTCTTACAAGGTCAATCTATTCATAAAGCTGATTTCTTTGAAGAAAACAACATGCTTTATGGTAAAATGGTTGTAACAGATAAAGGGGATTCTGATAATGTAAAAGCAGGTGAAATTATTACTGCGCGTCGTTTAAGAGATGAAAACTCAATGTTAAAACGTAAAGATAAAACGTTGGTAGAAGCTTATGAAGCAGTACCAGCAACTGCGAAGCCAATGCTTCAAGGTATTACAAAAGCATCTTTACAAACTAGATCATTTATTTCTGCAGCATCTTTCCAGGAAACTACGAAAGTGTTAAACGAAGCGGCATTGAACGGAAAACAAGATTACTTGTTAGGCTTAAAAGAAAATGTAATTGTTGGTCATAAAATACCAGCAGGAACAGGCTTTAGAGAGTTTCAAAACATGACCGTTGGTAGTAACGAGTCCATTCAAGTAATTGAGGAGATTGAAGAAATAGATTAATATTTATTTAAAGCGTCTCGGTTTAACTGAGACGCTTTTTTTTTATTTTAAAAATTATGAGTGATCAAAAAGAAAATCAATTGAACATTGAATTACCAGAAGAAATTGCAGATGGTCAGTATTCAAATTTATCAATTATCACACATTCGCATAGCGAATTTATCATTGATTTTATTCAATTAATGCCCGGGATTCCTAAAGGTAAAGTTAAGTCAAGAATTATTTTGACACCGGATAATGCTAAAAAATTAGTGAAAGCTTTGGCTGAAAACGTAGGAAAATTTGAAGCAATTCACGGAACAATCAAAGAAAATACCCCTCAAAATGGTGGCATACCAATGAATTTTGGTGGACCAACTACAGAGGCTTAATTTACTTTTATTTTATTAAATATAAGACGCTTTAACTTTGGTTAAAGCGTTTTTTTTTGGATAGGTTTTTTAAAGGGGGAATTCTCAAAATTTTGACAATGACTGGCATAAGCCATTTTCGATTCCACTTGATCTGATCGATCATATCGACTTTGAACCAATGCATAACAATGCTTACTTTCCTATTCGTAAGATGAAGTTGTCCGTTCTAGTGTTTTGGTGGAATACATTTTTAAACTATAACGAAAGGTTTAATAAATAGTAATTTAGCGTATAAGATTTCATAAATTTTTCTTATTTTCGGATAAAATTTATTTATGAAGACTAGTTTACTTTTTACTTTATTATTTTTCAAGTTCATTTTGTACGCTCAATGTAGTTTTACCTACACTACTGTAACTCCTTCTTGCGGTTCGCAATGTGATGGAAAAATTACCATTACAGTAAATGGAGTAGGTCCCTTTACTGCAACAGTTGACGGTGTTTTAATGAATCAGGTAGGAACCAGTAATAGTTTTGAAGTTGATAATTTATGTGGAGGAGATTATATTGTTGAAATTGTGGATGCTACTAATTGTACCTCTGTGGATACCATTACTGTTGAACCATGGCTTCCAATACAAATTAATTTATCAGTTACGCAAACAACTTCTTCACCTACTGCTTGTGATGGAAAAATATATTGTCTAATTATCGATCAATTTAGTATAAATAGTACGCTTGCTAATTGGTATAATTGTGATGACTCAACTGAGGTATCAGTATCTATTATCGGTAATTCAAGTACTGGTTTTTGTGCCGGAAATTATTACGCAAGAATATTAAATGATTTTGGTTGTACAAGGGCGTATTCCGATTGTATTTCAATAGGTACGTTATCCATTGAGGAGTCAAAGGATAAAGAAATACAAGTATTTGTTAAAAATGGAGGATTACATGTTTCTATTGATTATGCTAATTTGACGGTGTATGATCTAAACGGAAAACAAGTTTTTTATACTAACAGTGAAAATAATTCAATTGCAGATTTACCTCTAGGTTTATATATTTTGAAGATAAATTCTACGGATGACAAATACTATACTATTAAATTTGTTAAGGATTAAATTATTATTTAATAAACCATAAAAAAGGTTGGCCGTTCAAGTATATTTTTTGAAAACGAAAGTTTTAAATAAAAAATTATCGAGAATATTTTCAGAGAAATGATCTCCGACTAAAATTGTTTGACAAAGTGAAAGCCCATAATTTTAAAGCCTTCATTGTAGTAAAACTTGTGTGATGCAGTATTGCCAACATAGCTATTAAGCTCCACAGCGGTACAGTTTTTACTTTTGGCGTAATTGTCTATCCATTCAAATAAACGCTTACCAAGCCCTTTATTTCGATACTCATCCAAAATAATAACATGGTCGGGCTCGATACTCCTGCCACTGTAATGTCTGGTTTGAAACCATAAGCCCGCAATACCAATTAATTTTGCACCATCATATATGCCGACACATTCGTAATTTTGGGTTGTCATTTCAAGTAATCGCTCGCTTAAAGTTTCCTTTGTTTCCTTTTGGTTGAGCTGCATTAAAAGGGGAAGGACAGAAAGTATTTCTGAAGTTGGAATTAGCTTAAATATGATGTTTTGCATTGAGAATTATTAGAATTAGCGCTGTTCAAAGTTAAAGATTTTCTAATATTATTGAGAATAATTTTTTTTTGCATTTAAATCAACGGTTTATACCAATCACATTGTATTTTTTCGATATACACAGATTATCAGCATATTGTTGAAGATAATAAATATGCAACTATGAAAAATTATATACTCTTTTTAGCAATGTGCGCTTTTCAATTTATTTCTTTTGGACAATTTGGTATTACCCTTAAGGAACATAATAATACCTGTGGTATCAATTCTTGTGAAGGGAGCATATTCTTTTTATTTTCAACCGCGAGTTTAAATCCTATTACCTATACACATTTTTACGGAACTACTACTTTTTCTTCTGGTTCAGGTAGTGGAGGACAAGGTATAACAGGATTATGTGCAGGCTCTTATAATTTTCATTTTGAAGATACCACAGGGCAAACCTATGACACTACTATTGTAATAACAGAATATGAAGCGTTTGAAGCTGAATTAATGGTGACGAAGCCAAATACGAATAATCTTAATTGTGATGGAGAAGTAATACCTATTGCAATAACCGGTGGTATTGCGCCTTTTAGCATTGTAGATAACTATGTTTTTAACTGTTATAATTATTTTGACGTTTTTGAACCAAACAGTCTATGTTCAGGTAGCTATTACACATTTGTTAAAGATTCAGTAGGCTGTGAGTCTGTAACACCATGCATTTCAACACAATTTCTTTCAACGGTTGAAACCATAATAGACCATTTTGAAATCACTTTTCAAGCTGATATTTTAAAAGTTAGTGAACCGTTCGATCAACTATGTATTTATAACCTTTCGGGTCAAATAGTGTTAGAATCTTCGGGTGCAGAACAATCAATTTATACAAATGAATTGGTTACAGGGATTTATATAGTTTCCATAGTTTCAAAAGGTAAAGTTTACAACCAGAAAGTTGTTAAAAGCTGATTTTACGTCTGTAAGTGATTGCATTTTACACTAGCATTACCATAAAATTCAACCAACTCCAAACAAAAAACCGCCTTCACAACGTGAAAGCGGTTTTAAAGTTTATTAAGTGTAAAAACTGATTTTAGGTTTGTAGCGTAAGGCATGCGTACATTGTAAAATTCATGCGCTTACGTCTGTAAGTGATTGTATTTTACAATAGCATTACCACAAAATTCAACCAACCCCAAACAAAAAACCGCCTTCACAACGTGATAGCGGTTTTAGAGTTTATTAAGTGTAAAAACTGCTTTTAGGTTTGTAGCGTAAGGTATGCGTACATTGTAAAATTCATGAGCTTACGTCTGTAAGTGATTGTATTTTCAAATAGCATAACCACAAAATTCAACCAACCCCAAACAAAAACCCCACCTGTCAAAGACAGATGGGGTTTAAAGTTTATAATTACGTG
>NZ_QKSB01000049.1 GCF_003234935.1 Putridiphycobacter roseus | reverse complement strand
CAAAATGAACGAAAGTTCAAAGAAAAACGATATAAAAATAGGCGTAGGATGTTAAAAAATAGTACATTGAAAAAAAAGCTTATAACAATATGTATATTGCATAGCTGCCCTTCGGGCTAGCAACGACAACATACACAAACGTTGGCTTCCATAGTAAACATTATTTTGCAAAGTGAACCACAGTAAAAATTAACCCACAATTCACCAGAGTTTCCGATTGTGATTACTGCGGTATTTTGTACGGAAAATAACCCAAAACTCGGACACAATTTCACTCAAGGGGAAAACATTTTTAGCGGTACTCGTGCAGAAAACAACCCACAACTCGGGAAGAAATTTTTCTAGGGTGTTTATGAACCATAAAGAGTTTGTGTTGTATGTATAGTTACTAAAACAAAGTTGTTACATCTAAATTAAAGATAGCATATGAAATTATTTACCTCATTTACAATTCTATTTTTATTATGCCATATATCGTTTGGACAAATGACCGCAGAAGATAGTCTTTTGAACCAGCAAGCTAGATGGATAGAGTTTGATTGCTATGAAGATACCAGTTCTTATAGAGTGTTTCGAAAGTTCTCAAATGGTCAAGAGTCCGTATTGATTTATAATCTTGCTGAAAAAGACTCGATTGTCATGTATTATTATTCTGGTCAAATAGCTAGTATTGCAAATTACTTTGGTTGTCAAGAAGATACAATTTGGACTACAAGTTTTACTGAAATTATTATGGGAGGTAATGCTCCCATTCCAATAGTAGAAGTTGGCACTAGGATGATAAAAGAAAATTATTATGTAACAATCGACTCAATTGACTATTTTTATTCCACTAGCTATAATATAGGATTCAGTCCTGTTTATGAGATTACAGTATACTCTGAAGAAGGAAAAGTACTGGAGCGTAAAACGAGAGGGCGTTCAAGATTTGTAGACTTTAAAAAAACCGCAAGAACTAAATATCTAAAACCATAAATAAAAGGTTTCACAACAACAACAGATAGAATTCATTGTTAACGAAGATTGGTAATCAAATATTATTAAAAGAAAACGTAAGCCAACAATAACTAAATTCAATTTGCATTTACAATCAAGTGATTTACATACCTGAAAGTGACACCAAAACAAGGTTTAGAATAATAAAAATGATTAGTTTAGCTAAACAATGCTTTGGCGGTTATCTATTTACATTGTACGCAGTAATGCAAACAGAAATTTAGTCAGGCGTTAGGTGCAAGCGGAAGTTGGTAAAGGAGGTAGAAAAACACAGTAACCCAAAATTTTCGGTAGACAATTCCCAAG
>NZ_QKSB01000047.1 GCF_003234935.1 Putridiphycobacter roseus | reverse complement strand
TGTCACGTCCTGAAATAGCGATACACTAAAACAGTAGTGTAATGAAAACATCAGAAAACATGGGGTATGTGAAACGTTCCCAAAAAGACTATTCGCTTTCTTTTAAACTTCAAGTAGTTCAAGAAATTGAATCCGGTCAACTAGAAAGATTAGAAGCATGCCACAAATATGGTATCCAAGCTCGATCTACCATCACGCAATGGTTAAGAAAATATGGTAACTTTGATTGGAATAATTTATCTAAATTAACTGTGGCTAAAACACCTGAACAGAAAATACTTGAACTAGAAGCTAAGGTCAAGCTCCTGGAAAAGCAGAAAGCTAGAGCTGAACATCTGGCTGATCGTGCAGACAAGAAGGTTATCATCTTTGATATGCTAGTGGATATGGCTGAAAAGGAATATGATATTCAAATCAGAAAAAATTACAAACCCGAGTTATCAAATGCTTCAAAGAAGAACAAAAAGAGACAATAATCTCTTCCTGTGAACTACTCGGGGTGAATAGACAGGTATATTACAGATCTATAAAATCTAAGAAACACAAACAATTAATAGCCCTGCAGGTTATTGATTTAGTATACTCAATAAGGAATTTAATGCCTAGACTAGGCACAAGAAAGCTATATCATATGCTCAGATTTGAACTGGGTAAAATCAATGTTGGGAGAGATAAATTATTTAAAATATTAAAAGTGAATAATATGCTGATAACACCTAAAAAGAGCTACCATATAACAACCGATTCACATCATAGGTTCAGAAAGCATAAAAACATTGTAAGTAATCTTGAATTTGAGCATCCAGAACAAGTGTGGGTAAGCGACATAACTTATACTGGGAATAGAAAAAACCCTTCTTATCTTGCGCTTGTTACAGATGCTTATTCGAAAAGAATAATGGGATATGATGTTTCAGCAAGCTTAGAAATGGAAGGTTCGATAAGGGCTCTTGAAATGGCTTTTAAAAATAGAAACTATAGAGACAGACCGTTGATACACCATTCAGATAGAGGATTACAATACTGCTCGAATGAATATCAAAAGATATTGAAAAACAAATTTGTAAGTACAAGTATGACTGAAAAATATGACCCATACGAAAACGCTATCGCTGAACGCGTAAATGGAGTTTTAAAACAAGAATTTTCAATTGCAGCTTACAACAATGACTTGTCAACGAAAAAAAAATTAGTTAAAGATGCCATCAATATTTACAATACAGTCAGACCACATTTATCAAACCAAATGCTAACACCAAATCAAATGCACAAACAATCTAAGTTGAAAAGAAAAACGTATAAATCAAAAAAGCTGAACAATGATATCATTGTTCAGCTTTAATTAATAAATTTAATCCTTTAATAATCTGTATCGATTATTTAGGACTAGACA
>NZ_QKSB01000046.1 GCF_003234935.1 Putridiphycobacter roseus | reverse complement strand
CATGCCATTAACGGCAGTCAACACATTTACCAATGCAGCCAACGGAACAATCGATCCAGCAACAGATGGCATATTTGCAGATGCAGATAACCCATTAATCGGAGATTTAGATTTTAGAGAAAACGATACAGATGGAGATGGTATTGCAAATGATATCGATCCAGATGATGACAATGATGGTATTCCAGATGTGGACGAAGGAACAGGAGATTCAGATGGAGATGGTATTCCAGATTCACAAGACTTAGATTCAGATAATGATGGTGTTCCAGATTTAGTAGAAGCAGGTGGAACGGATTTAGATGGAGACGGTATTTTAGATGATTTAACCGATACCGATAATGATGGACAACCGGATTTAGTAGATCCAGATAATGGTGGAACCCCATTAACAAACATGGACAGTGATGGAGATGGTATTCCAAATGCACAAGATTTAGACAGTGATAATGATGGAACCCCAGATGTAATAGAAAATGGTGGAACAGATCCAGATGGAGATGGTGTAATCGGAACAGGTCTAATTACCGATACAGATGGAGACGGTATTTCAGATTTAGTAGATCCAGACAATGGCGGAACTGCATTAGGTACACCAAATTCAGACGGAGATAGTTTACCAGATTATTTAGATGTAGATTCAGACAATGATGGTATTGCAGATGTGATAGAAAACGGCGGCACAGATCCAGATGGTGACGGTCAAATCGGAACAGGACCAATTACGGATACAGACGGTGATGGTTTATCAGATATCGTAGATACCGACAATGGTGGAACCGCATTAACTAATCCAGATACAGATTTAGATGGTATCCGTGATGCCTTAGATATCGATTCAGATAACGACGGAATAGTAGATGCAATTGAAGCAGGTGGAACAGATGCAGACGGAGATGGACAAATTGGAACAGGTGTAATTACTGATACAGATGGTGATGGCATGAGTGATATTGTAGATACTGATGATGCAGGAACCCCACTTACTTTACCAAATACTGATGGAACAGGTGGACCAAACTATTTAGACATAGATGCAGATGACGACGGTATTCCAGATAATGTGGAAGCACAAACTACTGCAGGTTATATGGCCCCAACGGGATTAGATACAGATGGTGATGGACTAGATGATGCTTACGATACTGACAACAGTGGAACAGCAATCGATCCAGTAAATACAGATGGTGCGGCAGATAACCCAGATTATTTAGATTTAGATTCAGATGATGATGGCGAATCTGATTTATTAGAAGGACACGATACCAATGGTAACGGTGTAATTGATGGAGCGGAATTAGCCCCAGCAGGAACAGATGCAGACGCAGATGGTTTGGATGACAATTTTGACAACATGCCATTAACGGCAGTCAACACATTTACCAATGCAGCCAACGGAACAATCGATCCAGCAACAGATGGCATATTTG
>NZ_QKSB01000045.1 GCF_003234935.1 Putridiphycobacter roseus | reverse complement strand
AGTTGCAACGTGTGGTAGAGTATGGCAAAAATCCAAACATTATAGTGGATTAACAAAAACCAGTACGGCGTTGCCTCGCCTTAGCTCAAAGAGAACGATTCTCTAAGGTGCTGAAGCACCAAGTGAATCGGTTCCGTACTATTTGAGACCTTTGCAAAATTCCTTTCCCTCCCGACAGCCGAAACCCAAACACAGGTTTTCGGCTGTTTTCGCCCCATAACACCTCCTAATTCTACCCAAATACCCCCTTAATCCTGCCCGGATACCCGATAATCAGGCATCCGGGCTGCCTTTTAGGCGGCAGCGGGCGCACTTAGCCTGTTGGCGGCTTTCAACAGGTTCAAACACATCGCCTTCAGATGGCTTTGCGCACTCACTTTAATCAGTCCGAAATAGGCCGCCCGCGCATAGCGGAATTTACGGTGCAGCGTACCGAAGCTTTGTTCGACCACATAACGGGTCTTCGACAAATATCGGTTGCGTTTGGTTTGCACTTCCGTCAGCGGACGGTTGCGGCAGGCTTTGCGCATAATGCCGTCCTGCAACTGATGTTCTTCCAGATGTTGCCGGTTTTCCGCACTGTCGTAGCCTTTGTCGGCATAGACGGTCGTACCTTTGGGCAGCCCTTCCAACAAAGGCGACAGGTGTTTGCACTCATGGGCATTGGCGGGGGTAATGTGCAGTTTCTCGATATAGCCTTCTGCATCGGTACGGGTATGTTGTTTGTAACCGAGTTTGTAGAGGCCGTTTTTCTTGATCCAACGGGCATCGCTGTCCTTACTCGGTGTGGTTTGGCCGCTGACTTGTCCTTCTTCGTCAACTTCTATGGCCTGACGCTGTTTGCTGCCGGCGGTCTGAATAATGGTGGCGTCAATGACGGCGGCGGATGCTTTCTCTACTTTTAAGCCTTTTTCGGTCAGTTGGCAGTTAATCAGTTCCAACAGTTCGGACAGGGTGTCGTCTTGCGCCAGCCAATTGCGGTAGCGGCATAAGGTGCTGTAATCGGGGATGCTCAGTTCGTCAAAACGGCAAAACAGGTTGAAATCGATGCGGGTGATGAGGCTGTGTTCGAGTTCGGGATCGGAGAGGCTGTGCCATTGTCCGAGCAGGACGGCTTTGAACATGGACAACAGGGGATAGGCGGGACGGCCGCGGTGGTCTCTAAGGTAACGGGTTTTTTGACGGTTCAGGTATTGTTCGATCGGCTGCCAATCAATCACCTGGTCCAACTTCAATAGCGGGAAACGGTCGATGTGTTTGGCAATCATGGCTTGGGCGGTTTGCTGGAAGAAGGTGCTCATGAGAAATCTCCTAAATGTCTTGGTGGGAATTTAGGGGATTTTGGGGAATTTTGCAAAGGTCTCATTCTATAACTGTAAATACTTTTAAATTTATGACAAAATAGTAAATATTGCTAAAATAATATTGATGTCATGAAATTTTTTCCTGCTCCATGTCT
>NZ_QKSB01000044.1 GCF_003234935.1 Putridiphycobacter roseus | reverse complement strand
TTTGTTTTGCACAGGATGAAATCATTTATTTGTGCGGGTCTTGGGTTTTTGGTTCGTTTTGTGCTAAGACAAAATGAACGAAAGTTGAAAGAAAAACGATATAAAAATATATGTAGAATGTTAAAAAATAGTACATTGTAAAATAAAACAGCATGTAACAATATGTATATTGCATAGCTGCCCTTCGGGCTAGCAACGACAACATACACAAACGTTGTAGGTAATTGCTGCCAACGCGAAAGAAGGATATTCTGAAAATAAGAACTGCATAAATGAAAAAATGTTTAGTTTTCATATTAATTTTAATGCCACGACTTGTTCGCGCTGAAGGACAATATGCTCTTGATTTTGCTTTAGACGCAATTGACTTTATTAAAGTTTTTATTATTTGGGCAGTCTTAGTTCTTTTTTCAATTAAAATATTGAATTATATAAAAGTAAATAAGCTAAGTAAACGAAATAAAACCATTATTTGGTTGAGTACAGGTCTTGTCGCATTATTTATCTGGTCAATGATTAAGCATGATTCAAGACCATACGAAGGTCCTATTGATTCTATTTTCAATAAGATGCCATAGATGAGTAAAATGCAACGAGATATCAAGCTGATAGGATTAAGCTAGAGATTAGTACTGTCTTAAGAAAAGAGAAATAATTAGAAATAAAATTGCAATTATTCATGCAAATCACTTGTTGCCTGAACAAATAATTTTAAATTCAACTGCCTCAATTGAAGTTTGGCGAATACTGAAAATTGCTGTAAAATATGATAAGTGATACTTTAGATAAAGACATTCTGCTCGAATATCGAAAAAATAAAAGAGAACAACTTTTTATTGCTCTATTCATTTTGCTACTTGGATTATATTTTAATATTTGGGTAAGCCTATCATTATTTGCGCTAGGAATTTTGTTGATTCTAATTTTCACTAAGAAATCAAGTTTTAACGGCTATAAACTTGATGATAATCGATTAACACTGTTCTATGACACTTTCATACAGCAGTACAAAGAAGAAATCTATTTACATGATTTGAAATCGATTAATTACTATTACTTGGGAGGTGGCAACTGTTATATTATCTACGCTGTGGGTAGTGAAGAATTTATTTCTGATACATTTAATAACATATATTCATTTGCGAAAGTATTGAAATACTTAAAGTATGAGAAAGGAATAAATGTGCTATGTAAAGGGCGCGTTGATGCCGAAATTAAGCTGTACTTAGATAATAAAATTGATAAGTTACCAATGGAAAATAAATAAACAACCTACAACAACATGTAAAATTCATTACTGTTAAGTACCTTAACAGCAACGCAATTTTACACAAACGTTACATGCAATTGGCGATTTGTTGAATAGGAGTAACCACAGTAAAAAAATACCACCCCACAGTAACCCTAACCTTGGCATTCTCTGAAAAAAGCTGCTTAACTTGCAGGAATATTCGTTACCAAGAACATTTTTTTAATTGCGATTTTACGCGGGGATTTTCTCCCATCACTCAGGAGATTGGCGATTTTTA
>NZ_QKSB01000043.1 GCF_003234935.1 Putridiphycobacter roseus | reverse complement strand
ATTAATAAAATAGCGCCAAAACATGGTTTAGATAGTCTAAAATAATTAATTTAGCCTAAACAATGCCTTGGCGGTTATCAAGTTACTTTGTGCAAGGTAATGCAAACAGAAATATAGCCGGCCGTTAGCGTTAATTACAAGTCAGAAATTTTGTGCAATTTTAAATTCATACGTATATGTATGAATTATCACTAATAAGAATACATATATGTATATTTATTTTTGTTTATTATACATATTTGTATATATTTGATGTTGTATGTATACTTATATGTATAAATAATTCAAAAAATGAGAAATAAAAAAAAACTTCTTATAGAACAGCTAGACCAAAAACTAGCTGAATTCAAAAATGCGGCAACAGTCCATGTCCCACAAAGAGGATGGGTAAATACTATTAGAACTACATTTAATATGACAATGGACCAATTAGGGGCCAAGCTTAATATGACAAAAGGAGCAATACAAAAAGTAGAAGAGCGTGAAGCTACAGGCCAAATATCTATCAATAAATTAAGAAATATTGGCAAGGCACTGGACATGCAGTTTGTATATGGTTTTGTCCCAAAAGATGGAACCGTTGAAAATCTTGTAAATATTAAAGCCGAAAAACTAGCCCGAAAAATTGTTTTAAGGACCAATCAAAACATGAAATTAGAGGACCAAGGAATTGGAGATGAAAAAATTAATAAAACAATAGAAGAGTTAGCTAGTGAAATAAAAAGAGAGATGAAAAAATCATTATGGGATTAGATTTACATTATAAAGATGGACAAACACCTTTAGATGAGGAAGAAAAGGAAGGTCTCAAGATAAAGTCAATTACTACACAAGGAGAATTAGATGAATTTGAGCAACTAAATATTGAAAAAGCTGTTGAATGGACTATTCACGCAAATTTAAAGCCCGAAAAAATATTGACGGAAAAATTCGTAAAAGACTTACACAAAAAAATGTATAGTGATGTATGGAAATGGGCGGGCCAATTTAGAAAATCTAACAAGAATATTGGAATTGAATGGACACAGATTGGAATCGAACTAAAGACCCTCTTAGATGATACAAAATATTGGATAAACAATAAGACTTTTCCACCAGAAGAGATTTCCATAAGATTTAAACACAGAATCGTTGCGATTCATTGTTTTCCCAATGGAAACGGACGACACTCAAGAATGATTGCTGACATTGTTATGGAGTACATTTTTAAATTAGAAATATTTTCTTGGAATCAATCAAATATGGTTAAAGCGGACGATACGAGAAAAAAATACATTGTTGCTTTAAGAAAAGCTGATCAAGGAGATGTAACTGAACTAATCAAATTTGCAAACAACTAACGCTAACAAAATGTAAAATTCATAATTGCTAAGTACCTTAGCAACAACGAAATTTTACACAAACGTTGGCAAACATTAAGAAGGAATGATCTGAATTAAATAAATTCATATTTCATTTATAATTTATGACCCATATTTTAAGAAATGATACTAGAATTGGAATAACTAAAAACATCCTCTATTCCATTAAAAAA
>NZ_QKSB01000042.1 GCF_003234935.1 Putridiphycobacter roseus | reverse complement strand
GTTAACTACAAGCTGGTATAAATTAATACTAGAACTAACACTCAACCTTTAAACGATTATAACGTTATAACTATATGAAGTATTTCACATTAATATTCTGTATAATTTTACTTTTGGCTTCATGCGAAAAAAATAATGTAAAAGAATATACCGCCGATTTTCAAGATCAATTTAGAACATATATTGAAGTAAATTACCAGCAGGAGTCTAACTCTACAAGAGTATTAGTACTTTTTTCTCACCCAATTTATTTTTATAGTTCTCTAAAATTACCTTCCAATAGCTATATAAAAGTTAATGGCATTGACTTAATTGAGTACGAATATGGTTATTCTAACGACTTTGTGGGCAAACCAATTTGTAATATTGAATTTAAAGACACTGACGGAACAGTATATAAAAATGTTTTGGTTCCACCGGATACGGCTTACTTTATTGATTTTCCGGACACTGTCTTTTCTGTGGGTGATTTCACTTTCCAAGTCAATACGCCAAATCTTGACAGTAACGAGCGCACAGGTATTTGTCAATCTTGTGATCTGTACGAGCGGGATTTCAAACCCTTGATAGATAGTCTTTATAGTTTAGAAGACTTAGATATTCATCAGCAGACTAATAATTATTTATTACTCTATCTGTATAAAACTCATCTAAAACCTAAACTTCCAGCAGGGGGCGGAAGTATTATTTATAATTATATCGTTCCGAAAACCTTTTATGTTGAATAGATTACAATTGATATTTTGAAGAGCGCATATATGTAATCGCGACTAGATACGTTGCTTTGCATGACTAGAACTAAAAATAACAATCCATGTTTTTACCAAAAAAAATACATAAAAAATTATTAATGAAACAAATCTTTTTATTTTTCATCATCTTTAATTCTGTTTCATATGGCCAAAGTGAACAGTACTCATTAGCCGGTCATTTCGGATATGCTTTGAGTAATCTGTCTCAATACTATTCATACGTCCAAGTTAATAAAACAGAATGTAAATCAACATATAATATTGGTATTGAACTCAGAAGGCAAATTGGCCAAAAGGGGATATATCTGCAATCAGGAATCAGATTAACTGGCTATGGCTGGAAGAATTCGCCTGTTTATTATAATTGGTCTAGCACTGAAATTATCGAGACGACAAATGTTAATACCACAAATTTATCATTTGTCTCAATTCCCCTAATTGCTACTTTTAAATTTAGCAAAATAATTCCAGGTCTAACAATTAGTTCTGGACCTCAAATTTCATTGTTCTCTTTTCGAAAATGGAAACAAAATGGAGATGTGCTTAGTTCTCAATGGAGTCTTCCAGATTTAGCATTTAGTGTATTTCTGTCGTTGGGTTACGAGTATAAAATTAGTAATACATGGATTTTAGGCACAGAGGTCTATTCAAACCTGATTCCTAAAGAAGTCTATAATTTTGGAATTGCCTTTAGCGGTAGATATATTCTAAAATGAAAATGCTTTAAAAAACAATCAGCTCAAACTGTTTGTCTAAAGTTGTTAAAATGAAAGAAAGTTGAATGAAAGGCTGTGCCAGAACGTAATCAATGTGCTGATTAGAAACATCATATAGAAAGCAGTAGTTAACAACACCTAAATTCAATTTGCATTTACAATCAAGTGTTTTAGTCTTCTGAAAGTGACACCAAAACATTGTGTAGGATAATTATAATGCCTAGTTTAGCTAAACAATGTCTTGGCGGTTATCTAATTACATTTGTGCTAAGTAAAGCAAACAGAAACATAGCCAGGCGTTA
>NZ_QKSB01000041.1 GCF_003234935.1 Putridiphycobacter roseus | reverse complement strand
AATTTCAATTGTCTCATTCTATTATACTATTAATTATTTTTAGTTATTTACCAACTTGCTATTAGCGCTAACGTTTGTGTATATTGTCGTTGCTAGCCCGAAGGGCAGCTATGCAATATACATTTTGTTAGCAATAGTATTTTATTCTGTTAGTTTAATAAAATTCGGATTATTAAATAAATTTTCTAATTCGTGATACTGTTTTGCATCCTGTTTAATGTTTACATCTAAATTAATTGCTTTCTGCATGTGCTCTAAACATTCTACGGTTTTACCTTGCTTATTTTTAATAATCGCAATTTGATAATAATTCCATGCAAAATCATGTTCTTCATTTTGAGAATCAAAAACTTTAATTGCTTCTTCAAATTTACCTGTAGACTTAAAGAATAAGCCCTTTTGATAGCCAATATTATATTTTTCATTTTCGTTCTCTTCCTGGAACATGTCAAACTTCGTCAATATGTCCTTTTCATTCATAAACTGTTGACAAATTTGAATAATCATATTAATTGAATTCATCCTTTCTGTTGAATTCAATCTGTTTTTTTCTATTAAGTATATTTTCTCTGCGACGATTAATGCTTCTGAAAAGTTCTTCTCAGAATATAACGTATTTACTCTATTTTTAAGGGCATATATATTGTTTGGTTCAATTTCTAGTATTTTGTCATTCTCAGATTTAGTATCGGTTGTTTTGTTAGTATCTGCCTGTAATGCAAGTCTGCATTGCAAAGCACTGGTGTCTTCTGGGTTAAACTTTAAATATTCATCATAAGATCTGATGGCATTTTCTTTGTCTCTGTGAAATAGAAAATCAGCTTTATATTTTAGAAATTGAATATCTTTAGTTTCTTCAAATCTAGAATTGAAAAAACTAAGAGCGGTTGTCTTGTTTTCTTTAAAGTAGTGAATATTTGGAATTACGCTATGAATAGAAACATCTTCAGGAAATTGTTTAGTCATTTTCAAGTATAAATCTTTAGCTTCTTTTTCAAAACCTAACTCAACAAGAATTCCTATTTTACTTAAATGTGGCCCATGAATTTCTTCTTTATTAGGAGCTAAATCAATCACTCGATTTAGTAGGTCAAGAGCAGCTTTAAACTCACCATCTCTGACTTTGCACTGAGACAAAGCAAATAAAGCATCAAGATCATTACTATCTATTTCGACAATTTTTTCATAACACTTTTTTTCTTCTTTGTAATTATTTACAGTTTCGCAAGTGATTGCTTTGTTTTCATATAAGACTTTATTTAATGGATCTAACTCAATTGCTTTATTAATATTTTTAAGCGATTCTTCATAATTATCCATTTCGTGATTTAGAGCACTTAAGTTGACATATGAACCAACAAAACTGGGATCGATTAGGATACATTTGTTAAAAAGATCTATTGCATTTTGTGATTTCCCTTTTTTGCTTTGGAAAGTGGCAAATGAAAATAATTTATCTAAAATATTTTTTGTTTGTTCTTTACTAGCTTTTCCACTTAATATTTCTTCTAAAGATTTATCAGAAATACCAAATTCCGTATGTTCAAGTTTGGATTCTGTCTCTTTTACTATTAAATTCATAGCTTTTTTTAATATTATTTCAACCTGCACTTCATTTAATCCAATTTTTTTTAATTCTCTAATAGCATCATTTGAATTGTTACTTTCTTTAAGTTTCCACACGGCTAAAGCATAACAATGTTGTTGAAATTGTTCTGAATTGAATTCTGAATCTTCAATTCCAGAATTCTTTTTCTTTAGAAAATCGAATATTCCCATAGTAAGTGTTCTATTATTGCTAACGGCCGGCTATATTTCTGTTTGCATTACCTTGCACAAAGTAACTTGATAACCGCCAAGGCATTGTTTAGGCTAAATTAATTATTTTAGACTATCTAAACCATGTTTTGGCGCTATTTTATTAAT
>NZ_QKSB01000040.1 GCF_003234935.1 Putridiphycobacter roseus | reverse complement strand
TATTTTTTTCAGCTAATTAAACTTTAGCTTAAAGTAATTATTTGTTTTTTCCACAAAGGAAGGAATTGCTTATAACGTTTGTGTAAATTTGCGTTGCTGTAAGGTACGAAACAGCTATGAAATTTAAATTTTGTTAGCTACTTATTATTATTTTTAGTAATAGGAGTAAATATACTCAGTTATACTACTTCTAGTATTAGTACTGTTTTTGTCGAAAGAAACGTCTATTTTTTTTATAATTTTGTCAAACTGATTATAGTGATATGTTATACTTCTGCTAAGTGTATCTTTTACGTAAGTCCGATATGTTAGTACCTTTAAAAGGTCATACTCGATAACTGTTGTGCTAATGGTATCTCCCTTGCTCTTATCAAATGTTGTGACATTTGTCAACAAACCCTGGTTATTGTACTTTTCATCTCGGATTAGAATCTTATTTTGATACAATTTACTTGCTACAAGCGTGCCATTTAAATCAAAAAAACTTTGCACTTCCCTAGGATTCCGATTTGGAGAGTCTATTGTTCTCACTACCTCTCCTCTTTTGTTATATTCAACTAGCTTACGGTGGTACATATCCCATTTTATTGGATAAATACTATCTTCTAACATATCATTTTTTTTCCTGTAAATCTCTTCAACCAATTGGTCATTGTTGTCATACTTTAGCTGAGTTTCAATATGAGAATAAAAATCACCATTTTTTAGCTTTACAACTTTGACTTCGTACTTTGTTTCAACACGAAAACTATCAGAATTAACATAGTTATATCTATACATTCTAGAATGGTTGTTCCCACTATAACAACTTGTACGCGTATTTTTCAATAAGTTATTATTATCATTATATTGATATACATCTTTATTACAGTTGTCAAATCTATATATTAGTGAGCCATACGAATTATAGTTGCATATTAGACTTGTATCGCCGTTTCGAAGCACATAAAAGTCACCTAGCTTACCTTCTGAATTATAATAGTAGAATTTCTTCACATCATTTTTTTTACCTGTTTGTAGATGATGTTCAGCAGTAATTTCCTTTTTAAGAGACCCGTTCGGATAATAAAAGTAATCAGTATTATAAATAGATGCTTTATCAGAAGGCATTTTACGGTATCGTTCTGACTTTACTTTAACTCCTTTTTCGTCCCGTTTTATTTTCATTCTATTTATTGTTACAAATAAGGTAGGCCTATTTTTTTTAGCTGACTTTGAACTAGATTGCTTTATGGTCTCGGAAAAAACGAGAGAATCATTTTTATCATATGTGTACTTTACTTGAGAAAGTAAAAAGCCATTGGAAGCATATCTTTCCTCTTTAAATTCCTGCGAATTATCCTTACCGTACTTTTTTCTTACTATAATTTTAGGTTTTCTACCATAGTCACTGTGGTAATTAATTAGCATGGTTGTGTCACCAAATTTATTAAATTCTATTTTTTGAGCAATGAAACAATCAGTTATTGAATCATCAAGAAATATTGAAACCTTTTCTAAAACACTCTTTATTTTAGAATTATTGTCTTGGTTAAATGCAGTTGTAAAATTACTCATAAGACAAATAAATATTAATACTTTTTCACTCATAGTTCCTACTTCATTTTAGATATTATTTCAAGATTATGGCCTTTTACTCTGGCAAACATTGTAGCTAACGTTTGTGTATGTTGTCGTTGCTAGCCCGAAGGGCAGCTATGCAATATACATATTGTTATAAGCTTTTTTTTTCAATGTACTATTTTTTAACATCCTACGCCTATTTTTATATCGTTTTTCTTTGAACTTTCGTTCATTTTGTCTTGGCACAAAACGAACCAAAAACCCAAGACCCGCACAAATAAATGATCTCATCCTGCGCAAAACAAAAGTTCGGCCGAGTGATTTCCGCTAATACTAGCGAAACTTCTCGGTCTCTCTAATGTTT
>NZ_QKSB01000004.1 GCF_003234935.1 Putridiphycobacter roseus | reverse complement strand
AAAAAACGACACTACAACAACAAGCATATTTCATAGCTGTTTCGTACCTTACAGCAACGAAAACATGCTCAAACGTTATAAGCAATGCGAGCAGGTTTAATAAGGAAAAACGGACAACCTCCTTTGGTTTAAAAAACAAATAATTATCTTTAAAACTGAACAAAAGTTTGTAACGAGAGTAAAAAAAGATTACCACTCTTATGTAAAAAGACGTAACTGAACATTTTAAACTTGAAAAAATGAAAAAGTTAATTTATGGAACATTATTCCTTGCCACATTAGGAATTGGATTTATTTCATGTAAAAAAGAAATAATTGAGTCTTCAAACATTAATAAGCAGGATGCTGCAATAGTTAGTTCTAAGTCCACAAGTGTAGTACCAGTTGTAGCTGAATCAATGACTGCTTTAGGAAATCAACTCCAAAACCCATATTCACTATTAAATATGCAAGCAGCCTTTAATTTGTTATCTCAATCTACAACTTATGCACTACAAACAACTGATTTATACGTCAGGATTAAGCCAAGTTCAATTGAAGAAATTAAGCAACTAGAAGACTTAGGGGTTGATTTGTGGGACACTCCTTTTGATTATGAAATTACTTCATATGGCGATTATTACCATGACCCTTCTCTACCCGAAAACGAATACACATATTTTTACGCTGTTGTAAAACCAAATTTTCAGTTTCCTTCTAGCATAAATTATCTAATCTTAGATCAGTTATTTTTGCCTTACAATGCCATTACTGGGAGTCAATCTAGTTTGAATGAAGGTGTAAATTTTGAAAACTTAGAATACAAATCTCTTGAATTAACAAGTAATCTTCTACCTGATGAGATTCTTGAAGGCCTTGCACCAAAGTACAATCCCCAAGGAAAAATAAAAGTGCAAAATTATGTAAATCATAATGGTGGTCTTACAACTGTTGTACCTGTTAAAAACGTTAAAGTTAGGGCACGCCGTTGGTTTTATATGGATAGCGATTATACTGACAACAATGGCGAATTCTACATTAATTTAAGGTTTAGAAAAAACACTGACATTATCGTTATTTTTGAAAATGATAAAGTTAATATCAGGAGTATTAGAGGTTGGAATGTTCAAAATATGTTTAATACAGTACGGAAAAATATTGGAGAGTTTGATGGACAAGACTTAGAAAATATTGATTTTACTTTTCAAAATACTACAGGTGTTGAAACAGAGCAAAAAGCTCATTGGATGGCTGCTCAAACAATTAACTCAATGGCTTCTTTTCGTGAACACTGCTCCAATGATGGTATTGGTGCACCTCTCAACAATTTGAATCTTTGGCTTACAACAAAAATCACATCAGATGCTGCTGCTCCTATGCTAAAAAAAATGGCTAACACTTCATTGTTTAGTAATTTCTATTCTGCGTTTCTAGTAGTTACTGGACACCCGTTAGCTGCGGCAATCAAACAAATAGTCCAACAATACCTTCCAGATATTACTTATGACTATAATAGATCATTTACAGCTTTAGCTAGTGATAGAGTATCTAATACTTTGTTTCATGAATTTGCACACTCTATTCATTATGCTAAGGTAGGTAATGGTTACTGGGCAACATATGTAGGATATGTAATTGTTCACCTAGGTTATGGACAAAGTTCTAGCATAGGTTCTGGTCGTATTGAAGTTTCAGAGACATGGGCTGAAACGATTGGAGATATCTATTCTGATAGAGATTTTCCGAATTTCACTTCGAATAATAATAGTTACACTTACTATCTCGAAAGACAAACCCCTACAACTAACAATTGGTTTAGAGAAGGGTTCATGTATGATTTGATAGATAACGGTGAAGATAACAATTTCACTCCATATATAGATAATGTTAACGCCTATACAATTACACATTTATATAACGCAATGGATCAAGATGTTCAAAGCATATACCAATTTTACACAAAAATTTTATCTGAGAATAACAACTTACAGTGGTCACAAATGTCAGATTATGCTGCTTCACATGGGTTTTAATATTAGTAATATGAAAGAATATCCAATTTTTTTTATTTCATTAATTTTATTGTTTATTGCACTCGGCTGTAAGCCCAAATGCTATAACACTTATAACTTTGAAATACCTGTAAAAATTACCTCGAAAAATGATACATTAACAATTGGAGATACATTAATATATCAATTTGAAATCACGGAATTATTGAAAGATACTCATTCAAATGAGTTTTATGATACAGATAAACAAATTGAATTTTGGCTTGAAAAAGGATTGATTGGAATCAAGAAACTTTCAGATGAAAGCTTGTCATTTAGAGATCAAATAAACGCTGAATATGCTTTTACTATTTTAAATTCAAATAATAAAATTATAACTATTCAAGATGGAATTTTTTATAGCTCACTTACAAAACTTGATAATAACTATAAATGTAACATTAGATTTATTCCGAAAGAGGTTGGAATATATAATATATTAACTGAATTTAATAATACAAGTTCACACAACTCAATTAGTAAAATTGATATAAAAAATGATAAATGTACTGAATATTTAGAAGGTTTGTATTTTTCAGTTAATGCAAAAGAAGACGGGACTTTTGATAATAACAGTGAAATTCTTCTTAATAATGTTAGTGACTCGCCTTTAGGCCATAAAGAAGATGAAGTGTCCTACACATTTGTTGTGAAATAAACTAATTTAGCAAATAACATGTTAAAAGAAGCTTATAACAAAAAACAAACCCCATTAAAAACGGGGTTTGTTCAAACCGTTATAAGCAATGCAAGCAGATTTGATAAGGAAAAACGGATAACCACTTTTTGGTTAAAAAAACAAATGATTACCTTTAAAACTGAACTAAAGTTTGTAACGGGAGTAAAAAATAGCTTACCACTCTCATGTAAAAAGACGTATCTTAACATTTTAAACATTAATATTATGAAAAAATTATTAAAATTAATTGTTTGTATCGTACTCATGGGTACGACAAACATTTCTATTGGACAATCAAGTGTATTAGATTCTTTATTTCAAGCGACAGTATCTGAATTTAAGACGTCAGGTTGGTTCTGGTTTAATAATAACACAGTACCAGTCAGTCAAATATTTACAACTTATAAACCTGTTTTTTTACCAGACACTGGGGATGATTTTCTTTTAACTAAACAATGGACGGATAACCAGATTCAATTTCAACATGCTCGTTACCAACAAACCTATAATGGAATTCCAGTGGAAGGGGCTGAATTTACTGAACATTGTAGAAATGGCTTTGTTGTATACGCTAATGGTAAGTTGTGTCCTCACAATATCAACCATTTACAAAGATGGTAATATTTCTCAAGAAAAAGCAATGCAAACAATCCTTACTGAATATAACGAAGCCAATTTTGCATGGGATAACCCTGCCTATGAAAGTGAACTTCAAGCTGATTTAAACGACCCTAATGCTACGTACTACCCAACAGGGGAGTTAGTGTTTGCTTTAAATCAAAATCATACTGTACAATACAATATGAACCCGTTAGATTATAGATTAGCATGGAAATTTGATATACTTTCATTAGCACCTTACTTTCATAAGATCTTATATGTTGATGCACACACTGGCACAATCTTTAACGAAGAGCAATTACTTTGTTCTAATGGATCAGCCAATATTACTGGACACGGGTCACAAACAATAGATACTAGATATATTGGGTGGTTTCAAAATCATCACATATTAAAATCAAATGATGGAACAACCAATGTACATACAAAAAATTATAGTGGAGGAAATTTCAATACTACAGCAGAAGTTTCAAATGCTACTACTTCTTGGGGAAATAATCACCAAGAATCGACCACTGCACATTGGTGCGTAACACAAACTTGGGACTATTTTGAAACTATTCACAGTAGAATTGGCATTCCAGATCAAAACTTCGGCAATGAAGTAAAAGTTCTTGCCGATAAAGAATGGGTGACTCCAACTACTCAAAATGGTGAAAAAAATGGTGCATGGTTTGATTATTCTGGAGGAATTGATAGAATATATGCAGGATATTTTGACGCTGCAGAAACAATGTATACAGGTGAGCTTTCTATTTTAGCCCATGAATATACGCACGGTATTGACCAAAGAGAGGGCAAATTAAAATACGAAAAAGAATCTGGGGCATTGGATGAATCTTTTGCAGATATATTTGGCTTCCTAACAAGAAGGTATGTTACAAACTCAAACAATTGGGTTATTGGAGCAAGTAATTTTCAAAATAGGGAAAAAAGAAATTTACAAAATCCAAGTACTCATGGCATTCATTATGACATTAATACTACTACCAATACTTACAATGAACAGCCTGGTCAACCTGACACATATAACGGTACCTTTTGGTTTGATGTTAACATTCCAACGAGTTTAGATAATGGAGGAGTACATGTTAATAGTGGGGTTCAAAATTTTTGGTTCTATCTATTATCACAGGGCGGTTCAGACACAAACGATCTAGGTGACGCCTATTCAGTAAGTGGTATAGGTTATGCAGACGCAGCGGAAATTACTTATTATAATTTTGTTAATAATATGCAAAGAAAATCGAAATTTGAAGATGCTATGGAAGGATCAATAGAGGCAGCAGAGGAATTATTCGGTGTATGTTCTGCCCAAGCTATCGCAACTGAAGAAGCATGGTACGCAGTAGGTTTAGGAAGTGGATCAACTTGTGAAGGAGCTGGTATTAAAGAAGCAAAAAATGAGTTTAATATATTCCCAAACCCAACTCAAAATATTGTTCAAATAGAGTTTACATCCTCAGATCACAGAACAATTGAAATATACAATCTTACGGGTCAACTTTTAAGAACTTATAATTTTAATTCCAAAATTGAATCAATTAACCTTTCAGAATTAAGCAATGGGATTTACTTAATTAAAGAAAGAGGTAACAATTCAAGTATACAAAAAGTAATAAAAAATTAATGAAAAGTTTATTAATTCTTGTATTTACAATAATAAGCTTAGTGTCTTTCTCGCAAGAGAAGGGCACTAAGTCTTTAGAGTTATACTACCCGAACTACTACTTTTATGAAAGTTTTAAGTTTCACTTAGTTCCATTAAAACAACCTAATGTTGGCATCACATACTCATCTTTCAATTTCGAAAAAGAAAAGGGATTCCATATTTCAGCTGACTTGTATCAGCATATCGGAAATTATTGGTCAAGAAAATCTTTAGACTCTCCCGGAATTATAAACAGAAGACAAATTATTTCTCTATCTTTTGGTAGAGATAAACTGCTATTAGAAAAAAAGAAAATTTCTATTAATTGGTTCGGAGAAGGCAATTTTAGAACCGGCTACGAAAATTGGTGGACGGGTACCTTTGGTGCAGAACTGCTGTTTCAAAAACGTTTCATGTTAGATTTCGGGGCATCAATTGGATCAAAGATCACCATTAAATTACCATCCAATTTTTCATTAAGCTTGGAGGGTAAGCAAAGTTTGTACTTTTTTCGCTGGTACAATGTTTTCGAAATATTTGATAATACGACAAGTTGGGACAAAGGAACACCATTGACTTCACTAAATGTTAATTTTAAATTGGGGTATTCCTTAAATTCAAAATAAGTTTTGAAACTAAAAGAGCTTAGGATACCTATATTCAATTTGCATTTACCAATTAAAAGCAGTGGTAATTAATAAAATAGCGCCAAAACATGGTTTAGATAGTCTAAAATAATTAATTTAGCCTAAACAATGCCTTGGCGGTTATCAAGTTACTTTGTGCATGGTAATGCAAACAGAAATATAGCCGAGCGTTAGCGTGCATCAACCGACAATTTGAAAAGAATAATAGCAATATTTATTTTACTTATTTGTACTGTCACTTTTGGTCAGGACTCTACAAATTCGTTTAAAACTTTTGAATCACAAGAATTTGAAGTAAATGACATAATTTTAGCGCCAAAAATTTATTTCACGTTGTCAGGAGGCCCTCGTGTTATGCACGATCATATCGATTCCGTAAAAGTTATTGCAGACTTTTTGATAGCTAACCCAACAATTGTAGTAGAAATAGGCGCTCATACTGATTTTAGAGGAAATGCCGAATCAAACATGAAGTTATCAGAACGCAGAGCTATGGCTGTAAAAAGTGTACTAGAATATCAATTTAATATCCCTTCAGAAAGAATGAAAATTGTAGGCTATGGAGAATCAGACCCACTAATTTCTGAGAAGAAAATTTTAGAAATTTCTAAAGAACAAAGAGAGGAACTACATGCTGTTAATAGGAGAGTAGAAATAAAAATATTGAAAATATAGTACATGAAATATTTGCTAATAGTATCAATATATTTTGCTTTTGTTTCATGTCAACAACAGGTCACAAAACAAGAGGGTGAAATATCTATAAAGATTAATAAAAATGATAATGTTATTCCAGAAGTTGCTGATTGGGCTGATGATTATATTGGCCAGTATTTGGATGAAAGCGAGAATAATTTAATCAATATTGAAGGATATCCAATAACATACATGAAGCGAGTTGACTACCGTAATGGAAGAACCTTTGCCATAGTAAATATTGGACATAACTTTGACGACAGATTTGTGTCTGACCAAATGATTTACATTGACAGTTTAACAAAAGTAATTTACAATTATGAACCTGTAACTGACTCATTAATAATCTGGAAAAAAGTGACCGCTATGAATATGGACAGTACAGAAATGTTACCAGACGGGAAATACAGGTTTGACATTGCATTTGCGGAATGGGAAGGGAAGTCTATGGGCGAGAAGGTTACAGTGATTATTAAAGGCGAATCAATTAAAGTCGTTTATGAAGGTGATGGTCAATTGACCCTGACTGAAAAGGGAGAAGTTATAGACGAAGGCGAAATTATGATGCATGATTCAGGAGTATGGATTATTGGCAACAGTCTGAGCGATAGAAAAATTAAAGAAATTGGAGGTTGCAGTGGAGGCCCCACAATAATAGACTTTAAAAATAAAAAATACTGGCTGTGTTAAAAACGACACGCTAACAACAAGCAATTTCATAGCTGTTTCGTACCTTACAGCAACGCAAACATGCTCAAACGTTATAAACAATTCTAGTAATGAGTAAAACAATTAAGTTAACCTTTTTAACTAATTTCGGTAGTACTTTAATTATGTTCATTATTGTAACTTTCTCATCTGGTTTTTAAGCCATTATACCAGTACTTTAACTTTCTAATATGCAAAACACAGTTTTTCTTTTCTTTGTTTTTTTGTGTTCTGTAGCAGGCTATAGCCAAACAGAATCAAGCCAAAATCAGTTTTTATCTGTAAGTCTTACAGGTATCTATTTTAATAAATTGCAAATTTATGATAAGATTGGTTTTGAGGTTTTATCAAAAAGGCTGCCAACTGGGGAATTTGGAGTTACATATACAAATCTGTTTCGAAAAACTAATGGGATTCAATTTAACTTTAATACTGGTATTTTCCCAATAAACATTGGACATGACATAAAAACACCTGCTAATTCAATTTTTAATACTGGGCCATACAAAGAAGATTATGTAAATTTGTATGCATCTAATAATGTATACATTCAAGTATATTCAAGTATTGGCATAATGGCTGTAAAACAGTTTAGTATCTTTGAAAATAAGAGAACTTTAGACTTTAACTATGGTGTTAGTTTTTTTAAAATGTGGAATGAAACCCGAGAATTTGGATTTACTTCAATTTATGAGATTGACGATAATAATTCTAATGTTGAATTATTTAAAGCTTTTCTTGTTGATTCAGTAAGTAATGAGTTTTTAGCGAGTCTGCGATTAGAGCTAAAGTCGAGATATAAGTTTACTAAAAATTCTATTTCGTACGGAATAGTGTTAAATTATTCTCCTTTTACAATCCTAGAAGGCTGGTATAATCTAGCAAATTTGAACACACCAAGTAAAGGAAAATTAAAGCAAAAAATGAACTATTTAGGTTTTAATATTTCTTATGACCTAAATAATTAATTTTAGACCGCTACTTACTATTAAGTAGCGGTCTATTAAAAGTTTATAAAAAAGCGTAAATCTCGTTGTTGCTAAGTACTTAGCAATAACGAGACTTCACACAATATTTAGCGATACTATTATATAGACACGAATTTTATTCCTTTATAATCGCAGGGAATAATAAATTAGCACTGCCTTGTAAATAAAAATCCCATCCAAAATTTGGATACATTTCATTCATCTTAGATAAAAACGCTTCTTTGTCTTTTGATACTGCCAATACTTTTTTCAAGTCGTCTAAATAACGAATTTTTAAAGTGACATCACCAATGGTTTCTGGAGCACTATGTGATGAGAAATAAGTCTTGTATCCTTTGTCTCTATAGTAGGTCAACTCACCTATAACCGTATCAATAAATGCCGCATCAAAAACCAAGGTATGGTTGTCATGACCTAACATGTGCAAATGAACGGCATTAATTTCTGGCATTTCTACATCAAAACCTATTCCTGTAGACTTGATGATGAATTTCATTCCAGCAATGGTAACCGGTCCATCTTCTAGGTTTGCATTTGGTGTTATTTTGGTGTCGTCAAATTCTTTTCCTGCCGCTTTTTTCAATCCTTCTAGAGATTCTCCACCAGCAGTATTCATATATGCTATGGATTTATCATTGGAGTAAATTTTATTGAATTTTAGTTTGTCCGAATCAAAAAAATGCTCTCCTATCAGATGATAAGAAACCATGGCATCAATTTCTTGATGACCAAGACTTGCTATATAATTGATGAATTCCTCATAATTATCTTTCATGGGTGGTGTCTCTATTAATACTCCTTTCCCATTTTTCTCTACAAAAAACGCATGGGTATTAAAATGTCCTTTTGTTTCATAAGCATGCACTTTGGTAGTTCCATAATCAAAAACTCTTATAGTTCCTTTGGTAAGCTGAACCGTTTTAGAATCTTTAGGAAACTGTCTCATACTTGGTCCCTCTTGTGCTTTCAATTCTCCTTGTAGCGCCATTACCAAAATGGCTGCTAGTGTTATTATTCTTTTCATTGTTATTATTTTATTTTGTTATTATTTTATACGAAGCTATTTTATTCCCAAAAATATAAGGCAAGTACAAATTGTCGTTCTCTATATTTATATCAGCTGGTCCAAAAGGAAATGAGGCCAATAAAGTACGTTCAAAATCCGAAATGTAATACACTTCTTTTGCCATTGGATCACTCACCAAAAACCCTTTTTCGTAAGCTACTAATCCGTCTAAAGTACCTAGCTGATGTCCTGTAGTTATTTCGGTTACTAATTTACTAGCCTTATTTATTCTGTAAACAGATCCTGGAATATACGTGGGAGATTTAGCATCCATTTCCGATCCATAATCCACTACAATTAAATCTTCTCCTTGAACTAAAACACCATTTGGATGATGAATTTCAGGAGCAGTTAACCACACTTCCAATTTGTCATTGTTTATCATGTAAATATTTCCTCCAGGTACATCAGAAATAAAAACCTGCCCATCTTTAGCTATACTTACGTCATTTAATGAAACTGCAGTTTCAGATTTATAACTCTGGATTACTTCTCCTTTTTCAATATCAATAATTCTTACGTGTTTTTGATCCGCTACATACAACTTCCCTTCATACATGTCCGATCCTGTAGGTCCGGTAAGTCCATCAATCCATTTTTCGTCCACTACTTTTCCGTCTTTACTTACTTTGCTTATATAACCTCCGTTTCCTTTTGGGTTTACATTAGATACATATAACCAATCGTGATTAGGAGATGCAAAAATTGATTCTGGCATTGATAATCCTTCCAATTCCCATTGTTTTTCTGCCGTATAGGTCCTATTTAATACTTCCTCATTCAATTCCGAAACGAAATTCATTCCATCATTCATTTCACCTACAATTGCTTCATTCAACAAAGCGCCTGTTTCTTTAGCATAAGGCTGGTTCATGTGAATATCCCAAATGGCAGCCGCATTTCTCCAGTTTTCATACACCACAAAAGTTGTACTATCACCTTCTACGGTATACAAATTAAAAAACAAATTGCCTTTTTCTTTACGGGTGTTCTTAATGTGTTTTTCGAATTGTTTTATTACTCGATCTTGGTACCCATCTTTTACTTTAAAAATAAAGAATAAGGTTTCTTCTTTGTCTTCTGAAGCTAACTCTTTTGAAGCTACAGGAAATGGTTTGGTATTTCCTAAAACCATAATTTCAGGCTTAGTTGCCAATGACTTTTTCACAACTTTACTCAATTCTTTAGTGTGTGGTTTGTCTCCATGAATTTTGTAAGCTTCTTTATTTTCCCATTGAGAATAGACATAAATAATTGCAGGATTATTGTCGTCTGTATACAGCTTCATGGCAATATTACCTTCTTCTTCCAAAGAAAGGTTTAGACTATTTACAGTTGCTTTTTTAAACTCCTGTACATGGTCCATTTTTACTGTGAATTTCACTAATTGTGTCACTGTTTCATTTTTATTTGTAGCGCAACTCGCTAATAGAACGACACTTAATAAGGCTAAGATTGAGTTTTTCATTTTTACATTTAATTTGTTTAACAGAATTATTAAAGAGATGATTTTTTAATCAATTTTACTAATTTACCCAGCTGGGGCCATTTTTTTACTAATAAACACCTCTTTTAACTCGTGTAGATAATCAGGTATTGGAAGACTTAAAGATTCGGCCAGAACTTTCCCTGTTTCAATAGAAAGCTTGTCGATTGTTGAAAATTTTCGTGCTATTTCTTCTGTTTTCCATTCTTCAACTACGGCAAATTGAGTAGGTTGCCCTAATACTGTATAAGCGTTAAAGGATATACATCCCAATTCCTTTCGTACGTTAGGGACCTGTTTTTCGTATTGTGCAACTACTTTATCTCTTTGCTCTTGCTCCATTTCAAATAGCCCTATTACAATTAGTTCTTTGGAATTTGCTTCACTTTTAGATTCTCTGTAGACAAGCCCGTTAATTGATTTTTCTTTGACATAAGCTTTTGGTGGAGTGACAAGCGCATATTCCGCTATTTTAATTAGATCTAACTCATAGGATTGGTTTCGGTGGAAAGCAACTGCCTCTTCATCTGAAAACTGCTCATACCCAAAGAACATATTGGGATTATGTTTATCCTCAAATAAACGATTTCCAATACATCCTGGTTCATTCAATGAGCCTTTTACAACTTTCATAAGCGCATTTTTTACTTCTTCTCTATATTCTGGCTTAGCTTCAAACTGTCCTATTACTTGAATCATTTTTGTGTTATTTTGGTTCTTATTTTTATCATTATGTTCTTCTTCTGTAATATCAGCTGAAATTATTGACTCCTTTTCTTGAGTCCTTTCTTTACAACTACTTAAAAGTAAAATTGCAAAAACGAATACAATTTTGATTGATTTAATTGTTTTCATAATTGTTCGTTTTAAATCTCTTTTACAAAACTCATATAAGGTGCTAAATCACCAACCACACCTTCGTTCATTAGCTCTCCAGTAATCTCTGCATAGGGTTGTTTCATATGTATGTCCCACACATCTGCTTCTGTTCTCCAATGTTCGTATACCACCAAAGTATCGTCCTGACCATCTACTGTATATAAATCAAACAATAAATTTCCTTTTTCTTTACGCGTATTTTCAATGTGAATTTCAAAACGATCTATTAACCTTTGTTTATAGCCTTCCTTTATTTTAAAAATGAAGAAAATAATAAACAATTCATCCGCTGCATTGGGAGTTTTTGCAGGAACTGGAGCTGGCTTTGTATCATTCAGTAGCAATACATCTGGAGGACAAGCCAAAGTCGTTTCCGCCACCTTCAACATATTTAGGGCGTGCACAGATTGTTTGTGATGCTCTAAAGCTGTATCGTCTTTCCAGCTGTCATAAGCAAAAATTATATTTGGATTTTTGGTATCCTCAAATAAGTTCATTCCTACAAAACCATCTTCATTTTGAGCTCCTTTTCTGTTCTCCAATAATGCTTCCATAAAAACTTCTCTTCCTTCGGGCTTAGTGGTAAATTTCACTATTAAATTCTTCATTTTAAATCTTTTAATTCTATTACTTAATCTTCTAATTTAACTGCAATTTTTCCTACCGTTCTTCCACTTGCAATATAATCGTGAGCCTGTGGCATTTCATCAAATCCAAATACTTTAGACACGTGAGGTTTTACCGTTCCATTCTGTAAAAATTCACTCAGTGTTTCCATATCTTCTCCATTAGAAGCAACTAATAAACTAGTCACCTTTGCATTTTTAGGATCTGCTAATAATTGCGCTTCTGCAAGTACTGGTGGTGGTGATGGCAAAGACAAAACTTCTCCTCCTGCTTTCAATACTTTTACCGAGTTCATCAAAATTTCTCCACCCATTCCATCTAATACAAAATCAATATCCAATAGTATCTCTTCAAATTTTTGGCTACGGTAATCAATGTGCTCGTCCGCACCCAATCCCAAAACAAACGCTTTATTTTTTGCCGAAGAAGTGGTGATTACATAAGCACCCATAGATTTTGCTATTTGAATCGCAAAATGACCAACACCTCCAGATCCTGCGTGAATCAACACGCTATCTCCTGATTTAATTCTTGTTTTCAATACTTGTAAAGCGGTAAGTGCTGCCAAAGTGGTAACAGCTGCTTCTTCATACGAAACAGAATCAGGCATTTTTGCCAATTGACTTGCTGGAGCAGCTACAAATTCAGCATATGCACTTCCGTTTCCAGGGAAATTAACCATCCCAAAAACCTTATCGCCTTTTGCAAATTTTGTGACTTCACTTCCTACTTCCACAACCACACCAGCTATATCCCAACCTAAAATCACATTCTTTGTAACGCCATACATGCTCATTAATCCCGCATCTGCGCTGCGCATTTTATAATCTACCGGATTAATGCCTATTGCCTTTACAGCGACCAAAACTTCATTTGCCTTAGCTACAGGTTTATTTATTTCTTGTATTTTAAGGTTTTCACTTCCTCCTGATTGTTCTAATACTATTGCTTTCATATTTTTTATATTTCAAATTATTTACTTACTATCGTTTTGATAGTTCAAAAGTATCTAAAGAATTATAACTGTGCAATAACGGAGGTAAACGATAGTATAAAAATAAATTTCAACTTATTGAATATAAGAGTAATAAAAATATAAATTAAACTAAAAAAAAGTTAGTAGCATATTAAAGTTTAGTCACTACCTTTGTAATCTATTAAAAATAATAAAATGACTAAAGAAGAAATTTTTGAAAAGAAACCACTCATAAAACTAAATAACAAAATTTTTACTTGTCCTACGAGTGCGGCCATGGAACTAATAGGTGGAAAATGGAAAAGTGTCATCCTTTCACATTTGATGGGCGAAAAAAAACGATACAATGAATTGAGAAAAGAAACACCCATGATTTCGGAACGTACCTTAAGTATTCAGTTAAAGCAATTAGAAAGTGATGGCTTGATAAAAAGAAAAGCCTATACAAAAAAGCCTCCTTTGAGAGTCGAGTATTGTTTAACGCCGTTTGGCGAAACATTAGTACCCTTACTTAAAACGATAATTAATTGGGGGGTAGAAGCAGCACAAGAAAAAGGAGAATTTATTATAGAATAGATAAAAAACCATTGCTAACTACAAACCATTTTCTTTGCTGTTTTGTTCCTTACGGCAACAGAAATTTTACCCATGGGTTAGGATTTATATTGAAATAGTTTACTATTATTAAATGATTTAACTAATTCTTAATACAAAAACATGATAAAATTGTTCAAAAAAACAAGACAGATCTTACTCAAGGAGAATAGATTTGGGAAGTATTTATTGTATGCTTTAGGTGAAATTGTGTTGGTTGTTTTCGGTATCCTAATCGCACTCAACATCAACAATCGAAATGAATTAAGGAAAAATGAACAAATATCAACTTCAGTTCTTAAACAGATTCAAAACAACTTACTCGAAGATATTTACAATTCCCAAGTAGAATTAGAAGATTTTTTAAAATCTTACAACAACCATTTGGAAATTTTGGACTTCAAAAACCCAAGAAGTAGGTCAAGTTATTTAAACAATGAATTTGAATATGTTGGGTTTAATCCAGTTTCTTTTGTCATAAATAATTATGGTTATGAAAATCTCACCCGTCAAATAGATAAATTGCCAATGGCGCACAGCATTGTCTTACCTGATTTAAAAATATTATACATAGATATGAATGCGCGAATTCAAATGGCTAACAGTAGGGTAAGGGAAATTGTTTTTAATCAAATTAATTTTATCAGTGAACAAAATTGGGATTTAGACCGCATTAAAAATTTTGAAGCTTCTGATGAAGAAGTGAATTATTATGTAAATGACGATAGCTATAAAAGATATGTCATAAAATTTATGAATGGTAGGATTGTCGTTTTTGTAAATACCCAACGTTTTAGAATAAAAGCAATTGATACCTATATGAAAATAAATGCTATTATCGAAAAGCCACTTACTCGGAATTTGGACACCTTAAATTTATTAGGTTTGATTGGGGTTGGTAGTCCATTAGAAGAATATCAAGGAAGCTATCAAGTTTCTGACTCAGAAACATCAGATAAGATGGATTTCTTTATAGAAGGGAATAAGTTATTCTCTATGATGAATAATGATGATGCTACTAAATCGGATCAATACCTTATTAAAAATAAAACTTTTATGTTTATGGATAAATCAAATATTCCAGTTATTTGGGAGTTTATTACGGATAGTTCAGGGGCTAAAAAAGTTGAATGTTTATTTGGAGATTATTCTGGTCATAAAACTTTAAAAAAAATAGAATAAAAAAAAGATTTGGAGCTGCATTTAAAAGTTTTCTAGATAAAAAACGAGATAAAAATGGATTCTTTTAATGTTCAGTCAACCTGCCCAATAGAATTTAAATACCAGGACGGAATTTTTTTAACCATTACTTGACTTTAGGATATTCTAATTCTTGGTGTTTTATTACAAATATTTTTTTTAAAACGATTAAGTTAGTTATCATTTGCTTATATTTGAATGACTCCACGTTAAATGTATCGACTCCGTGAAAATCACAAGTGATTTGTGCGCCTATTATTAAAAATAATGAAAAATTATTCGAAATCAGAAGATTTATATTTAATTGCAGAAACTGCCTTAGAGAGTTCTTTAGCTGGTTTTTGGGATTGGAATATGTTAACGAATGAGGAGTATTTAAGTCCGCGGTTTAAAGAAATGTTTGGGTACGAAGACCATGAAATGGAAAGTAGTCCTGAAGCTTGGCAAAAAATTGTCTTTAAAGATGATTTACCTGTAATGTTCAAAGCCTTTGATGCGCATGTGCAATCCAAAGGAAAAATTCCATTTATTTCAATTTTGAGGTATCATCATAAAAACGGACAAACAATATGGGTACGCTGTAATGGTAAGGTCGTTGAATGGTCGGACAAAGGCGAGCCCGTTCGGGCAATTGGTTGTCATATTGATATTACGGAGGATAAAGAACTTGAAATTAAACTCAAAAAGGCACTAAACGAGCGAGATTTACTTTTAAAAGAGGTGCATCACCGCGTAAAAAATAACCTGCAATTAATATTGAGTCTTGCTAGGCTAAAAGACAAGAATGACAAGGTGGATATCCAAGAGATGGAAGATTCTATTAACTCCATAGCCCATGCTTATGAAGCTATTTATAAGTCGGATAGATTTGAGCAAATTTCAATTAAAACTTATTTGTCACAAATAATAAAACCTTTAATTATTAGTCAAGATATTGAATTGCAAATAACAGCAATCGTCTTCGACAAGGGCATTGATTTTCTTATTCCTATAGGGTTAGTTTTAACGGAATTGGTAAATAATTCTTTAAAACATGCTTTTATTAATACAGAAAAGAAAACAATAAGTATCACCATTGAACACATCAATAATGTGTTAATGATCCTGTACAAAGATAATGGTATTGGCTATAGTCAAGCCGTTTTAGATGCTACCGAGGAATCAAATTCTTTTGGTATTGAAATAGTCAAATCATTGATTGAGCAAATAAATGGGACGATTAAATTTTACAATGATAATGGTGCAGTGGCAAAAATACTAATTGATACTTGTACACAAAACATCAAAATTACCTGAAGCTTAAGCTGATGAAGTTGTTTAAAAATCAATGCTTTAAATTAGCTATGTAGTATACATTAGTCCAAAAAAATAATTATTTTTTCGTCATTCCATTTAGAATTTTTATTACCGACACCTATTGGTCAAAAAGCGTGGACTATTTACGGATTACAAGTTTACTTACACCAGCACCACTTTGATTTTCTACACTGATAAAATAGGTACCGCTGCTTAGGTTAGAAACATCAAATAAATAATTGTTTAATGCTGTTTTTGAATCAAAATAATAGGTTTTTAATCCTGCTCCTTGAATGTTATATATTAATACCTTAACTGCTCCTTCATTGTTTTCAAGTTCAATTCTGAAGGTGTTTTGCGTAGGATTGGGGTAAGTTGAAAATTTGTATTCAATGGTGTTGTCGACAAGGTTTGCAACAGTAGTCTCGTATAATAGTGGTGTGTTACTATAGCTTACTACATGGCCATCTACTTCGTAAGCTGGGTTATAGGTGTCGTTACAGTCAATACAAGTTGACCCAGTGATACAATTTGGATTGTTTGGATGACACAAATCGGAGTAGGTAGGGTCAAATTGGTAATGTAAATCAACTCCTGAATTTATGTAAGGGGTTAAATTCCATTCGCTTGGAGGTGCAATCGTTCCTGGACACCAACCAGCTCTAGAATATGTCCATGTTCCTTGCTGACCTGTACAGTTGTCTGGATTCGGGTTACAGGTATTCCAAAGGTTTTGCGTAAAAGTATTTACGCCATTTACAAATACATAATTTGTAGCGTTGTAAAATTCAGCTGCATTGTTGCTATTATTAGATCCCCAACCATGTCCCGTGTTAGAAATGATTAATTTGGCTGCTTGTGCATTTGAAGAAAATTCGTAAGCGATTGTATCTACAGGTTGTAGGTTATTTGGGTTACCAAAATCGTAACGCGCATCCCAAATTTCATCTATTTTTGAATAGGCATAAGTTGGTGTGCCAGCTTGAAAATCGAAATCTAGGGTGACATTCCAGCCGCCAGTTCCCCAAGTGTCAATGAATATTCTAAACTCAAATTCTCCTTGTAATAAAGAGGCGTAGTCCGATAAATCAATGTTGTGATTACAGGCTACTCCATATGGTGTAATGTAACGTACAATCTGTATCCAGTTACCATCTGGTGCCTTAATGTCAATATATGCCAAACGGTCCCAATCGTCGCATGCATTCGCAATGTTAGGACAAGCAATTGTCAAATTAGCATTAATTTGATCGTAGGCTCCAACAAATTGTGGCATGCTATAAGTGCCATAATACCATCTACTATTAGCGCCACCAAAAATAACATCAATGTCATTGATGGTTGTCACATTTTGATTAGTAATAGAATTGCTTACTGCAATATTTTTATTGAGCATCATGGTGTTTCCATTTGAGCCATGAGCAGTGATTACAATGTTATGGTTACCGTAAGCGTCTGGCGTCCATAAATAATAAAAGTAACCAGTAGCTTCAGTAGCTTTTACTGTTTGACTACCGATAGTCAAGGTAATTGAATCTATGGCTAAAAATGATGGTTGATCAATGGAAGCATTCATATAAATAGGGTAAGCTTTCAAAGTGTTCATCTCTAATGGGAAATCTTCTGTCAGTCTTGTTGTAACTACAGGGTTGAAGGTGGTTAAATCAATCACTTCAAATGTAGCGGTTCTGGAAGCTGCATAATAAGCTGCATCACCAACTTGGTCGGCTTGTACAACAACGTTACCAGCAGTTCCTGTTAATGTAATAGTGTTTCCAGCTATTGTTGCAGGACCTGAAACAATTGAATAGGTTAATGCTAAGCCAGAGGTAGAGGATCCCGAAATTGTAAATGGCGCGTCCACTGTACTTTTATTAGGTATAGATAAACTTACTGCCTGGTTGGCCTGTCCAGTGGCAGGAGTAGTACTTTCGTATATAAATAAATCGTTGGTGTGCACATTACCATTTGAGGCTAAACTGGAGGTGTATACTATTTTTACGTATCGTGCTGTTATTGCTCCAAAATAAATGTGTTTACGTGTCGCATCAGTGGTACTTGTCCATGGCATATTTCCTGAAATCTCTGCACTTCCCCAATTCACGCCATCCGCACTTAGGTATACTTCAAATCCACCAGGTTTATTAGAAGCGTCTGGTCGAGGTAAAAAACTAAATCCATTTACATCATAATCCATTCCTAAATCAATTTCCACAAAAGCCGGAAACGGATTGTTAGCACCCAATGCCCAATATGTTACCGTGTCTGTATCAAAAGCCCTAGCTACCACATTGATATTATTATTGGTACTAAATGATTGTATAGTATAACCAGCCTGAGGTATTGGAATACCTTGTCCGAATGAGGTTAATGCTGAGGTGATTATGGCGAAAAAAATAAAAATTAGTTTAAAATTATTCATTATTATATGTTTTAATGAGGAAGACTTTTCTGGATGTATCCAATATGTAGCATGATTTTAGCGAAAGCACATGCAGCATTTCAGAGAAATTTCCATTTATCTATCTCGCTAAGATATTCATTAATCTCAATTAATAATGAGGGTATGGTTAAATCGAAAATTGTATAACATTTTTATCCAATTTTGTGAATTATCCTTAGTGCACTGCATACGCAATGGAGACTAAATATAAGGTAAGTCAAACCATAAAAATATATGCATGCGTGAATTCGCAAGAAAAAGAACGATTATTTAATGCAACAATTTACACCTTGTCATTGCATTACAGTATGTTAGATTTTGAGGTAGAAATGATTCGGAGCATTACTATTATTACAGTTCACTGTTGACATGCTGTTGTAAACGCTTGAATATATCTTTGTTTGTAATAATAAATACTATTGTAATGTTGTGTTGACTTTCATGTGAAGTCTTAATTTTGTACCAATGCCTAAAACTGAAACCAAAAAATTTTGTCCTAAAAGTCAAGCCGAATGGCGTGAATGGTTGGTTGAAAATCATCATTCTTCACAGTCGGTTTGGTTGGTGTATTATAGAACTTCAGCAAAAACTCCTTCTTTAACTTGGAGCGAAGCAGTAGATGAAGCGCTTTGTTTTGGTTGGATTGATAGTACTAAAAAAACCATTGATAAGGAAAGGTACATGCAATATTTCAGTAAAAGAAAACCGAAAAGTGCATGGTCAAAAGTGAATAAAGACAAGGTGGATGAGCTTGTTAAAAATAAGTTAATGAAAAAAGCAGGCATGGACTGTATTCTTAAAGCAAAAGAAAATGGCGCTTGGGTTTCCATGGATGATGTGGAGAATTTGATTGTACCCCAAGCCTTAAGTGATGCTTTGAATAAAATGGAAGGGGCAATGGCCTTTTTTGAAAGCTTGTCAAAATCAAATAAAAAAATATTATTGCATTGGGTAATTGTGGCAAAAAGACAGGAAACTAAAGAGAAGAGAATTACTGAAATTGTTATTGCTGCAGGGGAAGGTGAAAAACCGAAACAATTTATTTAAAATAATGTTACTATTTAGCTTTTACTTTGCCGAAATTGAGTTGCAGTAATGCCTGTATTTCTTTTAAAAAACTGATTAAAATTAGCCACTTCATTAAAGTCTAATGCATAAGCTACTTCGGCTACAGATTTATCCATTTGGTGTAGTAGTGTTTTTGCATATAAGATTTTATAATCTATGATTATTTTTTGTGCACTCTTACCGGTTGCTTTTTTAGTGCATTCAGTTAAATAAATTGGACTTATATTCATTTTTGAAGCATATTCCTTTACGGATAAAAACTGATTATTTCTCGAAAGTATGAACTGTTATTTTTACTTCTCCCCATAATTGAAAAACGGTATGTATGCCATCAATAATTTCAGATGCTGTTAGTGAAGAGATAGCTATTTACAGCAAATGGACGCTTTAAGATTAAGCTTATTTTTTGCAAGAGATAGTATACTGGTTCTCAAAAAAATAGTAATATTCAATGGTTTATTCCATAATATTTTGTATCTTCCTCTTTCTGTGTAAAATAGTGTGATAACTATTGCGTAAAAATTTACTTATCCCAATGCTAAAAGATAAATATATTACGCTTTCCAATCTATATTCACATTAAACAAAAAATTATGTAATAAATATCTTTTTTTACAACCTCCTAAAATCCCCATTTATGAAGTTACTCTATACTACAATTTTATTTTTTTTAATTCCTTCGCAAAGTTATGCACAACCCTATTATTGGGTAGGAGATGGCGCGACAAACAATTGGAATGATCCCGATAACTGGTCTGATGTTTCTGGCGGAGATGGCACTACAACAACTGGGCTGCCGATAGCCAGTAGTGATGTGATTTTTGATGGTGTAAATTTAAATGCAGATAAGCACGCTACGGTGAACGTTGGTGTTGCTGTCAATAGTATCAGCATGTATATTGGCTATATAGGAGTTATTGATATTGCCGGCGAAACATTCGATATCGTAGGTGCAAATGATAATCTTTTTGAAGGAGGTACGATTAATGACGGAACAAGCATGTCTTCTATTTTTATTAATAGTACCGCAACTACTAAATTTTCGGGAACTAGTTTTGGCGCAAATATTTCCGCAACTTCTTCCCGGATACTGTTGAATGGCTCTACTTTTGATGGGACAGCTACCTTAAAAAAAAATGGGACCAGTGCAGATTGGGGTAACGGAGGAAACACATTTAATGCTGCTACTGAATTTATTAATAGTGGTAGTGATGTTTTTTCGACGGGAAGTACAAGTGCCGACGTATTTAACGCCAATTTGATATTGACTAATGTTGGCAGTAGTGATTTGATAATTGCAGCCAATACTACAGGAAACCAAGTTAATGGAGATCTGTCCACCATTAATTCTTCTAATTTAACAAATGCTTCCATTATATTGGCTTTTTCAAGTTTGTCTTCTCTTGCCGTTAGTGGTGCCACAACGATTACGAATGAAGGTTCGGGCGCTAACCAAACCAGTTACATTGGTTCAGATGGGGATGTTACCTTTTCAGGTCTACTTTCGCTTAGAAATATAGGGGTAGGGAACTCTTCTATTATTTTACTAAATACCAATGCAGCTTCTTCCAATCAATATAATGGTGGTTTGCTATTTGAGTGTACAAATTCCAATAGTACCGGTATAAAGTTTGGACAAAATGGGGGAGATGGAACTTTAGCAGCCGGACAATCTATGAGTATTGGTGCTTTAGGTTTTTTTACTGGATTTTTGTGGTTTAAATCTTTTATCCAAACTGGTACCACGCCACAAAATTTATTATTGACTGGAGATACAGATTTATCTATTGCATCAGGAACTATTTTTAATGGAAATGTAAATTTTATTGCTCCTAAATTTCGTCTAAGTGGCGGTGTATTCAATGGCGCGAATACTATTTTTCATAAAACGGGTGCGTCGTATGATTGGTGTTTTGGAGGAGGTGTTTATAATACAAATTTAGAAATAAAAAATAGTGGCGTAGGGACATTTAATATGGCTAACTTAACGGGAGATGATTATAATGGGGATGTTACCTACTCTAAAACGTCAACGGGTTTAATATTGGGAGCAAACAATACCTCTTGTACTTATGCTGGAAATATAAATTTTAATTCAAACGCCACAATGACACTTGCTTCAAATATAAACGGGCGGATAATAATGGATGGAACAGGTATACAAAACATTAATAATACTGGTTTAACTCCTGCCATAAATCTTAGAAGTTTAACCATCCATAAAGCAAACGGAAATGTAATCTTAAACTATCCAATAACCGTAGAAGAAGAACTTGATTTTACCCAAGGTTATGTGATAAGTACTCCTGTTAATCTTTTAACGATAAATAATAATATTTCAATGACCGGTGCTAGTAGTGCTAGTTTTGTAAGTGGTCCTGTTAAAAAAATTGGAGACGAAGCTTTTACTTTCCCTATTGGTGATATAATTTCTAATGTTTATGCTCCATTAAGTATTTCTGCGCCAGTTTCAGATGCGTTTACCGCTACTTATCTTAATGCTAATCCAAATACACTTCATCCTATTGCAGTAATAGATGTTTTACTAGATCATATAAATCTTTGTGAATATTGGACCATTGACCATAATGTGGGGACCTCTAATGTGGACGTGACACTAAGTTTTCAATCGCCACGCAGCTGTGGAATTCTCAATTTAACAGACTTGCGTGTGGTAAAATGGAATGGATTATTATGGGAAAGCGAAGGGAATGGAGGGACTACTGGCACAGTTTCAAATGGGACTATTGTTACAGATGCTGTAGTTTCAACGTTTAGTACGTTTACGATAGGTTCCATTACTTCAAACGGTCCACTACCAATTGAACTAGCAAGCTTTAGTGCCGTTTTAAATAAGGATAAAGTAGATTTAAAATGGCGGACTTCATCTGAAATTAATAACGACTTTTTTACGGTAGAAAGAAGCCGTGATGCTGCCAATTGGGAATCCGTTACAACCCATGATGGAGCTGGGAATAGTAATGAGGTGATCAATTATTCAGCTGTAGATCACGCGCCCTTAAATCAACTTTCTTATTACCGATTAAAACAAACTGATTTTGATGGGGATTATAAATATAGTGAGGTTATCTCTGTACAATGTAAAAAAGAAATAGAAACAAAAATATATCCCAACCCTACAAGTGGTGATTTTTATATAAATAGCAAAGGAAAAGCTGGAGGTAAAATTTATATACAACTATACAATACTTCTGGTGTTCTGGTTTACTCAAAAAGTAGGATGCAACAAGCAGGTTCTTCCATTATACACATGGATTTAACCAATAAATTATCACCTGGCATATACCTTATTGTTGGAAGCAAAGGGGAGGAAGTGTTTAGGGAAAAACTGATTATCAAATAATAATAGAGAGTATATAGTCTAATTAATATTTGAATGATACAGCGTTTTGAAAAAAATATTTGAGTACGTAGTATATTTTTTTAAACCAGATTTTTTTGAATAAAATACAAGAATGCCAGTCTTAAAAAGAACAAGTCTACCTGGAAGGAGAGAACGTACCAAAAGCAATTTAAAAAGTTATGGAAGCAGGGTGTTTTTTATCCCCAATAGAGCAATTATTATGTAGCTAAAAAATAGATTCTATCTTTGTAAGGCACGGATTAAAAATTAGTGTAAAATGCTTGTCTTGCTTTTTTTAATAATTATGTGCTTGAATTCTTTATTATGACTGATTTAACACCTGGAGTATCTCAAATTATTACAGTCAATAGTTTTAAAGATCTTGTTACCACACCTTTTTATGACGATAGAAATGCCGTTTGTTGGGAGCGTAAATTAGTAGGAGATTTTGCTGAAATTATCGATAAAGTAGCATTGAAAGAAAATATGGTTGTACTGGAAAAAGAAGTACTTGTCTCGCTGCAGTTAAGTGAGCAAGGTGAACTTGCACGTGCTGTACTTTTAGAGGATTTAGAATTATTGAAAGCACAAGGTGCATCTCCAATACTAAATATTATCCAATCTTATGAGCGAGATACTGACTTGCCTTTTTTTCCAACGGATGTATATTCCTTTCATGTCGACCGTTCACCGATACCAGTGGACACATTTTTATGTACTTATTACGGCGAGCCTAGCGATATTCTACCAAATGCAGAAGGCGTTCAAAAAGTACTTATCCCCGAAATAAGAGCAGCACTAAAAAAAATATATGGTGGAGTAGATGAAGGTTTTGAATCGTTTCTAAAGGCGTATTTTTTCGACCTACACTATCAACCACTTCAGGGGGCACATCCAATTCCTTTAGGTTTAGGAAATATTTGGCGGATAGCGGTAGATCATCCTGAAAGTAAAGTTCCTCCTTGTCTTCACCGTGCACCAAAGGAAAAAAGTGGAGAGAAACGCTTGTTGCTGATTTGTTGAAGCAAGGGTGTAGTTGAGGACAAGTTGTTATCCATTTATTTAAGTATTCTTGATACTGAAAAAGCGAATTGAAATTGTATTTTCAAAAAATAAGCTTTAGCTGATTTGATGGTACTTGGTCATTTAAAAATTATTAATTTAATCTTTTATTTAAATTTAAGCAGTTTACTGCGTTTTCAAAAACGAAATAAAAATTGATAAACTATGCATAACGTAATTCACAAAGCTTCCACAAGGGGAAACGCAAATCATGGTTGGTTAACCTCATTTCATACTTTTAGTTTTGCCAATTATTATAACCCCGAAAGAATGAACTTTGGGGTACTACGTGTTTTAAATGACGATACTGTACAAGCTGGAATGGGGTTTGGAACACATCCACACAATAATATGGAAATTATTTCTATTCCATTAGAAGGTGATTTGGAACACAAAGATAGTTTGGGGAATATTACTTTAATCAAGGAAGGAGATGTCCAAATAATGAGTGCAGGAACCGGCGTTACTCATTCAGAATACAATAAGAATAAGGATAAAGAAGTGAAATTTCTTCAAATATGGGTATTACCTAAGTTGAAAAATTTAAACCCAAGGTATGATCAGATTTCTATTCACGCTATTCAAAAAGTGAACGAATTGTATCAAGTACTTTCTCCTCATAAAGACGATCAAGGGGTTTGGTTAAATCAAGATGCTTGGTTTCATTTAGGAGAATTTACCAAAGCTAAAACAGTTGAATATAAAATAAAAAAAGAAGGCAATGGGGTGTATGTTTTCATCCTGAAAGGAAAGGTAGAAATTAACGGTGAAAATCTTACTGAAAAAGACGGTATGGGGATTTGGGATGTAGCAGCCATTACCCTTAATGTAACAGAGCACACTAGGGTTCTTTTAATGGATGTGCCAATGCATAACTAGCTTTAATACTTCAATACTTACTATTAAATGTGGGGTGTTTTCGCTTGCTCAAATTACAACAGCTATGGATGGGTAAAATAAAAGCGGAAAATAAAAATAAAAAAAAGTGTAATAAATGGAATAAATAGTAATCTAAAGAGTAAAAGAACCTATTAATTTTATTAAAATGAAACATAAAAAATCACAATATCTACTAATTTTAGGCCTAATCATGTCGGCTTTATTTCAAATTATTCAACATTATAACCCATTATCAGATGGATTTTATGGCGGTCTGATGGGAGTGGCGTTTGGCACAATAATAATTGCATTATATAGTTGGGGAAAGGACAAAAGAAAAATCTTGAGCAAATAGAATTGATTGCCATGTTATGCATCATAAGGAAGTAAAATTTAAGGAGATTTATAAACAATCTAAGGATAAGATTTATCGACTTTGTTTGGGGTTTTCAGGAAACAAAGCAGAAGCTGATGATTTATTTCAAGAGGTATATATAAAAGTTTGGAACAACTTAAGTTCTTTTAGGAAGGAGAGTAATATCAATACTTGGATTTATAGAATAGCGACCAATACAGCCATTTTATCTGCAAATAAAAGTGCTAAAACCAGGGCGCGAATGGATCAATTAAAGCTAGAAAACGAATTTTTAACCTTAGACAATTCTGGTCCCGATTACGCCGAAAAAGAAATCATGAAATTGTATAAAGTAATCGCGACTTTGAAAGAACAGGATAGAATTATTATTAGTTTATTTTTGGAACAACATAGTTATATTGAAATAGCAGAAATTGTTGGGATAAGTGTGTCAAATGTTGGTGTGAAAATTAATAGAATTAAAAAGTCGCTCACTAAAAAGATGAATAGTTATGGAAAGTGATTTTAATAAATGGCAAAATTTATGGCAACAAGAAAAGTCTAGTCCGTTGGATATTGATGCTTTAACCATTCGTTTGCATAAATTGGAACGGATTACCCAATACCAACGATTACTTTTTTTATCTGTTACGGTTTATGCAATTTATGCCATGCTTACACACCTTAGCCTAAACGGATATAATTTAATCGCATTTATTCTCCTGGCTGTTGCCATGTTATTTATGCTTGTTCCACTTTTTAATAATCGATTAAAGGACTATGGGGTGGACAATCAACAATATATTAACAATAGAATTAAATATTTAAAAGGTAAAATATTAATCCCAAAATTATACTTTTTGATTTTTATTGTACTTTTTACTGCTGCTTTAAATATTGCGTTTATTGGCTTGTGGGAACAAGAAAGTGTTTACTATAGTCTCTTTTTTCATGCTATTTCTTTGCTTATTTTACTGGTATTGTTGTTACTAAGAAAAATAGGGGTAAAAAATTACGAAAAGGAAATTCTGCCGTTGATTGCGAGTCTAACAAAACTAAATAAGGAAGAGTAACAGTTTGTTTGTCACTTTTTAAAACAATTTATCATGCTGAGGTATGCAAAGCAAACAGGTATTAATTGCTTCCTTTTCTAGGGCTAAATGGTTTACTCTAGACCAATGTAAAAGCTAATAAATGATCGATAAATTCTATCTATGAAGCTATTAAGAATAAGAATAAATATGCCATATCTATTACCTATAAATTGGTTAAATTTGGTTTGAACAAATTTTTTATCCAATAAATCTCACAATTATGGAAGACAATAAACAAGCAAACTCATCTGGCGACGAAAGTAAATGTCCGCATCACGAAAAAGAAAATATTACGCAACCTGTTCAGCAGGATGCATCAGCAGGAAAATGTCCTGTTATGCATGGGGCAAATACTTCTAATAAAGAAAACGTGATGGATTGGTGGCCAAACGCCCTTAATTTGGATATTCTACATCAACACGATACTAAGACCAATCCTTTAGGCCAAGATTTTAATTATCAAGAAGAATTAAAAAAACTAGATATACCTGCCTTAAAAAAAGACATGCGTGCGCTTATGACAGATAGTCAAGATTGGTGGCCAGCAGATTGGGGACATTATGGTGGTTTATTAATACGTCTATCATGGCACTCTGCTGGTTCTTACCGTATAGCTGACGGTCGTGGTGGAGGTGGTTCCGGAAATCAGAGATTTGCTCCTTTAAATTCTTGGCCCGATAATGTCAGTCTAGATAAAGCAAGAAGACTATTGTGGCCGATTAAGAAAAAATATGGCAATAAAGTGAGTTGGGCAGATTTAATTGTATTAGCAGGTACTATGGCTTATGAAGACATGGGATTAAAAACTTATGGCTTTGCATTTGGAAGAGAAGATATTTGGCATCCTGAAATAGATACCTATTGGGGTGCTGAAAAAGAATGGTTAGCGCCTAGTGATGAACGTTATGATGACGTAGATAATCCTAGCAGCATGGAAAATCCTTTAGCCGCTGTGCAAATGGGATTAATTTATGTAAACCCTGAAGGGGTAAATGGAAAACCAGACCCTTTAAAAACAGCTGCGCAAGTGAGGGAAACTTTCGCTCGTATGGCCATGAATGATGAAGAAACTGTAGCGTTAACTGCAGGCGGTCATACGGTTGGGAAAACACATGGAAATGGAGATGCAAGTCTTTTGGGACCAGATCCTGAGTCTGCAAATGTAGAAGAACAAGGATTAGGTTGGCATAATCCTAACGAATCTGGAAAAGGTCGTTTTACTGTAACTAGCGGTTTGGAAGGCGCATGGACAACCCACCCAACGAAATGGGATAATGGTTTTTTTGAAATGTTATTCAAACACGATTGGGAGTCCGTGAAAAGTCCAGCTGGTGCTTGGCAATGGGAACCCGTGAACATTAAAGAGAAAGACAGGCCTGTGGATGTAGAAGATGCTAGTATTCGCCATAACCCAATGATGACGGATGCGGATATGGCCATGAAAGTAGACCCTATTTATAAGGAGATTTCTCTAAAATTTAAGAATGACCAAGCCTATTTTTCAGAAACATTTGCACGTGCTTGGTTTAAATTAACCCATAGAGATATGGGACCAAAAGCAAATTATTTTGGTGTGGATGTGCCAAAAGAAGATTTAATCTGGCAAGATCCAATACCTACAGGAAATTCAGACTATGATGTAGTAGCTGTAAAGGCAAAAATTGCTGCATCTGGTTTATCTATTTCAGATATGGTGGTAACCGCTTGGGATAGCGCAAGGACTTATCGTGGTTCAGATATGCGAGGTGGTGCAAATGGTGCCCGTATTCGCTTAGCACCGCAAAAAGATTGGGAAGGAAATGAACCTAAACGTTTAGCTAGGGTTTTAAATGTATTAGAACCAATTGCTGCTGAATTTGGAATTAGTGTAGCAGATACTATTGTCTTAGCGGGTAACCTTGGTGTGGAGCAAGCTGCAAAGGCTGGAGGTTTAGAAATTAATGTACCCTTTGAACCAGGTAGAGGTGATGCGACGGATGAAATGACAGATGCTGCTTCCTTTGATCCCCTAGAACCATTGGCGGATGGATACCGAAATTGGCTAAAAAAAGACTATGTAGTTAGTCCAGAAGAGTTAATGCTAGATAGAACACAATTAATGGGCTTAACAGCTCCAGAAATGACCGTGCTTGTTGGTGGAATGAGAATGATTGGCACAAATTATAACCATACAAAACATGGTGTTTTTACTGATAACGAAGGGGCGCTGACCAATGACTTTTTTGTTCATATAACGGATATGCAATATACTTGGAAACCAGTGGAGGATAACTTATACCAAGTATGTGATCGTAAAACAGGGAAGGCAATTTGGACCGCTACACGACTAGATTTGGTGTTTGGTTCTAATTCTATTTTACGCGCTTATGCCGAAGTTTATGCGCAAGATGATAATAAAGAAAAATTTGTTAAAGATTTTGTCAAAGCTTGGACGAAAGTAATGCATGCGGATAGGTTTGATTTAAAATAAATAACCAAACCCGTAAATAGATTTTTCTTCTTAAAGTTGAAAGGAAGGGCAAGTTTAAAAACTGAATTTAAAGCAGAAGAAATTTCTCTTTGGTGTAAGAATGAATTAGCAGGAGAATTAGTTTTCTCCTGCTAATCTTTTTTTGTCCATTAATTAATTCTCTAAAAGTATTGTTGTATTAGTTTTAGCGCATCCGCAATGCAAAATAATGCAGGATCACCTGTTTTGTCTATTACAATTTGTTTAAATCAACCTATCCAAAAAAAAACTAAAATAGTTAACTGAGCCAAAAAATAAAAGCGCAATGGCGGGTGAATTTTCATACATCATACCATGGATTGACTTTATTGAATTACCTTTATAGCCTTAAACCTACCAAGTGCAATTAATATGAAAGAGAATACCGAAAAACCATCCGCAGAAGCAAAAGCCTTATCCCTTTTTTTAATGGCTTTTAAAACTGTAAAGCCAATTTACAAAGAGCAATCTAAACGTTTAAATAGGCTTTGGAACCAAGTAGTTGCAGGTGATTTAAGTATGGCAGACTATATGAAAAGGGTACAAAGTATGTTAACTTTAAATGGTGGTTATGACGAAGTACTTAAAAAAACAGTTCGTTTTTATATGGATAAATCAGGAGAGTGGAAATTAAAAGGAGAAGATAAATATTGCGTGGATGCGCAAAAAGTTGCAGATGAAATGATGAAAAAGTAATTACAAATAGGGTGTTTCTCCTTACTTTAATACTCTTTTTCACTAAGGAAACGACGCATATAAGTAATTTTAAAAACCGTGTAAAGTAACCCTAGTATAAAAACAAAGTTAGTCATGAAGGCGCTTTATTTTTTTTATTAAATGTTTTATGCGGTATCCATTTCGCTGTATTTCAACTATTTTTTTACCTGTTCAAAAAAACTATCCTTCTATAAAATAGTTTTAAATCGTTCTAAATCGTTCTTATTTATTGGGAATAATATTTTACTTCACTCCGGCTTTATGTGTGCTGTTTTAAATGCAACGTTTAAGGTTTTAAATGCCATATTTAGTACAGGTAAAATAGTTAAATTTAGGAAAAATATTTTCGATAAAAACAGCAAATATGGTAACATTTATTACTGCTTTAGTTTTATTACTTTTAGGATATCTTATATATGGTAAGTTTGTAGATAAAACCTTTAAATCAGATGGCGGTAAGTTAACCCCTGCACACACACTATCTGATGGTGTGGATTTTGTGCCAATGAATAGTAATAAAAATGCTTTCATCCAAATTTTAAATATTGCTGGGGTAGGACCTATTTTCGGACCAATTTTAGGTGCATTGTATGGTCCTTCTGCTTTTATCTGGATTGTTTTTGGTTCTATTTTTGCTGGAGGTGTACACGATTATCTTACAGGAATGATATCCTTAAGAAATGGAGGGGCACATTTACCTGGTTTAGCTTCTAAATATTTGGGAAAAGCCTTTAGTCATGTGGTAAATTTCTTTGCTTTACTTCTCTTGGTATTGGTTGGGACTGTTTTTGTAACTGCACCATCAAAAATGATAAATGAATTGATGGGTAGTGAGACTAGTTTCTTAACCATTATTGTCTTTTGTATTTTTATCTATTATATCATTGCAACTGTATTGCCTATTGATAAAATTATTGGGAAAATTTATCCCATATTGGGTTTTTTACTCTTATTAAGTGCACTCGGAATTTGTATCGGAATGTTTATTTATGGAAACCCAATTCCGGAATTAACTTTGGAGAATTTACACCCAAACGGAACGCCTTATTATCCAGTAATATTTTTAACCATATCATGTGGTGCTTTGTCTGGATTTCATGCTACACAATCACCAATTATTTCACGAACGATTGACAATGAAAAAGATGGTAGAAAAATATTTTACGGGATGATGATTCTCGAAGCGGTTATCGCTATGATATGGGCTGCGGCAGCCATGAGTTTGATGAATGGAGAAGATTTAAATGTGGTATTACAAAATGGTGGTCCAGCTGCGGTTGTTAATAAAATTGCAGTAACCTTTCTTGGCACCATAGGAGGAACCGTCGCTGTGTTAGGTGTAATTGTTTTACCTATTACTTCGGGCGATACTTCTTTTAGAGCAGCAAGAATGATTATTGCGGATTACTTAAAAATAGACCAAAAAGTATTAAAAAATCGATTTAAAGTAGCTATTCCTTTATTTCTGATTTCATATATATTAACCAATATGGATTTTCAACTATTATGGCGCTATTTTTCATGGGCTAATCAAGTCACCGCTTCTATTGCATTATGGATTGGAGCAGTTTATTTATACCAAAAAAAGACCTATTATATGATTGCATTGGTACCTGCTTTTTTTATTACCTCAGTTATCGGTTCTTATATCTTTTACGATCCAACTATTGGTTTTGGTTTAGATGTCGCTATTTCAAATTGGATTGGTTTAGCATTTACCTTGCTCATTACCGCATTGTTTTTTGTAGTGATGAAAAAAAGAAAAGCACTTACGGAATAAGATTTTTTGAGCTACACAATTATTTCTTAAAGGAGGATAATGCGCTGAAATGAGTAAAATATAAGGCTTGACTTAAAATTTTTACTTACTTGGATAAGTAGAGGTTGTTTTATTTTTTTAGGAGAAAAACAAGTGTTTATTTTCACGAAACCTATACTTTTATGGGGTAATTAACCATAATTAATGATGATAAAAGTATCTGTAATGTATCCGAATACAAAAGACATTAAATTTGATGTCGACTACTATCAAAACACACATTTACCCATGATCGCCAAAATGGTGGGACCAGCGTTAAAAGGGATGGAATTAGACTTAGGTATTGGCGGTAGAGAATCTGGAGAATTAGCACCATATGTAGCTATCGCACATTTGAAATTTGAAGATAGAAATGCTTTTAAAGATTCTTTTTTGTCGCATGCAAAACTATTTGCTGCTGATATTAAAAACTATAGTAACGTAAAAGGAATCATGCAAATTAGTGATTTGGTAACCTTTTAAGGTTTAATTAAAAAAGCCATAAGCTGCTTGCAAATTAATTATTTATAAATATTATTTTCACCATAAATCTATTTATTTTCCTCAATTTTTGTTCAAATTGTTTCCTGCTTTTTTAATTTTTAGTGTCCATTATAAATGATCTGTAAGTATTAACAATACGTGTTCTATTACTTTTAATTTTTAACGAATTAATGTATCTTCGCGGCCTAATTAAAGTTGAAAATTATGAAAGACAATAAAATGCTTGACTACATTCAGAATGTGCTTGAAAATATGCCTAATGGTTGGTTGAGTACCACCACGCATAGACTAGATATATATGATGAGAAATTGGCGAAAACTCAATTTTTAGAGCAGTTTACAACTTTATATGAAAACAATAATTCCTCGGCTTCTGCTTTGAGTGCTTTACCTACAGCATACGATTATATTCGTTTAGGACACCCATTATCTTGTGTTTTAGAATGGGGTATTGCAAACTTACACCATCTACATGCAAATAACGTAATCAGTTTTTCTTCACAGACAATTCCAATTTTGGCAATCCTTAGAAAAAACTTATTAGAAAATATTAATACCCAAATTACCTATACAGGTGATTTACCTGCTTGCTTTGATGCCGAATTAATCAAAAATGTTTACGGGTATAAATTTGAATTAAAACAAGTAGATAATTTAACGGAAATTAAGGCCTTTGAAGGGAGTACCGTATTTCTTGCCCCAGAAAAAAGGATAGGAACAATTGAATGTACGCCTAATATCGACTTTTTTATCAGTCTCCATGAAGGATTAGGGAGTGTTTTAGTCGTAAATGGAAAACAGAATGAAAATTATGTGTCCGATATACAGCATGTAAGAAGAAGAGAAACGATTGCAATGACACCTGCAAATTCTTTTACTGCACTAAAATCACTTATGGATCAAAAACCTGTTGTTATTGCAAAAAATAATAGCATTGCGGATAAGGAAAGTGTTTTAAAATCGATTAATGAGATTACCGGAACAACTACCCAAGCCTTAGTTGCTTCTAGTGGTCTTTCCATACAATATGCAATAATGATGGGACTTGTGCATGATGCACTTGAAAATCATAAAGGAAAAGCAATAAAAATTATTGTCCCACCAAACTGTTATGGTGGCACGAATGATCAAGCGAGAAGAGTTGCTGCTTGTCTTGATAATGTATCGGTTGTGGATTTACCAGTAGATGGTGGTAATGATATGGTACAAAGTATTGATAAGATTTTGAATGAAATTGCAGTAGAAGATGCCGTGCCATATATCATTGCGGAAATACCGACTAACCCTAGAGTGGAAGTGCCTGACCTTATTCAATTAAAAGCGGTGTTAAGTGCTAAACGTAAAACTAAAGATGGTGCTATTGCCATTGATCCTGTTTTCATTTTAGACCAAACATTTTGTCCAAATGTTCACTTTTTAGGGGAAGGTGAAATCTTGTCTACGGTTAGAACTATTTCATTTGCAAGTGGTTCTAAATTCCCTAGTGGTGGATTATGTACTGCTGGATATTGCGTTGGCAATAAAAAAACGGTGGACTTGATAAATAAAATAGATATCCATTTGGCACTTTGTGATAACGAAGCAACAGCATTGCAATATGACATATTAGCAAAACAATTACCTTCCATGAACCAAAGGATTCTGGATGCCTACAAAAATACACGGGAGTTCGTAAACTTTATTCACGAATCTTTACCTGGAGCAAAAATTAATTTTGTTTCAGAAGAACTGGCCAAACAAGGCTTTACACCCTCTGTGTTTTCATTAGATCTTCCAACCAAAGGAAATACAGATGAAGAAAGAGAAACGTATAAAAGGGCTTTAAACCTTAAATTAATTAATTTAATGATTACAGAAATCCCTAAGGAAAGTAAATTTTGTGTGAGTTATGGACAGTTAAAAGGATGTTATTGGACAATCCCAGCTACTTCTACACAAGGTACGACAAAAGAAGGAGATAAGGATTATATTGTTCGGGCATCACTTTCTCCAAATCTAGACCTGGAATTACATAAAAAAGTCTTTTTAAAATTTATCGAAAATATTTAAAGAATAGGGAGGTATGAAGTACCTCCCTATTTATTTTGAAATAGAGGTCACGTAAAAGATGGTTTTTACATTCCTTTGCACCTATTAATACTTTTTAATTTGTACAAAAACTTAAAACAGGTACTATCTTTATATGGTGTAGCTATTAATAAACCATATTACATTTCTTTAGGGAATCCAAAGCATTGGTTTCCGGAGATTCCTTTCCGTATGGATTTTTATACTTTTTTTGTTTGTATAGATGGTGAAATTACGATTGATGTAGATAATAAAGCACACATCATTCATGCAAATGGGTTTCTTATTTCTGCCCCATCCACCGCCATACGCTTTAGAAATGCCAGTAAAAACTTTAAGTATAAACTCCTGCTTTTCGAGAAAAATTTCTTAATAAAAAACTTGTCTAATCCTTTTATTCTTGAAAAAAATCTATTGTTTCAAAACGATACTTATTCTATAATTAATGCCAACACAGCTTCTATTAATGGATTAGAGGATATTTTAAGTTATCTCGAACGGAAAAGTAAGGACCAAAAAGAGTTTACGGATGAAATTATCCGGACCATTATCTTCAATTTACTTTTAGAAATAGCTGAAATTAAACAACAAAATATGACTGATAATAGTGGGGTGAGTGAGAATGCTTCGACGGTGTATTTTAAATTTAGAAAATTGATTTTAGAAAATATTTTAAACAATAAATCAGTCCAGTTTTATGCGGATAAATTGAATGTTTCCAACAAATACTTAATTGAAATTGTAAAAAAAGCGAGTGAAAAAACACCGCATGAAATTATTAATGAGGCTTTAATGAAAGAGGCATATGTCTTGCTTGGTGAGCCTGCTCTAAATATTACTGAAATAGCATTCAGACTGCAATTTAATTCCGTTTCCGCTTTTGGTAGATTCTTTAAAAAAAATGCCAATATTTCTCCTTTGGCTTATCGGAAGAAAGAAAATCTGAAAGCTTGAAAATTAAGTATACTATTACTGAGTTTAAGGATATAATCGGCTAATAAATCAAGCTATCTTTGTAGTATAATTAAAACATACAAAGATGAATTATCAAAATATAACAATAGCAGGTAGTGGTGTTCTAGGATACCAAATTGCCTTTCAAGTTGCCTTTCACGGATTCAAAGTTACTGTATACGATATTAACGACGAAGTATTAGAAAAAGCAAAAGCGAAATTTACAACCATGAGTGAAGCTTTTAAAAATGACTTAAATGCGACTCAAAAACAAATAGACCAAACGGCTTTAAATTTAAGCTATACTTCAGATTTAAAAGAAGCAGTAAAAGAGGCCGATTTATTGATTGAATCTGTACCCGAAAATCCGAAAATTAAAATCGGTTTTTATGAACAATTAGCCAAGGTAGCACCTGAAAAAACCATTTTTGCAACGAATTCTTCTACACTTTTACCTAGTGATTTTGCAGAAGCAACAGGAAGACCAGCTAAATTTTTAGCATTGCATTTCGCCAATAGTATTTGGAAACACAATACCGCAGAAATTATGGGACATCCCGGAACTGACCCTAAAGTATTTGAGGATGTGGTTGCCTTTGCCAAAGCAATAGGTATGTTGGCTTTACCTTTGAATAAAGAACAGCCGGGTTATATTATCAATTCTATGTTGGTCCCTTTCTTTAATTCCGCTACTGATTTGTTAATTAAGGAAGTGGCAGATCCAGAAACAATTGATAAAACATGGATGAAGGCAACAGGTTCACCAACTGGACCATTTGGAATGCTGGATGTTGTTGGTATTACTACGTTGTACAATGTGAGTAAAATGACCGCAGAAAGAACCAAAGATCCAGTGAAAATTAAAACGGTGGAATATCTAAAAGAAAACTTTATCGATAAAAATAAATTAGGCGTTTCTACTGGGGAAGGTTTTTATAAATATCCAAATCCTGCTTTCTTGAAAGAAGATTTTTTAAAATAATTGAATTCCTTATAAAATATAATTGCAATAGCGACAAAAGACGAATCCGTCTGGGATGTCGCTATTGCTTTTTTAGGGAAAATAAATTATCCTCTATATCGCTATAACATTCCTTGTATCTCGGTCTATTTTACGAGTAAGTGAATATTAGGTAAGGGATGTAACAGACCAGATTCAGGTGTAGCTTGGATAAATATTTTTCTAAATTTTTATGGCCTTAGATTGAAAAAGGAATTATTATTTTTAATAAAAATTATTTTAATGATGAGTAGTAGTCTATAATACAGTTTTTTAACTTTGTATTTCAATCGGAACTTTTCAAAAATTAATGATTCTTATGGTTTGTTTCTAAAAAAAAATAATATATTTGCTTCAGTGAAAACAAGAAATAACAATATGATGTGTTGTATGATGTGTAAAGAAATTTATGCTAAAGGCACCATTATATAAAAAAAATATATTTTATAAAAAAAGCCTTTGCAAATGCAAAGGCTTTTTTTTTGACCAAAAATTTAAATAAATAAATGAATACCAATCTGAATAATTTTAACTGTTGTTGCTTTATGCAAATGTGTATGATGATGCGCATCAGGCTAAAGTATTACCCAGATTAAAAAAGTTCTAAAACAATTTTTAAAAGTCCCTTTGGTAATACATAACCATAAGGGACTTTTTTTTTGCTTTTAATAAATTAATAATAAAAAATATAATCAATGAATACTTTCGCACAAAAAACAAACGCATTACATGCAGGACACGATACTAAATTAACAGAAGGAACAAGAGCTGTACCCATTTACCAAACTTCCTCCTATGTTTTTAATAATACCGAACAAGCAGCAAATCTCTTTGGGTTAAAAGAGTTTGGATTTATTTATACCCGCTTAAATAATCCTACCAATGATATTTTAGAAAAACGTTTAGCCGCAGTTGAAGGAGGAGTGGGAGCAGCTGTGTTTGCTTCTGGTACTGCAGCAATATCATCCACATTTCTAACACTTTTTAAAGCAGGCGACCACCTGGTGTCTTCGAGTAGTTTGTATGGCGGAACCTTCAATTTGTTAAATGTTACCTTGCCTAGATTCGGTATTGAAACTAGTTTTGTTGATGCGGATGAGGTGAATAATTTCTCGGATGCTATAAAAGAAAATACAAGGGGTATTTTTATTGAATCATTGGGAAATCCGAAATTAGATGTTTTGGATATTGAAGCAATAGCAAAAATTGCAAAAGAAAATAATATTCCGCTAATTGTAGATAACACAGTGGCCAGTCCTGCTTTATTAAACCCAATAAATTACGGGGCCAATATCGTTATTCATTCCTTAACTAAATTTATTGGCGGACAAGGTACCTCTCTTGGTGGTGCCGTAATTGATGCCGGTACTTTTGATTGGACCAATGGAAAGTTTCCAGAATTTACAGAACCTTCTAAGGGGTACCACGGATTAAAATATGCCGAAGCCCTTGGTGAAATTGCTTTTATCGTAAAATTGAGACTGGAAGGTTTGCGTGATTTTGGTGGTGCTTTGAGTCCATACAATGCCTTCCAAATCATACAAGGTTTAGAAACTTTAGAAGTTAGGATTAAGCAACACTCAAAAAACGCATTAGCACTAGCAATTTGGTTAGAAGAACAGCCAGAAGTCGTTTGGGTTAATTATCCAGGACTTAAAAGTAATGCGTACCATAAGCTAAGTGAAAAATACTTGCCAAAAGGACAAAGTGGGGTGGTTACTTTTGGTCTTAAAGATGGTTTTGAAGCTGCAAGGAAAGTGACGGATACGACCCAAGTTTTTTCACTATTGGCAAATATTGGTGATACAAAATCTTTAATTATTCACCCTGCAAGTACTACACACCAACAACTTTCCGAAAAAGACCAATTGTCTGCTGGAGTGAGTCAAGATTTAATCCGATTATCTGTTGGTTTAGAGGATATAACTGATTTGAAAAATGATTTACGTCAAGCCTTTAATGCTTAAATATGGATATTTTAAAACACCATAAAATACATAATTACCAAACCACAAAAGGCGTGCGTTATTCAGCAATACCTGTTTCATATCAGGTTTTTGGTCAGGAAATGAATGCGGCGCCGGTGGTGGTGATTAATCATGCCTTAACAGGAAATTCGGACTTGAATAGTCCGGATAAAGGTTGGTGGCGTGAAATTGTAGGTGCCAATCAGTTAATCGATACGAATCATTATTGTGTGATAGCTTTTAATGTGCCGGGAAATGGATATGATGGTTTTTTGATCGAGCAATATAAAGACTTTTCAGCAAAAGATATTGCCATTATTTACCAACGCGTATTAAATGATTTAAATGTAAAAAGTGTTTTTGCAATTCTAGGTGGCTCAATTGGTGGTGGAATAGCATGGGAAATGGCTTGCCTTTTTCCTGATTTTGCAAAGTACGTTATTCCTATTGCTTCCGATTGGAAAGCTTCCGATTGGATTATTGGCCAAAGTACCATTCAAGAAAGTATTTTATTACATGCTAATAAGCCAATGGAAGATGCGCGAAAAATGGCCATGCTTTTTTATCGAACACCAGCGTCCTTCAAAGAAAAATTTAACCGCCTAAAAACGAAAGAGGAAGAAAGCTATGCCGTTGTATCATGGCTAGACCATCATGGAGAGAAATTGAAAAATCGTTTTGAGTTAAAAGCATATTTATTGATGAATCACTTGCTATCGACTATTGATGCTGTACCTCAAGGAAAAACAATTCAAAATACTTTTGCTAAAATAACCGCTACGATTGTCCAAATTAGTATTGAAAGTGATTTGTTTTTTGTTCCAATCGAAAATTACGAGACAAAAAAAATATTGGATGACTTAAAAATTCCAAATCAATTTTTTGAAATCAAATCCATACATGGACATGATGCTTTCCTACTGGAGCACCAACAAATTACTGAATTTTTAGCGCCAATTTTTAAGAAAACGATATGAAAAAGCAACTAAAAAGGAAGAATTGGGATTTTCAATATATCCTGAAAAATGAATGCACGCACCACAAATTTAGGAGAGGATATATTGTAACCCATCCTGCATTTACCCCCCATGCAAGCCTACCGGAAGGGGGGGGAGATATAGCGAGGTGTTAGTCGGATTTCAAAAGGATTAGAGCACATTGATGATAGTATAGAAGATATATAGAACGCATTAAAATAAAATAAGATGAAATTATTAAAATTTGGAGGGAAATCTCTCGCGAATGGAAAAGGAATAAAAAATGTTATTGCCATCCTTTCTGAAAAAATAAAAAATAAAGAAAAAATAATTGTAGTACTCTCTGCTAGAGGAGATGCAACAGATGAATTAGAAAACCTTTTGGAGCTAGCAAAATCAAATTGTAATTATGAAAAGGTGCTGATACAATTTAGAAAACAGCAAATTGAGCCGCTTACAACATTAAATGTTGACCAAGAATTTGACTTGTTAAATAGGTTATTGAAAGGGGTACAATTAACCGAGGACTATAGTCAAAAAATTAAAGATTTGGTTTTAGCCCAAGGGGAATTACTGGCGGTGAAAATGGTTTCTGCTTTACTAAATAACATAAACATAAAGTGTCAAGTGGTGGATAGTCGATTGTTTTTAAAAACAGATGACAATTTTGGAAATGCGCAGGTAAATCTGGTCACTTCTAAAGAGAAAACAGTAAAGTATATTGAAACTATTGATGCGGATGTAACCCCAATTATTACTGGGTTTATTGCGTCGAACATAACAAATGAGACCACGACCTTAGGTAGAAATGGAACCAATTATTCTGCTTCCTTGATCGCCAATTTTTTAGGCATTAAAGCCATTGAAAGTTATACGCATGTAGATGGTATTTTCACCGCAAATCCTGAAATAGTAAGCAATGCTAAAATAATAAAACATATTAATTATAATGAAGCCAGTGAATTAGCCAGTTTCGGGACTTCTATCCTGCATACCAAAAGCATTAATCCCTTAATAGAAGATGGCATTTCTTTACACATTTTAAATACTTTTAATAAAGAAAACGAAGGGACACTTATTAGTAACCACCAAACTGCGAGAAGTATTAAATCCATATCCGTTCAAGAAGAGGTGGTATTAATCAATATTATTGGAAAGGGGATAATTGGTAAAAAAGGTATTGATGCACGTATATTTTCAAACCTAAGTAACATTGGTGTAAACATTGGTATAATTTCTCAAGGATCTTCAGAAAGAGGCGTTAGTTTTATTATCCCTAAAAAAAATAAAGCCATGGCACAAAAAGTGCTTCTAAATGAATTTAAACATGAAATATTAAAGCAAGATATTCAAGCGGTAAACACCATTGAAGATATCTCTGTAGTCACCATTGTCGGACAACATATCGGAAATTTTGCCAGTTGTTTAGATTACCTTAAACAAAATAAAATAAATATTTTACTCATCAATAATACCATTAGTGGCAATAATATCAGTTTGGTAATCCATAAAAAAGAAGTAAAGAAGGCGGTTAATGTAATTCATTCTCAAATTTTTGGCGCGATTAAAACAATGCATATTGCAATTGTAGGTAAAGGCACTGTGGGAGGCTCTTTAATCAATCAATTACTAGTGTCTAAGGCTAAAGTTTTGAATAGGAAGAATTTAAAGTTGAATATATTTGCCATTGCAGGAAAAGAAAAAATATTATTCAATAAAAATGGTATTTCAGACAATTGGCGAACAAGTTTACAGGAAAAGGAAAACACTTTAGACCATGAAAAAGCCATTATCGCCTACGCCAGAAAACACCATTTAGAAAATTTAGTTTTAATTGACAACACTTCAAGTGAGGACTTTGTAAACTATTATACCTCATTTATAGAAAATGGGTTTGATTTGGTTTCTTCGAACAAGATTGCAAATACACAACGATATTTTCAATATAAAACACTAAGAGAGAGTTTACAGCTACATAAAAAAAACTATTTGTACGAAACGAATGTAGGGGCGGGTTTACCAATTATCGATACGATTAGAACCTTACATGAGTCTGGAGAAAATATCACCCGTATCAAGGGCGTTTTTTCAGGTTCACTTAGTTATCTATTTAATTCTTTTTCTGCTAGTGAACAGCCTTTTAGTTATTTTTTAAAAAAAGCCATTGAATTAGGGTATACAGAACCTGATCCCAGAGAAGATTTATGTGGGAATGATGTGGCGCGTAAATTATTGATATTGGCCAGAGAGTTAGATTTGAAAAATGAATTTAACGATATAAATATTGAAAATTTGATCCCAGAATCTTTAAGAAAAGGAGATACGAAACAATTTTTGGTTAATATTGAAGGCATAGATACCTACTATTCCGCAATTAAAAATAAGCTTGCTGATGACTATGTGTTAAGATATATAGGTGATTTATCTGGGAATTTACAAGAGGAAAAAGGTGATTTACAAGTAAAACTTGTTGCTATCCCTAAAAACAGCGCCTTAGGAAACTTAACTGGTTCTGACTCCATTTTTGAAATCTATACGGAATCCTACAAGGAAAATCCAATTACTATTATTGGTGCTGGCGCTGGTGCAGAGGTAACGGCTAGGGGAGTGTTTGGCGATTTGTTAAGAATAGCGGATAAAAAATAATTTAAAAATAGCCTAGCTAGCCCACTGATAAATGCAAAGGAGAAATAAAAGCAGTTGGAGATCGCGTAAGTTCATTTATTACTGCCATAATTCCCTTTTTATTAAGGTTAACCTTGAAGGAATGGAAACTGTTTTTTTATATATAAATAATGGATACCAAGGAATTATATTGTGTGATTCTTGGCTATATTTAGCGGATAAAATTTAAATTAAAATGAATAAATTTTTCACATTTTGTTTACTATTTACATCTTGCGTTGTGTTGCATGCCCAAGAAATAGATAGACTCATTGAACAAGAGAGCTCAGTTTTTTGTAATTGTATTACAGAAATTAGCACTTACGAAAGTAAAGATGACTTAAGTGATAAATTGCAGAGGTGTAGTGATATCTATCCATTCACAAAAAGTGATTCCTTGTTAGTGAGCAACTTTGGTGAACAAGAGTATGAATTGGAATTATTTACTCGCTTATTAGTGGATTGTTGTGCATTAAAAAAAATATTTTCTGCAGTAACACAAGAGTCCATTGAAAAGAAAACAATTAAACAAGAGGCTATTGATTCCATGAAAGTAAAAGAATTAATAGGGGAAAGTTTGAAGGATAATATAAGTCACTTTAATTCCTTTTCGGAAACAATTCTTGTTAAAATAACTGCTGTTCAAAAAGACAGTTGTGGCTATCCTTCCCATATTTATGCAAGCAGTAATGGGGTTACTTTTAGAGTTTCAACTGTTTTTGATGATGCAGTAAAGGTGTCGGAGGATGAATTTTTATTGGAAGGATTAATTCAAGAGAAAGGGGACGGATTATATGTGAAAAAAAATGCTCTAGATTTACCTTTTTTCTTTGTGCGTTCCGTGATAAATTTAAGCAGCTTGGAATCGAAAAGAATCTATTAATTACAGGGTTTTAAGTCGGATAGAATGGTGGATTGAAAAATCAAAAGGATGAAGTTATATCACATTTTTACTTTTGATTTGGGATGCTTCGATTTAATAGAGAGTACGGCAATAAATTAAGTCAACTAGAGAGGAATAGTATGCAAAAAAAATCGTTTAATTTCACGGTAATAATTAAATTGTCGTCCTTATTATGACAAACTAAACTGACACATGAAAAAGTACCTTGTTTTTTTATCTCTTATCTCTTTTTGTCTAACAGCAAATGCCCAAGTGGTACAAAAAGATGCTGTCTTTAATATGGATACTTTAAGCGAAGACTATGTATACAGTTTTCACAATGAAGGCTGGGCTTTGGTACAATCGCATGGTTTAAAATATCTAGCAAATTTTTCAAATCTTAATTACATTCTGTTTTTCGCTTTAGAATGTGAAGACACTACGCAGCCGCCTAAGTATTTAATTGAATTCTCAAATAACTACAGAGATGGCTATTGGGGTGGTTTAGATTTTACGTCATCCACCTCCACTAATTTTGAACAAGTGTTATTTTTTATAGATTCAGTTTCATGTGTAAATCCATTTCAATCGGTAGATAAAGAGCTGGTAAAAACAACCAAAAAATTATTGCAAAAAGGTAAAGTATTGACCATAGAGTTTTACAATACGGAATACAATATTGAATTGGGGAAAGATGCCTTAAGTTTAAATCGTTCTTTAAGTTTTAGTCTGGCAAACGGACACTTATTGGATGTACCAACACAATGTACTCCTTAAAATAAATAAAACCTCCATATAACTTCTTGGTTATAGTTGATAAGAGGAGGTTTTATTACAAAAAGATAGTTATTCTGGTTTTTCGTCATTTAATTCTGCCATAATTTCAGCAAAAAGGCGGTAGGATTTAATTCTATCTTCGCCATCAAATATATTGGTCACAGCAATCAACTCATCTACCTGTGTGGTGTCGATAAATGCTTTTATTTCTTTTTTTACTTTTGCTTTACTACCAATAAAGGAATATTTCAGCATTTGTTGAACAGAGGGATGTTGTCGCAACTCACGGATGTCTGGCGTCATTTCAACTGGCGCCTGCATGTAGTCTCTTTTGCCAGTAAGTAAGCCGATAATCATTTTGTAAAGAGATGTCGAAATTCGTTCTGCTTCTTCATCTGTATCAGCAACTATGATGTTTACTCCTGCCAATGTATAAGGTTTGTCTAATGCTTCAGAAGGTTGAAATTCTTTGTGGTATATTTCAAGCGCACTTATTAATTGAGCAGTTGCAAAGTGACTTGCAAAAGCATAGGGTAAACCTTTTTTTGCCGCAAGATGCGCACTATCCGTGCTGGATCCTAAAATATATAGGGGAACCTGAACCCCTTCAGCTACATTTGCACGTACTTTTTCTTTGGCATTTTCAAGGGAAAAATATTGTTGAATTTTTGCAATTTCATCTGGAAAAGACATAGCTGCTTGGTAAAAGTCAGACCGTATAGCTGTCGCTGTTGCTTGGTCGGTCCCTGGCGCTCTACCTAATCCTAAGTCAATTCTATTTGGATATAATATACCTAAAGTCCCAAATTGTTCGGCTACAATTAAAGGAGAATGATTTGGTAACATAATACCACCCGAACCTACTCGAATGTGATTTGTTCCTTCTGCAATTTTCCCAATCAGAATAGAGGTTGCACTACTACCAATAGCATCAGAGTTATGGTGTTCGGCTAACCAAAAACGTTTATAACCTGCTGCTTCAGCAGCTTGTGCCAGTGCCAAGGAATGATCGAATGTTTCTTTCAAGGTACTTCCTTTGGAAACAATGGCAAGGTCTAATATAGAATAAGCGATTTTTTTTGTTGACATAATTTAATTCATTTAAATGTTTCTATGTATCAAAAATGGCATTATAGATTTCCCAAACTAAGTTTGTAAAGGTCCCAAATCTCATGATTAAGAGAATAATGGTAATTTCTTCCAATTTTATGTTGGTGTATGAGTTGGGCTTCTACTAATTTTTTAATGTGGTGACTAATGGATGGTTGAGATAAAGTGGTTAGATTGCAAGCATGTGTACATTCTACTTTTCCTTGGTTTTGTTGCATGTATTGCAGTATCTTTAAACGGTTAACATCCCCCAAAGCTTTAGATATTTTTTCAACTTGATTTAATTCCATAATGATAATAATACATTGATACATGTAAATGTATGGATTCTTTTTGTCTCCTTGCGAACGGACACTGTTAATCTTTATTAAAATCAGTTTTTTATCTAAAATGGGTATAAATATTAACTTTAAAGGCAGCTTAAAATGAGGCTGACAGAATATTAATCGCATACATTACGGTACCTTCAAATAAACTAATTATTTTTGTAAGCAGAGCTTGAATTAAACGGCAATTAATAAATGGAAAATCAACAGGTTTTTAACTTTAAAACGAACCTCACAGCGGTGTTTATTCCAGAAAAATTAAATAACCCTTTTGGAGCATTTGTTCCGGCATTCGCGAAAATAGCAGCAAAGGAATTGCAAGAGTTTATTGTTGCTGAATCGCCCAATTGGGGGAATGATTTTCTGGCCCACAAAGGCAAAATGTTTGGGGTACTTGTGGTTCAGAAAAAAGACCTATCTTTTGGTTATTTAGCTGCTGTTTCAGGGAAATTACCTGGTAATGTAAATTGCAAAGAATTTGTCCCATCCGTGTTTGATGAGTCCGTTGGCGATTTTTTTATCCGAAAAGGGATGCTGGAAATTACTGCCATTGGTTTGGAAATTAAAGCTGCTACATCAACTGTAACTATTAATGCGCTTAAAGAAAAGAGAAAAATAAAATCAAATGGGTTACAAAAACGACTTTTTGAAAACTATTATTTTTCTAACCTCAGTGGTAAAACAGAAAATATACTAGAAATATTTAAAGGTTCAGATAACGAAAGTCCACCAGCGGCGGCAGGCGAATGTGCTGCGCCAAAATTATTACAATTTGCCTTACAAGAAAATTTAAAACCAATAGCATTAGGAGAGTTTTGGTGGGGGATACAGCATAAAAATAAGGAAAGAATCCACCAAAGTTTTTACCCGGCTTGCAAAAATAAATGCCGACCAATTTTAGAATATATGTTAGAAAATGACAGCCTGTATTTAGCGGGGGTAAAGCCTTGAAATGATTAAAATTAAATTTGTCTGTACGCTTATTAATTGGTAAGTAAAACTTTTTGTATATTTATCCTCTTGAAATATAATTAATTTATATTCAATCGTATAATTAAAACCTAAAATCCAAAATGAGTAAGATAATTTTAAATTATTTAAGACGTTTCCCCATTGATTATTTTAAAAATCACCTTATAAAGTATGTTAAGTTACCAGAAGGAGATATTATTTATAAATCCTATACTGGTTTAAAGTACAAGCTAAATTTGAAAGATCATGTAATGAAGCAGGTCTATTTAATGGGGATATATGAAAAAAATACTTTTAGACAACTGTCAAAATATGTAAAAACAACGGATACGTTTGTAGATGTTGGTGCAAATATAGGTACATACACTTTGGGGTTAAGTAGTTTGATTAAAAAAGGAAGAATAATTTCTTTTGAACCTAATCCTAGAGCATTGGTTTATTTGGAAGAAAATATTAAAATGAACCAAATAGAAAATATTACGGTTAATGCTGTCGGATTATCAAATAAGGACGAGACATTAACACTATATACGCCGCATTTAACAGGTGCTTCTATTCATAAATTTAAAGACTCAGATCAACAGGAAACTATTTCGTTGACTACTTTGGATAGCTATTGTAAAAAAAATAATATTAACAATATTGATATCCTTAAGATTGATATTGAAGGTCATGAGTTTAAGTGCTTACAAGGCGCGGTAAATATCATTAAGAAAAGTAAGAATATGATTCTTATTGTGGAAATAGATGATAACTGTCTAAAAGCAAATATTTCTAAAGAAGATTTGTTCGAATTTATTCAAAATATGGGTTTCAATGCCTATCTTCCTAAAGCATTTCCATTTGGTTTAAAAAAGATAGATAAATTGCCATTTGACTATAAGGATAATATCATTTTTAGAAAGGAAAACAGCTAAATAATCATCCAGGAAAATTCATGTTAAATACAAAAAGTTTCTGTCATTTTTTAAAAAAATGAACCCGAGAAATACTAAGTGAAAAATGATAAATAAAATTAAGTACTCTTCTCTAAAATTTATTATTTACTTTTTGGTAGGAGCTAGTTTACATGCTTGTAATACAGTTGTAAATAAAGAAGTAGTATCTCAAGACACCTATTTGAAAGATATTTGTGTTGATTTAGTGGAAGTGTGGCCAAATAATAAAACAATTAATTTAGTTTTTCATGGACATTCTGTACCAACTGGTTTTTTTGAAACACCTCAGGTAAACACCTTAAAAGCATATCCATTTAAGGTATTGGTTGGTTTAAAAAAGAAATTTCCCAATGCTGTAATTAATATTATTACCACTTCCAAAGGTGGTGAGAATTCGGAAGAAGGTGCAAAACGATTTAGTAATGAGGTGTTAAACCATCATCCTGATGTTCTATTCATTGACTATGCTTTAAATGATATGGGAATAGGTTTAGAAAAAGCTAATGCAGCCTGGCAGGAAATGGTGAGTAAAGCTTTAAGAGAGAATATTAAAGTAATTTTATTAACACCTACCCCTGATCAAAATATAAATATTTTGGAACCTGATAATGAATTAGAAAAACATCAAAAACAAATAATCCGTATAGCAAAAGAGAATGGTGTAGGTTTAATTGATAGTTATAATGTTTTTAAAAAAAAGGTAGTAAATGGAGATAGTCTAGCTGCGTATATGTCATATATTAATCACCCTAATGAAAATGGACATGAGTTAGTAGCGGATGAAATTTTAAAGTATTTTAATTGTAATCAAGCAGGTTTAACCCCTTAATCTTTTTTTGCTAAAAAGGCTAACTCTTCTTCCGTTAATAGACGAGAATGAATCAGAAACCTTAGTCCCAGTGGTATTTCTAATGAAAAACTAGCGCCCCTTCCTTGGGTAACATCCACAGTGAGATGGGTGTGTTTCCAATATTCAAATTGATCTTGATTCATATAAAAATTGACACCTGCCACGGCGCCTAATAGAATATCACTTTCATCTAAATACATTTCTCCTTTTTCAAATAACATGGGGGCAGATCCATCACAGCATCCGCCACTTTGATGAAAAATTAATTCCCCGTGTTTTGCTTTTAACTGTTGGATAATTTTTTCTGCTTCAGCTGTAATTTTAATTCTTTCCATGTGGGTATTTTGGTTTAATAAAAAGGCTGGATCGATAGATCCAGCCTTTAATTTAAGGAATTATTTTAAAAGAATCCTTGTTTATTTTTATCGTATGAAATTAACATGTTTTTTGTCTGACGGTAATGGTTCATCATCATCAAGTGGTTTTCTCTACCAAATCCTGATTTTTTATATCCGCCGAATGGGGCATGTGCAGGATAGGTGTGGTAACAGTTAACCCAAACACGTCCTGCTTTAATAGCCCTTGGTATTTGGTATAATTGATGTGCATCTCTTGTCCAAACACCGGCTCCTAAACCATAAAGTGTATCGTTTGCTATTTCTAAAGCTTCTGCTTCGTCTTTAAACTTAGTTACACAAGCTACTGGTCCAAAAATTTCTTCTTGAAAAACACGCATTTTATTATGGCCCTCTAACAAGGTTGGTTCAATGTAAAAACCATTCGCAAATTCACCCGTTAATTTTGCTGCAGCACCACCTGCTAATACTTTTGCACCTTCTTCTTTTCCAATTTTAAAATAAGATTGAATTTTTTCGTATTGGTCGTTTGAGGCTTGTGCGCCAAGCATAGTGTTTACATCATATGGATTGTCTTGTACAATTGCTTTTGTTCTTGCAATTACACGTTCCATAAACTTGTCGTAAATGTCTTCTTGGACTAAAATTCTGGATGGACAGGTACAAACTTCACCCGCATTAAATGCAAACATTACTGCACCTTCAACCGCTTTATCTAAAAAGGCATCATCCTCGTCCATTACACTATTGAAGAATATATTTGGTGATTTCCCACCCAATTCCATAGTAACAGGGTTTAAATTTTTGGAAGCATATTGCATAATTAATTGGCCTGTGGTAGTTTCACCTGTAAATGCAACTTTATCAATTTTTGAACTTGAAGCCAAAGGTTTTCCTGCTTCGGGACCAAATCCGTGAATAACATTGATGACACCTGGAGGAAAAACTGCTGCAATTTTTTCCATTAATAATGTTGCAGTGGATGGGGTTTGTTCTGCAGGTTTTAAAATTACACAATTCCCTGTCGCCAATGCTGGTGGAAGTTTCCAAGAAAGCATTAATAAAGGAAAATTCCATGGAATGATTTGACCAACCACTCCCAATGGTTCTTTAATATTCATGGATAAGGTATGCTCGTCTAATTCAGTAGCACTGCCTTCTTCTGCTCTAATACAAGCGGCAAAATAACGCCAATGATCCACACATAAAGGAATATCGGCATTAAGTGTTTCCCTAATTGGCTTGCCATTGTCACAGGTCTCTACTAAGGCAAATTCTTCTAAATTTGCTTCAATAATATCTGCAACTTTATTTAATAAAGTTGCTCTATGTGTGGCAGATGTATTTCCCCAAGCTTCTTTGGCAGCATTTGCTGCATTAACCGCTAGTTCTACATCCTCTTTTTGTGATCGAGGATATTTTGCAATTAAGGTATTATCTATTGGTGATGTGTTGTCAAAATAAGCGCCTTCTAATGGGGCGACAAATTTTCCATTGATGAAATTGTCGTACTTTTCTTTAAATTTTGGTTTTGAATAACTCATTTTAATTGTCTTTTAATTAATACTCAATTTTTAGAAATCAAAACTTTTTCGATTTCAATTTGCATAAAAGTATTTTATCAAATCTTATTTCAATTGAACATATTTATCAATTTATTGAAGGTATCTATCAAATTTTAATTTTGAATTAATTTTTTTTGTAATATTGTTTATGGCTAACTTATTAAGTCAACATAGGAATAATAGAAAGCTAACGACATTGGTTGAGAATAAAACAACCTATAGTGCAGCTTATGCCGAATTAAATATTTATGAGACGCACCAGTTTGCTGAAAAGGTCTCTCTTATTTTCGATTTTCCAATTATTGCAAGTATGCTTACAGGAAAAAAAGTAATGCATTTAGATGGTATGCCCTCTTTTGAGTTTTTTCCAGGCGAGTCGGTAATTATGCCAACGAAAAAGGAAATGATAATCGATTTTCCACTCGCAACGGAAGCCAAACCTACCCAATGTTTAGCCTTGGGAATAGATGCTTCAAAAATTAAAGAAATTGTTGAGAATTTTAACCATGCAGTCGCCATAGAGAATGAAAATAATAATTGGAAATTAAATAATGATTCCTCACACCTAATCAATAACCAAGATGTCAATAGATTGGTCGAACGTTTAACTTACACTTTTACCAATAATAATAAATCTAAAGACATTCTTCTAGACCTGATGATACAGGAGTTAATTGTAAGGCTTTTACAGACAAAGGCCAAAAAGTTAATATTGAGTAATGAGGACCAAGTTTTTAATGATACCAGGATTGGAAACGTTATTAAATATATTCAAGACAATTTAACCAATAAAAATATAACGGTGGATTTACTTGCTAAGCAAGCTTATATGAGTAGTTCTCACTTTCACAAAAAGTTTAAAAATACCTTGGGTATTTCTCCTATTGATTATATTAATTCTGAAAAAATTAAGTTCTCCAAAAAATTGATGAAGGAAAAATGTAACGATCAAATCGCTGAAATTGCATATAAGTCAGGCTTTAATAGTGTGAGTTATTTTAACCGCCAATTTAAAAAAAATGAATTAATGACCCCACAACAATTTAAAACGAGTATTTGTAAATAAACTACTTTTTAATACGTTGATAGAAAAAGAAGGAAACAGTTAATACAATCTTGAAATATACATACCCATGGATTTGAATAATTATTTTGATAAGGAGTATGACCTTAGGTATTTTGAAATGAATAAATTTGGTGAAGCTTCTTCTACTACCATGTTAACTTTATTAGAAGAAACTGCAGCAGAGCATTGTTATGCCATAGGGCATAGTTTGTTGGATTTAGAGAAACAGAATATTGGATGGGTATTGGTTTCAGGCGTAATGGAATTAGATTATTATCCTGTTTATAAGGATAAAATCACCATTAGGACTTGGCTATCGAGTTATTCGACCATAAAGGGGGTACGAGAAAATATTATTTATAATGCAGCTGGAGAGATTATTGGTCGCGCAAAAGGTTTGTGGGTGTTTTTTGATATAGCGAAAAGAAGACCCATTCCAATACTGGATGTGTTTAAAGAGAAATGGTCTTTTTGTAAAACGCAAAGTATTGAACACAACATTAACCGGAAAATAGCACCAATACAAAACCACCTTCCAATCAATAAATTTAAGGTAAATAGATTTGATGTGGACACTAATAAGCATGTGAATAATATAAAATACTTACATTGGTTAATGGAATCTGTACCAGAAGAGATCAGTAATAACTATGATTTGCATGCTATTGATGGACGGTTTATTGCAGAGGCCCAATATGGAGATGTTATCTTGACCTTTACGGCTGATGAAAACGAAAAAGACACTTTTTTACATACCATCAGAACCGAAGGAGACCAAAAAGTGTGTGCGACGGCAAAAACGATTTGGAAAAAAAGAAATGAACTGGAATAGCTTTACTTTGTCGCATTAGCTGTAATGGTTTTTTAATTTAATATTTATGGACTGTAATACTGAGTCGGGAAATAGTTTAAGTAGAGTTACACCGCTTTGAATAGACTTTCCTATGGATAAGTTATTATCTTTAGCATTGAAATTATACGCATGAAAAAATACGTTGGATTATTAAGAGGAGTGAATGTGGGCGGGAAACATAAAGTTCCCATGGAGGATTTGAAAATAGTATTACAGAATTTAAATTGCGAAAATGTTTATACTATTTTAAATTCAGGGAATGTAGTTTTTGAGTCCAATGTAAATGATATACGCCTTCTCACCAAAACGATTGAAAATCGAATTTCCTCTGTATTTGGTTTTCCAATACCGCTCATTTTGGCAGAAGCTAAAACAATTGTTTCCTTAATGGAAAATAATCCTTTTAAAGAAATAGAAGAGACTACAGAAACAAGGTTTTTTGTTTCATTTCTTAAAAAAAGCAATAAATCACCAATCGAAATACCTTGGTCAAGTGAAGATCAAAGTTTTAAAATTTTAAGGTATGAAAGCAAGATTATCTGTTCTGTTTTAGATCTTTCAAAAGCAAACACACCAAAAGCCATGGGCATAGTTGAAGCAAGTTTTGGTAAGGAAATTACTACTAGAAATTGGAATACCATTTCTAGAATTGTAAAAAAATGCTAATTAATTTATTGCATTAATGCGTCAATAATTGCTTCAATCGAGTATCCTTCCGCTTCTGCTTTATAGTTTCTAACAATTCTATGTCGTAAAATAGGATATGCTACAGCTTTCACGTCTTCAATATCAGGTGAATATTTGCCGTTAATGGCTGCGTGACATTTGGCCCCAATAATTAAGTTTTGCGAAGCTCTTGGTCCCGCTCCCCATTCTAAATATTTCTCTGTCAAAGGGTGACAAAGGGGTGAGCTTTTTCTTGTTTTAGCTACTAGTTTAACAGCGTATTCAAAAACATTTTCAGGTACCGGTAATCTTTTGATTAATTCTTGAAAGTAAATAATTTCAGCCGCATCTAAGATAGAATTTAACTGTGGTTTAAAGTTGCCTGTTGTATTTTTTACGATATTAATTTCTTCTTCTAAAGATGGGTAATCTAGCCAAATATTAAACATAAATCTGTCTAATTGGGCTTCGGGTAGTGGATAAGTACCTTCTTGCTCAATTGGGTTTTGCGTAGCTAAAACAAAAAATGGTTTTTCTAAAACATAAGTGTGTCCAGCGGCAGTAACCGTTTTTTCTTGCATAGCTTCCAATAATGCAGCTTGCGTTTTTGGGGGAGTTCGGTTTATTTCATCCGCTAAAATAATATTCGAAAAAATAGGGCCCTTGATAAATTTAAAATTCCTATTCTCATCCAAAATTTCAGATCCAACAATGTCGGATGGCATTAAATCTGGTGTAAATTGAATCCTTTTAAACCCAAGACCTAATGAGTCGGAAATGGTTTGTACCAAAAGTGTTTTGGCTAACCCAGGTACACCAACTAAAAGACTATGTCCATTGCTGAAAATTGACATTAAAACTTGTCGTACAACTGTTTCTTGTCCCACAATTACCTTGTGAATTTCTTGACTAATGGCATTGTATTTTTTTGAAAGAAGGTCAACTCCTTCTTTGTCAGTTAAGTTTTGCATAGTTTTTTCAATTGTTTCAAAAATAGTAAAAAGGAGGCATAATTTATTACTTTAACCCCTTTAAAATATCTCTACCCGACTTTGCGCTAGAAAATCCTGCTTTTGGTTTTAATTTGAATCCAAAAAATGCGCCGATAAATCCACCTATAATATGTGCAAATTGGGATATGTTGTCTTGCTCAAAAAAAACAATAACCTCTTTTCCAATGAAAATTAAGGCTACCAGAATAAAGGTAATGGGTATCTCTTTGTTTCTGATATTGACTAAACTGGCCAAGATAATAAATGCAAAGACAATGCCACTAGCCCCTAATAGACTAGCTTTGAAAAAAAGAATATGCAATATAGCTGTAATTAAAGCAGTGGAGGCAATGATAATTAATGTGTTTTTCGAACCGTATTTTTCTTCTATGATTGGACCTAGTAAAAGTATAAAAGATAAATTTCCAATGATGTGGTCGGCATTGACATGTCCAAATACATAAGTAAATAGTTTTAAATAATCGTAAAAATTTCGGTAATTGAAGCTTGGGGATAAGGTAAACCATTCCAATCCTATTCCAACTTGTACCGTTAAAATGTAAACCAATACACTTAAAAAGGAAAAGGTTAATACAACAGGAGAATTAAAGGTGATTTTCATACATTTGTTTACAAATAATAATTTAAAGGTAGTATAATATGCGAATTTTGTTTTTTTTTCAACTAGGATTTATTTTTTTTAACCTACCAGGTTTTTCTCAAGAGGAACAAATGGCAGATAGCTCATTTGCAAAAGGGGCTGATGAGATAATAACAAATGAAAATGAAGCCACATTTTATATGCAAGGTAATTATTTTTATGCGTACAGAGATTTTACAGATTTATCCGTTTACCAGGGCTACCAAAATAGATTAGAGGAGACCGCTATTTTCACTAAAGGTATTGAAGTAGGGGCATTCTTACCACTTTCTCCAAGGTTTAAAATATCGATTGGTGCTTCGTTTATTGGAGCAGGAGAAGGGTATGATTTTGAGTCATCCACCAACGATTCCTCCTATCATTATGTAAATAAATACCAACAAATCGCTATTCCTTTACGGCTGTATTATGAGGTGGGAGAGCAAATTTCTTGGTTTGGTTTTGTGGGATTAATACCTTCTACTATTTTACAAAAACGGGTGGAAAGTAGTTATACGGATGCAACTGGAAAAGAATTTGAAAATGAAATAGACGCTAAGTCTGAAAACATTACTTCTTTTCAAATCGCTGCAACAGTTGGTACTGGGGTGAAATATAATTTTGGCAATGCTGGTGTTTATTTGAATGTAGATTATAGAAAGTATTTCTCGAATACTTATACCGGCTTATTCCTAGAGCATAAAATGTATTTATTAGGGGGCACGCTAGGGTTAACATACCAGTTTTAAAAGATTATTTAGTAATTAAAGTGTAACCCATTTAAATGTTTGACGTAATAAAGTGAAGACAACTAAACCAATAAGTATGAAAATTTTATTATTAACCGGATTTTTGCTAACCACATCTATCATTTTCGGCGAAACAAAATATTCTTCAGAACAGTACATAGATATGTGGAAAAACACTGCCATTGCGCAGATGTTGTCCCATAAAATACCAGCCAGTATTACCTTGGCTCAAGGGATTTTAGAATCCGCTAATGGAAATAGTAAGCTGGCTAAAGAAGCAAATAATCATTTTGGCATAAAATGCCATAAAGCATGGAGTGGGGCGACCTTTATTCAAGATGATGATACTAAAAATGAATGTTTCAGGAGTTATGTATCCGCTGCAGACTCCTATACTGATCATTCCTTGTTCTTATCTGGAAGAGGAAGATATGCAGGTTTATTTGAATTAAAATTAACCGATTATAAAGGATGGGCAAGGGGACTCAAGTCTGCAGGTTATGCAACCAATCCAAAATATGCCCATTTATTAATAGAAATCATTGAAAGGTTTCACCTCAATCAATACGATAAGTACACTAGTGTAGATGAAAAAGACCACCATTTAAGAAAAAAACATCCAAGTAAAATAGCGGTGATGGAAGATGCAGATAAAAAGCATAATAATACCCATGAAAACGCTAATGTAGTAAAAGGGGATGAGCAGCAAGCTACGGCAAATAATAATACCATTGTAATACGTCAAAATTCACACAGAATTAATACCAATAAAAATAAAGTGAAATTTATTGTTGTTAAAGAAGGAGACACTTATTTAAGAATTGCAAATGAGTTTGAAATGACTATTAACCAACTATACAAATACAACGAATTTATTAAAAAAGACGTTTTAGAGGTAGGGGAGATAGTGTACATTGCACCAAAAAAAGGACGGGCACTCAGAATGAATGAGATGTACACCTGCCAAAGAGATTTGAGCTTAAGAGAAATTGCACACGAAGAAGGAATTAGATTGAATAATCTAATGAAAATAAACCTGATTTCGAATCCAGAAGAAATAATAAATAAAGGTACTAAAGTTACCCTCCGGTAGTCGTTAAATAAATTCGGCTGGTTACCAAATTGAAAAACGACTATTTTACATATTCTGAAAAGCATACTGTAAAATCGTGAATCGACAGGAGGTTTTTTGGTTTGTTGTGGAAAGGAGGCACGAAGTGCTTCCTTTCTTTATTGTATTGCTATAATGTATTATTTTCAGTGTTTATTCCAATAGTCAACCTTAGAGATCTGTTAACTTATGTTATTTAATCTCAATATTAGATGGAAATATATGAGGATTCTAATAGTTTATTAAAAAAACTTTAATAAATTAGTTCAATCAATTATTGAACTCCTATCCATGAAGCCTTCTAATGAATTATTCAACTTAATTGACTCGTTAACAAAATCAGAGAAACGTTTTTTTAAACTAAATTCTACTTTACAATCGGGTGAGAAAAATTACATAAAAATTTTCAACTTTATAGAAAAGCAGAAAAAATATGATGAAGAGGAATTAAAAGAGTATTTTAAAGATGAAGTTTTTATCGATCATTTACCCTCAGAAAAAAATCATTTATACAAATTAATCCTTAAAAGCTTGCGGGCTTTTTATTCGGAACAAAGTATTAGTGCCCAATTAAAACAAGAAATTAAAAATGTAGAAGTTCTGCACAAAAAAGCCTTGTATCGTGAGTGCTCTAAGTTTGTTATTCGGGCAAAAAAAATGGCCAAAAAGTATGAGAAATTCTATTATTGGTTTGAATTAATTAGTTGGGAGAAGAAATTACTGGAGGAAGCATATGAAGATGGGCATTTTAACCAAGATATCAATGAACTTATTCAAGAAGAGGCAGAAGTTATAGACAAGTTGCGGAATTTGGCCGAGTACCAAGTGCTGTATTCAAAAATAAATCTGATTTTTAAAAGTGGTGGTTTTTCTAGGAATGCAGAAGAAAAGAAAGTGGTGTCAGAGTTGGAAAACTACCATTTAATTAAGGGGAAAAATACGGCTATTTCAGTAAGAGCAACATCTATTTGTTATTATATAAAAGGTTTATGTGCAGCCAGTAATCGAGATTATGATGAGGCATTGATTAATTTTAGAAAAGTAAAATTGGTGATTGATAAAAATCCAGATATTAAAATGGATTTACAGGGACGTTATATCTCAACCTTAACTTTTCTTCTAAATTGTTATATCGATCAGCAAGACTTTGTAAATGCGGAAAAGTTTTTAAATGAAATTAAAGACCTTACCAACCAAAAAGGGTATGATAGTATTGATTCCAAAGTAAAAATATTTTCATCTATTGGCATTGGTGAAATTCAAATGTACAATAGAAAAGGCGACTTTGAAAAAGCACAAGAAGTATTGACTTTTATTAACCAGGGACTTGAATCCTATCAAAGTAAACTCACCAAAGAAAAAATGCTTCTTTTCAACTATTCGAAAGCATATAGTTTGTTTGGAATAGGGGATTATAAAGGAGCGCTTAAGTTGATGAATTTGGTGTTAAATGACAATGAAAAAAAGTTAAGACAAGATATTTATAGCTTTTCAAGAATTTTTAACCTAATTATTCATTATGAATTAAATAATTTTGACTTTGTTGAATATGAGGTAAAATCTACTTCTAGGTTTTTAAATAAAAAAGAAAAAGATTACCAAATAGAAAAAGTATTTATCCATTATATCAAAAAACTTTCTAAAGCAGAATTTGCAGCAGATAAAGAAATGATATATAAAGCTTTTTACAAATCTTTAGACAATCTCTTAAAGGAGAGTAATGAGCAAGTAATATTGGAGTATTTTAATATTAAAGCTTGGGTATATAGTAAAATTAAGAAAACGGTATTTCAGGAGGCCATTAAATTACAGTTATAATTAACCTAAAAAAATTCGTTTTAATTGGCAATTCAATTATATTTACAGCGACAAAACAGCATTAAAAATGGTAAATAAACAATACACTTCAATTGATAAACTAACTGACTTATACCACAGTCCAATGATGGATTTATTGTATAAAGCAGCGACTGTACATAGAGAAAATCATAACCCTAATGAGGTTCAAATGAGTTCTTTAATTTCAATTAAAACGGGTGGTTGTCCTGAAGATTGCAGCTATTGTCCGCAATCTGCCAAATATAACACGCATTTAGAGGTTAAACCTATGATGCAAGTAGAAGAAGTGATTGGTTTAGCTAAAAATGCGAAAGTCAATGGTTCATCTCGTGTATGTATGGGAGCGGCATGGAGAGAAGTACGGGATAATAGAGATTTTGACAAAGTGGTCGAAATGGTACAAGAGATTAATGGGATGGGAATGGAAGTATGTGCAACCTTAGGGATGTTGAACCGTTCTCAAGCAGATAGATTAAAAAATGCTGGGTTGTATGCCTATAACCATAATTTAGATTCCTCTCCTGAATTTTATAAAGACATTATTTCTACAAGAGAATACGAACAAAGAATTGAAACGATAGACCATGCACGTTCTGCAGGAATATCTGTTTGTTCGGGTGGTATTATCGGTATGGGAGAATCCGTAGAAGATAGGGTAGGCATGCTCATGACTTACGTACACATGGAGCAACCACCAGAATCATTACCTATTAATGCTTTAGTTGCCGTAGAAGGTACTCCTCTAGAAGAGCAGGACCCTATTCCTGTATGGGATATGATTAGAATGATTGCTACGGCAAGAATATTATTTCCTAAAACAATCATTAGATTGTCTGCAGGTAGAACGCAAATGAGTCACGAAGCACAAACTTTATGCTTTTTTGCTGGTGCAAGTTCTATTTTTGCTGGTGATAAACTATTAACGACTCCTAATCCAGATTTTAATGAGGATGCGGCTTTATTTGAATTGCTTGGGTTAACGACCAAGAAACCATTTCAAGATGGTGTGCAACCAGAAACTAAAGCAGATGAAAAAGTTGCTATAGCTAAAAAAGTACGCGCAGAAAAGGAAGCTAGAAAAACGGAAAGTAAAAATAGTAAATTTGAACCAAGACAAATTAGTGTTGGTTAAGGAATAATCCGCAATTTATGATGGGTAAATATGGCAAAAAATAACCCCGTAAAAGTACATGTTATTTTACTGCTTATCTTAGCGGGAGAAGCTATCTTTGCCTTACCATTCGTCTTAGCTAGGGTTTTTCGACCTACTTTTTTAACCACTTTCGACTTGAGTAATTACGAATTAGGTATTTGCTTTTCAGTATATGGTATTGTGGCCATGTTTTCCTACCTTTTTGGTGGGACTTTGGCCGATAAGTATTCTCCTCGAATATTGATGTCTGTCGCTTTATTAAGTACTTCGATTGGTGGTTTTGTAATGGCCATGTTTCCAAATTATTTTGTACTCAAAGTATTGTATGGTTACTTTGGCTTTACTACCATTTATTTGTTTTGGAGTGCCATGATAAAGGCAACCAGGATTTGGGGAGGTCAAAATAAACAAGGGAAAGCTTTTGGTTTTTTAGATGGTGGAAGAGGACTTGTAGCGGCTAGTTTTGGTTTGTTTGGTGTTCTACTTTTCTCCTACTTTTTAATGAATACCGCTACCATTAATTTGGATAACTTGACCTTTGGTGAAAGAAAGTCTGCCTTTAGAAATGTAATTTTAATCGCTTCTATTTTTGTTGCTTTTATTGGCATATTAGTACTGTTGTTCATGCGTCAAAATAGTGAGGAAATAGAAGTAGATTCAGTAGAGAATAAGCATCAGTTTTCAGTTTCAAAAATTTTACTGGTGATGAAGAATAAGCAAATATGGTGGTTAATGCTTATTGTTTTAACGGCTTATGTTGGCTATAAAATAACAGATGATTTTTCGTTATATGCCAAAGAAGTGATGTTGTATAATGAAGTTGATGCAGCAAAAATTGGGACTTTGTTACTTTTTCTTAGACCTGTTGTAGGTGTGGTAGTTGGCGTTGTTGCAGATAGAAAAAAGCCATTAATCATATTACAATTCGGTTTTATACTGATGATAATTGGGAGTGGGGCACTGGCCACAGGAATAGTTAACGCTTCTTTATTGCTCTTATTTTTTGTCAGTATCTTTTTTGTCGCAATCGGTGTGTATACGCTCCGTATTCTATATTTCGCCATTTTGAATCAAGCTAATGTACCTATTGCTTTAACCGGAACAGCAGTTGGATTGGTATCTTTTATAGGGTATACTCCTGATGTTTTTATGGGACCTATTATGGGTGTATTGTTAGATGATTATGCTGGGGCATTAGGCCATCAATTGGTGTTTTTAATGGCGGCAATATTTGGCGTGGTTGGCTGGTTTGCGACCTATCAATTTAATAAAGGAATTAAAAGGCCAACTTAATTTTTTAATAATTGTTGAATACTTTCTTCCGCCTGCTCTTTTAAATGTTGTACCATCTTTACATTGTCTAACTCCTTCGTTTTCCCAAAAGGTTGCCCAAATTTCACAGTCACTATGCCTTTGGTGAAGTTTAAAATTTGATTCGGAGGCCAAATAAGATCGGCATCTTTTATTACAACCGGTAATAACGGTATATCTGCACGGACAGCAATATGAAAGGCTCCTTTTTTAAATGGAAGAAGTCCAGGCGAATCGTCAAAAGTGCCTTCTGGAAAAACCAATACGTTTTTACCTGATTTTAATTTTATAGCAGCTTTTTTCATGCTGATTAAGGACCGTTTAGCATTTTTACGATCAATAAAAATCATGCCTAAAAGCCACATCATCCAGCCAAAAAATGGAACACGAATTAATTCTTTTTTTGCGATAAAATAAATGTTTACTGGTAGTGCCGACAATAATATGGGAATATCTAGATAAGAAGTGTGGTTAGAAAGGATGATGTAGTTTTTAGTGCGGTCAAAATGTGCTAATCCTTCTACTTTTAATTTCACTCCCATAACTTTTAATATAAAGGGAGCCCAAACTCTTCTCACAATAGTTAGTACCCATGTCGGGTGAAAAGTTAATACTAGGGTAACAAAAGTGACCACAATGATCAATAAAGTCCAAAGGATTAAAATAAGTAATTGTATAGCTGACTTTATGGTATGCATTTATTGTGGATCTACATCAATCACAACCCGCACTGACCTATAATCGTGTTGGGATTGGAATTCATTTAATTTATCGGCTATTATTTTTTTCACTTTAGGAGGACTTGCTGTTCTTTCAAATTTTATCGTAATATTTTTTAAAAATAAATTTCTAACTCTTCCAACTAAAGGAGTTTCAGGTCCCAATAGTCGGTCCTTAAATATGACTTTTAAACTATTGCCAAGTTCGGCAGCAGCCACTTCAAGTAAATTACTATCTCGGTGTCTGAGTTGAAGGGTAATGATACGATAAAAAGGTGGATAGTTGAAATTCTTTCTTTCTAAAATTTCTTGGGTATACATACCAATATAATCATGCTGCATTACTTTTTGTATGATCCAATGGTTCGGGTCAAAACTTTGTATGATTACTTTTCCTCTTTTTGATTTCCTTCCTGCTCTACCTGCTACTTGAGACATTAGTTGGTAAGATCTTTCAAAGGCCCTAAAATCCGGGAATTTTAGCATTTGATCGGCGCTTAATACCCCCACCAAACCTACATTGTCAAAATCAAGTCCTTTGGTCACCATTTGCGTACCAATAAGAACGTCAATCTTCCTATTTTCAAAATCTTCAATTATTCTTTGGTAGGCATTTTTGGCCCTTGTCGAATCTAAATCTAGACGTTGTACGGTTATTTTAGGTAAAAACATGACAAGTTCATCTTCAATTTTTTCTGTACCAAAACCAAGCATTTTTAACTTTTTACTACCACAAGCACCGCAAGAAGATGGGGGAGATACAAAGTAACCACAATAATGACACTTCAATACATTGCTAGCTTTGTGGTAGGTTAGAGAAACGTCACAGTTTTTACATTGCACGGTCCAGTTACACATTTCGCAAGACCATAAAGGGGTATATCCTCTACGGTTTTGAAACAAAATAATTTGTTCTTTTCTCTTTAAAGCCTCCTCCATTTCTGTAAGTAAAAAAGAAGAGAAATGCGACTTCATAGAACGATTTTTAGTCTCTTTTTCAAGGTCAGCACATTGAATTTCGGGCAGTTGAACGCCGCCATATCTTTCAAAAAGTTCCACCAGTCCATAGCGATTTTCTTTGGCGTTAAAATAAGATTCTAATGCCGGTGTTGCGGACCCTAATAATACTTTTGCTTGGTGTTGTTTGGCCAAGACAATACTTACATCTCTTGCATTATATCTTGGAGAAGGATCGTATTGCTTAAAAGAATTCTCGTGTTCTTCATCCACAATGATTAAACCTAAGTTTTGGAAAGGTAAAAATACTGAAGATCGGGCGCCCAATACAATTCGGTATTGATTTTTACTATTGTTTAATATGTGGTTCCAAATTTCAATTCTTTCATTTTGATTGAAGCGACTGTGGTAAACGCCTACTAAGTCTCCAAAATATGCTTTTAATCGAGTGATTAATTGGGTGGTTAAGGCAATTTCTGGTAATAAAAATAGCACCTGTTCTTCCTTGTCTAATGCTTCCTGTATGAGTTTGACATAGATTTCGGTCTTTCCCGAAGAGGTTACGCCATGTAAGAGGCAGATGTCCTTTTCGACAAAGGCACTTTTTATTTCGGTAAAAGCATTTTCCTGTGCTGGCGAAAGGGCTTTAATTTTGTGAACCTTATCATCCGATTCTTCTAGTCTTGATATTTCGGATAAAAATATTTCAAGAATACCTTTTTTTGCAAGTGTTTGTATGGAGGATTCAGAAATCCCCGTTTCTATTAATTGTTTTTTAGTGACAGGAATTTGTTTTTGGTCCGTCCATTTGGTCAGTTGAACGGTTTTTAACAAAGCGGAAACCTGTCCTTCGGCTCTTTTATCTTTCTCTAAAGCATTTAAAATATCCCCTAGTGATGTTTCATTATTGTAGTCTTCATGAACCTTTACAAAACTTAAGTATTTAGGATTGTATTTAGATTTTAATTCTTCGGAAACAATCACTACTTTTTTTTCAATCAATAATTTAATAATTGGTTGAATGGTTTTTATTTGAATAATTTCAGCTATTTCTTTTAAAGTCAGTGACTCTTGTAATTCTAATGCTTCAACAATTAAATATTCCCGGTTACTCAAGTTTTCATGATCTCTTTCGTAGGAAGGGTGGAGAAATATAATGGTTTCACTAGCCAATTTAAAATTACTGGGAACTGCCGCATTCATAACGTCCCCAATATCGGCCATATAATAGCTCGCAATCCAATCCCAAAGGGTTAATTGTTTTTGGGTAATAATAGGTTGTTCATCCAATATGGTTTCCACATATTTTACTTGGTAAGCGGTGGGTATTTTTTGGTGTACCGTTTTTATAACGCCAGTATAATACTTTGCTCTACCTAAAGGAACAATAACTCTTTTTCCTACTGCAACTTGATCATTTAACTCAAAAGGTAATCTATACGTGTAAGTATTTGGAATACTCAACGGTAAAACAACATCTACGAAATAAGTAATTCTATCAGTCAAAATTATCGGTAATTATTAATATTAATGTGGCCAATTATTATATCCTCCAATGAGGTTATAGACTTCCTGAAAGCCTCTTTCTTTAAGCAGCATTTTTGCTTTTGTAGAACGTCCACCTGAGGCACAAAATATAAGCACCGTTTGATTAGGGTCTAAATTTTCATATTCGTTTTCAAAAACACCCCCATTAAAATCCAAATTTATTGCATCTTCTATAGTTCCATTGCTGTATTCCGCTGGAGTTCTCACATCTATTAACTGTCGATTTCCATTCGCAATTTTACGTTTAAATGCTTCTGGACTAATATCTTTTATTATTGCTGAAGTATTATTTTCTGTAGATTCTACTTCCTTAGTTATGACCTCTTTTTTTGTTTTGGGTTCCAAGTCTTCACTACAAGATGCAATAAGGAATATAGTAGCTAGTAATAGTAAAATTAATGGTTTGTTATTTTTCATTTTAGGAAGTTTAAGACAAACAAAAATACTAAATTTCGTGGATTAAAATCGTATAAATTGTGCACAATATGCGTAAGTGAAAAATACAGAGAAAAGAATGAAAATACTTATCTTATTAATGAAACATGTCCTGTTTTAATTTGTTCTGCAGCATTTAAATCGTTTTGGTAATTCATTTGCCAAATATAAGCCCCTAGCTTACACAGTTTTCCATTGTAATATCCATCCCAACCAACATTTGGATCATAACTTTCGAATAGTATTTCGCCCCATTTATTGAAGATGATAAAATGGTAATTTACAGGATCAAATCCATCTGTGAATACTGGTGAAAAATCATTGTTAATGCCCTTGTTTCCTTCAGGCGTAAATGCGTTTGGTATGTATAAAAACTCTGTTTCCTTAACCAAAACCGTTTTTTGAATCGTGTCGCCACAACCAAATTTAGTATATACGTAAAGTGTAATTGGATGATTGCCAGAATCGAATTGGTTTAATTTTAAGGTGTTGTTTTTTTGATCTGAAAAAATAGTGTGGTTATGTTCCCAGCGCCAAAAGTCGGGCGCAGGTGTTGAAATATCATTGAGATATATCACAGGATTTAAATCGGATACGGGATTTGGACTAAATGTAAAATCTGCATTCGGTGTAGGATGTATGGTCACAAAGTTTATTTTTTTTACCGTATCTGAACAGTAATTGTCGGTGGTGACAGTTAAACTGACGTCATAGGAGTTTGCTTGCTTGTATTGGTGTTTAGGATTTGGAACATTGGAATAACTATTGTCTCCAAAATTCCAAGAATAACTATTAATTACACTGTTATTTGAAGTGGAGGAACTTTGAATAAATTTTGTGTTATCGTACGTACAATTTTCTGTCTCACCTGTAAAGTCAACTTGAATTTGCGTATACTTTATTTCAATGGTATCTGAAGCAGAACAAGCAGCATTAGTGACTTCCACAAAATAAGTACCTTCCATATTGGTCGTGTAACTTGCATTTGTAGAGTTGTCTTGCCATTCGTATTGTGAAATGTCAGTACCAATGGCTTGAATATATGCAACATCATCTTCACATAAACTTAAGTCGGGCCCCAAAGTTACACTAATGTCAATTTGATTAATCTCAATAGTGTCTGATTGCTTACAACCATTTCCATTTTCAATAACCACCCAATACGTTCCAGCTGTATTTACAGTTTGTATTTGATTAATAGAATTGTCTTGCCACAGATAAGAAAAGCCTGCACCAGCATCCAACGGAATAGAGCTTCCGGTACAAAAGCTAGTGTCATTTCCTAAATGGAGTGAAGGAGCTGGATTGAAAATAACCGAAATGGTATCTTTGTAAATACAATTATTACTATTAATTTCAACGGTATAATCACCCGAGTTATATACGGTGAGTGAAGTATTCGTGGATAAGTCAGACCATATATATAGTGCATTTAAGTAATTGAATTGAAATTTTAAACTGTCTCCAGCACATAAAGTAGTGTCGTTACCTAAATATGGGTTGATTGCTGCGTTTATATTAACTATTATACTGTCGTAATAGGTACAATTATCTTTGGTTAGTACTACGTCATAGTTGGTCGCTTGGTTTGCATAAAGTGTAGCAGTGTTAGCCCCATTCGACCATAAATAAGTCGCATTTAAGGTCGTTACATCTAAAAGTATACTGTCGCCATAACAAATGGTAGTATCATTGCCTAAGTCAAAAGTAGGAGGAGTGAAATTACTGACTATAATAGAGTCGGTATAAGTACAGCCAAATTGCGTCAAGGTCACCCCTAAAATTCCGGCGGTATAAATACCATTCGTCGCTAAAGTAGATAAATCATTCCAAAGATAAGAAGCGTTGGGCGTAGTGATATCAAACAGCAAGGAATCGCCAATACAAATCGTAGTATCATTACCCAAATCAAGGTTTAAAATAGGATGATTTCCAATGGAAATCGTATCGGTATAAAGGCAATTATTTTGCATTACTTCTACCCAAATAATACCGGGATTAAAAAAGGTGGTAGAAGAGTCAGTACTACCATTACTCCAAAGGTAGCTACTGGCACTTAGTTGCGCACCTAATTGAATGGAGTCACCAGCACAAAACAAAGTATCGTTACCTAAAAAGTTTGGATAGGTAGTGAAATACGAAATGTGGATGGTATCGAAATAATCGCAATTGTTTTGGGTTAGGGTAACACTATAAATTGTCGCCTGGGTTGCTTGGATACTTGGTGTAGTACTGGCATCCGACCATAAATAAGTCGCATTTAAAGTAGTTGCATCTAAAAGTATACTGTCGCCATAGCAAAGGGTGGTATCATTGCCTAAGTCAAAAGTAGGAGGAGTGAAATTACCCACAGTAATGGAATCGGTATAGGTACAGCCAAATTGCGTCAAGGTCACCCCTAAAATTCCGGCGGTATAAATACCATTCGTCGCTAAAGTAGATAAATCATTCCAAAGATAAGAAGCGTTGGGCGTAGTGATATCAAACAGCAAGGAATCGCCAATACAAATCGTAGTATCATTACCTAAATCAAGGTTTAAAATAGGGTGGTAGCCAATGGCAATGGTATCTGTATAAACACAATTGTTTTCTGTAATATCTACCCAAACATTTCCAGAGTTAAAAAAGGTGGCAGAAGAGTCGTTACTACCATTACTCCAAAGGTAATCTGTGGCACTGATATGTGTACCTAATTGAATGGAGTCTCCAGCGCAAAATAGGGTGTCAGGACCTAGGTTTAAGGGAAGTATTGGATGGTAATTAATCGATATAGTGTCGTAGAAATTACAGTTGTTTTGAGTAACATTTACAATGTAGGTATTGGTTTGATTGGCATAAATGGCAGAGTCTGTTGAACTGGTCGACCATAGGTAACTGGCGTTTGGTGTAGTTGCATCCAATAAAATGCTATCTCCAAAACACAAAGTGGTATCAGTTCCTAAATCTAACACTATGGGGGCGGTAAAGGAGACATTAATGGTATCGTAATAATGGCAATAGGTGCTATCAATTTCTAAGGTATACATACCAGGGGTAGTGATATCGGTAATGGAATCTGTATCGTTATTACTCCATAAATAATTAAAGTTAACAAAATCACTCACCACTAAATGCAAGGTGTCATTAAAGCAAATGGTAGTGTCAGGCCCCAAATTTAAAGAGTCTAAACAATCTATTACTGGTTGAATGGTAATGGAATCTATACCCAGTCGGAGTGCACCGGCGGTATTCGTGGTAGAAAAATCTAAATCTGCATCATCATCATAGGGTAAAAATTTAAAAGTATGTGAGGCGGCAGTTGGGGTAAAGTTAAACTGTTGAAAATCCCAAGTTAATACGCTAGTATCATACGGATTTTGATTTATAGAGATATTAGAGGTTCCCAGTAAAGTGTTATCCATATAAACACGCCAAGCGCCCGAGGTGTCCAAACAATTAGATTGCTTCACAATAGTTTGATGAAAAGTTAGTTTATAGGTCGAGGTTAGGCTAAAACCATTCACTGTTTGCTGAATTCCTTCGTGGTAGATAAATATTCCGCTGGAGATAGCATACATGCCACTTGCGAATGTGTTACCACTAAAAGGGGAGCCGTAAATTCCAGTACCAATATTTGGACCAGAAGGACCGCAAACATCTGGATTAGTATAAACTGCCGCAGTCGCTAAACTTGCAGGGTCTGTGAATGGAACAGGTATCCAACTGGTTGGAGTTGAACTAATGGAAACGTTTCCGTTTAAATCACCGTTTAAAAAGTTTTGCCCATAGCCATTAAAGGACAGGGTAATAACTATCCAAGTGAAGTAAGAAAACACTGAAAAGAATTTACTTTTCATGAAATAATTCAGCAAAATTTAATTTTAGGTCGAGTAAATATAGTAATTATTTGTATAAACGGTCGATTAATACTTGTAAACCCTTGTGTTTACTGGTTAGTTGGTTGACTTTCCGCTTATTAAATTTAGCCTATCTGAATTGGTGTTTTTAAGGTATATTGGGCTAAGATTTCACTTCTTTTATCTCTGTGAAAATAGACTTCAATTTGGCCGAGGTTTATACCAGCCCAACCCACTTGATTAATCATTACTTCTTTGCCGTCTTTATTCTTTTTTATGGCTGGCTTTTTCATAAAAGTATGGGTATGGCCACCTATGATAAGGTTGATGTGGTTGGTTTGTTGGGCTAAATCAATGTCATCTACCTGGTTGGAAAATTGATAGCCTAAATGTGAAAGACAAATGATGTAATCACACTGTTGTTCAAATTTTAAAATGTCAGCATATTCTTGTGCTTTTTCAATTGGGTTTTGGTAAATGGTATCTTCATATAAGGATTTACTTACCAGTCCCTTCAGTTCAATACCTACACCAAGTATACCTATTTTAATACCTGCTTTTTTTACTATTTTATATGGTATTGTTTTGTCTCTCAATTGGGTGTTTTCAAAGTTGTAATTTGAACAAATAAATGGAAAGTTGGCAAATGTTAACGCATTTAAAAAACCATTTAATCCGCCATCAAAATCATGATTTCCCATGGTAGCAGCATCATACTTTAAAGCACTCATGGCCTTTAATTCAATCTCACCATGGTACATGTTAAAGTAGGGGGTGCCTTGAAAAATATCGCCAGCATCTAATAATAAAACATGCTCATTTTCTTTTCGAATACGGTCAAGAATTGTTTTTCTTTTTTTGATGCCTCCTAAGCCAGGATATTTTGAATCGTCTAAAGGAAATGGGTCAATTCTGGAATGCGTATCATTGGTATGCAGTATAGTAAGCTTTGTATATGCTTCCTTGTCTTTAAGAGAAAGTAAACTATACGCCCCTGCACCGATTATTAATTGATTGAAAAAATGCCTTCTATTCATTTTATTTGACAAACTGAATTCTCCCAAAATTAAGGGGAGCGTGGATACTCTTTTTAGTTTTTACTTCCTGTATTAAAGCATCTCGAATTAATATACCCGTTTGAATATAGGTAATCGGCGCATCAAAAAAATACATTTTATCGCCCCCTTTGGCTAAATAATCGGAAGTAATTACATAAATGGGCTGGTCGAATAAATAAGGTCTGGAATGGATAAATAATTTATTTTGATTACTGGATAATTGACAATTTGCATTTCCAATCGGTTGGCCTTGGTAATTAAATAAGTATTTAAGTAAAGCCCGAATTTGTATGTTATCTAATTTAAGGACTACAATTTCATTGTCAAAAGGCATCAATTCATAAATTTCGCCCTTCGTAATAGGTCCTTTATTTAAACTAGATCTTAATCCACCTTTGTTAATTAATGAAAAACATACTGCTTCATTTTGCAAAATGTTTTGGTTTAAGAGATAAGTGTATCCTGATTCAAAAACCACATCAGCGACCCAATTTCCTAGCATAGATTCTGCAGCAGAACGTTTTTGTTCAAAGGTAGTGTCTAAAGTACCTAACACAACATCCATCTCTTTGTCTAGTGCTATCCTATATGGTTGAATTAGTCCTTCTATTTTTTCATCCCCAATAATGGAATCGTTTAAAACAATTAAGTTGGCTTTTTGCTCGTATAAGTTTTTTTTAGAATGACAACTTAGGCATAAAAGAAATATAGTTATGTAGAGATAATACCGCATTTATGAAGCCACTTTTCGAACTAAGGTAATATAAACTGGTAAATGATCAGAATAGCCACCCAAATATTTTCCACCTGCAGTCGTTCTTTTTGGATAACCTTTATATCTACCTGCTGTTTGAAATAAATATGGTTTTCTTAATACGGCGACTTTAAAATATTTAAAAGTAGTATAATCACTCCCCAAAAAAGCATAGCTTAATAATACTTGATCAAATAAATTCCAAGCATCTCCCCATGCAAGGGTTCCTAATCCCTTTTTGTATAAATCATACATTGGGTTATAAAGCATGTTCGCTTTTACCTTTGTTGTTTTAGACTTTGCCTGTAAATATTGTTTGATGCTTTTATTTACTGGATCATCATTTAAATCCCCCATTAAAATAATTTTAGCTTGGTGGTTTACTTTAAAAAGACTATCGATAATATGGCGTCCTAATTTGGCTGCTTGAATTCTTCTAATTTCCGAAGCCGCTTGTCCACCAAATCTAGAGGGCCAGTGACAAACAATTAAAGAAATTTCCTCCCCCAATAAACTACCGGTTACCACCAGCTGATTCCTAGTTTTATAGTCCAGGTTATCTTTAAAAATTAATGGATGACTGCGGATGTGAGCAGGTTTAAAATATTTTTCTTGGTATAATAAGCCGACATCAATACCTCGTTTATCTGGAGAGTCAATATGTGCAATTTGATAATTTCTATTTGCAATTTTTTTTTCTTTTACCAAGTCTTCTACTACTTTTCTATTTTCAACTTCACAAATGCCTAAAATAGCGCAGCCATCCGGACTAGTTTCAGCGCCTAAATCATTAATGACGAAAGAAAGATTTTGTAGTTTTTCCATGTATTTCTTACTGTCCCAATTTTTTCTACCCATAGGAGTAAATTCTGTATCTCTAACCGCAGGATTGTCTATGGTGTCAAATAAGTTTTCTAAATTGTAAAAACCAATACAAGCCACTTCTATTTGCTTGTTAGCTTGAGCGAAACCAGAAGTGGATAAAAACATAAAAATGATTACCCTTATTAATAATTTGATTTTAGCCATGAATTTTATTTTAGTATGGTAAAAGTAAGACTAATGCAAATTAAATCAATATTTATTAGTTTAAGTAGATTTTAACTTAACGTTAAGTTTTTGAAAGGATGAAAAATAAAGAAAAATCGAAAGAATAAATATGTACTTTTGATAGGAAATAACCTTATTTAACAAATTTTAATGATTCAGTTTTCTCTCTTAAAATTAAGATTTTTATTATTTTTTTTCTTGGCTAATAGTTTTTTAAATGCCCAAGAAAAAGATTCTATTATTAGGAAGGTAGAGTCCCCTGTTTTTGTAAGCACATTAAAAGATTTAAACAATAGTTCCCCCGCTGTACAAGCAATAGCAGGATTGCTGCAATCGTCAAGAGATGTGTTCACTAATACGGCCGCTTTTAATTTTGGTGTAGCGCGTTTTAAAATACGTGGATATAACTCAAATCAAACAACCATTATGATAAATGGTATTCCAATGAACGATTTAGAGTCGGGGAATGGTACTTGGTATAAATGGGGTGGTTTGAATGATGTAACAAGGTACGCAGAATCAAAAAGATGGTTGGGGAGTAATCCGTATCACTTTGGTGGTATAGGTGGTTACTCAAACATTGATGCAACACCAACAAACATCAGAAAGGGGCATCAAATTTCTTATGGCATCACAAACCGTTCTTATCGTCACCGTTTAATGTATACTTTTAGTTCGGGTGTTTTAGCCAATAAATGGGCTTTTGCAGGATCGGTTTCTGCAAGGTATGCTCAAGAGGGCTATGTTAAAGGAACTTTTTACCAAGCAGCAGGTTATTACTTTGCAGGCGAAAAACAGATCAACGAAAAACATGGTATCCATTTTTCTGTGATGGGCGCTCCTTCTTATAGAGGTGGTCAAGGATTAGCGGTTCAAGAAATTTATGACTTAACTGACGATCCTTATTATAACGCAAATTGGGGCTATCAATCTTTGCCAAATGGTGAAAAAGTGAAACGCAATGCAAGAACAAGTTCTTCTCATATGCCGATTATTACTTTAAGCCACGAATGGAAATTAAAAAATGAAGCGAAATTAAATACTTCTGTCTATACTACTTTTGGGAAATACAGGCGTTCGAGTTTAAATTGGAATGACGCCAATGATCCTCGTCCTGATTATTACCGCTATTTACCTTCTTATTTTGAAAACGTAAACGATCCAATTAGTGCGGGTGTTTATCGTGAATTGTGGGAGAACAATCCAGCTGGTCGACAAATTCAATGGGACAACTTATATGCTGCGAATGTGAAAAATTTATACAGCCAAGAAAATGTAGATGGTATTGCGGGAAATACCGTGATTGGAAACCGTTCGAAATACATAGTTGAAAACCGTTGGAATAATAGTATCAACTATGGTGTAAATACAAAGTACGATAAAAAAATTACGGATAAAACTAAATTTACAGTAGGTGCTTTTTATCAATACCAAAGAAATCATTATTACAAAACAATTGAAGATTTATTAGGAGGAGATTTTTGGTTAGATGTGGATCGTTTTGCGGCTCAAGTCGGCGTTGATCCAGCCATTCAACAAAATAACTTAGCAACGCCAAATCATTTGGTAAAAGTGGGGGAGAAATTTGATTACGATTATTACGTTTATAACCACAAGACAACCGCTTTTGGTCAATTTGACTTTATGTTGAATAAAATGGATGCCTATGCTGCTCTTGAATTATCACACACCAACTTTTATAGGGAAGGTTTGAATCAAAACGGAAAATTTCCCGAAGATTCAAAAGGAGATTCTGAAAAATCAAATTTTGTGAATTACGCAATAAAATCAGGTTTGACTTATAAATTATCAGGAAGACAATTTGTAACAGTAAACGCAGTTGTTAAATCACAAGCGCCTTATTCTAGAGATGCTTTTGTTTCGCCGCGCACCAGAGATTATTTGGTAGATGGTCTAGAAAATGAATTTATCTATTCTGGTGATATTTCTTATTTATTAAGGTATCCAAAATTAAAAATGAGATTCACCTTGTACCACACCCAAAGGAAAAATGCAGTTTGGTCCAGAAGTTTCTATAACGACGCCTACAATAATTTTGTAAATTATTCCATGACAGGTGTAGATTATTTACACCAAGGAATTGAGTTTGGTTTAGAAGGAAACATTACCACTAAATTACAAGGTAATTTAGTGGTAGCACACGCTCAGCATTTGTACACTTCTCGTCCAACAGCAAATGTATATGTCGATAACTCTGCGGCTTCATTAGACCAAGACAAAACGATTTATTTAAAGAACTACAAGGTAGGTGGAATGCCACAATCCGCTTTTTCAGTAGGTTTAAAATACAACGGTAAAAAGTATTGGTTTGCCGGTGTTAATTACAATTATTATGCAAATATTTACTTAGATCCAAACCCAGACAGGAGAACTGCAGAAGCTGTTGAGAATTTTGTGACTAGCGATCCACAATGGGATGAAGTATTAGATCAAACTAAATTGAAAGATGGTTATTCGGTCAGTGCTTTTATCGGTAAATCATTTAAAATTAAGGACAAATTCTTAGCGATTTCAGCCAACTTAAATAACATAACCAATAACCAATCATTTCAAACAGGAGGATACGAGCAGTTACGGTTTGAAAGTCAATCCATCAATAAATTTCCGCCTAGACTAGCATACATGTACGGATTCAATTATTTTATAACTGCAAAATTAAGATTCTAAATTATGAAGGGACTTATAATATTATTATCTATTGGAATGGTAGTGCTAAGCTGCCATAAAAAATTTGAAACACCAGCAATTGATCCTGTCCTTGCTGGAGCAAGTATTAGTTTAGAAGATTTAATCGCAAGTTACCAAGGTTCACCAATCAATTTTAACGATTCATTGTCGGTCTACGCTACAGTGACCATGGATGAATCGGATGGAAATTTGTACAAATCGACTTATATTCAAGCAGGAGATTTTGCTTTGAATGTTCGTTTATTATCTGCTGGTGGACTTTACGTGGGCGATTCTATAAGAATCGACTTAAAGGGGACCGTATTGAGTACTTATAACGGAGTTTTACAATTAGATGCCGTTCACGCAGACAATAACATTGTAAAATTGGCGGTTGACAAAGACATTAAACCGCTTGCTTTATCGGTTTCTGATGTCAATCCTAACTTACAGTCTCGTTTAATTAAACTGGAAAATGTTCAGTTTATTTATCCTGAAATAGGCGGGACTTATGCTTTTGCTGAAGACAAAGAATCGAAAGACATTATGGTGGAAGATTGTGATGGAAATACGGTATGGTTTAGCAATAGCGGTTACGCAAATTTTGCGGATGAATTGGTGGCGGAAGGAAACGGAAGTATTATGGCAATTGTAGGGATGTTTAATGGAGATGTGCAATTGATAATTCGTTCTTTTGATGAAATAAAAATGGATGCAGAGCGCTGTGCAGGACAATACATTGTAAAAGATTTTAATGATGAATTGATTTCAACTGGAGGTTGGCACATGGAACAAATTGTGGGATCAGATACTTGGGAAACCAACGACCAAGGCGCTGCTTCTTTTTATTGTCAAATATCAAATTTTGACGGATCCAATAACATTGCATGTGAAAGCTGGTTGGTTTCTCCAGCAATTGATTTGAGCTTAATTAACACACCAGGATTGAGTTTTATCAACGCGAGTAACTATCAAGGTACTAATTTAGAGGTATATATTTCTACAAATTACAGTGGTGCAGGAGACCCAAACATTGCTACATGGGCCACTTTAAATCCCATTCTTTCTTCAGGAGGGTGGGAATGGGTAAATTCAGGAATCATTGACTTATCCGCTTATACCAATGAAAATGTTGTGATTGCTTTTAAGTACATAGGAAGTAGCAGTGATGGGAAAACATGGGAAATTGATGATATAGTCATCTCAGGAAAAACATAAAGATGAAAAGAATAATAATAATTTCAATGGTGATTTTAGGAATCGCCGCTTGTAAAAAAGAACTAGATCATCCACCTTATCATACTTTAAATGCCAATAGAATTTTGACGATTCAAGAGGTAATAGATTTATACCAAGGAGCAGAATTAGAAATAAAGGATACTTTATCTGTATTTGCTACAGTAACTATGGATGAATCTGACGGTAACATTTACAAAAGTTTATACATTCAAGATGCAACTGCGGCAATTAATTTACGCTTGTTGAGTGCTACAGATTTTTTGGTAGGTGATTCTTTAAGGATTAACTTGTTGGGCGCTCTAATTGATAATTATAATGGGGTGATGCAACTTTCAAATGTGGACCCAAGTACGCGGGTAATTAAGCAAGTAAAAGGACAGGGTATTCCCCCCAAAGCTATGTCGATAGAAGATATTGACACCAATTTTGTCAATCAATTAGTCATTTTAACAGGGGTTCAATTTGCAAAGGAAGAATTAGGAGCGACTTATGCAGATGCTCCGGCACAATTCGCTGAAAATAGAAGGCTAGAAGACTGTTTTGGAAATTCAATTTTATTGAGAACCTCAGGATTTGCAGAGTTTGCAGGTATGAATATAGCGAAAGGAAATGGACAAGTTATTGTCATTGTGGATCGTTTTAATGATGATTTACAATTAAAAATCAGGTCTTTTAACGAGGTGGAAATGACAGGAGAAAGGTGTAATGGAATAACTTTAATACCTGGTGCTAATTTAAGTAAAGACTTTAATGACAATAGTATTACTTCTGGTGGTTGGATGAGTGTCCAAGTTGACGGGGAAGACACTTGGGAGACGTCTACTGTGGGCGGTGCTTTAACACCATATGCCAAAATATCGAATTTTAATGGCGGAAATTTCCTTTGTGAAAATTGGTTGATATCCCCAAAAGTGGCCTTTGCACTTATTTCCAATCCAACTTTGGGTTTTAATAATGACGTAAATTATGATGGAGACCAATTACAATTATTGGTTTCTGAAGATTATGATGGTATAGGGGATCCTAATTTATTTATTTGGGTAAATATTACCGCTTCGGTTAACTGGGATTCTAACCCAAATGGTTGGGGATTTGAAAATACTGGCGATATTAATTTGTCATTATTTGCAGGCAAGGCAGTTTATTTTGCTTTTAAATATACGGGTTCAAATACTGATGGTTCTACATGGGAAATAGATGATATAATCATAAATGGATAAATAATAAAAACAAAAAAGATGAAACAGTTTTTTACTTTAATTTCAGCACTATTTATTGGTGCAACAGCCATGTCGCAAGTGGCTTTTCAAAGTGACTTTAGCTCATGGGACATGGTATCTGGAAATCCAGCGGATTGGTTTGGAGCCAAAACAAATATTGCTTCTTCTAATGTAAATGAAATCAATTTTGGTGTTACTTATGGAACAAGTATGGCGCAATTGATTAATACAGGGGCTGGACATAAACGTTTTACTTCAGATACGATTGTAGTTACGCCAGGAGCTACTTACGCCATTACCATGTGGGTTAGGGGGTTGCAAGGTGAAGTAAGAGCTGCTTTTTATGATCTATCTGCAGGTTCTTCAAGTGCCGGCTATGTATATGATAACTCTAATTATGAGTCAACAGCGACAAGTGGCGCTTTGTCATCCATTTCTCAAAACATTACTATCCCTATCACTTGTGATTCAATAGAGTTAATTTTATCATTAAAAAATACAGATGCCAATGGGTTTGCTTTAGATTCTGTTTCAATGGTCGAATATACTAATACAGCGGTACCTGCACAGCATACAATTTATGCTTTACAAAATACAAGTACAGGACCTTCTTCTTTTGAAGATTCATTGACCATTACTTCTGGAGTTGTTACCAGTATAAATCCAGGCTTAGGCTATTGGATTCAAGATGGAGTTGGTGCTTTTTCAGGTATTTTTGTGGAAGACAATAGCAATACACCATCTAGAGGAGATAGTGTTACAGTTACTGGTACCGTCGCAGAAAATTATGATGCTACACAAATTGAATTGATTACTAACTATATTTTGGAGCCAATACCTGACGTTTCCCCAATTGCAACTACTTTAAATACAGTAGATGTGCAAACGCAAGAAGAGTGGGAAGGGGTTTTAATAGAGATAAATAACGCCACTTGTACAAACATAAATGCTGGTTTTGGCCAATGGTTAATCAATAACGGTCTTTCTGCAAATGATTCTTTGTTGGTAGATGATGAGCTATACGCTTATACACCCACTTTAAATACCGTATATGGCGTAATCGGAATTGGCCATTATTCATATGGTGATTATAAAATAATTCCTAGAGATATTAATGACATTATTGGTGCAATCCCGCCAATAACCGTATCTATATATGCTATTCAATTTACTAACAATGTAAATGGAGACTCTCCTGAATTAGGAAATTCAATTACTACTTATGGCATTGTAACAGGTATTACCGGACAAAACAGGTATTTTATCCAAGATGGAGCAGGTGCTTGGAATGGAATTTATGTCTACGACAATACACAAAATTTAGCGATTGGAGATAGCGTGATGGTTACTGGTACAATAGATGAATTTAATGGTTTAACAGAATTAACATCCGTTACTGCTTTTAGTATTATCAATTCTGGCAATAGTTTACCTGTGGCTACGGTTGTCACTACTGCAGCAGCAAATGCAGAAGAATGGGAAGGTGTCTTAGTAAAAGTAGAAGCTGCGGAATGTACCGATAATAATGGTGGGTTTAATACCTGGATGGTAAACGATAATTCTGGAAGTTTAATTATAGATGACGATATATTTAACTACCAATCTACCGCTGTAATTGGAAATGTTTATGCAATAACTGGAATTGGTCAATTTGGCTTTTCTCAATTTAAAATTTTACCTAGAGATGTAAATGATATTGTAACTACGGGCTATCAAACAGTGGACAATCAGGAGCTTGATTTCTTCATTTATCCTAACCCAGCCAAACAAAATGTGGTAATAAGAACAGGAGAAAACGGTACATTAAAAATATTTGCCATGAATGGTGCTTTACTTTTAACACGGAATATAAGTAATAAAAGCAGTATTGATGTAAGTGGTTTTAAAGCAGGGATGTATAGTGTGCAGTTAACTGTAGATGGCGCAGTTGTTACCAAAAAAATGATGGTTTATTAATAGGCAAACAGCTATTAAAAACATACTTCTTAATGGCCTGCGTTTTTTTTACCCAAAAAAACAATACATTTGTGTAAATTATTTTAAAACCTTATCAAATGAAGAAATTAACGATTATGATTTTCACAGGCTTGTTATTAGCTAGCTGTGGAAATGCAGCAGCAGAGAAAAAAGCGGAAGAAGAAAAAGCAGCGGCACTAAAAGAAATGACCAGTGAGATTAATACTATGGACTCTTTGTCTACTGTGTTTGATGAATCAGCGCATGAAATTGAAGCAGCTAGTGATGAATTAAATCAATTATTAAACGAACTTTAAAATATAAAAATATGAAATCAATTATACTATTAGGTGCCGTTTTTTTTAGTGCATCATTGATGGCTCAAAACTTCGAAGAAAAAGCAAATCAAACAAAAAAAGAGGTTAGTAAATCTTTGAGTCAAGAACAAAAGAATATTGAAAGTAAAGCGCAAACTATTAAAGCGGATACAAAAGAAGGTCTTGAAAGTAAAGCAGAATCAGTAGAAACTAGTGCAAAAAATAGTTTGGAAGAAAAAGCAACTGCAGTAAAAGAACAAGCAACTGAAAAAGTAGCAAGTTTATCTACAGATGAAATGGTAGAAGAAGTGACTGCAAAAGTAGAAACTGAAAAAGCGAATGTAAAAACTGCTGCTGATTATAAAGCTGAAATGGCAAATACACCTGTTGGAGAAGAAAAAGCAGCAGCTGCCAAAGCATTTATGACAGAAAAGAAAGCTGCTTTGAGTAGTGCTGTTTCAAATGGTGAGTCTACAGTTACTGGTGCAAACACTAAAATTGAAGCTGCTAAAGCTACTTTAGAGGCTGCATTAGCTAGCAAGTCAATTAAAATGGAAGAGTATACTGCAAAAATGGAAAAAATCCAAAAAGCTGCCGCTCTTACATCTCAATTAAAAGAAAAAGTAAGTGCTGCAAAAGCATTGACAAAGTAATATTTTTACTTAAGTATAGGAAAGCCTTGACGTTAAAATGTCAGGGCTTTTTTTATGGCTAGTAAGAAAACATATGGCATCATTTTTGGCTACAATTTCACAGTTAAAATAAACTTTAAAAACACCTATGAACACATTATTAAAAGTAAGTATGTTATGGTTTGGATTTGCAACCACACCATTAATTGCCCAGACTGGTCTAGAGAAAAAGCAGGAAAAAATAAAAAAAGAAGTAAAGCATAAAGTCGATAAAACGGAGGTTAAAGTCGAAAAGGCGATTGAAAAAAATGCGCAAAAAGTGGATAAAAGTAGAGAGGAGTTAAAGCAACATGGTGAAAAAGGGGAGCATGGAGTCCAAAAAGTAAAAAGCGACCTAGAAATCCAAAAAAAGGAAAGGAAGTCGACAAAAGTTTCCTCGAAGGAAGAGAATAAGAAAAGCTCGGAGGTTAAAGGAATTGGGTACGGCAAAGATAAAAAAGGACTAGAAGGTAAAGAATATGGGCAACAACGTGCTGAAGATGCTAAGAAAAATCACCTAGAAAAGTCGAAAAATTTAGAGAAAGCAATTGAAAGAGGAGAAGGAGACGTGCAACGAAGCAAAGAAAAAATTAAAGTCGCAAAAGAAGATTTAGAAAAGGCAAAAAAAGAAGGTAAAATTAAAGAAACGGAATACCTGGAGAAAAAAGAAAAAATTGAACAGGCTGAAAAAATGACCAATGCTTTAGAAGAAAAAATTAAAAAAGAAAAAGAAACAAAATCTAGGTCAATATAATGGCTTGAACAATTGAAGCTATTGAAACAAAAAAAATGCCCTGACAATAATTGTCAGGGCATTTTTTATTTCAATTAATTAAAGCTTAATTATTACCTAAAATCAATGGTAAACCATCTTTTCCACCAACAACTACCACTTTCGTGTTTGGAGATTCGGCTAATTTTAAAGTGGCTTCTATTCCTTTTTCTTGCAAAATGTTTGCAGTCAAGGAAGCATTTAAAATTCTATTAGCTTCTGCTTTTCCTTCCGCTGCAATTTTAATTCTTTGTGCTTCTTTTTGCTCTTTCTGTAACCTAAACTCATATTGTAAAGATTCTTGCTCTTGTTTCAGTTTTTCTTCAATGGCTGTTTTAATAGTAGCCGGTAAAGTTACATCTCTTACCAATACTTCATTTACGCTGATGTATTGTTTTTCAATGATTTTTCTTGTCTCTTCATCAATTTCATCTTGAATAATATCCCTTTTTGAAGAATAGATCTCCTCTGGCGTATATCTTCCAATTACACTTCTAGTAGCAGAGCGCATTGCAGGTATTACAATGTCATCAATATATTGAATACCTTTTTCCTGGTGTAGTTTTGGTAATTCTTTTTTAATGGGTTGAAATTGTAAAGTAACGTCTAATTTTATTTCTAGTCCATTGGAAGATAAAACGGCCATGGTTTCTGAAATTTTTTGTTGACGTACTTGATAAATAATCATTTTATTCCAAGGTGCAATAATATGAAATCCCTCACTATAAGGTGACTCTGTATAAACACCACCACTAAAAGGTTGGAATAATACACCATTTTCCCCTGCGTTGATGGTAACGGAAGATTTAAATAGTACGATTACGATTAATAATAAAACTGCAATAAATGCAATTAGCTTTTTGGGTACTTCGTTCATGTTTTTTTTTGTTTTTTTTGTATGACCAAATTTACGATTTCTTTCCGTAGAATAAAAGGATTAACACCGGTAATAATACCAAGTCAGCCAGTAAAGCGAATACTAAGGTTAAACTAATCAATAGACCAATATAAAAAGTACCTAGGAAATCAGAAAATAGTAAAAGTAAAAAACCAGCACATATTATTAAAGTGGTTAATATAATTGCCCGACCAGTAGATAGGTAGGTACGTTTTAAGGCATATAAAAATGGTTTTCCCTTATTCAATTCTAATTTAAATTTACTCATAAAGTGGATGGTGTCATCTACAGCAATACCAAAAGCAATGGTGAAAATAATGGCCGTTGAAACTTTTAAGTCTATTCCTAAGTAACCTAAAATTGCAGCTAAAAAAAGTAATGGCAGTATGTTGGGGACTAATGCAATTAAAACCATTTTTAAGTTTTTATATAAAAAGCCCATCAGTAAGGATACTATTAATATTGCCATTAATAGGCCCAAGGTAAGGTTAAAAGAAATGGAAGCCATGTTGGTATCCAATATATGTCCAGTACCAGTAATCTGAGTTCTAATAAGGGTGGAATCAATTTCACTTTTAATAAATTGATGTAGTCGCAAGGTTTTTTTGTCGGCTTCAATTTTTCCAATGTCTCCCATTGTACTCGATATTCTTGTGTAGTGTTGAGAAGAATCTACCAGGGCGCCTAACATGGATTTATCTTTTAGTTTTAATAAAGTTTTTAAAAAACCAGCAGTCGCTGCCTCGTTAGGGAATTGATAATATTTTGATTGTCCAGCATGCTCAATCCGATTGGCAATTTTAAAAACTTTAGCCAAGGAAAAGGTTTGATTCAAACCGTAATCGCTTTCCAAAAAACTATCAATTCGATTAATGCTACGCAAAACTTCATAGTCGAAAATTGTTTTATTACTGTCCACCAATTCTACGGATAATTCAAAAGGTCTTAGTCCCATATAAGCCTTATCGAAATAAGTGAACTGCTGACGCATAAAGTTGTCTTCTTTCAAATCCTCTAATAAAAAGTAGTTGTTTTGTACTTTAAGCATGCCCATTATACCTACACCAATAAATAAAACAAAAACCCAAAATAGTTTAAGCTTGTTGCGAATGATAAATAAGAAGCTAGCATGTAGTTTTTTGTACCAAAAGTTTTGGGTGATTTTTTTCTCTGTCAATGGGGGTGGCTTAACCAATATCAGCAAAGCCGGTAGCAATGTGTAGGCCAGAAAGAAAGCAAATAAAACACCCAAAGCAGTGTATATTCCAAAGACCTTTATCGCTTGCATTGGTACAGTCAGTAAACTTAAAAAACCTATGGCGGTGGTTACTGAAGTTAACAGTGTCGCAAAACCTACTTCTTTATAAGCCCGGATTACCGCTTTATTTTTTGGTGTACCCAACCTTAATTCTTCAATGTATTTTGAAACCAAATGGATGACGTCCGACATGGCAACTACAAACATGATGGAAGGTAAAACAGTTAACACAATATTGATAGGTGCATCAATAGCCGCCATAAAACCGATAATCCATAACATGGAAAAACTGACAATCAATAATGGGAGCCAAATACCCCACCAGGATTTAAATGCAATATATAAAAATAGAATGATAAGAATAAAGGAAAGCCCTATAAAGAATAAGGTTTCAAACTTCATGATGTCAACATAATAACTTTGCCCGATTGCCCGACCAGCTAAATGGTATTTTTCAAATCCATACTTTTCAATTAACTGGTCAATGGATTGTTTTAAATAATCACATTTTTTTTTAGACAGGTATTCTAAGTGGTCAATTCGAACCATCATTCCAGTAGCATCCTGGTTAATGAAAAAAGCTTCAATTTCTGGGCGACTAAAAATGCGTAAGGAGTCATTGTAATAATCGCAAGTATCGCAAATATTTAAGTATGGAACATTGATCGCAAGACGAGAATAAGGGGTTTTTACATACTCCGACATATTAGTCAAACAAGCGACATTTTTTACCAATGAATCTTCGCCAAGTTCTGCTACAAAAGCAGCCACTTTTTTTAAAAAATCAGTTTCAAAAATGGAAGGATCGTTTTCAATGGACATGAAAACAAAATCATTGTCGGTTCCGAATCTATTTTTGTGTGCTTCAAAAAATTGAGTTTCAGGATCATTTTGGGCATAAAATGCCGTAAAATCATAGTCAAATTTTAAATTTTTCAAATTATACATGAAAAATAGTGTGATTAAACCTACTATAACTAAAACAATTTTTGCGTATTTCTTTAAATCAAACAAGTAAATATTTTTTAAATTAAATACAAAGTTGTTAATTTGTGTGGAATTAAAATAGAAAACTGCCATTAATATGAAAAAACTAATACTTTCTTTTGCCTTATTTACCGCATTTATATCTAATGCGCAATCTATTTCGCTGAGTGACACCTTGTCAACAGGAGATATGTTTCAATACTATTTAGTGGATTCAGCAACACCGAGCCAGGCTTCAACCATAGGTAATGCTGCGGGGACGACTTGGGACTTTTCAAATATTATTTTAGTAGATGACGCAGGTCTTTATAATACTTCCGTAATTGATATTGCAACCTCTTCATTTGCAACCGATTTTCCAGCTGCTGTTTATCATGAAGACTTTAATAGTGGTGTTCAAACATTTTTTGAAAATACAACTACAAATGTAATAACACATGGTTTTGTGTTTTCTTCAGGTGGGTCAGATTATGTGATTAAATACAATACAGATGTTTTAGATGGTTTACCTTTTCCTATCGCTTTTGGGGATGCTACAAATGATGTGATTTCAGGAGAAGCAACGGTTCCTACTTTTGGAACAGTCGCAATTAGTGGAACAGCCACAATTGAAGCAGATGGTGAAGGAGAATTAAAATTACCAGGTAATACATACGCGAATACTTTAAGAGTTAAAACAGTTGAAACGCTTTCTGGTCTAACTTTACTTGGAAATGCGACCATAACAAGAACATCTTATAATTACTACCATACCGCTACTAGTAATTTTCCTATTTTTATTTATGGTGATATTGTATTAACCATTCCAGGAATGGGGGCAATTAACCTAAAAATGATTTGGTCTAAAGATGCTAATCCAAATTACTTATCTAATGAAACATTGAAAAGTGATGCATTTACCGCTAAATTATACCCAAACCCATCCACAGAAGGTGTAACATTATCGCTGAATAAAATAGGAGCTAATATAGAAATATTAAACACCATTGGAAAAATAGTTTATTCGAATTCAGCTACAGGGTTAAATAATTACATAGATTTATCAACTTTAAGTACAGGAGTATACTTCGTGAGAGTTAGTGCTGGTAATGAAGTTATCACTAAAAAATTAATCCTTAAATAAGATAAAACTAACCTTAATTTGAAAAACCATTTATTTATAAATGGTTTTTTTTATTTTTGCAACGTGAAAAACCAAGTTGAACAAGCGTATAAAGTAATTAAAGCAGGAGGTATAATTTTGTACCCTTCCGATACCATTTGGGGTATTGGTTGTGATCCGAACAATATTGCTGCCTTAGAAAAAATTAATCAGCTAAAAAAAAGAGCTGCGGATAAAAATTTTATCGTACTCGTAAATGCAGAAAGAGTTTTAAATAAACACGTAAAGGTAATTCCAGATGTGTGTTATGATTTACTCGATTATGCCAATAAACCATTGACTATTATATACCCAAAAGGACAGTATGTTGCGCCTGCGGTATTAGGAAGTGATGGAAGTATTGCGGTGAGAATGGTCAACGAAACTACAGCGTTTTCTTACCAACTTATTCAAAAGCTTGGGCACGGTTTAATTTCCACTTCCGCCAATATATCTAATCATCCTTATCCAAAATCGTTTCAGGATATTGATGAAGAAATAAAAAAAGGTGTGGACTTTATAGTTGACCCTAGTTTTGAAAAAACAAATAGTGCTCCTTCTCAAATTATTAAAATTGGTGAAAATGGAGAGATTAATATCTTAAGAAAATAATATTTTGAATTTAAAAAGCCATTTAAACCACCAATTGTTCGAAACTGTCTCGACGGTTTCAAAAGCGAATCACTTTTCATCTTTTGTGATTGGCGGATTTGTTAGAGATATTATTTTAGATCGCCCATCTAAAGATGTAGATATAGTTGTGTTGGGAGATGGATTACTCTTGGCCGAAAAAGTGGCCGAAGCTTTGGGCGTAAAGAAAGTTGCTTTTTATAAAAATTTTGGAACCGCAGCATTTAAATACGACGATATAGAGGTGGAGTTTGTTGGGGCAAGAAAGGAATCTTATAATGAGGATTCTAGGAATCCAATTGTGGAAAAAGGAACTTTAAAAGAAGATCAAGACAGGCGTGATTTCACCATTAATGCTTTGGCTATAAGTTTAAATGCAAGTTCCTTTGGCGAGGTGATTGATCCTTTTAATGGATTGGAAGATATTTCAAAGAAAATAATTAAAACACCTTTGACACCTAATATTACATTTTCAGATGATCCTTTACGTATGTTACGGGCTATTCGATTTGCTACCCAATTGAACTTTAAAATTGACTTGGAAGCAAAGCATGCGCTCCAAGAAAATGCTGGTAGACTGAAAATAATTTCGACAGAAAGAATAGTAGATGAACTAAATAAAATAATTATGTCACCTGTACCTTCGAAAGGGTTCAAGTTGTTGTTTGATAGTGGCCTATTAAAAGAGTTTTTTCCTGAAATGGTTGATTTATACGGTGTAGAGACTATTGATGGAAAAAGTCACAAAGATAATTTTTACCATACATTAGAAGTATTAGATAATATCAGTATGAATACCAACGATTTGTGGTTGCGTTGGGCAGCTATCATGCATGATATTGCCAAGCCAAGGACCAAAAGGTTTAATCCAAAAGTTGGTTTTACTTTTCATGGCCACGAAGATGTTGGCGCTAGAATGGTTGCTGGAATCTTTAAAAAGCTGAAATTACCGCTGGATAACAAAATGAAATATGTCCAGAAATTAGTTCGTTTACATTTAAGACCTATTGCTTTGGTAAAAGGAAATGTAACGGATTCAGCCATTAGAAGATTGTTGTTTGAGGCAGGGAATGATATTGAGGATTTAATGACGCTTTGTAATGCTGACATTACCTCTAAGAATGAATTTAAGGTACAGAAATACAAAAACAACTTTCAAAAAGTAAGAAAAAAGCTAAAAGAAGTAGAGGAAAAAGACCATGTTCGAAATTTTCAACCGCCTATTACTGGGCAAGAGATTATAAAAACTTTTAATTTAGAACCTTGCAAATTAGTTGGGGAGTTAAAGTCTGAAATAAAGGAAGCTATTTTGGATGGGAAAATAAAAAATAACTACCAAGAAGCATATACGTTTTTAATTGAGATAGGTAAAGATCACGGCTTAAGAATTTAATCTCTGCTGATTCTATGCACATCATTATTGTTCAACTCAATTTCATCTTTTAAGTGTTCAATTTTCTTTGAAATCAAAGCCATATCTTTATGGTTATTGTCTACCAACCATTGGAATCCAGCAGCTTCTCCGTCGGCAGATAATGCCATATTTTTTAGGATGTGAAAACCGTGGACATCCAACCATGCTATGGCATTTTTGTTTCCTTCCACACCATTAATCATGGCCATTAAATGCGCATAGCCATTTTCTAATAACCAGGTCCTTGCATCTTCTTTTAAATACAAAGCGTACACAAACAATCCCAAGGCCCGATATTCACTTTTCAGTAAAACTTGTAAGCATTTTTCATCCCCTGAGATGGCTTCAGACCATACACTTAATACTTTTGCAGGAAAATCAAGTGGTTGCAACTTTACCTTTCCTTCAATTTGTTTCTTTTTTTTCTTTTTTCCGAACATTTTAAAATATACCTAAATATTGAATTGCCGTAATCTTTTGTTTCGATATCACCAATTTAACGTTCTTTTTGTCTAAAGTTTCATTTGAGGCCTTAATAAATCCAAAATATTGATCATTTTCTTGAATAAGGCTATTTTTAAACTGAGTAGATTGGTCTGTTTTGAAAAATTGCGTTATGGCTTGTTCCTTATTAATGGCAATGGTATCATAGGTTTGGTCGTATAGTACAATGTCTTCACTCATGTAGGTTGATAATTGTTCAAAATTACGGGTTTGCCAATGTGTTTGAAAATCATTCAATACTTCATTCGGACTAAGTTGCGTTTGATTAATGGTGGAGCCAAAGAATAAATAGGCGATTACTATGGCGGAAACAATACCTGCTAAATCGGCAATCAGACCTGCTTTTATTGCGTATCGGGTCTTTTTTATTCCAACGGACCCAAAATATACAGCAACTATGTAAAAAGTGGTGTCTGTAGCACCCTGTAAAGTTGCACTCAGTTTTCCAGCAAAACTATCCACACCATGTGTTTCAAAAATATCCAACATCATGCCACGAGAGCCAGTGCCACTCAATGGTCGTAACAAGGCAGTGGGCAAAGCATCTACAAATTCGGTACTGCTGGTAAACAAAGCAAAAAACCATCTAAAGCCTTCAATCAAAAAATCGAGTGCTCCCGAAGCACGAAATACGCCAATAGAAACTAAAATGGCCACCAAGTATGGAATTATTTTAATGGCAATACCAAATCCATCCTTCGCACCTTCGATAAAGGATTCATAAACATTCACTTTTTTAACCAAAGCCATGATAATAAAAGCACAAATTAAACCATACAAAACGATACTACTAAATAAACTCGATTGTACTGCCAAGTCTTCCGGTGTTAAACTAGTAAAGTACCAAAGAATACCCGCAATAATTAGGGTAAGTCCTCCTATGTATGCCAATACAACTTTGTCAAACAAATTTATTTTTTGATAAATTGCAACCGTAATCAAACCAATTAAAGAAGCAAAAAAAGTGGAGATTAAAATGGGGATAAATATATCAGATGGATTTTCAGCGCCAAATAAATTTCTGTAATTCATTACCGCTACAGGTATTAAAGTTAGACCTGAAGTATTTAAAACTAAAAACATGATCTGTGCATTGCTGGCTGTATCTTTATCTGGATTTACCGTTTGCATTTCGTTCATGGCTTTCAATCCCATTGGTGTAGCGGCATTGTCAAGTCCTAACATGTTGGCCGAAAAATTCATTAACATGGAACCCCTCGCCGGATGGTCTTCAGGAAGGTCTGGGAAAAGTTTGTTAAAAAAAGGTCCAACTAACCTGGATAAGATACGTATTGCGCCACCATCTTCTCCAATTTTCATAATCCCTAACCATAGACATAAAACACCTGTTAATCCTATGGCAATAGTAAAGGAGGTTTCTGCCATGTCAAAAGTACTATTCACAATGGCAGAGAAAACATCCATGTCTCCACCAATTGTTTTCACAATGGCAACAACGAGTGCAATTAAGAAAAATCCAATCCAAATATAATTTAAAACCACTTTTTAATTTTTTTCTAAATTAAATACTTCTTTCATAACTTGAACATAAACCCATGAATACTATCAAATATTTTTTGTGAATGTGGAAATGGTAAATGGTAATTTGGCTAAAACTCACTTATATTGACTACATTTAATTCATCATAAAAACGCTATGAACTTCAAAGAAATAAAAGACTCAAGAATAACCATTACTCAATTAATGTTGCCATCTAATTCTAATTTTAGTGGTAAAATACACGGTGGTTTTATACTCAATTTAATGGATCAAATTGCATTTGCATGTGCCTCCAAACATTCTGCTTATTATTGTGTTACTGCTTCTGTAAATAAAGTCGATTTTTTAAAACCGATTGAAGTAGGGGAGCTTGTCACTCTTAAAGCTTCCATTAATTTTACAGGTAGAACTTCTATGGTAGTTGGTGTAAGGGTAGAAGCTGAAAATATTCAAACAGGTAAGAAAAAACATTGCAACTCCTCTTACTTTACCATGGTAGCAAAAGATGAAAATGGTAAAAGTGTTCCTGTTCCAGGAATTATTTTAAAAGACGCTAATGCCGTGAGACGTTATGCTAGAAGTGTTAGAAGACAAGAGCAATCGGAAACGAGGAATAACAAATTTAAAGAAGGGAACTTTATTTTAGAAGAGCACATGATTGAATTGGAAAATGAAAATGTAAGAATTGAACTGAAACTGTAAAGGTGTAAATGCGAAAGCAATTTAGAAATTTATTTTTTTCTCCCTTTTATATTTTTTGTCTTTTGCTTCCTCATCCTCTTCTTGCTCAGGAAGGTTTCTTTTTAATTCACTAATTACCTTAAAATCGGTTCTTCTGTTTAAACTTCTTCCTGTTGGATTATCTGATCCATCTTCATTTTGATTGGATGCGATAGGCATGGTTTCTCCGTACCCTTTATATGCTAAACGCATTGGGTCAATACCCTTGTCAACTAAGTAATTTACCACACTTTTGGCTCTTTTAACGGAGAGGTTCATATTGTACGCGTCTTTTCCTACATTATCTGTATGAGAAGATATTTGAATGACAATATTTTCTTTGTCTAATAGTAATTGATAAAGTGTGGTGTCGATTATTGCTTTTGCCGACTTACTAAGTTGCGCACTGTTATACTCGTATAAAATTCCTTTTAAGATAATTGGTTCCTCTGGAATTTTTTCTAAAATGATATCTTTATTAATGGCTATGGATTCGCTAATGGTGGCAGTCGTTATTTCTGTGTTTTTTGAATAATATCCTACTTTAGAAATTTCAATGGAATAAGTGTACCCTTGGTTTAAGTTTAATTCAAAACTGGATTGATGTAGGTCTTCTTTCTTAATCAATACCTTCTCGCCAGTATTAGGGTTATTCAAATAAACGTTCAATTTAAAATCATCTAAAGATTCATTTTCCACATTCTTGACTTCCGCTAAAAATTCTATTTTAATAAATTCAGAAAAAGTGAATTCATATAAATCATCACAGCAAGTTTCACTCAATAGTGCCATTCCTCCAGCCCTATTAGAGATAATAAACCCACCACTTTTGTCCTTGTTTAATACAAAATCTAAATCGTCATAAGAGGAATTAATTCCTTTACCTAAATTTTCTGAGGGCTCCCATTTTCTTTTTTCGCCAAAGGTTTTATAAATATCATACCCACCAAATCCAATTCCACCATTAGAACTATAATATAAACTGTGTGCAGTATAATCGTAAAAAGGGGTAGCTTCGTCTCCTTTACTGTTAATTCTTGAACCAGCATTTTTGGGCGTTTTAAATATTTCTCTTCTTTTATTGTATTCTGTGTACCATAGGTCTAATCCCCCTTTTCCTCCTGGTCTGTCGGAAACAAAGTAAATCAATTCAGCATTGGTTCTAGAGTCAATGCCAATTGCAGGTTGTGTGGTAGTAAAATTAGGTAAATTAATACTTTCATTCATTTTTACTGGAGCTGTCCAATTTTCGCCCGTTTTTTCTGTATAATACAAATGACAAACAACTTTATTTTGCCAGTTTTTCTGACATATCGTATAGTACATTCTATTGCCATCTGGGGATAAGGTTGCATTCCCAACGTGTGCATTTTCTTGATTAAAAGGGCCTTTAAGTTCGCCTTGTGATTCCCATTCATCATTTATTTTTTTTGCTGTATAAAATTTCCGTAATGGAACTGTCATGCTATCATGTGCACTAATGTTATAATATTCAACGCCTTCAATGTTTAAAGAACCATAGATTAGGTTGTTTTCATCTACAATAATTGGCGAAAATTCAACATGGGGTTTATTTATGGTACGGTTTAAATGGTTTATAATGGCGGTAGGGGCCGAATCCTTGTAAGTGATTGCAAAATCGCAGGAAGCAATTCCTTTTTTATACTGGTCTCTATAATAAATATCATCTACATATCTAGCTAGTTTTTTAAAGGCTAAATAATTTTCTTTTGCTGCTTCATATTTCCCTTGTGCTACTTGCATTCTTGCAAGTTCAAAAACAGCTAAAGGATATGCTTTCGGATCGATAGAATCAAGTTTTGCATACCAAACTTCTGCTTGCTTATAGTTTCTGGTGAATTTAAAAAGTTCTGCTACTTGAAAATTAAGGTCGTTATTTTTTGGTTTTCTTTTAGCCCATTCTTCATAATAATATAAAGCAGTATAGGTATCACCAAGTCTTAATGAATTTTTTGCTAAGCCTTTGAGTTCTTTTAATTTTATATCTGTCAATGCTTTTTCCTCTCCCTGTGCAATTAAATAAGTTGCATTAGAAAATATAAAAATAACGGTATATAAAATGGTTTTTAAATTCATGTTATTTAAATTAGTATCTATCGCAAGGTATTGCTAATTTTTTTGGATTAAACATAGGGAATGTATACACGACTGACCATTCTAAGCTTGACTTACTATTGTTGTATTGGCTCAATTGAGACACGTTAATATCGTAACTAAAGCCTACGTCAAATTTATCTATATTAAATCCAATCGTAGGAAAAATAGCGTCAATGTTTCTACTAAAACCTGTTCTCATCATTACTCCTGCATATATGTGGTGAATGATTTTTGAGTTAAGGTGTTTTTTAAGGTTGGTACCAACAATTAAATCTTGCGCATTGGTAGTCCACATGTATAGAAATTTAGGTTCAATGGAAAGATTATTTTTTATTCGCCAATCCACTTCTGTGAAAAACACCTTACGCATCCTTAATCTCTCTATATAAGTTTCATTATAGGTGTCTTTTGGTTTGTTTATGTGGTATACGGAAAATCCTACCGTGGGGGTTATATTGTTGAACTTACGCGACCATACTAGTCCCATATTTGCATCAAAATATGCTTGATTAGCCGATAAGTTGGTTTCTCCATTTTGAACATTTTGGTCGAATTCTCCATTTAAATAAACCCATTGGTTCGGGAAGGTTTGGTTGGAAAAATCGGTACTACTTAAAACCACTCCCATTTGGATACCTGCACTTAATTTATTTAAACCAAGTCTTTTTGTATAACTCGCATTTAGTAAAAATTTATTGGTCCTTTGGTTATAACCAGCAAACTGGTCATCATTAAATAATATGCCGACATTTAATTCATCTGCATGAATAAAAAAGTGTTTGTCAAAGGAAAAGAAAATGGTGTTTAAGGGGGTGCCAGCTTCGCGCCATTGATTTCTATAGTTTCCTGAAAATTGGTAAGTACCGTCATACCTTCCTGAAAAAGCAGGGTTCAAGTTCATTTTATTCGTATAAAACTGTGATAAATGAAGATCTTGACCGAATCCAACGGTGATAAAACTAAAGGTGAGTAAAAGTAGAATAAATCTCATGACTACCACATTTTTGGATTTGAATTCAAGTAGGTATTAGCCATTCTTAGGTATTGACCATGCGTAAAATTACATCCTCCAGGGTAATATGACATGATATTTTCAACATTAGGAATGTAATAATCTCCATTCGCATCTAAACCATCATAAAGGTATTCGTTTGTCCCTATTTCTACCCATGCTATACCAGAGTCTTCATAAAAAGGGTCGGCGGGTGTATCGCATACCAAATCTCCTGCCGTGTCGCAATTACTGCCATCTACCAATTCTGGATTCGCAGACAAGGATCCTTCCCATGTGTGATACAGTCCAAAAAAATGACCCATTTCATGCGCAATTACAGAAAACCCATGTGTTTTTACAATCACAAGTCCGCCGCTATTTGTATTGGCTACTCCTCCTAAACTTGCAAAACTACTCCCTTCTAAGGTGTTTTGAACAAAAAACATGTTGATGTGATTGGCTACATGATGGTCAACTTGTAATTGAGGCCATTCTGTACTGTCTATATTATCAATTATGTCGTACTGGAAATTGTCAATATATCTAAATTCGCAGATTTCGAAAGATACACATATGTCGTCCCATAAATTATTTAAACTTGTAACATGAGCTATAATATCACTTTCTAAAATGTTTGGCTCGCCTAAACTGTCTTTAGTGATGTGTACTACTATAGAGAATTTTTTCTCCAAGCATGGCAATGATTCAAATACGTTTTGTGAAAAAACAGTGGTACTTGATAAAAACAGAATACAAAAAAATAAATGAAACACTTTTTTCATGTAAATAAAAAATAAATTGTTGTTATTGTCAAAAGTATGTAATATAAATCATTTAATTATAGTTTTTTAACTAAATTTAGCGCATTATAATAAAAAAGCTTTAACTTTCCATTTGATGAAATTTTTGAAAGAATTATTACTTTGTTTGTTTTTTGCTACATTTTATAATCAAAGTGTATATGCTCAAACTTCAGATATAAATGAAGGTTGTCTTCCTTTAGCGATAAACTTTACTGCGCCTGCTGGATCTTCTACTTTTTTCTGGGAATTTGGAGATGGAAGTACTGCAAATATTGCAAATCCTTCGAATACTTACATCACTGCTGGTACTTTTACGGTTAACTTTAGGGAAGTTGCTGGAGGTCCAATAATCGGAAACATTACCATAGATGTTTACCCAACACCTATACCAACTTTTACACTAAATAATGAACAAGGTTGTGCACCTTTAAATGTGAGTTTTAATAATACAACCGTTTTAAATAACGGCATTACCATAACTAGTTTAAGTTGGGTGTTCAGTAATGGAGGTAATACAACGGGGACAAATCCGGTATATTTCTTTCCTTCTGCGGGTAGTTATGATGTCTCCCTTTCATTAGTGACTAATTTAGCTTCCTGTAATGCCAGTTTACAATATAATAATGTTATTAATAGTTCAACGCCACCCAATGTTTCATTTTTAACTTCGCCAAATCCCCCAATGGGTTGTGTTTCCCCTTTAAATGTAAATTTTCAAAATACTTCTACTTCTCTATGGGGCCCCTTAACTTACGCTTGGGATTTTGGAAATACAAATACTGCAACAACTACAAATCCCCAAGGACAACAATTTACTACAGGGCAATCACAGGTGGTTTTGGTGGCTACAGATACCAATGGTTGTGCAGACTCTAGCTTTACCATGGTGAATGTTGGGGAACCTTTGGCTAGTTTTGAAATTTCTGATACAATCTGTATAAATACGCTCGCTAATATTGTAAATCTTTCCAGTCCTGGTTTATATAATTGGAGCACGGATCCAAGTGGTACTTTTGTGTTCACGGGGGGGGCACAAGTAAGTTTTAATTCGGGAGGTTACCATGACATTACACTTACTATTTCTGGAGCCTGTCCAAAAGATACTACTATTACTGTATTTGTGGAAGATATAGATCCATCTTTTACGTCGACGCCAGATTTTGCTTGTCAAGAACCTATGCTTATTCAATATACGCCAACAGATTTAAATGCTGCAAGTTATTTGTGGACCGTAGCAGACACGTTATTGACCACAACAACACCATTATTTTCATACACTACTGGTGATACGAATGCGTACTCGATTAATGGTGAAATTATAATTACAACGACTTTACAAATGACCACTGCTTTTGGATGCGTAGGCGTTGCCGTGCAAGTGGATACCTTAAACAAACCCAATGCAATTATTATTCCGGATGTCGTAGATGGTTGTGTGCCTTTGTCCGTTGAATTTAACGATTCAAGTGCTTCATTTTCTGATATTACCAATTGGGAGTGGCATTTTGGAGATGGTACGGTAGTGACAAGTGCAACCGACCAGAATCAAAGTCATACTTATACAAGTACAGGGGAGTTTAATGCTTTTTTAATTATTACAAATGCTAATGGCTGTAAGGATACTTCTTATTTTGTAACCATTGCTGTTGGAGATGTCCTTACACCAAATTTTTCTGTAAGTAACACGGATATATGTCCGGGTGAAAGTATTCTTTTTACAGATATTACAGCAGGACCTTTAGCCGATAGTGTTGATGCTTGGCATTATTATTCAGAAGATGCCAGACAATTTAGTTGCTTTGACGTAGCAAACCCATCATGGTCCTATTACCATGAGTCTGGTCCACAGGATGTAACTATGGTGGTAGGGTTTAATGGTTGTTACTCCCAAACTACGCAAACCGCGTTGATAAATGTCAAAGGGCCAATAGCAGATTTTAAGTATAGTATAGATTGTGATACGCCATTAGACGTGCTATTTGAGAGTACTAGTCAAGATGCAACAACATTGTCGTGGAGCTTTGATGACTTAACTACAAGTACAGCTTTAAGCCCCACACATACTTTTGCAAATTCAGGTGATTACTATGTGAAATTAGTAGCCAGTAATGCTTCTACTGGATGTGCAGATGATAGCATCACTTTTTTAGTGCAAGCAAGGAACTTATCTGCTGCTATAGCTTATGATACTTTATGGTGTGCAGGAACTGAATTTACCATAGATGCTTCCAATTCTGTAGATGTTTTTGAAAGTTGTAACATGGGGTATACTTGGTTTTTTAGCGATTCTACTATGCGACCTTTAATGACAGAAAAGCCAATAGATTCAGTGTTGTTTAATCAACCGGGAATGAACGAAGTTATGTTGGTGGTACGTGATATTCATAACTGTAAAGATACCGCTTGGGCATTTGTAAACACTTATGGTGTAACGCCAATAATTTCCATGTCCGATTCTTCTATTTGTACTCCAGATACGTTGAATTTTATATCCCTAAGTTACGCAGATACAACCATAGCGAGTTGGATTTGGAATTTTCCAGATAATGATTCCGCGTTTGTTGAAAATCCAACACATATTTTTGTTCCCGATTCGAATGTTGTTGGAAATGTGCCAGTTGGATTAGAAATTACAGATGTACTTGGTTGTAAAACCAAAACAACATTAAATTTAGATATTTATAAACCAGTATCTACTATTACAGTGCCTGACATTACTATTTGTAGTGGTACAACTGTTCAATTTCAAGCAAGTGATTTTACGACTTATGGCTCTAGTTTGACTTATGAATGGGATTTTGACGATTCGAATACTAGTACTATTCAAAATCCTTTAAATACCTTCGTGCAAGCTGGAGAATACCATGTGAATATGGCAATTGCAGAAATTGCTTCTGGTTGTTTAGATACTAGTTCAATTATTATTACAGTAGCAGATTACCCAGTAGCTGACTTTTCCTCTTCCGTAGATTCGATCCTGTTTGTATGTCCAGATGATAATGTGATTTTCACCAATACAAGTACTGCAATAAATGCAGCTAGTTATTCCTGGGATTTTGGAAACGGATTAAATTCTTCCATTATTAATCCAGGAACAGTATTCGATACAAATGGAACTTATACCGTGCAATTGATAGTCACCTTAAATTCTCCTTTTGGGTGCAGCGATACAATTAATAAACTGATTATGGTACAGCAACCATCTGGTGATTTTATGACTGATTTGGGATTAGATACTATTTGTAGATTAGGCATTGTAACATTTGATATCACGGATAGTATTTCTGTGGGAGATTATTATTGGGACTTTGGGGATGGAAAAGGTGCTGGTGCAGTAAGTCCAGTTTCGAATCAATACACCTTTGTTCCACCAGGCGGCCAAACTTTGGCTAAATTAATCATGACTAATGTGGATGGTTCTTGTCCACTTACTAGAACAAAACCAATAAATATATTTGATGTGAAAGCTGATTTTATTAGAAATGGAAATGATATAGATACCGCCATTTGCCCAATGCCATATCCTTTACAAAATAACGCCAATAATGCCAATTCCTATTATTGGGATTTTGGAGACGGACAAACTTCGACTTTGGAGAATCCAGGCGCACATAATTACGATACGACGGGAACTTTTGATGTATTATTAGGAATAAAAAATAATACTTTAACCTGTACTGATACCATAGTAAAATCGATTATTATTTATCCAAATCCTATTATTGAATTACAAGGAGACACGATTTGTGAAGGTGATTTTGCAAGTGTAATGAACTTAGTTACGGATACTAGTTATTCTTATGTATGGACCAGTGACCCTGTATTCTTGGTAAATAACGCCAATACGCAAATAGTAAACGATAAACCAACTTCCAATACAAATTACTACCTAACCGTTACCAATGCATATGGTTGTACTGTATCTGATTTTACAAGTGTAAAGGTTTACAACCCAATTAATATTCCAGATTTTGATACCACCATTGTCATTGGTGATTCTATTTTTTTACCAATGCCTTATGATGGGACTCACTATACTATTATTTGGGATCCTTCTAATGGATTGAGTTGTCTAGAATGTCCAAATCCTTTTGTGCAACCTTTAGTCCAAACCAGCTATCAATTGGTTATTACAGATGAAATTGGTTGTTTTACTGACGAGGCTTTGTATGTCATAAAAATTCACCCAGAAACTTTTATCAGTCTACCTACAACTTTCACCCCTAATGGAGATGGCAATAATGATTTGATTTATGTTGAAGGCTGGGGGATTAAAGAGTTAATGGAATATAAAATATTTAACCGTTGGGGAGAATTGATTTTTGAAACGGATGACATAAATGTTGGATGGGATGGGTATTATAAAGGTATGCTTCAAAATAATGACGTCTATCTTGTACAAGTAAAAGCAATGACTTGGAGAAATGAACAAAAAAGCTACGAAAGCTATATTAATTTAATGCGATAAGCTTTTGCACTGTTTTTATTAGCCATTTTAAATGAGGTGGGAATAATATAGACTTTAAGATATTCTTCCATTAATTCTATTTTATACTTACCTTTCCTTTCCAAAACTTCTCTAAGCATGAAAAAATATATAGTTATTGCAGTCTTAATGATAACGCACTTTTCTTTTGGGCAAATAAAAATGTCACAAAATTGTAAGTTTGATTTAAATTTTATCGAAACACAGTATAAATCAAATGCACATAAATTAGATCAGAAATTATTACACCAATATCCTATTTATTACCTTTCTAATCGATATTACTTGGCTGTACTGGTTAAAATTAAGTCAAATTTCAATAAAAATGAGTTAAAAGCACTAAATGTGATGTTGGGAGGGCAAGTAGGTACAATTCTCTCTCTTAAAATTCCTTTAGATGCTGTGGTTTCTTTCTTAGAATTAAAAGGGATAGAGACCCTACAGATTGCTGGTAAAATTAAACCCACCTTGAATAAATTATTAGTAGATACAAAGGTAGATAGTGTACACCGTGGACTAGGTTTGCCAGAAATTTATTCGGGTAAAGATGTTTTGATTGGCATTACCGATTGGGGATTTGATTATAGTTCTCCAATGTTTTACGACACTTTACTGCAGGATACAAGAATTTTGGCGGCTTGGGATCAGTTTAAAACTTCTGGACCGCATCCAAGTAATTTTAATTATGGAACAGAGTATGCTTCAGCAATTGATTTAGCGAATGCGGCTGCCGACACGGCAAATATTTATTCGTATGCAACACACGGATCACATGTTGCTGGAATTGCTGGAGGTAGTGGTGCAGGAACTGTGTTTAGAGGAGTAGCTTATGAAGCAAACTATTTAATGGTTACTTTTTTGGTCGACGAATCGGCAGTGTTAGATGCTTGGGAATGGATGTATGAAAAAGCTTTACAAGAAAATAAAAGGTTAGTCATTAACATGAGTTGGGGACTTTATCACACTGGTGCGTTGGACGGAACTTCTTTACTGAGCCAGGCACTGGATAATTATGCAGAGCAAGGTGTAGTTTTTGTGACCTCGGGTGGAAATAATGGAGATGTAGACTTTCATGTGAAACACGATTTTTTAAATGATTCTATAAAGACGAGAGTTAATTTTTATTCTGGTGCGACTAATAACTTATGGGGACAAAGTATTCATGGTTGGGGAGATGCAGGAAATTCATTTGAAGCAAGATTTTCTATCGTGGATGGAAGTGGGCAAGTTTTAAACGCTTCCCCTTGGTACAATACTAGCACTTTAACTAATTATATCGACTCGATTATTGTCGTTGGAAATGATACTGTGGCTTATAACTTATCCATGGATGCTTCCTATCCAACAAATGGTCGACCACAAATGAGGTTGCGGATTAAAAAACCTGGTGTTTTGAGAATTGTTTTAGAAAGTACTGCGCCAAGTGGGACTGTTCATTTTTGGAATGTCACTGAACTTAGCACGGATGTTGGAAATTGGGGCATGGATTTTACAGCTATTCTACCAGATTATTTAGCAGGAGATGCTAATTATGGTATTGGTGCTCCGGCTTGTTCTGGTAAGGCCATAACGGTTGCTGCGCATAGTGCTGCGTACGCAAATTTTAATGGCACTATATACGGTGGACAAAAAGCTAATTTTTCTAGTGTTGGTCCCTTGATGAATGGCAACTTAAAACCAGATATCTCTGCGCCTGGGGTAAGTGTCGCTTCTTCTATCTCTTCTTATACCGATAATGGTTTTTCCCAAATTACTTCGGTCAATTTTAACAATAGAACATACCCTTTTGCACGTTTTAGTGGTACTTCAATGTCTTCGCCAGCTGTGGCAGGTATTGTGGCGCTTATGCTTCAAGCCAATCCTTTCCTTTCTCCGTATCAAGTTAAAAATATCATTATCCAAACAAGAAGATTGGACGAGCACACAGGAATGATAGGTCCAAACGGAGATGTGGCTTGGGGACATGGTAAGATAAATGCTTTAAAAGCCATTAAAGTAGCCGTTAACACCGTTGGAGTTCTTGAAGTGGCGCAGCCAATCGATTGGAAAGTTTATCCAAATCCTACCCATCAAATCCTTTATATTGAAGGCTTGACGGAGTCGGTAAAAGAGATGCAAATCATTAACTTAAACGGACAAGTGATTGCCAGTGAAATGAGCAATAATAAAGTGAATGTGGCTGATTTGTTGCCTGGGTTTTATGTTTTACGTGTTCAATTTGAAAATAAAGTAGAGCAAACAACATTTATTGTAGAGTAATTTTGTTAGGAATAATGGGAATCTGCGACATAAGTTAAAAATCTTGTACCATGTGTTCTCTTAATGCGCTTTCTGAAAAGTTATTATTGGCCGTTAAAATGATTCAGCCTACCGAATCTATTGTTGCAGACTTGGCACATGCAAGTAGTGATCAATTGTATGGACTGAAAACAGATGCGCAAAAATTAGCTTTTTGGGTGAATATTTACAATGCTTTTTATCAATTACGCATCCATGATAAAGGAGTGGTGCGAGAAAAAGTATTCCATCTCAAAAAGATTGAAATTGCTGGAAAAAAATATAGTTTAGATCAAATTGAACATGGCATTTTGAGAAGGGGTAAAAACAAGTATACTGCAGGTTTGTTCCCTATACCTTTTCAATACCTTGCGTTAAAATCATTGCGACCAACTAAATTAGATCACCGCATACACTTTACGTTAAATTGTGGTGTGGTCAGTTGTCCGCCAATTGCTTTTTATAATGCCGATCAATTAGATGTCCAATTAGATTTGGCAACGGAAAGTTATTTAAGTACAAGTACAAAAAAAGATGATTTACTTCAAAAAGTAATTGTTTCGAGGTTGTTTTTGTGGTTTTATTATGATTTTGGTCGAAAAAAAGGCATTAAAAGCATCCTGAAGAAACATCAATTTTCAGTCCCTTCTTCTTATAAAATAGTATTTTCACCTTATAATCGTGATCAAGACTTGTTGAATTTTCGAGAATAATTAGGGAGTAAATAATGCCTTATCTAGTCAGATTTATTTTTTTTTGCTGGAAAAGTTTGCGGTAATCTTTTCGTCCAAAGGACTTACTGCACTGCCAAACATATCGATCAATTCGCCGTTTTCGCTGACCAAGTATTTTTGAAAGTTCCACTTTACTTTGCTGTCCATTTTACCATTGGCTGACTTATTGGTCAGCCATTGGTATAATGCATGTTGGTTTTCTCCTTTTACTTCAATTTTCTCGGTGATTAAAAAGGTAACGCCATAATTTTTCTGACAAAAAGACTGAATTTCTTCCGCTTTTCCTGGTTCTTGGTTACCAAACTGATTACATGGTAATCCAATTACAACCAGTTCCTCTTTGTATAGATCAGACAGACTTTGCAATTCGGCATATTGAGGTGTAAACCCACATTTAGAGGCAACATTGACAAAAAGTATTTTCTTTCCTTTAAAGTCCATTAAATGGATGTTTTCATTGTCAATACTTTTCAAAGCAATGTCATAAATACCATTGCTTTGTTTCTTATCCATAGGATTCATAAATGAAAATAAAAATATACAAATGGTACTTAAAAGTAAAAGCGATTTTTTCATCTCGTTATGCGTTAGATTAGTCTTAATAATTATTAGATTTTCTTTTCGGTTTGTTATTCGATCTACCAAAAGGTTTTTTTCCTTTGTTAAAAGGTCTTTTTTGACCTTGCGCTGGTTTTTTACCCGTTTCTTTATTGTTTTGCGGTTCGAATCCTTCTAATATTTCAGTCGGAATTTTTTCACCAGTTAATTTTTCAATTTGACGCATGTAAGACACTTCTTCAATGTCGACTAATGAAAGTGCTTCTCCACTTGCTCCAGCTCTACCAGTTCTACCAATTCTATGCACATAATCTTCAGGTACATTTGGTAATTCAAAATTCACTACGTGAGGTAATAACGGAATGTCTAATCCCCTTGCCGCAATATCAGTAGCGACTAAAAATTGTACTTTTCCTTTCTTAAAACCATCTAATGCTTTGGTTCTTTGATTTTGACTTTTGTTACCATGAATTGCAGCTGCAGAAAGACCTGCTCGGTCTAGTTTTTCAACTAATTTATTTGCACCGTGCTTAGTTCTTGTAAAAATAAGGGCTTGTTGCCAATTATTCTCTTTGATTAAGTGAATTAATAGTTGTGGCTTATTTCCCTTATCCACACGATAAGCTTTTTGTTCTATTATTTCTACAGTTGTGTTTTGAGGGGTAACAGAAACTTGTGCCGGATTATTCAAAAAAGTACTAGATAGTGTTTTAATCTCTTTAGAATAAGTTGCCGAGAACAATAAGTTTTGTCTTTTTTTAGGCAATACAGCAATAATCTTTTTAATGTCCCTTAAGAATCCCATATCTAGCATTCTATCCGCTTCATCAAGTACAAGTATTTCAACTTTAGATAAATTGAGTAATCGCTGATTATGTAAATCCAACAATCTACCTGGAGTGGCTACTAAAATATCAACTCCTTGACGCAATGCGTTTACTTGTGAAGTTTGCTTTACACCACCAAATATAACCGTACTTCTAATGTCTAGAAATTCACTGTAATTTTTAATGTTCTCGTAAATTTGTGCCGCTAATTCTCTTGTTGGTGTTAATATTAAGGAACGAATTGGTCTGTTTTTCGCAAAGGTAGTTTGACTTAATTTTTCTAAAATCGGTAATGTAAATCCTGCCGTTTTTCCTGTACCTGTTTGTGCAGATGCTAATACATCTCTACCTTCTAATATTAATGGTATTGCTTGGGCTTGAATGGGGGAAGGGGTAGTGTACCCTTGTTTTTCTATTGCTTGTAATATATAATTTGATAATCCTAATGAGTCGAATGACATGTTTTGGTATTTATGAAATGGCCTTGGCCATTGAATTAATAGGCAAAGTTACGCTATTTAATGAATTGAATAAGATTAAAAAGCATTTTCTTGTCCCCATATTGTAAAATATTTTGTAAATTGTAACGAAGGGACTTTGTATTATATAGTACTTTATGAAAAAAATTATATACGAAAATGATAAATTTGAATTTTCCATAATAGATAATGCTATTTTTAGAATTTTACTTAAACCATTGACTCGAATTTTAGCAGCTGATTTAGTAAAAAATAAAGCAGCATTTGATCCATTTTTCACCAAACCGAAAATGCCTTTTATTATTATATTTGATGAGAATATGAGTGTGGATGAAAAGGTACATGAGGTCTTTTCTTCCCCTGAACGTTCTTATTTTAAGAACTATGAGGCTTTTGTACTAAAGTCATTAACACATAAATTAATTGCTAAAAATATTGATAAAATATATCCCACCCAACACGAAAGGAAATTTTTTAATACAGAAAAGGATGCTTTGTTGTGGATCCAAGAAAAGTTAAAATCAGAAGAATTAAAGGTCTAATATTATTCCATTAATTCACCAATTCCTTGCCGAAGAATCTCGGGATAACCGGCGGATAAATCTACTACTGTAGAGGGTTCATTTTTACCATAACCGCCATCTACAATACCATCTACTTTATTGGCCCATTTTTCTTCAATTAAATAAGGGTCTGTTGTGTATTCAATAATTTCATCTTCATCATGCAAAGACGTTGTTACTAAAGGGGTACCTAAAGCTTCTACAATTGCAAGTACAATGTTATTGTCCGGTATTCTAATTCCTATTGTTTTCTTGTTGGTGTCAAATAATTTAGGGACTTGATTTGAGGCGTTTAAAATAAAAGTAAAGGGTCCTGGTAGATTTTTATTTAATAGTTTAAATGTTGACCTGTCTATAGGTTTAGTATAGTTTGTAAGTTCACTTAAGTCATGAAAAATAACGGAAAAGTTGGTCTTTTTGGTTTTTAAACCTTTTAATTGAGCCAATTTTTCTATTGACCTTTTAAAGTTTAAGGAACATCCAATAGCATATACAGTATCAGTAGGATAAATGATGATGCCACCTTTTTTCAAAATGTCTACAATCAGACTTATTTTTCTTGCATCAGGATTGTCAGGATGAACGATAAAAATCATGTACTTTATTTTTTTACAAAGCTATACTTATTTTATTATTCTACCAGTTTTTTTATCATAGCCGTAAGGGCAATGTTTACAGCCACTTTTACAACAGTGCCCTCTTTTTAAGTGGTATTTTTCTGTAAAGACAATATATCCTTCCGGTGATTTGTAGAAATCTTCGGGATCTAATTTGGGTTGATCAAATAATCCAGCCATTAATATTTAATAAGTTGTTGTGTTGAAATTCCAGATACGCCTATCATTTGAATATAATAGGAACCAGCACTTAAATGCGAAATATCATATAAATTCGAATCGTTTACTTTTAAATTTGCTACTACTTGCCCACTGGTATTAATTACCTTAATGGCAGTTAATTTTTCTGGAGAAGCAATAGAAAAACGATAATTGGTTGGGTTAGGGTATATTTTAATTGCAGGCATAACTTGATCGGAAACACCTACACTACCACCAATTTGAATACAATAGTCTTCATATTCACCATAAATATTACCGCCTTCATCTGCACACTTACTAGCAGCATTTACCCCATTCATTGCTATTCTCATCTTGGTGATACCATGTATGCTTGTATTGGGAATGATTAACAAAGCACTTACAGCGCCAGAACCAGTCAAATTATCGATTAATTTTTCTGAGCTTTCAAAAGTGCCATTCTGATCTAGGTCTAACCAAAGGGAATAATGTTCTGTAAATACTCCTGCTGCATAACCGGGTTCAAAACTAATGGTATAGAAGTTATCCGGTAGGAGTCCATCTGTAATAACACCCCCATCATAATACCCAGAATTATTTCCTGAGTTTACTGTAACTCCTTTTAAAGTGATGCTCTCTATCCATTCAAAGCTGGAGTTGACTAAAATGCTATTTATGCTGCAGTAGTCCCCTTCAAAACAAATGCCACATCCCAGTGTAGAAAAAGAATAATTAGTTGAAAAATCACGGGTACTATCCGTACATATACTTTTTATACTTAATTCATAGTCAGAACAAGTATCTAAGTTTTGTAGTAAATAGTTGTTGCCTGTTAAGGTGTCGTAATTCCATATCGAAGCCGAAGCCAATTTGTAACGTATTACATATTTTGTCGCATTTAAAATCGTATTCCAAGTAAAATTAAAAGAATTCGGTGTTGCGTCATTGAGTATTAAATCTGGAGCATAACAGCAGCCATCTGTTTGAATAGTAATTGTATTACTTGCACTCGAAGTATCGCTGGTACAGTTCCCTTTAATATTGAATTTATAAGTTGAACAAGGCAATAAATTATTGAAATGTATAGAATCTGATGTTGTATTAATAATTGTATCGCTGCCATCTGCTCTTGTGAAAGTGATGATATAAGCATCATTTTCAAAACCTTGCCATTTAAAAGTGACAGCAGTATCGCTTAAATCTGTTACTTTAATGGCGTAAGGTGTAGCACAGGTATTGGTATCACATTCATTCATTAAAGCCAGTATGGATTCGTTTACATTCAATCTACCTCCTGTAGCAACTGACCCATTCAAGTTGGCAATCAGATCTGCATTTTCTAATACTAAAGCTCGAACTTTTAATACTGCGGAATCGGGATAGGTTTTAGCAAAACCAATGAAATTAGGACATGGTGCGGCATACATAAGGGCAATTGCTCCAGCAACACAAGGTGCTGCAAAAGAAGTACCGCCAGTGGAATTGTAAGTATCCCCAGAATTACTCAGGTAAACGGATTGGCCAGGTGCCGCAATATCTATATTTATTGGACCATAACCTGATCCTGCGAGTTGGTCATTGCGATTGGTCATGGTTACGCCAATTAAATAATCACTAGGACAAGTGGTGGGTAAATCTCCATAAACATCCACATTTACAGAACTGTTTGTTGTAGCGCCAACGTTTATGATACCAGCATTACCTAAACTGTCGTACATGGCACACCATAAAGGAGAATTTGCTGGGTCTCCATTATCAACACCCCAAGAAGCGTTGGTTACTACCACAAAGGCACCTTCATTTCCATTACTGTTATTATACTTTTTACGCATTTTTAAAGGGTAGGTGTAGGCAGCTAATACTGTGGCTTCGTTTGACGCTTGTTGTCCTTCTACAACCATCATTTTTACCCGGTGATTAACACCGCTAACCCCTATGCTGTTATTACCAACTGCACCAATCATTCCGGCAACTCTAGTACCGTGACTGCCAGCTGATATTACATCTGAGGAGGATTGGACATTCCAGCCATTAAAATCGTCTACGTAACCATTAGCGTCATCATCTATTCCGTTGTTCGGTGTTTCTGCATAGTTTTTCCAAATGTTAGCTTTTAAATCTTCATGGTCAATATCTACGCCACTACCTTCTATAATACACACTACAATCGTATCTGCATGCGCTGTTAAACCACCTGTGGTTATGTCCCAAGCTTCAATAGCGTCTATGTCCGCATCCACAGTTCCACCACTTTGTCCTGTATTATTTAAATGCCACTGATTTCCAAATGAAATGTCATTGGGAATTGTCACCCTTTCTGTGATATAATGATTTTTTTGAATACCAATAATACCTCGAATAACGTTTATTTGTGGAATAATTTTATCCAGTTCAACTGTTGCACTATAGTCGACTTGGTAAATATTCATGATATCGGATATGCAGGTTATTTTAGTTATCGGAACTTCACTTTTTTGATTTATTTTTTCAAATACTTCTCTTGTTTCTGCGGTTGATGCAATTTGAATTAGTATTTGATTTGGTACAAAATTTTGTGCTAAAACTGAAAATGAACCAATAAAAAATAAACAAAGTAAGAGTAGTTTCATAGTATTACAAAAATATCACTTTTAATGTTGAATGCAATAGATAAAATTTTAAACGTATAAATTAATGATTAAAAGTTGGAAACGAAGCCTAAATGGAGTTTCGTATTCTGGAAATTAAAAGGACTGCCAACAAATGTTCCGTTCGCAATTACAATACTTAAAGTAGAAGAAGCGTTTTCTAAGTTGAACCCAAAACCAACACTGTTGGTCTGGAAAAAACCGTCGTTGTGAAATTGGGAATAATCATAGACCAACTCAAAAGATAACAATTCAACAGGTTTAAATACCAAGGCGTTTAAAGCGGAGAAAACCGTATTTCCATTTAGTTCTAATTCATAAAAACCACGCACAGAATTTAGTCCCCCGAAATAGTATTGTTCATTTTTAGACAAGGCATAATTGGCATGAATATTTTGGAATTCGAAATTGTTTTTCAAATAAAAATATTTTATTAAATTTATTTTTTGCTGATACTTTATGGTGTAAAGTATATTTTGAGTAGAGGATGCCGTTTTAAAACTATCTGATTCATAGTTAAATGTTCCTATTTTACCATAAAAAGTGGATTTGTATTTGCTGGCATTGAGAAAATTTACTGTCGCTTCTAAGCCGTATACTGTTCTGTTGAATTCGCTTAAGCCTAATGGGTTGTCGTTGCGTAATAAAAAAGATTGATCCAATTGTGCAAATAAACCAATGTTATAAAACGTTTGGAGATACTTAATGCTGCCATAAAAAGAATTTCGTACAAAGGAAGTGTCTTGTTTTTGTAGGTTAAAATTACCACCAATACTAATCGGTAATCCCAATAAGTAAGGATATTCAATTTTGGCAATAAAATTTTGACTTTTATCGGGACTGCTTTGCCAATTAAAATCAATCATTTCCCCTCGGTTTAATGCATTTTTTAAGGTCAGGTTGACATTACCGTTCAAAACAATCGATTTATTTTCTGGGTCTTGTTGAAAGCCAATATACCCATCTGCATTACTTGCCCTTCTTTTTTTGATGACCAAAAATAATTCTACTGATTCAGGTCTAAATAACACTTCTGGAGGTCGCATTAATTCATACAAATTGGTGTTGGAAAATACATTGGGGATGTTTTTTATCTGTTTTTCATTATAAAGGTCTCCCACTTTTAATCCCACCATATTGTAAATGGTTTTTTCATGAAATTCATCCGGACTTTTTATATGTATTTTATGGATAGTAAAAAGCTTTCCGCTATCAATTTCATAGTGTAGCGTAAGTTGTTCTCCTAATTCTTCTTGTTGGGTAATGTTTATTTGCGCAAATGGAAAACCAGTATTCTCCAATGCAACTAATTGGGCGTTTATTTTTTGATAAGTATTTTTAAGAGGCACTTCTATACTCATTTGTGTAGACAGTAATATTACTTTTTTAAAGTACTTTTCTGCTACAAAGGTATAATGCCAATTTTGTTTTTTTAAAACAGAGTCTTTTAAGGTTAATCCGACATAGCCAAGGGCTAAACTTCTTTTTTTAAATGCTTTAATGTGTATAGAAATATTGCTGTTATTGGAGTCAAGCAACTGTTTTTCACTGTATTTTTCAACATGTAAGTACAGGTATTTATTCGACTGTGCAGCGAGTCTAATACCTAAACAAAGTAGTATGAATATAAAAAACAATTTTTTCATTAATCGATTAACGCATTTATTTGGTTAAAATTTTAAATGCAATTAAAAAGTGAAAATACCTTTTTTTTAACCGATTGTCGCTGTTGGCGTAAATTCTTTTTGATAAAATTCAGTCAATTCTTCTAGGAGAAAAGTTTCTAGTTGACTTTCCTCATAGCCAGTTGGATATTGTTGGTGATTGACTACTAAAAAGGATTTAGCATAATCTAAAATACGAGCAGGTTTAAATTGATTTTTAAATTTTTTTGATTTTTCAAATAACAATAAGCTGAGTATTAAGCCAATTAAAGCAGAAAAATACCATAAACCAGAATAGTCTAAACCAGTAATAAGATAGGTACTGATTAATAAACTACCCAAAACGGTCACTAAAGGAAATAAAAAGACAATTTGGTGCAAAGTCTTTGGTCTTGACATGGTTAAAGGTTTTGCATACTCCTCAGAAATAAAATTGTTTAGCGCTTGTCTTTGCGACTTACTCAATTGATTCAGGTTATAATTACCAGAAACCGGTTGATTGATCATTTTTGAAACTTGCTTTCTAAGTGCAAAGTAGAAAGGTAAAAAATGAAGAAATGGCCATGAAGCTCTAGCATTCCTATCTATGATATATGTTTTTAAGTCCTGAACGTTATTTATTGTTTCAGGTTTTAAATTTTCCCACCTATCTCCAATTTTAAATTGTAGCTGATTTAAAAAATCTTCTTTTTGCTTCATCTTAATATAAAATTACTTAGTCTAAAAAAAATAATAGCTGACATAGGTCATTATTACTTTCTCCCAGGATATATTTTCAAAGCCTCCTCTAAACATTTTACCGACTTTTTTAATGCATCCTTCTCCAATACGTAAGCCAACCTTACTTGTGTTTTTCCTAATCCTTTAGTGGCATAAAAACCAGAAGCAGGAGCCATCATAATAGTATCTCCATTGTATTCAAAGTCTTCTAGTAACCATTTACAAAATAAATCTGCATCATCTATTGGTAATTGCGCAATACAATAAAAAGCGCCTTTAGGCTTTGGACAGATTACACCAGGTATTTTATTAAGTCCATCTACTAAAATATTTCTTCTTTCTACATATTCGTTTACCACGTCAGTAAAATAAGAATCAGGTGTATTTAATGCCGCTTCACTTGCAATTTGTGCTAAAGTTGGAGGTGAAAGTCTCGCTTGGGCAAATTTTAAGACCGTTTTAAGTACTTCTTTATTTCTAGTGATTAAAGCACCAATTCTTGCACCACACATAGAGTATCTTTTAGAAACAGAATCAATTAAGATTACATTTTCTTCAATACCTTCTAAATTTAGGACAGAAAAAGGACTATTATTATCGTAACAAAATTCACGATAAACTTCATCAGCAAACAAGAAAAGGTCTTTCTTTTTTACTATTTCAGCTAGTTTTTTTAACTCGTCTTGTGCGTATAAATAACCGGTTGGATTTCCAGGGTTACAAATTACGATCCCTTTTGTTTTTGGCGTAATTTTTTTTTCAAACTCTTCAATAGGAGGTAAGGCAAAGCCATCTTCAATGGATGCTGTTACGGGTACGATATTAATCCCTGCCATTTGCGCAAAACCATTGTAGTTAGCATAAAAAGGTTCCGGAATAATTACTTCGTCCCCAGGATTAAAACAGGTCATAAATCCAAATACCAAAGCCTCAGAACCACCAGTAGTGATAATGATTTCTTCGGCGTTTACATCCATTCCATTCTTTTTGTAGTACTTCGATAAACCTTCTCTGTACGATTCAAAACCTGCAGAATGGGAATATTCTATGACGGTCCTACCAATGTCTTTCAGCGCGTCAATAGCAACTTTAGGAGAGTCTATATCTGGCTGACCTATATTTAAATGAAATACATGTTTTCCTGCTTTTTTTGCAGTTTCTGCAAATGGTACTAATTTTCTGATTGGAGATTCTGGCATGTTGATCCCCTTGATCGAAATAATCGGCATATCCTTAATTTTAGAATCGGCAAAGTTAATGAATAAGGAATAATATAATTATAAAAAACTTATTATTTATTCAAGATAAATTTCAAGAAAACTATTTATACCTTTGCAATAATGTTTAAAAAATATAAAAAAGACCTTTTATTGTTCCGCAGGTTATTGGCCTATTTAAAACCGTACAAAGGGATTTTTTATACCGGGTTATTCCTGACTGTTTTACTGGCTATTATTGAGTCAACCCGACCATTACTAATTGTTGAAATGGTTAATATATTTATTGAATCCACAGATGGTTCCACCGGAGGTATTGGGCTTTGGTTAAAATCATTTGTAGGTCAGTTTAGTACGGACCCCGAAAGTCAATTAATGATATGGGTATTGCTTATTTTTATCTTACTATTATTTGAAGCACTATTTCAATTTATTGTCGCCTATTTGGGAGCGGTATTGGGACAATCTGTGATTTTAGATGTCCGTGAAAAATTATTCAAACACATTCAATCCTTTAGATTAAAATATTTTGATAAAACCCCTAATGGCACCGTAGTAACCAGATTGATTTCCGATATTGAAGCAATTTCCGATATTTTTACCACAGGACTAATATCTATTTTAGGAGATTTACTGAAATTAGTAGCCATCTTTTGTTGGATGTTTTATGTCAACTGGCAAGTTACTTTGTTGATTCTTATTCCAATTCCTTTGCTAATTATTGCAACTCGAATTTTCGCAAAAGCAATGAAAGCTGCCTTTGAAAAAGAAAGAACCCAAGTGAATAAACTGAATACTTTTGTTCAAGAACATATATCAGGTATGAGTATTGTCCAACTTTTTAATAAGGAAAAGATTGAAGCAGAAAAATTTGATGAATTGAATAAGGGGCACCGAAATGCACTATTGCAAGCAGTATGGGCTACTTCTTTATTTTTCCCAGTGGTCGAAATATTAAGTTCTTTGTCCATAGCCGTTTTAATATTATGGTCTATGTTACAGTTGAACTATAGTCCTGAATTGGTGAACAATTTGTCTGGGATTATCTTTGGCTATATTTTATGGGTGAACATGCTGTACCGACCAATTCGTCAAATGGCAGATCGATTCAATATTTTACAAAGAGGTGTGGTAAGAGCTGATCGGGTTTTTGCCATTTTGGATAGCGAAGAAGTGGTTGATAATCAAGGGGAGAGAACATATGTAGATTTTAATGCCGACGTGGAATTTAAAAACGTTTGGTTTGCCTATAACGAGGAAGATTGGGTGTTAAAAGGTGTGGACATATATGCGCCAAAACAGCAATCGATAGCATTGGTGGGAACGACGGGTGCTGGAAAATCAACAATTATCAATTTATTGACAAGATTTTACGATTTTCAAAAAGGTGAAATTACCATTGGAGGGACCTCTATAAAAGATATTTCACTGAATTCCTTAAGACGAAACATAGCCATAGTGTTGCAAGATGTATTTTTGTTTTCCGATACGCTGTACAATAATATCACAATGGGCGATACTTCCATTACCAGAGAAATGGTAATAGAAGCTTCTAAAAAAGTGGGCGCGCATGAGTTTATCATGAAACTTCCTGGAAATTATGATTATGATGTAAAAGAGAGGGGAGGGCTACTTTCGGTAGGTCAAAAGCAATTGGTTTCATTTATACGAGCATATGTATACAATCCAAAAATACTTATCTTAGACGAAGCTACAGCAAGTTTAGATTCTGAGTCGGAAGCTATGATTCAAAAAGCTACCGCTGAATTACAAAAAGGAAGAACGTCTATTGTTATCGCTCACCGTTTATCGACCATTGTAAACTCTAGTCAGATTTTAGTGATTAGTAAAGGTACAGTGATTGAAAAAGGAAACCACAATGAACTGATTCAGATGAATGGGCAATACAAAAAATTATACGATCTCAATTTTGTCTAATTTCACTCCATTTGAATTTTAAAAAACTATTGAGTAATACACCAATTAGAATAAAGGCAATTCCAAGGAATACTGCTAAACTAAGGGTTTCGTTAAAGACGAAAAATCCTATCCCAATGGCATAAATGGCACCAATGTATTTAATGGGTGTTACTTTTGCTGCTTTTTCATGATGAAAAGCTTTCGTCATCAACACTTGTGCAAATTGTGTAAATATACCAATGATTAAAATTACCAACCATTCTATTCCTCTTGGCATGGTAAAACCGTTGAAGATGCATAAAACTAGCATTACGGGAGTGGCAATTAATGGGAAATACATGACTACGGTGATGGGGGCATCTGTTGTTTTACATTTCATGATTGCATTGTAAGCTACACCCGAGAATACAGCGGATATTAAGCCAAGCAGTAACCATAAGGGGTTAAATGCTATGCTGCCCGTACTTTTGGTGAGTCCAATGATAAATACTCCCGACAATGAAAGGAGAAAAAATAGCCATTGAATGGGTTTCACTTTTTCGCCCTGTAAAGGAATGGCAAATAAAATGGTAAAAAGAGGTGAAAGGTATTGAACCGTGGTTGCAATTGCAATCGGTAAGTTTTGTAAGGTGTAAAAAAACATGGTTAAAGCAGTTGCACCAAAAATACCACGAATGATTAACCATTTTTTATTGTTGCCGAAAAATGGTATGTTTTTGCGTCGAATGATATAGATACAAATACTCAAGGATATAATGGAACGAAAGAGTACTATCTCGTAGGGAGGAAATTTCTGAAAATTTTCAAAAAGACCGTTGGCATTGGTCAACAACTTTACAAATAAGTTGACGATTGCAAAGCACATGGAAGATAAAAGCATTAATAGTATGCCTTTATTGATATGGAAAAATGGTTTATTTGAAAGTTGCAAGGTAGTCTAAGGCTGTGTAATTAAGGCCGCCACCATACCAGTGTTTATTCATGCTTCCATCTGGGTTTACTAAAAATATGGAAGGAAATACACCTCCTGAATTTTCAATAAAGAATTTATCTGAGACAGAATAGGCGTCAAATGCGAGTCCGTCATTTTCAGCGACAAATTTTTCTCTATTGGCAACTTCTCCAGGGAATATTAATACCACTTTCGTCATTCTACCTGCTGCATGCATAAAGCCTAGTAATTGGCAAGCTGCTTTGCAATGTGGACAAGTAGTGGTGAAAAAGCATACCAAATAAGGAGCGGTCTCACTGCTATATTGGTTTTGTGTAATTTCATTAAAATCACTGGTGTTTAAGCTAATCTCATTGTCTGAATAATCCCCATAATCAACGGCGTAAATGGGAGAAATAAAAGATACACCAAATCCAATTATAAAGCCAATTATAAATGAAAATGCTCCTTTTAACTTAGGGAGTAGTGCTTTTAAGATTAACTGTAATCCACGTCCAAAGGAAAAACAGACCAGTAAACGAAGAAGAATAGTTGAGAAAACCCAACCTACTCCAAATCTTCCTACAAAATTCTTATTTATTTCAATAAATTCGAAAGACAGATAAATGGAAATTCCAATAAATATCAGTCCCGTAATTATGCCTAGGGATTTTTGTGTATTCACAGTCGTAAGGAGGTGTTTTTAGTAAACTAAACTACAATCAATGTTTGTGGTAATTCCTTCATAAGAAAAGGTAGTATCTTTTAAATCACAAGCTTCAACACCTTCTTTTTTGGTTACATCTAGAACATTCTCAGTCGTATTTGTACTGGATTGAATTACACCTGTGTTTGCATGGATACAATTACAAGTTCTGTTTTTTCTACAGGACACAAAAGAGACCATAGTGGCACATAATAAAATAAGGGCAAAATTTTTCATATATAATTTTATTGTAATTCGCAATTAGTAACGTATTTATCAAAATCTAAAGTAACTACTGTAGTATCCGATTGGTTACATTCTTCAATAGCCGCCCTTTTATCCGTATCCGATATTGGATAGGTATTATCAATAGGTGGTTGTTCTTCTTCATTAATAAATGTAATACATTCACAAATGTGGTTTTTTTCACAACTTTGCGTTGCCAATAAAATAGTAACCAAAGTAAATACGATTTTAAATACTCTCATGTTTAAATCTTTTGAAATACAATATTAATAAAAGTTTCCATACCTACAACCAAAGCATTGGAATCAATGTCAAATTTTGAGTGGTGAACGGGGTAAACAATACCTTTTTTTTCATTTTTCGTACCAATTCTTATAAATGTACTTGGAATTTGCTGCCCATAAAACGCAAAATCTTCTCCTGTCATTCGAATTGGTAAATCAATAACGGCATTTTCTCCAAAATATTTTACTAACTTTTGCTTTGTTAATTCCGTTAATGCTTCGTCATTTTTTAAGAATGGATATCCTTTTACAATGTTTACATCAATTTTTGCTCCCATGCCATTTGCTATAAAGGTGGCTTGTTTTTTTATCAAATGATGTGCTTCCGCTCTCCATTCCTCATTCATGGTTCTAAAAGTACCTGCTAATTCTACTTTGTTTGGAATGATATTAGTAGCGCCTAATCCTTCTATTTTACCAAAGGATAATACAGCCGGAATGGCAGGATTACAATTTCTACTAATCACTTGTTGCAGTCCGGTTATGATATGGGCGGTAATTAAAATAGGATCGATATTTTGATGGGGCATGGCACCATGGCCTCCTTTTCCGTGAATAGTCATATAAATTTCATCACAGGAAGCCATATACATTCCTCCTTTTAAGCCTACAGCGCCTGCTTCTAGTTCTGGAAAGACGTGTAGTGCATATATCTCGTCTACCTTTGGGTTTTCTAGTACACCTTCAGCAATTAACATGCTGGCACCCCCAGGTAGTTTTTCTTCTCCTGGTTGAAAAATAAATTTTACGCCAACCTCTAGGCTGTCTATATTTTGTTGAATGAATTTTAAAGTACCGAGTAGCATTGCCGTATGCACATCATGCCCACAGGCATGCATAACTCCTTTTTTCGTAGACTGATAAGGCGCATTGGTCTCCTCTAATATGGGAAGGGCATCTATGTCAGCTCTTAAAGCAATCCATTTTTTTACGGCTCCTTTAGGTTGTATGGTTCCTGTGATGCCAGTTTTCCCAATCACTTGAAAATGGATGCCAAATTCAGCTAGTTTCGACTGGATAAATTTGGATGTTTCATATTCTTCGAATGATAATTCAGGGTTTTTATGTATGTGTTCCCTTATTGTAATTACCTCTTGATGGAGGTCATTCAATTGCTTCTGTATGATTTCCTTTTTCATCCGGTGTTGTTTTTTTTAATCCTGAATAAATCATTTTTACAGCCAAATAAAGCATTAAGACACCAAAAACTAATTTGACTGTGGATGCCGGTAATTTTAATGCTAGTTTAGATCCAAAATATCCACCAATTACAAATGCTATGGCGATTATAATGCCGTATGGAATGTTAACAGATCCGGCCTTGTAGTAATTCATGACAGCTAATATTCCAATTGGTGGTAACATCAAAATTAAACTCGTTCCTTGTGCAGTGTGTTGCGATAGCCCCATAATGTAAACTAATGCAGGCACCATGACTACACCGCCGCCAATACCAACAAATCCACTCATAATACCTGCAAAAACACCAATGAGTATGAGCGAGATGATTGTTTGTGCTGTCATATGTCTAAATTTAAGGAGATTTGTGTAACAGGTTTTAAAAAGCGTAAATCTTCAATACCCCAAGCAATATCTAGTTTGATAAAATAACCCATTAATTTAGAACGAAATCCAAAACCTACATCTCCAACGATTGGTTCAATTAAATTTTGAATATTGATCTGAATTGGATAATTGTCTATTTTATGGTTGTTGAAGTAATTCTCAGGGGAAAGTGGGTGTGGACCAGTCCATGCTGAACCCACATCTCCAAAGGCAACAATTTGGAAATGTCTAAAAAATTCACTGTTGATAGGGAAGGGAGATAGAAATGAAAATATAGGTAATCTTAGTTCGGTACTTAGTAATGCAAAACTATTACCATTTCTTGTATTTTGAATAAATCCCCTTAATGGAGTAGCTATCGTTTGATAACCATAGTTTTGGCTAGGATCTACATCTAAGTCAAAATTGAAATTATCCGTCGGTCGCAATACCCAATTGTTTACTGCCCCCATATAATATAATAGCCTTTTACTTCCTAAAGAAGTTGCCCCCGCAATTCTATTTACCCAAATGAAATTTCTAGTAATTCTAGTATAGGAACGTAAGTCAATTCCTAAATTAAAAGTAGCATAATAATTAGAGGTGTAGTCTTGTAAATATTCCGCAAATACTTTTAATCTTAAACCTCTTCTTATGTTTAGTTCCATTGGAATGGAATTATCAAAAACCATTTCAAAATTTAAACCAGAATTATATTGTATAACGTCTTCCGAAAATTCTGCTCCAGGTGGGTATTGTGTTTTATCTTGTCTTAAATTAGTGGTTAATCTTAAACTAAAAGTTTCCGATATAGGATAACTCATTCGGTAACGAATATCGTGGGTAATACTTTTAGATAGCTCTGTTTCTGAAACTGCCTTTTGTCGGTAATAAAGTAAACGGTGGTCTAATCTATTTCTTAAGTTTTCAAAAGACAGTAGGGTTTCACTGCCTGAATTCAAGGAAAGTGGAATTCTAATACCGCCTACTAATTTATAATCATCAAATAAGTCACTCGCTCCAATTTTGGTCAGTGAATTAAGACCAGGGTTGATGTATACCGAACCTGGTCCTTGGTATATTTGATAGTTTGGAAATAAAAAAGTATTATCGAAATTAGTGACCAGAAAATCCTTTGTGAAGTTAATATTGTAAATCGTGTACTTTGGGAATTGGTATTTAGGAATGAGTTGTTTAGTTTTTTCTTTTGTGGAATCACTTGCTAACTTAATGCTTGTTTCTTTACCAATTTCCACGAATATTTTCTGATAGTAAACATTGTTGATGTAAACGGTGTCTTTATTACTAGCTCCTTGTAATTTTAGGTTTGAAATTTTTACTGCGTTTGCCTTTTGTAAATATCCTGCATTATAAAATTTAACTAAGCTGGTAGTGTCATAGGTTTGCCTATACAATTTATAGTTGTTGTTTTGGTAGACTAAATATATTAAATCTTGGTCCGAATTCATTGCTTGTTCCCTAATTTCAGTTACATAATTGGTTTGGGGGAGCAAACTGATTTCATCTCGGTAATGAATACTGGTATCTATATAGTCAATTACGCGATTGACTTTGGCTATAAAACGGTTGTCTATGCCATTTTGCTCTGATAAGTAAGTGATGCTGCCACCCTTAAGCGGTAGCGGACTGTGTTCGTTGATTTTCGGAGTATTCGTAATTCTTTTTAATTTTTTAAATGTCCGCTTAAATTGCGAAACATCCATGGTGAAAATGTCGGTAGTGTTTGGCAAGAATTGCATGTCAATATCCTTAAAAATAGTATCACTTTCTCTATTAGATACAAAGGCAATACTTTGATTGTCGTTGGTGAATTTTGGTTCTAATTCATCATATAAATCATTTGTTATTTGCGTTAATTGTCCGCCAAATACAGAATAAGTATAAAGGTCAGTTTGACCATTTTTAACGCCCGATAATATGAGTGTTTTACCATCTGAACTATAATCAAAGGCAATGACTTTATCTAGCTCAGTAACGGGTTTAATAGTTAATGATGCTTTGTTTTTACCTGCTTCTTCTAAAATGTAAATACAATAGTAGAGTTTGTCTTTTTTTATGGTATAAAAACTAAATGCATTCACCTTAGGATGCCATTCAAGTACCGGAAAACTATAGTCTTGAATCCTTTCTAGTTTTGTTCCTGCTTTATAAATGGTTTTGCGTTTTTTTGTCGCTAAATCAAGCAATTTTACACGATATTGTCCCAATCTATTTTCAACATAAGCGACGTGTTTTCCATCTGAAGATAATTTAAAACTATAATAAACACCATCTTTCTTTTTTTTAAAGCTAATCTCTTCTCCTGTTGGCTCTTTCTGTACTTTGTAATCTCGTACATATCTTCCTTTGTAAAAAGCAATATAGTTGGTGTTTAGTTTTTGAAAATCTAGGGAAAGGGTAGTGTAAAGCGATCGCTCGATACTTTGGGTATATCTTGTTAAATTAATAATAGCCGGAATACTACTTTTACCATAGGATTCTCCAATGTAATTCCACATGGCGTGGCCAGCATAAATCTTATCTTCGGTACTTAAATTGTTAAACTTAGATAGTTTATTCGTCAACACTAAGTCTTTTGTTCTACTTTCAATTTCACTGTCCCAACCCACAGTAAGGTATCGGATTAATCCTTGCTCCATCCAATCGGGTACGCCCGACTGTACACTCGATTTTAAAACATTTTTCCAGTCATTACCCAATAACATGTTTTTAATTAAGGCCTCGTAAACCGCAAACTTTACACTTTTATTAAAGTTTTGATGATTGGCTTCATAGTAAACAAAAATCTTTGACCCAAATATTCTGGATGTACCTGCTATTTGGGTCTGCTCATCTTGTAATAATCCAATGTTACTTTGCTTAAACTTTGCGTGATTTTCAAATACAATCACTTCCATTTTTTCGGGAAATTTAAATTCTAATTTTTGTTCCGCTTCCCTTAAATAATAATCAAATGCCTTGGCCGAATAATAGGCTAGCTTAGTGTCAGCACTGCTGTAATATATTCTAAAACGTTTGTAATTGTGTGATTTCCAACCGAAACTACTGTATTGCACACGGTTTTTACCATATTCTTGATTAGAACCTTGATAGAATTGACCGTATACCAAGCTTGGTAGTAGGCATATTGTTGCAAATACAATAAAACGGAAAATTTTATCTAAAACCATAATTAAAGAGGTAAAGATAAAAAAAAGGAACGGTTAATAAGTGGATATCATTAAATTTGTAACATAAAATAACAACAATGATTCAAATAGAAAAAATGACCTTTAATCCTTTTCAGGAAAACACTTATGTTTTGTATGACGAAACTAAAGAATGCATCATTATTGATCCGGGTTGTTATGAAAAAAATGAACAAAATAAATTGGTTGATTTTATTGCGAAAAATGATTTGAAACCAGTAAAAATAGTAAATACCCATGGGCATATCGACCATGTTTTGGGCAATTACTTTGTACATAAAACGTATGGGATTGATGTGGTGGGGCATGAGAATTTAAAACAGCAATTGGCTGCTGTGCCAACCTATAGCAGTATGTATGGTTTTAATGCTTACCAACCTTCTCCAGACCCTGTAACCTTATTAAAAGAAGGGGATGTGTTAAAGTTCGGGAACAGTGCTTTAGATGTTTACTTTTGTCCCGGACATGCACCCGATCATTTGGTGTTTCACCATACAGGTCAAGGATTTGTAATTAATGGAGATGTTTTGTTTAAAGGTAGTTTTGGTAGAATTGATTTACCTGGTGGAGATTTTGAAACTTTGAAAAATTCCATTTTAAATACCATGTTTAAATTGCCAGACGATACTGTGGTTTATACTGGACATGGGGAAGAAACAACAATTGGTGTTGAAAAAATATCGAACCCAATTCACCATGCTTCTTTTTAAAATTCTACAGTATTTACGTAACTTTTAAGGGTCTTAAAATAATTTTGTAATTTTAAACAAAATAACCCAACCATGAAATTCATTTTTATCTTGTGCATATACTGCATGACAAGCAACTTTTCTGCTTGGTCGAATACCCAACCTGAGGTCGTTTTTACCACCGGACACAATACGCAAATTAACGCCATGGTGGTGTCAGAAAATACTCAGTTTTTAGCCAGTGCAGGTAATAACAAGTTGATAAAAATTTGGGACATTGCTTCAGGAAAAGAATTTCGGACCATAACGGGAAGTGATGGCCGAATCGTTTTTTTGACTTTTCATGAGGATAATGAAACTTTGATTGGCATTTCTTCGGAAAATGAAATGATCGGGTGGAATGTGATTTCGGGTGAGAAATTATTCGAAACAGCAGCACAAGGGGCTATGGAAGTGTCGGCTTTCTTTTTACCAAATTCAAAGGATATAATATACATTGATGAAAACTCCAAACTAAGTCGCTTTAATGCCAATTTGAAACAAAAGGTAATTTTAAAGGAATCGCTTTATTGCTTGAGTTTAAATTTAGACTTGAAAAATGAAAGGATTGTATTGATCAGTCACTTGAATGAAATCATTATTTTGGATTTAAATACCTTGGAAGAAATTGAAAGAATTTCAACATCAAATGCACATGTGAATGTTTCTATTCCAACCCAGTTGTCAGTCGATAATCGATTTTTAATTCAAGTATTGGTCAATAATGCCATTAGGGTGGTCGACTTGCAAAAAGGAACCGTATTGATGGAGAAAGATTTATTTGGTAAGCATTTACATTCCTTAGTGGTAGACAACAAAAAAACATACGCCTATATTGGCGTTAGCGGAAACGGAATTATTGTGTATGATTATCAAAGTAATAAAATTGTAACTGAACTTTCAAAAGATGACCCAGATTTGAATTTTGATTTTAATTGCATTGCAACTTATCCTGAAAATGATGTGCTGATGACCTCAAGTTTCAATCTTATTCAATTGTTTAACCTAAAAAACAAGAAAATATTTAAATCTTTTGAACCGAGAGCCAAAGCAATTCTTGATATGACTTACGATCAAAATGACAAGTATTTAGCGATTGCAAGGGCCAAAGGAACAGTGGAAATTTGGGACCTGAGTCAAAATAAAGTAGCAAAAGAAATTAATGGTATGTTTCCTTGTGTCTTTAGTGCCGACGGTAGAAAATTGGTGGTGATGAACTATGCTTTAAACATGGTGGAGTACGATACTAAAACATGGAAGATTACCGGGACATATAAAACCAATAATAAGGTAAATAGTATGCTAAGTTATTCAAATGATGGTAAATATATTGCCGTGGGTGGTTATATGCCAAATACCATTATATATGATACCGAAACTAAAACAGCGGCTTATACCGTAAAGCATACTGTCGGGCTTAGGGCTTTCGATTTTCACCCTACAAAAAGCCAATTTGCTTATGCCGACTTGATTGGGAATTGTAAAGTGATTGATTTTAAAACAGGAATTGAAAAACTTTCTTTATCTGCCTCGCCAAGTATTTTTGGAGGGGTTAAGTTTAGTAATAATGGCGCACATTTTGGAACAGTTTCTTGGGATAGAAAAATAAAAGTGTATGATGCAAATACTTTTGCATTAAAAAAAGAATGGTCAGGTCATACAGGAGATATTAATGGTTTAGACTTTAATGAAAAAGGGGATGTGTTAATGACTTATGCGACGAATCAAAGTGTTTTTAGTTCGGATAATTCCATAATCTTCTGGAAATTGAATGGGGAGCAGATGGCAAAAATAGATGCGCATAAGTCAGGTATCAATAAAGCCTTTTTTGATTATAAAGCTGACTATGTTTTTACAGGGTCTGATGATGGCTCAATCATGATTAATTCCTATAAAGAAAAGAAGGTGTTGGCAACCTTGATTTCAACAGATGACAAAGAATTTATAATTTATACGCCCGATAATTATTATATGGCCGCCAAAACAGCCTTGTCTTCCATTGCATTTAGGGTTGGAGGGAAATTAGTTCCTTTTGAACAGTATGATATCAATTTAAACAGACCGGATATTATCGCGAAAACAATTGGGAAAACACCACAGAATTTGATTGATGCTTATCAGTATTTGTATAGAAAACGATTGAGAAAATACAATATAGATGCGGGTAGTCTAATAATGGACTTTAACTTGCCTTTTACGCAAATTGAAAACACGGTTCCGTTAACGACCGACCAGTCTAATATTGAATTTTCAATTAAGGCCTGGGACGAAAAGTATCCAATAAAACAAATCAATGTTTACGTCAATAATTCGCCTGTTTACGGTGAGGAAGGGCTGCGTCCAGCTCCAGGAACTGACCCTTTGTCATTTCGTTACGTGGCCAATGTTACTTTATTGGAGGGGTTGAATAAAATTGACATTTCTTGTATCAATGCAAATGGCACGGAATCCTTGTACGCCACAAAAGAAATTTTAAAGTCAGGAAAACCGACGGGAAAAGATTTTTACATTGCTGCAATTGGCGTTTCTAAATATAAAGATGCCCGCTATAATTTGACCTACCCAACAAAGGATGCAACTGAAATTGCAGAGGCATTGCAAGAGGATAATAAGCAATACGAAACGGTACATGTTAAGTATTTGCTAGACGAACAAGTAACGGTAGCTAACATCAGGGCATTGACGCAATTTTTTCAGTCCTGTAAGGCTGGAGATGTAGCAGCTGTTTTTATTGCAGGACATGGTTTGCTGGATGAAAATTTTGATTACTATTTTGGAACCTATAATATTGACTTTGATAAACCTTCGAATAATGGATTACCTTATGATGAAATTACCAAGTTACTGAACAGTATTAAAGCTTACCAAAAATTACTGATAATGGATACATGCCATTCTGGTGAACTAGATAAAGAAGAAGTGGAAGAATCATCAGCGGTGGAAGTGGAGTCAGGCGGTATACAATTCCGTGCTGTAGGAAGCGCTATTGCGGTTAAAAATGCTTTTGGCGCGCAAAACATGAATAAATTATCAGCCGATTTATTTTCTGATACCCGAAAAGGAACTGGAGCAACGGTAATTTCAAGTGCTGGTGGGGCTGAGTATGCCATGGAAAGTGATGAATGGAAAAATGGCTTATTTACTTATAACTTTATAAGAGGATTTAAAGAGCGCAAAGCAGATGCAAATGGAGACGGCTTGATTCAGATTTCTGAAATCAGGACTTATGTCAATAAGCAGGTCGCCATCATGTCTAATAACAAACAAAGACCAACAGCGAGGGAAGAGAATATTGCTGTTGATATTGTGATTTATTAAATGAAAAGAATTCGAGAAGAAAATAGTTTTATTGTAAAAATAATGGCAATAGCCATGACTGTAGCTGCAATATTATATTTATTGAGTGTTTTGATTAATAAGGATAAGGCTTCATTATTTACAGGTTCAATTTTAATTGCTTTATTTTTTATCGCAGGAATTTCCTTGCTGTTGTTAAACGGTTTTGTGACAAGAATGAGGTTCAAAATTATGAACAGTAAGTTGACACAGTCGGTATTGTTTAATCTATTTTCCTTTACTGCTTTTTTATTACTGCCCAATAGCGGAATAATAGAGCTGTTGATTGTAGTCGTCGGAATTTGTTGGTTATTGCTAATTTTAATGCCTGAAAAAACAGCAAATTATATCTGGAAAAAACTGGATTTATAAAAACAGTTCAAAAAAAAAGCATATCTATTTAAATAACGTAAATAATTTACGTCCATATTACTTAATTTTGTTTTCCTTACTGAGGAATACCAAATTTTAGCCAACATGAACAATAGTAAAATAGAATGTCCGAATTGTGCACACGTTTTTAGTGTGGAAGATACTATTACAAAAAATATTGAAGATAGACTGAAAAAAGAACTTCAAAAAAAACAACAGGAGATTACAATAGAGCGGGAAAAACAACAAAGAGTATTTGAAGAAAAACAAGCGCTACAATTAAAAAAAGAAGCGGAATTTGAAATAAAAAGAAGGCAAGCACAAGAGGAGTATAAATTAAAAATTGAAGCAGACCGTGCTCAAATTAGAAAAGAATTAACCGAAAGTGCAGAAAAGGAAGCCTCCGAAAAAAATGAATTAAAATTTAAGCAATTAGAAGAGGAAGCGCTTAAAAAGAAGGCAGAAATTCGTGCTTTACAAGAAAAAGAGCTTGTTTTTATGAGAAAAGAGAACGAACTCAAAGAAAGGCAAGAGCAACTGGAATTGAAAATCCAAAAAGAAAGATTGGAGACGGAAAGATTGGTAGAAGAGAAGGTGAAGAAAGCAGAAGGGGAAAAGTTTGAAATGCAAAAGCGTGAATTTCAAAAGAAAATGGATGATCAGCAAAAGTTGATTGATGAAATGAAAAGAAAAGCTGAGCAAGGTTCTATGCAGATGCAAGGAGAAGTACAGGAATTGGCCATTGAAGATGATTTAAAAGTGCAATTTCCATTTGATATTATTGAGGAAGTTTCAAAAGGGGTAAGAGGAGCCGATTGTATACAAACAGTTAGAAATAGAGGTGGCGTTGCTTGTGGTAAAATAATTTACGAATCGAAAAGAACTAAGAATTTTTCTAATGAATGGATTGAAAAACTAAAAGATGATATGCGATTGGCTGGTGCTGATGTGCCTGTGTTAATAACCGAAACCTTACCTAAAAACCAGCAAAGTTTTGAAATGGTAAGTGGCGTCTGGGTCTGTTCTTTTGCCGAATTTAAAAGTTTGGCAATGGCCATACGAGAAGGTCTAATTAAAGTACAACAAGTAAGTGATTCAAATGAAAATAAAGGCGATAAAATGCAAATGTTGTACAGCTTTTTAACTGGTAACGAATTCAGAAGTCAAGTACAGGCTATTGTAGAAGGGTTCGAAATGTTAAAACAAGACTTGGATAAAGAAAAAAAAGCCATGATGAATATTTGGAAGAAAAGAGAAAAACAAATCGAAAAGGTGATGCTCAATACTACAAATATGTATGGCTCAATTGAAGGAATTGCTGGTGCAGCTGTGCAACCAATACAATCACTTGGGCTGGATGAGTTTTTATTAGATAATAGTGAAAGCTAAGAAAAACAAGTTTTATATTCCTATTTAACCTGTCTTTTAAACAACTATCTCTATTATTTTTCGTATTCTAAATAAGTGCCCTAAAGCTAGGTCTCTTAATTTATAATAAAGTAATTTTACAGCCGTTATAACGCAATGAAACAGTTGAAATTCATAAGCATATTCACTTTTTTGATGTTGTACAATTTTTGTGCATGGGCTATGCCTATGTCCACTGTTTCTATGCCCGATAGATTGCAGGGGGTAATTGTTCCGCCAGTGGACATGACTTGTGTCAATGTGTTAGCAAATGGAGACGTAACTATTGATTGGTTACCTTCTGTGGTTGGAACGGGTACTTTTCTCGAATATGAAGTGTATTGTCTAGAGTCTGGCCCAACGCCCATTGCTACCATTACCAACATCAATACTGCGACTTATACCCATGTTGGTGCTAACGGGAATTTAGGCATAAAAAATTACGTGCTTGCAACCAAGTCCAATGACAATGGAAATATTGAAATTACCTATTCAGATACCATTTCTTCCATTTTTTTAGAAATAAATGATTTAGGTGATGGGAGGGTATTGGTTGAATGGAACCCTACCCATACCCCTCAGTTAGCTGGAGAGAATATTAACTATACCATTTTTAAAGAATACCCAGCAGGCGTTTGGAGCCCGCATAAAAATATTAATTATGGCACCTTTGAATATCGTGATACCATAGATATTTGTAGTGCATTTGTGAATTATCAAGTCAGGGTTAATCATACCAGCGGTTGTAGTTCGACTTCTAATGTAGAAGGAGATTTTTTTATCGATATCATGAACCCTTACATTCCTGTAGTTTCTTCGGTTACGGTAGACACATTGAATGATGTAACTAATGTTTTTTGGAATGTTAACCAGTCTTCAGATACTTATGGCTATATAATATTAAAAATCATAAATGGTTTTTGGGAAAATTTAGATACTATTTATGGGCGTTACATTACTTCGTATGTCGACTTAAATGCAAAACACAACTTACAGTCCGAAACTTATGCCGTGGCTGCATTTGATTCTTGCTTAATAAATAATATTCCACCAAATTATCAAACTTCAGCTGCCAGTGAATCACATGCAACCATTTATACTAGTGCGACTGTTGATTTATGTAATTTAAAAATGGCTGTAAATTGGACTTCTTATAATGGCTGGACGGCAGACGATCCTCTTGTAGAATACCAAATTTTACTTAGCATAAATCATGCACCAGCACAGGTGATCAAAACGGTAACTCCAGACATTGCTCGCTTTAATTATGATTACATTGATTATAATAATACTTATTGCTTTTTCATCAGAGGGGTTTCTCAATCGGGGAAAATAACTTATTCAAATGAACTTTGTAAAACTATCTTACCAGCAGCAAATCCTAATTTTCACTATTTGTCCAATGTTTCTCATCAGTTAAATGGCAGCATGCATGTGGAATGGTACACCGAATCTTTGTCTTCGGTTAAATCTTTTGAAATTTATAAAAAGGGACCGAATGACTTTGGCTTTACATACTTAACAACTGAGTTGCCTAACGGGAGTGATTTCAATGAAATATACGATTTTGAAATTCAAACAGATGGCGTTTACCAATACCAAGTATCTTTAGTAGATTCTTGTGGAAATTTAGGTGCAACTACCAATATGGTTAGCGCTATTGACTTGACCATTCAATCAGATGAAGCTAAATTAGTGAATACCTTATCCTGGACACCATACTTGCAGTTTGATGGCGGCGTAAAACAATATGATATTTATAGAGGAATGGATGGGGTGTATAATCCAGTACCCATAGGAACTACAAATCCAGGGATTCGCTCCTTTGTGGACGAATTAGAGACACAGTTTGATCAGTCTGAAGGTGGATTTTGTTACCGTATTGCCGCTGTAGAAGAGTTGAATCAATATGGCTTTATAAAAACAGCATATTCTGATGAAGAATGCATGACTTTTGATCCGGTAATTTGGGTGCCTAATACGATTATACCAAATAGTCAAATTTCAGAAAACCGAATATTTAACCCTGTTATTAGTCTCTATGTATTTAATAGCTATACCTTGAAAATATTCGACCGTTGGGGGAAAACAATTTTTGAATCAGATGACATAGAGGTTGGTTGGAATGGTCGTTTTCCTGATAATAACTTTGTGTATGAGGGAGTTTATGTGTATTTAATTACTTTTAAAGATAAAGCCGATAAGTTATTTGAAAATACAGGTACCGTTAATGTTCTCTTTAAAGAATAAGACTTTGTATTTGACCTGTGCGCAGTTCCTTACGCAATAAGTCCCCATAAATAATAGTGAGATATATTTAATGATTACCTGTTGAATAGGTGTTAATTACAACCATTGTTTCAAGGGGTGATTCGGTTTCTTTTTAGACCTCATTTACCTTTAGCTTTATTTTCCTTCTGGTTAAGGTGCTTCACCCAATTTTCAGCCTTTTAAATCAATGCCATTATCTCCTTTTGAATTGTATTCCTGTTAGTTTTTAATAAACTATTTAAGGTAGCCATGGATAGATCATTCTTTGAATTTTAAACTAGAGAAAAGGAGTAGTAAGTATAGCGCTACTAAAGATAATGTGAAAATAAAAAGGCCGAATTGATTTACTCAATTCGGCCTTCAAAAAATACAAATGATTTATCTAGTTATGGTAACATGTCCACGGTAAATTTCTTCCTCACCGAATTCGTTAGTTTGTTCTACCACCCAAATATAAATCCCGCTAGGCGCCTGTGTTCTGTCTTTCGTGTATAGACCGTCCCATGGACGCGTAGCTTCGTTTGTTTGGTACAATAAGGATCCAGCCTTGTTATAAATGGACATGGTGAAAGGCTTATTGTCTATTAATAATGCTTTTGGAATAAAATAATCGTTGAGTAAATCACCGTTTGGTGAAAATGCATTCGGCGCCAATAAATTATAATCATTTGCTATTTCAATATGACGCGTCATTGTATTTTGACAGCCATTGCTTCCCGTAATCGTGCAATTTAAGCGGTAATCTCCTTTTTCTTTAAAGCTATATTGGAAACTACTTTGACTGGACTTATAAAGGTTAGTTAATTCCCAGTCTACTTGGTTGTTCATTTGATCTTCTCTTAAAGAAATATAAGCAGTCGGAATTAAGTCTTCTTCAATTTCTATTTGGATGGCGTTTTCTGGTAATGCTAATATCTCTATAAATTTCACTTCGCTTTTATACAGTAGCTCTTCAGTTTTTTCATCCAACAAATTAATAGTGACACGATAAGTACCAGGATTTTTGTATGTGTATTCTACCAGATTTGTACTGAGTAGCGTACCATCTCCCATATCCCATTGATATTTTGCTTTTATTTTAGGAATAGAAGGCGTTAAAATAACAGCTTCACCTAAACAAATACTTGTGCGATTAGAAACAACTTGTAAGTTAAAGCTTGAATAGTCAATTGTTTTTGTTTCCGCAGCTAATGCAAGTTCATTTTTCTCCTCCAAAGGCTTTAAAACAGGTAGTGTGTTTTGCGCAGGTGTAATCACTTTTTCAAAGTTGTTTAAGTGAATTAATTTTGTTGGTTGAATGGCTTTTGTTTCTTCTTTTTTATTTTTTGATTGCCCTTCAACTAATCCCGTATTTGGTGAGTTTTGCGCATTTACTTTTGGTTGAGCAACGGGGTTTTTAGTTTGAATATTTTTTTCTTGATTGCTATTTTCTTTTATTTCTGTCGTTGTTTCTGAATATAGTAAGTCTTTTTCTGTTTGGTTTGCGCTTACCTCTTGAGTTATATTTACTGGGGTAGGCGTGGTAGATAAATACCAGACACCAGCACTTGCTATTACTGCAACTGCAGAAATACCAATCACCCATTTTGAAATAAATCCTTTTTCTGGACCGAGTTTCTTTGAAAAAGAATCCCATGCAGCTTCTGTATATGGCACTTCATAGTGCTCAACAGCATTTTTAATTGTTTTTTCAAATTTATCCATGATACTCCACCTTTTCTGCGCTTAATGACGCTCTTAATTTTTGTTTTGCTTTTGCTAAGTTTGATTTAGAAGTGCCTTCGGAAATGCCTAAATACTCGGCAATTTCTTTATGGGTATATCCTTCCATCACATACAAGTTAAAAACCATTTTATATCCAGCAGATAAATTACTGATGGCTTCTATTGCTTTACTCGCTTTAAAGTTTAACGCATTTAAATCCTCCTCTATAATTATGCCATTTTCTTCTTCTGAAGCAATATCCGCTTCATTTTCGATAGCATATGTGTTCTTTTTATTTTTTCGAATCAAGTCAATCGCTGTGTTGACCATGATTCTGCGTACCCAACCTTCAAATGAACCTGTAAAATTATAAACGGTTAATTTTTCAAATACCTTTATAAATCCATTCTGAACCATATCCTGTGCTTCATCTTGGTCCCTAGCATATCGCATACAAACCCCCATCATCTTACCGTAGTATTTTTCAAAGAGTTGCTTTTGGTATTTTCTTTTACCTTTAATACAACCTGTAATGATATTTTGTAGCTCTTGCTGATTTTCCACTTGTTGGTTTACGATTTTAAAACGATAAAAATAATAAAGGGTTGCCTAAGAATTAATTTTTTCCTAATTAATTAAAAACTGCGTGAATATAATTTATTTCTTTCAAAATGTTTTGTAAATTCGCATTCTTATTAAAATATGTAGATTAACCAAATTAAACAAATAAAAATGAAAGTTACTGTAGTTGGAGCCGGAAATGTTGGAGCAACATGTGCAAATGTATTAGCACATAACGAAGTTGCAAACGAAATTGTATTATTGGATATTAAAGAAGGTGTTGCTGAAGGTAAGGCTTTAGACATGTGGGAGACCTCACCTGTGAACTTATATGATTCTAGAATCACTGGTTCAACTAACGATTATTCTAAAACTGCAGGTTCTGAAGTTGTGGTAATTACTTCTGGTATTCCAAGAAAACCAGGTATGAGTAGAGATGATTTGATCGCTACAAATGCTGGTATTGTAAAGTCAGTAACTGAAAATGTGATTAAGCATTCTCCAGATGCTAAAATTATCATTGTTTCTAACCCTTTAGATGTAATGTGTTATACTGCATTTTTGACTGCTAAAATTGACAAGTCAAGAGTAATGGGTATGGCTGGTGTTTTAGATACTGCGCGTTACCGTTCTTTTATTGCCATGGAATTAAATGTTTCTCCTAAAGATATTCAAGCCTTATTAATGGGTGGACATGGAGATACTATGGTGCCTTTACCAAGATATACAACTGTTGGTGGAATTCCATTGACTGAATTAATGGCGCAAGATAAAATTGATGCAATTATTGAAAGAACCAAATTTGGTGGTGGAGAAATTGTAAAATTATTAGGAACTTCTGCTTGGTATGCTCCAGGTGCAGCAGCTGCTCAAATGGTAGAAGCAATTGTAAAAGATCAAAAAAGAGTATTGCCAGTGTGCTCATGGTTAACTGGTGAATATGGTCAAAAAGATATTTATTTAGGCGTTCCTGTAATTTTAGGTAAAAATGGAATCGAAAAAATATTAGAAGTAGACTTGAATGATGCAGAAAAAGAATTAATGAATGGTTCTGCTGATGCAGTTAGAAACGTAATGGGAATCTTAAAAGATTTAAACGTACTTTAAATTTAAGTTCATTCAATTAAAATAATTAAAACCTACTTAGTCCGCTAAGTAGGTTTTTTTTGGTTTTATACTTTTGTTTGGTCACAGCTAATATTTATGTTTTGTGATAAATTTTTATGACAAAGTAGGTGTGCGAAAAGGTGGTTTTTTGTATGGTAAAGTATTTAATTACAATAAATAAAGTTTAGTTTCGTTTTACATTTATAGTAAATATTAAACTATGTCAAAAATTTTTACTTTTTTAAAAAGTATCATCCAGCTAAATGTTTTTATGACATTAAAAAAACTAATCTTAGCTTTTAGTCTCCTATTGAACACAAACCCGATTATTAGTCAAACTACATTCATACCTGATGCTTTTTTCGAGACTGCATTAATAAACTTAGGAGTTGATTCTGGAATAGTGGATGGTATTGTTGTAACTGCAAGTATTGATACCATTACAGTTTTAGATTTACAAAGCAAATATATTTCAAATTTAACAGGAATACAAGACTTTGTTTCTTTGGAAAAATTGAACTTAAGGTCGAATTATCTTACAAATATCAATCTTACACAAAACGTAGCGTTGACTTATTTGAACTGTCAGCATAATAATCTTGCTACACTTGATCTCTCCCACAATTTAATGCTAATTGAATTAATGTGTTATGATAATCAGCTAACGAACCTTGATCTTTCTAATAATTTAGCACTAAGTTATTTGGAGTGTAGAGAGAACCTGCTTATAAATCTAGATCTTTCTAATAATTTAGCGCTAAGCGTGTTGGAATGCAGGGATAATATGCTTAATCATTTAACACTACCACCTAGTAGTACTTTAACTTCTGTAGATTGTTTTAGAAATTTTATCCATGCCCTTGATGTCACTCAAAATACAGGTTTGCTTTATTTTAATTGTATTGGAAATCAGATTTATAACCTTGATTTATCTCAAAATAATGCCCTCGAATCATTAGGTTGTGGTAACAATCCTTTGCATACCTTAGACGTTACATTGAACAATAATTTAAAATCTTTGAATTGTGTGGGAAATCAATTAAATACTTTGGATCTTTCTCAAAATTTGAATTTAGAGCACTTGTATTGCGCTTCAAATTTCTTTTCAAATATAACAGTGTCTAATAATACAAATTTAAGATATTTATCCTGTTCTAATAATAGCCTTACAAACTTAGATGTTTCACAAAATCTTGCTTTACAGGTGCTAAATTGTGATCAGAATCAACTTTCAAATTTAGATATTTCTCATAATTTACAACTTGGGTACCTAGACTGTCATGAAAATCAAATTGCTAACTTAAGTTTCTATGAAAATCCTTTAATTAACACTGTTTATTGTAAAGATAATGAAATAGGAGGATTGGACTTCTCGCAAAATCCTATTTTAGAAAAATTGGATTGCAGGAATAATAACCTTAGTTGTTTAAATATTAGAAATGGAAATAATGATGATATGACTTTATTAAATACCCAAGGCAATGCTTTTTTAAGCTGTATTACCATTGACGATAATCTTTACTTGTATTATAGTTGGATAAATATTCTAGCTGGGGTCCAGTTTAGCACAAACTGCAGTAATTCTTGTTATTTATCCGCTGTCAAATTATCTGCACCAGACTCAAAAATAACCGTATTTCCCAATCCTACTCAGGGACAAGTTTCAATTAGTTTAAATGAATATTCCAAAGTGTTAAAAATGAAACTGTTCAATAGTTATGGGCAATTAATGAACCCGGATATTTTTGTAGATGTTGATCAATTGAAGATTGATGTACTTGGTCCTAAGGGACTTTATTTTTTACAGATTTATCTTAAGAGTGGAGAAAGTAGAACGGTGAAAATTATTAAACAATAAAAATTATGAAATAAAAAAGGGCTTTGAATTATTCAAAGCCCTTTTATTTATGCGATTATTTTTATTATTTAAATAAATTAATAAAACAAGCGTCCCCTTCAAAGCTTATTGGCTCTGGAAATTCTGCATGCATGATCAATTTGTTTTCATGATGCTGCCAGTTTGCTTCTATCACTTTTCTATCTAATAAAATAATAGTAGAGTTTCCGTGGTTGTCATGCTTATCAATGATAGTCGTACCATTAAAATCACATTGCCAATGTGTCTCAGCAACATTTTTATTATAAGTTAGCTCAATGGTTGGAACTTGAAAAAAGGAAGGGTCCGAAATGTTTTTCATGTCAAATACAAACCGTACAAAACCGTCACTCTCTACTAAATCTTCTTTTTTCAACCCCAAGGAGGTGAAACTTAATTTACCAGGTTTTGCTTCATTTAAATGAATTAATATTTCTCCTTCGTTAATTTCTACTTTGTTTTTCATATTCTATTTTTTTTCTTTATAAATTTACCCACTTTACACAGAAGTAAAAATGACTAAACACATCATTTGAACTAATAAATATCATCATGTTTACAAAAGACGAAAAAAAAGATTTAACCAAAAGGTTTTGGCAAGATTTAGCAGAACGATTAAAAGTGGCTGGTAAAATGAAGGGACGAAATATTGATTGGATGAATTATCCAAATAGAATCAATCATCTTTATTTTAGAATGGAAGCCGACTTAGAAGTAGTTCGTTTTTGTATCGATATTCAATTTTTAGATGCCGGTTTAAGAGAAGTGTATTTTGAGCAATTTGAAGAGTTTAAAGTGATGCTTACAACGCAAATGCCATACGAAATGACTTGGTTAAAATCTTTTGAACATCCGAACTCTAAAAATATTGCCCGTATTTTTTGTGAATTAAAGGATGTAAATATTTACAATGAAAAAGATTGGCCAAAATCACATCAGTTTTTAACAGATTCCTTTTTAGCATTAGATGATTTCTGGCAAGATTTTGGGGATGTATTTAAAGGATTAAAGTAATTTAATACGTCGCCATCAATACCATTAATTTTTCAAAATAACCCTTTACTTTATAAGTAGGGGTGTTGTAATTGTTCATTACCATTGCATAGGCTAATTTTTTTCCAGTAGTACTGTTGACGTATCCAGCATAGGCTTTCATTTTACTCATACTACCACTTTTTCCGATAACACGGCCACTGGCAGCTGTTTTTCGGCCAATACTTCGCATGGTCCCCTTTTTTCCAGCTACGGCCAAACTATTTTTATAATTATTGGAACCTTTCATATATTTTAAAAGGAGGACCAAGAATTTTGCAGACATGGCATTTGAACGAGAAAGTCCACTGCCATCAGTCATTATTAAGCCGCTACAATCAAATTTTGAAGACAGATAAGCTTTTGCGATTAAAGCACCTTGGTGCGTACTGCCTATCCCTTTTCTTTTGTAAGCTATTTCGCATAATAAATGCTCTGCAAATAAATTTACACTATAAAGGTTTGTTAAGTTTATGATAGATAGTAGTGAAGGAGATTCATGCGTATATATGGTTTTTAACGCAGGCATTTGATAGTTACTGTCTTTTAATAGGTTTCTTTTCGTTTCTGGAAAGTATTTTATGGTAATACCCTGGGCTTGTAAAGCTTGGTTAAATTCATGGGTAAATGTCAATTCTGGGTCTGGATTAGCTGCTTTGACCATAAAGTCTTCCCGCTTATATGGAATACTACCTGTAATGTACCAATCTAAACTATATGGTGCACCAAATACATAGGCATTATCTCTCGACGATTTGGCTGCTTGTATACTGCCACCTAAATAAAAATTGGGTAAATAAGGAATTGTACAAGTTAATTTTGCATCCGAGCCAATGGCTTTGGTATCGAAATATAATTTTAACATATTGTCATAAATAGTCAAACCATTCGGTCCGGCACCATAATAATTACCCATGTCGCCCCAGACCCAACCACTAGGACTGCCTTGGTATTCATAGGCTGAACCATCTGCTACCACACGACCATTAATATGTAAAATACCGCTTTCCTTGATGGAATCTGCCCAAGCCATTAAAAAATCACTTTCTTCCCCGTCTTCTGTGTAATAACGAGACCCTAATGTTGGATCTCCTCCTCCTATAATGTATAAGTCTCCATTTAAGGTTTTTGTCGCTTTGTCCAAACTACCACTATAAGCAAGCTGGGTTTTAAAGGTGTAGTTAGCGCCTAAAATATTTAATGCGGCAGCTGTGGTGACTAATTTCATGGTAGATGCTGCAGGAATTCGCATGGATTCCTGGTGTTTTGCTATTATTTTATTATTACTTAAGTCTATGACGTAGCAGGTGAATGGGGACTGGCCGACCCCTGGCTGGTTTGGAATACTGTTCAAGTAATTTTGCACCTTATTATTAGGCATGGTTTCTTGCTGTGCAATGGCAACCGAAATGTAGATAAAGGTGAAAAAAACTAAAATTGAACGCATGGATTTTATGAAATAAATTATCTTTACCGCTAAAGTAAAAACTTTGTGCGGATTAGTCGGAATTTGGTTAAAAAATAACAATACATCTCCCAATGTAAGTCAATTGGGGAATGCAGTACAGGCTTTGGTGCACCGTGGACCTGATGCGCAAGGGCAATGTATAAATCAACAGGTTGGTCTAGGCCATGCACGGCTGTCTATTCTCGATCTTTCTGCCAATGGTAATCAGCCAATGTCTGAAAGTTCCAACAGATATACACTGGTATTTAATGGAGAAATATACAATTATCAAGCCGTTAAAAAACAATTACCTCCAGATACAGTTTTTCACTCTGATACGGATACCGAAGTTTTATTGCAAACAATAATACATTTTGGTTTGGAAGGGGTGAAGCTATTTAATGGCTTTTTTGCATTTCTACTATACGATAAAATCGATAATGTACTTTATTTTGGACGGGATAGAATGGGGATTAAACCTTTGTATATTTATGAAGATGAAACACAGTATATTTTCAGTTCCGAACTGCATGCTTTTTTCCAATTTGATATCGATAAAAGTCTAGACCAAGAAGCCATTAATTCCCTGTTTGAGTATACCTATATTCCTGGTCCAAACACTATTTTAAAAAAAGTAAAACAAATATTACCTGGTAGCATGGGGAAGATTACTACCCGTGAAATGACCATGTCAACTTATTTTGATTTAAGTGCTGTGGCTCCTTTGAAAATCACTTATGAGGAAGCAAAAAAAGAAGTAAAAAAACGTGTTATTTCGGCGGTTGAAAAAAGAATGATTGCAGATGTTCCTTTGGGAGCTTTTTTGAGTGGAGGACTTGATTCCTCTATCGTTTCGTTAATCTCTAAAGGTTTCAAAAGTGATTTAAAAACGTTTTCAGTCGGTTTTGATGTTCCTTTTTTTGATGAATCTGCTTATGCGTCCGAAGTAGCAAATCATATCCAATCCGACCATCAAAGGTTGATGCTTGGTAAGGCTGATTTTAAAAAAGAATTTCAAAATTTTTTAAATGCCAATGACCAACCTTTTGCTGATTCATCTGCTTTTGCAGTTTATGTTTTAAGCCAATTTGCTAAGCAACAAGTGGACGTATGTTTAAGTGGGGATGGGGCAGATGAATTATTTGGTGGCTATCGTAAACACGCCGCAGAATATCGCATTAGAAACACCAATAAAGCAAAGGCCTTATTGATCAAAAGTATTGCGAAAGTAGGTCGTTTTTTTCCGCAAGGTAGAGATGGTAAGTGGCATGATTTGAATAGAAAGTTTCAAAAGTTTTCAAGAGGTTTAGAACAAAATGCCGCAGAAAGATATGCCAGTTGGTTAAAATTTATTCCAATGGACGCTAAAAATAAATTATTGATTACTCCCAAAACTGTAGCCATAGATTTTAGTGAATTTCACTTAGATAAGGATTTAAATGGTATGTTGTTGGCCGATCAATCCATGGTACTGCCTTATGATATGTTAACCAAAGTGGATCGGATGTCCATGCGTTTTTCCTTAGAGGTTCGTACCCCTTTTTTAGACCATGAATTGGTGAACTACATCAATAGTCTTCCTGCTGAATATAAGTTGAATAAAAATGGTAGAAAACAAATTTTAATGGATGCCTTTGCGGCAGATCTCCCTCCAAACATTTTAAAACGTCCAAAAAAAGGTTTTGAAATTCCTATTTTTGATTGGTTAAAAGAAGAACTAGACCTAGCTTTAAAACAAGATTGTTTTTCAGCAACGTTTATAAAAAGGCAAAATATATTTAATTATGATTATATTTGCGACCTTCAAAAAAAGTGGCACTTAGGCACAGTAGGAGATGGCATTTATTTGGTGTGGACTTTGATTGTGTTTCAAAACTGGTGGCAACAATATATTGGCTTTAATGACAAAAAAAGTAAAGATACTTAGAATTATCAACCGCTTTAATTTAGGTGGACCAACCTATAACGTTACTTTTCTTACCGCATTCTTAAATGATGATTTTGAAACTTTACTACTAGGTGGTGAGCCAGAATCTCAAGAAGGGGATGCCATGTTTATTCCGCAAAAATATGGCGTTTCTCCAACGATTATACCTGAGTTACAAAGGAGTATTAATTGGAAACAAGACCGTGCTGCTTATAAAAAAATTAAAGCCATTATGCAAGAATATCAACCCGATATTGTGCATACACATGCGTCCAAATCAGGGGCTATTGGACGTCTAGCAGCAATCAATTTGAAAGTTCCCGTTATTGTACATACCTTCCATGGCCATGTCTTTCATTCTTATTTTGGAAAATTGAAAACACAGGTCTATAAAACAGTCGAAAGGTATCTGGCTAAGCGGTCTTCTGCAATCATAGCTATTTCTGAACAGCAAAAACACGAACTGGTAAACATTCACCGAATTGCAAAAAGTGACAAAGTGAAAGTGGTTAATTTAGGATTTGATTTGTCTAAATTTCAAAGCGATATGCCACAAAAAAGGCAAGACTTTTCTGAAAAGTATGAGGTGAGTGATGCAGAAATATGTGTGGGTATTATAGGCCGATTGACCGCCATAAAAAACCATGACTTATTTTTTGATGTCATACAAGAAGTCGCAAGTCGATCGGATAAGAAAATTCATTTTTTTATCATTGGGGATGGCGAATTGAAAAGTGAATTAGAAAAAAAAGCAAAACAGCTGTTGGACATGTTTCCACAGATTCGTATCACATTTACTTCTTGGATTAAAGACGTTTCCATTCCCTTAGCCCGACTAGATATCGTTTGTTTGACTTCATTAAATGAAGGGACACCAGTGAGTTTAATTGAAGCACAAGCTGCTGGGGTACCTGTAATTACCACCAATGTTGGCGGGGTAAAAGATATCATCCATGTTGGGGTTACAGGATTGATTGTTTCGAGCTTTGATGCTATTCCGTTTGGAACTGAAATTTTACGATTAATAGAAGGGGATAAACTACGAACGCAAATGAGTCAAGAAGGATGGGCGTTTGTTAAAGAAAAATTTCACTTCAAAACCCTTTGTTTTAATATAGAAAGCCTATATTTGGACTTGCTAAAAAATGACAATGTTTAGAATAAATAAAATTAATATTTTCTACGTTTTTTTAATCGTGGTATTGGTTCAAAGTTGCGGGATTAACAGTGATTTAATGTTGAAAACACCTAAAGATTATGTGTTTGCTGATTTAGACTCCTTGGCGAATAAAAACTTTAATAATGAATATAAAATTGAAGTGAACGATATCATTCAATTTAAATTCTATACCAATAAAGGAATTCGAGTGTTGGATGTTTCTGCTGGGACCAGTGATTCTAAAACAGGAAATGCAAATAACCAACTGACTGCCACCAATGGAATTTTCTATGTTATTAACGCAGATTCATTGGTGAAATTACCCTATCTAAATATGGTGAATTTGGTGGGTAAAACCATTAGAGAAGCAGAATATTTCTTACAAGATAACTACAAGGCCTATTATGTTGATCCATTTGTTCAAATTTCAATTACGAATAAGAGAATTTTTGTTTTCCCTGGAAGTGGGGGGGAAGCGAAAGTAGTCAATCTAACCAATAATAATACAACCCTAATGGAAGCAATTGCCTTATCTGGAGGGTTATCCCAAAGGGGTAGAGCAAAAAAAATAAAGTTGATTAGAGATATAGATGGTGAAAGATTGGTGTATCTGATTGATTTGTCCACCGTGGAAGGATTAAAATATGTGGATTTAATTGTTCAAAATGGTGATTATATTTATGTGGAGCCTGTTCCGGAATTAGGGAAAGAAATTTTAGCACAAATTGCGCCAGTGGTATCTATTTTATCAAGCTTGTTAATTGTGATCTCTGTTGTACAGGTATTGAAATAATTTATGAATAACTTTCATATAAATAATGAAAATGCAATTTCGTCATTAAACAAAGATATTGATATAGATATCTTAAAAACAGTTTTTAAAAAAAACTGGATTTGGTTACTGTTGTGCGTTATTATTGGTGTTTCTATTGCCTTTGTGTATCTCAGATATACCAAACCTATTTATGAATCAAGAGCCATTATTCAGCGCTCATTAAAAGATGAAGGGCAAAGAATATTAGAGTTTAAAGATTTTAATACTGAAAATAACCTCTCTGCTGATGTTGAATTATTAAGGTCACCATTTTTAATGGAAAAGGTCTTGATGAATTTGAATTTAAAAATTTCTTATTTTTCAGAAGGGGAAGTATTGATCGAAGAAAAATTTAAACAAAGTCCTTATCACCTTATATTTTATGAATTGAAAGATTCTTCCTTGATAAATGTTCCAATTTATTTAAAGGATGGACAAGATGGTCTTTATTTAGTTTTTAATGCCAATCAGAAAAAAAATGAGATCCCTGTAGCGCATGACCAATTGGTAGACAACGAATATTTTAAATTTGTCTTTAAAATAAATAATGAAAAGGTATTTAAAGCGGATTTAGAAAAAGATGATTTATTCTTTAAAATAAATAATTACAAAACGTTGACAAATGTATTGATTCATTCCTTAATTGTAAATATTGAGAATGCGGATGCCAATACCATCAAAGTTTCTTTTAGAAGCAATAATAATGTTTTGGCCCAGGATATGGTCAGGGAAGTAGTGGAAACTTTTTTTACTTACGACTTAGAAAAAAAGAGTAAAAGTTCTGAAAGTATTCTTTCCTTCATTGATGAACAATTAGATACCGTTTACAATAGTTTGAAATTTTCTGAAAATAGTATTCAATCTTTTACCAATATTTCAAAAAACAACAATCCTGCACTTTACAAAGAAAACTTATTGGATCAAATTGATCAATTGAGAACAGAAGTATTGCAAGCCGATTTAGAGTACGACTTGATTTTAGGACTGGTGGAAGGTATTAATTCTAAGAATAGAGTAAGTATTTATAATTTAATCCCCACCTTGGCTGGTACTCGATTTCAACCTTTATTGGAAGGGCAAATTGAAAAATTGTATAGACTATTAGAAGACCAAGAGGATGCATCTTATAGGATGACCATGGAAAATGATGGGTTAAAAAATCTGGAGAGCAATATTATTAATCAAACGGAGACGATTAATAGAACCTTAAAAGCCATAAAAAATCAAGTAAAAACTAGAAAAGATGCTGTGAATAAAAGGGTCGCTAATTTAGAATTGAAGCTGTATGGCGTACCGCAAAAAGAAATGCAATTGGCTGGATTAAAAAGAAAATTTGATTTGAATGAAAAGTATTATTCCTTATTAATTGAAAAAAGAACCCAATACCAAATATCGAAAGCTGGATATACTATTGATAATAACATATTACAGGAAGCTTCAGCTCCTGTACTAATTTCACCCAATCCTAAAATGATATACATGGCCGCTTTTGTGCTCTCCTTACTTATCGGTATTGTATATTTGGGGATAAAGTATATCACCTTTAATGTAATTAATAACGAAAAGGAATTAAGAAAATTGATTCCATCTCGGGTTGGTTTTTTAGGCTTAGTACCAAAAACAAAAACCACGAGTAACAATTCTATGCTACTTGTAAATCATCAACCTAAATCTGTATTGACGGAAAATTACCGTCATATTCGATCTAATTTACAATTCATATTAGATTCGGAAAAATCAAATGTAATTGCTATTTCATCCTCTATTTCAGGGGAAGGAAAAACTTTTGTATCTCTTAATTTAGCAGGTATTTTTACCCTCGCAAATAAAAAGGTGATGGTGCTAGATTTAGACATGAGAAAGCCAAAAATACACCTTGGATTTAATGCCAAAAATGAAGGTGGTATGAGTGGTATCCTTGCTGGTACTTTAGAATGGCAAAATTGTATTAAAAATTCAGAATTAGAAAATTTAGATTTTATTACGGCTGGTAATATTCCACCAAATCCTTCTGAACTGATTTTAAATGGGAGACTGGATACTTTATTAAGTGAGTTAAAACAAATATACGATATTATCATCATTGATAATCCACCTATTGGAATCGTTTCTGATGGGGTAAATGTGATGAACAATTCTGATTGTCCAATCTATATCGTAAGGGCTAACTATACCAAAAGAGTACTCATGCAACAATTGAGTAAATTAATTGGTGATGATACAGTAAGAGATTTATATGTGATTTTAAATGACGTTGAAATGACTAAAAGTCAATATGGCTATGGTTATGGCTATGGGGGGTATTATTCTGATGAAGATTCTAGTAAAAAGAATAAAAAATGGTTCCAAATATGGAAGTAAAAAAATTTAATATACCGGGGGTACTTTTGTTAAAGCCAAAGGTATTTAAAGACGAAAGAGGTTATTTCTATGAGTCGTTCAATCAACAAAAGTTTAATGAACTTACCGAATCTCCTATAACTTTTGTGCAAGACAACCAATCCATGTCTCAAAAAAACACCTTGAGGGGCTTGCATTTTCAAGCACCACCTTTTGACCAAGGTAAATTGGTTCGTGTAGTGAAAGGCGCTGTAGTAGATTTAATCGTGGACATTAGAAAAAAATCAGCTACATATGGACAAGCATTAATGGTAGATTTAAAAGCCGATCAACATGAAGTGTTATGGGTTCCTGCGGGTTGTGCGCATGGTTTTTATACCCTAGAAGAAGATACCATTTTTCAATATAAATGTACTAACTTTTATCATAAAGAAAGTGAAGGAGCTATATTATGGAGTGATCCTGCATTTCCATTTGCAGCAGCATTTAAAAATCCAATTTTATCCGCTAAAGATGAAATAGCTTTGCATTTTAATCAATTAAAATCTCCATTTTAATCCCATGCGCGAAAGTTTATTATCTATTTTTAATATCATTATTATAACAGGTGGTGCTTTTGTGCTCTCTTTTTTAATTAATCATTTTTTTTTAAGGTTTTCTAAATCTTTTGGTATTAGGAATAAAAATGATGTAACCATAAGATGGAGTAATACTTCAAGACCTTCTTTAGGAGGTATTAGTTTTTACATTGTGTTTTTAATGAGTTTTATGTTTTATGCTATTTTTATAGGAGACGATAATATCTTTAAAAATCAAGAACTATTAGGTCTATTTTATACCGCCACCTTGGCTTTCTTATTAGGCTTGTCGGATGATGCTTATGATACACGACCATTTATAAAGCTTTTTATTCAGATCTCCTGTGCTGTCATCCTTATTTTCACCAATAATGGCGTGATGCTATTTGACATGCCTATTCTAAACTACATCATTACACTGCTATGGGTGGTAGGTATTATGAATTCCATTAATATGTTAGATAACATGGATGGTATTACTACCATTATCAGTATTTGTATTGTTGTTTTATTTGTCTTTATTAATACGCCATTTAGTATTGAGAATAATATAGATATATTTTTCTTAATGACTACTTTGGGAGCGTTATTAGGATTCTTATTTTTCAATTATCCACCAGCTAAAATGTTTATGGGGGATACCGGAAGCCAGTTTATAGGAATTATTTTGGCTTACTTTTCAATAAAGTATTTATGGAATGATGGCGTGGAGACTCAAACCCAAGGCGTTTTTGCGAATGTTTCAATTGTATTAATCGCCTTTTCAGTTCCCTTGATTGATACTTTTACGGTTAGTATTAATCGATTGCTTAAAAAAAAATCACCTATGGTTGGAGGTAAAGATCATACAACACATCATTTGGTGTATAAAGGGTTTACTGAAAAACAAGTGTTTTATGTATTTATGTTTCTAGGATTAATAGCTAGTATACTCGGTTTTGTTTTCCAACGCTATATCCCTTATTATTCTTTATCTTACATTATTTTGTGGGGGTATTTTGGATTATTATTAACCTTTTTTATTCGCATGACGCGCAAACAAAAACACCTCGAAAAAAATGCCTAAATCTATTCAATTAATATGGGATTTCTACGGTCCTGATGCACTTCAGACAGCGAAACACCACGCAATACATTTAAAAGAATACTTTGATAAGGAAGCGCATTCATTCCAAAAATCAGATGCTGAATTAGTGACAGAGGATCATGCCATAGGGTTTATCATTTGTGCCGAAAAAGAAGTTCACCTAGTAAAAAATCAGTTAAAGCCACACCGCGCTTTAATTTTATAATATTACCTCAATTTGAGAAGTGAAAAGGAATGGGTTTTAAAGGATGGATATCGCTTTTTGAGGTTACTGCATTAATCCTTTTAAGCTTGGACTTGGTTGCTATGTTTTATATGATCAAACTTCTTTAATGTATGTCGACCAATAGATAGGATAAGTTTTTTAATGGAAATGTGGATTCAATGCAAGCCTAGGGAAAATATTGGGCATAAAAAAAGCCCAGACTTGACATCAGGGCTTTGGAAAATTTAAAATATAATTTATTAAATTACTTTTACATTTACTGCGTTTAAGCCTTTTTTTCCTTCTTGTAGTTCAAACTCTACATTATCGTTTTCACGAATCTCATCAATTAATCCTGAGATGTGCACGAAGTGCTCTTTGTCTGTTCCTTCTTCTGTGATGAATCCGAATCCTTTAGATTCATTGAAAAATTTTACTGTACCTTTATTCATTATAATTATTTAAATATATTGTGGCAAAGGTAAGTTAATTTATTAATTCTGATTGTTTTTCTTTTATTTTGTTCTTGAATTCTATTTATTTTTCTGATAATTTGTAGTGTGTGGTTCTGAACCGCATCTAGTATATTGTTTAAATCGGTTTCTTTACTTAAAACTCTAAGTGATAACTTAAAACAGGGAATAGGCTAGTGGAGGGAACTACTACTTGACTTTTAGTTACCGTATCGTACTCTCTATAAATGGCATTGGAATTTGAAAACAAGTTTTTTATTTGTAATGACCAAACTGTTCTTTTATTGTTTTTATTCACCTTATAGGAAAACGTAAAGTCTAAAAATACTACTGGTTTGTCTCTTTCCGAAAAGGCTGCACTTTCATCATATACTGTTTCTTGTTCCGCTTCAGAAGCAACTAAATCAATAGGCGTGTATGGTTGCCCACCTAATGCTGCTAAGTTCGTGTTCCAAGCAAAGGCTTTGTACTTTTCGTTTTTCTTCTTTAATTTGTACTCTTTCCCTAATAAAAATTTAACATTATATCGGTTGTCGTACGCTGTTGAACGCTGTATACCATCACTTCCTGTATATAAAGAGCGGTAAATTGATGCGTTAACAATATAGTATAAACCGTGTTCATTGTAACGCTCAAAACCTATGTCTAATCCATAATTTTGCCCCGTACCATTGTTTACTAATGGCCTAATATCAGTTAATTCTGAAAAATTGACCATTGCAAATGTACCGTCGGCCTCTGTAGGAATGTCGTAAAGGTCTTGGTAGTAAACTTCAACTCTTAAACTATGGTTGGTCCAAACTTTTCCTTTATAGCCTAAAATGTAGTGGTTTGATCGGGTAAAGTCTAAATTTTTATTTGGAAAACGATCTGCTAAATTGGCATCCTTGTCTGTATATAAATATGCCGCATAATTTTCAATTTGAGAATGCATCCCAGCAGAAGCACTGATGCTATGTTGTTCTGAAATTTGATAAGAGATACTTCCCCTAGGCTCCAAGGCTTGCTTATTGTTTACATCATAATAAGTATAATGTAAACCAACGTTTACAGACCATTTTTCGCTCAAAAAGAATTTAGAAGCGGTGTATGCTTTTAATTCATTACTTACTCCTTTACCATTAAATGGAGAACTGTAATTATTGGTCACAAAAGAATAACGATTAGTGTTCCAGTCGTGGTACGTATTGGTGAAACTAGCGCCACTTACATGAAAGTGTTTTTTATTAAATTTATGTTTGATAGATACTGCCATGGAAATAGGCAATGAGTTGTACGCGTTGGTTCTTTGATCAATTAATGAGTAAGAATCGGTAACATATTGCTTGTTATCAAGTTGTTTTGTGTAACTGATGGCTGCAGTAGCTTTAAATATGGTGTTTTCACGGATAAAGTGCTTGAAAACCCCACCCATCAATGCCATTTTACTCGACAGTATTAAATTCGTTCTGTCTAAACTTTCTTCCCAAGTTTCTGAATCTAAGGTCGCAGTTCGCGTTCTTAAACTGGTGCCTCCAATTCCAAAAAACTTTAAGTTAGACCTTTTAGTAAGTGGAAAGTTTAAGCTAAAAGAAACATCTTGATAGGTAGGTTGGCTAGGGTAGCCTATTAACCTGGCAAGACCAACTAAACCGTATCGATAGTTGATGGCGTAAGATGCTTTTTTGTTTTTATTCAATGGCCCTTCGGAAGCGATATCCAATCCCAGTACACCAACTTGAATCATGTGTTCATGTTTTTCTTGGTTACCTCTTCTAAATTTAGCATCAAATATACCGCCCAAGGCATCACCGTATTCGGCAGAAAAAGCACCAGTGTAAAAATCACTTTTATCCAATAAATGTAAACTAAAAATAGTAAAAGTTCCACCGGCACTACCAATTCTCGAGAAATGTGTAGGGTTAGGTAATGTAATACCTTCCATTTGATATTTTAAACTACGTGGTGAATTTCCTCTAATGCTGATAAAATTTTCAGAAAAACCTGTTGCAGAAGTAACCCCTGGTAGGGTACCAGCAACACGAATAGGATCGTCTAATCCACCAGCAATTCTTTTGGCATCTCCTGCTTCAATAGAAAAACTACTGGTTGTAGCCATTTCATTAGTTGGCTCTCCTCTTAATTTTGCAGGTTTTACTTCTACCGTGTCCAAGGCATTATTTCTGTTCTGCATTTGTATTTCAAGTACAATTTCTTTACTGATGGAAACTTCAATCCCTGGATCTATAAATGATTGAAAGTTTACATGTTTAAAAAGTACGTCATACGTACCTAACTCTACTTTGTCGAAAGTGAAATCACCAGAATTATTTGAAATTATTTCTTTGACTGCCAAACCATCTTTTAATAACTTTACTTGTACTCCTTCTATTGGGGATTCGGAAAAGGTTTCGGTGATATTTCCCCTAACGGTTTGATACGCTTGCGCAAAAATAGAATGTGCACTAAAAATGGCAAAAGTAAGGAGTATTAATTGGCTTTTTTTCATGTCTTTTTATACCATAAAGCCTAAACTTTTTAGGGTTTAGGCTTTAGTTTTCGTTTGCAAATATCAACTTTTATTCAAAAGAATATTTTGATTTTTGCAGTTATTTTGTCTGACAAAGATCAGTCTTTATTTTTTTAATGTACTTAAGTACCCATAAGTACTTGAATAATATAACATTTGTTCTTTGAAATCCGTTGGTTGTTGGATGGTGATACCTGTAATATTTCCTTCCGCATCTTTTGTTGCTTCCAAAATTGGGTTTACAAATCCAGAATAAGGCGGAATGTTTAATTTAGCAGATCTATCTAAAACTTCTTGGTGCAATGCTTGGTCTACTTTTACACCGTAGTTTTCTACTAAGGCTTTTCCAGCGGCATAATCTCCTTCTGATTTAATGCGTTGTATTTCTCTTAGTAATTCACCAAAAATAACTTTTAATTGTTGGTAGTCATTTATTTCAAAATAAGTATTTCCTTCTCTTTCAATTTTAGAAATGACTTGATTTTCTTGCCCTTTTTCAAAAGCCCATGCAGCTACCAATTGTCGATTTCGCATATGCGCTTCTTCAATATCTGCACCCGGCTCTAATCTTCTCATTTGTGCCATCATACCATTTCTAATATAAGAATCGTATTCCGCCATACCTACTTCTAATGATTCCATCAAACCTAGGTCTATTAGTTTTTTATCCATTAAATAATATAAGGCAACTAAATCTGCTCTTGCTTCTTCTAAGGTAGAGGCGTAACTTTTTAAAGTTTCTTTTGGCGTTCCAATACCTTTATTGATTTGTCCAGAAGCATGACCAATTACTTCATGCATTGCGGTATGTAATTTTGAAGCTAATTTGCCATATTTTATAGTTCTGTCAATCTCATCTTGATCGTGCGCAAATTCTTGTAGCATTCCTTCACCACCAGCTTCGTTGTATGCTTCTACAATATTTCCTAAACTAACTGATTTTGAACCATGGTTAGCACGAATCCAGTCTGCATTCGGTAAATTTACCCCAATTGGAGTCGCAGGTGAAGCATCTCCTGATTCTCCAGCAACGTTAACTACGTTGTAAGATACACCAACTACATTTTCTTTTTTATGTGCTTCCTCAATAGATGATTTGTCTTCAAACCATTGTGCGTTTTCAGCCAATACTTTCATTCTTGCTGAAGCTTCAAAATCCTTTATCTGTACTATCGATTCATAAGTTCCACGCATACCTAAAGGATCGCCATAAACTTCAACAAAACCTTGAATATAATCAATATCTCCTTCAGTGGCACTAGCCCAAGCTATGTTGTAAGCCGACCATTTTTCTAAATCCCCAGTTTGGTAATATTCTACTAATAAACCTAATGCTTTTGCTTGTGCCTCATTTTCAGCGACTAATTTTGCTTTTTCTAACCAGCTAACCATTGCGGAAATAGCTTCAGAGTACATACCACCTACTTTATAGACAGCCTCATATATTTTACCATTTTCGTCCTTGGTTAATTTAGAATTTAAACCATATTCTACAGGTGTTGTATTGGACTTGTCAATGATATTACTATAAAATGTTTCCACATCTTTCTCTGTCAAATCTTGGTGATAAAAGTTCATTGCTGAACCCAACATCAAATCTTCATTTGAATTTAGACTTACTCTTTTTAAATCTGCATCATTAAACATTACGTCTAAAGCATCCATATTTAACGCACTATTAGAAGCAGCTAATAATTCTTCAAAATATGCTTTTGAAAATTCTGGTTCAAACTTGTCCATGGAATAGTGGTGATGAATGCCATTCGCAAACCATACTTTTTTGGTATATGTCATAAATGCTGCCCAGTCTGATGTAGATTGGTCTCCTTTATAATTTTTAACAATGTCTTCTAAAGCAGTTCTAATCGACAAGTTATGGCGATAATTTTGGTCCCAAATGATATCTCTACCTGCTAGTCCAGCTTGGTATAAATAATAAACCATTTTTTGCTGTTTTAGATTCAATTGGTCAAATCCATTTACTTGGTAACGAAGTACCTGAATGTCACCAAACGATTCAACTACATAGTCAAATTTTTCATTGGTTTTACGGATAATGGAGTCATTTGTCTCAGATTTAGCAGGCGCTTTATTGGAATCGTTGCAGCTACTTGCAGTAAATCCAATAGAGGCTATGCATATTAATGCTATATTTTTCATAATTTTTAAATTCTAATCCAACAAATTTAAGAATACTTTGGTATTTATTACGGATATTTAAAAACTAAGTCTGAAAATCATTTTAATAAAAATAATCGTATTTTTATGGATTGATGCACAACTATTGCGCGATAATTTTCGTTTTACTATTAAAATATTACCTATGAATAATAAAGTACTTGCATTATTCTTTTTAATGCCCGCCATTGCCATGGGCCAATTTGGTTTCGAACGCATGAATGATATTCCTGTAATTAAGAATTCTATTACCCAAAGGTTTCCATGGGCTGGTGGATTAGATCATTGTCAGTTTTCTAATATAGATTTAGATTTAGATGGTACTGAAGATTTATTTGTCTACGATAAGTCTAGTGATAAAATAGTTACTTTCTTACAAAAAGGTACAGCAGGACAGATGAATTTTGAACATGCACCGCAATATGAAAATGATTTTCCGGATGTATATGGTTGGTGTTTATTGGTAGATTATGATGGGGATGGTAAAAAAGATTTATTTGCTGCTTCCCCAGGTGGTGCTATCGTTTACCGAAATATTTCTACCCAAGGTACTAAAGTTAATTTTACGCTAGCCAGTCAATATTTACCTTCTACCATTTATGGTAATCCAAGTTATGTTTACTGCAGTCAGGCAGATACTCCAGCAATTGTTGATGTAGATGGGGATGGAGATGTGGATATTTTGTCTTTTTATTTAGGTTCTTGTGTACGCTATTATAAAAATATTTCCCAGGAAACTTATGGTCATTCAGACTCGCTTTTATACGAAACGGTAAGTGTTTGTTATGGAAATTTTATTGAACACGACACAAATAATTTGGTTACATTGAACGATTGTTGTTCTGGCCAAGTAACTAATCCTCAAATGGGACTAAATACAAGACCAGTATGGCAAAATGAAGATAGACATAGTGGCTCAACAGTGCTGGCTTTAGATTTAGATGCGGATCAAATGATGGATTTAGTGATAGGAGATATTTCGTATAATAATTTTACCATGTTAATGAATGGCGGTACAACTCCAAATACAAATTCAGCCATGGTTAGTCAAGATCCTGCTTTTCCATCTTATGATGTTCCGGTGGATATGCAGGTTTTTCCTTCGGGGTTTTATGTAGATGTAAATAACGATCAAAAAAGAGATTTAGTAGTTTCTCCAAACACGGCATTAAACTCAGAGAATTATGCAAGTAATTGGCTGTATTTAAATGAAGGAGCAGATAATTTTCCTGATTTTAATTTTAATCAAAAAGATTTTTTACAAGATGATATGATAGAGTATGGCGCGCGCACCATGCCCGTGTTTTTTGACCATAATGGAGATGGGTTAAAAGATTTAATCGTAGCTGTTAGTGAACGTTTTGATTCGGTTACCACCAATTTTTATTCAAAATTAATCTATTATAAAAACACCGGTACTGCTAATGCAGCAGCATTTACACTTGAATCTGAAGATTATTTAGGACTTTCCAGTTTTAATGGCGGTAACCATTTACATTTTTATCCAACTTTTGGAGATGTGAATGGAGATGGGGCAGAGGATTTAATATTGGCAGAGTACAACGGTAGTTTAACTATTTTTATAAATTCAAACCCAAGTGGGGTACCAGCTCAATTCGTAAATTATACAACTTTAAAAGATCAAGCAGGAGTAAATATTAGTCACGGTATTTTAATTGCTCCAAAATTAGTTGATTTAAATCGAGATGGGTTAATGGACTTAGTCATTGGAAAACGAGACGGGACATTAACTTATTATAAAAATGTAGGCACACCAACTAATTATAGTTTTGAATTACAAACAAATACTTTAGGTGGTGTTTCTGTAGTGCCACCTTCGACAAATGAAGGTACTGCCGTTCCGGAATTTGTACTTATTGATTCCGTTTTTCATTTAATTGTCGGTTCAAGAGATGGGTATCTCCATTATTATAACAACATTTCAAATAACTTAAATGGAACCTTTAACTTAGTAGATGCCGCCTTGCATAAAATATGGTTAGGCCCATACTCAGCTCCTGCAATTTATGATGTCGATCAAGATTATAAATTGGAAATGGTGGTTGGAAATAAAAGAGGTGGCTTAGGTTTGTATCAATCTGCACTAGTTTCTAGCGTAGGTATAGTCGATTATCAAAATGAAATTAATATTTATCCCAATCCAGCTGAAAATAATTTTAACATTGATTTATCAAAATTGAACCTAATAAATTATCAAGCAGTTTCCTATAGTCTTATGGATATGAGTGGTAAGGCATTGTTGTCCGGAAATATTAATCAATCTCAAACATTAATTAATTGTAAAGACCTTTCAGAAGGTGTTTATCTATTAAATTTACAAGTAGCAGGTTATCGTATGACCAAGAAAATAATTATTCAATGAGCAAGAACGAGAAATTAAAATTAACAGATATTTTAAATATTAAGTATCCCATTATTATGGCTCCCATGTTTTTGGTGTCCAATGAAAAAATGCTAATCGCTGCGGGTAATAATGGAATTGCCGGTGCCATTCCCGCTTTAAATTATAGAACGATTGATGCGTTTAAGGAGGGGATTAAAAAAATTCAAGCTGGAACAAAAGGACCGATTGGTATCAATTTAATTGTAAATCAGTCTAACCCAAAAATGAAAAGTCAATTGGTCGCCGCAGTTGAATTAGGCGTTGATTTTATTATTACATCTTTAGGTAATCCTAAAGAAGTAATTGATGCTTGTAAACCTAAAGGCATTAAAGTATTTTGTGATGTTACGGATTTAAAGTTCGCACAAAAAGTGGAGGCGTTAGGTGCAGACGCTATTATTGCAGTCAATAATGAAGCAGGGGGACATGCTGGTAATATTTCACCTAAAACCTTAATTGAAAGTCTCGTTTCCAATTGCGGAATTCCTGTAATATCTGCTGGAGGAGTCGGGAAAAAAGCCGATTTGGATAAGATGTTATCTTATGGAGCCGCTGGTGCTTCTGTCGGAAGTATTTTTATTGCGAGTGAAGAATCAGGTGTCTCAGAGGAGTATAAACAAGCTTGTGTGGATTATGGGGAAAAAGATATTGTTATGAGTACTAAAATATCGGGCTCTCCTTGTACGGTGATTAACACACCTTATGTCCAAAAAATTGGCACCAAACAAAATTGGTTAGAAAAACTATTAAGTAAAAATAAACGCCTCAAAAAGTGGATAAAGATGTTCACTTTTGTGAAAGGGATGAAGTCGGTCGAAAAAGCAGCTTTTAGTGCAACTTATAAAACTGTTTGGTGTGCCGGACCAACTATTGAAAATACTAAAAAAATACAGCCTATCAGTGATATTATTGTTGGTTTAATCAAATAGTTATATGAAGAAAATTTTATTCTTGTTATTTTGCTTTCCTCTGTTCATTTATGGTCAATTTGGCTTTCAAAGAAGTAACGATATTAACGTTATAGCAAACAATATTACGCTTAAATATCCTTGGGCTGGAGGAATTAATTCTGCCCAATATTCAAATATTGATCTAAATTTTGATGGGGTACAAGATTTATTTGTCTTTGATAAAAGTTGCAATAAAATTCTTTGCTTTATCCAGAATGGGGGACCAGGTCAAATTGATTATGAATATGCGCCTGAATTGGCAGAAAAATTTCCAGAAATTAATAATTGGGCAATTTTGGGTGATTATAATTTAGACGGTAAAGCGGATATTTTGGCTTCCGCTTCAGGAGCATTGCAGATGTATAAAAACATTTCTTCTGTCAGTAATGGTATTGAATTCGAATTAGTAAAATATGGGCTAACAGCATCATTTAGTAATTATACAATTGATCCAATCATCTCCTGTGGTGTACAAGATATCCCGGCTTTTGTGGATGTGGATGGAGATGATGATTTGGATATACTGTCTTTTTCAGGGCTTAGTAAGTGTTTGTGGTATCATAAAAATATGTCACAAGAGATTTACGGACATTCTGATTCATTAGAGTTTATGACTGCAAGTGTATGTTATGGTAACTTTACAGAAGCAAATACAAGTAACCTATTACAGTTAAATGATTGCTGTTACAATCAGATAGATAACCCACAATTTGTATATAATCCAAGACCCATTGGAAATGCAGCGGATCGCCATTCTGGATCAACCACCTTAGCACTCGACATGAACAGTGACGGCATGATGGATATTGTGTTAGGGGATGTGGAGTTTTCACATTTAACCTTGTTAATGAATGGAGGTACTGTGCCAAATACCAATTCGGCCATGATCAGCCAAGACCCAGATTTTCCGTCAAATGATGTTACGGTAGATCTATTTGAATTTTTAGGTGCTTTTTTCGTTGACATTGATAATGACCAAATTCGTGATTTATTGGTCTCACCAAACTTATCATTATTTGGAATGGATTACCAAAGTAATTGGTTTTACAACAATGTTGGATTGGACAATCAACCGGTTTTTGAATTGAATAAAAAGAATTTTCTACAAGATCAAATGATTGATTTTGGCGCAAATGTATCTCCTGTTTTTTTTGATCATGATAGAGATGGCTTAAAAGATTTAATAATTTCTGTTGGGGTTCGATTTGATACCGTATATAATGGAAGTTATAGTAAACTTGTCTATTACCATAATACAGGTACTGCTTTGTCTCCACAATTTACCTTAGCTTCCGAAGATTATATGGGACTTTCCGGGGTGAACAATAAAATAAATCACGAGTTCTATGCCACTTTTGGAGATTTAAATGGAGATGGAGCCGAAGATATGATTTTAAGTGAGCGAGATACAGCCTTGATGCTTTTTATGAATAATGGTGGTACAGGACCTGCTCAATTTCTGAGTCATACCAATCTGCTGACTAGTACAGGAGGGATAATACAAGACGGACTTTTTACGGCACCAAAACTAATTGATTTAAATAGGGATGGGCTATTAGACCTAGTTTTAGGAAATAGAAATGGGATGCTTTCTTATTATGAAAATGTTGGTACAGCTAACAATCAAATATTTGAATTGATAACTACACAGTTAGGGGGAGTGGATGTTACAGAAAGTGGTACAAATATTGGTTATGCTATTCCTGAATTTGTGGATATTGACGATACAATGCACCTTATTATAGGTGCGAAAGATGGCTTTCTTCACTATTATAATAACATAGAAGGTAATTTATCCGGGACTTTTAATCTGGTAGATCCAGCGCTGCAATCTATCAATGATGGTATTTATGCTGCGCCTGCACTTTATGATATAGATGGCGATAATAAACTAGAAATGTTTGTAGGGAATATAAGGGGTGGATTGAGTTTTTATGAATCGGTTACTATTACAGATGTCGGTTTAAACAGCTATGCTCCTTTTGAATTTAATATTTTTCCCAATCCAACGCAAAGCGTTTTCTATGTGGAGTTAAATGCGGATGGCGCTTTATATAACGGATCCACCACTTTTGAAATATTAGATATGCAAGGTAGAAGTGTGCAATCAGGTCGACTTTTACAAAATAAAACAGCAGTGGATTGTAAAGGGCTCGCGCAAGGGGTATACTTATTGAAAGTTACAATTAATCAAGCTAGTATGACGCGTAAGTTGTTGATTGAATAAATTACTGTTTAATTAGTTTATACTGCTTATTTCCGACGAATATCATATAAAGTCCAGTGGGTAAAAAACTCAAGTCTACTTGATTTGTTGCTAATAGTAAGGTCGTTTGAAAAATTAAAACACCACTCATATTGTATACTTTTAAAATTGAACTTGGTGCTGTATTTACAGTTAACACATTTTCAAAAGGGTTAGGGTATACATTGCTTGAATATGGTGTGTTGTAATTTGAAATAATAGAAATTATTTTCGAATGGGTGAATTGACCATCATAATCTACCTGTGTAAGTCTATAATAAACGATTACTGTGTTAACCACTAAGGAATCGACTGTTTTATAATGGATGCGTGCAGTAGAGTTACCCGCCCCTTTTATGCGTGTAACTGTATTCCAATTTTTTCCATCTAATGATTTTTCAATTAAAAAGTAATCATTGTTTGTTTCAGATGCAGTCTCCCAACGAATGTCAACTTTATTTTCGATAGCCAACTCCGCAGAAAAGTCAAGTAGTACAATTGGCAAGGTGTTACATAAACTACCTGCACTATATTCTGCAGATTTCGTGTAAAAAGTGTTAGGTGTATTCTGGTTTCTATATTCTGTCAGCATCCAGTCATCCGAGCGGTCTTCCATAATCACACGACCTTCGTCAATTATTCCATTAAAGTAGTATGCATTTTTTTGCTTCCTTCCAATATTTAAATTTTCAACTGGCATGCCAATCGGTCCGGTATGATTTCCTGTATTGGGTTGTTGCACTCCATCAAGAAAAAACTTAATTAATTTACTCGTGTTATTATAAGTCAAAGCAACATAGTGCCATGTGTTTATGGATAGCGGATTGTCAACTATGTCTTTTTCACCACTTCTTTGTAATTCTATTCTAACGCCGTTACCCAAGTGAAACAAGCTGTATCCAGGATCGTTCCATCCACCTCCACGATTAATAATATGTCCACTTGCTGCGCGACTGTATATCCAAGCAGACACAGTAATGTCACCACTAGGAAATGTGGATGCGTTAGCCCCACAATCAATATAATCATTGGATCCATCAAAATCAATCCCATACCCAATTTTTCCAGTGACTAGGTCACTAGCGGTCATGCTGCCATTTGCTATGCCATTATTTGTATTAGAAGAATAGTCGGTAAGGGTAGTGGTGGCAACAGGAGATTGATTCATGTGGTAAACTGCACCGTGATTAGCAGTCCATGTATTGGTGGTGGAAGGATCGGCGCTAACCGAAGCATTGCCATAGTACATGTGGATATTCGTGTTACTCGTAGCGTTTAAAGTCGGTATTTTAACCCAAGCTATGTATTCACCAGTACTGGCGACATATTTTTCTATCTGATGATCTAAAACAGTATTGCAATCGCCAGTGGTAAATAGGATATCAAATCCGTTACCGTTGTTTACGTGACCACCGTTTGCAGTGCTTCTCAAATTATTGTCGGTCATGTTAACCAAGATCTGAAAATCATTAAAATCAGTACTTCCGGCAACTTGGCTCGCATTGATTAATATTTGCTTTCCATAGGCATATCCTGCTGGTTGAGCAATTAAAGAATTAAGGAGAAAGGTTATAATAACAGTTAAAAATAGTCTCATTTAATTATTTTAAAGCAAAAAAAAAGTGCCTAACTTACGAAAGACACTTAAATGTTTTATTTGTCATTGGTCTTATTTTCTACCCAATGATTTAATCATTTTGGTATGGTATACCAAAGCTTTTGCAAAAGTACGGTGTGAGTTATAAGGCACGTTATACTCTTCAGCAGTTTTCTTTACAATTTCAGAAATTTTCTTGTAATGAACATGGCAAATGTGTGGAAACAAATGGTGTTCTACTTGATAATTTAATCCCCCAACAAACCAGTTTAAAATTTTACTTCTTGGTGCAAAATTGGCCGTTGTTTCCATTTGGTGAATGGCAAAGTTATTAGCAACATTGTTGTCAATATCTGCAACTACAAATTCCGTTTCAGGAACAACGTGTGCTGGTTGAAATACAATCGCTAATAAAAAACCAGCAATTAAATTCTTTAAAACTATAAATAATGGAATCCAATACCAAGCTATTGGTAGTATGATAATTGGAATTACCAGCATAGTAGTGTAATAGAATACTTTACTAAATATTAATTCAGTTAATAAAGCGCCAAAATTTGGGTTTTCTGTTTTCGTTAAATCCATTTTTCTATATCTGAACAACTGTTGAAAATCTTTTGTAGTTACCCAAGATACAGTCATTAGACTATAAAAGAACCACACATAAAAGTGTTGGTATTTGTGAATTGGTTTTAATTCTGCGTTTGGTGAAAATCTTAAGAATGGAGGTGGAGAAATATCTTCGTCATATCCGTGTATGTTAGTGTAAGAATGATGTAAAACATTGTGTTGTACTTTCCATGTCACCGCGTATCCACCGATTAAGTTTACTATTTTACCAACCCATTTATTAACGTGTTCGTTTTTGGAATAAGCACCGTGATTTGCGTCGTGCATTACACTCATTCCTATTCCTGCCATTCCGAATCCCATAATCACATACATTAAGGCAATTAGCCAAATGTTAGTGAGTCCTCCAAATAAAACAAATCCGAGGGGAACAAAGTACATAGCAACCATTACTATTGTTTTAATTACCATGTTGGCATTTGCATATCTAGAAATATTATTTTCTTTGAAATACATCCTTACTCTTTTATTAAGAGTCGCACTAAAATCTCTACCAATTTTTGGTGAAAATTTTACTGGCTTCAGGGCCTTGGTGTTTGATGTCATAAGCATTTATGTTATATATTAACACCACAAATATAGTCAATTTATGCCTTAACCAATAATCTAAAATTTCTAATTTTTCACAAAATAAAGTTAAAGATATGTATTGCAGTCATTTATGGAATTATGAATTTTATCATGTTTTAAATGTGGATTAATTCAATGGCATGTTTTTATGGCTAATTATTTCCATTCTATTTATTAAAAGTATCTTCGAATCCGAAAACAATTTAATCTCGATAAGGTATGAGCGGTGGCATTATTTTTTCCATTTTAATCGGTTATTTTTTAATACTTATTCTAATAGCTTACTTGACTGGACGAAAGGCTGATAATGAGACTTTTTTTACGGGTAATAAAAATAATAAATGGTATGTAGTGGCATTCGGAATGATTGGGGCTTCTCTTTCAGGAATCACTTTTATATCTATACCTGGCACTTTTGCTACTAATGGCTATACTTATATGCAAATGTCCATAGGTTATATACTAGGCTATATTATCATTGCATTTGTTTTATTACCCATGTATTATCGTCTTAATTTAGTGTCTATTTATGAGTTTTTGAAAACTAGATTTGGTTATTATACGCATAAAATGGGCGCAGCATTTTTTATTCTTTCCCGAATTATTGGCGCTGCTTTAAGAATGTATTTGGTGGTAAATGTTTTACAAGAGTTTGTTTTTGAGTCTTTAAATATACCTTTCGAAATTACCGTTGCTTTTAGTATTTTACTTATTTGGGTGTACACCTTTAAGGCGGGTATTAAAACTATTGTGTGGACCGATACGCTTCAAACTTTAGTGATGTTAATTGCACTTGGTCTTAGTGTATATTTAATCATGGCTGATTTGAACTTAGGAATCAAAGATGTTTATCAGCAATTGACCCAAGATGGTAATGGGGTATTTTGGCAAACAAAAGATGTTAACGCTAAAAATTATTGGATAAAAGGGGTGTTGGGTGGCATGTTTGTAACTTTAGGTATGACAGGCGTAGACCAAGATATGATGCAGAAAAATCTGACTTGTAAATCCACTAAAGATGCCCAGAAAAATATGGTTTCATTGGGTATTATTTTATTTTTCGCAAATATTTTATTTTTAACCCTCGGTGGTTTACTCTTTCTTTATTTGGATGCAAACCCAGATGTACTGACAATTTGGCAAGCGCATGCGGGCGGGGCACCAGATAATGACTTGTTATTTGCTACCATTGCGCTAGAAGGTGGTTTACCCATGGTGTTAGGGGTGTTTTTCTTAATTGGATTAATCGCCGCTGCCTATTCTAGTGCCGATTCCGCATTAACCTCATTAACCACATCTGTCAGTATCGATTTTTTTAATATTCAAAATAAGAGTAAAGCCCAGCAAGAAAAACTACGGAAGATTATTCATGTCTTCATGTCGGTTGCTTTATTGGTTACAATATTGATATTTAAATATATAAAAAGTGATAGTGTCGTGTGGGAACTTTTTAGTGCTGCTAATTTTACCTATGGACCATTGCTGGGATTGTTTTTATTTGGTGTTATTTCTAAGCGCAGGGTGAACGATTATTATGCATTGGTGTTAACTATTGCCATAGCAGCCGGCGTTTTTGTTTTAATGCGTTTCGAACATGAACTATTTGGAAATTATAAATTCGGGTCTGAATTACTAGGAATTAATGCGTTGATAGTATATCTTGGCTTATATGTAGGTTCTTTTATCCCTTGGAAGAATAGTAAAACAATAGAGTCTTAGGTTTTCAATTCTATGACAATTCTTCCTAAAAAAAATATGGTATCCTATTTGATAAAAAGAAAATAAGGAATTAATTTAGCAGTTAAATTAATCACAGAACAAAAAACATATAAATATGGCATTAGAATTTACAGCTGATAACTTTGAGGAATTAGCGAAAAAATCAGACAAAGTAGTAATGGTTGACTTTTGGGCAGCATGGTGCGGTCCTTGTAGAATGGTTGGACCAATTGTAGAAGAATTATCCAAAGAATACGAAGGTAAAGCAGTGATTGGTAAAGTGGATGTAGATGCACACGGTGCAATTTCCATGGAATATGGCGTTAGAAATATTCCAACCATTATTTTCTTGAAAAATGGCGAAGTGGTAGATAAATCTGTTGGAGCAGTGCCAAAAGCGCAATTAGTAGAAAAATTAGAAGCATTATTATAATTAATAAGTAACCCATTATAAAAGAAACACGCGTTAGATATAACGCGTGTTTTTTTATTAATAAAAAGTGAGAATGAGCAAAGATTTTTGGGAAAATAGATGGGAAAATAATCAGATAGGATGGGATTTAGGAGAGGTTTCTCCACCAATTAAGGCTTTTATTGACCAATTGAATAATAAAAAAAGTTTCATTTTGGTCCCCGGTTGTGGCAATGCATACGAAGCGGAGTACTTGTTTGAAAATGGATTTCAAAATACATATATTGTTGAGATTGCTGATGCTGCAATTCAATCATTTAAAAAAAGATACCCGCAATTTCCAGCGGCACATATTATTCATGGTGACTTCTTCGATTTAGATCGAAAATTTGATTTAATCATTGAACAGACCTTTTTTTGTGCTATTCCTCCTGCTCAAAGATTGGATTATGTAAAAAAAGTTAAATCAATTTTAAATCCAAAAGGAAAATTGGTGGGCTTATTATTTAATCGCTTCTTTGTAAAGGGGCCTCCATATGGGGGAACTGTAGCTGAGTATGAATCGTATTTTGAAAAAGATTTTGAGATTCAAATAATGGAGCCCGCGAAAAACTCTATAGAACCTAGGGATGGATCGGAATTATTTATTAAATTACAATTGAAATGAAAATTATTCTAACACCTGTTGTTTTTATCTTTCTAATAATTGCTTGTCAAAACGAATCGGGAACTGCCGCTGATGTGGCCAAAAATGATACTACGATAGCGTATCAAATGAATGAAAATAAATTGTCTGCTGTAGCGGCAAATAATACAATTTCTAATTTTCAAAAAGCAACTTTACAAATGGTTGATGCTGTTTTTCAATCTGATTCCGCAACTTTACCATTACGTGTCCAGGATGCCATCTACGAACTAGAGGTGAATATACAAAGAGTGGAAGAAATGCCAGAACTGAATGCTTTGGGTGATTTTAAAAATGCGGTAGTGCGACTATTTAAATTTTATAAAATTGCTTTTGAAAAAGATTTTAAAATATTAATACCAACCATTCAAAATTCAAATCCTTCTGCTACTGATAAAGCCGTATTAGAAGCGTATGATGAAAGTTTTAGAGCAAAAGAAGTGGAACTTTTTAAAGAAATTAGTCTTACACAAGAAGCATTTGCAAAAGCAAATAACATTAATTTGATAAATTGATGTAAGGAATTTAAATTGGAATTGACCAAAAAAATATGGAACATGTAGTCATTATTGGAAATGGGATTTCGGGGGTGACTGCAGCAAGGCATATCCGAAAACTATCAGATCAAAAAATTACCATTATTTCAGCCGAATCAAAGTATTTCTTTTCGAGAACAGCTTTGATGTATGTATTTATGGGACATATGAAATTTGAACATATTCAACCCTATGAAGCTTATTTTTGGAAAAAAAATCGTTTGGATTTGGTACAGGATTTTGTCGAAAAAATTGACGTCAACCAGAAGAAAGTATATTTAGCTGGTCAAGCCCCAATTGCATATTCAAAACTAATTATTGCAACGGGTTCTAAACCTAACAAATTTGGTTGGCCGGGACAAGATTTAGATGGTGTACAAGGTCTGTACTCAAAGCAAGACCTAGAGTTAATAGAGGAAAATGCTAAGAATGCTAAAACAGCAGTTTTGATCGGCGGAGGTTTGATAGGTGTTGAATTAGCAGAGATGTTGATTACAAGAGGTATTAAAGTAATCTTTTTAGTCCGTGAAAATAAATTTTGGGGAGGCGTTTTACCTGCGCAAGAAGCGGCATTGATAGGTAGGCACATTGAAAAACACCATGTCGACTTAAGATACCAAGAGGAATTGGAGGAGATTATAGGAGATGAAAATGGAAGGGTGAAGGAAATTCGCACCAAAAAAGGTGAAATTATTCCTTGTGAAATTGTTGGCTTGACGGCTGGTGTTTCTCCAAATATAAATATGGTTGCTGCGTCTGATGTGGAGACTGCAAGGGGTATAATGGTAAATGAATTTTTAGAAACTAGTGTTCCTGATGTTTATGCCATTGGTGATTGTGCTCAATTTCACACATCTATTAATGGGAGAAAAAATATTGAACAAGTTTGGTATACTGGACGGATAATGGGGGAGACAGTGGCACAAACTATTTGTGGCAACAGATTGGCTTACAATCCAGGACCATGGTTTAATTCCGCTAAGTTTTTCGATATTGAGTACCAAACTTATGGTTGGGTGTTTGCCCAGCTAAAAGAAGGAGAAGAAGAATTTTATTGGGAGCATGAAAAAGGTGAAATCGCCATGCACCTTGTTTGGGATAAAAATACCCATGAATTTAAGGGGATCAATTCTTTCGGAATTAGATTAAGACATGATTTGTTTGATAAGTGGTTGAATGAAAAGGCTAGTATTCAAACTGTAATGTCTTTGTTGAAGTCAGCAAATTTTGATCCTGAATTTTACAAATTATATGAAAAAGAAATTATAACACAATTCAATACTGTAACAAGTTTTGAAATTTCACTTAAACCACGTTTATGGTGGCAAAAATTAATGACGAGCTAATATGAAAAATATCAAATATTTTGGAATGGGTGTTTTTTTATTAGCACTCGCAATCTTTACTTCTTTAGCTTTCGTTGGAAATTTTGAATTGACAGAGCGCGGCATGCGTGCCCAATTGAATGAACAAGAATTGACCAATCTTGAAAAACCGCTGATGGAAGAAATGGTGGGTAAACCTTACCGTACTTCCTTTACTTTTTCTCGCGATTTTATTGCTGTTTTTAATCGGATTAATGAAGACTTAAAAGCAAAAGAAGAATGGGATAAGGTGATGTGGTCTCCCGTTAGTGGGATTGCTTTGAAATTAGCACAGTCTTCAGCAAACGGCATAGTCGCTAGCCATAAAATGTTGTTTTTCTTATTGACTTTTGGCTTGGGTATTTTAGGGTCTTTGATCTATATAATATCAGATTTAAAAATAAAGGGTCCGCCAGGAATAAAAAATGATGGTATTTATCACGATTCCGCTACCAATAGAGGGTGGATAGGGATCTTGACAGCGGTTTGGCTAATTTCATTTTATGTAATATTATATTTTCACCCATATATCATTGCCAATTTGATATCGATTACGGACCCAATTAAAGGGTTGTTTATTGAAGGGGAAAAGGCTTCGAAATGGTTTTTATATGGTTTGTTATATACTACTTCCATGACGGTAATGGGGGCTAGGATGATTATTAAATACCGCCATAATCGTTACCAAATTGTTAGAACCATCACAGTGGTATTGTTCCAAATTATCTTTGCCTTTTTATTGGTGGAAATTTTACCCATGTTCGGGTTGCCAGGAAAGGATTTAAAAAGTGCTTGGCCCTTAGATTATTACTTTTTGTTCGACTGGAATGTACAGGATTTAATGAGTAGTGGTAATTTCGGGAAATTCGTTTTCGTTTGGGGAATTGTTCTCTCCATAATCATAGTACCTACCATGGTTTACTTTTATGGTAAACGTTGGTATTGTTCCTGGGTTTGTGGTTGCGGTGGACTGGCTGAAACTTTAGGTGATCCATACCGTCAATTGTCAAATAAGAAAATGTGGACATGGAAGCTAGAACGTTGGATGATACATGCGGTATTGGTTTTTGCAGTGATTATGACTGTTTTCACAGGGTACCATACCTACAATGTGTTTGTTCATCCTGAAATGGATTCCAAAGAAATATTATTCGGCATCTCCGCATTTGATATCCGTTCTTGGTATGGTTTTTTAATTGGTTCAATTTTCGCAGGTGTAATTGGAACGGGTTTTTACCCAATTCTAGGTAGCCGTTCTTGGTGTCGTTTTGGTTGTCCTTTGGCAGCTTATATGGGCATTGTACAACGTTTTAAATCTAGATTTAGAATTACGACAAATGGGGGGCAATGTATCTCTTGTGGAAACTGTTCAACTTATTGTGAACAAGGAATTGATGTTAGGGCTTATGCACAGAAAGGGCAAAATATTGTTCGATCTTCCTGTGTGGGTTGTGGCGTTTGTTCTGCTGTTTGTCCACGTGGCGTTTTAAAATTAGAAAACGGACCTGAAGCAAATAGATTTGGAAATGAAGGTCCAATTGTTTTAGGAAACAATGGATTTGAATTAAATGATTAAACAGTCCCCAAATTAAAATTAGACTTTGAAAAATTCTCCAAAAATTGTTGTAATAATCCCTGCTTACAATGAAGAAAAATCTATTGGGAAAGTTGTTGCTGAATTACCAAGCGAAATTGTTGCTGAAATAATCGTTTGTAATAATGGTTCAAGCGATCATACAGCTGCTGTAGCAGAAAAAGCAGGTGCAACTGTACTTACTGAAAACCAAAGGGGGTATGGTTGGGCTTGCCTAAAAGGGATGGCTTATTGTGAGACCATGGAGCAGAAGCCAGATATTGTAGTGTTTATTGATGGCGATTATTCCGATTATCCACAAGAATTAAAATGGGTAGTGCAGCCAATAATAGAAAAAGATATTGATTTAGTGATTGGTTCTCGGGCGCTAGGAAATAAAATAAAAGGATCAATGACGGTTCCTCAGGTTTTTGGAAACTGGTTGGCAACTAGATTAATGCGTGTTTTTTATGGTGTAAAATATAGTGACTTAGGTCCGTTTAGAGCCATTAAATATCCTGAATTATTGGCCCTTAATATGTCTGATAAAACCTATGGTTGGACCATTGAAATGCAAATAAAAGCCGCGCAACACAAAATGACTTATACCGAAGTTCCTGTTAATTATAAAAAAAGAATAGGTGTATCTAAGGTTTCAGGTACGGTTAAAGGAACAATTTTAGCAGGTTATAAAATTATTGGTGCTATTTTAAAGTATAAAATTAAGTCCTAATATAGGTGGGATTAATGGCGGCATTAAATTAAAATAACCATGTTTAAAGTTATTAACAATGACGCTGATTTAAGATAAAAAAAGTATCTTTGGTATCTTAATTCAAATCAATTTCAATGGCAAAAATTATTGCAATTACAAATCAAAAAGGAGGCGTGGGTAAAACAACTACAGCTATTAATTTAGGTGCGAGTTTTGGTGTTCTGGAATATAAAACATTGATTGTAGATGCAGACCCTCAAGCAAATGCAACAAGTGGGGTTGGATTCGACCCAAGAGAAGTGACAGGAAGTATCTATGATTGTTTAATTGATGATGTAGATGTTAAGTCCCTGATTCTTGAAACCGATAATCCTAATTTATCCATCATTCCGGCACATATCGATTTGGTGGGTGCGGAATTAGAAATGATCAGTATCTCAAATCGTGAACACCGATTAAAATCAGCCTTGGAACAAATAAAAGACGATTATGATTTTATCATTATTGATTGTTCTCCTTCCTTAGGTTTAATTACGGTGAATGCATTAACAGCTGCCGATTCAGTGATTATCCCTGTTCAATGTGAATACTTTGCATTAGAAGGATTAGGTAAGTTATTAAATACAATAAAAATTATTCAGTCTCGATTAAATCCTGACCTAGATATAGAAGGTATTGTATTGACTTTATACGATACGCGTTTAAGATTAGCTAATCAAGTTGTGGATGAAGTAAAAACGCATTTTCAAGAATTAGTATTCGATACAATTATTCACCGAAATACCCGTTTAGGAGAAGCACCAAGTTTTGGTGAAACAATTATTATGCATGACGCTACTTGTAAAGGAGCGATCAACTATTTAAATTTTGCGAGAGAAGTTTTACAAAAAAACGACTTGACTAAAATGAAAAATAAAGACAAACAAATTTTTTAATGACAAAAAAGAGAGCCTTAGGAAAAGGATTGAGTGCTTTGCTTGAAAGTGCTTCAACGGATATTACTGCTTCAAATCAAGGAGCAAACCGCAGTCAAACTGTAGGTGCAATAGCTTCATTGGGAATTGATCAAATTGAAGCAAATCCATTTAATCCAAGAACGCATTTCGAGGAGGACGCATTGAATGACCTTTGCAAATCTATTCAAGAACATGGGATTATACAGCCTTTAACGGTGCGTAAATTAGGTCGGGACAAATACCAGCTTATTTCTGGTGAACGTCGTTTTAGAGCCTCCCAATTAGCTGGTCTGACCGAAGTACCTTGCTATATTAGAATTGCAAACGATTCCACCATGCTTGAAATGGCATTGGTAGAAAATATTCAAAGAGAGGATTTAAACGCCATTGAAGTAGCTTTGTCCTACCAAAGGTTAATTGATGAGTGTAATTTTACCCAAGAAAACTTGGGAAATAAACTGGGAAAAAGTCGTTCTAATATAACCAATTATTTACGCTTATTAAAGTTACCGGTAAAGGTGCAAATAGGAGTTCGAGAAGGACTAATTAGTATGGGACATGCCCGTGCTTTAGTTTCTGCTGGTGATGAAAAAAGACAAGAAGAATTGTTTACTTTGATTTTAACCGACCAATTGTCTGTCCGAGAGCTAGAGGATATAATTAAAGGTAAAGGAGAGGCGAAAAAAGCAACTAAAACTAAAGCCGAAGAAACAGAAATATCAACTGTTATACAGGCTTCACAGCAATATTTAGCAGAGAAAATTAATGCGAAAATTGCCATTAAAGCAAACGCAAATGGTAAAGGAAAATTAGTCATTGATTTTAAATCTATTCATGATTTAGAAAAAATATTGAAGGAGTTAAACGGATAAAAACATGCTATTTAATCGGTTTTTATTATGGTCTTTTTTAAGTACAGGATTTATTTCCTTTTCTCAAATGGATACTAGCTATACCCATAATAGAAATCGTGCGGCCTTATATTCCGCCATACTTCCTGGTGCAGGTTCCATATATAATGAATTTGGCCATAGAAAAGTGCAAGGAAGAAAAAATATTTCCTGGTGGCGTGCACCACTTTATTGGGCAGGATTAGGATTTACAGGCTATTTAAGTGTGTATAATGCAAAAGAAGCTAGTTTATTTAAAAAAGAATGGTTGTATCGCCAAGACAAGGAAGAAGGAGTTTTTCTTTACTCTCGATTTAATGGTATTTCAGATTTAACATTAACCACAAATTTCGACGACGCTACAAAATATCGAGATTATTCTATTGCTGGCTTTTTCTTAATCTATGGAATTAATTTATTAGATGCCTATACAGATGCTCATTTCGTTACTTTTGATGTGTCTGAAGATCTTTCCCTAAATTTAGCACCCAAATTTTTTAAAAGTAATGACTTTGGCTGTAGTCTGGTATTGAATTTTAAATAGTTATTAAGCCATTATTTCTGTGTGCTTTATTCAAAATTACTGCTTGGCAGTTCTTACCAGTTCACTATTACTTTACCAATAGAATTCCTAGAACCTAAAAACTCATGTGCTTTTGCTACGTCCGCTACATTAAAGGTTCCGCCAATATGTGGATGCACTTTTCCATCTTTAATTAATTGGGTTACTTCCTGTAAACATTTATGCAATAATTTTGGCTTATTGTCTCCTATCTTAAGCATGTTAACGCCTATAATACTTTTAGAGCGCATCATTAATCCAATAGGTAAAAGAAAGCCCATTTTTCGAATAAAATTTAAAGAGGATAGTATGCCGAATTTGGTACCAGATAATTCGGAGCCACCAAACAAAATAACTCGACCACCTGAACCAATTAAGCCAAAGTCTTTTTTATAAGTCGAGCCTGCAATTGGATTAAAAGTACAATCTAATCTTTCCTCGGGTAATAACTTGTTGATTTCTGCCGCATAATCATGGGTACGGTAATTAATTACGTGGTCGGCACCTTGCTTTTTGATGTAGTCTAATTTTTCTTGGGATCCCGCATTGGCATATATCTCACATCCCTTTAGCTTGCATAATTGAATCAAGGCAGTGCCAACACCGCCCGCACCTGCATGAATCATTACCTTATCACCAGCCATTAAATTTGTCGCTTGGTATGCCATGTAATATGCGGTTACATATTGTGTAGCAATAGAAAGAGCAATACCTGCTTCCATATCGTCCACCACTACCATGCCAAATGATTTTGTGATGGCATATTCCGCATAACCACCAAACCTTGTAAACCCTACAACTCTTTTACCAATCAAATTTTGGTCAATATCTTTACCTACAGCTTCTATAATACCTACTACTTCATAACCAATAATAGATGGAAGCGGTGGCGCTTCTTTGTATTGGCCATGACGTGCCATTACATCTGCATAGTTCAAACCAAAAGCTTCAACTTTTATCAATATATCATCCCCAAATGCAATACTGGGTTTTGCGGTTTCTCTAATCTCAAATGCTTGGGCAGCATTTCCTTCTTTTACTAAAAATACGGCTTTCATTTTTTGTTTTTTAATCCTTCAACAACCATTACAAATTCTCCTTTTGGTGCTTTGTTCTCAAAATATTCGGTTAGCTCTCTGGCGTTCCCCCTTACGGTTTCTTCAAACTTTTTAGAGATTTCGCGAGAAATAGAGATCTGTCTGTCCGCTTCAAAAAATGTTTCAAATAACTTTAATGCTTTTAATAAGCGGTGTGGAGACTCGTATAGTACGGTTGTTCTTTCTGTTTCAGCTATGATTTTTACAATGGTTTCTCTTCCTTTTTTATGGGGTAAAAAACCAATATAATTAAATTTTTCACAAGGAAAACCAGAATTAACCAATGCAGGTACAAAAGCGGTAGCACCAGGAAGACAATCTACTTCAATGTCATTTTCAACACAGGCTCTGGTCAATAAAAATCCAGGATCAGATATTGCAGGAGTACCGGCATCTGTTACTAAAGCATAGGTACTTCCAGCTTTCAATTCTTCAATCAAACGCGCAATGGTTTTGTGCTCATTATTTTGGTGGTGCGCAATTAATTTATTAGATATATCATAATGATTCAAAAGCTTTGAAGTCACTCGTGTATCCTCAGCTAAAATGGCATCCACTTCTTTTAAAACTCGAATGGCCCTAAAGGTCATGTCTTCTAAGTTGCCTATCGGAGTTGGTACAATGAATAATTTCCCCATTTTAATCAATTTGAATTTCGTATAAATACTGCCATAACTTACCGGTAAAATAAGTCTTTTTAGTGTTTGGATTATAGGCAATTCCATTTAAAACATTGGCATTGCCAACCATGCCTTTTGCAACAATTCCTGCGCAATCAATTTTGGATAAAACTTTTCCGTTATTCGTGTCAATTTCAATGATGTAGTTTTGCGTGTAAACATTAGCCAATAACTTGTCCTCAATTAATTCAAGTTCATTTAAGTTTTGAAAATCACTTTGGTCGGAAAAGGCATATATTCTTTTTTCTATCGCAAAGGTATTTGGGTTACGCCATACAATTTCAGCTGTTCCATTCGACATGATAATGGATTTACCATTATTGGTTAATCCCCATCCTTCTCCTTCGTAATCAAAAGATTTAATTGGTTTAAAATCTAGGGTGTAGACAAAGCATTTTTGTTTTTGCCATACCAATTGATAAATAGTGTCATTCAAAATGGTAATTCCTTCTCCAAAATATTGTGTATCTAAGGGTTGGATGGCAATATGTTTACCAGAGTTGATGTTTACTTTGGCGATAAAAGATTTTGCATAATCTCCAGATCCAGTACTTTCATAAAGTGCATTATCATAAAACTCTAGTCCTTGGGTGTAGGAAGTGTTTTGATGTGGGTATGCCTTTACAATACTTGCAATTTTTTGCGCTGGAATTATATCTGAAAATAGTATCAGGTTGCGGGTGGCGCCTCGCTCTTTTCCCGCTTGGTCAGTAAATGAAAAATACAAAGTGTTTAATCCTACGTTTGCACCTACTGTCGGAATCTTTATCGTTTGTGTTTTGGGAGATACATTTGCTTTGTAAAGGGTGTCATTTATGTAAATAGCCAAAGTTTTTATATTACTAGGATCTAAAACTTCCAAATCAATTTGTATAAAGTCTCCTATGGTGTATTGTTGGTTGTGTTTGGGACTTAATATTTTAAGACTTGCTTTATTGCTTTTACGGGTGGGTTTAATATCTTCCGTACATTGGATGTTACTGATAGCGAGTATAGATATCAAAATTAATTTGATAATATTTGGGTACTTCATGCTTATAGATTTGTAATCATTTCCATTAATTGTACTTTTTTTCGTGTGGAAACAGGCACCTTACTTTCATCTTTTAACAATACTTCTCCACTTTGCTTTAAAAATGCTTTGATTTGATTTTTAGCAATTAAATGGGATTGGTGTATTCTAATAAAATTATGCTCACTGAGTAATTTATCAAATTCTTTTAATGTTTTAGTTACAAGTAATTTGCTTCCGTCTTCAAAATAAAATTTCGTGTAATTAATATTGGACTCTAAACGAATAATATCATCTATTGCCACAATATGAATTTTATCCACTGTATTTAAGGCTAACTTTTTGGGCTGCTCTAAGTTAGTTTTTAACAAGTCCAATCTATCGGTTGGGGAGTCTTGGTTATCCAGTCTTTCAATTGCTTGAATTAAATCATCTGGATCTATTGGTTTTAATAAATAGTCTATCGCTGAAAATTTAAAAGCTTTAACAGCAAATTCATCTGAAGCAGTGGTAAAAATGAGTTTAAAATTTCTTTCGGCTAGTATTTCTAGTAAATCGAAGCCAGAACCATCTGGCATTTGAATATCTAAAAATACTAAGTCTGGTTTTAATTGTTGGATTATCTTAGCTCCAGCTACTACGCCATTTGCAGAACCAATTATCTCGATATTTGCACAGTAAGTAGCCAGATCAGAAGTTAAAACCGTAATGGCTTCAGGAATATCATCAATTATTACCGCTTTAATCATAGTGCAGCTTTCACTAGTTTTGCATCAATATTCCCATGGGTTGCTGAATAAGTGCAAACGCCGTTTTTAATGACTAATATTTGCGGGGATTCATGCATGATGTTAAAGTCGCTAGCGATCTGTGTAGATAAGTCACGGTATTTTATTAAATCCAAATAAACCATTACTGCGTCTTCATCTGTCCCAACCCAATTAGAGTCTAATCTAGATTTTGACATGGTACTAATGGAACAACGCGTACTGTGTTTAAAAATTACGACTGGCTTTTCTTTTGAAAATTCAGTCAATTCGTTTAATTGTTCTATGCTATTTAATGGAATCCAATTAACATTTGAATTCGTATTTTTTTTAGATGAAAAAAGTCCCATAATTAATATGCTGATTTAAATTGTTTTAAAAATCTTAAGTCGTTTTCAGAATAGAGCCTTAAATCATTTACGCGATATTTTAATTGCGTAATTCTTTCCACGCCCATTCCAAAGGCAAAACCACTATATACTTCTGGGTCAATTTCAGCTGCGATCAATACGTTTGGATCAACCATTCCACAACCTAAAATCTCTAACCAACCAGTGTATTTACAAACATTACATCCTTTTCCGTTACAAATCGTACAAGAAACATCTAGCTCGGCACTTGGTTCGGTAAAAGGGAAGTAAGAAGGTCTTAACCTAATTTCTGTCTTTTCACCAAAAACTTCTCTTGCAAAATAAAGTAAGGTCTGTTTTAGGTCAGCAAATGAAACATCCTTGTCAATATATAACCCCTCAATTTGATGAAAAAAGCAATGGGCCCTAGCTGAAATAGCTTCATTTCTATATACTCTTCCAGGTGAAATAGTACGAATAGGCGGTTTACTATTTTCCATTACCCTAACTTGTACCGAAGAGGTATGCGTACGCAATGCCATTTCTCTCGCACCATTTTCAATAAAAAAGGTGTCCTGCATATCTCTTGCAGGATGTTCTGGTGGGAAATTTAAAGCAGAAAAGTTATGCCAATCATCTTCAATTTCAGGTCCTTCAGAAACATTAAAGCCAATGCGTTTAAATATTTCAATGATTTCATTTCTTACCACTGCCAATGGATGTCTCGCCCCCAAAGGGGTGTCGGCAGCTGGTCGACTTAAATCAATTCCCTGCTTACTTTCTGAGGATTTACTACTACTATTTATTTCTCCTTTAAAGGAGTCAAATTTAGTTTCTGTTTCAATCTTTAATTGATTGATCAATTGTCCAAACTCACGTTTAAGGTCGTTATTAACTGATTTTAAATCTTGGTACAAAGCCTTTAAATTCCCTTTGGAACCCAAGTATTTAATTCGGAATGACTCTAAATCTTCTTTCGATTTAATGGAGTATTCCTTTACTTCTCGACCTATTTCTTTTATTTTTTCTTTTAATTCCATTTTTTATTGTAACTAAATGGGGGGTAAAATTGTTTAACCTATATAAGGCGCATTTCAAATCAAAAACATATATTTGTCATGCTTACTTAAAATACACAGCGAAATTACTGATAAAAATTTAAAATTATGAATAGATTTCTTTTAAAAACGGGATTATTTGCTTCCTTTTTATTGATTATGGTAATTGGGTTAAAATCTTGTAAAAAAGAAGACCCTACTACAGCAACAATTGCAGTTGTAGATACGGCAGGAAATGTGGTAGAAAATGCGCTAGTGAGATTGTACCCAACGCCTTCTGTTAATCCACATCCAACAATTATTATTGATGATACCTTGTATACCAATTTTGAAGGAAAGTGTACTTTTGATTATACCGAAAGTTTTAATTTAGGGCAAGCAGGTTTTGCGGTTTTAGATATTGAAGTATTAATGATTAATAAGACAGATGGAGAAGATTCACTGAGAGGTACAGGAATTATTAAAATTGTGCCTGAAGAAGCGAATGAAGAAAGTGTGATTATTTTCCCAGTTTAATAATACAGTACTATATTTAAAAAGCCCGACCATTGGTCGGGCTTTTTAACTTTTTAAGTAATTTGTGTTTGTTAAATTCCCAATGACTTTTTACACTGCTTAACTTTTCTTTGGTGATTTTTTCGTTCTTCAGGCGTAGTATTTGCACCTGAAATTAAAATCTTACAATGTAAATCTATGACTTCAAATCGATTAAATAGATTGGTTATCTCCATATCTGTCAATGTCTCTGAGTTTTCTATGGCTTTGTTTATCGAATCTGTTTTATAAATGCAGTCACAGAAGTCCCATTGCTTACCATATTTTTTTTCTAACTGAACGGTATCTACTATTGCGGTAAGCTCTTCGTATTGGTCAGTGCTTAGCTTTGCTTTTATTGTCGCGGAATCTATGGTTATGACTTGGGTAGGATTAAGTTTTTTTTCAGGAACCATACTTTCATTTGAATTGCTTTGCTTGCAACCACTAAGTAAAACTATTGGTATTAAATAAAAATAAAACTTCATAAAGTGCCGTATATTTACAATAATACAAAATCAAATTTTTATTTAGGTATGGATTTTGCAATTATTGAAAAGTTAACCATAAAATTACTCCCATGAAACTGTTCCTATTTTCTATTTTAGTTACACTAACAAGTTTTAGCTTCGCACAAGTAAAGGATAGTACTTTTGTTTATTACCACCATGCTATAGATGTATTAGATAAAGATTTTGTAAAAAAATATAATTACTTAAAACCAAAAGTTCTAAAAGTTTATCCTTATGCTTTATATGCTGCAGATGTATTAGATCAGGTTGAAAATGATTTAGAAAGCATAAAAAGAAGAAGAAAGAGGAATAAACATTGTAAAGACTCTTATAAGGATTTAAGGAGTGAATTTAAATATGCCATGTTGGATTTGTATATTTCTGAAGGGAAAATTCTCATGTCTCTAGTCAGCAGAGAAACAGGTAGGACAGTTTATGAAATAGTAAAAAAATATAGAGGAGCAAAAGATGCTATGGTTTTTAATTTAATGGGGAAAATGTTTGAGCAGGACATAAAGTCAGCCTATGTTAAAAAGGACAATTATGTAATAGAGTATATTATTAGAGAAATAGAGTCCGGTAAATTAAAAATGGATGCCCCTAAATTAGTTTCGAAAACAGATTTTAAAGCCGAAGAGGCAAGAATTAAAAAATTGAGAAAAAAAAATAAGGAAAGGGCCAAGGAAAATAAGAAGCGTACCAAAGCAATAAAGAAAACCAAAAGGAAGGCAGATAAATTAAATCATTGAAATTAAGACCAAACAGTTTCTTTAAAAAACATAGTGCCTTTAAATGAAGCGACTAACTTTTTGTTTTGGTTGTAAATTCGGACTAAATACACAGCAAATCGACTGCTTTTGTTGAGCTCTTCAATCTGGGTGCTTAATAAATCATTTTCTTTTACCGCTGCATGGTGAGAGATGGAGCTCTCAACAGAAACGGCATGATTCCCATGTGAATTTGCAGTAAATGCCATACAAGAATCAGCCATTGAATAAGTTATTCCACCATGTGCAATTGAAAAACCGTTGAGCATGGTGGCAGTTACGCTAAGTTGTAAATTAACTTCTCCTTTTTCTATTTTATTTATTTGAATACCCAACCATTGACTCATGTTATCTTGCAACAACATTTTATCTACTATTTGAGTTGGGGTCAACATTATTTTTGAATAGCCGAGTTTAAAAGACCAATCATAGAAGACATTACAATAAATAATTGTGTTTTGGTTTCCTCTTCTAAGCTTTCCCCATCTTCATCTTCAGAATCAATCTCATTTACCATAAAGCTAATTAAATTAGGCTGGTTAATTAATTCATGTAATGCCGTGTAATCTTCTTCTTTATTAATTTCATCTAATGCCAATAAAAAAGGTTCTTGAAATGCTTCAATATCATCTTGATCAATTGTTTTTAAAGACAATTTTTCGATTAAAAAGGCCTCTACAATGATGGTGAAATAATAGATTGAAAACGCATTTAAGTCTTCGTTTTCATACTCCACACCAGCTTGCATTACATGGCCCAATAAATCATCTTGTTTTGCAGCAAATGTCTCAATTAACTTATCTAATGCATCATCACTTAGACCATCAATTTTTTTTATGGCCGCTTCAATACTATCAACGCTTACTATACTCATGTTTCAATTAATTTTAATGTGGACAAAAGTAATGTTAAAAGGTGAAAATACAATCTACTTTTATAATTTTGTGAAAGATGAAGCAGAAAGTGATTGGTATAACCGGAATTGGGACTGATGTTGGTAAGACAGTAGTTGCCGCAATTATAGCAGAAAAGTTAAAAGCGGACTATTATAAATTGGTCCAAGCAGGAGATTTAAACGCTTTGGATAGTGAATTTGTAAAACTTCAGCTGAGCAATGATATTTCTGTTGTGCACAAAACGGGTATATTATTATCTCAACCTATGTCGCCTCATGCTGCCGCTAAAATGGATGGTCTTTCTTTGCAAGTCGAGGACTTTACTTTACCAGAAACCCAAAATCAATTAATTGTAGAGGGAGCAGGAGGGGTTTTAGTACCAATAAACGAAAATGGCCAATATATAATAGATGTGATGGCAGGGTTAGTGGATGAAGTAATACTTGTTTCTAGGCATTACTTGGGTAGTATTAACCATACCTTATTAAGTATTCATTTTTTGCAATCGAAAAACATACCGATTAAAGGGATTGTTTTTGTTGGTGAAGAAAACCTAGCCACAGAAAGTATCATTGCTGCCAATACACAAATAAAAATATTGGGTAGAGTAGCGTGGGCCCAGGTATTGGACCAAGAATTTATACAAAAAGCAGGAAAAAAAATTGACTTATAAAGTCAATTTTTTATTAGATCTTACGAATGGTACTTGTTCCACTACATCTAAACCATAAGCATGAATTACCGTAGTATTCATGTTTTTTGAGTTTGAAATTAATTTTAATTTTTTTATTCCTAAGCCTCTTAAAATTTGTGCACCAATACCATAGTCTTTAGAATCCATTTTTCTTAATAAACTTTGGTCGCTATACGATTGAATTGTTTCCACAATGGTTTCTACTTTTTCTCCTTGCTGCATGAACAATAACACGCCTTTATCCTGTTGATTAATCATTTGCAAAGCAGCAGATATATTGGATTGTTTATCTGAACGCATGGCATCTAAAAGGTTATGAGAAAATGCAGAAGACTCTACTCTTACTAATACTGCTTCATCTGGTTCCCAACTACCTTTGTAAAGTACAATATGTTCTTCGTTTGTAGTAGTTTGTTTATAAGCTGCTAATTTAAAATCTCCCCAAATGGTAGGAAAATCTACTTCAATTGTTTTTTGAATCAAAGATTCATGCTTCATTCTATAAGCAATTAAATCTGCGATAGAAATAATTTTTAAATTAAATTTTTCGGCTACTTTAATCAATTGAGGTAGCCTAGCCATACTACCATCTTCGTTTAAAATTTCTACTAAAATTCCTGCTGGTTTTAAGCCTGCTAATTTCGCTAAATCAATAGATGCTTCTGTATGTCCTGCACGTCTTAAAACACCACCTTTTTTTGCTTTTAAAGGAAAAATATGTCCTGGTCGACCAAGGTCTGCAGGTTTGGTGTCGCTTAAGGTTAAAAATTTGATGGTTTGAGAACGGTCATATGCTGAAATACCAGTCGTACATCCATGCCCAATTAAATCAACAGAAACTGTAAACTGGGTATTGTGTAAAACGGTGTTGTCTTCCACCATCATGTTTAAATTAAGGGCATCACAACGGTCTTCCGTTAAGGGAGCACAAATTAAACCACGTCCGTGTGTGGCCATGAAATTGATCATTTCAGGATTTACCATTTCTGCAGCGGCAATAAAATCTCCTTCGTTCTCACGATCTTCATCATCCACAACAATGATTATTTTTCCTGCTTTTATATCTTCAATGGCTGATTCTATGCTGTTTAATTTAAAACTCATCTGTTTGTATATTTTAGTACAAAATTAAGGTTTAGAATTTGAAATTCCATTCAAATTGTAACTTTAAACTTAAAAAAACTAAATTTATTTTTTTCTAATGATGGTTAAGCCATCTCTGATTGGCAATAAAATATTTTCTACTCTTTCATCATTTTGAATAAAGGTGTTGAATGCTGTGATGGCTTTGGTACTTTCCGACATTTCTTCGGGTTTTTCTAAAACGTTTCCACTCCATAGCACATTGTCTGCCAAAATATAGCCACCACTTGGCACCAAGTCAAATAGTAAATGATAATAAGCCATATAATTTTCCTTATCCGCGTCGATAAATACCAATTGATATTCCTTTTTTAACGTGGGTATGATGGAGAGTGCATTTCCAATGTGTAAATTAATCTGATCCTTGAACGGAGATTGATCCCAGTATTTATGAATTATAGGTTGCAATTCTTCATTTAAGTCTATGGTGTCTATACTCCCATTTTCAACTAAACCTTCGGCCATGCATAATGCAGAATAGCCAGTGTATGTTCCTATTTCTAAAATGTTTTTTGGACGAATCATATGGCTTAGCATACTTAAGGTTCTTCCCTGTAAATGTCCAGAGAGCATTCTTGGAATTAACACGTTTAAATGTGTTTCTCTGTTTAAGTCATATAGTAATGCTGATTCTGCTGAAGTGTGACTTTCTGCATACTCCTCTATGGCTTCATTGATAAAGTTCATAAGCGAATTGGTTTTTAACAAATATAATAAAGGTCTTTATCTTTGGCCTATTACCATGCGGTCTTTTCCTTGTAAGTCTGGTAAAACACTAATGTTTTTATACCCAAAAGACGCTAATAAGGCATTCATTTCTTTTCCAAAAGATTCATGAATTTCAAAATAAATCCACCCATTTACTTTTAAGTGTAAATTAGAATAATTTAAAATAGACCGGTAAAATAATAAGGGGTCTTCATCTGATACAAATAGCGCCAAATGAGGATCAAATTGCAATACGTTATTGGCCATTTTTTCCTTGTCTGATACTAAAACATAAGGAGGGTTAGAAACAATGATGTCGTATTTTACAGAAGGTTGTTGCTGTGGATTTAATATGTCTTCCGCAATAAAGTCAATAGCTAACTTATTGCTGCTTGCATTTTCATTGGCTATTACTAATGCATTTTCCGAGATATCTAATCCCGAGACCGCCCATAAGGGTCTGTTTTTTTTTATTGCAATGGGTATACAGCCAGAACCAGTTCCAATATCTAATAGAGTAAGAGGAGGAGTGCCATGTTCTTTTAATATTAAATCGACTAATTCTTCTGTTTCTGGACGCGGAATTAGGGTATGGTTATTTACCTTTATGATGGAATCGTAAAACTCAACTTTCCCCACTACATGTTGAATGGGTTCTGCAGTCAAAAGTCTTTTTACAATAGCTCTTTGGTTTAGTAATTCCGACTCCGAGAGTCTCCGAGTTGAAATACGTATTTCACTTTTCGTTATCCCAAATTCAAAGAATACCATGTAATGAAAAATATTTTCAATTTCTTTTTCATCATATAAAGCCTTTAACTTTATTTTATAATAGGGCAATAGTGCGGGTAAATCATTTGAATTAACAAACATGCTATTATTGTTTTCCTACAAAGATAATTCTAAATTAAATAGATTGCCTTTAAAACCTAGCACCAAAAGTTAATACAAATTGTTTTTTTAGATTTTTAACCCCAGCAATGGACCCTTCAATATCTGGAGAGTAGGCAACGTGGTTAAAGTTTTCTTGTTGGAATACAGCTGCAAAATCTATATAAGTTGATCCGAAATTATAACCTATTCCACCGGTGTAATTTTGAATCGGTGGCGCGTAAACATTTTTTTCATCTTTATATGCAGAGCCAAAAATAGCGTATCCTGCTCTTAAGTATAGTTGGTTAGTTATTCTGCCTTCGGCTCCTATCTTAAAGTTAAAAGTATTGTTGTATAAATTTTCAATTTGTGCGTTTTCTGTATTGAAAGAATAAAAGTCTAAGTCGGCGTTAGGTAGTGATTTCATGTTAGCCATACTGTAGTCAACTACTTCTAACTCCATGCCAATACTTCCTAATTTTTTATCAATTAAACCTATCGATAAATTCGCTTTAAAAGGAGTAATGACAATGTAATCAAATGCACCAGTAGGTTGGGTTTCGTTATCTGTTTCGTAAATACCATAAACAGATTCATTTCGCATGTCGTTACCAAATTTTTCGTGTACAACTAATCTTGTAGGTGTTTCAATTGCTAAACCAATTCTGATAAAATCATAAGGCATAAATACGGTTCCAATTCTTAAATTTACTCCAGATCCGTTCACATTTAAGTAACCAGAATAATCTAATGTTTGTATACTTGAACTCGTGTCTGCAAAGGATTCATTATGGGTAAACCTTGAATCGTAGTTTAAAGTAACTATGTTTAAACTGGCGCCGACTAATAATTTATTATTGTAGTTTCCACTTATAGAAAAATTAACTTCTCCCATTCCGCCTGATTCAGTAAACCTTCTTGATTGTTTTGAATCGCCACTTTTGTCAGAGTCGTAATAAATACCAGAATCATTGATATATGGGTCAATGACATAATTATCATAGGCTAGTCCAGCGCTATATCTATTTTCACCATAGATTAAATCCGGGTCAGTATTACCTGCTTCTACTATAAAGTAGTCAATAATAGAACCACTGCCACTGCCGTTATAGCTAAATGACTTATTAAATGATTGTTTTCTATTGTAGCCTATCCCAAGTTGCACTCCCATCCAGTTATTATAATTTCTGGGATTTAATTCATATGCTTTAACATAAGATAAATTACCTAGTTTATAGTTAAATATGTCTTGACTTTGTATGTTGCCGCGAAAGGAAGTTTCTGAAACATTTTGTTCGACAAAGCTCGTAAAAGAAAAATTACTTTTAATAAATTTGCCAATTGCTGCAGGATTCTTTAAGGTAGCGGAATAGTCGCCTCCTAGTGCTGTCATTGCACCTCCCATCCCGATATTTCTAGCGGTTCCACCCAAAGATTCAGATGAATATCTTAATGCATCTTCTTCATTTTGTCCGTAAGCCAAAGGCATTAATAGCAGTATAAAAATGGATAATGTTACTTTCATAGTAGCGTTTGTTTATCTTCGGTTAGTTGAACTTTTACTAGAGGATGATTTTGTTGGTGTAGACCTTGTTGATGTTGATCGAGTAGGCGTAGATCTAGAGGAAGTAGACCTGGTTGGTGTAGATCGAGTAGATGTCGACCTTGTAGGCGTCGTCGTTCTAGTCGGTGTCGTAGTTCTAGTCGGTGTCGTAGTTTTCGTTGGTGTCGTAGTTCTAGTCGGTGTCGTAGTTCTAGTCGGTGTTGTAGTTCTCGTTGGCGTCGTAGTTCTCGTTGGCGTCGTAGTTCTAGTCGGTGTTGTTGTTTTCGTTGGCGTCGTAGTTCTTGTCGGCGTCGTAGTTCTTGTCGGTGTCGTTGTTCTAGTCGGCGTATTTGTCTTTGTATTTACAGGAGTCGTGTTTCTTCCATTAGAATTAGTATTTCCTGAATTTGTGCCATTTACTTTCGGGTCAGTATTTCTGGTGTTAGTAGTATTGCGAACAGCCCAAGGATTAGTTGCTGGTGTAACCGTAAGATTTTGTCTACTAGATTGTTTTTGATTGTCTGGTTTTACAGTGGTCGTTGGTTTTTGAATATTACTAACTCTTGCGTTTTCACTAACGCCAGGTTTTTCGTTGCTCGTTGGTTTTTGTACCGTGTTAACCCTTGCGTTTTGACTAATCCCTGGTTTTTCTACTTTTGTGTCCTGTTTAAACTGTGATTGTACGATTCTTCTATCTACTTCACTAATGGTAGAAATGTTAGGCTTAACGTTTTTACTATTTACTGATTTAAAATTTTGATTTCGAGTAGTATTAGCGCTGTTGGTATTGTCAGCCACTTGTACACTTTTTACGGTTTGCGGATAAGCTGTATTGTTGGTTGATCTTGATCCGGTAGACATTCCTTTACGGTGACCATACTGGAAGTTACCTTTTGAAGATGCATAATCATTTCCTTGTTGACCATTCCAGTTGTTCCCATAATAAGGATTGTTATAGTATGGATTATTATAATATGGGTTATTATAGTATGGGTTATTATAATACGGGTTGTTATAATAAGGAGAATAATAAGGATTATTCCACATGGCATAATTATTATTGTAATAGTTGTTTGGATAGCCCCCCCAATAGCCATAGTTATTAAAAGAGTTATAGCCGTAATTATGGAAGTGGTTGTTATAACTGCCCCAACCACCATAATAATTGTAATTAAACGCCCAATTGTTACTAAACTGATTATAGTTGTTGTAATGGTTGTAGTAGCAATTGTACTTATAGTGCACGTAACAATAACTAGTCGCAGGACTAGAATAAGTGTTGTTACTGCCATAATAATTGTTGACTGTAATATTGTCATTGTTGCTAAAAGAAGTGTTTGGATTTTGGTCCAGTTTCTCTTCAACAATCACAATATTATCGTCCGATTCACCATTTTCAATATATTTCTCGTAACCAGTTGATTCACTAACTACTGTATATTCCTTTTTCGGACTATCGTACACGTCGTCATAGATGGGTTTACTCATTTGACAAGAGGCCAAGCCCGTGCCGATTAGTAATGCTAGAAAATAAAATGTCTTTTTCATAATGATTGATTTGGAATGGAAAAACTTATTTTTACCTTTGTTCATCATTAAATAAAGATACAAAAACTATACCAAAATGGCAAGTAAAATAACACCAAGAGCAAAAGACTATTCTCAATGGTATTTAGATATCATCAAAATAGCTGATTTAGCTGAGAATTCAGAGGTAAGAGGGTGTATGGTGATTAAACCATATGGCTATGCTATTTGGGAAAATATGAAGTCTGTTTTAGATGAAAAATTTAAAGAGACGGGACATTCTAACGCTTATTTTCCAATTTTCATTCCAAAAAGTTTATTTGAGGCTGAGGAAAAAAATGCAGAAGGATTTGCAAAAGAATGCGCAGTGGTTACTCATTATCGTTTAAAAAGTGACCCTGATAATAAAGGAAAGTTAATCGTTGATCCAGAAGCTAAATTAACAGAAGAACTTGTAGTCCGTCCAACTTCAGAGGCAATTATATGGAGTACTTATAAAAAGTGGATTCAATCTTATAGAGATTTACCTTTGTTAATCAATCAATGGGCAAATGTGGTTCGTTGGGAGATGCGGACCAGGTTATTTTTAAGAACGGCAGAGTTTTTATGGCAAGAAGGACATACAGCGCATGCCACCAAAGCGGAAGCTATTGCGGAAGCAGAGCAAATGAATAATGTTTATGCTGATTTCTCTCAAGATTATTTGGCAATGCCGGTAATTAAAGGATTAAAAAGTGAAAGTGAACGATTTGCTGGTGCAGACGAAACCTACTGTATTGAAGCAATGATGCAAGATGGTAAAGCCCTTCAAGCAGGAACTTCTCATTTCTTAGGGCAAAATTTTGCCAAAGCATTCGACGTGAAATTTGCCAATAAAGAAGGTAAAGAAGATTATGTTTGGGCTACTTCATGGGGAGTTTCTACTCGTTTAATGGGCGCTTTAATCATGACACATTCAGATGACCTTGGATTAGTTTTACCGCCTAAAATTGCGCCTATACATGTGGCTATTGTGCCAATTTATAAAACAGATGAACAAAGAGCACAGATAGGGGAGAAAGTAGATGAGATAATTGCCGCTTTAAAGAAAAAGCAAATCATTGTAAAATATGATGATGATGATCAAAAGCGACCAGGTTGGAAGTTTGCTGAATATGAAGCGAAAGGAGTACCAGTAAGAATTGCTATTGGCCCAAGAGACTTAGAAAATAACCAAGTAGAGGTTGCAAGAAGGGATACGCAAGCCAAAACATCCGTCTCTATAGATGGTTTAGCTGATTATGTTGAAGATTTGTTAGCAGAGATTCAAGTTAATTTATTAAGCAGAGCAGAGTTGTTTAGAAAAGAAAATATGCGGGAAGTAGACACGTATGACGCGTTTAAAGAACAATTAGAAAAAAAGGGTGGTTTTTTCTTAGTACATTGGGACGGCACTAGTGAAACAGAAGAAAAAATTAAAGCGGAAACCAAAGCGACCATCCGTTGTCTGCCATTAGAAATGGAAAAAGAACCAGGCGTTTGCATGGTGACAGGAAAACCATCTAAACAAAGAGTGATTATGGCGAAAGCCTATTAATAATATTATTATGAATAAGGAAAGTGCAAATATTGTAGAATTATTGAAGGGGAAGTCCTTAATGAAGCAAGCTGTGTTTGCTAATACAAAAGAATGGTTCCGGGTATTAAAAACGGAATTGAGCGACTGTATTAGTATGTTAAAGTCAGAAATTGAAGATCAACCAAAGATAAGGTTGAAGTATGTTGATGCCGGACCATATGAAGCGCAGTTGTATATTGGTTCAGATGTTTTGATATTCTATATGCATACTAATGTGTTTCGTTTCCCTAAGTCAAATTATGTGCACCAAAGCTCGTATATTAAAAATGAGCCAACAAATGCTTATTGTGGAATCATTAATATTTACAATTTTTTGGCAGATTCATATGAACTAAATAGGTTTAATGATGCGGGATATTTAATCGCAAGACTATTCATTAATAAAGAAAATCACTTTATTATTGAAGGAAAAGGACATTTAGAGTTCGCTTATCGAGATTTTTTAAATCAAGTTATTAACAAGGAGGTAATGCTTGATGTGATTCTAAAAGTAGCTGCGTATGCTATTGAATTTGATTTATTGACACCACCATATCAAGCTGTTAGTTCTGTTTCTGTACAGCAAATGCAAACCTTAAGTAATGACAGTAAACTGAAAACTGGTAAGCGTTTAGGGTTTAAATTTCAGTCCGACTCAAAAATAATTAGTTAAAAGTTCAATAAAAATTTGCGGAGAAAAAAAATAGAATTATATTTGCACTCCTTTTAGAAAAGGAATTAATTTATTGGCCCATTCGTCTAGTGGTTAGGACGCCAGGTTTTCATCCTGGAAACAGGAGTTCGATTCTCCTATGGGCTACAATTGAAGTACCATTTTTTATGGCCCATTCGTCTAGTGGTTAGGACGCCAGGTTTTCATCCTGGAAACAGGAGTTCGATTCTCCTATGGGCTACTTAATTTTACTTCAATATATAGTATTAAAAAGTAGATAAATAATAGAATAGAATTATGGCAAATCATAAGTCAGCACTTAAAAGAATTAGATCTAACAACGCAAAGCGATTGAGAAATAAGTTTGTGCACAAAACAACAAGAAATGCAGTAAGAGTTTTAAGAGCTAGTACTGACAAGAAAGAAGCGACAGAAATGCTTCCTAAGGTTGTTGCAATGCTAGATAAGCTTGCAAAAAGAAATATCATTCACAAGAAAAAAGCGAGTAACTTAAAATCAAAATTAACGAAGCAAGTTAATTCTCTTTAAGATACTTTAACGATAGTACTAAAGACGATTCATTAGAATCGTCTTTTTTTTGGTTAAAACTATCTGTCTGAAAGTTAGGCTATTGCATAGTTAGACTAAGGTTGCGGTGATTTTTGGAACGATATATGTAATTCAAATTAACGTAATTTAAAAATACTCATTTTGCTTAAAATGTACAATGCAGGTGAAATTGTTTTTCAAAGGCGTAAAAAAGGTGCGGAATTCTTTTGAAAATCGAGGACTTATTGTATTTTTGATGCAAATTGACTTAAATCAGTTTATATGAAAATGAAAAAAATATTAATGACATGCTTAAGCCTTGGGCTTTTGATGAACACAATGGGGCAGTCGGCTTCAGATTTAATTGAAAATGGATCTTTTGAAGATGTGACAGGTAAGATTAAGAAAGGTGGTTCTATTGATTTGACTGCCGGTTGGATTTCACCTACTAAAACTGCTGCTGATCTATACAGTTCTATTAATAAAGACAAACTTGGTGTGCCAAAAAATATGAATGGAAACGAAGATGCAGAAGAAGGTTCAGCTTATGTTGGGTTTAATGCATTTAGTTACGGGGATAAAGAACCACGTTCTTATGTTTCTACCAAATTAAAATTACCCATGAGAAAAGGGCAAAAATATTGTGTAAAGTTTTATGTCTCCTTAGCGGAAAGTTCTAAATATGGTGCTAATAATATAGCTGCAAACTTTTCAAAAAAACAATACAATATTAGTGAAGATAAAAGCATTATTGGACCTTCGCATGTGATGCATGTTGAAAACCCTATTTTTAACGCTATGTTTGGCTGGGAAGAAATTTGTGGTACTTATATTGCAGATGGCGGTGAAAAGTTTTTGACTATTGGTAATTTTAAAAGTAATGGAGATACCAAAAGTGAGAGAATGAAAAAGCCAAGTGAGTTTACCGGACCACAAACCATTAGAGCTTATTATTTCTTAGATAATGTTTCTGTAGAATTAATTGACGAAGAAAGTGACTGTAAATGTAAAACGGATACCAAAGAAAAAACATCTTTAGTTTATGCAGTTAGTGCTGTAAACCCTGAAGGTATGACTGAAATGCAAATTGTAAAATATACTACAGTGTACTTTGGATATAATTCAGCGAGTTTAGGATTAAACGCAAAAGAACACTTGGAAAACATTTTAAATGTGATGAAGTCAAAAACGGACATGAAAATGAAATTAATTGTTCATATGGATGAAGATGAAGCAACAGATGAGAAAGCAACTGGAATTGATGTGAAAAGAGCAGAAGCGATTACGAGTTATTTATCTAAAAATGGTATTGCAACTGAGCGTTTGACTATTGAACAAAAAGGTGCTGAAATGCCAGCGAATGATTCTGGATCAGAAATTGGGAAAGCAAAAAATAGAAGGGTGACTTTTGAAATCACAAAATAATTAAAAGACCATTTATAAAAAAAAGGGAGAATGTAAATTCTCCCTTTTTTTTATGCATATTTGAATATAATAAGTGAATTATGGAAAAAGGAAATAAGAAAATAATAAGAGCTTGGACATTTTACGATTGGGCAAATTCTATTTACCCTTTAGTTATTTCTACCACCATTTTTCCTATTTTTTACGAAACAGTAACCCATGACATTGGAACAGGGGAGAACCATGATATGGTCATGTTTTTTGGTGTGAGTATTAAAAATACAGTTTTGTATTCCTATGTAATAGCTGCCTCTTTTGTGGTTGTTTCATTGCTTTCTCCCATTCTTTCTGGGATTGCAGATTATGCAGGTTCCAAAAAATCCTTCTTGCGTTTCTTTTGTTATTTAGGAGCACTTGCTACTGCTTCTTTGTACTTTTTTGATGTAAATAGATTAGAATTGAGTATGGTTTCCATTTTTATCGCCAGTATTGGTTTTTGGAATAGTCTGGTTTTTTACAATGCTTATTTACCAGAAATTGCGGAGCCGAAAGACCACGATAAAATTTCTGCAAGGGGATTTGCAATGGGGTATTTTGGGTCTTCCATTATGTTGGTGGCCCTATTGTATTTGATGGGAGCAGTAGGAGGGGGAGAACCGCTTATTTCAGCCAAGTTCGCGTTTGTTGTTGCTGGTATTTGGTGGATTGGTTTTTCTCATATCACTTATGCTTATATTCCGAGTACTAAAACAGGACACAAAGTTACCAAGCAAATAATGGGGAATGGTTTTAAGGAGTTAAAAAAGGTTTGGGAAGTCATCAAGCAAAATACGCAACTTAAAAGGTATTTATATTCCTTTTTTATGTTTAGTATGGGAGTACAAACCATTATGTTGATGGCAGTATTATTCGCAAAAAAAGAAGTTTTTCAAGGGGATGATAATACTGCAGGGTTAATTATTGCGGTCTTAATTATTCAGTTTGTGGCTATATTAGGCGCTTATGTATTTAGTTTTTTATCCAATAAAATTGGTAATATTAAAACTTTAATGATTGCTTTGATTGTATGGGTATTGGCTTGTCTTTATGCTTATTTCTTTGTTTACAGTCCTACGCCTTTCTATATTTTAGCCGGTATTGTAGGTTTTGTGATGGGCGGAACACAATCTTTAGGGCGTTCTACCTATTCAAAGTTTTTACCAGAAACAACGGATACTGCTTCCTTCTTTAGTTTTTACGACATCACTGAAAAAATTGGGATTATTATTGGTATGGTAATATTTGGGTTTGTAGAGTCTTCTTCTGGAGACATGAGAAAGTCTATTTTGGCGTTAGTTGTCTTCTTTGTATTAGGTATTGTATTGTTGTTTTGGGTACCCAAATCTAAAGCGAAAGAAATACAATAATCAGACAGAAAATAACACTTACCGCAACAAGACCTTTTACAAATTCGTACATTCTCCATTGAAAATTCACAAAATAAAATAAAAGCATATTTGGTAATAGGCTAAAAATTAAGATGTCCATTCTGTCAGGTGATCCTGTAAATAAATACCTAGTATACCTTGAAAGTGGAATGTTAGTGGTGTATCCTTTTACAAAATAAGACAATAAAAATCCAAGGATTAAAAGAATTAAAGCCACTATTATTCCAATGGAAGCTTTATCGTATTTTGCTAATTTTTGACTAATGCTCATATACAAATTTAATTAAAATTATAAATCCCATTCATTTAATTGACTGATAAGACCAAAGGCGGTCATATCGAACTGTGTAGGAACAATGGAGACATAATTATGATCTAAGGCCCACATATCCGTATCTTCGCCATGATCGGTAACGCTAAACTCACCAGAAATCCAATAGTAATCATTTCCAAATGGATCCTGTCTTTTTACAAACTGGTCGTCCCAAAATGCTTTACCTTGTCGGCATATTTTAGTTCCTTTAACAGCTGTCAATTCTCCTTTTGGGATGTTGACATTCAAGCAAGTATTTTTAGGCAAGGAATGCTTTAAAACTTCTTTGGCTATTTTATGTGCATAATGAGCTGCTGCAGCAAAATCTGCGTTTGCATCAAAATCTAATAATGAAAAACCAACGGAAGGAATATCTTCTATTGCACCTTCCACTGCGGCAGACATGGTACCGGAGTATAAAATGTTGGTTGCCGCATTCGAGCCATGATTTACGCCTGATACAATTAGAGCTGGTCTTTCTTTTAAAATTTCGTATAAGGCAATTTTTACACAATCTACAGGAGTACCACTGCATGTATAAGCTTCTACACCTTCAAATTGATTCGATTTTTTAAGACGGATTGGATCATGAATAGTAATGGCATGTCCCATACCACTTTGTGGTTTGTCAGGGGCAACTACTACCAATGTCCCAAGCGGGCGCATGGCCTCCACTAAATTTTTAATCCCCTTGGCAGTAATGCCATCATCATTTGTAATTAATATTAAAGGTTTTTTTTCCATTTTTATGTTTTTATTTACCAACCACTTGAAGAACCACCGCCACTTGAAGAACCACCTCCCCAAGAAGATCCCCCGCTTGAAGAACCACCACCACTAAATCCTCTATTGTTTGCACGTGTTAGTCTTGGTATGTTGTAATTAATTATTTTTTGGTGTTGGCAATTCTCACAATAATATTTTTTTTGACCAGTACCATGGCTAGAATAAGTAGCAGGACGAATGGTTTTATCGTATGCCTTATAATAAGTTTGGTGTTTACATTTTGGACATTTTTTATATTTGTTTATCCAATCTTTATAGCCCAATACCCATATTCCGTCTCTATTGGCAGTTATCCACACATCATAGTCGATTGATTTGATACGTTCTTCCGTTATCTGTCCATCAGAAAGATATTTATCTTCTTCTTCTTCTGATAGTTTGTGCATTATTTCTCCTGTTTTATCATAAAAACGAATGGTGTTTCGCCAGTTATTCATTAAATACTTATTCAAGTAATAAAGCAAGGCAAAGGGCAAAGGCATTAAAATTGGAAAAATAAGTAGATTAAAGACTTTTAGAATGTAGTACCTGCGGTGAAGGTCTTGGATGGTAAGTATGGTAATTAGAAGTGTAAGTATATAAATCGCAAAAAAAATCAAACAGACAATCGCATAAATTAATAAAAATGGATACCGTTCATACCAAGATAAAGTTGAATTGGTATAATCTTGATAGGCTATGGATTGGTTTGTAGGGAGATCATTTCCTTCAAATATGGTTTCAATTTGATTTAATCCATTTAGTATTCCATTGGCGTAATTGTTATTTCTAAATTCGGGTTTTATATAGTCTTCACCAATTGCATAGGTAGCGGCATCTGACAAAACAAGTTCGGTACCTTTACCAGTTATAAAGGTGAGTGAACTTGGAGATAGGACTACTTGTATTAACAAACCATTATTCTTGTCCTGTTTTCCAATGCCCCATTCATTAAATAAAGATAGCCCAAAATCGAATGCATTTTGTTGCTGGATAGATTGTAGTAATACTACCCCAATCTCATATCCTGTTTTATTTTCTATTTCTTTTAATTTAGTATCAATTTTAATCACCGATTGCTCACTGATAATATGGTCAGGGTTGCTTACCCAAATGTCATTAGTTTCCCTATTGTTAGGTATATCTTGTATAGCGCTAGAACCATAAGATGAATTGTTTTGATGCATGGCCGCAACGGTTGCATTTGCCATGATAGCTGTTGCAGCACACTTGCTGGACAAGCCAATTTGTAAGCATAAAATAAGAAAACTTAACTTTAAACTTTTCATTTATGGATAATATGGTTTTGTTTCAAATTGTGGAAAGTCAGCTTGATTTTGTTTCACAAGTACGTTGTAGTTTTTTACCGCTTCATTATAAGCACTTCTTGCGAAAGAGATTCTATTTTCGGCTCCTTCTATGCTAATAATTAAACTCGACTTACTATCATTGGTACTCACTAAGCCTTTGGCTTCGTTTATTTTTTTTTCTAATGCCATTTCTAATGGAATTATTTCTGTAGCATTTGCTGAACTAATTTGTTTTTGTAGATTTTCAATTTCATTAATAATGGCTCTATTATTATCATTAGATTGAACAGCTTTTAATAACTCCGGCACTAAATTATTTCTTCTTTCTGTAGCAGTTTGAATTAATTCATATTTTGCATTTACCTCTTCTTCTAATTCAATAAGCTTGAATGCTGTTCCCTTACTGCTGTTTCCACTGATTGAAAAATAGCTGATTAAAATAAGTAGGGATATTACACCTAGGCCAATAAATAAGTATTTTTTCAACTTTCCATCTTTTCCTAAGATTCTTTTTTTATTCTGTACCGTACTTAGGACGTTTAATGCTTGTGTATCGTGTGCATCTACTTTTAATTCTTTGCGCGCATAGTATTCCGCTTTTTGCATTTTAACCAAATCTTGGTCATCAAGCCATTGCATTAAGTAAGCTTGTGCTAATACCGCATTGCCATCTTTTAAATAAGGGTTTATGGCGGTTGCTTCATCTGCAGCGGTAACTGCATCTGTATAATTTCGGGCTTTTAAATGATTTTTAGCGAGTGCTAATAAACGGTTACCTTCTTCTAATAATTGTTCCCATTCCTTATCGCTTAGTCCCATGGAATTGGCCAACTCTTTTAATTCAGAAAGAGAAAGTGGACGATCGCCACTAGCTTCAGTCGCATTTACTATGGCCCTGAGTTGAGCTTGGTATTTTTCTTCCTTAAAGTCCATTTATTAATTATACTTTGGGTTTGTGTAAAATTAAAAAAAAGACGGTATTAAATACCGTCTTTTCATAATAAATAAACATTAAAACGATTGGCAGACTATGTATTTTATAATTTTTGAGTTTTAATTAAACTGCCATTTGCATCAAATAACTTAACGATAAAAATCTGTGTCGGAAAAGTAAGATTAATTTGGGCTTGCTGTCCATTGATTTTTTTATTAATTAACAATTTCCCTGTCATGTCATACACCTGCACTGTACCATATGTTAAACTCGATTCGATATGAATTTTGTCGGCAACTTTATATATTTTAGTTGAATTAGCAATTGATTCAGCTAGTGCTAGATTACTGGGTACAAAATCTCCAGGACTGATATGAATTGTTTGAGAATTTGCCCCCACAATTGGACAAGCATTGTCTTTTGCTTTAATAGAAAAGAATACATTTTTTAATCCTGGTTCAAATGCCCAACAAATTGTTGCCGTATAAGGATTGTTTCCCGAAGCAGTAATAGTGGCATTCGGCAATGCTTCAAGAATATCAGTTTCAACGTTGATATTGTCAGCAGAATTTACATCCGTAAAAGTTAAATCAAAACAAAATTGTTCACCATTCACTAATTGAATATTATAATCATTGAATGATGCAAAAGTTTCGTAATTATTAAAGTTGACAATTGGACTTATGCTTGGTGCTGAATTTGAGTTACTCACTACCTGTAGGATAAAATCATGCATAAAAGTTCCTTTCAAATCTCCTTGGTTCGAAAATTCTTCGACCAAGACGGTGATACTATATTTACCTTCAACTGCATTTGAAATAGTTAATTGACCTGTAGATTCATCCATACTAATTCCGGGCATTGGATTTGTTCCTGAATACCCATTTGAATACGTAACAGCAGCTCCTTGGCTGTTTAATGCTGAAACTAAACTGAACTTTAAGGAATCCTGGTCGGGATCAATAATGAAGTTTGATAAATTCATAGTTTGGCCATTAATTAAAAAAGGAATTTCAAATAAATCGCTTAAATAAGGAGATGAGTTTGTGCTCGGAAGGCTATTGTTCAGCGTAGATTCAACGTAAACTGCATCACTTGATTGTAAGTTATTAGCTACACCACGGTTGCTGTAAGTGAAATTAAAATTCCAATCACTACAATTTCCAGCCAATTGATGAATTCCTTTATAGGTGAATTTTTTATAGCCAAAAGGAAGTGTGCCTCCATTGCAAGAAGAATTATTGATTTCAGCCGGACATAATGGTGATATCTCAGCTTCGGAATCAATAAATAACACAATGGAAGTGTCAGAAAAACCACAGTTGTTTTGAATGTTTATTTGCATATCACTTTCAAAATAAAAGGCATTACAATCAGCGAGTATATTAAGGGTGAACGCTATTTCATTGGGATTGTTGGTGGTGGAATAAGATAAATTGCTGCCAATGATGTTAGAAGTAGCAGGCGGCATATTCAACAAATAAGTCTGAGAATTAGAACCTAAATAGGGGCATGCATTATCGGTTGCTTTAATTGAAAAAGCATTGCTCATATAATTGGGTTGAAAATTCCAACAGACTGTTGCAGTTGTTGGGTTTGACCCACTGTATGTGATGGTTGAATTGGGCAAAACAGTTTGTATATCAGAAGTAATGGAAATAGAATCATTGGCATCTGTATCGGTCATTTGAACATCAAAGCAAAATTGATCGCCTACACCGAGGGTGAGTTCATTATTACCAAAACTTGCATTGGTACCAAAATTATTGAAATTAGAGATATTCCCAAATGATGGGGGAGCATTAACCATTTGATCATCTAATGAAATAATGTAATCGTTGATAAAAGTACCTTTTAATTGACCCAATTCAGAAAACTCCTCAACTAAGACCGCTATCGTATAGTTTCCCGACATGGAATATGGAAAACTCAATTGACCTGTTGCGGGGTCAATACTGATGTTGGTGATGGGAGAAGTTCCAGAGTAAGGTGAAACATAATCAACTGAATCACCAGAAAATTCTAATGCAGCTACCAAACTAAACCGAAGTGAATCTTGATCTTGATCTACTATGTAATTTGATAAATGGGCAGTAGACCCTAATGTATATGTTGGAATATGAAAGATATCTGTGACAAACGGAGAGGAATTATTTGGGAAATTTAAATTATCCATGGTTGTTTCTATGTAAAAACAAGGATTACCCAAAAGGTTGGCAGAAGGGTTTCTGTTACATATTCCCAAACTAAATACCCAATCGTCACAAAAGCTGTTGAATTGATGTGTGCCTTTAAATACTGTTTTTATAAATCCAGAGCCAATATTCCCTCCATTACAAGGTGATATAGAAGCAGCTGCTGGACAAAATTGAGAGATGTCTTCCTCCATGAAATTATTTACAATTACAAATGAATCAAGACCAGTACAACCATTATGAATAGTTAGAGCATAACTGTTTTGTGATGAAACTCCTGAACAGTCTCTGTAAAATGTTAGTGTAAATTCTACTTCATTAGGATTATTAGTGGCTTTGTATGAAATATTACCACCAGCAACGTGTGAAGCATGCAATGTGAATGTGAAAAATGTAATGAGTGTATAGAGAATCGATTTCAACATAAAATTAATTTATCTGCTATAAATATAAGAAAATTAATGAAATAAGAATTATAGACCATGAGCTGTATGGACTCAATCAACACTACTTACTTTATATTTTTTTTTAAACTTACAGTTTAGCTCAAAGCTTTTTTATTTCTAAGATTTCACCAGCTGCTGAAATAAGTTTTGCAATGTAAATTTGTTTTGATTTGGGTAATTGAATAACAACTTTTGTGTCAGAAATCAGCCTTTTGTCAACGAGTTTACCACTCATGTTGTACCACATTAGGGTAGCATTAACTGGTGCATCCTTTACGATAATTTCATTGTTCACCCTTTGAATATATTTAGATACCTTGTAATTATCAACTTGAGCTGTGTTGATGATGTATATCAGAAGTATCAGTACACCCAATGCTATCCACTACGTAAACTTGATAATTTCCGTTGAATTGTGGAAAATGGCTTATAGCATTTGCACTTACAATATTTGTATCGTTAAAAATCCACTGATAATTTGTGAAGTTGCCAGTGGATAATCCGAAAGCGGAAGGGGTAATGGTGGCTTCTGTCACCTGAGAAAAGAGCAGAAATTTTTTGGTATCACAGATGGCATTACTGATATAAATGTTTAAAAATCCATTTTGAGTACTGTCGGTATGAATGAATATGGTATCGTTATTTGAACCAGTATGCCATAGACTGTTATAATTAGGAAATGGATTAACGAGTTGAACTGTGTCTTCATCACAGAAGAAGATCGTATCGGAAAAGGAATTATCAATTGATGCGTTAGGTTGAATATACAATGTGTCAAACTCCGGACATGCTTGATTGATGGGTTTGATAACCATGGTGTCGTTCGTGAACAAAAACGCTGGATTGCCACAAGGGTTACAGCTGACATCCATGCCGATATCTAATAAGTTTCCACCTAAATCGTACCAACTTGTATTGTTTGGGGCAATGGCAATATTAGGGTTGGCCCCACAATGGATCAATGTGTCGATTAATAAGTCACTACTAGAAATAGGGTTGGCAAATACCCAATCTGTTACGGAACAGTTTCCGCTAAAATTCACTTCTAATGACACATAACCTTCAGAAATATAATCGACTACAAGAGAGTCTGCGTAAATGTTATCATTCCAAACATTTGTATATTGAGGATAGGGAGAATGAATGGTAATGGTATCTCCAACACAAAATAGAATAGTATCAGGTAATAAATCTACCTGAATGAAGCTGGTCTTAATAAAGACAGTGTCGGGTGTAAAGCAATTTCCACTCGTTAAATAGGAGCCAATAATGGTAGTGTCTTGGGTAAACTTAAGTGATGCAGTATTACAAGGATTACAGCTTATATCCGTACCCACATTAAGTAAATTACCATTTAAATCGTACCAATAAATTGGAGAGTGGTAATTACTCAACAAAAAGGCGGTGGTAGTGTCACATAAATATAATGTATCGTACAGAATTTCAGCTGAATGCGGTAATTTAATATGAAAGGCACGACTGACTTCAGGAAGCATTGGACAAGCGCCGTCGTTGGCAGAAATGGAAAAAATTGCGCTACTATAGTCTCGGTCGTAATTCCAACAGACGCTTGCAGTAGCGGGATTAAATCCAGTTTGTGAAAATGTAGTTCCCGGAAAAATACTATCAACATCTGAGGATAAATAGATACTATCTGACGTATTTAGATCATTTACCACAATATCGAAACAAAACTGGTCTCCTGTACACGCCTCGAAGTGATTTCCAATATGAGTGGTATTGGTGCCTAAGTTGTTGAAGTTTTGTACATTTCCGATTTGTGGTTGGTTGTTGCTACAATTTTCTAAAATAATTTGAAACTCTAAAAGTGAAGTCCCTATTGAAATGCCATTATTTGAAAACTCTTCAATTTCTATTGCAATTGTATATTTTCCAGCAAAGGCACCTTGGAAATTTAATTCACCAGTTAAGGCATCAATGCTAATTCCGTTGATTGGATTTGTACCTGAATACCCAGGCGAATATTGACCAGAACCCAAATAACTGTCCAAAGCGCTTGTTAGTTTAAAATTTAATGAATCTCTGTCTGGATCATTTACAAATAATGAAAGTGTACTATTTTGCCCAGTACAAAGGTTAACAATAGGGAAATTTGAATTTCTAACTGGAGAAGAATTATTAGGGAAATCTAAATTATTAAGCGTCGTCATTAAAGAATAAGGAGTTGTGTTGAGGTTGTCGGGATTATTTCTGTAACTTGCGTAAAGGGTATGATGAAGTTTCCATTCATTACATGTGGATGGAAGTGTGTAAGTTACACTAAAAATTGCCTTTCTTATCCCCGCAATTGATCCTAAACCACAGTTTGAAAAATATAAAGAACTATCGCATAGTGCAGTGACTTCGGTATTTGAAATAACAGGTAATGTGATATTAATGAAAGATTGATCGCAAGTATTAATTAGTTTCAATTCTAAAGAATTTGGATATAAAAAATTTGGATCACCAGTTGTACAATCATAATAATTCACCAATGTGAAAATATATTCATTAGTTTGATCTGTAGGTTCATAACTGATTAGTCCTCCTGAGAAGTGGGTACTATGAACATTAGTATATAAAAGGACTGTAAAAAAGAATAACAGTATTGGTTTCATTTGAATTTCTAACTGGAGCAGAATTATTGCACTAGGATTGAAGAATTATTTACTTGTACTAAGTCTCCTTTTTTAATTTTATTTCTAACTCTGGTTTCGGTTTGTCCATTCACTTTTACTTCCTCGTTTTGAATCATAATTTTTGCATGACCACCAGTCTGGGCAATTTTCATTACTTGTAGTAATTTATTCAATTCAATAAAAGATTGGTCAGCTTTTAAAGCCATTTGTAATTCACTCATTTGGGTATAGGTTTTTATAAATTTGTTCTGCGGCATGAAAAGAGCTTATTTCTCCTTTTAGAATTTTAGCTTCCATGTCAGTTTTTAAGGTATTAAAATTAGGTTTAGCATAAGCATTTTTGAGAATCATTTCTTTTAAAGTCTCGCTCATCCAATATTTTTGTTGTTGGCTTCTTTTTTCGGCAAAATGGCCATTTTTTTTGGTGTGTGCCTTAAAATCATTGATAATTTTAATTGCTTTTTCAATGCCGTGTTTTTCTAAAGCACTTATGGTTTCCACTTTTGGTGTCCATAAGTTTGCTGTAAGGGGAAATAAATGTAGTGCATTTTTATATTCCAGTCGCGCTAAATTGGCATGTTTTACATTTTCGCCATCCGCTTTGGTGATTAAAATAGAGTCAGCCATTTCCATGATTCCTCTCTTAATACCTTGTAATTCATCACCAGCTCCCGCTAACATGAGCAATAAAAAAAAGTCAGTCATAGAATGTACTGCAATTTCGGATTGACCTACGCCAACAGTTTCCACAAGGATGATATCAAAACCACTTGCTTCGCATAATATAATGCTTTCTCTGGTTTTTCTAGCCACACCACCTAAGGACCCTGCATTTGCACTGGGCCGTATAAAAGCTTTTGGATGGACGGCCAATTCATTCATTCTAGTTTTGTCACCCAATATACTCCCTTTGGTTTTTTCACTACTTGGGTCAATGGCTAAAACGGCGACTTGGTGTCCTTTTTCAATTAAACTTAATCCAAACTGTTCAATAAAGGTACTTTTTCCTACCCCAGGTACACCTGTTATTCCAATTCTAATAGAATTACCGGCATGTGGTAAACAGGTTTGTATAATGCCTTGTGCTAATTTTTGGTCGGAATTTTTAGTGGATTCTAATAAAGTAATAGATTCGCTTAATGCTTGAATATTTCCTTCAATGATGGATTTACTCAAGATTTTAATAGATTGTGTGGACTGTCGATTCTTTTTAATCGCAATCAAATTTTCTATTTGTTTTGTATTGGGATTGGTACTTTTACTCACGTTGCTTTAAAGTTGACTACAAAAATACTAATTTAATTGTTGGAACAAATGGCTATGCCTAGTCAATTTTTGGCACTATGGGTTAAACCATGATTTAAGTGTATAAAACGACTGGTTTATACCGACATATTCCATTTATTCGACGAGTCCTTGATAAGCTGAAACCCATTCAGGGTCTTGTACATCTTTTAATATTTGAAAGAGTTTTTCACCAACAAAATAATGAGTATTTATATGTAATACGCCATAATGTTCATATAAGAATTCTGCCTGTTTAGGAGAAGGGTTATACTTTCCTAAACTCCAACCGATACCTAAATCTCTTCTAATAGGATGTTCGGGATATTTTATTTTCCATAATTCATGAATCGGTGGATTATAAAAGCCATTTACCTTATCGTATCTGTCGTAACTCAGTGCAAAATTAGGGACTTCATTTTTTTTCATCAAGTCTTCTTTTTTTGGATTTGCTCTACAAGGCCAGTAGCCAAGAATAAAATACATGAATTGCTGCTCTGTGATGAGTTGGGTTCCAGTAAAGGTTTCCCCATTTCTAGTGACGATAGCAAAAGATAAAATACTACTGTTTGCGCCAGGGATTAATCCGATTGCAAATTCAGTTTTTCTTTGCGCCATACCTACCAAAGGGATTAGTGATAGGAGTAGCAAAAACGAAAACCGCCAGCATATTTTTTTATACCATAAAATAGACATCACTTAAAAGTACGAAAATAAGTTACTTGTAGTTTCATTATGGCTTTAATTGAATGAATAATGCCAAAACTTACCTCAACAATACTAGTGTCAGTCAATTTGTCAGTTAATCTGCAAATGGTACAAACTTTGAACAAGCTGTATTGTTATTAAAATATAATTTTAGACATGGCAACAAAAGGAACAATTAACGTACAAACGGAAAATATATTTCCATTAATCAAACGCTTTTTATATAGCGATCATGAAATCTTTTTAAGAGAATTGGTTTCGAATGCAGTGGATTCGACTTCAAAATTAAAAGTATTAAGTGTAGCGGGAGAAGTAAAGGGAGATCTTGGAGATACTAGAATAGAAATTTCAATCGACAAAGCAGCAAAGACTTTAACTGTAAAAGATAGAGGGATTGGTTTAACAGAGGATGATCTTGAAAAATACATCAACCAAATTGCTTTTTCAGGCGCAGAGGAATTTGTAAAAAAATACGAAGGTAAAGAAGGAGCAGAACAAATTATAGGACACTTTGGTTTAGGTTTTTACTCTGCTTTTATGGTGGCTGAAAAGGTTCAAATTAAAACATTATCCTATAAGGAAGGTGCGCAAGCAGTTATGTGGGAGAGTGATGGTACACCAGAATATACCATTACGCCAATAGATAAAAAAGATAGAGGTGCAGAAATAGTGATGCACATTGCAGAAGACTCTTTAGAGTTTTTGGAAGAAGCTAGAATATCTACTTTATTAAATAAATACTGTAAATTTTTACCAGTTGAAATTGTATTTGGTGAAAAAACAGAAAAAATTGATGATCCAAAAGGGGAAAAAGACGAAGAAGGTAAAGTAAAGCAAATTGAAGTTACAGAACCAAATGTCATTAATAATACAAAACCTTTATGGGTAAAGGCGCCTGCAGATTTGACAGAGGAAGACTACAAAGCTTTTTATAGAGAATTGTATCCAGCTAGTTTTGATGAACCATTGTTTCACATTCATTTAAATGTGGACTATCCTTTTCATTTAACTGGGGTATTGTATTTCCCAAAAATTCAAGAAAACGTTGAAATTCAAAAGAACAAGATTCAATTGTATTCTAACCAAGTTTTTATTACAGATTCAGTAGAACAAATTGTACCTGAGTTTTTAACTTTATTACATGGTGTTATTGATTCACCAGATATTCCATTGAATGTTTCTCGTTCTTATCTACAAAGTGATGGAAATGTGAAAAAAATTGCTTCACACATTACTAAAAAAGTAGCGGATAAGTTACAGTCAATGTTTAATGAGGACAGAAAAGATTTTGAAGCAAAATGGGACGATTTAAAAGTATTTGTAGAGTATGGTACTTTAACGGATGATAAATTTGCAGAAAAAGCAGCAAAATTCACTTTATTGAAAAATACCAATGGTGAATATTTTACTGTGGAAGAATACAAAGAAAAAATTGCGGCAGCACAAACAGATAAAGATGGAAAGTTAGTTGTTTTATATGCTAACAGTAAGGATGCACAACACCAATTTATTAGTAATGCTACAGAAAGAGGTTATGATGTATTGTTATTTGACAGTCCGTTAACACCACATTTTATCGCAAAATTAGAATCCACTTTAGAGAATGTAAGCTTTTCAAGAGTAGATTCAGATACATTAGATAAGTTAATTCAAAAAGATGTTGAATTGCCTTCTAAATTATCGGATGAAGAAAAAGAAAAATTAAAACCATTGTTTGAAGAAGTAGTGAACAAAGAGAAGTTCACGGTTCAATTTGAAAACATGAGTGAAACAGAAGCACCGGTTATTATTACACAACCAGAGTTTATGAGAAGAATGCAAGAACAACAACGCATGGGTGGCGGTGGTATGTTTGGTGCTTTCCCTGAAATGTTCAATTTTACAGTAAATGCAAACCACCCAGCTATTACCGCATTGTTAAGTAAAAAAGGAGCTAATAAAAAGAAAGTAGCAAAGCAGCTTGCTGATTTAGCCATGTTATCACAAGGGATGTTAAAAGGTGAAGCACTTTCTAAATTTATTAATAGAAGTGTAGAATTGATTGATTAAGTTAAATTCTAATAAGAGAAAAGGAGGACAATTTGTCCTCCTTTTTTTTTACTTAAAAAATATATTCATTTCATTTCTTCTCCTTTCGATACTTAATTTAATTTTTTCTATTTCCTCTTGTAAAATATAATCTGTGAGATGCCAATGGCTGTTGTTTTTTTCAATTTGAGGTGTTAGTTTTAATAAAATAGGCTCCATTAAATTTTGGATAGCTTCTACTTGGAATATATCTTGGCCGCTTAATTCTTTCCATCTGGCTTTTAATTTTGATTTGTAGTCCAATATGTCTTCGGCATATAATCTTTTCAATAAAATATTTTTCTCCCAATTTGAAGCAGAAATAAGTTTATGGTTTTTACCATTGTCAAAAGTTTTATCAAAATCCCACAAAGCAATTTTAAACGGTTTTCCACTTTTTTCTTTGTACAGATAAAAATGGTCGGTATATCCTTTTTTATTTTCTGTAAACATCACTAACAGGTGCCAATCCATTATGTTTTCCAAATCAAAATTATTACGGACCAATAAGGATAAAGAATCTTTACTATAGGTTAAAATATTTTGCTGGATATTTTTTAAGTATGGATTTAAATTTTTCTTTTTAACTTTTGGAAACTTTTGGTTGAATTCATTTTTTATTGACGTAGATTCCATAGAGAAGAAAGGCGGGTTTTTAAATAACATACTAAGGGAGTCTGATTTTTTCAAGTCAAGAAATCCCGCGTTTATTTTTTGCAATAAAAGATAAAGTCCTTGGTATTCGTGATTAACATATAGGTTGGTATAAGTGCAGGCCGGCGCTATATTTTCTTTACTCATTTGACGAAACAATGCATACGAAATGAATTCTCGCACAAAACTTGGATCATTATTGTTTCCTTTTAAAACCCAATCGTCATCCATCTGCAATCCACCTAAAGGAAATGGTTGGTTTAATTCTACCGTATAAGTACTTTTACTATCCTTCTTATTTACTTTAAAGTCACCCAATAGTTGCACCTTTATTTCGCCTTCATTATATGCAATATTCGCTTTGTTTTTCTGGTCAAAGTCTATCATGTTTTCTGTTTGAATATCTAAGGAGGAGAATGGCTGATTTTTTTTGCAGCTAATCAATAAAAGGGTGAATAAGAAAATACTACCAAAAGTCTTCATATAATTTTTTATTCAAAAGTAAAAAACCTTGGTCGTTTAAGGCCAAGGTTTTTAAATTAAATGTTAAAATAATACTTATTTAAAACAGTCTTAATATTTAATGATTTTTTTGATTGATTTATTTAAGTCGGATTGAATTTCAACGAAATAAACACCGTTTGCATAATTACTTATATCAATAGCACCAGCCTCTGTTCCTGATAACTGTTGTGTATAAATAACTTTACCATTTGCATCACTAATACTTATTTTAATTGCTTCATCTCCATGGTATGAATAGTTATAATTTCCATTAGAAGGGTTAGGATAGATGGAGAATTCCTTTTCTAAATCAAAGGCAGTTGTATGCAGGGTGCTTAGCACTTGAATATCATCAATTGCCATGTCACTTCTAAATCCATCTCCAGTAATCCCTCTAAATCTAAGGTTAATAATCTGCCCATTATAGGCACTTAAATCTACCGTTTGGACTAACCATTGATTTCCTTTATTCCCTGCTATAGCAGGTGTAATATCATTTACCCAGTTATCATTTACATATGCATCAACATGTAAAGATCCAATATTGGTGCCATACATATGGTAGCCAAATTTTAAAATAGAAGCTGCTTCAATACTTAAGCAAGGACTAATTAAGTATGCTTCCTTGTTTGTACAAACAGGTGTTGCGGAAGGTTCTAAATACAGGTATTTTCCACTATTATTTCCTGGATTAAAATCTGTTGTTGGTCCAGTAGATGCAGAAGGAGTATTTCCTTCATTTGTTCTCCAATCAATATCATCTGTTATGCCATTTGCTGCATTGATGAAATCATGAATAGTTGGACAAATTTCTTCTTCGCAATTACTTGCAGTTCCACACAACTGAAAGTCTTCAAAATCTTCAGACCATGGCAAAGAGACTGGAGGGCTATTACTATAATTGAAATTATAAAATAAAGAATCATTTAAGCCATTTCCATCATTGGCGTAATTTACCCAGATTACGAGTTCATTTGCACCATTTAATGCAGCTACTTGATTTAAAAAAGTATGTGTTACATTGGCACCTGGATTCAGTGTTCCGTTATAACTTTCTGAAATGATGCTCCCATTATTTAATTGGTAATAGACGGGTATGTTAGAAAGGGAAGAGGAACCGTTATTGAATAATTCTATAGACAAATCATAACCATTAGGCGCAATGCACTCTAAAAAAGTGGTGCCATTAAAAGAACCGTCATTGGTAATGGCAGCGTCTATTGGAATTAAGCAGTTTACCACTCCAATGGCTTGATAAACAGCAAGCGCTCTACGTCCAATACAATTCGTACTTGCTTCTAGCGCTTTTACACTCCACCAATTTTCTTGTCCAGCATTTATTGAAATGGTTAATTCAGTATTCGTAGTAAACCCAATGGAGTCCATGTATTTATTACCGAGTAAACTTACTTCGTAACCAGTAGCGTCAGTAACTGCATTCCAAGACACATGCATTGAATCGGCACAAACCCAATCAATATTTAAACCTGTTGGTACACCTATGATAGAAAAATTTTCGTGTGACTCGCTGGTGTTTCCGCCACGAGTTATTCTTACTAAAGCTTCCCCAGTAGCTATGCCGTTCGGAACATTCCAAGTATAAAAACGGGAACTCGCAGGGATACTGTTTGCAATATTTGTCCATGAAACACCATTGTCAACAGAATAGTCAATACTAAAAGGATTAGTATCCCCCTGTGCATCCCATCTAATAATCTCATTTTTGGTAGGGTCAAAACTTTCACCGCCAATAGGGTAAGTTAAAACCACGTCTTCAGTAACCATTTCGTATACAATATAATATTCTTGTGGTCCTTGTGGAATCGAAAAGCCATTAATATCAATCGTATAAACACCTGGTATTGGATTGTTAACACTAATTTGTTCCATATTGTTTCGATTATCCACCCCAGGTACGGCAGGTGTATTTAAGGCAGTAGCATTTAGAGTAGTGGATAATGTCCATGGTAATAACTGCGTAGAAGTGGGATCTGTAATGGTCATATTAATATCGTTCACCAATGCCAAAGATGCGTTTGCAGAACCTTCATAATCGGTCCAATAAACCATTACTTTTAATTGTTTAATGCCATTTGGTACCGTAACAGTATGTAAGTCATTTGTTCCATTGGTGATGTTATCTATAATATATGCATTATTAAAAACTGTTTCGTATGCCTTTCTGGCATTTATTCTACCCCAGCCATAAATATAATCTGGTCCGGGATTTCCTAAATCTTTTCCTGTATTTAAAACGGTGGCTTTAATTAGTCCTGAAGGCGGATTGTTACCACTATTCAATTCCTTATAAGCTTGATATAATTGTGCCAATGTTCCTGCCACGCCAGGACAAGCCATGGAAGTGCCTGTTTTATTCCCATAATTATTAGGTTCTATAGTAGAATACACATTAGTACCTACGGCACAGATATCTGGTTTGATTCGTCCGTCTGCACTAGGACCACGACTACTGGAGCTTGCTATTGCGTCGGATTCCGTAACATTTCCTACCGCGATTACATTTTTCCCTGCTTTATGGCCTCCGGTAATATTTACCCATTGACTACCCGCAGCAGTAGTACCACTACCGTTTGAATTTCCAGCAGAAAAAACATGCACCAAGGCAGGCATCATCCTTATTTGTTGGTCAAGTTGACTTGCCAAACTGGTGTATCCTGCATTTAGCCCATTACCATAACTTTTTGAGGTGATTGTTAAATCGTTATTGGTTACTAGACTAGGAACAGTGTTGTAATTGGTATTGTTAAAATTGTAAACGAGTATATCTGCGCCAAAAGCCATACCTCTTGAAGTTGGATCAAGGTTTCCTGCGCCGCCAATAATACCTCCCACATGCTCTCCATGATCGCCTGTTTGGGCAGCATTACCATTAAAAAAACGACCTTGGTAGTCGATATGTTGATTTAATACACTGTTGTCTTGCATCATCACAGTAACTCCTGTTCCGTCATATTTCAAACCATTTTCATAAGCGGTAGCCAAAGTATTACTTCGGTGATCGGTAACACCGACTAAATTCTCAGGTTCTGAAGGGGCGTCAATTTGTTCAAAGTAATAAAATGAAGGTAAACTATATACCAATGGTAGTTGAGATTTTTTTATAGAAAATTGTACAATTTCTACTTCATTTACCTGTATAATAGTTGCGCCAATGCTTTCTAATTTACGGATTACTGATTCTTTAGGTATGCCTTTGAAATAAATACCATTCAAGCTAATGGTGTTTTTGTTTATTGCCCATGAACCAATTTCATCTAAGTATAATTCTTTAGAAAGTTTATAGCTTGGTGCTATGGAAATAATATTATGGACATGAAAAGCATTAAGTACGCTTTTTTTAGTGTTTGTTTTAATTGCAGCGTAGAAACTGTTTTTTGGTAAATAATTAAGCAGTTCCACGCCTAATTTCTTAAGGGCTAATTTTTCGGTATGGTTAGGCAATGTTTTAAATTGAATTATTCGATATATCTTTCCATTGATACTAAGTTCATTTTCTAATTTAATGGCTACTTCTTTATATTTCTCTGCTTTTTCAACTTGAATGGTCTTTGCTTTTAAATACAATGGAATTGTCGTTTGCGCAAAAACTTGCCCATGAAAAATAAAACTTAAGCAAAAGGTTACTAGTAAGTAGATTTTTAAATTTGGAATCATTTAGTTTTGATTTTAAAATAGATCTTTTAAAGATAAGAAACATTGTATGGATAGAAGAATGTATCGCCAACAAAAACAGAATAATTTTGTAATCCTAAGTCCAAAATTACAGCATTTAAAAAAACTTTGAGACAAAAAAAACACGCCTTTTTATGGGCGTGTTTTTTATAAAATATAAAACTAGGTAATTTTATTTAACGTTTACACTGATGATGAATCCAACTTCATTAGAAATTAAATAATCAGTTGGTACACCTTCACTACCTTCTACGTGGTATAACATACCCCAATTTGTTCTATCAATTGCAAATTTTTGAGATTGTATAGAAACAGCTTCATTAGAGCTAGAGATATTAGCTAAGAAAGAAATACTTTTAGTAGAATCAAGGATTGTTAAGTTTCCTGTAACCTTACTGTTATAAGTATCGTCACCGTCTGCAATACTTGTCAATTCAAATTTAGCAGTTGGATTCACTTCTACATTAAAGAAATCAGCACTTTTTAAGTGACCGGTTAATTTGTTGGTTTGCTCTTCGTCTCCTTCAAAATTTTCAACCGTCAAAGTATTCAAGTCAATGATTACTGTTGCATTAGATAATTCTCCATTGTTTACTAAAACTTCTGCACTTTGGATACCTATTTTACCAAATCTTGGTGCAACTCCACCTAAGTGAGAGGCGAACCATTCAATTGTACTTGCTTCATCAATAGTTGAAAGCGTAACTGTACTTTCTGTTTCAATCACTTCTACATTTTCTGCGTCTTTAGCGTCCACTTTTTCTCCGTTATTATTACAAGATGAAACCAGTAATGCTAATGTGAAAGCTGATAAAATTAATTTTTTCATTTGAGTTCTTTTTTTAAATTATATATTTTGCAAATATAGTTTCTTTTAAACTAATAATTTATCGAAAAAGTAAGTGATGTTGATTTTTTAACCTATGTTAATTTTGATAAAAATGTGGATGGACTCCAAATGATATAATAAATACACTCACTAATTTGGGTTAAGCTTGCTCAAATAGACTCACCCGAATGGATGAAATTTGCCTGTTTTGCGAAGATTAGGCTGTTTTTACTTGGTTGTAAGCCTCGTAATTAATTAAAATTGTAACACAAACAGGGACAATTTAATTCCTAAAACAACTTAATTTAAAACAATATTTTATGAAAAAATCAGGACTATTTTCACTTTTACTAGTGGTAATAATTGCTTTTACAGCATGTAAAAAGAAAGAAGAAGAAGAAGAAGTGATAGAGGAACCTATATCTAATGTCGGTAGTAAATTAACAGAGTTGCCTGATGGAGACCAAACCTTTAAAGGGAACCTTTCTAATGGCGAGAAATTAAGTGATTTATCTTGGGCATGGAACAGTTCAATGGCTTGTTTTGTGGAACCAGGAAAGTCTTGGTTTGAGGGGAATCATGTGTTTTATCAAATAGATATACCGAAACAAACAACCATTGATATTTTTTTAAATGCGACAAATTCTTCAGATGATATTGCGATTTATGCTTATTCTAAAGGAGCAGGAGATAAAACAATTCCACCAAATATTTCATCTTGTGTTAGCTGTGAAGCAGCACCGTCCAATTCTTATGCTATAACAGGTGAAAAGCATTTGTATTTAAATGCAACAACGAATCCATATTCTATTATTATTGGTGTGGCAGGTGCAACAGGGTTAACTTCAGGGGAGTATACGATCAGTATTGATGTAGAGAGTTAATTTTTTTTATTTTTGTGTTTAATGAACCATGTTGTAAAAGACATGGTTTTTTTATGGCTGTTATTACAAGTTAATAGAATTGATTAGTTTCACAGAAAAAAGGTACATGTTATCATTTTGGGAAAAAGAACACTTTCAATCATACGACATAGGTATTGTAGGTGCAGGTATTGTTGGTTTGTCAACCGCTATTTCGATTAAAGAGGCAGATAAAAATTTAAAAGTCGTTATTTTAGAAAGGGGATTGTTACCAACGGGGGCGAGTACTAAAAATGCTGGATTTGCTTGTGTAGGAAGCTTTACAGAAATCGTGGATGATTTGCAGCATAATTCCCTAGATGAGGTAGTTGGTTTAATGCAAATGCGTTACGAGGGTTTGGCCATGTTGAAAGGGAGGTTAGGAGAGAAAAATATGGATTATCAGGAAAATGGTAGTCACGAGTTATTGTTTGGTGAAGCCCAAGTTGACTTAGATATAATGGCAGCTGTAAATGAAAAAACCAATGCTATTTTAGGGCGTAAAGCTTTCTCTGTATCTCATAAAAAAAGTGTATTTGGTGGTGGCGTAAAAATGTTAATTGAAAATCATTTAGAGGGCAGTTTGAATACTGGTTTATTGATGCAATCCTTAATAAATATTGCTTTAAGGTTAGGTGTAGAAATTAAAACAGGCTATACAGTGAAAAGTATTAAAAGGACAGAAAACGGCATTCACTTGGTTCATTCATCACTTCCATTATTGGTTAAAAAAATAGCTTTTTGTACGAATGCATTTACCTCACTGATATTGCCAGACTTAATAATAGCACCTGGTCGAGGCCAAGTTTTGGTGACCAAGCCATTAAAAAAACTTTCTTTTCAGGGGATTTACCATTTTGATGCAGGTTACTATTATTTTAGGAATTATAAAAACAGAGTAATTTTTGGAGGTGGCCGATCCATAGATAAGGCTGGGGAAGCAACCACGGAATTTGGCATTAATGAAAAGATTCAACTTGATTTAAAGGATAAATTGGCGCGTATTATATTACCAAATCAAGCCTTTGAAATCGATTATTATTGGAGCGGAATTATGGCGTTTGGCGCAGATAAGAATCCGATTGTAAAAAAAGTAGGCTTACATCAATTTGTCGCCGTAAAATTAGGTGGAATGGGCATAGCAATTGGGAGTATGGTGGGAGCGCAGTTGGCCAATATGATCATACAAGATTTAAATGAAGATGACCTTTCTTAACTTGAAGGAAGGGAGGGAGATTGTTCGTAAACAAACTACCAGTACCTAATCCTTGGGGAAGGGGATTGTTTTTAGTGAAAGTATATTGTGCTATCGCATTTAAACCAATATTACTTTCCAAGGCTGAGGTAATCCACCATTTAATTTCATATTTATCGGCAAGTTCAATCCATTCATCAGTACCACGCATACCGCCAATTAGGCTAGGTTTTAAAATAATAAATTGTGGCTTTATGTTTTTAAGTAAAGTTTCTTTTTCTTTTTTATCATAAATACCTATCAATTCTTCATCTAATGCAATGGGTAGGGGAGTCAATTTACATAGGGCAGCCATTGCTTCCCTTTGGCCTGGTTTGATTGGTTGTTCAATGGAATGAATGGCTAGGTCACTAAGTGCTCTTAGCTTGTCTAAAGCAGTGTCGGGAGAAAAAGCACCATTTGCATCTACCCTAAGTTCAATTTCGTTTGGGGGGTATTGTGCTCTAATTGATTTTAAGATATTTATTTCATTTTCAAAATCGATAGCGCCTATTTTCATTTTAATACAAGTAAATCCCGCTTTAATTTTTTCCGCTATTTGCGTCAGCATAAATTTTTCAGAACCCATCCATATTAATCCGTTGATTGGAATTTTTGTGTCGGGAGCTTCAAAAATGGCAGGGAAAAGAATGAACTTGGCCCCGTTATTCAAATCTAATAGTGCCGATTCTATGGCAAATTGAATCGAAGGAAAAGCATTCAGTAAATCCAAACGGTGGAGGTAAAGGTTGATGTTTTTTGCTACTTCCAATAACTTCTCTTCATAATGACTGTCCCAATCAGGGGAGAGAGAGGTAAGGATAGATGCTTCTCCTTTTCCAATTAAATTTGGATTTTCACTTTGAAATAAATGCAATATCCAACTATCTTTTTGGGTCAATATACCACGTGAAGTGCCGCTTGCTTGTTTAAAATTTAAAGTGATTTTTTTGAAATAGGCTTCGTACATGAATGGTTTTCTTAAAGAACAAAAGTAGAAAAAAAAGTGTATTTTTGCACCGTGAATTTACCTTCAAAATATTTAGAGGAAGTGGTAGAGCATTTTGCGTCTCTTCCGGGGATAGGCAAAAAAACAGCTTTAAGACTTGTTTTAAACTTACTAAAGCGAGATGAAGAAGAGTTACAGCAGTTTGCAGGCTCTATTCAACATTTGAAAGCAAATATTTCATCTTGTGAAACTTGTGGAAACATTACAGATGCCAAGTTGTGTAGTATTTGTTTGTTGCCCAATAGAAATAAAAATATAATTTGTGTAGTCGAGGATATCCGAGATGTAATGGCTATAGAGTCTACCGAACAGTATTTTGGGACTTATCATGTTTTAGGGGGGATAATATCCCCAATGGAAGGTATTGGTCCGAATGACCTTAATATATCCTTGCTTTCTGAACGCTTAAAATCGAATACAGTAGAGGAAGTTATTTTGGCCTTACCGACATCCATGGAAGGGGATACGACTAATTTTTATCTATACCGAAAGATTAGTGCGTTTAAAGTAAAAATCACCACGCTGACACGTGGCGTTTCTGTAGGAACAGAATTGCATTATGCAGATGAGATTACTTTGGGTAGATCTATTGTAAATCGAATGCCATTTGAGTTGAATTTTTCTCAAAAGTAAAGGCTGTTAATTATTTCTTAATTCCTTTTCATTCCTTAATAAATTGGTTAAATTTGAGACCTGAATCACAACTTTATGAGAAAAATTTTAATTACTGGAGGTGCTGGAAATGTTGGGAGTGCATTAGCTGCAAAATTAATTGAAGATCAAAATAATAAAGTTACCGTTGTGGATGATTTGTCAACGGGTTCACTCTCAAAATTAGATTTAACACAATCCAATTTAAAATTTATTAAAGCAGATGTCAATAAAAAAACGGAACTGTCCGAAATAATGTTGGCCAATCGCTTTGATTATGTGTTTCATTATGCTGCGTTAGTAGGTGTACAAAGAACACAGGAAAATCCAGTTAAAGTGCTAGAAGATATCCAAGGGATAAAAAACATATTAAATATTTCAAAAAATATTGGCGTAAAAAGATTTTTCTTTTCAAGTTCCTCTGAAGTATATGGAGAGCCAGTTAGTATTCCTCAGAATGAATCTACTACACCATTAAACTCTAAATTACCTTACGCTGTAGTAAAAAATGTTGGAGAATCTTTTTGTCGATCCTACCAGCAAGAATATGGTTTAGATTATACGATATTCCGGTTTTTTAATACTTACGGACCGCATCAAACGACGGACTTTGTGATGGCGAAATTTATTTCACAAGCATTAAAAAATGAACCAATTACTGTTTTTGGTGACGGTAAACAGACCAGAACCTTTTGTTATGTTGAAGATAATATTGACATGTGTATAAAGGCTTTGAATGAAAATAAAATAGTAAACGACGTAGTGAATGTTGGCGGAGATAAAATAATTACGATTATTGATCTTGCAAAAACAATAATAAAAATTACTAAAAGTAAATCGGAAATCATTCATTTACCGCCGTTGCCTTCTGGCGACATGAAAAGAAGACAACCTGATAATAGAAAGATGTTAAATTTATTAAATCGAGATTTGATTTCAATAGAAGAAGGCATTCAAAAGTTATTAGATTCTGAAGCTTTTAGAAAAGAAATTGGAGTATAAGTTATGTGTGGAATAAACGGAATTTATAAATTTTCGGGAATTGATTATGAGGCTAGTATTATTCAAAAAATGAATGATACCATGGCACATAGGGGACCAAATGCCGAAGGCGTCTTTCAAGATCAATTTATTCATTTGGGACATAGAAGACTATCTATTATCGATACCTCAGATAGAGCAAATCAACCATTTTTGAGTAATGATGAAAGGTATGTATTGGTATTTAATGGCGAGATTTATAATTATCAAGCAATAAAAGCCAAGCTTCCAGACTATCCTTTTAAAACCAATTCGGATACAGAAGTTGTGATTGCTGCTTATATGGCTTGGGGAAAGGCTTGTGTGAATGAATTTAATGGCATGTTTGCTTTTGCAATTTGGGATAAACAGGACAAATCATTATTTATAGCAAGAGATAGAATAGGCATTAAACCATTATATTATTGTTTAGACCAAGAACAGTTAATATTTTCCTCTTCCCTAAAATCTATCCTGAGTACAGGATTGATAAAGAAAAAAATAGATAAAAATGGACTGGTGGATTACTTAAGGTTTCAAACCGTACATGCACCATATACTATTATTGAAAATGTGTATAGCTTATTGCCTGGTCAATATATGTTTTTCAATGAAGAAAAAGAGGAAATTAAGACCTATTGGGACCCAACAACAGTTCCGGGTATTCCTAAACAGAATAGGACAGAAACTATAATACAAATTCAAACTAAACTAAACGAAGCGGTCGACAAGCGACTGATGAGTGACGTCCCTTTTGGGGCGTTTTTATCCGGTGGAATTGATAGTTCTATTATTGTAGCTTTAATGGCAAAACAAAGAGAGGAGAAGATAGATACTTTTTCAGTTGTTTTTAAAGAAGATGAGTTTTCTGAAGGTAAATTTGCAAAAGAAATAGCCAAGAAATACAAAACTAATCACCACGAAATTGAATTAGAAGCAGATTATTTTAAATCACTTATTCCAGAAGCACTTAGCTTTTTAGATCACCCAAGCGGCGACGGTTTAAATACTTATGTTGTTTCTAAAGAAACAAAGCAAGCAGGCGTATCCATGGCACTGTCGGGCTTAGGAGGGGATGAATTATTTGGAGGCTATTCTATTTTTAACCAAATTCCTAACCTCCAAAAAAATAAATGGTTAGGGAGTTTTCCCAATTATGCCAGAAAGCAAGTCGGTTATGTATATGATGCCATCAAAAGGGATGTTGCTTCAGGGAAAATTAAAGAATTATTAAAACAAGAATATTTTGATACGGAGTACGTGTATCAATATTATCGACAAGTATTAATGGATAATCAGATCAGTGGTTTAATCAAGACCAATAAACTGCCATTAAATAGGACTTTTGAAATTGCACATGAACACATTGGTTATCAAAAGTCAGGTTGGGGTTTACCAGCATTGAGTAGAATATCCGTCGCTGAAATGCGTACTTATATGTCTAATGTTTTGTTAAGGGATACAGACCAGATGAGTATGGCTAGTGCATTGGAAGTAAGGGTACCATTTTTAGACCATGAATTTGTGGAATATGTGTTGCGAATTCCAGACGATATTAAATCGCCAAGTACACCAAAAAAATTATTGGTAGATGCATTTATAGACGATTTGCCAGAATCGATTTATAATCGAAAAAAAATGGGCTTTGTTTTACCCTATGAAAAATGGATGAAAAATGAATTGAAATCGTTTTGCGAAACCAATTTAAATCAATTAAAAAATAATCCTAACTTTAAAGCTAACGGAATCGATAATTTATGGAAACGTTTTTTAAAAAATGATAAAAGAGTAACTTGGTCAAGAATTTGGCCATTGGTAATTTTAGGACACTGGATGACAATAAATGGAATTGAAGGATAAAAAAAAAATATTAATATGTGTGGATTGGTATACGCCTGGCTATAAAGCTGGTGGACCAATTCGTTCGGTGAATAACATGGTGAATGCTTTTAAGCGTTACTTTGACTTTTACATTTTAACAAGTGCTTATGATTTGGGAGACACAAAACCTTATCCAAACATAGAAGCAAATCAATGGAATGATATTGACGGTGTATTTATTAAGTATTTAGATAAGTACGCCATGACCTATGCAAGTATTAAAACAAATTTATTTGAAGTCAATGCAGATATTATATATTTGAATAGCTTGTTTTCAAAAAATTTCACTTTGTACCCTTTACGCTATGCCAGAAAAGAGAATAAGCAAGTAATATTAGCGCCAAGGGGGATGTTGGGCAAAGGTGCACTTGAAATTAAACAAAGCAAGAAAAAGGTTTTTTTATCCGTAGCAAAAATTTTAGGGTTTTATAAAAATATTACTTGGCACGCTTCTACCACGGAAGAAGAAAAAGAAATTCAATCTGTTTTTGGAAGGTATGCTAATGTAGTGATTGCACAAAATATTCCGCTAGCACAAACTTATACGCTTGCAGCTGTTCATGCCTTAAAACCGAGTGATAAAATTGTTTTAGTTTTTGTCAGTAGAATTTCCAGAAAGAAAAATTTACACTTAATTATTCAAGCTTTAAATAGTTTGAAGACCGCTAAAAAAGTTGAATTTAACATGTATGGGTTGATTGAGGATAAGGCATATTATGCAGAATTAAAAAGTGGATTTAAGCCTTTGTCAGAATCTGTTTCCATGCATTACAAGGGAGTGGTTACACCTGCCGAAGTTTCAAAAGTTTATGCCGGATCGCATTATATGGTTTTACCAACGAAACATGAAAACTTTGGACATACCATTGTAGAAGCTTGGGCAAACGGATGTCCGGTTATTATTAGTCAAAACACACCTTGGCATAAATTAGAAGAAAAAGGAGTAGGATGGGATGTTGACATTTCTGATGAAGCCAATTATGCTTCAGCGATCGAAAAAGCGGTTAATCTATCCCCAAAGGAACATGCAGAGATGGTAATTAAGTCCTATAGTTATTTTAGAGAAAAGGTTTTAGACGAAAAATTGGTAGAAAAGCACAAAAATCTCTTTGAAAAATGATAACAGATCTGGCTTCCTTCAAAAATGATTGGTATCAACCCGGTAATAAGTGGAAGATATTGCTTTGGTACTTTGTCAATGCATTCATCTTGCAAAATAAATATAACCCTTCTAGTGCTTTAAAAGTATTTGTATTAAAGTTATTTGGTGCAAAAATTGGACATGGAGTGGTTATCAAGCAAATGGTGTCCGTAAAATATCCTTGGAAATTAAAAGTGGGCAATTATTCCTGGATTGGTGAAAAGGTGTGGATTGATAATTTAGCAGAAGTAAGCATTGGAAATAATGTTTGTATTTCACAGGGAGCTATGTTATTGTGTGGTAACCATGACTACAAAAAACCAACTTTTGATTTAATGGTAAAACCAATTATTTTAGAAGATGGCGTTTGGATTGGTGCACAGTCCACTGTTTGTCCAGGTGTTACTTGCAAAAGTCATGCTGTTTTAAGCGTGCAATCAGTTGCCATAAATGAATTAAACGCCTATATGATTTATCAGGGAAACCCTGCTAAAATTGTTCGAGAAAGAAAAATAAATGAAGCCTAAAATATCCATTATTACTGTAGCATATAATGCTGAAAAATACATTGAAGATACTATCCAATCGGTATTAGCGCAAGATATCTCTTCAATAGAATATATTATTATTGACGGCAATTCTACAGATGGTACTTTGGAGATTTGCAAAAAATACAAAGACCAAATTTCGACCATACTTTCGGAGCCAGATAGCGGGATTTATGATGCCATGAACAAGGGGGTTAATATGGCGAGTGGGGAAGTGATAGGTATTTTGAACGCGGATGACTTTTATGCAAATTCTTCTGTGTTGTCAGCAGTAGTCGATTTATTTAAAGATCCAAAAACTGACTGTGTTTATGGAGATTTAGTTTATGTCGATCCAGACGATACGGATAAGGTAACCCGAACTTGGCAAGCAAAAACGTATCAAAAGGGTGCTTTTCTAAAAGGATGGATGCCACCACACCCGACCTTTTTTATTCGAAAAAAATACTATACTGAATTTGGTCTTTACCAGCTTAATTTAAGATCGGCTGCCGATTATGAATTGATGTTACGGATGATACACAAACATGGCTTAAATCCAGTTTATTTACCGCAAACCATTGTACGGATGCGTACCGGAGGTGTGAGTAATGCATCCTTTAAAAATAGACTGAAAGCAAATAAAGAAGACCGGATGGCTTGGCAAATGAATGGCCTTAAACCCAATGCTTTTACCTTTATCAGGAAGCCATTATCTAAGATTTTACAATTTATAAAACGATAATTTTAGGATAAAAAAAAACACCCAATAAATTGGATGTTTTTTTTTATTAAAAAGTTTGACTTAATGTCCTTTAGCAGCTAAATAACGCTCTGCATCTAAGGCAGCCATACAACCTGTTCCAGCAGCAGTTATTGCTTGTCTGTAAGTTTTATCTGCAGCATCTCCCGACACAAATACGCCAGGTACGTTTGTTTTTGAAGTACCAGCTTGTTCGTATTTAATATAGCCAACTTCATCTAAATTAATTTGACCTTTAAAAATATCTGTATTTGGTTTATGTCCAATGGCAACAAAAAATCCTGTTGCAGGAATGTCTTGCTCTTCTCCTGTTACACTATTTTTTACTTTTGCACCAGTAACACCATTTCCGTCTCCTAACACCTCTACCGTGTTGGTATTGAATAAAATTTCAATATTTGGTGTGTTTTTAACACGTTCCGCCATAATTTTTGAAGCTCTAAACTCTGATTTTCTAACCAACATAGTAACCTTGGTACATAATTTAGATAAATAATGTGCTTCTTCACAAGCTGAATCACCAGCGCCAACAATAATAGTTTCTTGATTTTTATAGAAGAATCCATCACATACCGCACAAGCAGAAACACCACCACCTATTTTTAAATAATGTTGTTCTGATTCTAAGCCTAAATATTTTGCAGACGCACCAGTAGAAATAATGATTGTTTCAGCATGAATTTCTTTGGTTTCATTTACCCATACTTTGTGAATGTCTCCCGAAAAATCAACTTTTGTTACCCAACCACTTCTAACATCTGTTTCAAAACGTTCTGCTTGGGCTTTTAATTGAATCATCATTTCTGGACCAGTAATACCATCTGGGTATCCTGGGAAATTTTCCACTTCGTTTGTAGTTGTCAGTTGACCTCCTGGTTGTAATCCTTCGTAAAGTACAGGCGACATATTAGCTCTTGCTGCATAAATCGCTGCGGTGTATCCTGCTGGACCTGAACCTATAATTAAGCACTTTACTTTTTCTATTTCGCTCATTTGTGTTATGTTTTATTATCCTACAAATATAAGCACTTTTTATATTAAGATTGAATTACCTTATTCTTAAATTTTAATAAAATCTAAATCCAAATAATGCTTTAATATTATTTGATTTTCAATTAAAAGGTGGTATTTTTGCAAAAATATTACCATTCCTACTACATGATTGACCAAAGTTTATTCGACAAAAAACAGTTATACCCCTTTCAAAGAGAGATAGTTGACAAGATAATTGGAAAACTAAATGAGAACAATGAAAACTCGAATTTATTGTACCAACTTCCAACTGGGGGAGGTAAAACCGTAATTTTTTCTAACATAGCAAAAAGCTATATAGAACAAAAGAAGAAAAAGGTATTAATATTAACACACAGGATAGAATTGTGTGTGCAAACATCTAAGCAATTAAATGCTTTAGGTATTAAAAACAAGGTTATTAACTCTTCTGTGAAGTCGATTGAAAACCATGATGAATTCAACTCATATACTGCTATGGTTGAAACATTAAACAATCGTTTACAAGAGGATATCGATTTTGTACGTAATATTGGATTGGTAATCGTTGATGAGGCACACAATAATTCCTTTAGAAAAATATTCCAATACTTTTCTGATATTAATATTTTGGGGGTTACAGCAACACCATTAAGTTCAAATAGGGCTTTGCCTTTAAATGATAATTATGGTGAATTAATTGTTGGACACAGTATTAAATCCCTTATTGAAAGTCGATATTTAGCAGATGCAGAAACATTTACCTATGATGTAAATCTACATGGATTGAAAATTGGTTCTAATGGTGATTTTACGGTTAGTTCTTCAGATAAAGTTTACAGTAATTATTTTATGCAAGAAAAACTTCTTTTTGCCTATGAAGAAGTTGCTGTAGGGAAAAAAACCTTGATTTTTAATTCTGGGATTGAATCCTCTCGATCTGTTTATAATTTATTTAAAAAACATAAATATAAAGTACGACATTTGGACAGTACCTTTAGTGATACCGATAGAAAGGAAATACTAAGATGGTTTAAAGTTACACCGGGGGCTATTTTAACTTCTGTTGGTATTCTAACCACCGGATTTGATGAACCGACTGTTGAAAGTATTATTTTAAATAGAGCAACCCGATCATTAACTTTATATCACCAAATGATTGGTCGTGGGTCACGTGTATTAAAAGATAAATTTCACTTTCAAGTGATTGACCTTGGTAACAATGTTCGTCGTTTTGGTTATTGGCAAGAATATATTGATTGGCAAGACGCCTTTAATTATCCGGATAGATTTTTAGAGTCTAGGCTAAGTGAAGAGGATGACATGTTGTTTGAGGCTGACTATGAATTATCGAAAGGCATTAAATCTAAATTAATTCATCCAGAGAAAATTGAAAAGTTTTCAATGAAAGCAGTATACGATAAATGTATTGAATCGGGTAAAAAAGGAAAAGAAGCGGTAGAGGTTTCCATGGAAAACCATTTTGAAGTGATTGCAGAGAACTCAGAAGATGTATATGATGGGTTGAATTTGTTGAATGAATTGCAAGAGGATATTGAGCGCAGGTTGAAGCATTACTCCAAATGTATCACCAAGGCAACGGATAGTTATTTAAATTGGCTGCAGGAGACTTATAACCGACAATTGACACAGAAATTAAGGCAAGAACTGCCTGCTGAATAAAAAGAATAGACATAAAAAAAAACTCAAGCCATTTAGCTTGAGTTTTTTTATGCTTTTTAAATGGCGATTTATCTCAATTCTGCTTTTAATTCCTCTTCTAATCCTTTTCTAATTTTATCCATAATTTTATCTACCACTTTATCTTTTAAAGTTTCCTCCTGGTCTTGGAATATAAAATTAACCGCATAGGACTTTTTACCTTTTTCTAAGTTCTTTCCTTCGTAAACATCAAATAGTCCAACTTCTTTTAAAATCTTACGGTCTGCTTTTTTTGCGATTGTTTCAATTTGTTCAAATCGGATGTCCTTATCCAATAGTAAAGAAAAATCTCTTCTTACAAACTGTGTTTTAGGCAATGGTTTAAAGTTTATTTTATTCATAAAATAATGCCCTACTATTTCCCCCCAATTTAAATCTGCATAAAATACGCTTTGTTTCACATCAAAGGTTTTTAAAACGTTTTCCTTAACCCAACCTATAGCGCCAACTTCCTTTTTTCCAATAAAGAGACTGATACCGTCTTCGAATAAGTCGTTATGAATACTTTGTTGTTTTAATTGTTGATTTAGTCCTAGTTTAGTAAAAATACTTTCTACAATACCTTTTAAAGTAAAGAAAGATTGCTCTTTTTTTACATCCGCCCAATTCTCTTTATTTACATTTCCACTTAACCAAATGGCTAGTTTTTCTGTTTCTATATAATCTTGTTCATGCTTGGCGTAAACCTTACCAAATTCAAATAGACTGAGGTTAGGGGCTTGTCGATTTTGGTTATGCGCAATACTTTCTAGTCCACCAAAAAGCATAGTTTGACGCATGACATCTAACTCTACACTTAAAGGGTTTAGAATGTTTACGTTGTTTGCGGTAGAAAATACTTCACTCTTTACTTGCTCAATATGTTTAGCAGCTGAAAGTGAATTTGCCATAATTTCAAAGTATCCATTTGCTACTAATAAATCAGCGATCAAATTATACATTTTCTCTTTGTTTGGCTTAGTCGAAAAAGTAACTGAAGTGTTTAACTTTTCTGGTAATTCAATTTTATTAAAGCCATAAATTCTCAAAACTTCTTCCACAATGTCGGCTTCTCTCTGCACATCTACACGGTAAGCAGGCACAATTAATTCTGCCATATCTCCTGTCATAGAATCTATTGTTATATCCAATTCATTTAAAATTTTTGTAATAGACTCGTTCGATAAATTTGCACCCATCAAGGTTCTACATCTCCCAAAATTAAAGCTGACTTTAAAGTCTTGGATTGGATTGGTATAATTGTCTTGTGCTTCTACTAAATTTGCACCAGTAATTTCTTTTAAAAGATATACTGCTCTAGCCAATGCAGTAGTTACAGTGTTAGGATCTACACCACGTTCAAACCTAAAGGAAGAGTCGGTGTTTAAACCATGACGTTTGGCTGTTTTTCTTACGGAAACCGGTTGAAAATAAGCAGATTCTAAAAATATACTTTCCGTCTGATCTGAAACGCCAGAATCAATACCGCCAAATACGCCAGCCATGCACATGGCCTCTTTTTCATTCGCAATAACTAAATCGGCTTCATTTAATTCTCTTTCTACACCATCTAAAGTGGTTATTTTTTCGTTTGGGTTAGCAAACCTAATATTAATTTCTGTGCCTACTTTCTTTAAATCAAATGCATGCAGGGGTTGTCCCATTTCGTGCATAACAAAATTGGTAATATCCACCACATTATTGATTGGGCTTAAGCCAATGGTTCTTAATTTATTTTGAAGCCAATCAGGTGAGGGGGCAACTTTTACTTGATTTAAAATGGCACCAGCATAGCGTTGACATTCGTCATTTTGATGAATGTTTATCGGAAATTCCCCTGTAAAGTCTAAAGCTGTAACCGCAGGGAAATTGATTTTTAAATTTTCATTTTCATGTACATTTAAATATGCTTTTAAGTCTCTGGCAACACCAATATGTCCCATTGCATCAGCACGGTTAGGCGTCAACCCAATCTCAATTAAATAGTCGTCTTCTACTTTAAAAAATGTTTTCGCTAATTGTCCTACTGCTGTGTCTTCAGGGAGTACCATAATGCCATCATGCCCTTTGCCTAGACCAATTTCATCTTCCGCACAAATCATTCCTAAAGATTCTACGCCTCTAATTTTAGATTTTTTTATTTTAAAGGATTCTGTGGGAGAAGGGTATAATGTTGTGCCAACTGTTGCAACCACTACTTTTTGTCCAGGAGCAACATTAGGTGCACCACATACAATTTGTAAATTTTCAGCTTCGCCAATATTTACGGTTGTTATATTCAATCGGTCAGCGTCTAGATGTTTTTCCATGGTTAACACTTCTCCAATCACCAATCCAGCCAGTCCGCCCTTGATGGATTCCACTTTTTCAAGTCCTTCTACTTCAAGTCCAGTATCCGTTAATATTTCACAAACTCTTTCTACAGGTAATTCTGTTTGAATGTATTGTTTAAGCCAATTGAATGAAATTTTCATATTCTAAAATAATAAGGCGATAAAGTTAAGAAAAACCCATATTTATTCAGACATATATCAGTATTTTATTGTTAATTTTAAATATGGATAATTTCTTTGTGAAGATAAGTGGCATAAATGGTTTACTGTTTGGCTTACTTTTTTTTTGTTTTGCGTGTAATAAAAAGGAAGTGCCTAGTTTAAATTATGCAGATGAAATGCGCAGTTTTGTCATTAATTTATCCAATTATGCCAAGGATAAAACACCAGGCTTTATGGTGATACCTCAAAACGGTATTCCTTTATTAGCGATAGAGGAATCTGTTTCATTGGGGATAGCGGCAGCTTATATAAATGCCATTGATGGACAAGGCCAAGAAGATTTATTCTACGGGTACGAAAAAGACGATAAACTTTCGCCACTAGAAAGTACGAATGAAAAAATCACATATTTAGACTTGGCAGTAGCGAACGGGGTGACCATTTTGAGCACAGATTACTGCTCTACTGAGGCTAATATGGTGGATGCATACGCAAAGAATTCGGCAAAAGGATATGTTTCATTCGCGGCTACTGAAAGAGAATTAAATAATATTCCTACACAGGATATTAACCATGAAAACAATGGCGCTATTGCAGATTTAAGTATGGCTAAAAACTTTTTGTATTTAATCAACCCAAGTGGTTTTGAAAGTAAAAAGAGTTTTGTAGATGCTTTGGATGCCACAAATTATGATGCGTTTATCCTTGATTTGTTTTTTAATGAAGAAGTGCTTTTGACGAAAGAGGAGGTGGTGAGGTTACAAACAAAACCAAATGGAGCCAAGCGTTTGGTGATTGCTTATATGAGTATTGGAGAGGCAGAGGATTATCGTTTTTATTGGCATGAGGAATGGCAAAAGAAAAAAAACGCACCTACTTGGTTGTACGAAGAAAATAAACAATGGAAAGGCAATTATAAAGTGTTCTATTGGGAAAAGGCTTGGCAAAACATTATTTTTGGCGACGAAAATGGGTATTTAGATAAAGTATTGTCTGCAGGTTTCGACGGTACTTATTTAGATATCATTGATGCTTATGAATTTTTTGAATCAAAAACTGAATAATTATGTCCGAATTACTTTCCTCTGAATTAACCTTAAATGATGCTGGCAAACTATACCATCTTAATATTGGGAATGAAGATATAGCAAATACCATTATTTTAGTAGGCGACCAAACTAGAGTGAAATTAGTAGCTTCTTTTTTTGATGCCATTACTTTTGAAACCCAACACAGAGAATTTGCAACCATTACTGGTGTTTATCAAGGCAAAAGTATTTCCGTGATTTCACATGGTATTGGATGCGATAATATGGATATTGTATTGACAGAAATTGATGCTGCTGTAAATATAGATTTGGCTACCCGTAAGGTCAAAAGTGGTTTAACCCAATTAAATTTAATTAGAATTGGAACTTGTGGAGCTTTACAGGCAGAGATAGAAGTAGGGTCAGCCATCATTTCAAAATACGCCATAGGTATGGATGGAGTAGCAAATTTTTATGACATACCATTTGGGGATAAAATTCAAGATGGGTTAAAAGCATTTAACGCGCATATGGCTTGGGAAAAACCAAGTGTAATACCTTACATGGCAATGGCAGACCAGGGCCTAGTAAATTTATTATCCGATTTAGGAAAGGAGGGTATTACCATTACAGCAAATGGATTTTACGGACCACAAGGGAGAAGTATTAGAATTCCACTAAAAGATGAAAATTTTAAAACTAAAATAAGAACCTTTGAATGGGACGGGGAACAGGTTTTGAATTTAGAGATGGAAACATCAGGTCTTTTATCCCTTGCCGAAGCTTTGGGGCATCAAGCGGTAACCATTTGTTTAGCAATAGCAAATAGGTACAACCATTCCTTCGTTTCCGATTTTGAAGCAACCATGTGTCAATTGATTAAAAATGTACTGGACAAGACACTTAAGCTGTAATTATTTACCGTATTTTCCTTGCCATAAGTTTTGAATAGTTTGGGCTAATTCCTGTTCTCTTTTGTTGCTGCCTGGTTTATAAAAGTTATGTCCAGATATTTCTTTTGGCATAAATTCTTGTGCTGCAAAATTTCCAGGATGGTCATGTGAATATTTGTATTCATTGCCATATCCTAAATCTTTCATCAGTTTTGTAGGCGCGTTTCTTAATGGGATGGGTACAGAAAGGTCTCCTGTTTTCTTTACCAAATCTTGCGCTAAATTAATGGCCATGTAGGCCGCGTTTCCTTTCGGTGAACTTGCCAAGTATAATACGCATTGCGAGAGGATGATTCTGCACTCTGGGTAACCGATTATTCCAACTGCTTGAAAGCAATTATTCGCCATAACAAGTGCATTAGGGTTTGCTAATCCAATGTCTTCCGCTGCCAATATCAAAAGTCGACGCGCTATAAATTTAGGATCTTCGCCAGCTTCAATCATCCGCGCTAACCAATACACCGCAGCATTAGGGTCAGAACCACGTATGGATTTAATAAAAGCAGAAATGATGTCGTAATGTTGTTCTCCGTTTTTATCGTATTTAGGCAGGTTATTTTGAATAATGGATTGCACAATTTCATCTGTAACCAAAACTTCTTCGGTATTGATTTGTGATATTACTAATTCTAGTCCATTTAATAACTTACGCGCATCACCACCGGAGATTCTTAATAGTGCGTTAGTTTCTTTTAATTGAATATTTTTTTGCTTTAATACCACGTCATTTTGTATGGCATTTTCAAGTAATGATTCTAACTCTTCCTTGGTATGGGGTTGTAAGGTGTAGACTTGTGCACGGGATAGTAATGCGGAGATAACTTCGAAGGATGGGTTTTCTGTCGTAGCGCCAATTAATGTCAGTAATCCTTGTTCTACAGCGCCCAATAAAGAGTCTTGTTGTGATTTTGAAAAGCGGTGAATCTCATCAATAAATAAAATGGCATTTTGTTGGCCGAATAACCCCTGACTTTTTACTTGCTGAATAATCTCTCTAATTTCCTTTACGCCAGAATTTATAGCCGAAAGGTTGTAAAAAGGACGTTTTACTGTATTGGCTATAATTTGGGCCAAAGTAGTTTTGCCAATTCCTGGTGGTCCCCATAGAATCATAGAAGGAATTTGACCAGAAATAATGGCTTTTTTTAAACCAGAGTCTGGACCTAAAATATGAGATTGACCAATATAATTTTCTAAAGACTGCGGACGCATTCTTTCTGCCAAGGGAGTGAAATTCATTTTATTCCTTTTTATGCTTCCACCTTTTGTGCGACCATAACCATGATTCAGGGTGTATTCTTATGATTTCTTCAAGTAAAGAAGCGTATTTGTCGGTAATATAATCATTGTCGGTCGATTGAGCGTGTTCGGAAATTAATTTAAATTCAACTTGATAAATTCCCCGACTTAAAGCGACGGAATGACCAAATAATACCGTGTAGTCATACTTTTTCGCCAATTTTTCTGGGCCAATATTCCAACCTGTGGTTTGATTTAAAAAAGTATTCCAATATGCTTTATTGGGGTTGGTAGGAGACTGGTCGTTGACCACAACAATTAATTTAGGTTTATTATTTTCTTCTTGAAAAAAAGAAACTACTTTTTTTGAAGCAATCAACTTCATGCCATTCCTTTTTCTAGAATTTAAAATAACGCGATCTAAAAATTTATTTTTCAAAGGTTGGTAAAGAGAGTAGGCGGTGTGTTTTATTTTTTTTGGTAAACTCAAAGCATAAAACTCCCAATTGTTATAATGTCCGCAAAGCACCAATACGTTTTTTCCTTCTTGATAATACCTATCTAATAATTCAGGGTTTTTTATTTGGGTGCGTTTTAAAACTTCCCTCTCGGTGATACTTATTGACTTAATACTTTCAAAAATAAAGTCTGTAAAATGGCGATAAAAGTCTTTTTCAATTTTTTTAATTTCCAACAGGTTTTTTTCTGGAAAAGAATTTATAAGATTTTCCCGTACTACATTACGGCGATATTTTACTATGCTATAAGCTAAAAAATAAGTGATATTAGAAAAAAAAAATAGCACACGCAATGGTAGATAAGACAATGGTTTTATCACCAAATAAAAAACTAATCTATCACCAACTTTTACCATGTGAATTTTCGGGAAAATGCAAATTTAAAAGTATAAACCAAATCAAAGTAAAAAAGCCTTAATTAATTCTAAATGTTTGGTGAATTAATTGAATAATGTGAAATGGATTAAAGAAACAATACTAATTTTGTAAACGACAAAATGGTAAAAAAAGTTTTCATAGTATTATTTTTTATTTGCTTGGGCAATAGCGCAGAAGCAGGTGGAATAGGTAGCGGTTTTAAAGCGCTTGAGATTTATAATTATTTTAAAGCAAAAAAGTATTTTGAAAAATCTATGAAACGGCATCCTGTTGCAGCTTCCTATGGTTTAGGCGTAATTTATCAGCGAAAAGACAATCCCTTTTATCAATTAGATTCCGCTTATAAATATGCTAATTATGCAAGCAAACATTTTAAAGATATAAGTGACAAGACGCAAATTAAATACGCTAAATATGGGGTTGACAGTGTTGCGATATTTAAATTGAGAGATCAGGTTGCTGAAGATATGTTTGAGCGTGCTGTCTTAGTCAATTCAGAATTTGGTTTTCAAGATTTTATGGATAAAAATCCATGGAGTGATCTTGTTAAAATGGCTTCTTTTTATCGCGATAGTCTGTTTTATGAAACAGTTTATGCAACGCATACTGCTGCTAGTTTTTTGTCCTTTTTAAAAAAATATCCCCATTCTTTATTTGCACCAGATGCTAAAGATAAATACGAACAACAATTATATATTGAACAAACTAAAAGAGAGGATGTAAATACTTATGCAAAGTTTATTGAAGACTATCCAAATAGTCCTTTTCGAGTAGATGCTGAAAACAGGATTTTTGACCTTACGACGAAAGACAATAGCATTCGCGCCTTTGAGAATTTTATTGAACAATATCCAAATAATAGCAATGTGGCAAAAGCCTGGATAAATTTATATGATACTTATCTCGCTGAAAATTCAGATAAAAATACCAGTAATGCTTTAGCTGCTTTTTTGAGTAAGTACCCGAATAATCCAATGCGAGAAATTATTGAAGAAGAATTACGCTACGCAAGCATAAGGTTTTACCCTATTCAACATAAAGGAAAGTGGGGATTTACGACTATGGAGGGCAATTTCAGTATCCCTTGTAAGTATGATTTTGTTGAATTATTCCAAGAGGGGTTGGCTGCAGTTACACAAGATGGAAAAGTGGGGTATATTGAAAAATCAGGTAAAGTAAAAATTGATTTTCAATATGAAGAAGGACTAGGTTTTAATGAAGGAACGGCAGTTGTTGAAATCGACGAGCAATACGGATTGATTAATCGACAAGGCAAATATATTGTTTCTCCAGAATTGTCCTATCTGGGTACTATGACCGAAGGGCTTGTCCCTTTTGAGAAAAATGAACATTACGGATATTTTAATCGCAAAGGAGAGACTGTGATTGCACCAACTTATGCGGACGCATTTAATTTTCACGCGGGGTACGCAAAAGTGGAATTAGGTGATAAATTAGGGGTTATTGACCAAGAGAATAATTTTTTAATACCAGCAATTTATTATTCAATTAGCAGCATTAAGGATAGTGTTTTTGCCTTAGAAAATGAGGAGAATTGGGGTGTGATTAGTAATTTTAAAGATACCATTCTTCCCTTCGAATATACTTATATTGGCCCCTTGAGTCAAGGCTTTTTTATTGTCACAAAAAATGATTCCTTTAATTATAGTAATATATTAGGTCAATTACTCTTAAAAAAATCCATTCCGGTATACCGAGAATATAAAGTAATGGCGCAATACACGGGTGATCCAATATTATATTTAAATGAAAATGGCTATAATTTTATTGAAATTAATGGGAAGCAAATATTTAAAAAACAAAAAGATAATTTGGGAACATTCAGTGATATAGTTGCTTTTGAATTAGACGGAAAGTGGGGGTATTTATCTGTAAATCCACCAAAAGAAGTCATAAAGCCGCAGTTTGATAATGCACAGTCCTTTAAAAATGGATTAGGAATTGTATCTTTAAGTCCACTTTGGGGTATGATAGATACTAAGGGACAGTTTTTAATTCCGGCTTATTATGAAAGTTTGACTTTTTTAAATGAAAATATCATTTTAGCTGAAGGGAAAGGAAAAACGGGATTACTTAGTTTACAAGGCGATACCTTGTTAGATTTTAAAGTACAAGAAATTGAACTTTTTGAAGACAATTGGGTATTAATAAGTAACAGTAATAATACCTATTATTACAATTTGGAGACAAAAGCTTATCTTCGAAAAGAAAACGACTAATGGAACAATTTTTAATCAATATAGAAAAGTATCGGGTGGCCATTTTGGGTACTGTGCTGTTTCATATATTAATTTTTGTCGTTTCTAGTTTTTCTCAGGTCCAAAATGTTTCGAGAATGCCACCGCAAGAAATAAGAATTGAAATTCCTTTAGATGACATTGAGTTCGATCCTGCCATGCAAGAGATTTTAGAGCAAAATGAGGAGGTGGTTCCGCAAGAGAATGAAAAGGTAGCTAATATTGCCAGTGATGCAAATGATAGTAGAGAGAAGTCTTATGAAGATTATAGCACCAATAGTGAAGATTTAAGCGAGGATGCATACGAAAGTGCTAAGGCATTGGAAGCTGCATATTTTGAAGAAGCAGCAGCAAATAATCCAGCCAATCAAATACAAGCCGAATCACATGTACAAATAAAAACTAAATCGGATCAAATTAAGGTTCAAGATAGAACGGGCGGTAAAAGTGGGTCAAAATCTTATGCTGGAAAAGTAATGATTTCATTTAATTTAGAAGGCAGAAAAGCACATAGTCTGCCAAACCCAGGATATACTTGTGAAAATACAGGTACTGTGGTAGTTGAAATTAAGGTAGACGAAAGTGGTGCGGTAAAAGATGCAAAATATCGGGCCTTAGGGTCCTATAATGCCACAGAGTGTTTGATTAATCGGGCAGTTCAATATGCCGCAAAAGCCCGCTTTGATTTTAAAAAAGGAGGGGTTCAGACAGGAACAATAATCTATAAGTTTATTGGACAATGAGTTGGAAAGATACCTTACGCGCTATTACACCAGCATATTTATTAAGTTGGAATAGAAAGCGAAAAAAAAACAAGCGAAATAAAACACTCCAAAAGTTAGCAGAAACAGGTCAAAGTTTGACTGCTCAAACTATTTTAAATGACTTAAAACGCATGGGGATAAGAGCTGGAGATACTTTATTAGTACATTCTTCTTTAAGTAGAATTGGTCATCTATCAGAAGGTCCAAAAACTTTTATTGATGCTTTGTTGTCTGCAATTGGGCCAAATGGAAACTTATTAATGCCCACCTCACCAAATGCAGATTACCAATTAAATTACATTCGAAACACGCCTTTTTTTGATGTCCTGAATAGTCCTTCTAAAACTGGAAAAATTACAGAATACTTTAGAGCTCTTCCTGATTCAAAAAGAAGTTTACATCCAACTGAACCAGTTTCGGCGATTGGTCCATTGGGAGATTATTTTATCAAAGATCACTTTAATCAACTTACCCCGTACAATAAAAATAGTCCATTTTATAAAGTTGGCGAAATGGGTGGGAAAATTTTATATGTTGGCGTAACATTAGACAATGCGGGCACCAGTTTGCATACATTAGAAGATGCGATTCCCGACTTTAAGTACCCTGTTTATTATCCAGAAATAATGGAAATACAGGTGTTTGATGAATTGGGTAATGCACATTTAGTAAAAACAAAAGTGCACGATCCTAAATACTCTAAATTACGTAAATGCGATCAATTAATACCTCATTTTGTTGCTGCAGGCGTTTTAAAACAAGTGAAAATTGGTCAAGCGAACACTTTACTGGTGGACGCAAAAGGATTTTTTGATACCATGGTCAAGCTTTATAACGAAAAGGGTATTACCATGTACACCCCAAATGGAGAAACGTTAAATGTCTAATTTCAATATACCTTCCGAACTAACGGTTATTCATCATCCACTTTTTGAGGATAAAAAGGTGAAGGTTGCTGTAAAAAGAGATGATTTAATTCATCCTGAAATTTCGGGTAATAAATGGCGTAAATTAAATTTGAACGTCGAAAAGTTTAAACAAGGTAATTATGATGCCATTCTTAGTTTTGGGGGCGCTTTTTCTAATCATATTGCAGCTCTAGCAAGTCTATCCAAAGAGATGAATATTCCAACCATAGGAATTATTAGGGGAGATGAGTTGAATGAAACTTCAAATGATACGCTAAAAAAGGCCAAAGCCAACGGCATGGAACTCGTCTTTGTCAGTCGAGAAAAGTATCAATACCGATATGAAAAATGGTATTGGGCCGATTTGCGGAATGAGTTTGGTAATGTTTTAATTATTGAAGAAGGTGGCGCTAATTATTTAGGTGTTTTAGGGTGTGCTCGAATCATGAATGAATTTGAAAAACAACCTGACTATGTGATTGCCCCCATGGGGACAGGTACAACTGTTGCGGGTTTGACTTTTCAAGCGGATCAAACAAAGGTAATTGGTGTTCCAGCTTTTAAAAATAGTGAATCTTTATTAGAGGAAATCAAGCAATTATTGATGTATTGTGGGTTGAGTGAAGAGGATATCGCAGAAAAAATAAATGCATTGCACATTGAAAACAGATTTCACTTTGGGAGGTATGGTAAAGTAACGCCCGAACTCATTGATTTTGTCAATGAATTTTATCAGGTGACTCAGCTTAAATTAGACCTGATTTATACGGGGAAAATGATGTATACATTTTTTAAATTATTAAATGAAGATTTCTTTCCCATAGGTAGTGAAATTATATTAATTCATACCGGCGGAATGCAGGGAAATCAAGCGTTTTCATCCAGTTTGCATTTCTAAAGGACTGCTTTTAAAGTTTTTAAAGGCAACCATTTTTTGTTTCTATCGTCCTAGTATTAATTGTTGTATTCAATTTATTTTTTTAGAAAGTAGGTTGAATGGCTTTAATATGAATCCATAATCCAAACTGATATGAAGTTTCAATTCGCAAAAAAAATACTTTTTCTACTATTTATTATTCCATCCATTCATGGGTACGCTTCGCATATTTATGGGGGACATTTGAGTTATGAAAAAACTGGTCAACCGAATCAATTTAAAGTGGTGTTAGACGTAATTTCAGCATGTGGCCACGTGGCTACAACTACAAATACAGTTGCATTAGAATTTAGTAACGACTGTAATACAACTGTTACTAATTCCTTTTTATATTTAAATCAATCCGTGGTACAGCCCAATTTATGTACTTCGGAAATGAGTCAGTTTTGTACAAGTAGTTTAGGTGGCGTTGAAATTTATACTTATTCAGGCTATATCACTTTGCCAAGTAATTGTTCAAATTATCAGCTCAAGAGTACCATAATTCATGGTCTTAGTTCCGACAATACTATAGGTCCACGTAATTTGTATCTAGAAGTAGAATTAAACAATTCCAATGGTATTCAGAATACTTCTCCAATAATACATGCACCAAAAGCAGTATATGTTAATATTAATACACCAATTTCATTAGAACTTGGTGCAATTGATGCAGATAACGATTCGCTCGTCTATTCTTTAGTGGGCACAAGAACGGCAAGTAATAGTTATGTGCAATACGCTACAGGATATAGCGCTTTAATTCCTATTCAAGGAATGAGCATTGATGCGCAAACTGGAATTTTCAGTTTCTTACCAACAATGTATGGGGTTTATACGGTGGTTATTTTAATTGAAGAATACAATTCTAATGGCGTCTTTACAGGATCCTCCCTCATTGATTTTCCTGTTTTTGTTAATAATTATAATGCACAGCCTAATTACGCAATGAATCATTTTCCTTTTTTTGATAGTACGATCTCCAACTTCAATAATTTTGGAACGAATGCTACATTTTTAACCGGTCCTAATCGGATTAAAATGTGTGAAGGCGATCAATTTTGTTTTGATATTACCTTAAATGATACAGCTGATGTAAATGACAGTTTATTTTTTATCACCAACCTGACGGATATGTTACCCAATGCAACAATGAGTATCACGGGGACTAATCCAAAAACGGCAACCCTATGTTGGACTTTTACAGCTGGCTTTGAGAATTATGATGTAATGTTCATGGGAAGAGATGATGATTGTCCTATATATGGTTTTGAATTTTTTAGATTTAGAGTTGAAGCCGATAAACCAATAGGTTTTACTTATGACGATAAGATTTGTGGTGACATGACTGTTAATTTGAATTCCAATCAAAATACACCTTATCAATGGTCTGTTTTAACTGGTGATCCCATTGTAATTGGCAATAATTTCTCCTGCAACAATTGCAGTAGTCCAGTTGCATCTCCTCAAGTTACCACAACTTATTTGGTAGAGACTTTAAATGATTGTAATGATTCTGATACCATTACCATAAATGTATTTGATACCAATTTAGGTGATTTGGAAACGACTATTTTAACAGCAGACACTACAGTCTGTATAGGTGAATGTATTGAGTTGAATGTCAATGCTGTTCAATACAATCAAATATATAATAATCAAACATTTGCTAATACCAGTAATTCGTTTGTTGCTACAAATTCAACGGTATTGAGTACCATGTTTATTCCTGCTATGGCATTGAGTAGTGCCACTATTAGTCCTAATAATATTTCTAAAATTTGTATTGATATCGATCATGCATTTACTGGGGCATTGAATATTTATTTAATATCACCCGCTGGCACAAGCTTTGAGTTGAGTACAGGCAATGGAGCAGGAGCAAATTATTCAGGTACTTGTTTTGAAACTAATGGGGTAACCAATGTGATCAATGGAACTGCTCCTTTTTCAAATACTTATATTCCAGAAGGTGGTCCCCTCACTAATTTGTTTGTAGGAGAAAATGTTCAAGGAATTTGGCAATTGCAAGTAGAAAATACGTCGAGTATTAATAGTGCAGCTATAATTAGCTGGTCCATTGATTTTTCAGAGCCTTCCATTATTTCTGGAAGTCCAGATTCTTTATCTTGGAGTAATTTATCTGGTATGCTATTGCCACAACAAGCGAATGCGGTTATTTGTCCGAATGTACCAGGACAATATGTATTAACCACTTACAATGAATTCAATTGTTTTGAACGAGATACGATAAATATTGGTGTGAATCCAACTTCTTATACTGGGGTGGATACCAGTTTTAATGTATACTTATATCAAGGTGTTATCGATTTGTATAACTACACCTCTTCTGGCGCAGTAAATAATGGTGTTTGGCTCGATTCCATTACAGGAGACAGCATCAATCATTTGGTTAAAGCAGATTCTTTGAGCAACCCAACGACCTTTATTTATGTGACGGAGAATAGTTTTGGCTGCTATGATTCTAGTTATGTAATATTTGATATGTTTGGTTATTGTGATGTTCCGCCTGGAGCTCCAAGTCCTTATATCACAGCATTACCAGATGCTGGTCTGGATTCCACTGTTTATGTTGGTTTATATAGTGGTGTGTTTGATTTGTTTGATGTTTTAAATACAGGTGTAAGCACAACAGGTTATTGGCGAGACACCACAGGGGTAACCCTAAATACCACTTTATTCGATCCAAATACTTTTCCTTCAGGTATTAGCTATATCTATGTGGCGACCAATGAAAATGGTTGTGAAGATTCGGCCAAGTACACTATTTTTGTATTAGATGATTTATCTATAGGGGAAAGTAATGTAGCGACTAATTTTTCACTGTATCCAAACCCGGCTAAAAATGATTTTACGATTTCCTTTACCAATTCAGGACAATATGAAGTAAAGCTATTAAATCAATTGGGGCAAGTGATGGTTCCAACTGTTTTTATGGAAAATGAAGGGAAAATTAATGTCAGTACTTTGTCAAATGGTATATATTACTTAAGTATAAAAGGGCAAGGAATACGTGTATTAGAAAAAATTATCATTCAAGATTAATGCTCCCTTTGAGTAAAAATAGAGGTTTAAAATTTTTTGGATTAAAAAAAGTAGAAAACTTCAATAAATAGGATTTGTTTTTGAGTTCGATTTTAAAGACATTCTTTTGCTGATTGACAGCTTTAAAAGTATAGTATAATAATTCACTACAGTAAAATTTATCTTTATCTAGTAGGCTAAAAGAATGGTCGAAAGGAATTTTTTCCGATAAGTAAAATTTGGCTTGCTTGACAATACTATCCCCAATATTGGGTTTAAAAATTGGTCGACAAATAAAGAGTACCGAGTCTGCAGTTTGTTTTACAAAAGAAGCTAAACTGGTTGTTTGAACACCATCAATTCCATTAGGATTAGCGTCGGCACCGAGTGAATGAATTACCCCCCATTTATTCTTGTGTTTAAAAATAATACCACAATGTGTAAAAGGTTCACCATTTACGCGACTTAAATGGTAGGATAGGGGGCCATCCCCTCTCCTTAGTACGATATCCCCATTTTTTAATTGCGTGGTCACTGTGTCCGGTAATTCAAGTATTGTAGATTGGGAAATTGGGGCATATTTATTTTGTTGTCTTGGCGTACAAGCAAAACTTAACAAAAGGAGGATAATGATATGGCCAAGTATAAATTTCATGTCATAAAAAACCCATCAATCAAAAAAGAGAGATGGGTTTTAATATTGGGATAAGTTATTTTAATTTTCTTCTACTTCAATAATTTCTTCCGTCATGATAGATTCTTCCATAGGCATGTCTTCCATCATGTCTTCATCTCCAAAGCCACCCATGTCCCCTAAATCAGGCATCACCATATCTTTGCTTTGAGAAATTACTTTCCATTTTCCATCTACTTTTTCTAATTCGTATTGGAAAGAATCATATTTGTATTTTAAAAACGCTAATGAATCAGATTTACGTTCTGTACATTTACATTTTGCAGTCTCTGTTTCATTGTCTGTTTCACATTGAACTTCCACTATTTTTGTTTCATATCCTGCAGCTTCTGTTTCTTGCATTTGCTTAATGGTTTCAGCAGCGGAACCAGTGGAAAGATCTAAAGCTTTTTCATAAGCTCCTTCGGCTATTGCTTTAACATACATTTCTGTTGCTTTTTCAGGACCATTACCTGCGCCTCCACAAGAAATTAATAATAATCCAATTGCGCCTAATACTACAGTTTTAAAATTCATAACTTAAATTAATTAATTTATTGTTGCAAATGTAACTTACTTTTTTTAAAAATCAAACTAAAGATAATTATAAGATTTTCGTAAAAAAATCAAGTATGAAACAATAATACCTAGGTAAGTTCGTTTTACAATAAAATATAAATTTAAAATTTAAATCAGCCTATGGCAAAATGCTACACTCTTCAAAAACCACAAACAGATAAAGTAAAAATGGCAGTATCGCCCAAAAATGAAACCTTAGCAAATATTCTTAATTTTTCTAAGGCTTATGAGGTGAAACAATCGATTAACCATTGTATTATCGAATTGGTATTAAATTAAAAAAGCCCCAAAGGGGCTTTTTTTTATTCTTCTTCTGAAGCTGTTGCCGCTTCGGCATTAATAATATTTTGGTCAATAAGTATATTGTACCACTGAAATAGTTTTCTTAAATCTGTATCATAAACACGTTCTTGATCGTAATTAGGTAAGAACTTTTCAATTCTATTTCTTAACTCTTGTCCATTTGCTTTATGATTAATGGATGGTTTGTATGATTCGTGTGTTGCTAACTTTTCATAAACATCAATCAGTGGTAGGTCTTCTTCATAAGTATAAATACTAATGTCTTCCAATGCCGATACTTTATCGGTTGAGAATATAGGAAACTTTCTGTTATCACCTAGTGCGCTAACAATGATGTTGTTTCTTCCTTGAGCAACTACTTTGTAAAGACCTGCTTTACCAGAAATTGAGATAATACCTTTTAAATCCATGAATGCTTTAATTTTATTGAGGCGTAAATTTATAATTATTTTTTATTCTTTTACAATTTTATAAACTTTATAACTGTTATTGTATTTTAACTTCATTAAATAGATTCCTGAAGTCAAGTATGCTAAATCTAAAGAGGCGAATAATTTTGTTTCATCAAATTCATTAAACTCGTATACTTTTCGACCGATAGCGTCAACAATTGTAATTTCTATGGTGTAAAAATCTTTTTTAATGATTTGAAGGTTGTCAATAAAAGGGTTCGGGAATATAATAAATTGATTTTTTTCTAATTCTTTTATTTTTTCAATATCTATTTCAACCGAATCGGAAAGTAAATAACAGCCTTTTGGTCCAGTTACTTTCACATAATAATACCCTGTTACCACTGGGTTATAATATTGTTCTGTTCCTGTAGGAATAATCACGTTATTAAAATACCATTGGTGTTGTACAGCTGGTGTGGCAACCAAACCTCCACCAATGTTGTTTATTTCAGGGTACATTGGCACAGTTCCTTTCACTACAATTAAGGTGTCGGAATACGCTCTACATCCTCGCGAGTTTGTTACTAAAGCCGATAAGGTGTCGTCCTTATTACTTTCAGCAAAACTTTTAGTAGAGCCATTTGACCACATATAAGTGCTGTAATTATTGGCTGCAGTGTTTACTGTGGATAAATCTTCACAGATTAAAGTATCACCAACTAAAGCAGGTGAAAAGTTACTTTTATTTAATAATTTAAAGGCATCAATTTTACCGTAACCATATGCAAAATTAGGGGTGCTTTCTGTAAAGTTATCGGCATGGGCTTCACTAATCAAATCATTTTTAAAGTCGATATTTGTTGCATTATTACACTTTTCAAGATAAAGGGCAGCAATTCCTGCTATTACAGGAGAGGCCATGGAGGTACCGCCATTGAGCACGTGTTTTTTTCCTGCTTGTAAAGAAGTACTACCATTTGCAATTAACGCATCAATTAAATATTGGGGACAACTGCTGAGTGTACCATCTCCAGTAGCTGAAATATCTGGTTTTATTTCACCAATTCTATTCGGACCTTTACTCGAATTAATCGATAGTTTTCCGGGCGTATGATTCAAGGTTCTCGTATTGCCATTTTGGTCAATATAGTCGAGTTGGTTAGCGTAATTTGCCACTGTAATTACTTGTTCTGAGCAAGCCCATGAACTTACAGTACTGATTAATGAGTCGGGGTATTGGTAATGTTGAATGGCAGGATAAGTAACAGCCGTAGGGAGATTCGTCTCTCTAATTTTAGAAAGACCAATACTAAATCCAGACCATAGGTCGTAGGTACCAGAACCTACAGTTAAAAAGCTATACAATAAACTCAGAGAGTCCGGATCTTCAAAATAGATTTCAATGTGGTATAAGCCATTTATTTCTTCACAAGAAAATTCAATAGGGGTTGCTTTTGCGCCACCTATCATAATAGAGTCTAGGGTAGTGGTATTCAATAAAGATTGAATGTCGTAAAAGTTACTTTTTCCTTTGGTAATAAAATTATTATTGGGATCATTTGCACCAAAGCCAAACTTTACATTTTTAAAGTCTACACTGTCTGCCCAAACATCCATAAATACAGCGGGCACACCAAAGGCAGAACTAGGGTTCACCTCCAACCAAGTAAAAGTGGTATCTGCAGTCACATCTCCCCTTACATGGTAGTGGTCCCAATTACCTGAATTACCTGCAGCAGCAACTACAATTCTTCCCGGTTTTTCATGCAATAAACTATCAATAATTACACTGGCAGGATCCGACCCATCATGACTACCTAAATAATCGCCAACGCTAGTATTGATTACAGCAGGTTTATTTAAGGAGTCCGCCAAGTGAAAAACAAAATCTATAGCATCTGCAACGGTCAAAGTCCAATTGGGTAGACTAAAGCTCGTTTCAATTATTACTAGGTCAGAAGCAGGAGCAACTCCTCTATTTTTATTTAAGGCCAAACCATTTCCTGAACCTGCGCCACTCACGGTAGATCCATGTGCAGCATTGTCGGTAGAAGTGCAATTTCCATTATTAATGTCGGCTTCTGACCAAACCTGACCATAACCATATTTTATAGGCGTTCTAGCCGCATTAAAAGGAAGTGCCTGGTCCCAATATGCTATAACCCGTGTTGAACCATCAGGATTTTTAAAGTCTTCGTGTTCAAAATCAATTCCGGTATCTACATAACCTACAATCACCCCTTTTCCGGTGTAAGCTTCTTGCAAAGGTGCGTTACCATTAAATATAGAATCTACATTTTGATATAATCGCATGGAATCATTTAAGACTTTTGGAATAGATGGGGGAAAGTAAACCTGAGAAACACCACCTTGACCTAAAAGGTTGGCAAGTGCTGCGGAAGTACAATAGATATAATGCCATGGACCACTGGTATATTTATAATGGACGGTTTCCATTCTTTTCAGTGTGTTTAAGTCTCCTTTTACGGCAAAATTACTTTTTAATTCTGGTGCTTTTTCAAATTGTTTTTGAAAACTGATACTCCCTTTATACTGTTCTTGTCCAATAATAGATAAGGTAGAAAAATAGAATAAAAAAAGGAGTAATCTCATCATCAAACAATTTGTTATACTTATAAAACGTGTTGCTTTTATTAAACGTTTGTACAAATCTATATTATTTTTAGTACGATTACAATTAAAAATCAACCATTAATCCTTTAGGGTGGTAAAATAGGAGAATATTGCTTATTTTTAGCCAAAATTAAAATTTAAAGAGAATGAAAATTAATAGTATTTTAATACTGATTACTTTATTATTTGCAGGTCAAGTTCACGCCCAAGCAGTAGATAAAAAAATTGTTGATTGGTATAACGGAAAAAAATTCGGGATGAGTACCGACAAAGCTTATAAGAAAGTTTTGAATAAAAAAACTTCCACTACTGTAATTGTAGCAGTAATTGATTCAGGTGTGGACATTGAGCACGAGAATTTAAAAGGTCAAATTTGGACGAATCCAGGTGAAATCGCTGGTAATGGTATTGATGATGATAACAATGGTTATATTGATGATGTACATGGCTGGAGTTTTTTAGGAAACGCAAAGGGTGAAAATGTAAAAGAAGAGCAACTTGAAGTAACAAGAATTTATGCAAGACTAGACCAAAAGTACAAAGGGGTTAGTGTGGTAGATGTTCCAGCAAGTGACAAGGAAGAGTATGAATTGTATACACAAGTTAGAGAAGAAGTAGAAAAAAATGTAAAGTCAAAAGAATCTACTATTGAAAACTTAGACAAAGCATTAGATTTTTACCAAGGAATAGATGAAAAATTAAAAAAACATTTTAATGGTGATTATACGGCAGATGATTTAAAAAGTCTTGAAAAAGATCCAGAAATGGGAGACGCTGCACAAAAAATGTTGAAAATTATTCCGCAAGGAGGAATGGAAGGACTAGAAAAATATATTGCTTATTTACAAAATAGTTTAGATTTTCATTATAACACAGCTTTTAACGCAAGAATTCAAGGGGATGATCCTTCTGATTTTTCAGATTCAATTTATGGCTCAAATGATGTAGAAGGTCCGGATGCAATGCACGGTACACATTGTTCTGGGATAATAGGAGCAGTTAGAGGAAATGACTTAGGAAATGAAGGTGTTGCAACAAACATTAAAATTATGTCGGTTAGAGCGGTGCCAGATGGTGATGAAAGAGATAAAGATATTGCCATGGCAATTCGTTATGCGGTAGACAATGGGGCGCAAGTAGTAAACATGAGTTTTGGTAAAGCTTATTCTCCTTACCAAGATGAAGTAATAGCTGCGATCAGATATGCAGAATCAAGAGGTGTTTTATTAGTGCATGCTGCTGGTAATTCAGCAAAAGATATTGATATTGAAAAAAACTATCCAAGCCCAAAATACCCATCTATGAGTGAAAAATTCACCAACTGGATTGAAGTAGGTGCATCTACACGTTACAAGAAAAGTCTTGCAGCTTCATTTTCTAACTACGGTGATGAAATGGTAGATATATTTGCGCCAGGTTTAGAGATTTATTCTACAGTGCCACAAAGTGAGTATTTAGTTACTCAAGGTACTTCCATGGCGGCGCCAATGGTAGTTGGTTTAGCTGCTTTATTAAAATCTTACTACCCTGAATTAAGTATGATTGAAATAAAAAATATTATTTTGACGACAGCGAAAAGTACAGGAGATAGAGAAACGCCATTGCCTGGAGCTAAAGAAGAAATTGAATTCAATAAGCTTTCCGTTACTGGAGGTATTGCGAACACTTACAATGCAGTTAAAGCGGCAGAAGTGATTACAGCAAATTAAAATTCTCAAATTCTATATCTAATGCCGCATGTTTTTAAACTGCGGCATTTTTTTTGCTTTAAATTTCTTCAGGGACTTTAAATCAATTATTTTTGAACTATGAAAAAAATACACCTATTATTTGTCATGATTTGTTTATCTCAACAGGTCGCTTCTTGGGCACAAGCAGTTAATGCTGTTACTGTGCAACCTAATAAATTGTATTATTTTAATAAAGGAAACTGTAATATTATTGAATTTCAGCAAATCTCTAATTTATTAATGGGATTCCATTATGTGACTTATACGGATAGAAGGGGAGATGTGATGGTTTGTTACGAAGGTGAAAAAACTAGGCTGACCCAAGGAGAAACTAATATCATAATGACCAATAATCATCTGGTATATCAATTGGCTTCCGTATTACGGGTTTTTGACCGGGGAGAAAGTACCATATTAAGTTCTTTTGTCTCAGGGTTTGCGGTTGGAGATAGTATTGTCATGTTTCAAGATAAGATTGGTGGAAATTTGAAATATTATTACCGAGGAAATATTGTTGAATTTAGCCAAGTAGTAGGTGACTATATGTTTGATCCAGGAGCAATTGGGGATAATTTATTTGCTTTCAGAGAAACAGGTGGGAATTATAAAGCTTTTTACCAAAACCAATACTATAATTTAACGGCTACCAACCAAGATATTACTTTTAGTGCAGGCATGAATATGATTGCGTTTAATGATTATGCGAATTATTCTTTTGCGGTATTTGATCATGGAGAAGTACTCGATTTGGAAAATCAATATGCTAAGCAATATAAAGCAGGACATGATTTTGTTTATTACCAAGACAATAGTGGTGTCAATAAGGTGTATTATAATAATGAGATACAAGAATTGGGATACGAATTACAAGAAATTGCGGTATACGATTCATTGATTTTTTTTAAAGAAGCTGATTATGCAAAGGTGTGGTATCAAGGCGAAGTATTTACCATTTACAACGATATTGTAAAGAATTATCAAGTGAGTGGTGGCAGCATTGCGTACATGAATTCAAGCAATGGTGTGAATGCTTTAATCAGGGGCGTCAAGACCGAAATAACCAGACAAAAGGTACAATCCTTTACACTGAATGGCAATACTGTTTCTTTGGTGTTTACACCTTCCTCTTTCGCTGTGTGGTGGAATGGAAAGCGCTTTAATTATTAAGAAAAGCGGTTGAAATCAAAAAAGCATTTAATTAGTCAAAATAATTTGTGATTTAGGAATTAAACTCAGCTTATTAATGTTATTTTTGTGCATTGAAATAAAAATTAACAAACATGAATAGCTGGCATACTGTAAAAGTAAAATATACGAAAGAATTTCAAGACGGTACTTTAAAAAGAGTAACAGAACCTTATTTAGTAAGCGCCATTTCATTCACAGATGCGGAAGCAAGAATTTATCAAGAAGTTGGTGAGTTTATCAGAGGTGAATTTATGGTAACTTCTATTGCTAAAACAGACTTCAATGATATTTTTCAATATGATGATGCAGAAGTGTGGTATAAAGCTAAAGTTTCTTATGTCTCTGAAGATGCTGATTCAGGAAAAGAAAAAAAGGTAAATACCAATTATTTAGTTTCTGCAGGTAATGTGAAAGAAGCATACGAAAGAATCGAAGAAAGCTTAAAAGGTTTGATGGTTACTTTCGAAATCCCTACCATTTCGGTGACGCCAATTGTTGAAATTTTCCCATATGTAGCTATGGAAGATGAAGGAGAGGATCCTGCAGCAACTGCAGCTGTTACAGAAGAAGAGGAAGAACCAACTTCATCTGTAAATGTAGCATACGCAATCGGAAACGAAGAAGAATAACAAAACAATATGGACCATTTAGATTCCACAAGAAACGACCATAAAGATTTTTTAAAAGGCAGTCTCGAACAGTTTTTACCTAATCCTTTATTGATGTTTCAAAAATGGTATCAAACTGCTTTTGAGAAAAATTGTCCTTCACCACATGCTATGGTTATTAGCACTGTAAGTGCAATAGGTCAACCTTCTAGTAGGGTGGTTTATATGAAAGAAGTATTGGAAGAAGGATTGGTTTTCTATTCCAATTATAAAAGTAAAAAAGGCCGTGATTTGGAAAGTAATCCACATATCTCGGCTTTATTTTTTTGGGAAGTGACCGAACAACAAGTGCGTTTAGAAGGTAAAGTGATAAAAATAGCACCTGAAATGTCAGATGCTTATTTTGCTTCTAGACCGAGAATTTCTCAAATCGGTGCATGGGCTTCTCACCAAAGTGAAACCATTCAAAATCGTGCAGCATTAGAACTTTTAGTAGAAGAATTTGAAGCTAAATATCCAAATGAAGTACCTCGTCCACCACATTGGGGAGGTTATTTGATTGAACCCCATTATTTTGAGTTTTGGCAAGGACGATTGGGTCGTTTGCACGATAGAATTTGCTATGTGCGAAAAGGAGAGGATTGGGAAATCAAAAGAATTGCGCCTTAAAAGGATGAGCTAATAAAATTTTTAGGGTAGACTAAAAATAATTTAAAATTATTACTAACTTTGTCGAGTAAGTAATAGTATATGGCCCTAAATTTAAGTCAAAGCGAAGAGAATTATTTAAAATCTATTTATCGGTTAAGTGAAATAGAGAATGTACCTGTAGCGACAAATTCCATAGCGGAAGATGTAGACACTAAAGCTTCTTCTGTTACAGAAATGATTAAGCGATTGGCTAAAAAAGAGTTATTGACTTATGAAAAATACAAAGGCAGTATCTTAACACGCTCTGGTATTAGCCACGCTATTAACATTATCCGTAAGCACAGATTGTGGGAAACATTTTTAGTCGACAAGCTTAAGTTTAGTTGGGATGAGGTACATGAAATTGCCGAACAATTAGAACATATTCAGTCTTCAAAACTGACCAATCGATTAAGTGAATTTTTAGATCATCCGGACTATGATCCACATGGAGACCCTATTCCAAATGAAAAAGGAGAATTTCCTAAATCTATTCAAACTTCAAAATTATTTGAGTTACAAGAAGGTGAGACCGGTACGGTACATCACATTGGAATAGACAGTCCATCTTTTTTAAAGTTTTTGACCAAACATGCCATTCAAATAGGTTCTGCTATTACTTGTATTGCAAAATATGATTTCGATCAATCTATGTATGTTAAAATAGACGGAGAATTTGAAATGAGTTTATCCAAAAAAGTAAGTAAAAATATCATTGTAAAATAAAATATATGTGGAATTCAATAATTGAATGGTTTACGGCACAAGATCCAATTTTCGCCGCATTAGTGGCAGGTGTTTTTACCTGGTTAGTAACTGCGGCTGGTGCATCTTTTGTCTTTTTCTTTAAAACATTAAATCGAACGGTGTTAGATGTAGCCTTAGGTTTTACAGGAGGGGTGATGGTTGCTGCCAGTTTTTGGTCACTTTTAGCCCCAGCAATTGAAGAGTCGAATGGTAGCTGGGTCCCCGCAGCAGTCGGTTTTTTATTGGGTGCATTTTTTATATTTGGTTTAGACAAGGTGATTCCGCATGTGCACATTAACTTTAAAGAGTCAGAGTCTGAAGGACCAAAGAGTAGAATGCACAAAACCATGTTATTGGTTTCTGCCATTACTCTCCACAATATTCCAGAAGGATTGTCAGTAGGTATTTTATTTGGTGCAGCGGCATTAGGAATTTCTGGTGGAGCTGGTATTGAAGATGCTGTAATGCTAGCAATTGCGATTGGAATTCAAAATTTTCCAGAAGGTTTTGCTGTTTCCATGCCATTGAGGAGAGAGGGAATGAGTAGAGGGAGGAGTTTCTTTTACGGTCAGCTTTCTGCCATTGTTGAACCGATAGCTGCCGTGATTGGTGCAGCAGCTGTAATGGTGTTTACGCCAATTTTACCTTATGCTTTAGCTTTTGCAGCTGGGGCCATGATTTTTGTCGTAGTGGAAGAGGTGATTCCTGAAACACAAAGAGACAAAAATACGGATTTGGCAACCATGGGATTTATGATTGGTTTTGTAGTAATGATGATTTTAGACGTTGGATTAGGTTAGACTGCATTACTGTTTACCCTATGGATAGGGGAACTAAATGCAAGTAGAATTGCGGTAGTGTATTATTTTCTGTTATTTGTACGAAGCCATTCTGACCAAAATTGTGCATTTGGGATCAATTAGTCTGCAATTTATTCACTAGTATTTTATGCTAAAATTACAGGTGATTTCAAAGTAAAAACAATCTTCAATTGCTCTTTAAAGCAGTATTAAACCAAATGTAATCGGTTTATCTTTATTGGACAAACATTTTAAACAATTGCTTTAATTCTTCTTCAGGTTCATTGCATAGTCCACTATGTGTTTTTGAACATTGTATAACCGAACTTTTTGCTGCAGCTAGCCAACGGAATCGATCCGACAATTCCATTTGTTCAATGGGGTTACCATTCGGATTTCCGATTGTAATTCTTTTCCAAGCACTTAAATATGCATTTAAATGTACCATTTCTAAATCCGACTTGAAGACCTTTAGTTTGGCTTCATCTATTTGAAAGGCCATGCCTAAGAATTTCTTTCTTTTAGAAAAAAGTAATACCCCTACATTAAAAAATTCTTCCCTTTCCACTTTTGGAACAATCTTAATTATGGCATATTCATAGGTTACTTTATCTTGCATCTTTCGCTTCTTTAATCAGTGAGTCGATCATTGCTAATTTGCCTTCTAAATAGTTAACATAAGCCATTCTTCTTTCTTCGGGGGACATTTTTTCAGTATCATCTTCTAACCAGTCTAGCGGTATCAAGTGAATGATTTCATGAATCTTATTCGTTGTTAAAGCGTTTTGAATACTTTTTTTAGCGCCGTCAAAGTCAGTCGCTTGTTTTAAAAGCACATGGTCTTTAATCAAGGGGAAAGTACGGGTCAAATGATTTTCCCAAGTATCCCAATTGTGGTGAAAATAAAAACTTGCACCATTATCAATCACCCATGTTTCATTTCGCCATTGGAGTAAATTTGTATTTTTAGCTGTTCGGTCAATGTTACTGATTAAGCTATCTAATAAAACAATTTTGGAGGCGGTAAGTGCATCCACTTTATTTACTAAGGGGTCGTATGTGATGGCACTAGATAAAAAATGAAGTCCTAAGTTTAAACCGACAGAAAATTTTAGCAGGTCTTGAATTTCTTCGTCTGGTTCTGTTTTGGCAAAGCTATCGTCTAGATTTAAAAAAATTAATTCAGGTACATTTAAGCCGATTGCTCTTGCTAGCTCTCCACCAATCAGTTCGGCGATCAAGGCCCTTTTGCCTTGACCAGCCCCTCTGAATTTTAATACATATAAAAAATCATCATCCGCTTTTATAATAGCAGGCATTGAGCCTCCTTCTCTTAAAGGTGAGATGTACTGTACTACATTTGCAGTTCGAATATCAATTTTATTCATGTTACTATTTTAAAAAGCGAATTTTAATCTATGAAATGGCTATACCATTACATGGCAGAAATAATTTCAGCATCTACAGGAACTTCAAAAAAGTCTGCAGGTACTTCTTTTAAAAATGAAAGGTTTGAAACAGTAACTTCTGTCATGGCATCTCCTTTTTCTGCTTCTGTATTTAAAACAGCATAAGTAGTGTAAGCAGAAGGTAACGTGATACCTTCCACAGTAGTGTATGCATTAAGGACCATTAGTTTTTCTGGAGAATGACCACCATCTTTAAAATAAGTAGGGTAAGATACTATGTATTTGATTGCTTTTAGTAAATGCGAGCTTTTATCAAAATAGTTTACATAATAATCGTCTGGCGCGTCTCCTGTACCAGCTTCGTAGGTAACTTTAACTACATCATATGCTACACTGTCTATCATTTGGTCGGCTAATTTTTCCAGTACTACACCTGCACCATCAAAGATGAATGGTTGTCCAACGAAAGTGTAAGGTGTAAGTGCCCAAAATCGCATGTTAAAAGGAAAGGAAGCAGAATCTTGCATGCTTACCCAAGCATTCTCTCCGTCCCAACCAAATGAATCTTGGTCGTTAATTACACTTTGGTGCACGGCTCTATTACTCCAAGTATCTATTTGTTGTGTCGATTTTCTTTCAGGACCACTTACCGGAATATAATCGAATCTAAAAGAAAGAACGCCATTTGAAAACCATTGGTTTAAACCTCCATGTGCTTCCATAGACTGCCATATTAATTGACCTGCTTCTGACTCGGCTAATTTGGATTTAGCTTTTTCTACTCTTTCTTCAATCCATGAACTTGGTTTTACGGCCAAATTGGAGGCATCAATACTAGGTTTTTCGACTTCTGTTTTGGATGAATTTTCTTTGTTTTCTTGACAAGCAATAAAGCTCAGACTAATTAAAGCGTAAAATGTAATTTTTTTAATATTCATAATTGTATATTTTGAAGGGTAAAAATAGACAGTTTATTTGGTAACAAAGGTACCGTTTAATCAAAGAAACGTTGTATTTACCTATCCTGAACCGAAAAGGTGTTTTTTTTCTAATTTAAGCCAGTAGCTAAAATGGTTTGTTGTTTATTTTAATCAGCTGGAAAAATCAATTAAGTAAAGGGGATTTCAATTTGCTATTAACAAATTGCTTTGGGGTTAACCCTTCGTGTTTTTTAAATAATCTAATGAAATAGTTCGCACTCGAAAAACCAGAAGCATAGGCCGTTTCTTTGATGGATAAGTTTTCTTCTAATAAGAGTTTTTTTGCCACTTTTAATCTTTCATCAATAATTAATTGATAAGGAGAAAGACCTAATTCATTGACAAATGCCCGGTAAAAAGTGGACTTACTCATGCCAGAAACTTTGAGCAAATCGGCAATATTAATTTCATTGTAAATATTTTGACGGATAAAATTAAGGATAGCAGCAAAAGGGGTGTTATTTGCATTCAATTGTGCATCTGCTTTTAAAACACTTATGTTTTGCATCTTTAAGACACAGAGCACTATTTCTTTGAGTAAAATTTTTATGTGTATGTCTTTAAAAGGATCGTTAGTGGCTGTAATTCTGGTTATCTTTTTGTGAATATTGACTAATTCTTCGTTATTATAAAGTAATACTGCATTGTCTAACACCTGCCAATTTTTGATAAATGCGGTATCTTGAAGCACCTCATTAAACTCATCAATCTGATTTTTAACAAAAGTATTATCCAAAGTCAATGCCGAACATTGGGTAGGGTTTTCAAGAGATGCTTTCGGAAAGTCGATATTCAATAAGGCTTGAGAAGGAGCAATGATGGTATTTCCAGGCAAATACTCCCTAGTGATGGTGTCTTGAAAACGCACTTTTTTTGCACCTCTCAGCATGGAAGTAATGGTAAAACCATTAAAACTAAGCGGAAAATCCATGACTTCTTTGCGGGTTTCATAAATATTGAGTTCACAAATATTTAGATTAAAACCACTTCTCTGTTCCACCAATTGATTGATTTGAGAATTTAGAATTAAAGGAACAGTTGAGATTTGATGCATAATGGAAAAGTAATACATTTAATATGCTATTCCAAATCCAATGGGAAGAATGTGCTATTCATTGCCAAGAATGTGACATCTTCTCTATTTTATAGGAAGTAACTTAGACAAAATATAAATGGCACATCTTGCTATTAATAGAATAATCACCACATTTAAAATTAAATATATGAATAAAGACGAAACAGCGATTGTGTTAATTGAATTTCAGAATGATTTTACCACAGAAGGAGGAATATTCCATGATGCAGTGAAGACAGTTATGGACGAGACTAATATGTTAGCCAATACAGTAGCACTTGTAGAAGAGGCGAGAAGTAAAGGAATTCAAGTAATTCATATTCCAATTTCTTTTGCAGAAAACTATAGTGAATTAACCAATACGCCTTATGGTATTTTAAAAGGAATTGTGGATAATGATGCTTTTAAAAAAACAACTTGGGGCGTTGAAATTATTGATGTATTGGCACCTAAAAATGGAGAGGTTGTGATAGAAGGCAAACGTGGTCTTTGTGGTTTTCACAGTACTAATTTAGATTTCATTCTTAGAAGTAAAGGGATTAAAAATATTGCAATAGGCGGATTTTTAACCAACTGTTGTGTGGAGTCAACCATGCGTACAGCATATGAAAATGGTTATAATGTCATTACTTTAAATGATTGTTGTGCAGGTTTAAGTTTAGAAGAGCATAACAACGCGATTGAAAAAGATTTCCCAATGTTTAGTCAGCCCATGAGCAGTGTTGAATTTATGAACGTAGTAAACGGAAAAGACGCATTAGTTTTAGAAGGAAAAGGATACGAATAACAAAAAGTTTAGATTATATTTAGGAGCCATTGTTGTACAATGTGCTCCTTTTATTTTAATAAAAAAGGTGAATCATTTAATTTAATGTTTCATCTTTTGTAGTATAGATACCTAATTATTTTAAATGATAAATTCAGCAAAAACTAAATTGATTTTAAAGGAACTCCAACAAGATTTAGCGGGAGAACTACACGATAGTGATATGATGAAGGTTATCTATGCGACGGATGCTTCGGTATACCGTGAGATGCCTTTGGCGGTGGCGATTCCCAAAAACACAACGGATTTAAAAAAACTGATCCATTTTGCAAATCAGCACGATATTTCTTTAATTCCAAGAGCTGCAGGGACATCTTTGGCCGGACAAATAGTGGGTAATGGTATTATTGTAGATATTTCGAAGCATTTTAACCAGATTTTAGAATTTAATCCAGAAGAAAAATGGGTTAAAGTACAACCGGGCGTGGTAAGGGATGAGTTGAATTTCTTTTTGAAAGCCCATGGTTTATTTTTCAGTCCAATTACTTCCACCGCTAATCGCGCAATGATTGGTGGTATGGTTGGCAATAACTCTTCAGGAACCACCTCTATTGTTTATGGTACTACCAGAGAACATGTTTTATCGCTTAAAACTCTTTTGTCGGATGGTTCGGAAGTGACTTTTGAAGCCTTAAGTAAATCAGATTTTCAAGAAAAGACAAAATTAAATTCCCTGGAAGGAAACCTTTACAAACAGATTGCATTAGCGTTAAATAACCCACAACAGCAAGATAATATTAGAAAGCATTTTCCGAAGAAAAGTATTCACCGCCGAAATACTGGATATGCATTAGATTACCTTTTGGAAACCGAAGTTTTTTCGGAGGAGACAGCAGCTTTCAATTTTTGTAAATTACTCTGTGGGTCTGAAGGAACCCTTGCTTTCACTACTGAAATAAAATTACACCTGGATCCTGTTCAAAAACCCATTGATATTATTGTTGCCGCCCATTTTTCAGGAATAAATGAAAGTCTACGTGCCACACAATTGGCCATGAAACACCAACCTACGCAATGTGAGTTAATTGATAAGATAATTCTAGATTGCACCAAAGAAAATATTCAACAAAATAAAAACCGTTGGTTTATTGAGGGGGACCCTGAAGGTTTATTGATGGTAGAGTTTAGAGAGGATACTTTGGAAGAAGCCATGAAAAAGGCAGAGGTGATGATTGCCGAATTAGAAAAGAGTCAATTAGGTTATGCTTTTCCAATTATTCCACCGGGAAAAACCAAACAATTGAGAGAACTAAGAAAAGCAGGCTTGGGTTTATTGGCGAATATACCTGGAGATAAAAAATCGGTTGCTTGTATTGAAGATACGGCAGTGGCATTAGAAGATTTAGCCGATTATATTGATGAAGTAGAGGAGATGATGACTGGTTTTGATCAGAAATTAGTGGTTTATGCCCATGCCGGAGCAGGAGAGCTACACCTTCGACCAATTTTAAATTTAAAAGATTCAAAAGACGTAAAACAATTTTATGAAATAGGTAAGGCTTCCGCAGAATTAGTAAAAAGATATAAAGGTTCTTTAAGTGGGGAACATGGAGATGGTAGATTAAGAGGTGCTTTTATTCCGATAATGGTTGGAGAGGAAAATTATGAATTATTTAAAAGAATAAAGCAGACATGGGATCCTAAAAATATATTTAATCCCAATAAAATTGTCAATACCCCTCCTATGAACACTTCTCTTCGCTATGAAGCAGATGTTCCGGTAAAGGAAATGAAGACTATTTTTAATTTTTCGGATAAAGGAGGTGTATTAAAAGCAGCAGAAAAATGTAATGGTTCAGGGGACTGTCGAAAATTAACTTTATCTGGAGGAACCATGTGTCCAAGTTATCAAGCGACACGAAATGAAAAAGATACTACTAGAGCAAGGGCCAATACTTTACGGGAATATTTGACCCATAGCGACCAAAAAAATCCATTTAACCATCAGGAAATTAAAGAGGTGATGGATTTATGTTTGTCTTGTAAAGGTTGTACTTCCGAATGCCCATCTAATGTAGACATGTCGACCTTGAAAGCAGAATTTTTACACCAATACTACCAAACTAATGGCGTACCGTTAAGGGCAAAAGCATTCGCCTATATCAATGACTTGAATCGCTTGGGGGGGAAATTTCCAAGCCTTTATAATTTCTTTCTTACGAATCCCCTTTTATCCAAAACCGCAAAAAAGATTTTAGGTGTTGCACCAGAACGTTCTCTGCCTAAAATTCATGCATATAGTCTACGTAAATGGTACCAAAAAAATTATAAAAATACGGGTAGTAAAAACGGTACTGTTGTCCTTTTTTGTGATGAGTTTACCAATTGGAATGATACGGAAATAGGTATTAAAAGCATTCAATTATTGCAAGGTTTAAAATACCATGTGGAACTTATAGATCACCCCGAGAGTGGCAGGGCTGCTATTTCAAAGGGGTTATTACCTAGGGCAAAACAAATGGCGAATAAAAATGTGCTTATTTTTAAAGATTACATCAATGAAAACACCCCTTTATTGGGTGTTGAGCCTTCTGCCATTTTAAGTTTTAAGGATGAATACCCCCGATTAGTAGATGCGGAATTGGTACAAGTTGCTAAAAATATTGCTAAGCATACTTATATGATAGATGAATTTTTAGCGAAGGAAGTGAAGAAAGGAAAAATTACTTCTGCAGATTTCACCAAAGATAAAAAGCAAATTTTATTGCACGGACATTGTCACCAAAAATCATTGGGGAATATCCAAGATTGTGTTGCATTATTATCTGTTCCAGAGCAGCATGAGGTCACTTTAATTCCTTCAGGTTGCTGCGGTATGGCAGGTTCATTCGGATATGAAAAAGAACATTTTAAAATCAGTCAACAGGTAGGGAACTTGGTATTGTTTCCAACCATTGAAAAGGCGGAAAAAGATACTGTAATTGCCGCTTCAGGTACAAGTTGCAGGCATCAAATTAAAGATGGTACGGAAAGAAAAGCCATCCATCCAGTCGAAATACTTTGGGCAGCCTTGTTGAAGAATTAAAGATAAATTATTACTTATAAACGAAAAAATCCGAACAGCAAATATAGCGGTTCGGATTTTTCAATTTATGCGATTAATTATTTTAAGTGGGAACGTAACATCCAAGCTGTTTTTTCATGGTATTCCATCAACCCAGTAATATAGTCACTCACCCCTTCAGCACTCCATTTGTCGGCAATTGGCTTAATTTCTTCTCGCAGAAAAATAATAATACTTTCATGGTCTTCTAACAATTCCGCAAATATATCTTGGCCGTTATTTTTGCCTTTTGTTTTTTCTGTTAAATGCGTCAATGCTGCATAATCAGCTAAAGTGGCAGGTACATAATGACCAACCATACGAATTTTTTCCGCTACAGTGTCAATGATTTCTTGTTGCTCTGTATATAATGTTTCCAAATAAACATGTACAGAATGAAAGTCAGGACCTTCCACATTCCAATGGAAATTAAGAGTTTTTGAATAAAGTACAAATTCATCCGCTAAAATTTTTGCCAATTGATCTGCCACTGCTTGTTTGTTTTCTGCTGAAATTCCAATATTTGCTGTTTTCATTTTTATTTTTTTTAATGGTTTTATTTCTTTTACGCTTCAAAATTACAAGCATTTTAAAAGTATTTTACTGACCTAAGTCAGCCAAGCATAAATGTTATTGATTTTTAACAAAAGAAAATAAAAGTGCATTCATTTAATGCTAAAAATCAGTAAACGGAAAACATGAAATTGAAGTTAAACGGCTTGGATTTTACGCGATTAATTATGTAGTGTATATAAAATTCTTCTTGTTAGGGGTGGCATATCCTGGTTTTGTTCATTCTTTTCCGTAAAAAAAAACCTTTTAGCCAGAAACTTAAAGGAAATTATTTAATTTGGTAATTCGAATATATTTTTAATTTATGATATTTTTTGTATGAAAATTAAATTGAATTGGTACGCATGGTTTTCGGTGATAATAGTCGGTGTTATTAGTGCTGTTAAAATTATACATGAACCAGATGTGTGGTGGCAAATTAGAACTGGACAATGGATTTTGGCGCACAATGAGGTGCCTAAAATAGATGTTTTTTCTTATACTTTTTTGAATGAGCCATGGATAAATGTAAAGTGGTTTGCCGAAGTATTGATGGCTTCTGTTAATAATTTTTTCGGTGCAGAGTGGCTGGTGCTATTGCAAATTGGCTGTATTACCCTCATTTTAGTCTACGCCTATAAATTGAGTAAGGCAATTAATTTAAAATATGTGCATGTTAAATCCACCATGCCTAAGCTGGGAATAATGCTAGCAAGTTTGTTACTGTTGTTCACTATAAATTATAGGATGAATAGTAGACCAGAAATGTTTTCACATGTATTGGTAATCATTTTTCTGTATTACTTGTTTAAATATAGTATGTCAAAAAGCAAGTGGTTGTTCTTGATTATTCCTTTACAGATATTGTGGACCAATACCCACGAAGCATATGGCATGGGGATAGTATTAATTTTAATATTTTTGTTTGCCCATTGGGCGGAATATCTTTTCTTTAAAAAAGAAAAACCATTGCGGTTTACACTGCTTGGTGTATTGGCCATTATAAGCACTTCCCTTAATCCAAATGGTTTTAAAATGATTGCCCACCCTTTTAACATTTTCGGCCAATTAAGTGAGAATAAGTTTACCACCGAACTTTTAGGCTTTAAAGATGGAGAATTTTGGCATTATCAAGCTTTTATGATGCTACTTGTTTTTGCTGCTTGTTTGTTATTTTTTTTAAAAAAGAATGGAAAAACGGCATTTAGTTTACAAGGTGTAATCGACAGTTTTGGCTTACCTTATATTTTGATCTTTTTCGCATTTTTCTATCTTTCTTTAACGGCATTTAGAAATATTCCATTTTTTATGATTGTTTGTACCCCTTTATTGGCAAGTTATATTGATGTAAAAGTCACCTCAGAAAACAAAAAACAATATTATGGCGTTTTCGCACTTAGTCTTTTCTTATATGGTATGTTGGCTTCTAATCAATTGTATAACCGACTGTTGCCCCGTGAACAATTTGGTATTGGTGTAAATTCAGAGACCACGCCTATTGGCGCGGCAAAATTTTTAAAAGAGCATGAGATTAAGGATAAAGGATTTGTGGATTATTTGACCTCTGCTTATTTTTTATATGAATTACAGCCCGAATATAAATCATTTATCGATCTTAGAGATTTAGATGTGTTTCATACAGAATTTTTTCAAAATACCTTTAGAGTATATCAAGCGCCTACGTCTGCACTTACTACAGGTCAAACCTTATGGGAATACTATAATGAACTGGATGAGTTTAATTATATTGTATTATTGAATGCCCCTACATTTAAAAATTTAAATAATTACTTAGTACATTCAGATGACGATTATGAGCTGGTGTATGCGGATAACTTAAATTCAATTTATTTGAGAAGGAATAAACAAAACGAAGCCTTAATCCAGCAGTATGGTTTTTCGGATGGGAAGAAGGATGTGTATAAAAAGATGACACCCTACCCAAACTCTAAATCAGCAGAAACATGGCGTAAAGTTTTATGGCCTTTTGAAAACGTTAAAAAGGAAGAAAAATTTACAGTAATTAGAAGCTTATATTATAAGTATATTGGCACTAAAGCGCCTAAGCTAACAAATTAAAAATGGTAAAAGGTAAAAAAGTAATTGTGGTATTGCCAGCATACAATGCCGCGGAAACCTTAGAACAAACTTATAATGATATACCATTTGATATTGTAGATGAAGTGGTATTAGTAGATGACCATAGCCAAGATGATACGATAAAGAAGGGGATAGAAATTGGCATAAAACACATTATTGTACACGACGATAATTTGGGGTATGGCGGGAACCAAAAATCTTGTTATAAAAAAGCATTGGCTTTAGGTGGAGACATCATCATCATGTTGCATCCTGATTATCAATACACGCCTAAACTAATTCATTCCATGACCTATATGATAGCCAACGATTTATATGATGTCGTATTGGGGTCTAGAATTTTAGGTAATGGCGCTTTAAAAGGCGGAATGCCGATTTATAAATATGTTGCAAACCGCATATTGACTTTGGTGCAAAATATTTTGGTAGATCAAAAACTATCTGAATACCACACAGGTTATCGGGCTTTTTCCAGAAAAGTATTGGAAAGTATCAATTATGAAAAAAATGCCAATGGTTTTGTTTTTGACAATCAAATGTTATCACAAGTTATCTTTGCTGGCTATGACATAGCAGAAATAACTTGTCCTACCAAATACTTTAAAGAATCTTCCTCCATTAATTTAAAGGATAGTTGTGTATATGGTATGGGGGTACTTGGTGTGTCTTGTTTACATTTCTTAAATAGGGTTAAGTTACTAAAGTCTGATTTGTATAATGAAAAAAAACAGGTTAAAGACTAAGCGGTAGGTTGCACCATTTTTTGACGCAACAACCGATTTGTCTTTTATTCTTTATAAGAAACAGGGGGTAAGTCTTATGATTTATTGGGGTATTAAAACGTTAAATAATTAAAACAAAAATCCTCGGTTTTATAAGCGCCGTTATCGTGCATTTAATCCTATTAATCCAGCTGTGTTTTAGTTTTCAATGAATCCAATCACTTCGTATGCGCGCGTACCATTCATTTGAATTTTTTCATATAGCACATTGTTGTATTCAAAATAAGTAAATCCATCTATCACTACTTTTTCACTATCTGCTGGTAATTGGCTAACAATAGTACCAAGTTCAGGGTTTATTACTTCATACTCTTTGTTGGATTGAATAAAGTAAATACCGTTTTGATAGTAAAAGTTTCTGTTGTTATGTACAATTACCGTATAGCCAACAGGTAGCGTTTTTATTCTAAATCCTTTGGCAGGAATTGCGGGTATATATCTACCAGCATTTTGTCGATAAAATTTATTATTGGTATAAAAAATAGTCTGGCCATTGTGTTTTACTTTTACCGCATTATTGGGTATATTTCTCACTGTAACCACTTTTTTAGGTGCCGATTTATACTGCACTTTACTTCTATTTACGGGACTTGTTTTATGTACCGGTGCCGCTTTATTTTTCGCTTTGTTATTCGTTTTTTGGTTTGGTTTATTCTTTTGCGCGATTCCTGTGCTAGAAAATCCAATGAGTAATAATATTGCGAGTGTAATTTTGAGTGTCGTTTTCATAGTATATGTTTTAGGGTGTATGAATAGGACTTGTATTTTGTTAAAAGGTTTAATCCCAAAGAAAATGAAAGCATGAGCGTGTTTATTCTTTTAGGTATGCACCTTGGATTACCACCATAAAAAAAGCAACAGCATTTGGCTAAGTTTACCAAAACTATTGCTTTTGAAAACGGTTATAAAGTCTTTATTAAATCGAATGATTTACTCTTTTCTTACGGTCTACCATAACTTACATAAATGCTGCGTTATGGGAAGGGAAAATAAAGATAGGGGAGTAGGTTTTGATAGGTATCCGATAATTACCTAGTCAGCTATAGTCAGTGATGCATGCTCGAGTAGGTTCCCTAAGTTATTTTAGACTAGTTTATCTATTATTTCTTTTAATTGACCAGGTGAAATGGGTTTAACGATATAGTCAGAAACATCACTAATCTTTTTCACCCTTTCTTTATCGACGTCATCTACGGAGGAAGTAACCATATAAATGGTTATTTTTTTCCCCACTTTTGGTTTGATTTTTACGTATTCTTCCATAAACTGGAATCCATCCATGATAGGCATGTTGATATCCAATAAAATTACATCCGGAAGTTCACTTTCATTATGTAAGTTATCCAACATAAAATTTAAGGCAGATTCACCGTCATAAAAAGCGATTAATTTTTTTGAAGATTCTATCATTTCCAATGTTTTCATCATGGTAAATTGATAGATGTCATCATCATCAACAATACATATATTAAAAGGTGTATTCATATTATTCTTGAAAATTTATATTAAAACTAGTACCAACATTAACTTCACTTGTCGCCCATATTTTCCCACCCATTGCCTCAATTTGAGTTTTGGTCATAAATAAACCTACGCCTTTTGCTTCTGGATGTCTATGGAAAACTTTATTTAGACCAAATAATTTATGGCCATGCATTTTTAAGTCAATTCCCAGACCGTTGTCTTTAAAAGAAATACTTATTTTTCCGTCTGAAATTTGAGTTTGGATAAATAGTTCCGGAACTCGATCTTCAGCCCTATATTTTATTGCGTTGCCCACTAAGTTAAGAAAAATGCTTTCTAAATAAACCTTATTGTAGTAAATTTTTTCAACTTTAGAAAAATCACTTGTAATAATTATACCCGATTTAATGAGTTCTCCAGCAAGTATATCCTTCGTTGTATTTAATATTTCATCAAAGGGGATCATGTTAAACTCCATGGCCGTTTCGTTCCGTATTTTGATGGTATCTACTAATGTGTTTAGGGTAAAGGTGAGGTGATGTATTACTTTTTCAAATTTAAGAAAAAGCATATTTTTTTCATCCTCCGATTCTGCTGCATGGTAAATTTCGACTAATGAATTTAAGTTACTCACTGGCGCCCGCAGGTTATGGGAAGTTATGTGTGCAAAATCTGCTAATTGTGTATTTTGTGTCGTTAATTGATTGGCTAATATTTCTAAATCCTCCTTGCTTTCCAATATTTTATCTTCGGCCAACTTTTGAGCGGTAATGTCGCGAATGGCGGCGGATACTAGTAGGCCTTCCTCTGTTTTTAAAGGACTAAGACTTATTTGGATGGGTATTTCTTCTCCTTTTTTATGGACACCATAAAGCTCTTTTCCCTGTCCCATAATCCTTGTTTTAGGATTAGCAAAAAATCCGCTACGACTTCCAGGATGGCTTCCAGCAAATCTTTTTGGAATTAGAATTTCAACAGATTTCCCAAATAATTCTACAGCAGGATAGCCAAATAATTTTACAGCTTGTTTGTTCACGAGTTGAATAATTCCTTTTTCATTTACAATTACCATGGCATCCGGAGCAGATTCCAATAAGCCTCTAAACTTGTTTTCTGCCACTTTTTGCATGGTTACATCTTGACAAGTACCAATCATTTCTATAACCTCGCCCTGGTTATTGGTGATTACTTCGCCTAAAAGTTGGATAGTTTTTGTTTTACCATCTCCTGCAATAATGCGGTGGGTAAAACTAGTCAGGTTTTTCAACTTAATAGCGTTATTAAAATGGTCGGTAACCGCGACTTTATCCTGGGGATGCACATGGCTAAAATAGGTATCAAAATTTAAATGCAGTGTCTCCTTATCCAGTTGAAATATATTATACAAATTATTAGACCATTGTACTTCATTTGTAATTATGTTCCATTGCCAATTTCCTAATAAGGTAATTGTTTCTGCAAAATTTAATAATTTATTCTTTTTTAATAATTCGTTCTCCTTGTTTCTTCTTTCCGTAATATCCAGGGAAACTCCCAAGAAACCTACTTTTTCGCCTAGATCATTTTTAATGGAAGTGAGGGTCAATTCCACCGGGAATGTAGTACCATCTTTTCTAGTATAAGTCCATTCTCTGGTGTCGAATTTATCTCTTTTACCCATTTCTACAAATGGATTAATGGCAGTAGGGTCCATACCATATTCCTTTGCCTTGTCTTTTTTAAATTGTTCTAATTCTGCTTCATTGTGATAGCTTTCAGGTGCTTTGATGCCAACCATTTCCTTAGCAGTATAGCCTAATAGTTTCTCAGCACCATGATTGAAATAGTTAATTATACCATTGTTATCGGTAGAAACAATGGCTATCGTACCTGCATTAAATATTGCTTTTAATTTTGTGTTTGCTTGTATTAAAGCTATTTGGGATAATTTTTTTTCTGATATATCTTGAAAAACGCCAAAAATACGCACACATTCACCATTTATTATTTCCGCTTGTCCAATTGCTCTCACCCACACTGGATTATCTAAATAAGTGATTAGTTCTACTTCAACATCATAGGCAATCCCTGTTTCCATAGCTTGCTGAACTACCTTTATTATTGTGTCTCTACTTTTACCTTCTTTATAAAAGTGTATACTATTATCGAGGGTAGGTTGGTATCCTTTTGGTGTCTCGTGAATTTGATGAACCATAGAACTCCAAAAAACTTTATTGGTGACTAAGTCAACTTCCCATGTTCCAATTTTAGCAATTACATTGGTGTTTTCTAGTATTTTTTCATAACGCAGTCTCTCAATCTCTTTTTCCTTTGTTGGTGTTATGTCTCCGGTATGCATGAGTAGGCCACCAATTTTTTCATGCGAAATAAACCAGGGTCGAATGTCCCAAAAAATCCACTGAACACTTCCATCTGCACGTTTAAATTGTACTTCCTCGCAAGTGTCAATTTCTCCACCCAAACACTTTAAGTAAATTAATCTCCAATCCGCTTCAATTTCAGGAAAAAGATCGTAGTGAGAACGTCCAATTACTTTTATCCCTTCCATCTTAAAATCACGAATCCATTGTTGGGAAACAGCAATGTAATGCATATCATTGTCAAGCATTGCTATAGCAGTAGGGGATTGTTCAATAAAAATTTTGTTATATTTTTCTTTTAATTCTAAATCTATTTTAAGCTTTCTTAGTTCAATCAGGTTGGTATTGATTTTATTTTCAGATTTAGCCAATTGGTTATTTGCTCTTGTCAGGTTTTTATTTTGATCTACCAATTGATTTAAGGCAGGCATTAAAACAAATAAAAATTCCGCCAATAATACAAATCCAATAATTAGCGCAAGAAAGTAAAATGTGTAAAGCAGGAAGCGAAGATTGTGCTCTGAATTTACTTGGTATTCGTTTAAGATAACATCCAAGGAAGATAAATAGGGTAATATAGCCGCCGAAATATAAATTGCTTCATTTTTGGATGTTATTGAATCCGTTTGAGTAGCAATATTTCTACTTGCAGAAACCATCTGTGTTAAATATCGCTCACTTATTTTATGTAAGGAATCTAAATAGCTGTTTTTGTTATTTTCTATAGCAAGATTTTGATGATTACGGTCAATTTCATTGGTAAGTATTTTTAAAGTATTTGACGCATTTATTGCTTCATCCTTGGTTAAATTTGAGCCAAAATAAGTGGCTAAATTGACTATGTCTTGGCTTAAGGTTCGTTGATTTTTATAGCTGTTAATTATCTGGTTGTAATGTTTTTGTGTAGTGATACTGTTTTGTATTACCACAAGAAAAGCAATCACAATCACAATAATAATAGCTACATATATAATGTACCTTTTTTTGATGGATTTTAATAAGTTTTTCATTGACGGGGGTTTCTCAAATCAATTATTTAGTCACATATAATCTAGTTAATTGGAGACAATGTTATACAATATAGTATATTTTATTTTAATACAAAATAATAATTATAGTTAATAAGGTTGCACTTAAATTTAGGGTGGGGGAGTTTTCGAAAGTAGCCATAAAGTTTTAGGCTTAATATTTGGTCAAAAAAAAAGGCTGTCTTTAGTAGACAGCCTTTTTAAATTGTGGTTCGATTTTATTTTTGTACGATTATTTTTTTCTTGTATTGTATTTGATTCAACTCAGCATGAATCAGTAATTGATACATACCAGCGGTTATATCCAAAGGAAGATCGAATTGAATTTTCTGATTACCGGAAGACAACGTTAATTGTTGTTCCATGACAATTTGTCCAGATAAATCGACCAATTTCAAGGAAATGTTATCTGCTTCGTTCATAGATAAACCAAGTACTAAATAGTCAGTAGTTGGGTTGGGATAAACGCCGGTGACAAACATGGCGTTATTTGAATTTGTAATTCCAAGTCCTATGGGTGCCACATAAACTATCGGGTTAGTAGGTGCTTGAGCTGCTTGGACTAATTTTCCGTTAGCAGGTTGCAGTGCGGGTTGCAAATAACCTTGGTCTTTAATGGTAAACCATCCTTTGCCAATACTGTCTCTATCCGAACGGAATTTAGTATCTACATAATGGTAATCGGCTTGGGCCTTTAAATTAGTAAGGTCTAATATAAAATAACCATGGTTATCCAAATCAATATATTGCAAATGTGGATTTTCGTACAATAAAGCTTGTTGAAAAGGGGTTTGGTCGGTTCCTGGACTACTTTCATTTCTGTTTGGAGAAGCCAAACTAGGGGCAGCAAATTCAACGCCATAAGTGCCATTTCCGGTTAAAGGTTGGTAGTAGGCTGTATCAAAAGGATGTTTGGTCAAGTCAAATGCCCATGAGCGGTGTGTATCTCCCGTGAGTATAACATGGTTTTTATCCGCAGTTGAAATTAATTTATCAATCACTTTTTCTCTTTCAAAAGGATAACCTGTCCAAGCATCTGGATCCGGAGAGTTTTCCCCTTCTTCAGACATCATCACTTGGTTGCCATAAATTTTCCAAGTGGCAGTCGATTGGTCTATTTGATCGAATAACCATTGTCTTTGAGTTGCACCTAAAATTTCTCGTGTACTGTCCTGAAATATTGGATCTGCAGCGCTGTAGGCTTGCTTATCTCTGTCTTCAACTCTAGTATCTACCATGATTAAGTCCGCTAAACCGCCGATATTAAAAGTACGACGAATTTGTGGTTTTCCTCCAAAGTATTCAGGCATACGGATTGGCATCCATTCCATGTAAGCCCGTATGGCACTTTCTTTTCTGATGATGAAATCCCCCTCCGTTTCACTGTCGTGATTGGCCGCACCTGTTTCGTAGGTATTGTTTGCTATTTCATGATCGTCCCAAACACAAATAAATGGTTGTTGCTGGTGTGCAGCCATTAAATCTCGGTCGAGTTTATAATAACTATGTCTTACCCTATAATCATCTAAGGTAATTATTTCGTGATTTGGTCTATGGGTTCTGTCTACTGCTACGGTATAGCCATAACTGTAGGTAGGGTACTCATAAAAATAATCGCCTAAGTGAATGACTGCATCCAAATCGTTGTGTTTTGAAATTTGTTTGTAGGAATTAAAGTATCCCATTTGGTAATTACTACAAGAGCCAACAGCAAATCTTAAGTGCTCTGCATTGGCAGCTGGCAGGGTATGTGTTCTACCAATTAAACTATTTTTTTCGAGTGCCGTAAAATAGTAGTAATAGGTAACATTGGGTTGTAAACCTAAAACATCCACTTTTACAGTGTAGTCTTTGGTGTAATCTGTAGAAGTATTTCCTTGCGCGACTATATTCTGAAAGTTAGTATCTGTTGCCATCACATAACTTACAGGAATCAATGTGTCGGAAACAGGTGTCACTCGCGTCCAGATGATCACCCTATCTTGAAGGGGATCACCTGAAGCAACACCGTGGTAAAATGGTGCGAGTTGTGGATTAAAAAATACCGTCTCAATTTCATTGCCTGGTCCGTGCGTAAAAGAAGTCTGCGCATGTCCCACTAGACTATTAAAGAGTAATGGAATTGTGGTTAGTATGGTTGAAATTAATTTCATTATTGTTTGATTATTTTAATTATTTCACTTGCTTCGTTTTGTTGAATTTTCACCAAATAAACACCATTTTCTAGCTGTGAAATGTCCATGTTTTGCTGATTTGAAAGCATGTTTTTTGTCATTAATAATTGACCAGCTAAGGTGTAAATCGAAACTTTTGTATTTTGCATTTCTCCTGCAATGGTAATTGAACCCTTACTTGGATTTGGATAAACACTATAGTTTGATTTATGGATTGTTTCCTTATTTGATAAAAAACTGTGTTTTTCTACTGATAGTGCCATCATGCGATAACCACCTGAGTAGGGAGCGATAATGTTTTCACTTTTTTGGGCCCCAATACCAACCATTTTAAAAGTACTCAATGGTGCTGTCTGGTTAGCTAAATCTGAATTAGAAGATACAAAGATAGATAAGGTATCTTGCGTAGCAATGTTAATGGCTTGAACGGACAAATTGGAAGGCCATGTGTTAATTTGAGGAGAAAGGATTAAGGAATCAACTGTAGCATAAGTTGCTTCTTGTGGTTCCGAAACCTTATTAATTACTAATGGTGTTTCAAGAGAATTAGAAGTAGAAACAACCGCAATCGAGTCAATATTCTCCATACGAGTCATGCCTTTGAATTGGTTAATTTTACCCCATATTTTTAATTCATCCCCTTCTTGAAAATTGTATTGATTGTTTAAAGTTGCATTATATATATTCATGCCGTAGTTTCCTTCCATGATATAAAAATCAATACCATTGGTATAATTAAAATTAACACCATGTGTTACCCCTTGAATTAAGAAGCTTTTATTCAAAGAATCGGCAATGCCATTTGCATCTACACCTCTTAAGTCCGCAATGGAAACTTGAGGATATTCATAATTTGCAATATGAATGGTATCGTAAATATTCGTTCCCAAAAATGCGTTGTTTGGGTTCGATAATTTTAATACAAAATACTCATCTCCTTCAAAGGGTAAATTATTTAAAATTTCAAAGTTGAAGTATGCAAAACCTTGTGTTGATCCGGCAGGAAAAGAGACTATAGCTGCTGTTAAATTCAAATCTGACCATAAATCTACAGTTCCGGTTGATTCGATAGAAACTTCAACTTGCGTTAAAAAGTTGTTTGCGTTATTGATTAAAATAGGTAATGCTATTATACCATCATTTTCGTTTAGATAAGTATTTTCGTCTTGAAATTCTACGGTCAATACACTTGCTGTAGTTACTGCTGCAATACTAAAATCATCTATGGCAAGTCCATCATCATAACTATTTGAATTTCGATCAATCCACCTTACCCATAAGGTGTCGTTGGGTTGCAAGTTTAGATTTCCGATCACCCCATTTTTTACCGTTTGGTATGCGGGATCATTTCCATTCGTTGGTGTATTTAATGTCCCATTGATTACTGGAGAGTGAAAACTTAATAAATCGTATGCTGTATAGTTACCCGTAAAAACATCATTGGCATTTACGGCATAGCTAAAGAATAAAGTATCGGGACCTGTTGCACGGTTTGGACGACCTTGACGCCACATTTCACCAGTATAATTTACCTCTACATTATTGATTACTTGTCCAGTATTGTTAATCCAAGCAGAACCGTAATTTACTTTGGCTAATCCACCACTTCCAACTGATCCAAATGCGCGGTCTGTACCTAAACTGTCACCAAAACTGTAAATGTTACCACTGGCAATATCGCCGTGTTGTGCAATATAGGTATTGTTTGTATTAGATCCTTCTTCAATGGCAAACCAGGCTTTAGGGAGTGTACTGTAATTATATGCAGTACCGTAATCAGCGCCAAGTGTGTCAAAGTCTTCGGTGTAATAAGTATCTAAAGCATTAAGCGAACCATATAAAGATGTGGCAGCAGGTGGACTTTGGAAATAAATACTAACATCATCAATGGCCAAAGCATCATCATAACTTGCTGAGTTAAAATCGTACCATTTCAACCACAATGTATCGTTGGGTGCAATATTGACGTTAATGGTTTGTTGCATCAACACATTTTGCCCTAGGGCATTTCCGTTCACACTTTCTTGATTTCTAGCATCAGTAGGGTCAGCTGGACTGATAAAATTTAATCCGTTAAATGGTGTAAAGTTGATATCATTAATAGCGGTCATGTTAACGCCATAAGAAAAGTGTAAGGTATCTTGAAAAGTTGATCGCTGTGCATTTCCAACCCGCCATAACTCTCCTGTGTACTTTAAGGTAAAAGAGTTAATTGTGGTTGTAGACGAATTAACAATTGCCATTCCAAAATGTTTACGAGAAAGACTGCCAGAACCGATACTTCCTAAAGCTCTTTCTAAACTGTCTGTACTGGTGGTATCGCCATAACTATATAAATCTCCACCGGCCATTGAGCCATAGTCGGCACGGTATTCTGTATTGGCGTTGGAACCTGACTCTATACAAGTCCATCCCAAAGGTAAACTAGCATATGAATTGGAAGTTGAAACGGAAGACAAGCTGTTGAAGTCTTGTGTATAAGGTAGGGTTGGGTCGGTGTGAATGACTTGTGCATTTCCTTGCACTAGGCAGAAGATACCGAATATCTTAAAGTAATTTTTTAGCATTTTGTATATAATTTCTCGTTTTGAACCGCGAAATTATATATTCAAATAGCCTTCTATGTTAAGTCAGCTTAATGCTTAAATGAACATTTTTTTAATTGAATATTAAATAAAAACGAATACTATGTTAATAGAACTGCCTATGGTTTTATAATAAATGGAATAGGGGAATTAATTGATTTATCTAAGGGATGTATGCTGCTGAGAATTTTCAGAACATTGATGTAATTGAGTATTATCAATTGTGAAGTTTATCCTTAAATCACAAAAGAATCATCTAACAATTCAGAATCGTTCAACTGCGTTTCTTCTTCAAATACAATATTGGTTTGGGTGATCACTTTTCCATCTTTCTCTTCCTTATTTACTTTTGATGTGTAACTGGTCTTTAGTTTAGCAGGGATATAAAATGCGAGGCCAATGACCGCTAAAAAAGGAATTAAGAATATAAGATTGAGGGTATCGTTAAACAATTCAGGGTTGATTGAACGTACGACACCAATAATTAAAAGAATTCCAACAAATCGGTAGGAACCATATCGACGGGTAAGGTCTCCAAAAATACCGACAAATGGCACTAATAAACTAATGAGAATGGCAACCATTAATAAGATGGGGTTAATGGTCATTCCTTCTGACAAGCCAAGACCGCCAAGAATTCTTAAAATGACAATAACACCAAGAAGCACAATGTAAGTGATGCGCAAATTTTTAAGTTCATTGAATTTAGCCAGGGAAGGAATACTGCTGACTTCATTCGCCAAATCAGTTCTGGTCATTTCACTTACTGGTCTCAATTCATCAAAAGTGGTTTGGTGACTTTTATTTTCTTTTACAATTGCTTTGTATGCTGCTTTTTTGGTAGCTCTTTTATTCATGTGTTGGATTAAAGTGTATTTTATTTATTGTCTTTCCTTAAAATGATCCATAGCAAGTATGCAAATGTCAGGGTCAATATAGTAAAAGACTTTTCAAAGTTAGTTTTAGCGACCATGTTTCCAAGGGTATTCAAACAAAAAATGCCAAAGAAAATCCACAGGATGATATGGACTACTTTTATTGGGAGGATTGGCTTGATATAGCTACCTTTTATAAGCAGTGCAGCAATTAATAGCAGATTGATGAGTATGGATATGGATTCAAAAACAAACATCTCCTCCTTGTTTTTAAGTCTGCCTCCCCAGGTAAATTCGTATGGAATGACATGCACGAGTATACAGATATGAAAAATGATAATGGCGGATATTAGCCACAACATTACTTTTATTGCAGTTTTTGATTTCATTAATTCTTATTTAATTTTTTTGCATCTATTACCCATTCATGAAAGTCTGCTCTTTCTCCATCTCCAGCCACCCAAAAAGTATCCATCTTCCATTTGACTTCAATGATGTCGCCAGACTTAAAGTCATATGCGCCATTTTTTTTCCATTGCCAATCATAAAAAAAGTCAATGGCACGTTTATTTTTTTTACCGGTGAGTAAGAAATAATCAAAATCGTCATTATAGCCTATGAATTCAATGCTATCTATATAAATTTCTTTTAAGGAAACAAGGCTGTTTGCTCTGACGCTGCTCTTCACTTTCCGAACTTTATTTTCAGTTGTTTTAGTGTTTTCTTCAGCAGGGATAAGTGCTGTTGTATCGCTGGGAATTTGAATACTTATCTCGGCAGGAAGGACTGGTGTGATGTCTGCCTTATTTTCTGAACGACAGCTTGTGATGGAAAGGACCAATAAGGATGCAAACAGGTGTTGGAAGTTTTTCATTTGAGCTATTGTTAGTCTGTAAGTATTGAGTGTACGGACTCGTGACTATCTTTTGATAATTTTTAAGTTAAAACTTCTCCAATCTTTGTCTTGAAAAGAGAGTAAGTAGATACCACTATTAATTCCGGATAGATTTACTTGTTCACCCGGATTTTGGATGTCCATTATTTTTTGTCCACTTAGTGTGTAAAGTTCTAGTGTCCATGCTGAGGTATATGGATAAATGATATGGATGAGGTCATGCGTCGGGTTGGGATAAACCCAAGGGCTTTTAGGTTTAGGTTCAATTGTTTTTTCGCTTGCCAGAAGGGGAGAATTAATGGAAATGTAATAACTGTCTCCATCCATATATCCAGGTAAATCAATATTTATGGAATCAGATGTAATACTTAAGTTGCCATTGAATACAGTAATGGGACTGGGTAGGGGAGAATGCATGAAAATAGTATCTCCAGCGGGAATTCTTTCAATTGAAATATTTTGTACAGAGTTTAATGCAAAGGGATGGTTTGTTATTTTTAGGGATACATCTGCTATAGCTTTGTTACTGTCAGCTTGAAATAGCATTTGACCAGTTTTTATGGCATAATACCTGCCTGTCAATATTTTTAATGATTGATTTTCGATACTGGCAATGGCAATGGTTTTTGAATCGGTTCCAGTGCTCAAAACCTTTTCTCCTTGCATGGTCCCGTATGCCTTGTGTGCCCAATATATTGGAAGGGGAGAGCTTTCGTCGTATGAAAGTATGCCATTCAATCCCCAAATACAATTGTTCCATTGGTTTACGCCATCATCCATATCATCCCAGCAGGCATTATTAGCCCAGTCTACATTTGATTTTTCTAAATGGTAAAACCAACCCACCTTCCAAGCAGGAATTTGATTGGTTTGACGGGGGGAATATTCGTTGATGTGTATTTCAGGGTTACCCCATTGTGGATTATTTTGAAGCAGTGTTCTAAATTGATTCACATGTAGGGTAAGCGAATCGGGCAGACCAAATTCATGCCATGAAACGGCATCTAAATATATGGCATGCGCAGCTAAGGAGTCTAAAAATGTTTGGATAAATAATTCATCATAGGAAACAATACTCGGTCCTACTAATTTCATACTGGGAGCAATGCTATCTTTTATTTGATTAGTGTTGCGATAAGTTTGAATTAATTGAGAGAAATTGCCCGTCCAAAATTCTGTACTTTGGGGTTCGTTCCAAACGTCCCAATAATGAGGTGTTAAATTATTGCCGATTGTAGCGGTAAAAAGAGTACTTAAAAAAGACCTATACTGTGTAAAGTTGGTCCATGGTTGCGCATTTTGATAGCCACCTTGGTTGTTTGCATAAATATCACTGATAATAATGCTGGTGTTAAAGCCTAAACTGTCTGCTAAAACCTGATTGTCAAATGCATTACTGTTTCTCCAAAATTTAAAATTGCCATCCTTGACCAATTGTAAGGCTTGAGGTTTGCTTTGTAAATTTACTTCACCGTGCAAAAAACCATGAAGGTGTTTAAAGTTTCCACTGACTGAGTCACAATTAATTTCAATCTGTTCTTGGGCATGAATATTAAGGGCTAGTGTGGTTAAGAATAGAAGGAGTATTACTTTTTTCATGATCATTATTGCCAATTATATCCAAAGCAACGTTGCTTTTTGTTCACAAGAATAACTTGTCAGTAGTCAAATATAATCATTTTAAAATACCCGTATTTTAGCTTGTGAAACGAAGGGGATGCATACAGATTTCTATTAACAGAAGTAAGGGTTAGTTGGGGTTACAATTCAAATTAAGTGGATTTGATTGTACTCATGTAGATCCATATGATAAATAGTAATTGTAAGGGCATTCTAAACCATAAATAAAGTAGACCATTTCCATCAAAAGTTCCTTTTTGATAATTGATGGTTTCGAGAGATGCTTTAATATTTGCAGGTAACATCAATACAAAAAACAGTATTAATAACCATGCTGTAAGTGCTTTAATTTGTGGTATATGAAGTCCAATTGCACCCAATACCTCCAGTATTCCAGTCAGGTAAACAATTGACTTTTTAAATGGCATAAAATCGGGAACCATCATGGTCATACCTTCTGTAAATAAAAAGTGACCTATTGCGGTAAAAAGTAACATGACCGACATGGCAATACGTGCGGATAAGGTAATGTTATAATGGCCCTGTTTAAATTTTATAGTAAGCAGGGTAAGGATAAAAGTTAAGAGCAATACAAATAGTGGTTTCATCTTTTTTTTTGACAAAGGTCAGCACATCAGTCTAACGGAACTATGAACCATGGTTAAGAAATAATTCGCCTTCGAATTCTACTCAAAGCCTGAGGTGTCACTCCAATGTAGGAAGCCAAATGTCGCAATGGTATTTGTTTAATTAAATCAGGTCTTTCTGAAAACAAGTTTAAATACCTTTGTTCGGCAGAGTCATTGAGAAGCGACTGTTCTCTTTTAGATTTCATTAAGAATAGATTTTCAGCAATCATTCTGCCAATTGTATTACCAATTGCTGTCCTGCTATAAATATCTTGTATGTCATCATAATTTAAATGCCACAAAGTGGTTTCTGTTAATGTTTCTGTTTGGTAAGTGCTGGGTGTTTGTGTGATAAATGAATCGTATGCACTTATAAAATTCCCCTTAAAACTAAAGCCAAAAGTCAAGTCGTTTTCAACCTTGGGGATGTATAAGCGAACGGACCCTTTTTCAATAAAACTTAGCTGTCTTTCTACTTTTCCTATTTTTAGCAGTATCGTCTTTTTTTTGTGCGCCGTTTTTATCAATTTAGATGAAAATATTTCCCAGTCATGATCACTTAATGCGACAAATTGTTCTAGATAAGTTCTTATTTGAATCATGATTTTACTTTGAGGTGATGATCAGTTGCTAGCAATGAATAAAATTAATAAATTATTTGTTTGCCCTCCGTTTAAAAATCAGCATATGGTAAATTGGTTTATTAATACCGTATTTTAACGAGCTGCCATTGCCAGGTTCTCAACACTTGGGGCGCCTAACTTTTGTAGCATTCTTTTATGGCTTCTAATCGCTGTGAAAAAGGTGTCCTCACAATAGTAAGGAAGGCCAAACTCCTTGGCTGTTTGCTTCACGATTACCGATAAGCTTTTATAATGAACATGGCATATATTGGGAAATAAATGATGTTCAATTTGATAGTTTAATCCACCAATGAACCAACTGAAAAGTCGACTTTTAGGCGCAAAATTTGAAGTAGTTTCCAATTGATGAATCGCCCAATTGTTTTCTATTTTTAAGTCCTTATTGGGTGCGGGGAAAGCAGTATCGGGAACCACATGCGCCAAGATAAAAATAACTGCGAGCGTAAAACCTGCAATTAAGTGTTTTAAGATCAATAATAGAATAACTGACCACCATGGAATGTCGAGAAATAATATAGGTAAAATCACCATGTAGGTGTAATACACTGCTTTTGAAATAAGGAGTTCCATAAATAAGTGTTTAAAGTTTTGGTCTTTGGTCAGCCCCATTTTTTTATAGCGAAACAATTGGGCTACATCTTTGGTCGTAATCCACATCACTGTCATTAAGCTATAGAAAAACCAAGCGTAAATAAACTGGAATCTATGAATCGGTCTATACGTATCGTTTGGGGTAAATCTGAGGACGGAAACAGCAGGGGAGACATCTTCGTCAAAGTTTTGAATATTTGTATACGTATGGTGTAAAACATTGTGTTGTATTTTCCAAGTAGGCGCATAGGCACCAACCATATTCACCACCCGACCAAGCAGGTAGTTGACAGTTGTGTTTTTTGAATACGCACTGTGGTTTGCATCATGAATAATACACATGCCAATTCCTGCCATCCCTAGTCCGGTAATGCCCCAAGCAAGAGCAATCAACCAAGGAGTTGTAATTACATGCGTCATGACCATCAAATAGGGTGTAAAATATAAGAGAAGCATGAAAACTGTTTTTAGTTTCATGTTTGTATTAGCGTATTTTGACTTGTTGTTTTCTTTAAAATAAGACCTGACTCTTTTTTTTAAAGTAGATTCAAAATCTTTCCCGATTGTATTGGAGTATCTCAAATATTTAAACTGTTTAGGTGTAGCGCTCATTTTTAATTTTTTGTGTAAAAATCAAAAGTATGGAATCAAAAAGAGGGGCTATTTACCTTAAGGTAATTAATGAATTCTAGCCCTAATTCTGCTCAGAGACTGAGGGGTTACCCCTATGAAACTGGCTATGTCGGTTAAAGAAAACTGTTCCAGTAAGTCAGGTGTATATTTGATTAAGGTCTGGTACCTTTCCTCAGGGGTTTTATAAATAATTGATTCTAGTCGTTGCTTACTTAAAATGAAAATGTTTTCAGTGAGTATTCTTCCTAGTTTATTCCAGTAAAAACTGTTTTCAAGCAAATGATCCAGATCGTTTTTAGAAATATAAATTACCTCAGACTTTATTGTTGCTTGAATAGAAACATTTGAAGGCTGTTGAGAAATATAACTTTCGTAATTGCTAATTAAAGTTTGGGAACTGTCTAACATCAAATTAGTACTTGTACCGTTTGCATTGTAATGAAAAGACCTAAAAGATCCCTTTTTAATAAAAGCTATAAATTTACAGACTTGATTTTCTTGTAACAAAAATTCCTCTTTTTCTAAAACTTTTTGTTGGAGTAATGGCTTTAAAATTGTTATTTCACTTTCCGAGATAGGGAGTATATGATTAAAGTAGTCAATGATGGTTTGCATAATGTGATGACAATATTTGAGGGCTTTTCAATGTTAAACAATTTTGACTAAAAATAATAATTTAATTGGACAACATTAATCTTGTTCCGCTAACTTTAATACAGGAATTTTAAAAATTTGTTCCAATTGTTTTTGGTTTATGGATGCAGGCATTATCTGCATCAAAGAATCTCGTATACCCATTGAAATTGGGTTGGACAGGTGGGCTATTTTTCCAACCATCCAGCTTGTTTTAACTACCTTGTTTGCTTTGGTTAAGCGCAAGTGTTGGAATTTATCGAACGCCACACTTACTTCATATTTGTTGATACATTTAGCCAAAATAAATGCATCCTCTATGGCTTGACATGCCCCTTGTCCCAAGTTGGGTGTCATTGCATGTGCAGCGTCTCCCATCAAACAAATATTTTCGAAAGACCAATTTTTCATGGGTTTCAAGTCGGCTATTTCGGCACTGTGAATCTCTGCTTTATTTGTAGAAGAAATAAGGCTTTTTACCAGGGGATTGTATGTTTTATAATGAGCCGCTATATCGCTGAGGTGAACGGTTGAATCGTCCTTTTTTAATGCCTTTAATGCGTACCAATACACTTTATTTTGCGTGATTTGAACAAATCCAAATCGGCCTGTTTTACCCCAAGCCTCATTCAATTCATGGCGGTATTTTTCAGGTAGATTAAAATTGGTAATTCCCCGCCAACAAATCTGGTTCGCTTTTCTAATGGTGCTGTTCGGAAATAAATATTTTCTGATCAGTGAATGGATGCCATCCGCTGCAATGATGCTTGTTGCAGCTATTTTTTCATTGTTTTCAAATAGAAGTGAATAACCTGATGCGGTCTTTTGAATTTGGTTCAGTTTATGATTGAGTTTTAAAGTGGAATCAGGCAACTTATCGATTAATATCTGTTGTAAAACACCGCGGTGGATGGCTATATTTTTCACCTTGTATTTAGCTTCAAAATAAGTCAAGTCTCCCTTTGAAATTGGTTTTAAATTCGCCTTGGTAATGTTCATGGACGAAATGGGGTTGCCCTTGGCTTCAATTGCTTCTCTGAGGCCTAATTTTTCAAATACTTGCATGGCATTGTTGGCTAAAATAATACCTGCTCCTATAGGTTTAATACTTTCTGCTTGCTCGTAAACGCAGGTTTTAATTCCCATTTGTTCAAGGGCAATTGCGAGGGTTAATCCGCCTATTCCCGCTCCAATAATATCAATTTGCATGGGCTTTGGTTTTAATTAATGAAAATGTAAAACCTAAAAATGCTACACCAATTAATAGAATGGGAACCATAAAAAAGAACTGAATGGATAATACAGTTCCGATTAATGTGACGGCACTATTGAGTATTAATATATTGCTGGGTATAGGTTCATCCTTACTGTTTTTAAGCATTAAAAAGTTGACCATTCCAAAACTAAACAATAGTAAGCCCATCATAAAACTAAAGCCTAAATAAAAGGAATAAATACTGGATTCTGTTCCCAATAGTTGAAAGGTAAATGACTTCATGGTTTCTATGCGTGTTAACATTTCAGGGTTCGTTGGACTAAATATTTCTGCAGCAGTATGTATAATTCCACCAATGATTAATGACCAACATGCCAGTTTAAAGGCTATTTTATTTGCTTTCATATCGCTGTATAATTTAGGTCAAAGTTACTAAATTATTTAACTTTAGGTCAATGTTACTAATTTTTATATCTTTGGGATATGAAAAATACCCGCGAAAAAATAGTGGATACTGCCTTGGATTTATTTAATGCACAAGGATTGGCAAAAGTTACCTTACGCACCATTGCCAAAAAAATGAATATCAGTCAGGGTAACTTGAACTATCACTATAAAAAACGGGAGGATATTATTGTGGCCTTGTACCATAGTTTGGTGGCTGATATGAATAAAAGTATGGCTGCCATTGGCCGTGGCAAAGTTGATTTAAAATTAATGAAGCAGCTTTCAAAAGCCATGATGCATAATGCATACCGATACCGTTTTTTCTTTATTGATTTTGCACAAATCATGCGAGACAATGACCCTATTAGAAAAGATTATAATGAACTGTTAGTCCTGAGGAAAATGCAGTTCAATGCACTGTTTAATAGAATGATGGAAGAAGGGGTGTTGAGACCAGAAAAATTACCAAATGAGTATGACAATTTATATAAAAGGGTACAAGTTTTTACTGATTTTTGGATGACTTCAGTTGAAATTGAAAGGACTTTACTAGAAAAAAAACTGATTGAAGAATATTTGGTGATTATGATGCAATCTATCTACCCATACCTCACAGAAAAAGGGTGTGCGGAGTATAAACTACTTGATTTTTGAATGATAATTGTTGATGTGTTGAAATGGTTAATGATTAATGGAGAGCGTGTGTCGTTTTAGAATTGAAATCAATGCTACCCATATCTTATGTTTAATTGAAAATAACAGCAAAGTACCCCATTATTTGGTGGTACTTCACTGTACTATTTTAAGCTGTGATTTTATGCCTGCATGTTACTTCTTCCAATCGTTTTTTATATAACGCATTGCATCTTCCAAGGCTAATTTTGAAGGCGTGGGATGGTAGTCTAATTCTTCTCTTGATTTACGGATGTCATAATCCTGTTTTAAGCCATAAAACATGTCTATATACTGTCGCTGTAACAAGGGCTCTTTTCCAGTGATTTTGCTGCCAAGCTCCATTAGACTTGCAAGGGTGTACAATAAAAACTTAGGGACTTTTTTAGGCGTTTTTAGTTTTAATTCAGGGAATAGGTCTGTAGCTATTTTTACAGTTTCTTGCATTGAAGTATGCTGCTCGTTTGACAAAATATAACGTTCTAAATTTCGGCCTTTTTGCATGGCTTTGTAAGTGCCTAAAGCAACATCTTTTACGGCTACCCAATTTAAAGTAACATTGGTGTCTATTGGTATCTCGCCATTTAGGACCTGTAACACTAGGTTGTTGGAATAACTCAATTGATGAGCTTTAGCACCAATCATGGCTGAAGGTAAAACAACAACAGTTCTAATGCCATATTCTTTACCCAGTTTCAATGCGAGTTGATCGGAATCGTTTTTAGAATTGTAATACCAATTCCTGCGGTCTTTATTGTACCCATTGTCCACACTTGCAGGCAAACGGTTAAAGTCTAAAGATGCTACTGAACTGACATAAACTATGTTTTTTATACCACATTCATGCGCCATGTCAAAAACATTCTGAGTGCCTTGCATGTTATTGTCATAGATTTCCTTTTTCGGGTCTTTTGCCCACATGCTAAAGTTTGCGGCAACGGCATACAAATTTGTGACACCTTGAAAGGCTTTTTTTAATGCGGTCCTGTCTTTTAGATCGGCCGTTACAACTTCACAGTCTAGTCCTTTGAATGGCGCATTGTTATTAATATTCCTTACCGTAGTTCTTACCTTTTTATTTTCTGAAAGTAATAATCTAATTAAGTTATTTCCTAAATGTCCGTTTCCTCCGGTGACTAATGAAATTTCTTTGCTCATTTTTTAAATGTTTTGTTTGCGCAAATTTCAGGAGGTTTTGCCTATTTAAAAATAACATTTGTTAGAAAGTAAGTTGTTTGCGTATGCGGCTTAAAGATTGTGGCTCCATTCCTAAGAAAGAGGCGATATTTTCAATGGAAACATGGCGCGCTAACTTTGGAGACTGTTCAACAAATTTAAGGTAGCGCTCTTTGGCGGTCAACAATTGAAAATCTTTGACGCGTTCCAATTTACAATTTAAGTGTTCGTTGGTAATTTCATTTACAAAGTCTCCCCAAAAATGGGTCTCATTTTGTAAAATATCAAAATCCGATTTAGCCACTTTCACCAGCTTACAATTCGTAACAGTTTCGTAATAATCTAATGAAGGGGTTTGGGTCATAAAACTCTCTAGAGAGGTGAAAAAGTCGTTTTCTATGACCAGGTGTTGTACTACAATTTTTCCATCCATATTTTGATATCCCTTTACAATTCCTTCGCTTAAAAAATAGATATAGCGTTCTACTTTTCCTGCCGATAAAATAATAGTTTGGGCAGGTAGTTCTTCAAATACCAAGTACTTTTTGACAAAATCAATATCTTTTTGATCAATACTGATGCGGGACTTGATATAATTAATTAGGTTTTCCATTGTTTAATTGTACTTCAAAATTTTTATTAAAACCATTATTGACTTTAGGCTTTAAAGTTAACCAATTCAAAGTAAATAACGCACTTGATTGCACTGCGGGTAAAAACAGCTATGAGTTGGTTTGAAATAAGCAGCTGAAAGTATATTTCTTCATTTGAAATATTTTGTCCTGCCTAATTACTTTTATTTACTTGCAGCTCCTTTAAAGTTATTGCGAGGATTTGCGATTGATTACTATGGGTTTGTTAGGCGAATGGATTTGTTTTTAAATCAACAACATTTTTATTTTCTCATAAATTCATATGCTCCTTTACGAAGTGATATACCATACTCTAAATAGGCTTTTAAACAGGCCAGAAAATTTGCCCATCCACCAGTATTATTAATCAACCATTTTAGATTTTCATCATTTAAGTCCTTCCCGTTTTCGGTTACGCGTACAATGGTACTTTTGTCAGGAAGGGCTTCTAAAACTATGTTCACCACTGTTTCTGGGTCCCAAACAAAGGAAATGGAACGGTTTTTTTCTAACTGGATCTCTGTTATAGGGTATCTGTCCGGAAATTCAGCAAATTTCCACAGCAACTCCCCTCCAGTTTCCAATGGTCCGCTACTTTCTGAAATAAAATATTTGGTCATTTTGGTGGGATCTACAATCCCTTCAAAAACTTCTGCTATTGGTTTTTGAATTTGTAAAGTTGCTTTGCTGATCAGTTGCATATTGAATTTGTTTTATTTAGTCTGATGGGTCGTTTTTTCCATTCTAAATATAGTTAAAGTATTTTCTTACGGCTGATAAATGTAAATGATTAATCGCATTTAGTAGAAGGCTAAGCGCTGTATTATTTAGGTGATGCACTAGGTTATAATATTATATAGTGTAGCTACTGAAATCGTTAATTGTTTAATGCATTAAATGATGGAGAAGTAGGAGGACAGTATGATTTGAACAGGCGAGCAATGACCAGTTGAAATTATTTTATTATTGGACAAAGTGCGTTGCCTTCATTGGTTTCTTTTTTATGCTACTTTTTAATTTTCTTGCTTAGGCAATTTTGACTGTAAGTTGTCCAATTCTTTCATGAGCTCTGCTTTTTCTTCACTTGAATAGATGGCAGTTGTTTTTAATCCTGCCAAAAACTTTGCTTTACTGCTTTCGGTATTTTGTTTTAATGCATTTTGTGCTTCCATAATATAAAGGTAAGCTTCGGTAAAATTAGGATATGATTTCAACATGATTTCCCAGGCTTGTATGGCTTTTTCATATTCTTCTTCTCCAAAAAAGTACCAGCCTTTACCATTTAAAATACCCAATGAAAAAGCGAGTGGAGCACCATAATGTTGCGTAATTTTTTCAGCTAGCTCATTCATAATGGACAGGTCCTTTTGTTCATTTGAAAAATAGTCGGCTTGAATGAGCGACCAGGTTTCAAATATTTCATACAAGGCTGGCGCAATGGTTAATCCTGGTGTTACATTGTGGTCGGCAGATTTAAAAAACACCCCTTTTGCATGGACCATTGGATGGTTTAAAGATTGTAACGTTTGTTGCATGGATGCATAGTCGGCTGGATAATCATTTCCGATTCCAAAGCGGTAATATTTATGGGCTTTTAGTTGCACTTCACTCAAAGTTGCAATGGAATCCGTTAAATCCACATTTTTCTGCGTGAAGAATGGACTGAGTGAAATGACTGCGTTCAAGTCGTGAATTCTTGAAGAAAACATAGCTGTGGTAAAATAGCCATATCGAGAATGACCGATCAACATTCTAAAATTTTCGGCATGAAAATGTTTTTCCGCCATGGGGATCAACTCATCAAAAATAAACTGTTCATTGGCCAAAGCGGCACCTTTTTCATTAGAAGCGAGGTGAAGTGTTTCCTTATATCTATTGGCTTCGTCAGAGGATACACTGATCACCACGGAAGCTGGCATTTGTTCATTGCTGGTCAAATAGTCAATGGTATTGATGATGTATTGATGGCTCCTTTGATTTTGACTGTCAAAAATGATAATTAAAGGAAAACTTTGTACTGCGTTGGCTTGCCAATCAAAAGGCACGGTCACACGAATGTCTTTGTCAAACCCTAAGTGGCTTGAGCGAAAAGTACTGTCTAAAAGTGTTTTATAGCGTTCGTATTCTTGCGCATACAAATTGTTATGGATAAAAATGAACAGTATAAAAAGTTTTAATAATTTTCTCATCACATTGATTTCTATAAAAATAAGAAAATAATGTCAAATTACTGAAAACCTGATTATTATTTTTCAGCCAAGGCTTTCAATGCCGCATTCATGGCAATAAAGCCACCTTTGGTATTGTTGTTCAATTGTTTTTTAATAAAATGAACTAAGATACCCTTAAAGATTTCGTTTTGATGAAATATGGTACTCCCATCCGCTTGTTCAACGAGTTCAAACTGGTGTTCTCCATCAAAAATTCCCGAAATGAATAGTTTGCCCAACCAAGTGAGCTGCTTTTGTTTTTCGAGTGTCAAAATGGTCGGTTTAAAGGTCATTGCTTTGGCGTCTACCGGAGCAATTTTTGCTACTAACTTTTCACCAACGGCCAGTTTTCCTGCTAGGGATTTAATGAAAGGATTCCATGTTGGGTAAGCTTCAAAATTATTGAGTATTGCCCATATTTTTTTGGGAGAAGCTTGAATGTGGATACTTGTTTTTAGGATAAAGGTCATAGTGTTAAGTTTATTGAAACAAATATCAATTGGATATTCGCAGCTGTTTGTACTGTTTTATTGTCGGTACAAATATCCCACACTAATTTTATTTGACGCTTGACATTTATCAAGAAATCAATTGGCAATTTTTTTTCTAATCCTACTGAATGTTTCTGGGGTCATGCCTAACATAGAAGCAATGTATTGTAAGGGCACTTCGTTAAATAGGGCGGCATTATTTTCGAAAAACACCTGGTATCTTTCTTCGGCACTCATGGATAGATGAGAAAAAATACGGTCCTCCATCATGGTAAAACAACGTACAATAAACAATTTTTCCAATAAGTGCCATTCGGGAATTAAGCTGCCTATTTTTTCGTAGTCCGCTTTGCTGATCGAATACATTTCGGTATCCACCAAGGCTTGAATGTCCCAACGTGCCGGACTGTCAAATACCAAGCTCGATAGGTCGGTAGCGAATTGTCCTTTGGTAGTAATCCATTGGGTGACTTCCTTGTCGGCTGTTTGTACAAATACCCTTAAAAGTCCAGACTGTACAAAACTTAATCGTTCTGATTTTTTGCCTGCTTTCAGAAAATAGGCTCCTTTTTTGATACTGGTCAATTGAAACAAATCACTGATGGCTTTTATTTCCTTGGGTCTTACTACGCCAAAGTAAGTACTGATATAAGCTTCCAATTCGTTGTTCATCTGCCAGTGTATTTAATGACGAATATAGGACATTTAAAATTGTTTTTACAAATCATCCGTAAAGTGTTTGCGCTGTTTGGGCTTGTCGAACTTCTCTTGATTGTAGTCCTTTGATTTTCCTTTTGGAATGGACAGGCTGTGCCATTTTTGATTTTGAATAATTTTACCGATAAACACAATTTGTCCAATGTGGTAAGCGTAGTGGGGGAGTTGGCGGTTGATGGCTTCGGTAACCGTGTGTCCCATGTTTCTGATGTAGACTATTTTTTCTAAATCGACTTCGGTCAGTGGGTTGATGGCTTCGAATAAGCATTGCCAACCCGCTTCCCATTGTACCATTAATGCTTCCTTTTCTTTTAGGTCATTGTCGAACTCTTCATCCCTTTTTCGCCAAGTTTTTTCTCCGTCCTCGTCCAAGAAGTTGGTCCAGCGAGAAAGCATATTTCCATTTAAATGTTTTACCAACATGGCTATGCTATTACTCTCTTCGTTGAGCTGCCATGCCAGTTTGTCGCTGGGGACTTGGGCTATGGTTTTTTCGCCAAGCGTTTTATAATAAGTAAATTGTTTTTTAACACTTTCTAAATAACTGTCCATATTTACATTTGCGCCAAATGATATTGGTCTACCATCAAATATAAAAAATATTGACTTTTAAATGGATGGCCATTTGTAATTAAATGGACGGGGAGCTTATTGATTTGATTTACTTCCCAGAATATGGACTAATTTTTTCAAGGTCTTTTGGAAGTTCAAGAGCTCAGATTCTGAAATTTCTTCGCCTTGGAATGAACCCATGATTTGCGTGGGAATAGTTTGTGCTTTTTCCTTCATTTTTTCACCAGATGGGGTCAAGGAAACCATGACGGTTCTTTCGTCGGTCTTTGATCTTTTTCGCACTATGATTTTTTTGGCTTCTAAGCGTTTTAATAGCGGAGTTAAGGTATTTGACTCCAACAATAACTGTTCACCAATTTCGCTCACCGATTGTATTTGGTGTTGCCATAAGATGAGCAACACCAAATATTGCGGATAAGTAATGTCCAGTGCCTTTAAATAGGGGGCATAAATTTTAGTTGTCAGCCTAGAGGCAGCATACAAAGGAAAACACAATTGGTTTTCGAGGTATAAAACGCTAAAATTATTTTTCATGTAAAGGCAATTATAGGTTAAAAGCTTATTTGTTTTTTCTAAAATTAATTAAGTATTTTAAAGCGCCGGTCGACCATAAAGCCCATAAGATTAATACCGGTTGGAAAAATAACCTAATCAATCTTTTACGGTCTGTATCCAAGGAGAATGCATCAATGTGGTTGGTGTATTGCGAAATGTTACCAGGGAAAATTAAGACATAAAATAGTGCCAATGCCAATCCTACTTTTACCTTGTGTTTCATCAAAAATATCATGCTTAATCCCAAGGTAATTTCTACTACGCCTGACGACAATACGACAAAGTCCATAAAGTCGGGGTCGGTTGGTAACCAACGGGGGACTTGAGCGATAAATTCGTCTCTTTGAAAGGTTAAGTGGCCAATTCCTGCAGTGGTCATTAAGGCACCTAAAAGTATTCTGAATGCGTTTTGAATTTTGTTTGTTTTCATATTAATATCTTGTAAGATTATATCGTGTGCGATACAAATGTACTACAAATTATTAAAAGTCAAATTAAATTGAATTGTTTTTTTTAGTTGCATGCTGTAGCGTCGACTTATCCAATACAAAAAAATCCCCCAACAAGAATGTTGGGGGACTTTTACTGCTGAATCGTTTGTATTTTTTTTACCTATCGTGTAGCAGTTCCGGTAGGATTTGTATTGGCAGCATTGTTACTCATGTCATAAGCTGTATTATTTACAGCAGTAGTTGACACAGTAGCTACCAATGGTTTTAATAAGAATGGGTTTGCACTATTATCTGGACTAGGTTCTACAGAAACTACAATTGTTTTTCCTGCTAAATCAGTTGGGAAAGTCAGGCCACTTGGCGCGTTAATTAAAAAATCTTCTCCAGGAAATGCTGGTGCACTGGCCAAAGTACTACTAAATGGAGCGCTTGCATCAGCGCCGGTTGCTGACAAGAATGTTCCTGTAGAAACCGGTGTGCCGTTTATGACAGCCCAACCTTCGTAATTCCATCCTGCAGGTAATGTTGGTAAGTCAAGTCCCGCTACTGCAGATCCTGAACGATTGTCGATAAACCATACCCCACTATTTTCGTTGTTCATGGCACCATCTGTTGGTGTAGCCAATAAGTAAGCGCCATTTGATGTGGTAAAATCGTTGCCAATTGCAGCTTCATGCCCAATGGTTAAGGTTGCGTTTTCTCCTGAAAATTCTCCTCCTAATATATGAATAGCGGATGGTTTTGGATCCGTATCGTTTGCCGGTTCAATGGTCAATACAAATGTACTTGCATCTTCTAAATCCTTTTGATTCACCTCAAATGTTGTGGTCGACATTTCTCCCGCATCATTTACCTCAAACACACCTGTAGAAATGGCATCCCCATCTACAATAATCCATCCTTCGTATTTGGCAGTACTGCCTAAGTTTTCTAATCCGTTTATATTTAAAGCAAGGTCAACTGACTTGTTTTTTTTACAGCTTGTAAATACAAGACCAATGGAGAGGATAGCGAGTAAGGTAATTTTCGATTTTTTCATTTTTAAAATTTTATGATTTGCCTATTTTGTCGCAGGTAATTTACCTTAATTACAAGCCTGTGTGACTTCTTAACTTAGGTTACTTTAATGGGTATTTTGTAAGGAATACTTTTTTTGCATTGCGCTTCCTTTTAAAGGCCATAAAATATACGGCTTGCGAAAAGGGTAGGGAAGTTTAAGTAAATGGTCGCAGGAACTGTGCTTTGCGGCTGCTATACCATTTGAGTATATGGTTCCAATTTTAAAGCTAGAAAACTTATTATTAAAACCTGTGCAATACTTGACCTTGCCTATTTTATTAGAGACTGCAGTCTCGAAAAACCAGGAAATATAGCAAGGCTTTAGTTTTAACAACTACCGGACTTGCTTGGCTACAGGGGATGGAAAAACACTTTGGTTTATGATTAAAAAAAAGTCAAAACTTGCGCATTATTCAGGCTTGGCTTGGGCTTCCATTTTTGCTTCCATGCGCGTTAAACGGGCATTTAATTCCTGTAATTGGTGGAGGATTAAAATGTGTGTTTTTTTCGCGTCAATTCCTACGGGACTTTGGTCGCTGTGTATTTCTTTGGCAATGGCTTCGTAGGTGGCTTTATCTATTTCAAAATTCATGTTTTCGTATTTTTAAGTGCTTAATTTAAGTTTAATTCCACAGACAAGCACCATAAAACTTTCTTATCTATACTCCGGATTTTCAAATTCCCACCTGCTGCCGTCATCCCATTCTTTTCTCGAGTTGCCAAGGTTTGGATAACCACCATTGTCTTTAAGCATTTTAGCCAAATGCATGAGGTTGTAAGTCATAAACGTGGTGTTTCTATTGGTAAAATCACTGTCGTATCCCAAGGGTGGATCAATTTTTTTACCTTGCCATTCCTTGTCGCCATAACTCGGACCAGGACCTACAGCACCAATCCAACCTGCATCAGCTTGGGGTGGAATAGAGTAGCCTACGTGTTGTAAGGCATATAAAATACCCATGGCACAATGCTTTACGCCATCTTCATTTCCGGTGATGACACAACCTCCTACTTTTCCATAAAAAAGGTATTGACCCTTTTCATTGGTCTGCCCACTCATGGCGTATAAGCGCTCAATTAATTTTTGTGCGACAGATGATTTTTCGCCTAACCAAATGGGGGTGCCGACCAATATGATATCGGCGGCAAAAATGCGTTTAAACAAAGCAGGCCATTCGTCTTTTTCCCAATTGTGCTCGGTCATGTCGGGATAAACACCCGTTGCCACTTCATGGTCCACCAATCTAATTTCATCTACTTGTGCGCCTTCCTTTTCCATGATACTTTTTGAAAGGTCCATGAGTTTTTGCATATGACTGGTTGCCGGTGATTTTTTTAAGGTGCAATTGACAAAGACAGCCTTTAAATTATTGAAGTTCTTTTTATCCATCATTCATGCTTTTGTTACATGGATAAGGTATGAAAAACAAGGGAGATATAAAAATGAAGACGGACTTATGTTTTGATCGGTCGCTTAATGTATGGCGGAAAACTTATTCTGACCAAATGCGAACGTCATCATAATACAATTGATTGGTGTGCGGTATGGTTGGGTTGCGGTACAAGCCAAATTTAAAGTAATGTGAGGCCTTGTTCAACATATTGGCGCCATAAATTCGTCCATCCGTAAATTCAGTGTTATTCATCCAAACCTGTATAAAACCATCATCACCCTCCGACCATTTTATTTGAAATTTTATGTTGTTCCATGTGCCTTTTTTAATTTCATGAATGGCAATTGCTCCTTCACCATAGACGATACTGATGGTGGAAACCTTATTCCAAGCAGTATTAAAACCATGCACAGCTGTTGCCTTAGAATCGTTGCGTAATGCCTGATAGTTTTGGTCGGTACTGTCAAAGTAATTGTAATAAATGGCAATGGGTGGTGAAGCATTTTCTCCAGTGTAATTTTCCCAAGTTTCACCTTCGGCAAAAACAGGTTGATGGTGCCATTGCCCCAATACTTGCCAATTGACTTTACCGTCCGCATCATTTAATGCCACATCTTGATAGTTTTCGGGGATAAAAAAACTGTATTGGTACCAGCCAATATCTCCTTCCACTGCATTTTGGTCAAAGGTCAATTCGGCTCTATTTCCGCCAGCAACATTGCTGCTTGGCGAGACCGTGAATTTTGCGGATTGAAATCCTTCACTCATGGTGTCGACACTGATCACAATGTCATCTTCTGCACTTATTTCTCTATTGCCTCCCATTTCGCCCCAATCTTCCAAAATGCTTTCAAATCCAAAGGTAATGTTTCTTATAGGCAGCTTTTCTTCCTTTTTCTTGCAAGAGAAAGTGAATAAAGTAAGCATTAAGAGGATTGATAATATTTTCATGTTCGGGAATGTTTAATATCAATAGTAAATATAATGATTATTTATAAACTACACGGTGTGGCTATACCATAGTTTATGGCAGGAAATAGCATGTTCCAATTTTAAAGGGTAGTTTTTAACCTGCTTTAAACGCATGCTCCATATTGACTTGTTTTTCGATTAAAAAAACGACTTTGATGCAAGACCAAAGTCGCCGTTTGTAAGGGGTGATTTAATTATTTTTGCAAATTTATTTCCCAGAAAGCTCCACTGATGTCCGTTAGTTTTAAAGTGTAAGTTCCGCTGGATAGTTCATTTAATTTTGGACTGTTCAACCTGATGTTTGCCTTTGCACCCAAGGGAGCGATTAGGCTATGTTTTCCTGGTTTTACTTTGGCAACATAATAGTTTTCTATGTTTGCTGGATCAATTGCTGCCAAGGCTTCCGGTGTATAATTTAAAACTGCCTGACCTTTTGGATCGCTTAATTCAATATTAATAATCCAAGCCCCATAAACATCAACCCCTTCGGTTCTGTACAGGTCAAACGAAAGGGTATTGGCTTCCATTTTTGCCGCTGTTAATTCTATTTTTGGCTTCACAGATTTGTTGTGTAAGGTACCCCAAACGCCACCGTGAAAAACTTGATTGGTCATCAATGTCATTCCAAATATAAATATGGACCCTATTAATACCACTTTTGGAAAAATACGGTCTTTTATCGGTAAAATACCAGAACCAAACCAAGCAAACCACTTCTTTTTACTGATGGCAAAGTTATTTTTTATCCAGTAATTATCTACCGAGTATTTGCCACTCCCTGTTAAGAAAAGGACAAAACCAGCGGCAATACCCAATATCCCAATTTGCCATTCATCTAGACAAGTGGTTCCAATCCAACCCGAACCGAGTAATATTCCCATGGCCAAACCAAAGACAGCAACACTCATTAAACGGGTAAATAGACCAAACATGATCAACAAGCCGACGATACCTTCTATAATGGTAAAAATTACCATGTTAAGCCATAAAAGGTCTGGGTTTTCTACCAAGTACTGAATAATGGGTTTAATGCCCAAGGCATTTGGTAAAAAGTGGTTGAATTTTTCGCCGATATATCCAGCGACTTCGGGATCTAATTTATCCGCTAAAACTGTTCTTCTCCAAAAGGCTGAAAAGTAGGTCCAGCCAACGACTAATCTCAATGTCAAAGCCAACAGCCCAGCATCATTTTTTATTTTAATATTGTTCATTTTTCTAATTTTATCTATGTATTTAAATCCAGTTTTGTATGCTGGACGACATTTCTGCTAAAAAAAACGGTTATAGATAAACTTTGAAATTTTGATATAAAATGAAGTAGGGGACAATGGGAATTTGATATTCCTTTTTTTGATAGGCAGTAGGGACAACATACTTTTTTGCGTCGCTAATAGCAACAGGTACTTGCTTTTTAACGAGGCCGATTACCTGTACGCGATTGACCGTAATATTTGAATGATTAATCGCGGCATCTTCTTCCACCACTGCACAAGATGAAGTATGGAATGTTGTTTTACTTAAGTTACTCACTTCCGTTTGAGGCAAGGAAAATTTTGCTTGAATAAAGTTTCTGACTGCACAAGGAGAAAGCAACAGCAATAGTATTAACCCTGCGATAGCGAAAATAGATTTACTCCTTTTTATGTCTTGACTTTGTTTCAAGTGACGAACTTAATCATTAATGTACAGACCAATGTCCATTTTATTCTTAATAAAACTTAATAAATTAAGCATTGGATGAAAGATTGCTTTCAAAAATTTGAAATAAAAAAACCTGACTGTTGAAAGTCAGGTTTTGTAAATTATTTAAGCTTGTTAAATTTATTGTTTGATAAAAGTCTGCTTAAAGGATTTGTCGGCAGCATTACCATAAATGATGTAAGTACCTTTACTCAAATGCGAAACATCTACATCATTTGAATTGTTTTGTGTAAGCATGGTTTGACCGTTCATGTTTACAATTTGAAGGCGTTCAATGGCTGTTTCAGACTGAATGTGTAAAAAGTCAGTAGTTGGGTTTGGATAGAGTACGATATTTAAAGTCGATACTTGTTCCACGGATGCCACATTGGTAAAATAATAATTGGTTAAATTAATAAGTTCTAATGTAGAGTCGAGGGTTGCATAGGTTGCAATTTCGGTTAGAAAATTTTCATTGTCATAACTGAAAACTACTTTTTGTTCTTCTATGCTATCTAGCATTAAAGCATATGATTCTACATTATTTTGAGGAGTATAGGTAAATTCACCAGTGATATAAGCAATTGGATCAATCACATTATTGCTCACTGCATATGCATCAAAAGCGTCAGCTAAACTTCCAGTATATTGGTAAATTAATCTAAATTCCCAACTTAAAGTACCAGATCCGTCTCCGAAGTACAAATCAACAGTTTTAACGTTTCCATTTAACCAAGTTATTACTGTTTTACTGTTAATTTCCAGATTGGAACCGTTATAATAATATGCAACTGCTTCAGTAAGGTTACTTGTTCCTGCTTGATAGGATAAAGAATCAACATTTTCTAAAGTTGAATTGCCTTGAAAAATATCATATTTACCTTCATAGGTTTTATTTCCTAATGCATCATACTCAAAAATAGTACTGTCGTAGGTGTTATAGTTTGTACCATCAAATGATTGCCTTACTTCAGATGAAACTTCACTCAAAGCAGTGTAAGTGTATAAAGTTCTACCATTAGACGCCGAATTATCGCTTTGAGCAATTAAGCCATTGTTCAATGTATTGGATCTCGTTTCTGAAAGTGTAAGGGGGAAACTACCTTGTAAACTGTAAAAATCTTCCGCGTCAGCATGCACCATGAATTCTTCTAAAAAGTAATACATGATATCGCCTTCGTAACCAAACTTAGGTTTAAACTCATTGAAAAAGTACTGATTAGCAGTGTAAAGATACACTGTTGAATCGGCATAGTCAACAGTACCTTCATCAAGGTATTTGTTACTGACGCTATTTAGCATTTTTTGACCGAAGGAGATGGATGTAATGAGTATACTAGCAAGGAGTAATATTTTTTTCATAATTTTCTTTTGTTTGGCATTTTCAAGCAATAATTGTTCCAAAAATCAACAACTTGTTTTTTTTTATTAAAAACCCGTATGTTATTCACCTAAAGTTATTTTAATAGCTTATTGAGTAAATTTAAACGGTGGTGTTAAAATTATTGTTTAACAAAAGTCTGCTTAAAGGATTTGTCGGCAGCATTACCATAAATGATGTAAGTACCTTTACTCAAATGCGAAACATCTACATCATTTGAATTGTTTTGTGTAAGCATGGTTTGACCGTTCATGTTTACAATTTGAAGGCGTTCAATGGCTGTTTCAGACTGAATGTGTAAAAAGTCAGTAGTTGGGTTTGGATAGAGTACGATATTTAAAGTCGATACTTGTTCCACGGATGCCACATTGGTAAAATAATAATTGGTTAAATTAATAAGTTCTAATGTAGAGTCGAGGGTTGCATAGGTTGCAATTTCGGTTAGAAAATTTTCATTGTCATAACTGAAAACTACTTTTTGTTCTTCTATGCTATCTAGTAATAAAGCATATGATTCCACATTATTTTGAGGAGTATAGGTAAATTCACCCTTGATATAAGCAATTGGATCAATCACATTATTGCTCACTGCGTATGCATCAAAAGCGTCAGCTAAACTTCCAGTATATTGGTAAATTAATCTAAATTCCCAACTTAAATTCCCAGATCCGTCTCCGAAGTACAAATCAACACTTTTAACGTTTCCATTTAACCAAGTTACTACTGTTTTATTGTTGATTGCCAGATTGGAACCGTTATAATAATATGCCACTGCTTCAGTAAGGTTACTTGTTCCTGCTTGATAGGATAAAGAATCAACATTTTCTAAAACTGTAATGCCTTGAAAAATATCATATTTACCTTCATAGGTTTTATTACCTAGTGCATCATACTCAAAAACGGTACTGTCGTAGGTGTTATAGTTTGTACCATCAAATGATTGCCTTACTTCAGATGAAACTTCACTTAATGCAGTGTAAGTGTATAAAGTTCTACCATTAGACGACGAATTATCGCTTTGAGCAATTAAGCCATTGTTCAATGTATTGGTATTCGTTTCTGAAAGTGTAAGCGGGAAACTACCTTGAAAACTGTATATGTCTTCCGCGTCAGCATGCACCATGAACTCCTCTAAAAAATAATACATGATGTCACCTTCAAAACCAAATTTAGGTTTAAATTCATTAAAGTACGAATAGTTGGTGTTGTAAGCAAAGACTATTGAATCTGCATAAAGAACAGCCCCAAAGTCATCTAAGAAACGGTTTGTTGTGCTGTTTAGTAATTTTTGTCCGAAAGAAATGGATGTAACGAGTACCCCGACTAGAAGTAATAATTTTTTCATAATATTTAGTATTTAAAGTAATTTATTCCCCGGCTTAATTAAATTAAAAATAGGTAATTTATTTTAATTAAGCTGTTTAGGAAGATATTTTTATTTGCTTTAGTCGGTTTTAAGACCACATTGCGCGTTTTAAACCACCAATAAATTACTCTTTTATAAAAGTCTGTTTAAAAGATTTGTCGGCAGCATTACCATAAATAATGTAAGTACCTTTACTCAAATGCGAAACATCTACATCATTTGAATTGTTTTGTGTAAGCATGGTTTGCCCGTTTATGTTTACAATTTGAAGGCGTTCAATGGCTGTTTCAGACTGAATGTGTAAAAAGTCAGTAGTTGGGTTTGGATAGAGTACAATATTTAAAGTAGATACTTGTTCCACGGATGCCACATTAGCAAAATTATAATCGGTTACGTCACCCAGTTCTACTACCGAGTCGTTGTGGTTATAGTAGTATCTTTTCATTTGATTCAGAAAGCCTTCATTGTCATAAATATATTCGAAACTATAATTCATTACTCCATTGGTGTTGGATGTGAATGTTAATGGATCGTTTTGTTGATTGAAGGTAAATACTGCTGATTCGAATATATTTGTAGAAACAATATTACTATATACAGGGTGTAAATCATAAGTACTGACAAGATTGCCACTGTATTGGTAAAACATTCTAAATTTCCAAAGGAAAGCATTTGGTCCTGCACCACTAAACAAATCAATTTTATCAACTTTTCCGTTTACCCAAGTGATTGTACTGCGGTAATTGGCTTCTAAGTTTCCCATAAAAGGTTTGTAAGTAGATGATTGGGTGAGATTACTGGTTCCTGCTTGGTAAGTCAGGGAATCTAACTCATCTATGAATGCACTTCCTGCATTGAAATGATATTCAGCGCGGTATATTTTGTTGCCAAGCGCATCATAATTGAAAATGGTACTGTCCTCGTTATTCCAGCTTGTGCCATCATATGATTGTGTGATCACCATGGCTTTTTTACCTTGTGGTGTATAGGTGTAAAGTGTTCTATTACTCGCGATAGTATTCTCGCTTGTGGTGATTAAACCATTGCTCAAAATATTTACATGGGCCTCCGCAGTATAAAGTACATTTGACCAGTCGTAATAATAAACATCTTTTGTATTGGCATGTACTAGTTGGTCTTCTACGAAAATATTCATGTAGTCGTCACTAAAACCAAATTTTGGTTTAAATTCATTAAAAAGGTATGGGGTACTTGTGTAGCCATACGCTGTTGAATCTGCAAGAACAACAGTTCCCAAAGCATCTATTTGCTTGTGTACAACGCTAAATAGTGTTTTTTGACCAAATGATGCTGATGTAACTAGCACAGCAGTAAGTAGTAGTAAGTTTTTCATAATCCTTTTTTTAACCTTTGTTTGCAATAATACTGCTATTATCAGCAATTGATGTTTTTTTTCACCTAAAAATCACTTAAAATATTCGTGTAAAGTGATTTAATTGGGTTGTAGGGCAAGAAAAAGTGCTGTTAGGTTTTTATGTTGTTGTTTCTGGTTTTTTATGCTCACGGACTTCGATTAACTCAATTTGGTATTGAATCCTGAATGACAATTTGATACGCATTTGCGCTTACCTTAACACCGTAACATGGCCGCTGTATTGGAAAGATTGACCTCAATAAATGCCTAGATATCTAAATTGTCTTTCTTGTGTTGTTGACTTTCAAAAAAAGCTTTAAAACTGCTGTTGGCACTAAAAAAATAGATGGCCAATGCATAAACCATTGACATGACCAATAAAGGTGTTTTGGCAAGGAAGGGTTTGTCAATCATAAAAAGTCCAATCAGCGCACCGAGTAAGCCCAGCGAAAACAAAACAATACCTATGATTTTCGCTCCCTTTTTCCCCTTGTAAATCATGACTAAAAGTAAAATGGTGAGCAAAAAACGAATGGCTTGTTGTACTATTTTTTTGGTTTCTACCACAGGGTGGGTGGCATGGTATAAATAAATGGTATGTACTGAAACCAAAAGGATACTGATGGACAGTAAAATGGTTCTTTTTCTTCCCAATGCAATCAAATCCTCCATATAAACGTTTGTATTTAAGTCTTTTTGTGCTTAAAAAAGGTAAATATAATATTTATCCCCCTTTATTTGATTTCCTGCTCGTCTAAAAAGGATAAGATGAAGCTGGCAATCTCCCTTGTTTTTTCCTCTGCAGCAAAATGACCTGCGTCCAAGAGGTGTAAGGTGGCATTTGGCAAATCTTTTAAATAAGCTTTAGCGCCATTGGCATTGAATTTTTGATCCTTTGCCCCCCAAACAATAAGGGTCTTGGGTTGTTGTTCCCGCAACATTTTTTGCCAAGTGGGATAAGCCAATAAGTTGTTGTTGTAATCCTGAAAGAGTTGTACCTGAATTTCACGGTCTTTTTCGGAACTTAAAAATGCCAAATCATGGGTCCAAGCATCCGGACTTTGCAGGTGGACATTAGTGGAATCAAGGTCGAATAGGTATTGTTGGTTAATTATGGCATCTGCACCTGTTAAACCGTATAAAAAAGCGTGTTTTGCTGCCGAGGTATCCGATTGGGCAGTGCGGAAAAAGGCTTGGCGCTTTTCCGTCAGTCCGGCTAAATAGGCATTGGCGTTTTGAACAATTAAGGCTTCAATCCGCTCGGGATCTTTCATCATCATGCGGTAACCAACGGGCGCACCAAAGTCCTGCATGTACATTACGTATTTTTTAATGCCCAAACGGTCGACCAATTTTTGGGTGTATTCCGCTAGTAAGTCAAATGTGTAATGGGTGCTGTCGGGGTTTAAATGGGTGCTGTAACCCGACCCTAAATTGTCGGGAGCAATGACATAATAATGTGTTGCCAACATGGGAATTAAATGACGGTAAGTATGGGAGGAGGAGGGATAACCATGCAGTAAAACAATGGTTGGGTTTTTGGGATTTCCAGCAGCCCGATAAAATAGTTTTACATCCCCTATGGCTAAGTAATGATGCCCAGTGGGCGGGGGGAGGAAGTATTCCCTTTTATTAGATTCCGCCTGTTTTTTTGCCTTGTTGTTACAACTAAAAAGGCTAATGCTGATGAGGGTGAGGAATAGAAATTGCTTCATTTTTATGTTTTTGTTTTGCCAAAGGCCTTTTTTTATCTGCCTTGCCGCAAGGTACGAAAGAGTAATGAAGTTTGTATTTTCTATGCTAGTTTTGAGGTTAGTGCTTTGTTGGTTTTAGTTTCTTTGTTTTATTGCAACAATTAGGTCACATTAACATGCTGCTAATCTACCATACTAGATTTGTGTACCTTTAGTATTCTGACCAAATAATCATTTAAGAGTTCGGTAGTCTTTACTTGAGTATAAGTTGCAGTCTCTATTATACTTTGATCTGAATTCATAGCAACTAAATATGGTTGGTACTTCATATTGAAATTGCTTATTAAATAATCTACTTATAAAGCTCATAGTTTCTTTTTTCCCAATATTCAGATAATTGAACTCTCGTATTAATAATTAATTCAATAATTTTTTGAAGCGAGTCCTCAGAGAATTGAGCATATTCCTGCTCCATTCCCTTTTTAGAGATTCTTAAATTAACGTAAGTATATCCATCATCATCTGTATTTTCCCAATCTGCGTGAACAACTAAATTTCTCAGTCTCCCACTTTCCTTTAAGTCAGAGATTAGTTTATCATACCCTGAAATTTCAATATCACAACCTAAATGAAAATCATCACTAAACCTTTTGAATAAATCAACTTTAGTTGAGTATGTCATTTTATGAAGTACTATCAGTCCTGTTGAATCACTTCTATCTGTGAATATTTCACAGATAATGTTGTCCAAATATTTTTCAAGACCATTGAAATACATCACTATTAATCCAATTAGAGGAAGAGAAGTGTCTAAATATTCTTCAGCTTTCTCTTCATCTTCAATGTCGTGATAAAGGTGTTGGTCAAATATTTTTTTCTTTTGTCTCATTCTCTTTGCTTACAGCTAAGGTTTAATATATGGCTAGTAGGGTAGTTGAAAGCGAAAAACTCTCAAGCTTAAACTAAGCCAAATTTAAACATTTTGTTTTTAAATTTTTATTTACTAGTGCCAAATTTTATTTTTGGCGTACATTCATATAAATCAGTGTTTTGATGAGTCAATGAATTCCCTATTTGATATATATATTGTTAGCCATTCGCCTATTATTGATAGTCACTTTTTATAAACGATAATTCACTTTTTTTCATAAGCTTATAATTTATTGGAAGAACGTCCCAAGGAAGAACTTCATAAACATAAATCCAAAATCTATCAAAATCATCTTTTTTAAGTTCTTTTGCTAAGTCCACATACTCTTTCAGATATATTTTCCTTTGATGTTTTCTGTCATATAAATATGAAATTATTAGAAAGACACAATCTAAAGACTTTATTGAATCCTCCTTAATACTAATATTTTCAAGTTTAAAGTCGTATTTTAAAGCCCAGTAAATGCCATAAGAACAGGCTTCAAAAATATTATTTGAGACACCATAATCGTATATATCTTCTGCGATTTCTTGAATTGTTTTTTTATTTACACTATGTGGTTCGAAAACAAAATCTTCAATTATTTGAATTAAATATGGATATAATAAAACAAGGTGATGAATTTGTTTGATTAAGTATGTTTTTGAATTCTTTTCTAAATTCCACTTAGCAATAATTTTTATTGCATAATTTAAAATGGCAACATTTGAACCTTCTGAAAGCATAAGCTCTATTGAATAGTCTAGAAAACCTTTAAGAACTTTTGTATTAATAGTGTCTTTACCTTTTACCTGGTATATATCTGTAAAATTGAAGTGGTTTAATTTTGTTACCCAGTTTTGAACACTAGCTTTTGGTAAAGGAATTATTTCAGATTTTTTATAATTTAAGACTAATTCGTATTTTTTTAATTGCTCAGATAAATTCAAAAAGAATTTCTCCGCTTCTTCATAAGATTTAACGTAACAAGTGTAATCATCAATATTTCTAACATATTGATAACCTAGTTTTTGCATTTCAAGATCAACAGATGTAAGAATGATTTCTGAAATTAAATTGGAAGAGTGCGGTCCAATAAGAACCCCGTTTGTTTCACCGTATTTTAAATTTCGAGTGTAAAAATCCAATTGATTAAACCAATGACTTTCATCTCTATTCTTTTTAGAATAATTTTTTCCGACCAAAGACCAAGTGATTGAATGACTATATATGCTAGGAAAGCAATTTGAAATATCTGCAATCGCTATATATTTACTTCTAATTACAATATCTTGTTCTGGATAACCATCTTTGAAAGAATTTTTATAATTCATTTCAAATAGATAGTCTTTATTCTTCAGTTTTCTAAGATGAATTCTACTTACCTTAAAGTTTTCGTTCTTGGTTTTATCTCTAAAATGAGTTTGTAACTTAGGCCAATTTTCAGAAAGAATATGACATTGGTTTATGTATGCAAATGGTTCAGGAATTGCTAGCGGTCTTGGGATATTTATATTCCTCATACTGGAATATCTAATATAATCAGTTGGTTTTATTGTTAATGGTAATATTAGTGTTTTTGAATGTTCTAAAAATTTTTTACTACAAAATATGCTGGGCATTTTTTCAGCAAATAGGCCACCAGATACTAGCCCATCAAATAGTTCAGAAGAAGTAATTTCATTTGAGTAAAATGAGTATTGATTCATAATTTTCCAACTTGTTTTAATAATGCCTAACGTTTGTGCAAATTTGCATTGCTGTAAGGTACGAAACAGCTATGAAATTTTCATTTTGTTAGGCAAAGTTTATTTCGGTTGATATTGTAAACATTTTTCAATCATATTTTTCCAATAACCGTCAGTGAAGTACTGTTTTTCGTTACTGTTAGTGTGATTTCTTAGCTTTTCCAATGCTAAAGGAATTAATATTGACCAGTCCGAATTATGTGTAAAGGAATAAAGCAATTTATCTTTGAATATTCCACTTCTATAATTTTTAACAATTAAATTTCCTTTATCATCTTCATCTATGGAGATTTTATAGACTTTTTCTAAGTCAATAAAATAAGATTTTTTTCCAAATGAATTTGGTTTTACTAATTGATTAATCATTTCTTATTATTGTTAATACGTTATCTCCTTTCTGATATAAATCTTGTCCTATTTGAAAAGTGAAATCTTCTTCAAAAGTTGTGTAAATTTCTGAGCTGCCACGATTTTCAACTAATTTAATCATTGGAGAAGCATTTCTTAAAATTCCAGCTATTTGTAAGTATTCCTTAGGGTCTTTTGATTTTATACCAATCATTTGAATTTTATCATTCTTATGGCTAACTGTAATAATTTCAGATGGTCCACTTAGAAAACTTTTCTTCATGACATAGTTATAGACATCTAAACCTTCCAATTTATTATTTTGAACACTTTTAGCCACTTTTCTAAATTCTGTATCTAATTTTTTAAATGACGTATTTTCCTCCATTTCAGATAGAAAGTATCCAAATCGTGTTGATATAGGTATCATATATTAATTCTTATAGTTACAATTCCTTCAAATTCAATTCTAATAGAATCCATTTTTGTTGGGTCAAAAGGAATTTCCCCATCAAAGAATGAGAATTGAAATTCAGCACCACTTCCCATTGCTATTTGTATTATTCCAGTGCCTGGTACTATTCCGTAATTCACTACAGAATGAAACTTATCTGAACGTTCAGGGTTTAAAATCATTAACTCTTGACCTTCTTTAAAAATTAGTTCTTTCATATTTTTTCTATTGTTGCCTAACGTTTGTGTATGTTGTCGTTGCTAGCCCGAAGGGCAGCTATGCAATATACATTTTGTTGTATTTAGTTTTTATTCTGCTATTCTTTTCTTTAAGTCCATTCTTTCATGCAGCACCCTTGTGATTTCAACATAGTCCTTGTTTACAGTTCGGTAAAAAATGATGTGACGGTTTGTTTTCATTCCAAGCAATTTTTCAGCAATTTCGTCGTAATTCTTCCCTAAGTCTGGATTATCAGCAATTTCTTGGCAGTTTGAAACGAGCGATTCATAATACTTGTCTGCCTGTCTTTCTGACCAAACTTCAAATGTATAATCCCATATTTTCGATAAGTCCTCAACAGCTTTTTTTGTCAATTTAACTTGCGCCATTCGAATGCTTTTTCGCTTTTAGAGATTCTAAATGTTTTTTCGGGTCAAAATCGTGCGCAATTCCGCTATCCACTCCTTCTTGAATAGCATTTTTTAACGCAACAACTTTACTCTCCTCCTCTTCTAAAAGTCTTAATCCAGCACGAATAACTTCGCTTACATTTTTAAATCGTCCTTCATTTACTCGTCCTTGAACAAATTGGTCAAAATAGTTCCCGAGTGATACTGATGTATTTTTATTCATTTTGATCCATTTTATTCAAACATACCAATAATTGGTAACTTTTCCAAATTATATACTATTTTGGAAAAACCAACCAAAATGTGGTAACTGGGTATTTTTTGCTATTATTACTTAATAAATTCTTTTTCTAATTTAGCCTCAATTCCGTTGTTTATGACCTTAAAAAAGAAAACATAATGCTTACCTTCATACCTTATTCGTATTATACCTAGTCTATAAAACTTTTGAAGAAATATTCTTGTCCAAAGCCATGATGACTTATATGCTACTTTTTCCAAACGTCTTATGTAAATAAAAGCTTAAAAGCTAGTGCTTTGTGGTGAATTTAAAATTTATTTATTTGAATGGTCGTGTGTTAGGTTAAACGTGAGCAAGGGGAGGGGATGGGCGTGGTTTTGTTGCTTGGCTGAAGCTTTTATTAAACTTTCAAAAGGCTTGTATTTTAAATGGAGAACAAGCCGGTTAAATATTTATTTATATATTTAAATAACTATTATTAACTAAATCAAACACATGAAAAAAATCTCCGCAATTCTTTATTTTACCTTTATCACATTTGTGACTTTTGCACAAAATCAAATTCCGGCCTGTCAATCTCCAGCTATAGCAGATGGTCATTGGTATTTTGGATACAAAAATGGGCTCGACTTTTCGAGTGGTACACCTGTTTATGACAATGCACCTAATATTCATAATGTCATGGCGAGCGGTACACAAGAATCTATTGCCATTCAGAATGATCAAAATGGCAACATGTTGTTTTACACGGATGGATACAAATTATATGATCAAAACCACTGGGCAATAACAGGATTTTTTGGGGGGCACGCCAGTAGTGCCGCCGGTTCAATTATTGTACCTAATCCGGCTCAGTCAAACCAATACTACGTGTTTAATACCGGTGTTCAAAATACTGTAGCACCAGTGGCAAGTGTGTTTAGTTACACCATAGTAACGGTTACGGGTACTCAAGCTGCTGTTACACCAGCAACAACTTATGTGACTGTTCCTGCACCTGCCGGCTATTTTATTGACATCAACAACGGACTTCACTGTGCTGAAGGTGTTACTGCTGTAGCGGGATGTGACAATTCATATTATATCATCACTACGGGTAGAAAAGCGGTGTCGGATCATTTTATGGTTGTTTTTAAGCTGGATAATTCAGGACTTAATTTCCACTCAGAAAAAGCAATACCAGGTATTTTGTCGGCTACTGTACAAGGCGATTATGCCATTCCTATTGAAGCGGCTCCAAATGGAGAAAAGGTTGCCATTAACCCATTTAGAGATGGTAATGTTTGTCGTGTTTTTGATTTTAATAACATGACGGGTATTTTGAGCAACGAGGCAATCATCAATCACGAATTTTATAGCGTTTGCTTTAGTCCTGATTCTAAATTATTATATGGTTCAATAAACTCATCAGATATTTTATACCAATACAATGCACAAGCTGTAAATATCGCTGCGAGCGAAATGCAAGTAGGGCCGTTTACCGACTTGAATGGATATTCAGAAGACATGGAAAGAGGGCCTGATGATAAGATTTATATCAATAGAAGAAAAGTTAACCTTGCCGTTATTCACAATCCAAATAACCCTGTGACGGCATCAAATATGAATGCCTGTAATCTCGACGATAATGGACCTTTATTACAACATTACGCTTCAACGGGACTACCAAATGTTTTTGATGCCAATAAAGCACATGTTTTTCCGAGTACAAACATTTCAGGTGTTTTAAAAACTTGTATCAGTAATAGCGGAAATGAAAACTATGCTGTTTCATTAAATAGCGGTGAAACTGTGAGTTGGACCCTTACGGGTGGTAACTTTATTGGAGGGAGTAACCAAGCAAATATTACAGTTGACTGGGCATCATTGCCAGGGACTTTAACCGTGAATGTAAACAATGAAGATGGTTGTACTTCTTCACAAACCATTACGGTAACTGAATGTTGCGATATTGCTGCTTGCGTTTGCAATTTGATACCCACACTTAATTATTCAATCTCTAGAAGTTGTGAAGTTGAATTTACGGGCACATCAGGTGCTGACCCTTGTTTAGAAGATGTGACTTACGCATGGGATTTTGGTGATGGTACCACTTTTAACGGTCAAAACCCACCTTTACATATTTTTCCGTCCTCTGGTGATTATACCATTTGTTTAACAGTTACCGGGAGCAATGGCGTAGAAGTTTGTACTAAATCAATATGCAAAACCATACACATTAGATGTAATCCACCATGCGATTGTAAAGGGTTTGAACCCGTATTTAAATATGATTTAAACAAAGAGAATTGTACGTATAGCTTTGATGCATATACCGACCTGGATCCTTGTTTTAACAATGTATCTTACTCGTGGAATTTTGGAGACAATACCACTTCAATTGGTGAAAGTGTTGGACATGTATTTGGCAATAGCGGAACGTATTATGTTTGCTTAACTGTTGAGGTGAAAAATGATGAAGGCGAAGTGATTTGTAAAAACGAATATTGTAAAAAAGTAGAGGTGAAGTGCAAAGGAGAATGTGAGTGCAAACTTGACCCTTATTTCGATTTAACAATTGGCTCAGACTGTAATTATATCTTCACTGGTTTTTCTGGTTCAAACTGTGTTGATGTAAACGCTTATGAATGGTATGTGAATGGAACAGGACCAATATCAAGTCAAGTAATGCAACAACAATTTATTAATGGTGAAACTTATGAAATTTGCTTGGTGGTTAAAGGTTCGACCGCAGATAGTCAATGTGAAGAGAAAATTTGTAAGAAAATAACGGCTGATGATTGTGGCAGAAATGTCCAAAAATCAAGTGCAGCGGTAAATGATTTGACTTTGTTTCCAAATCCAGCGAATGCATCATTCCAATTCTCTATAAAAGCAGAAAAACAATCGGAAGTTCAAGTTTATTTAAAAGGATTGAACGGACAAGTGCTCAGCAGTTATACTGAGTTGATTGAAATGGGGACTCAAAATGTAAAAATTGATTTACCAGCTATAGCTAATGGCTTGTTTTTGGTAGAAATTATATTAGATGATCAACATTATGTAAAACGAATTGTGATTCAACAATAAAACTGAGCATCATTTAAATCTTAAAAAGGAGCTTCCATTGCGGTTGCTCCTTTTTTTACACACACTATAAAACGACTGCACCACATTTAAATGAGGTGCAGCATTTACTCAAACATCACAGCCGACACGCTTTTAAATATTTGGTCTTTTGAGGTATTGAATGCCCTTGTGTTATTTACGAGTAACACATAGCTCATGTCGGTTTCGGGGTAGTAAAAAGCATAGGAATTGAAGCCGTCTATTCCACCAGTATGACCGACCGCAACACCATTTTGGGTATTGAATTTTTCTATGCCATAGCCATTCTCTGTTTGTCCGTAAGTCTCCCAGTGCCAATCTTCGGGCAAGTCAAACCAATCGGTCATTTCATTTAATGAAGCGGGAGAAATGAGGGCGCCCTTCATCAATTGTTCAAAAAACAAGGCCAAGTCGTAGGCGTTAATGGCAATACAACCATCACCACCAATGCCCAATTCGTCTTGGTAAAGGTTTTGAGACTCGGTCAATTCTCCTGAATTATACAAGTCGTAATAACCTTTTACACAACCGTCAGGAATGGGTTTGCTTTCGCTGTAATAGGCAGAATACAACCCGAGTGGAGAAAATACTTCATTTGTATACACACTTTCGAAAGGTTGACCACTTGCTTTTTCTAAAATAATGGAGAGCAAAACAAAATTGCTGTTACAGTAGCGGTAAGTTTCTCCCACAGGAAAGTGTGCTTTTTTATCGTAAATGTAGGTGACAGCTTGCTCCTTTGTAAAATGGTTGTTGACCTTGTTTACCCGATCCAGTTCAAACCTGTCGGTATAATAATCAACAATGCCACTGCGGTGGGAGAGGAGGTGCCCGATTTTTGCTTCAGCTGCATTGTCTACCCGTTCTACTATTTCGCTCGGTAGCCATTTACTAATGGGATCGTCAAGCGATAAAACGCCCTTGTCGACATAACGAAAGATGGCCGCAGCGGTAAATACTTTACTGATACTGGCGATTAAAAAAGTATTGCAAGGTTTCATGTCCACATTAGAAGCAATGTCCGCTTTTCCGCCCGAGCCAATCCACATGCCATTTTTATCTTTTACCAATAACACTGCACCCACTAATCCTTCTCGGATGTTGTCGTCTAAAATTTGCTGATAAATACTTGCCTTTGGGTGGACAGCACTGCTGTCGTTAAAAATAAAATTGCAGGCATAATTGTCTATTGGCAATACCTTATTTTTTTGACAAGCCAGCAGGCTTAAAATAGAAAATAAGATGAGGGTGATTTGTTTATTTGCTTTCATTTTAATTCAGTTTAATGTGCATTCCCAGTTTAAAAAATGTTCTTGTGGTTAAATAACTATTGTACAAAGGCAGGTCAATATTGCTTTCGTAGCGGATAAAAGGTTGCAGGCGATTTGCCTTGAGGTAGGTGAGTCCCAAACCAAAGGTGAGCAAGGCATGAGACTTGCCCCATTGTTTTTTATTTTCCCATGCACCTGTGTCTGTATTTTGAACATAGGTTTCACCGGGATAAAAAGTGTGTTGGTAACCTATGCCAACTGGAGCATCAATTCCAATTGTATTTTTTATGTTGTATTGGTAACTGTATGCTGTGCGGAGGTAAAGTGCATTCTCCACTTTCTGGTGATGATATCCACCAAGGTAGGCGTTTATGTGATGGGTTGAATTTCCGCTTTTGCTTTGAAAAAGTGTAGTCCCTATTTCTAAGCCCGGATGAAGGGGTAAAAAACGGGTGAAGGGAAATGAATAGGTCTCGTTGGTGAGGGCAATGCTGAGGTTGTTCAACTTTTGTGCCTGCAATGTACCTTGGGTTAAAATGGCAAAAACCAATAAGAGGATTGCGTTGATTTTGTTTTGCATATTGTTTGTTTACTCACTAACAATTGAAAACAAGTTAACCCCTATGGAGTGCGCTGACTTTATTAAATTTTATGCTGTATTTATAGCGTTTTTTAATGCTGAAAAGAAGGGTAATACCCTTGGTTTACTAGAGAAGGAAGCACTTATCGTTGACGACTTTTATTCATGTTATTGATTATTTCCTTTCTGTCTACTATTTCTAAATTCAAGGCTTCACCTAGCGCAGATAAGCTTTTTTTAGCTTTTTCATAATCGGTAAATTCTTTTAACTCAACCTTTTCTTTCTGATCGTTTGTCAAAGCAATAAAAAATGAACGGACTTTGATATTATTTGAAATACTGCGGTGATTCATGGTTTGAGATTGGCTATTGAGCAACAATTCAATTCTTGTAAACTTTTCAAGTCCTTGCCATTTTCCTATTTTAAAGTTTAAAATGTTCAAATAATTTTTCATCCTTTTATTTTCAATATCTATCAAAGTCCCCTTGATGGATAAAAAGATAAAAATGGCAGGCAAGAGCATTACAATTCCTAGAATCCTATAGTCGGCTGACAGGATACAAAGTACGGAAATGATGAATGCGACTAAGCCGATATAAAAATATTGAAAACTGACACCGTCAGCAACGTTAATTGTTTTGTCCATGGTTTTAAAAAAATATAAAATCCGATTGTATGATTTACCGGCTGCTGTTGTTAATATTTTTCAAATTTTGAATTCATCCACGCCTCCAGCATCTCTTTTTTATCCCCTTCATTGTTGTAGTTGATGTTTATGCCAAAGTCAAATCCGTTTATTAGTCTGCTGTACATCATTTGGTTTAAAATAACATCCCCTTTAGGGCCATAAATGACAAATTCATAAAACACAAAATCGAGTCCATTAACACTTACCGTTTGGGTTGCTGAAGAATCTGTTTTCATACCATTTTGTAAATAAGTATTGTAAATGAGTTCCTTTAGTAAAACATTATTGCTTGCCCATTCTCCTTCATATTCCTCTATAAAGGGTTGGGAAGTGGATTGGAAAATATTGAATTTATTTTTTTGAAAGTTCAACAGTTGCTTTAATTCACTGGCGTCAATTTCAATGCCTGCTGACTCACTTATTAAGTCTAGGCCATTACTTGTCCTTTCGTCCAGTGTACTTTTGTGTGTTACCTCCCAACCATTTGGAATTTCCATGGTCCAGCCAATTTCTTTACTGTGGTAAGTATTGTCGGTTATTTTGCCCTCGTCAATTTGCTTATTTGGGTCAGTTGAACAAGAGATTAATACAGTGAGCAATAGTAAGGCGATCCATTTAATTTTCATGTCTTTTTTATTGAGGTGTTGGTGTTTAACAAATTTAGGCATTTATGCCGAACAGTTTAGCTGTTGGTTTTGTATTCATTATTATTTAATAAACCGTTTCGACTACCTTATTGTAAATGTTTTCAGTCACGAAATATCCGCCTTCAATATACCTGTTACCTGCTATTATCTGATTACCTGAATCAAAATTAACTTTAAATTGATAAGTTCCTTCTCTTGGATGTTCAAATGTGAGGGTTCTTCTTTCACCTACTTTAATATTTTCAATTTTTTCTGAATTAGGAAATAATGAAATGGACTTAATATTTTCTTTAGATTTATTCACGAAATCAACCCTTACTTGTCCATTTGGGACACTAAAAAGTGGGATTTTATAATCGGTTAAAGCGTATTGTTTATTTAAGACTAGAAACCCAGTGGTTCCTATTGTCAACAGCATTAGTATTAATATAAACTTCTTCATTCGATAGTTGACGTTTGAATAAAATTAGGTATTTATGCCGAACAGCTTCGCTGTAAATTTTATTTTTTGTTAGCTACTGCTTTATAAAAGTGATAATATAAAATGCGTTCCAAATAGGCAATCCAATTACTTCATTCGTTTTAATTAATAAAATATTTTTTGTTGACAGTACAAAGAATTATGTGAACCAATGAACTGTTACTTTGTATGCGACACATACTGCTACTACCTCAAAACAAACTTACCTTTGGAAAGTGACCCTGTCCCTTTTGCATTAAGTATTTCAAAAACATATAATTGTTTACTAAGGTTTAGGTTTATTATAGATTCACTATTTTTTAAAAGACCGTTGTAAACTAAGACGCCTGACAAGTTAAATATCCTGATAATTTCATTTTGAGAATTGTTGGAAGCAATAATTTTGATCTGAGAGTTACCTATAGGTCTTAATTGAAAGTCTTCTGAATTAATAACATCAATTCCTGCGGTTCCTAAAATGATTAGAGATGATGTAGTATCACGACAATCATTGACATTTTTTGTCCACATACTCACCTCCCAGCTACCAATATTATCGTAAATCGTGTCTACAACTTCAAATACACTGAAATTATAAAATCCTTGTGATGTCTGACTGAGTTTCCAAAAGAAGATTGTGTCAAGTCCAGCTTGATTTTCACTCGTAAAATTGTACGATTGATTATAAAACTCAACATATACTGGCGGTACTCCAGTAAAATTGTTGCCGGAAAGAGTTAACCCAGTTGAAACTACATTAAAAGCTGCAACAGGATTTACAGAATCTAATTGAATAGTATCAACAACCATTGAACCAACATTGTCGGTAACAGTTATTTTGAACTCACCGGGTTCTAGACTACTCCAAGTTTGACTTGTATTACTTTGAGTGGTTCCCAATTTCTCCCACAGATACATATAAGGTGCTGATCCACCAGACATATGCACTGAAAGACTACCAAAGCCAGTTTGAAAACTTAACGTTCTACAAATTGGTTTAACGTGAGTTAAACTATCAATAGTTAATACTTGAGAAAACCCAAAGTTACTTATTACTAAAAGTGTCAAGGTGATAAATATTTTCATGTTTATTATATTATACTTAAATCACAACAAAAAAATAACTATCAGCAAGTTATCACAAGTTGTGGACACCGCAAATATAATAATTTATCTTTTGGTTAAGTTGGATTAGAAGTATGGCATTTACAAAATTGATGATATTATACCATAGAAAAAATATTTATTTTTAATATCAATAACTTCTTATCCCGCAACACTCCTCTCAAAATACAAGTCAAAACGTCATTCGCCCCGCAAAAAATTGTTTTCTTTTCTGAGTTTTGGGTGCAGTCCACCGCCACAAATACCGCTATAATTTTGCATTTGAAAATACTGTGGTTTGCCTTGGGAATTGACTGCCGAAAACTGCGGGTTATTGTGGTTTTTTAAACCCTTTTTTTCCTACTTGCGCTTGTAGCTAACGCTCGGCTATATTTCTGTTTGCATTACCTTGCACAAAAGCAACTAGGTAACCGCCAAGGCATTGTTTAGGCTAAATTAATTATTTTAGACTATCTAAACCATGTTTTGGCGCTATTTTATTAATTACCACTACTTTTAATTGGTAAATGCAAATTGAATATAGGTTATGTTAGGTGCTGCTTTAATTTTTTAATACGGTGGTTACAGTGGTCAACCCCCTATTCCACTTCACTTTTTCTCACACAAAATTCACGTCAAATTTTACGCGTTTAGCGTTTTTCCCGCCTTGGGCAAAAGTCCGCGCCACACAGTACCGCTATAATTTCGCATTTAAAAAACACAGTGATTCACCGTGGGATCAGTCCGCCCGAGAATTGAGTTGCCGTGGGTATAGTCCGCCTGAATTTTGGGTTGCCATGGGTACAGTCCGCCGCATTTAGTACCGCTATAATTTTGCATTTAAAAATACTGTGATTTGCCTTGGGAATTGTCTACCGAAAACTATGGGTTACTGTGTTTTTCAACCTCCTTTACCAACTTCCGCTTGCACCTAACAACCGAGTAAAGCACACTAACTGCAAATCACCAAGGCTGTCGTTATTTATTTTGTTAAACCTGATTTTAACCGTTTTATACGGTTAATTACTCTTTTTATTTTACATATTTATCATAAAATTCACCATAAGCGTCATAAGTGAATTTAGTAGCATCTTTTGAAATCTGTGCTTTTGGGACTAAAGCATCAAAGCTATGAAAACAACCTTTATACATTTTGAATTTCACATCAATACCCTCATGTTTTAATTCCTCAACATAATTGATGGTCTCATCTTTGAAGGGTTCTAAATCTCCAACAAAAGTTATGGTTGGTGGAAAGTTTTTGTAATCCTTATTTCTTGCAGGAGCGGCATAAGTCGGTACCTCTTCATTTTTTTCGCGAATATCCTTCAAGTAGGAATCCCAACCTTTTTTATTAGATTTGGCATTCCAGGCAGGAACATCAACCATTTCTTTAGCAGAAGCAGTGTTTTGACGGTCGTCAATCATTGGGTAAATGGGCATTTGAAAAGCAATATTTACATCTTGGGTGTCACGTGCTTTTAGAGTAACAGCAGCAGTAAGTCCACCACCAGCACTATGTCCGGCTACCATGAATTTATCCTCATAAATTCCAAGTTCATCAGCATTTTCTTTAGCCCATAACAGCGTATCATAACAATCATTAAATGCAGCTGGGTATGGAGCTTCCAAAGCTCTTCGATAAGCAGGAGCAATTACTACACAAGGTCTGGTTTCAATAAATTGCTTAATAATATCAAGATTAGGCATCATTTCCGGGCTTCCTATAATATATCCCCCTCCGTAAATATATTCTAAACAAGGTAATTTCCCATTTACATTAAGTGGTTTGAATATTCTTACTCTAATATCAGGACCGCCATTTTTACTTGGGATAAATCGTTCTTCGTTTTGAATGCCTTTCACTTTTTTTCCTTTGAAAGCTAATTTAGTCATGAAGTTCAGAAAATGTATACCCCAAGTTCTACTCACCAAATTTGGCATAAGTTTTAATAAAGTAAAAGAAGATTGTAATTCTTTGTCTGCTAGTTGTTTCATAATAATATTTTTTTAGATATAAACTTCTTCATTCGATAGTTGACGTTTGAGTGTGGTTTCGTTGCTGTAAGGTACGAAACAGCTATGAAATATGCTTGTTGTTGTAAGTAGTTTTATTCTATTGTCTTTTCAAGGTTTTCATTTAATCTGCGTAATTCAATTAAGATTTCTTCTTGTTTTTTCAAACCTGTAAAATCTTCAATAATACTCTCGATTTTAGCACCTAGAGAATCTCCAAAAAAACTTGTTTCAATCGGAAATAGCTTAAGTATATCTCCATTTTTTATAATTTCAGAACTCTTTCCATATTCAACAAAAATACCTTTAGTACCTAGTAAATCAGTGTTCTCTATTGTAAATTTCGAGTCGGATGGTATTTTAGTGTTCGAATTGAGATTACACTCAACAGCAATTACACCTTTGGAAGTAATTTTAATTTTATTAACCTTACCAATTTCAATTCCTTTCAAGGTAATGCTCGCATCAGTTGTTAATCCTCCAGCATTCTCAGCGTTTAGAGTTATATTGGTTTGGTTTTCTCCACAGGAAACTAACAAAAGCAACCCGATTAGAGTTATATAAATTTTCATAAGATACTTGTTTCTGTCCATTTTTGATACAATAATATAGTTCGTCTATCATCCATCCTTCTACATCTCTACTATAGTAATTTTATTTCCAGAAAGTATATAGGAATCTTCAGAAACTATACTTTGGAAGAAATCATTTACAGTTGTTCCTTCAATTAAACACCCTAAACTCATATCTAGTTTTGCTGAATCATCTGCATGAAGTTCTATTAATTCTCCAGTTTCCTTATAACAACCTTCAACAAGAGCTTGAAAAGCATAACACCTTACAACTGGACTGACATGTTCACAAAGCAGTACCAACTCTTCAATCTTTGCCTTTTTTTTAAGCTCTTTATAAACTTTCCAGAGTTCTGGTTCCGTTTGCGAATAACCAACAGCTGAACCCATATAAGCTTTAGACTCTGCAATCTTCACAACTTCTTTTGAAAGTACCACAGGGAGTATTTCACTTATATTCTGTTCCACTGCATTAGGTTTCTGATTACATGAATAGCATGTAACACATATTATCAATAAAATATTTAGTCTTAAATGCATTTTATATTTCTGGACTATTCTGACTAACGTTTTTGTATCGTTCTGAAAAACAGCCATTAGCATTTCTGTTTTTCAATCGTGTTTTTTTCTTTTTTTCAGCTAATTAAACGTTAGCTTAAAGTAATTATTTGTTTTTTCCACAAAGGGAGGAATTACTTACAACGTTTGTGTATGTTGTCGTTGCTAGCACGAAGGGCAGCTATGCAATATACATATTGTTACATGCTGTTTTATTTTACAATGTACTATTTTTTAACATTCTACAT
>NZ_QKSB01000039.1 GCF_003234935.1 Putridiphycobacter roseus | reverse complement strand
AATTTCAATTGTCTCATTCTATTATACTATTAATTATTTTTAGTTATTTACCAACTTGCTATTAGCGCTAACGTTTGAGCATGTTTTCGTTGCTGTAAGGTACGAAACAGCTATGAAATATGCTTGTTGTTAGCATTTCGTTTTATTTATTTAATACTTCTTTCCACTTCTCACCTTCAGCAAACTCTGTTATAGTCTGGTTTCTTTTGGTTAGTAATTCCACCATATATTTTTTAAGAAATAACTTGTCTGCAATTTTTCCAAGTAATCCAAAAGGCGAAACGTAATCAAAGTAATCTGTCATTATGGTTTTCTCATTCATATTCTTAAAATGATGCTCATGTCTAAATTGCTTAAAAGCACCTTCAACCATTTCATCTACAAAATATTCGTTCTTTTTAAATTCAGTTATTTCGGAGGTCAATTTATGATAAATACCAAAATGTTTTGCTCTCCAAGTTACACTTTCACCAAGTTCAATTAAACCACTTGTCTTTCCTGCGATTGCAGTTTCATTAGTGTGTTCTGTTGAAATTTTATGCAAGTCAATGCTCCGCGATAAATCAAATACTATTCTAATTTCAGCTTCGATTTCTGTTTTCAGTTCAATTCTTGGCATTTTCGTTCAATGGATTTCTGTGTTTTTTTCAGGTATTCTTTTTTATTTTTCTATCAAATCTTTCGGTAAATTATTTTCGAAAATATATTTGTTATTATTGTCTGGAATAGTCTCGTTGTGAATTATTAAATTCAAATCATTTTCAAAGTATAGATTAATTCCAAAACTCATTTTATTGTCATTTTTCCATACAAGTTCTTTCCATTTCAATAATTCCTTTCCTTTATATTTTTTGAAATCAGAAAAGTCAATTTCAATTTTTTCTATGGGATAAAAAAATTCATCATCTCCATAAGAGTTAATTTTATCAAAGGAATTATCCTCATGTTCCACAGTTGTAATTTCATCTGTCGATACTATTCTAATCCATTTGTCAAATTTTAGAAAAGTAACATTGATTTTGTCAATTAACTCTCCATTCAAAACAAATGATTGGATTTTTCCTCCATATAGTGGTTTCCCTATGCAAGAACCTATAATTTCTTCTCCTTTCATTGTAATTTATGAATGCTAACGGCTGAATAAAAATAGGCATTTATGCCGAACAGCTTTGCTGTAATTTTTATTTTTGTGTTGTGTGTTCGTTTTTTTACAAATCAAAGTCAAAATAATAACCTTTCTCATTTTCTGAGTCGTACCAGTAATATTTAAAATATTGATTTCCATCTGTCCAGCTATATTTCTGAAGGTTTTCGATTCTTTTTTTATCCCACCACTCAAAATCGTGTTGCATTCCAAATCCATTATCTGAGTTCACAGTGTCAACTATCAAGTTATGAGTATTAATTATCTGCTTTGAAGTTGTCGCGTTACAATTAAAAGCAAACATATAATCAGCGTCAATTCCGATAGCGTCATCAAAACAGTATATATTTTTTACGTCTGGAGTTATTCTGATTTTTAAAAATTCAGCAAATCTACTTCTATTATTTTCAGTATCAGCCTGGTCACAGTCAAAGGACGGAAAAACCTTATCAACTACTTTCTTAGTTTTTTCTTTAACCTTGTCAGTAACCTGTTCTGATTTATTCTTAATTCGATCACAAGAAATCATTCCTGTTGTCAGAATTAGAATTATCGATATGTAAATTAATCTCTTCATTTAATGACACACAACGTTTGTGTATGTTGTCGTTGCTAGCCCGAAGGGCAGCTATGCAATATACATATTGTTACATGCTGTTTTATTTTACAATGTACTATTTTTTAACATTCTACATATATTTTTATATCGTTTTTCTTTCAACTTTCGTTCATTTTGTCTTAGCACAAAACGAACCAAAAACCCAAGACCCGCACAAATAAATGATTTCATCCTGTGCAAAACAAA
>NZ_QKSB01000038.1 GCF_003234935.1 Putridiphycobacter roseus | reverse complement strand
ATTAACTATATTCATAAGAATCCTGTGGTTGAAGGTTATGTAAATGAACCAGAACATTGGCGCTATTCTTCAGCTAGCAATTACATTGATGGCAAAGGTGTTTTGAATGAAGTAATCTGTTTACCCCCAATGTTGAGAACGGTTAAATGATTAATTATTTTTATAATTAATAGATTGGCGCAGCAGTACAACTAGCTGCGCAGCTATTATTCATAAACATATAACAAACAGCTAATTGAAATAGATTAATTTTATTTATAACTTGCAAAAGCAAAACAATGAACGCCTTATGAAATCACAGGATATATTCAAAAAATTAAGGTTTTATGGTTTCATGGTAATGTGCATACTAATGATTAGCGCTAAATGTACTAAAACAACTATTGAACCCACACCACCAAAAACACCTTTAGAACAATTACCTGCGGCTACCCAAACTGGCGCTAATACATTTGGTTGCTTAGTGGATGGGGAGGTCTATATTCCGAAAGGGAACTTTAGTTATAAAGCAATAGATCTACCTAGTTATTTTGCGGGCAATGGCAACTTAGGTGTTTCTGTCAGAAATGTAAAAGATTTCGAAAAATGGATATATATATTTATAAAAAATGGAGTTTACTCAAAAGGAATATATACCGACATTGCCTATCATAGTTCAAACTCAAATTACCCTGGTCTCGAAATAGTTGACAAAACAGGTAGCATTACAACTGTAGATAAATACTATATTGATTCAACCTTAAATCATTTCATTGAAATTACAAAACTAGACCTTGAAAATAAAATAGTCTCAGGCTTATTCGAATTTACAGTGGTAAACGAAGAAAAAACAGACACTATTAAAGTAACCAATGGCCGCTTTGACCTCAATAATTTATTCGTTCAATAATTCTTCCCTCACTTCGGCAATGGGCTCAGTGCAGCGCCTTGAGGAGAATACGCCCTAGTTGCGCAGTAGTTGCACTGCTGCGCCATCATCAACGTACAATACATTTTTTTTCGTGTTTTTACTTGTATTAAAACAGGTGTAAAACATACAATTAAGAAAAATACAAGTTATTATTTAACATTAACTGTTGTCGACTGGGTTGATGTATTATTTATAAATATATAATAAACAGCTAATTGTAATAAATTAATTTTATTCGTAAATTGCAAAAGCAAAACAATGAACGCCTTATGAAATCACAGGATATATTCAAAAAATTAAGGTTTTATGGTTTCATGGTAATATGCATACTAATGATTAGCGCTAAATGCACCAAAACACCCATTGAACCAAAAGAGCCACTAACACCTTTGGAGCAATTACCTGAAGCTACACAAGTCGGAGCGAATACCTTAGGTTGTCTGGTGGATGGTGAAGTATTCACTCCTAAGGGTAATGTTTATTATAAGGGGATAGAAAAACCACGATATACTGAAGAAAATGGCATCTTACGACTTAGATTTCTTAATCTCAAAGATTTTGAGGATAAGTGGATTTATATATATTTATATATAAAAAACGGAGTGTATTCAATTGGTAATTATACAGATATTGCATATAGTAGCCAAAATTCTACATACCCTGCTTTTGAAATCTATAATGATGTTCAGAATGCATTTACCAAGTTTTATATAGATTCAAATTCTTTACATTATATTGAAATAACAAAACTAGACTTGGAAAATAAAATAGTATCTGGCTTATTTGAATTTACAGTGATGAATGAAGATAAAACAGATACCATCAAAATAACTGATGGTCGTTTTGACCTCAATAATTTATTCATTCAATAGTACTTCCCTCTAGCAGTGCAGTAATTGTACTATTACGCGACAATAACAACATCTCTTTCATAAAAAAAACAAAAAAACCCAGACATTCAATGTCTGGGTTTTCAATAAAATATGATTGTCACGTCCTGAAATAGCGATACACTAAAACAGTAGTGTAATGAAAACATCAGAAAACATGGGGTATGTGAAACGT
>NZ_QKSB01000037.1 GCF_003234935.1 Putridiphycobacter roseus | reverse complement strand
ATAATTTCTTAAATATACGTATAGGATTCAAAACAATTATATGAATGCTAAACAAATAACAAAAAGAGGTTACGGCTTTAAGGAAGCCGAAGTGGTTAAAATTGAAGGTTTAAGTAAGCTTTTGGAACGATTCACCAAAAGAATTGGGATTAGTTATACTGGTAGTTCCACTTTAAAATCTTACCGCAGAGCAGTCCGCGACCTAAGCCTGTTTAATGGTGCTTTACCGAATGATTTAGAGGTAGATCAAATTTTAGATTACCTGCATGAGCTCAGGACACAAGGTTTAAGCTGGGCTAAAATTAAAATTGATGTGGCAGGACTTAAGTTTTTCTACCGAGAAATGACTCATGATCCAGTCAAAGCAGATCACATCCCTTATCCAAAAGAGGAAAAATCCTTACCAAAACTACTCAGTAGAGAAGAATTACTGCAACTATTTGATGCTGCTTTAAACCCAAAGCATAGACTTATTTTACGCTTAATTTATGGCAGTGGTTTACGCCGTTCCGAAGTGATTAATTTAAGGATAGATGACATTGATACTCGTGACGGAAAATGCAGAATTAGAATTAATAAAAGTAAAGGAGCCAAGGACCGTTACACTGTGCTGAGCACAAAAGTTCTTGAAGAACTGCGGACCTATTTTTTAGCCTGTAGACCTAAAGTATACTTGTTTAATGGGCAGAAAAAAGGGCAGCCTGTGAGCTTTGGCTTGTTAAGGCACATCACATTAAAAGCAATAGAAAGAAGCGGAATAACCAAGCCAGTTAATTTACACATTTTAAGGCACTGTTTTGCTTCACATGCCTTAGAGGATGGTATGTCTTTGCGCGTGTTACAAGAGATATTAGGTCATAGTTCTATACAAACCACAATGGTATACCTTCATGTAAGTGACGTGCCTTTACAAGGGGCTTTTAGTCCTTTAGATAATATTGAAGAAAAGTAAGTTTAAGCCAACACTTACTTTACAGCAAATTTTAAACCAGCACCTAAACAGCCTACCAAGCAATAATTTTAATCCTTGGCAATGGCGTGTATTAAATGCATTAAACCAATGTAAAACAGAAAGCTTAGGAGGCCACTGGGAAGCTTGCCAAAGTTGTGGAACAACTAAGGTACATTATAACAGTTGTGGTAATAGACACTGTCCGGGTTGTCAAGGTGCTAACACTAAAAGATGGTTATTAGAGCGCGACTACGACTTGTTTGATGTGCCTTATCACCATGTTACTTTCACCATTCCTTTTGAGCTAAGAGCATGGTTTAAAATGAACGAAAAAGAGCTGTACAACTTGCTTTTTAAAAGCATGTGGGCTACGCTATTGTCCTTTTCAAAGGATAAAACAAGTAAGTTGAATGCTGAAATTGGAGTCATCAGTATTTTACATACTTGGACACAAAAATTAGAATACCATCCACACTTGCATTGTATTGTACCAAGTGGAGGGCTCACAGCAAGCGGGAATTGGAAAGCAAAATCGGGTAAGTTTTTATTTTATGTACCCAATTTAAGTAAAGTATTTAGGGCAAAGTTTTGCGAAGGATTTAAACTGCTTTACAAAGCAAAACAACTAAAAACACCTAAAGGATTTAATCCAGCTGAATTTAAAACTTTTGTTAATGCTTTATTCGACAAAGACTGGGTGGTAAATAGCAAACCAGGTTTCAGTGGTAAGGCTTCTGTATTGGAATACTTAGGACGTTACACCCATAAAATTGCCATTAGTAATTACCGCTTAAAATCATTAGAAAATGGCTGCGTTAAATTTTCATATCGCGACCGTAAAAAAGGGGACATTAAACGCTCAATGAAACTTCCTACCGATCTCTTTTTAAAACGGTTTGCACAGCATATACTACCCAAATATTTTGTAAAAATAAGGCACTATGGTATATTTAGTACACGGGTTAAAAAACAAAAATTAAAACTTATTAGAAAGGCTTTAAATCAGCCAACTCCACCAGAAAAAGATAAAATGACCCTAGCACAAGTTATTTTAGAAACTACTGGTGTGGATGTAACCAAATGTACAAGCTGTAAAGAAGGTAAAATGATAGTTTTTAAAGTCATACACCCAAGTCGCGGTTCGCCCAGAAAGTTAATGCCTAACAAAATTGAATACCCATGCTAAAAAGAAAAATAAACTACCAAAAACAGGTGGACGCAACCTGTAATGCCTCAAAAACAAATACTGTGTATAACGGTAAATAAAAATTAACTCAATGCCAAAAATCAAGTCAATTTTTAATGAAATATTACAAAATAAAACCTCAAATAATACCTTTAAAAAACGAAAAAAGAAAAGTCATTTTATTGAAAATACACAGAGAGGTAAAACTTATCCAAATTAGCGATTAGCGGCATAGTGCAACACTTAGAAAAAATCAGTGGGGACGCCCTGCGCCCACGTGATTTTGGGTTCTAATTGTTG
>NZ_QKSB01000036.1 GCF_003234935.1 Putridiphycobacter roseus | reverse complement strand
ACAACCGGAATCCGAGACAACTATTAATGCTAAGGTATAAGTTCCTATTTGATTATAGGTGTGACTTGGTTGCTGGATGTTACTCGTAGTATTATCGCCAAAATCCCATTCGTAAGTTTGAATACTTCCTGTAGTAATACTTGAATTATTAGACAAAGTTATTGCATCTAGCACGCAGGTATCGTTTACGGTGAAAGCCGCAGTTGGATTTGGGTCGATTGTTATTTGTTTAATGATGCTATCAAAACAACCTAAGTCTGATTCGGCATAAAGCGTAACATTATAAGTTCCTGCGTTTGAATACCAATGTGTTTCTAAAGAATCTAAGGCAGTGGTGTTGTCCCCAAAATCCCAATGTAAACTATCAATCACACTGCCCAAACTAAGGGTACTTAGGCTGATAAAGTTAACAGAATCTGAAAAACAATTTTCGTTAGAGGCAAAATTTACTATTGGATTATCATATATATTAACGATAATACTATCTGTCGTTTGACATCCAAGATTTGTTTCAACCGTATATTTTACCACAAAAGTACCTGAACTGTCGTACGTATAAGTAAAATCTTCTACAAAAGCGGAATCACTGTTTCCAAAGTCCCAATAATGATTGGCTATTGAATAGCCATTATTTACAAAACTTGACCCATCTAATGTGATGCTATCTCCCAAGCAGTTATTTCCGGAGGAATTAATAAAAGCAAAGGGATAAACGGATGGGATGGATTCGTAATTGAGTCCTTGACATGCACCATTTAAAACATATAATGCAGTATAGTTACCCAAACCGTAAGTTGTAATATCTAACATACTACTTGTTTCACCTACTAAAGCAACGGAGTCTTTGTACCATTGCCAAGTCCCACCTGTAGTGTCTATACTTGCGGTTAACAAATAATCATTGGTGCAAAAACTACCAGTATCTGCTATTTGAAGGTCATATTTTTTGCCATAGTTTAAATCTAAATTATCAAACATAATTCTATCAAAATAATTACTAATTCCATTAGTGTTTATCAGAATACAAGATGGGGTTAGTGCAATTGCGTAAGTTGGCACGGAAGGTGAAAAAGTAAAGGTAAAAGTATGCCAAGTACTATCAATAGGAATTATTGGACTAATGGAGTCTAAAATATACCAGTTTGGATCGGCGCAATATTGGTTTAGAATTGGAATATTACTGCAGTTTGTGGTTCCCATCAATGAAAGGTGAATTTTATGACTGAGCAGATTAATCCAAAAAGGGTTTAGATAAGAGTTATACGTGTCAAAAGCAAGTGTGTAAGTATTTCCGGGCATAAATGGTGCATTTAAACAAGCATAGATGCCAGAATTATAAACCCAACTAGGATTATTGTTTTTATTAAATTCCATTTGAACAAATCCATTGCCTACGGTTAGTGAGCATTCTTGTGGTGGATTATTGTAGGTGAGAGAATTGTTATAATTACCACAACTGTCACAAGAATTTAAGTAATTAAGTGCCCATCCATTTAAGGAAGTTTGTGCAGATGTCCAATCATCTAAACAGCCTAATTGATTGGTGTTGGCAGGCCATGGATGGGGAACTGGGCAACAGGAAGAGTTATCGAAATTTGGATTGGGAATGGCGGAAGACGGTTGTGCATTTAATCCAGCACCACATTGACAATCGGGATCGTACAAATCAATCAAGCCGTCGCCATCATCATCTAATGCGTTATCGCATATTTCTTGCGCATATAATGAAAGTTGCAAACCAACTAAAAAAATGAAGCCTACAGTTTTTTTTAACATAGCAATATCATAAAATTTTATTTTTACCAGTTATTAAATAGTCTAAAGTAAGCTTTAGTCTTAAAGATCATGCTAAGGGTTTAGCTATCGTTTAACCAGCTATTTTTAATTCAAAAAAGTATCAAAGGAATGGTGCTTTAAAAAGATAGCTGTGCATTTAATTTAAAGCATTCAAAAGAATACAGCATTGCATACAGTTTAGTATGCCCTCCAAACTTTTGCCTTACCTTAATACGGTAATTATTCCAGTGTCCGAATGTTTTTTATCCGACATGGATTCGATAAAATCAATTTTCCAAACATAAGTATCTTGTTTGACCAATTCAGCGTTGTAAAATCCGTCCCATCCACCATTAGGATCAAAGGATTCAAATACTAATTCTCCCCAACGATTATAAATTTGCATACGAAACTCATAGACATTTACTCCTGAGGTAAATTGTGGTTGAAAAATACGGTTAATGTTTCCAGAACCTGGTCGGAATGCATTGGGGATAAAATATAAAATTTCGTCTTTTACAATGAGTATGGTTTCATAAGAGTCAAAGCAAGATGCAGTGGCGTCTGTAACAGTTAAGCCAACCGTATAGTTTTTAGCAAAACTAGGATAGGTATACAAAGGGTTCTCTTCAGAAGAGGTCGTATTATCGCCAAAATTCCAATCATAGCTACTTGCATAAGTAGACTTGTTTTTAAATTGTACTATGGGCTCTTGAAGATTAGGGGAGTTGGGACTAAAAGTAAAATAAGCTTTAGGGTTAGCAATCACATCAAAATAGTTAGTATACAATACAGAATCCACGCAACCAGCACTG
>NZ_QKSB01000035.1 GCF_003234935.1 Putridiphycobacter roseus | reverse complement strand
TTAGCTAAACAATGTCTTGGCGGTTATCTAATTACATTTGTGCTAAGTAAAGCAAACAGAAACATAGCCAGGCGTTATCTACAATAAATAAAAAAATGAAACTGCTATTATCAATATTTCTGCTATTGCCATTTTGTGCATTTAATCAAGACTTTGGAGAGTACATTAAAGAAAATGCTATTGAAATAGACAGCAATGTGAATTCGCGACCAGAAGTGTATGCTGCCATTTCTAAATTTGAATTAATAATGGTTGGTGAAATGCATGGAACACAAGAACCTGCAGGTTTAGTTGATGTATTGGCAAAAGTGATTGTAAAAAATGAAGGGTTCGTTTCTGTAGGCCTTGAAATTCCAACTGATGAATTATCTAACTTTATTAAAAACCCGACCGAAGAAAACCTATTAAATTCAGTGTTTTTTTCTAAAGAAAATATAGATGGCAGGAATGGGCAGGCCTGGTTTGATTTAATTCTAAACTGTACAAAAGACACCAGTATAAATCTATTTTTCTTCGATAATGTTGTAGAAGGTGAAATAAGAGACAGCATTATGTATCTTGGTATTCTGAATCAGAAATTAAAGTTCCCTGAAAGTAAAATTATTACTATCTCAGGAAATATCCATAATTGGAGTTTACCATATAATGATATGCCCACAATGGGAATGTACTGTTTAAATGATACTATAAATTTCACTCGTGATAAAGCATGCTCTATCAATCATGCTTATTCGGAAGGAACTTTACTTAATAACACAGGAAATGGCCTAGAAATGAGAACAATTACTTTCAAGGAAAGTGTCTACTCTAAATCTGTTGAATATGAGAATTATCTGTTATTTTACAAATTTGGAAGTAAAAATAAACATAACTGTCTCTATTACTCTAAAAAAGTAAATCACTCAGCGGAAGTAAAAAGATAGATAACAAAATGTAAAAAAGCATTAAAACGACTTTTTACACAAGCGTTGTAGCCAATAGCGAAAGGATAATTTAAAATTATCAATAGTATTTACAATGTAAAACCAAAGAACAACTTAAAAAAGCTGTTAGTATGCCTTTAAAAATTCTATTTATTTCTGTTGTTATATTCCTTCAGTTCACGTTATGCAGTCAAATGTATTATCCAGTTCCAAACACAGTAATTGATATTCCTCATTCAACATCAGACATGATTGATAGCATAGGAAATCAGCATAGATTAGACGTAAATGCATTTTCTATTTCAGAATTTGTAACTGTTGCACAATATAAAAAATACCTTGTTACCATAAAAAAGGATTCTACAAAACAATTTTATCAATCTCAAATTCCAAAATCAGGCATAATAAATAAAAAACTGATTAACGAAATTTTTAAATGCGAAGCATTACAAAACGAGCCAATGCCCGGAGTTTCCTGGGCGGCTGGTAGGAATTATTGTAAGTGGTTAACAAATAAAGCTCAAAATAATAATTTAGAATACGCGTACGATTTACCTTTATTATCGCAGTTGGTTGCGTTTGACAGCTTATACAAATTAGAAGATAATACTTTATTATGCTGGGCCCTTAATACGTATGACGAAAGCATAATACATTATTCAAAGTATTCAATTTATGATTATCTATATAATGCAAAAAAAACAGACCCTCCTTCTCTCAAACGAAAAACAATTTACGGCTCATCATACCATTTGCATGACAAACCTGATTTAAGCTTTGAGTATATGGGGCTGCACTCTAACCTCAGGTATGAATTTCAAGATAGTTCTTCGCGGTATGTCGGATTTAGAATTGTTCGTCAATTAACAAATAAGGAAAAAAGGTCAATAAATTTAAATCAAACTAACGTAGCTAATTTGAGACATAGTAAAGACACTGTTTTCGTTTTTGATAATAGAGAAATAGAGGTTAATATTAGTAATAATAGCTTTCATGGTAATTACACAGAAAAGTATGAAAATGATAACATTAAAGTTTCAGGTGAGTTTTATCATGGTCAAAGAGTTGGAGTATGGTCTGTTTGGGATAAAAATCAAGTTTTGTTAGTTCGTCGAAATTATTCGCACAACAAAAAGTTTGAATTTATTTACCCAATATCAGACTATCCTTACAAAAAACTCTATGCGGCAAACCCAATATTTAAATACAAAAAAAATAAAAAAGGTTATTCCCCCTATTTTTATGTAGAGGAGAGTGCAGTTTCATATTCTAAGAAAATATGGCGAGTATTAAATGAAAAAAATGAGAAGGAATTATTTCACGTTTTAAACCTTGAATCTTTAATTCAAACCTTAATCAATAATAATGTAATATGTTATTTTTATGGCAACTATTCAGACTTCAAAACAAAGGTTAAATATGACTCATTAAGCATTTTAAAAGCTGAAATATTAGCATCAGATTTCACCCGTTTTGAAATTAAAGAACAGTTTTTTTTTAATACTGAACAATTAATGGGAGACACAAGACAGCTTAGTCTAAGTTTATTTAAAAACAAGACTGATAAATATCCTAAATACAGTTTTTACTTCCCAAACATTAGAGAGTACTTGGCGCAAATACCTTTAAAACAATACATCTTAGCTAATATAACAAACTTGGACGAATATTTTTATTATCGAAACTATAGGGGAGAAATTATTAAAATTTCTACATTGAAAAAAGATCTTTCATCTGACTGGGAAAATGAGTTAAATATAATAACAGCTGAACATAAGCTTTGGATAGCTTTTGGCAGATAGGGGAAGGTAAATGTAAAACTGGCTACAACAACAAGCATATTTCATGGCTGTTTCGTACCTTACAGCAACGAAAACATGCTCAAACGTTGTGTTTCATAAAGTATGCTAAATTACATTAGAAGAAATATCGATTTTATACAGAATTTAGCTAAGAATA
>NZ_QKSB01000034.1 GCF_003234935.1 Putridiphycobacter roseus | reverse complement strand
AAATAAAACAGCATGTAACAATATGTATATTGCATAGCTGCCCTTCGGGCTAGCAACGACAACATACACAAACGTTATAGCCTATAGAAAACCATACATGAGAGCAATTTTAAATTTAAAGCACTGGCAATTATTTATTATATTATCACTTCCAGCCTTCATAACATATATCCATCCAATTGTAGATAAAATTATTCCAATCCTTTCTTTCTCTTGCTTCTTTTTCTGGGTTTACTCTATAGCAACAGTATTATCTAAAAATTTACTAAAAGACGAAAAGCCAAAAACTAACTATTATAAGTTTTCATTTCTACTGATTATTCTTTTTTACAGTTCTATTGCTTTTACAACCGATTATGGACTACAGATAAATACTGGCAATTATACGGAATACGGAATTTGGCTCTGGCCTCTTATAATTTTGATATTGTTAGTAATATGGAGTATCATGTATATATTTTATTTCACCGCTAAAATAATTTCGCTTTCAAATATTAAGATAACTGGCACAAATGACAGTATCACAATTAATTATTTCTTTGCGTTTTTATTCAATGCTTTTGGAGTTTGGATTATTCAACCTAAGCTTCAAGAACTCCTTTCAGCCAATGAAGTAGCTATAGATGAAAGAGTAACTCAAGAACAGGATAGAAATATTTAAACTTTAGCATCCATATAAAATGAAAATAATCATACTACTAATAGCGTTAACATCTTTCTCTTACTTTGCTGTTTCTCGTGTGCCAAAAATCGAAAAGATTAAAAAGAAATTAGACGGTGTTTGGTTCCAAGATTTTGTATTGATGTTTGACAATAATTTGAAGTTTGAGGATACTTTAAAAGGAGGATTATTTCAAGAAGAGGCCTACCTCGGTTTCACAATAGAGGGCAATTCTGTAGAAGAAAATTCGATTTCAAAAGAAAATCTTGAAGTTAGAACTACTGGTTTTTCTTCGGGACCTTGGGGAATAGAACTAATAAAAAATAAAACAATTATTCGTTTAGATTGCGAAGGTGTTTTAACTTGTGGAACCTATGAAATAATATCTTTTAAAAGGAATGAGATGATACTGCGAAGTTTCTGTAAAGATGTTGCGTGCGGGTATTATGACTACTATTTTAAACGAATTAAAAAGTAAAAAAAACAGGCTATAACAACAAGCATATTTCATAGCTGTTTCGTACCTTACAGCAACGAAAACATGCTCAAACGTTATAAGCAATGCGAGTTGTTGAAAAAAGTGAAAAAGACTTAAGAAAAACCAGAATTTGAATCTCTAAACTTGTTTTAAATCATCTTCTAATTGCTAATTGTTTTTTATTGTGTCCCTTATTTAAAAATTTTTTAATGAAAAAATCACTTCTTCTAATTTTAATATTTATTCCCATTATTACTTATTCTCAAGTCAATACAATTGAAGCAACTTCAAAAAGAGATTTAATTGTTCACTTAGAACAATATAACGGTGATTTGTATTACTACAACAGTAGGAAGTATAATTCTGAATATGTAAGTACAGACATAAATCCTGAAATTACAGGGAATTTAGCTTATTTTGATTTTGTGAATAAAATCACAATAAAAACGCCTATCTTCTCAAAAGTAGACTCAATAAATACTATTGCTTTAATTATTCAAGATAATTATAACAGTATGTATACAATTCGCTCTTTTTGGAATAGTCCGAATGATATTAATCCAGAATTTTTTCTTGAGAAACGCTCACAAAACTTATCAATGGTTTTAGAATCCAATCAAATCTATCTTTCAGGAAATATTGATAAAATTGTAAGTGCTTTTTTTGATGAAAATGATGTTTTACATATGAAAGGACTCCAACCATATCCAAGTTTTCAAAGCAATTATTATTCTATTTATAATAATAATACTATTCTTGAATTTCCAATTAATGCATTTGTTGACTTTTATGACTTTCATCCAATTAACGATAGTACATACTTAACATTTTATTATGATACTCAACAAATCATCTATCATAAAAATGACACTTTTGAAATAATAAATGCTGTTGACTTATTAAATCATAGCCATTTTATCAATGAAAAAAGTGTCATCAATGAAAATACTCTATTTATAAATGGCCGCATAAGTCAAGGTGTATTTGGCCAACCTTCTAGACATGTGGTTTATAAACACAAAATTAATTCTGATACGGCCATTGCTATTTTTATTGATAGCATTCCTACTCAAGACGTTTTATCAGCTCATTTTGCAATTGATTTAATCGATTCTAATTATGTCTACTCTGGGTCAAGTTTTGGAGGTTGCTCTGTCACTGATGGTTATAATTGTCTTTCTTCTTTTAAAATTTATTGTTTAACTTCCGACGGAAACTTAAACTGGGAAAAATCTTTTGGAGGTGATGGTAACAACCTTTTACAACATATTTACGCTACACCGGACACTGGATGTCTTGCTCTTTTTTACAGATATGTAGAAGAAGATTCAGCTAGAAATGGTGATATGTACTGGGTTAAATACGATAAATACGGAAATGAGGACCCCGATTATTTAAGCGAGTTCTTCTTGTCAACACCAATTATTCCAAGTAATAAGGAAAACATTCATTTATTTCCTAATCCCACAAAAGGAATAATAAATTTTAAAGGTATTCAAAACGGTAAAACAATTGAACTTAAAATCTACAACATGATGGGGCAATTGGTATTTAATGAAAAAATTGAATCTAGCAATGTAGATATTTCCCATTTAAATTTAGGCTCATACATTTACCAACTTAAGTCCAATGAAACAGTTCTTAAAAAAGGAAAAATAATTAAGATTTAAAAGCTTATAACAAAATTTAAAATTCATAATTGCTAAGTACCTTAGCAACAACGAAATTTTACACAGCCGTTATAAGCAATTCCTTCCTTTGTGGAAAAAACAAATAATTACTTTAAGCTAAAGTTTAATTAGCTGAAAAAAATA
>NZ_QKSB01000033.1 GCF_003234935.1 Putridiphycobacter roseus | reverse complement strand
ATTGTTGAAACGAATTTAGGCTGTACCGATACCGCCGCCCAAACCATTACCATTCATCCGAGTCCAGTTGTCGATTTATCAATCAATGGCAATTGCCTTAACGAAGGAACTATACTTGCCGATTTAACAACAATTGCAGGAAGCAGTTCCATTGACAGCATTCACTGGCAATTTGGGGACAATACTTTTGGAAATGATTCCATTGAAAATCACAACTACAATGCGACAGGAACCTATTCCGTCCAACTTTTTGCCCAGTCGGACCAAGGCTGTGCAGATAGCTTGGTGCAGACTGTTTTTGTGAATCCAAATCCTTTAGCAGATTTTAGCATTGCAGATACTTGCGTCTTTCAGTCCATTAATTTAAATAACAACTCCAATATTGCTTCAGGTACCATTACCAGTTATGAATGGGATTTTGGAGACAATAGCAACAGTAATTTATTTGAACCCAATCATCCCTTCAACCAAGCGGGGGTTTATAATGTTCAGTTGGTAGCAATTTCTGATTCTGCCTGCACAGATACGAGTAATTTAAGCCTTACCATTCATCCACAACCATTGAGTGATTTTACATTTACTTCTTCTTGCTTTAATGCTTCTTTTATTGATGCGTCTAATATTGCGAGTGGAAGTATCAATGATTACGCTTGGGATTTTGGTGACATGAACACAGCGAGTATTCAAAACCCAAACTATATTTATACCGCCAATGGAAATTATACGGTCAGTTTACAAACAATCAGTGATTTTGGTTGTGTACACGACACCAGTAAAAACATCAACATTTTCAATAATTTTACTGCAGATTTTGTCTTGTCTAATTCGCAAATTTGCAGTGGGGATTGCATTCAGTTTTCTGATTCCTCTACCGTGCATACCAGCGGAACCTATACTTGGGCGTTTTCAGATGGGCAGACTTCCAATTTGAAAAATCCATTGGTCTGTTTTCAAAATTCAGGTGAAATCCCTTTGGGCATTGATGTGCAATACAAAGTCGAGACCCACTCAGGTTGTGTGGACTCCATTACTTATACCAATTACATTCAAGTCTATCCCCGCCCCACCGCTTATTTTACCTACACTCCTGAAGACCCCAGCATTTCAAACCCATATTTAGTCTTCCAAAATCAGTCGACCAATGCGGGTTCATTTACATGGAATTTTGGCGACAATGAAACTTCGGCGGTAGTCAGTCCGAGTCATGTGTACCCAGAAATTGCCAAGGAATACAGTGTGGTATTAACCGCTTATGATCAGTCCGCCAATTGTCACGATACATACCAAACGACCATTAGCATTGCAGATGAAATTTTGTTTTTTATTCCCAATGCTTTTTCCCCAAACTCAGGCAGTATCAACAATACTTTTCAACCTGAATTTACTTCGGGAGTAGACATCTACAACTTTAGGATGCAATTGTTTAACCGTTGGGGAGAAATTGTCTTTGAGACCCAAGACCCAAGTATAGGGTGGGACGGACAATACCAAAACCAATTTGTCGCCCAAGCAGCCTACGTTTGGAAAATAGACTTCACTGAAACCATGTCGGACAAGAAGCATACTTATTCGGGCTATGTGACTTTAGTTAGATAACTAGATGCTAGATGCTAGAAGCTAGACGCTAGACGCTAGACGCTAGACAAATGTATGTCCCTGATATAGGTTGACCGCTTTTAACAAAGCACAACTTATGAAAGCTAACATTAAATTATTGAGAAAGCAACGAAAATTTTCGGTTGAATTTAAACGTTCTATTGTCAAAGAATTTGAATCTGGTAAATTCAGTGTTCTTCAATTAGAAAAATTGCATGGTATTTCTAACCCAACAATTTACAGTTGGATCTATAAATTTTCTAACTTTAACGAAAGAGGTTACAGAATTTTAGAGATGAAAGATAGTGCAGTAAACAAACTAAAGGCTCTTGAAAAAAAGATAAAAGAACTTGAGCAAGCTGTTGGTCAGAAGCAAATTAAGATTGATTATTTAGAAAAAATGATTGATATCGCTAAAGATGATTTAGATATTGATATAAAAAAAAACTACAGCACCCAACCACCAATTGGTTCCGACAAAATAAAGAAAAAATGAGTTACTCATTGAATAAGCTTTATCAATGTGTTGGTATTAGTAAACAAGCCGTTATTCAGTATGTTAATCGACAGGCTCTATTTGATAATAATGTTTCCCAATTAATTGTAGAAGCAGATATACTTAGAAAAGCCCATCCTGGATGTGGTGTAGAAAAAATGTATGATACATTAAAACCTGATTTTATAGGAAGAGATAGGTTTATAGATACATTTATGGACTTAGGTTACCGCATAAAACGGCAGAAAAATTATAGACGTACAACCTATGCTGGCTCTATTTTCTATGATAATTTGATAAAAGGACTTAAGGTGTCAGAACCAAGCACAATATGGCAGTCAGACATCACTTATATAAAGGTAATCGACAGGTTTTATTACGTTGTTTTAATAATTGATGTTTACACAAAAAACATTGTAGGATATAGCATCTCAAATCATATGCGCGCAACTGCTAATATTGCAGCTTTGAACATGGCACTAAAGAACCATAAAGCGCCACAAATACATCATTCTGACAGAGGAAGTCAATATACTTCTAAAGACTATATAGACTTGTTAGTAGCAAGTGGAACTAAAATTAGTATGGGACTTACAGCACAAGATAATGCTTATGCTGAGAGAATTAATAGAACAATAAAAGAAGAGTTTATAGATTTATGGAAACCGAAAGATTTTAAAGGGCTAAGAAAAAGTGTGAAAAAAGCAATAGTGTATTACAATACTAAAAGGCCTCATAGAAATCTAAATAAAATGAGTCCAACTAACTTTGAAAAAAACTGGTCAACTTTAAACAAAAAAAGTAAGCCAATTATTACTATATTTAACAATGAATTATTAACCTGAAAACGGTCAACTCTATTCAGGTATGTACAACTAGACAAAGTACACAGTATTTCCCTCCTTTAGGCATGGACTGAGCTATTGCCGAAGTTAGGGACTATGGGAGGTGAAAAACTAATTATTAGACAACTGATGCTAGAAGCTAGACTTAAGATTATAGTCTTTATTGACATTTTCAAAAAGCCTAAATCTCAAACTCCAAAAAGTCAACAACTAACAGCTAATCGCTAAGTGCTAACTGCTAAAAGCCAAATTTAACCAAACGATACCTGACACCAAACTCCGGAGCCATCAAATAACAAAAACTATTCACTAATTACTATCTACTTTTTCAATTTTGCATGATTTTTCAACTATATTTCAACCACTATTGACTATTGACTAAAAATTAGTAAATTAGCGATTAAATGTTAAAAATTGCAGGACTCATATTACTACTATTTTCGCTTGGGAATCTTTCCGCCCAAGAGATATGTGACAATGGTATGGATGATGATGGAGATGGCTTGATTGATTTGTTGGATAATGAGTGCTCATGCATTATAAAAAGAGATATTATTCCTAACCCTTCTTTTGAGAATAACTCTAATTGTACAAATAATGGGTATAACAATGTTTCCAATTGGGAAGTTAGTTCTGGAACTTTTTTTTTATATAGCTTATGCGACCCGTTTTCAATAGAAGGCAACCCGCCAATAATTCCAACTGTACCAAATGGCCAAAATTATATACATTTTTATATTTTTAATGGAAATACTATTTTTAACCAGTCTATTAATGGAGGCTTGGCTGCAAACACATGCTTAGCAGACACATTGTACGCAAACCACACCTATTCCTTATTCATAAAAGGTAATCACGGATTTTGCTATAACCTTTATAACTCTATACCTTCTATTACAACAATTGAACTTTTTGGCCGCCCCCTATGTACTCCTAACGTCATTCCAACTAACCAATGGTTCAATAATGTAGATTACCTTGCCAACATTGATCCTAATTGGCAATTTTTAACTTCGGATACTTTTAGTGTTGCTCCTAACAATTGGGAACAGTTTAACTTAGTTTTTACCCCTTCGGTTGATATGACATCAATATCAATCACTGGCTTAACAAATGCATTATCAACAACGCAAGACAATGGTTACAGCCTGTTTATTGATGATTTAGAGCTATTTGAAATCCTTATCCCCGACACCATTACTGTGAATACATCTGGCCAATTTTGTACCAACAATAAATTGGCTGTAGGAAATATAAATTTAACTGGAGGAACTTGGCAATGGTTCAAAGATTCTGTGGCTTTGGTGGGT
>NZ_QKSB01000032.1 GCF_003234935.1 Putridiphycobacter roseus | reverse complement strand
GCCTAAACAATGCCTTGGCGGTTATTAAGTTACTTTGTGCAAGGTAATGCAAACAGAAATATAGCCGGCCGTTAGCAACCATAATGAAAAAGTATATAATAGCACTTGCAATTTTTGTTTTCTCCTGGCAAGCTAATAATGCTCAGGAAACAGGAAATGATAAAATAAATCAAGAAAAGTCGAACATTCTTGTAAAAGAATACCTGTTTTTCAATCAGAATGACACTAGGATTTATGACTGTACTTTTGGCAATAAAAAAACTACTGATACAGTATTAATAAAGAAATTCGATCTTCAAAATGAAAAAGGTTTTTATCCTTGGGAAGATGACGAGCCATATTTTTTTATTTCTTCAAATTCGTTTTTAGGTGGAATTTCTATTATTCGAAATGACTCAATCTTTTTTAAAGAAGTTGAAGTAGAAAGTTCACTTATTAAACTGAAAAAAAATGATTTAAAATTACTTTTCCCAACTGTAGTTGAAATAGGTGAAACTTACAATTCAGTTAATATTTTTGATAAAAAAGTTGACTATACTATCATAGCTGTAACTGACATAATTGTACTAGGTAAGACATATGAAAACTGTTTACAAATCAGAAAAACTGTTCACTGGGATAAAAATAAAGATGTTGATAATGTTTGGATTGCAAAAAATATTGGTGTTGTAAAATGGGAACGATCGACTGGCCGAATAGAATTGCTGAAAGAATTTGTCCGAAGCAATTCATCACCCGAAGAGAAAATTCCATATGGTCCAATATATTTGAACAGTGCTGGTACCAAAGTGCATGAATCTAATATGTTGGAATCATATAAAGTTAATTCAGATTTCTCGACCTCAGTTTATAACGAAAATGGCTACCTGATTAGAGAAGATTTTTTTGGTGTTACTGGAGAAATGAGTATGAAATATATTACTTATGAATATAATAATTCAGGTTTGTTAGTAAGAGAATTGTATTACTATAATGCAAGACTAAAAGATGATTCTGAACCTAACAAAATATGGCTGAACGAATACATTTATGATTCTAAGGGAAAACTTATCAAAACTAGATATAAGTTTAATATAGACGATAAAAAATGGGATAACACTAGAGATTTTGATCATTTAAATCAAGAAGCTGTAAGTGAATTACGATATAGTAAAAGGCACCCAATATTAAAATAAAACGTTCGCTAACAACATGTAAAATTCATAATTGCTAAGTACCTTAGCAACAACGAAATTTTACACAAACGTTAGCTTTCATAAAGTAAAGAGCAAAAATAAAAGTCAAGTACGTATGTTTTTTTGGATAAAATTGTGAGATATATGTAAATTAAGTTAATTTCAGGATCAATTCTATTTAATAATTATATTTTTGTTGTAAATTAACTACAGTAATGAATCACGATTTAGATATATTAAATTCTCAAATAATATTTTCATATTCTCGCAATATGGAAATAAGAAAAAGAGTATTTGAATTTGAAGATAAATTAAAGGAAAATTTTGTGACACCATTTAGAACTGTTGCAATTCCGAATGAAATTGACCCAAACATTCCTCGGTTTGATTCACAATCAAAACATAATCATAGTAGAATACAGGTTTCACAAGTAAGAACAACTTTAGCAACTAACTTTGATGAAAATTACACTAATACAGATGCTGCTGTTTATTTAAAAGAAAAAAGGAATAAAATACAATCATTAGTTGAAACTGAAAATATAGAATTTATTGCTTACGTTTTCGAATTAGTTACTTATATTCCTGAAAATCAAATAAATTCAATTCTTAAAGAAAATACAAAAGCAATTGCAATTAAAGATGATTGTAGAGATTTCACAATTTTGTATTCAAAAGTTTACAAAAATGACTTTTATCTAAACATAAAATGTTCTAAATTCACCGAAGAGAAAATTACAATAAATGTTGAAAATGCTGTGCCAGCTATAAAGCATGGTATTAGCATTATCATAGACATAAACTCTAAAGTTGTTTTTGAAAAAAATGAACCTTTTAATAGCGAATTATACAACGATTTAGAAAAGCATTTGTTTGCTTTAATTGAAGATAAGACGCTTAATGACTATTTACAAGGAAATATATAGAAGATATGATTAAAACTTTGTCATCAACAAGTACAATCCTTTTTTGTGGCCTTTCTAGTTTCGCAAATTCAAGCGTTTCTATTAATGAGATGAGACTTCAAACGGAAGAAGAGTTATATGCAGTAGAATTGAGTTATAACGCACCTGAAAATTTCAAGTCAAATAGTGATGTTTATATTTCAGATTCATATACCACAGTCTTTCATGAAAAAAGTAGATATAACGACTCTAATCTATTAGAATTAACGCAAGTAATAGCGGAAGAACAAATTGCATTAGATGCTGATTTAGCAGATGCGCTTGACGAACTGTTTTATTCTAATATTAATTCTAAGCCTACGAAAAATAGATTTTAATGGCTTCTGAAGATATTAAGAAAGATGCGTTAGAACTAATTCGAGCTTATTTACCAAAATATTTAACTCCTGAATTAAGCCAAAATCTTTTCAGTATTGTCTCAGAACATTTTCCTCTATCAAGTGATGGTAAATTAATATACTGCAATAATCTAGAGTCTGAATTTTATTACCAAGGTGACGCAATAGTAGACATCCCATTTTCTGTTTTCGCAAATGGTGAATACAAAACGAATTATTTAAAAGGGGTGATTATGTCCAATACATGTGATATAGCTTCAGAAAATGATCGAATTGAAAATTCATTTGTTCAGTTTTCTTCAATTTTTTCTTTAGAAGAATACATTTCAAAACTTAATGAAAAGAAAATTTCTGAAAATAAAATCGACTCCTTTCTTAGTAATTTAAAAGGTAATAGAATTTCAAATCTATTTTATTTGCCAAAAATTGATAAAGTAATGGATGAATCATTCATTCGATTTGATGTAAATGTTTCACTACCGATTTCAATTTTTGAAGGTGAGACTTATGATAAGGATTATAAATCAAATGGAGGAGACAGATTATTTTCTTTCTCGAATTATGGTTTTTATCTATTCTTAATCAAACTATCTGTCCATTATTGTCGCTTCAGGGAAGGAGTTTTTCGGAATGCATAAAACGCAAGCTAACAAAATGTATATTGCATAGCTGCCCTATGGGCTAGCTCCGCCAACATACACAAACGTTAACTACAAGCGGTGAACCACTGTAAATAACAATACAACCATAGTACACGGCGGACTTTCCCCAAGGCAAACCACAGTACTTTAAAATGCAAAATTATAGCGATACTGAGTGCGGCGGACTGTACCCAAGGTAACCCAAAACCTGCACATGGATTAGCATTTAACGCAAAACCTCAAGAAACTCATTACCGAGAACGCTTTTTTTGATTTCGATTTTAGCGGTACTTGTCGTGGCCTTTCCTCCCACTACTCTGGAGATTGGCGATTTTTACTGGAGAGCTAGGCCACTGTAAAACAATTTGTAGGGGAAAAATTGAAGTGTTATTTGAGATGGACCAAAGCCGAAAAAGAAGGTGAACGACTGTACCCGAATGTTTAAAAATCAATAAAGCAGTAGTTAACATAACCTATATTCAATTTGCATTTACTAAGGAAAAGTCTGGTAACCAAAAAACTGACGCCAAACCATAGTTTAAAAACTTAAAATGATTACTTTAGCTAAACAATGCCTTGGCGGTTATCTAATTACAGTTGTGCTAGGTAATGCAAACAGAAATATAGCCGGCCGTTAGGTGCAAGCGGAAGTTGGTAAAGGAGGTTAAAAAAACCACAATAACCCACAGTTTTCGGTAGACAATTCCAAAGGCAAATCACTGTATTTTTAAATGCAAAATTATAGCGGTACTAAGTGCGGCGGACTGTACCCACGGCAACCCAATTCTCTGGCGGACTGATCCCGCGGTGAATCACTGTATTTTTTAAATGCAAAATTTTAGCGGTACTGTGTGGCGCGGACTTTTACCCAGGTTAGAAAAACGCGAAACGCGTAAAATTTGACGTGAATTTTGTGTGGAAAAAATTGAAGTGGCATAGGGGGTTGACCACCGTAACCACAGTATTAAAAAATTAAAGCAGCACCTAACATAACCTATATTCAATTTGCATTTACCAATTAAAAGCAGTGGTAATTAATAAAATAGCGCCAAAACATGGTTTAGATAGTCTAAAATAATTAATTTAGCCTAAACAATGCTTTGGCGGTTATCAAGTTACTTTGTGCAAGGTAATGCAAACAGAAATATAGCCGAGCGTTACATGCCATTGGCGATTTGTTGAATAGGAGTAACCACAGTAAAAAAATACCACCCCACAGTAACCCTAACCTTGGCATTCTCTGAAAAAAGCCGCTTAACTTGCAGGAATATTCGTTACCAAGAACATTTTTTTAATTGCGATTTTACGCGGGGATTTTCCTCCCAATACTCAGGAGATTGGCGATTTTTA
>NZ_QKSB01000031.1 GCF_003234935.1 Putridiphycobacter roseus | reverse complement strand
GACCGCAACGACAGTATTAAAAAAAGAAAGCAGTAGTTAACAATACCTATATTCAATTTGCATTTACCAATTAAAAGAGATGGTAATTAATAAAATAGCGCCAAAACATGGTTTAGATAGTCTAAAATAATTAATTTAGCCTAAACAATGCCTTGGCGGTTATCAAGTTACTTTGTGCAAGGTAATGCAAACAGAAATATAGCCGAGCGTTAGCCGCAATTAAAAAAAAATGAGAAAGATTCTAGAATTGACAAACATTGAAGCTCGTGCTTTTCTCTTAAAAGAAAGGAGTTATTTCAATTTTGATTTACCTTCATATTTTACTTTTAATAAATTATTATCAGATTTATCAAACATTATTGAGGAAAAAGAACTTGAAGAATTCTACAAGAATATTAATCCAGATAACAATAAACCTCAAAGACCTTTTCCAAGTGAAGTTGAGAAAGTTAATTATGTATTGTTAAATAATAAAAATGGAAAATATTCTTGGAGACCATTTCAATTAATTCATCCAGCAATTTATGTCTCAATTGTTCACAAAATAACAACAGAAGATAATTGGTTAATATTAACTAACAGATTTCTTGAATTTCAGGCAAACGAAAAGATAATTTGTGAAAGTATACCTATTGAATCAGATGATGAATTATCAGACAGAGCAAGTTCAGTAACTAATTGGTGGAAAAACATTGAACAAAAATCAATTGAGTTAGCCTTGAATTTTGATTATATAATGCATTCTGACATTGAAAATTGTTATGGTACAATTTATACACACTCTGTTCCTTGGGCAATTCACACTAAAGATTTTTCAAAACAAAATCGAGGACTTCATCATATTGGCAATAAAGTTGACAAACTTTTAAGAGATATGTCTTATGGACAAACTAATGGAATTCCTCAAGGAAGCGTTTTAATGGATTTTATTGCTGAATTAATTCTTGGTTACGTTGATTTAAGTCTTTCAGAGAAAATATCTACTACGAGTATAACAGATTACAAAATATTGAGATATAGGGATGATTATAGAATATTCACTAATAATCCTAGAGACGGAGAAGAAATAACAAAATTCTTGACTGAAATCCTTATTGAACTTGGAATGAGATTAAATGGAGGTAAAACTTTTATTTCTAGTGATGTAGTTATAGGTTCAATTAAACCTGACAAATTATATTGGAATTCTGCAAAAAAAAGTTCTGCAAGTTTACAAGGACATTTATTACTAATTCACAATTTAGCCAATAAGTATCCTAATTCTGGAAGTTTAAGAAAGTCTTTAGATAAATTTTACAATAGGTTAACTAAAATAAAAGAAACAGAGGAAAACATAACAGTTTTAGTTAGTATAATAATAGATATTGCATTTAAAAATCCATCCACATATCCTGTTTCTTGTGCGATTTTAAGTAAACTCTTCACACTTTTAACGAACGAAGAAAGAAATGATTTATTAGAATCAGTAAACAAAAAATTTGAAAAAATACCCAATACGAGTCATATAAAAATTTGGCTTCAGAGAATAACAATAAAAGAAAACAGAGGAATTGAATACAACGAAACTCTTTGCGACAGAGTAAATGATGAAACTATTGAAATTTGGAACTCAGAATGGTTGAATACAGAAATAGAAACGCTAATAAAATCTTCAAAATTAATTGACGAAGAAGAAATAAACAAAATAAACTTAATTATTGAGTCAGAGGAATTTCAACTATTTGAATATCAATAACTATGCCCAACACCGTATATAATTTATTGCTGGCCACGCCTACTTACGAAGTTAGTAGTAGCTTAAAACACGCAACATACTATATACAACAACGTTGGGCATCATTGAAATGAAGAATTGGCTAGAATACATAGAAAATGAATTAATAGATATTGACTTTGACGATATTGAGACAAAGCAAACTGACTATTACCTATACAAGTTCTATCGCCTTAACGGGACATATCTTGCAGTTGACTTAATTGACGACTTCAGAAAAATTCGAAAAATTGAAATTGGCAAGTATTGGTTGACCAACAGCAATGTTTGGGGGTATGAAGTTAGTAGTGCAAAAGCGGTACTTGATAAGACCAAAATGCAGTTTATTGACTTTCTTCAAGTTTCATTTGACAGTGAATATGGAGAACAATACGAACTTGACTTTACTACCAATAATCAAAGAATATTAAGTCAATTCTTAAACGTACCGCTTTTCAAAGGTTGGATTGAGAATTACTACAATTACAAAGAGGATAATTACAAAATCTGCATTGAACTAGAAACAGATATTAAAAGGCTAAACTTTGAAATAATACTCTTACATTTTGCAGAACAAGACATACCCTTGCCAGGCGACAAGACTGAACGAAGAATTCGAGCTTGGTGGGCTGACTTAAAAATAAATGACACTAAACGGAAAATTGAAAGGGAGATAATAAAACCATTAAAGATAAAAACCTTGCCATACAAAAAATAAAAATTACTCCTTCGCAGTTCGGCAACAATGGCTAATTTTACCCAACCATTAGTAACCATTAATAATGAAAACACGCTTGTTGATTATATCGCTTTGTTTTGGTTCTTATACTTATAGTCAAGATGTGAATAAAAATTTTCTGGGACTGCAGTTTGGAGGTCAATCTATAGTTGGGTTTTCATATGACAGAACCATACTTCACCAAGGGAAATTGCTACTTAATGGAGCAGCTGGGATTGTACTTAATGAATATGCAGACGACCAAGATCCCTTAGATCGGCCTATTTATGGCTTGAATTTAGGAATGATTGCGCTTTTTGACTTCAAATATGTTTTTATAGAAAGTGCGATATATGCTTCACCATATTTTTACAAATCATTTACTTTTATCAATTATTATGCTTGGTTGGGTTTAAGAGTATCTTCAAAAAAAATAAGCGGTGGATTTGCTTCTGTTGGATGGACTCCTTCCTTACATTTTTCAAAAAACCCTCCGAACCATTATAATAAAGTTCAAATTGGAATTAAAGCAGGTTTTAATTTTTAATAAAACATGTATGCAAGCCAAGTATTATTTAAACTAGCTCCCTACCCTCTGTTGGCGCGCTAAGTTTAACTGCATACCAATAAAAAAGCAGTAAATAAAAGCTAGTCCATTAACTTTTAAGGGATTGTTTATTATATTTGTCTGCTTAGTTGTTTACAAATATTTATTTTAATTGAAGCATTTATATACGAGTAACAAATACTTAAAAACGGTTAAAACAAAGCTAAATAGTCGATAACAACAATTTTGTTATTTATATTAGTGTGTTTTACTCGGTTGTTAGCTACAAGTAAATGAAAAAAACACTATCACTTTTACTTCTTTTTTTAATCTCGTATAATGGGTATAGTTTAAGTAACGCAGATTCAATTAGAGTAGAAATTAGAGATAGTATTCTAGTAATTAATAGTAAAGTTGTGCATGTAGATTCAATAGTACAATTTTTCAGTACTCACTTTGGAGAGCCTCAAAGAACTAAGAAAAGCATAAGATATAAGTCGGAAAGATATATTTATGATGACTTAGGAATAAGTATTCACATTCATCCAGTAAGCGTTTCAGTCAGTTTTGAATACAAACATGTGATTCGAATTGACCCAAAATCTCCTTTTCAAGGTACTATTTCAATAAATGGCAAAGAAATCGATCGCCTTAGTTCATTTTTGGAAATTCAATCGATCTTGGCGCCTTGTTACTTTAGTAATATTTACAATCGATCACTTTTAGGAACATTTTTTTCATTTGAAAAGCTACTAAGTGACCCCAAGATTTCTTCGATTGGATATCATTTCATTAAAGATTCTTCCAATAGAATTGGACCTTATAGAATTTAAACATTTTAGTAGCGGTGCAGTTTCGGTGGACTGCAGCCAGAGCAGACCATGGTAGTTTAAAATGCAAAGTTTTAGCGGTACTGTTTCGGCTGATTGTACCCACGCCATAGAAGCACAATTTGGCACGGGGCGCCTGACTAGTTGACTTGAATTGCCGGCAGAATGTTGGGACGTGAGAAGGCTGAGACAACAGTAGCAAAACGATTGTAGGAATAAGGTTAACCAAGTTCAAAAAGTAGCACAGAGCGCAAATTACGGTTGAATGCTCCCACAATAATGAAAAATAAGCAGTAGCTAACAACACCTATATTCAATTTGCTTTTACTAAGTAGTATTTTACCCATCTGAAAAGTACGCCAAAACATGGTTTAGAATAATTAAAATGACTAGTTTAGCTAAACAATGTCTTGGCGGTTATCTAATTACATTTGTGCTAAGTAAAGCAAACAGAAATATAGCCAAGCGTCGGCAGCAAGCTAAAACAAAAATTACGATACCAAATAAATGGTAGATTAAAAATTTAAAATTACATTTGCATTAGAAAATGAAAAGATTGAATAACATATTACGCCTTCCTTATTTCAGCACTTATTATAACAAAATAATATCTGCTCGGAACGTCTATGTATATACTTCAAATAATAACTGACAATTATAAATTATAACATAACTAAAAAGCCCGAGCAAATGCTCGGGCTTTTTTTATTTAAAAAATGTCACGTCCTGAAATAGCGATACACTAAAACAGTAGTGTAATGAAAACATCAGAAAACATGGGGTATGTGAAACGT
>NZ_QKSB01000030.1 GCF_003234935.1 Putridiphycobacter roseus | reverse complement strand
GGCCGAACTTTTGTTTTGCGCAGGATGAAATTATTTATTTGTGCGGGTCTTGGGTTTTTGGTTCGTTTTGTGCCAAGTCAAAATGAACGAAAGCTGAAAAAAAAACGATATAAAAACAGGTGTAGAATGTTAAAATATAGTACATTGTAAAATAAAACAGCATGTAACAATATGTATATTGCATAGCTGCCCTTCGGGCTAGCAACGACAACATACACAAACGTTGTAGCCAACTCCTCCCTTTGAGGAAAAAACAAATAATAACTTTAAGCAAACATTTAGATAGCAGAAAATAGGAAAAATTATGACTGAAAAGTGGAAACAGAACTACAAAAAAACTTTAGTCAGAATTGTGAAAAAAATCATGGCGATATTGATTCCTACAATTTTCCTTGGACTTTTATCCTCTTGTGATTGGACAGGACAGGACAAGAAAAGTCAATTCCAAAATGGAATGGCTATTGTAAAGGATTTTTCTACTGGAAAGTATGGATACGTTAATAATAGCCAAGAGCTTGTAATTGAAAAAAAATATGATTGGGCTGGAACTTTTTATGATGGCTTTGCAATTGTGAGATTAAATCAAAAAGAAGGTTTGATTGATAAAGAAGGACAGATTGCAATTCCGATAGAATACGAAAATTTAGTACATCTTGAGAACGAATTTTTTGAGGTTAAGGATGATGGAAAAGCAGGAGTTTTCAATGCAAGCAATCAAGAAATTATCCCTACGATAGCATATAACATTGTAAAATTACACAACGGTAAATACTTTGAAGTAAGACTAGACGAAGAAAAAAAATCGACTTGTCTATTCAATACTAAAGGGGAACAAGTAACTGACGCAAAATTCAGTTGTGTTAATAGGATAGTGGGTAATTACGCAATTATGAATAAAGAGGACATGTATAAATATCCTACTAAATTGGCTTACAAACTTTATGATTTAGAAAACACTAATAACAAGATAAATAATCTTCAATTTTATGACGATATTATGACTTTAAATGGAAGCAATAAAAATGAATTACTATTTAAAATTAGTTTAAAGGGTCATGATGCTGTTATAGATTATTTGGGAAACTTTGTAATCCCCTTTGATAAGTATGAGTCTATTTCGAATTATGGTGAAGGTTTATACTCTGTTTGGGTAGAAGGCATGCAGAGTGGTTATGCCGACAGAAACGGAAATCTTATAATTAAACCGATTTTCAAAAAAGCTGAAAGATTTAGCAATGGTAAAGCAAAAGTAACTTTAAAAGAGAAAACTTTTTACATTGATAAAAGTGGTAATTGCATAACAGATTGTCCAACGCAAAAATGGCTTAATTTCCATAATATATCCAGCTTTAAAATTGATAGTTCTTTTTATTCACAATTAATCAAAAAGGGACTTCTTGAAAGTAAACAAGAAGATTATTTAACTTCCATAGCAACATTTACTATAGCAATGGAAGAAAACCCTGGAGATTATTTGGCATACCATAACAGAGGGTTGTCCTACTTGATGATAAACGAACTTGATAAAGCAGAAGAAGATTTTGATAGGTCACTACAGTACAATTCAACCTACAGCGCATCTTATTATTTACGAGGCAATGTTCATCAAAGAAGAGGTAGTTTTTATTCTGCAATATCTGACTTTGAAAAAGCAATAAAATTGAATCCACACAATACAGATTCATATATGAAATGTGCAATATTATATGGAAAAAAAGGAAATACAGAAAAGTCTTGCGAATATATAAAAAAAGCTTGTGAATTAGGTGACTACAAAGCTTGTACTGGCTATTCACGCCTATGTGAATAAAAAGAAATGGCTACAACAACAAGCATATTTCATAGCTGTTTCGTACCTTACAGCAACGAAAACATGCTCAAACGTTGGCAACCATAAAAATAAAACACTACTGATAGAATATTATAATGAAAATTAAAAAAATATTAATCGAAGGAGTTGGAGGGCTAGAATCCATTGAATTGACATTTGATGACCACATGAATCTACTATGTGGTCCTAATGGAATTGGGAAGACTACAATTTTAGAAACTATTGCCCATCTGTTCTCTGCTGGAACTACAACTATCCTTAAAAGAAATGTAAACTCTGAAAAAGCTATAATTCAAGGAGTAATTGAAGTTGATGGGGAAAATAAGCAAATGAAAATTGAATTTGACACATTTGTTCCTGAAGCCCAAAATAATTTAACAGGATTTTATCAAGATTCAAAAAAACTTTTTTCATTAAAGACTACCAGAAATCTACAATATAGTCCACTAGCATCAGTTCCTAAGGACACTGAGAAGAGAGAAGATACATTTTATAGTGAAGCTAGAACAGGTATTACATTAAATGATATAAAAAGTTGGTTTGTTAATCGATTCTTATATTCAGCTCATCCTGGAGCTCTTAAAGATGAACAAATAGCAAATTATGAATTAGCTAAAAAATGTTTTTCATTATTAAATGAATCATTTACATTCAGTAAAGTTGATGCTTCATCTAATGAAATAATGGTAAATACCCCAAGTGGTGAGATATATTATGAATATCTATCATCAGGTTTTAAATCTATTATAGCTATTTCATTTGGAATTATAAAGGAAATTGAATTTCGTTTTAAAAACCCGAGAATTAATGCTGTTGATTTTGATGGTATTATAACAATTGATGAAATAGATTTACACCTTCATCCTGAATGGCAATCAACTATCGTAAGGGTTTTGTCAGAGATGTTTCCCAAGGCACAATTTATCGTAACAACTCATAGCCCGCATATAATACAAGCCGCCAATCCGAATCAAATTATTTCACTTGGTGTAGAAAATGGAAAAGTTATTCAGAGAGAACTGCCTGATAGTAAATATGGCTTTCAAGGCTGGACAATTGAAGAAGTGTTGACAGACGTAATGGGAATGAGTGATTTAAGAACTGATTTATTTAACAATCTACTAGATAATTTTGGAATGTATATAGATGCTGAAGAATATGAAAAAGCAAAAGAATGCTATGAGCAAATTGACTCTATTCTGCATCCACAGAATCATGTTCGGAAATTATTAAAATTTCAGTTAGCCTCAATTAAAAATTAAGATGATAAAACTAAATAGAACCCATACACCTGCCTGTTTATCTCCCAAATTCGTCAAAGAAAAAACAGATGAATTTAAAAATTCAGCAAAGAATGTATGGAATATTAATGACCTTAAAAACTCTTTGTTGGAATTGAGTTTTAATAAATGTGCTTATTGTGAATGTGCCTTAAAAGAAGAAAGTAAATATATGGAGGTCGAGCATTTTCAGGACAAAGATGACTATCCAGATTTGGTTTTAAATTGGGAAAACCTACTTCCTTCATGCAAGCGATGTAATGGAAGTAAAAGTACTCATGATGTTTTGATAGAACCAATTATTAATCCATTTAATATAGAGCCAATTAATCACTTAAGACTAAGGAATTACAGATTTAAAGGGAAAGATACTTTAGGTAAGACAACAATTGATGTTGTCAACTTAAATAATACAGAAAGAGCAGTCTTAAAAAGATTTGAGGTTGGAGAAGAGTTGCAAAAAACAATCGAAAACATTCTAGAAAAATTAGAATTGTACAATCAAAGACAGATTATTCAAAGACGTAATAAACTTTTAAACTCAATGGAAGAATTACTTAAAGAGTGTCAACCAAACTCTATTTACTCAAGTACTTGTTCTACAATTCTGCATTCCGACGAGAATTATCAATTTATAAGAAGCGAATTAGTTCGAATTGGTTTATGGAATGCAAATTTTGAGAAGTTACATAATGACTCTTTAATAATTGTTTTTGAAGATTAAATTACGGTTGCCAACAATGGCTCATAAATCATACTTTTTTGCCGCAGGCGCAACACAAAAAAGTACGCTTCATAGCCCAACCGTTAGCTACAACAATAAAATGAGACTATACCCTCCATTCAAGAAAACGAGAGTTAAAATTGAAAATCCAAATGAGTTCTATGACCACTTAGAAAACATTATTGGGGATAATGAGGGACGACTAGAGGGAAAAATCACAAAACATGGTTTTCTAGCAGAAAAAAGGCTTTGGTATTACAACACTGGTCGAGCAATGATTAGGGGTGCTTTTGAAAAAGATTTAAATGGTGATTATTTAGTAATCAATCTGGAATCCAGAAAGGGACCGTTGATTGTAATGTTTTTATTTCTGACTTATATTTTGATCACAGGGATAATAAAACAGAGTATTTATACCATCCATATTATGATTTCAGTATCTATCTTTTGCTACTTGGGAGGCTGGCTGTTATATTTAAAAGATTTGAAAATTACAAAGCATGAAATGAATGAAATAATTGAAAAAGCGGGTAAGCATGATAACTGAATTCTCAGAAGTGAGTTTATTGACTTCATCATTAACTGTATTAATTCGTCGAATTGCACTCAGAGTATACCATAAAGTGGAAAGTCATTTAAAATCTCAAGTCTTTATTTAACCTAGATCTCTTTTTAATCGCGATTTTAGCTTTATTTACTTCGCAGATTGTACGCAAAACCCAGAAAAATCAATTGAGTGCAGGGCGACTGCTTTTTAAACATGAATTGAGTGTGGAATTTAGGATTGTGAGAATACTCTGATAACAGTTGAAAACCGATTATAGGACCAAGGTAAACGAAAAATGGTAAAGTGTTAGAGTTACGACTGAACGTTCTCGTAGTATTAAAAAATAAGCAGTAGCTAACAAAGAACTGAGCTTATAAACAAGTTTTTTTCTCGCTAATTTTGTAATAACACCGGATTTATACTTCTATAGTT
>NZ_QKSB01000003.1 GCF_003234935.1 Putridiphycobacter roseus | reverse complement strand
TTCAATCTAATTCCGGACAAGTCATCCAGAAAATTTTGTGTGATTAATAAGGGATAAAGGGAGGTGACAATCTAACGGTTTGTTAATTGAGTGCATAGTTCCCTATATTATTGTGTTAAGCAGATTGTTATAGTGAAAAACAAAACCCCTTCTTCCTTAACTTTTTTTTGCTAGTTGCTAGAAGATAGACAAAAGTATTCATTATTAAGATTATAGTAGCTAAACAAAATACAAGTCTAAAGGAGTGTCTCGACTGTTTCGTCAAGATGCGCCGCAAGAGCTTGCCGAAGTGTATCGAGAACAGAACGGAATTGCTAGCAGCTAGATAGTATACACTAATTTTAATCCTTAACTCCTTTTATATAAATACTAACCGCCAAAAACTAATCCTAAAGGCTAGTCGCTGTTGCTAAAAAAATCACTGCACCATCCACTTCTTAGTAACCGTTTGCTGCAGTCCAATAATCCTTACTGTATAAAGGCCGGTTGCAAGCGCATGGGGTTCTAAAAGAATTTCCTGGGAATTTTCATTTACCATTTGTGAACTAACCAATGCACCCACTTCATTATAGATTTCAATGGCTTGAATTACTAAACTGCCATTATTGATCAGTTTACTATTACTGTTATTATTGGTTGGGTTAGGGTAGAGGATCAAATCGGTATCGAATTGTGGATAGAAATCAAGTGTTTTTACTTCGGTATAGGTAAATGTGCCATCATAATCTACTTGTTTTAGTCTATAATAGTTGACACCAATGTTTGGGTTTTCATCTACAAAATTATAGCTGTTGTTTATACTGCTGTTTCCAGCTCCATTAACCGTTCCCATTTTGTAATAGTTTTGACCGTCTACTGCACGTTGAACTTCAAAATAATCGTTGTTTATTTCTGAAGCTGTCTCCCAATAAATTAGAGCAAATTGGCCTTCTTTTTCAGCTGTGAAATCTATGAGTTCAACTGGTAATGGATTATTAAAGGTTGTGGATGCCAAAGTAAATGGAGAAAAGTTATTGATAGGACTAGCAGAAACAATACTGCCATTTGCAACAGTTCCAGCAGTTCCGCCATTTCCTTCATCCTTCCAGGTTAAGCCATCCCAACGTGCAATGACCAATTCAGATAAGTTATCCACACCACAACTGGTGTTATTGTTCCATGACAATGTTACGTTTACTTGATTACCAGTATTAGTTCTATCTAAAGTCCAATATTCACAACTGCTGATGTGTTCTATCGTAGGGTCTAATGAGTTTTGGTTATACGTAGGGTGCGGATCAACCATAAAATACTCTGCTAAAAACTCCGCGGTACTGCTACTTGGTGCTGAGATGGAGATTGGACGATAATAACCTGACTTGCCTACAGGGAAAGCGAAGACTTCGTTACCGCGCTTTGTCATTGGGCCCGCTACAAATGAATTATCCGATACGGAAGAAACAAAAGAATTGTCGGTCATGTGTAATAAGTTAACAGCATCAGATATTATATTTCCCTGGTCTAGATCTAATTCTGTAACAATATCAATTTGTGTGTTCAAGGTGATTTCATCTACTGGGTTATTCACTTGTAGGTCTCTAAATTGAATGATTGGTGTAGTCCCCATGGAATTGATACTTTGTGGGGTAATTCCATCTAAGATTGCTCGTCCATTACCTGCTGCACCAAAATAGAGGGTATTAGGCGATTCTACAGTAATGTTACCAGCGAAAGTACTCACACTATTATAACAAGGGTGGATTGGACCTGAATTGGTTTGTTTAAAAAGCACATCCGCGTTGTAATCATTACCAGTGCCATTCGCAGGCATAAAATAACCAGTTCCATTGTTTTGAATAATTGTTGACTGATTGAAAGTGTTTGCACCGTTACTGGCATTGTTAATCGGACCATTTTTTTCTAAAAATACAGTACCGTTGTATATTGTTTCTCTTGTATAATGATCCTCTGCTCTAAAATCAACATTGCCATTCCAAATTGAACTATAATTTTCAATTCTACCAGCACCAGCTACAGTTAAAGCCTGTGGAGTTGCTCCCAGTTGATTAAAATTTCTAAACAACAAGGTTCCATCTGTAAATCCACCAGCGCCTATAGTGATGGTTTTACCAGTAGCCAACTCTCCATAGCCTCCTGCAGCACCAAATAAAACGCCATCAGCGCTACTGTTAGTGTTGTTTACTTCAATGTTTTCGTTATAATAATTTACACCGGTATTGTTAAAGTTGGCATAGACTTCCGAACTATTAGCAGCAGAATTATTGTTGATTTGAACAGTTGCATTAAAGATACAAGATCCCGCCGATCCCAAATATATACGCTGTGTTGTGCCGTTTCCATTGTCATTGGTAGCGGTTACATCATCATTAAAAACTAATTCGGAACCATTATTTGCTGCGATTGAAATTTGTCCTGAATTAGAAGTTGGGTAATTGTAAAAAAGTGACTTACCATTGGTGGTGATGTCGCCACTTGCACCAAAATAAACAAGGGAGGAATTTGCAGCACTTAAATTATTTATAGTTACATCACCTGCGATATTTAATGTTGATATGCTTGCAGATGAAATAAAAACCGTATTATTATTACCAGTACCGTTATTATTGACCAACAGATTTCCTCCAATACTGTTTCCAGCTGAACTATAGGCAATATACATATTGTCGGTTCCCAGATTGTTTAGTAATAGATTTTTGTTCCAAGTGTCCGCGGTGCCATTACTCATACCAAAATACCCGTCTCCTGTATTTCTTAATTCGGTATCTTCATCAAATTGATTCCCGCCATTTGACATGTCACTTACGCTTCCTGATTTTTCTAAGTAAGTTGCTTCATGGTAATGTGTACCAAAAGTATACATTCTAGGTGCGATAAAGTTTACAGCGCCTTCCCAATTACTTTGGTAGTTAGATAGGTATGCTGTTCCGGTTAAGTTTAAGCTTTGTGCTGTATTGCTTAACTGTGTGAAATTTCTAAAATACAACCTACCTGCAATAAATCCACCAGTGTAAAGATTAATTGTTTTTCCAGCAGCAAGTGTTCCCATGCCATTACTACTACCAAATGAAATTCCATCTCCAGCTACATTCGAGCATTCTACAAAAATGTTTTCGTTATAATTTCCTATTGCATTTGAGTTGTGGTTACAATAAAAGTTAGAATTACTGGCATCACTTTGATTAATTAAGTGTAATGTACCGTTAAAGGTAGTTTCTCCGTTATTACCCACATAAACAACTCTGGATGTTCCTCCAGTTGTCCCACTTAAAACCCATGCATTACCTGAAACTGTAAATTCAGAATTTGTACCACTAGCAATGGATACATCACCTGTTAATCCAGTTGGACTATTTGTTAAGTTTAGTTCTCCAACTAGGTTTACTATCCCGTTTGAGGCAATTGTAACATCAGAGTTGATATCACTCCCATTGTTTTGAATGGTTAAGTCTCCTGTTATATTTACGGTAGAATTAGTATTTCTGGCAATTAAAATAGTTGCATTATTACCAGACCCATTTTGCTGGATAAGCACATCATCCATAAAATCTATTGACCCAGATTGACCTAAATAGACGGTATGTGAGTTTGAACTGGATTGATTGGTGATATTCGTCAGTCCATCAACCCTCAGGTGTGAACCATTAATATTTGCAACATTTATATGTGTTGAACTACTAGCTCCGGTACTCATATTGTTAACAGTGAAATCCCCAGCGATAATGTTTCCAGCAGAATTGTAAGCAATATACATTTGATTTTCGCCAACATTATTCATTAAAAGGTCCGCATTCCAAATATCTGGATTACCGTTACTGAATAATAAATACCCTGTTCCACTGTTTTTTAATTCACAGTTTTTCTCAAAAATATTTCCGCCACTTGAGCCATCTGAACTGTCACCTGTTTTTTCTATAAAGCTTGTTTCATGGTAATGTGTGCCATTAGAGAACATTCTAGGTCCCCTAAAATCAATAGCCCCTTCCCATTCACTATCTATATTCGTAAAGACGGAAGTTCCAGTAATAGTAATATTTTGAGAAGTATTTCCAATTTGATGAAAATTTCTAAAAGTTAAGTTACCAGCAATAAAACCATTAGAACCAATGGTTACCGTTTTAGTTGCGGCTAAGGTACCTGACCCAGCGCTATTTCCAAAAAATATACCGTCTCCATCTACATGAGTAGATTCTAAAATAATATTACCATTATAGGTCCCAACACTACTACTGTTTGAATTACAATAAATTTGATTGCTTGTCGCGTCTGATTGGTTAGAAATGCTTAAATCCCCATTACATGTCACTGCTCCTTGGTTTCCAAATGAAAATTGTTTATAATTCCCCCCTGTTTGAAGGGTGGTGATGGAGGTGTTTCCGTCTACAATAAGAAGAGAACCAGTATTATTTGAAATACTAAAACTACCATTTGTACCTGTTGGCCCGTGAATAATGGTAAGGTCACCATTTAAGTATGCTTCCCCTCCGTGGGCTAAATAGGAATTTCCGGTAGCTGCTCCTGGTTGGTTGTCGATTATTGTATTACCCACAACAGTAAGTTTTGAATCATTATAGTATGCAGCCCTCAATTCAGCATTGTTTCCGCCAGCTGTACTTGTATATTTCAAGTTACCACCAATGGTAACAGTGCCACTTTGGGCTAAACTCATATAGTTGTTGGTACTCATTCCATTCATGTTTAAAGTACAATTTCCAACAATAGACAAAGTGGATAGTGTTGTAGATCCGATATAGGTATATGTACTATTGGTTCCTGTTGTGGCATGATTTGCCAGTAAATTTCCTGCAATGCTATTGCCTACAGAATTATAAGCAATATAAAGATTATGTCCTCCTAAATTGTTAAGGGTTAAGTCAGCTCCCCAAATGTCAGGGTCACCATTTCCCATGAGTAGCTGTCCTGTGCCAGTATTCTTTAATTCACTTGTTTTTAAAAATGAATTTCCTCCAACTGAACCGTCATTGTCTGCGCCTGTTTTTTCAAAAAATGATGTTTCAGCATATAAAGTTCCTCTTGTTGAAAATCTTGGACTGGTAAAAGAAATGTCACCATTCCATTCTGAGTTGTAAATAGTGGTGTTTGTTAAACCAGTACAAGTAATGTTTTGAGTGGTGTTCCCTAATTGTGTAAAATTTCTTAAGATTAAATCACCAGCAATAAACCCTAATGGACCGACACTGATGGTTTTTCCTGCAGCTAAAGTAGCTGAACCGTTACTGTTTCCAAATAATATACCATCCGAATTCACTTGATCACATTCCAAAATAATATTTCCGTTAAATTCATTGTACGCATCTACACTGTTGTTTAAATATAGTCTTGAACTACCCGCATCACTGGAGTTTTTAACATGCAAATCGCTATTGAACTCATTGTCTCCCAAGTTTCCAACATACATTTGCTTAGTGTTCTGACTTTTTTCATTTAATAAAGTAACAGTACCATTAAATGTTCCCTTTGAAACGGCTGAATTGGAGATGTAAAAACTAGCATTTGTGCCAGTACTACTATTGGTTAGGCTGGATGTACCTCCAATGGAGAATACACTGTTGTTACCAAGGTAAAAATTTGAATTATTTCCGGTAGCTTTATTACTTGCTATCAGGTTTCCACCAATGGTAAAATCACCGCTATTCCCAATAGCAGTAACAGAGGTGTTTGATGTGGCATTATTTTCAACATGGCAATCACCTGCAATTTCAAAGCTACCAGCTCCAGTATAACCAATTTGGAAGCCTGAATTATTTCCTGAACCTGTATTATTAGCGATTAAATTACCGCCTATATAATTATCCTCTGAAAAGTAAAATAAGTACATAAAATCTTCACCAGTATTATAACAGGCTACATTACCCATACAAGAGTCAGGATTTATATAAGCCATGGCTAAATAACTGCTGCCTGAATTGGTAATGGTTAAATCTCCTGTAAACTTATTACCGCCATAAGATAAATCATTTCCAATGCCATTCGTTTTTTCTATATTAGTTGTTCCTGTTACCGCTGTTCCAGTTATCGTAATTCGAGGTGCTCTGAAATCAATATCGCCTCCAAAGTTACAGTCAAGCACGGTGACAGTTGAAGTATCTGTTGTTGTAATGGCTTGGTTGGTTGTACCCAAACTGCTGAAGTTTCTAAGGTATAATTCACCTGAGACAAAACCATTTGTACCAACGGTAATACTATTACCTGCAGCTAATGTAGCGGTTCCATTCCCTGAACCAAAATAAACACCATCTGTTTGGTTTTGGGTACTTTCAACTACAATGGGACCATTATAAGTACTGGCGCTGTTTACACTGTTGTTACAGTAAATTTGTGAATTGTTAGCCGTACTGTTATTGATGATGGTTAATGAGCCATCTTGTTGAATTGATCCTTGCGATCCAAAGTATATTCTGCTGGATATTTGAGTTCCACTATTAGTCAATGTAGTATTTCCATTAATGGTTACATTACTATTTGTTTGATTGGCTATGTAAATATTACCATTTAAGTTGGCGGGATTATTTGTTGCTATCAGGTTTCCGGCAATGGTTACATTTCCATTTTCACCCAAGTACATGGATGTATTGGCAGAGGAAGCAATATTATTAAGGATACAATTTCCGCCAATGGATAGGGTAGAGTTAATATTGTTATTTACATAAAAAGAGCTGCTGCTACCACTTGTTGAATTTGTCATGGTAAAGTTTCCGCCAACATTGTTGCCAACAGAGTTGTGCGCTAAATAGCAATTGTCAGTTCCTTGGTTATGGAATGTTAAATCCTGCTGAAAATTATCTGGATTGCCATTTCCCATCATAAAGTAGCCTGAACCACTATTGGTTAGAACGGTGTTTAAAACAAAAATATTTCCACCGATACTAGCATCAGAACCTGAACCCGTTTTTTCTATATCCACCAAGCCATTAAATGTGGTACCTTCTATATATACTCGGGGTGAATCAAAGTTGACATTTCCGTTAAAAACGGTTCCATCTTCCAATCTTAAAACAGCATTGCCGGTGAGCGATAAGTTTTGGGGCGTATTTCCCAATTGTAAAAAATCTTCAAAACGCAAATCACCCGCGCTAAAACCAATCGGATCGATTAGAATTGATTTTCCACTCGCAAGTATACTGCTCCCACCTGTTTCTCCAAACCAAATCCCCGAACCATTAGTACTACCAATAGTAATATTACCATTGAACACGGTGCCTAAAGCACCATATGCCATTCTTATTCTGCTTGTACTCGTGTTGATAATCGTAACGTCATCATTAAATATGTCAGGACTAGTTTGTCCCATTAAAAAGTAACTTGTCCCTGAATTTGTGATTTTGAAAGTAGAATTAAAAGTACAACCTCCGGCGCCTGTTGTACTAGATCCACCATTGTCTTCCACTACAATACTTTTATTGAATGTACCGCCATCAAAATCTATCCGGCCGCAAACCAAGTCTATTGGAATATTAAAAGCACCACCATTAAAATCAGTTTGTCCCGTAGTATTGTATTGTAGCGTAGTAGAGTTGGTGCCGTCATTCAATTGTAAGTCATTAAAAGTGATGCTTGCTGTTCCACTAGCAGTAGGGTTAAATGTAAAACCGTTTAGGTCTAAAATCCCTGTATAACCGGTTGTATTTAAACCATCAAAGCTTGCAGCTATATCTACATTACAATTACCAATGCCATTGGCTGTAAAATATACAAAGTCACCTGTTGTTGGGACTGAAGCGCCACCACTACCGCTTGTAGCAGTAGACCAATTATTACTGTCGTTCCAATTTCCAGGAGCATTTGCTATCCAATACCTATTTGCGCCAAATACATTATTTATAGAAATCAATAATAAACAGAGTAAGCTAATTTTAAGTAATTTATTCATCTAATAGTTTCAATTGTGCTAATATATATATGGTAAAAAAAAAAACCATATTGTCCAAAAAAAAATGATTTTAGCCCATAAATGTAGGATTAAAATCAATGCTAATCCGTTTGCAATAATTATACCGTTTTATTTTTTTTTCAAGACACATGTTGTCCTTTTTTATAGTGGACTGAGCTACAGTTATTTTTAATAAAAGTTACTTCAATTAATTAAATACAATCTTTTTTAAAAAAAATACAATCCGAAAAATAACTATAGATTTTGCCTTTCAAAATAAAAAACTTATCTTTGCACTCAATTTAAGAAAAACTGGGGTCGGCTAGTAAATTTTAACACTCTCAATATACCGACCAATTTGAGATACAAATTTTAATGCCAACATGGCTGAAGAAACAAAAAAAGTAGAGGAAACAGTTGCAAACACAACTCCTCAAGTCGAAGAAACTACTGCTGCAAAAGCTGAAACAGTAGCAACTCAAGAAGAAGAAAAAGAATTTGATTGGTATGCGTACGAAAATGACGGGTATTCAGAAGCGAAAGTTGCTGAATTAAACGATATTTACGACGGATCTTTGAATTCAATTGTTGAAAAGACTGTTATTGACGGTACTGTAATTCAATTGACAGACAAAGAAGCTGTAGTAAATGTACAGTACAAGTCAGAAGGTGTAATTGCAATTAACGAATTCAGATATAACCCAGATTTAGGTTTAGGAGATACTGTTGAAGTATACGTTGAGTCTTTAGAAGATAAATACGGTCAGTTAGTTTTATCTCACCGTACTGCTAGAGTTCACAGAGCTTGGGAAAAAGTAAATGAAGTATTGAAAACTGGTGAAGTAATCACAGGTTTTGTAAAATGTAGAACTAAAGGTGGTTTAATCATTGATGTATTTGGTTTAGAAGCATTCTTACCAGGTTCTCAAATTGATGTGAAGCCTATTAGAGATTACGACGTTTATGTTGGAAAGAACATGGAATTCAAAGTGGTTAAAATTAACCACGAATTTAAAAACGTTGTTGTATCGCATAAAGCACTTATTGAAGCTGAATTAGAAGAGCAGAAAAAAGTAATTATCGGTGGATTAGAAAAAGGACAAGTATTAGAAGGTACTGTTAAAAACATTACTTCTTATGGTGTGTTTATTGATTTAGGTGGTGTTGATGGATTAATTCACATTACTGATTTATCTTGGGGTAGAGTAGGTCACCCAGAAGAGATTGTAACATTAGATGAGAAAATTAATGTTGTAATTCTTGACTTTGATGACAACAAGAAAAGAATTGCCCTTGGTTTAAAACAATTACAACCACATCCATGGGATAAATTAGATGACAAATTAAGCGTTGGCGATACTGTAAAAGGTAAAGTTGTAATCTTAGCTGATTACGGTGCTTTTGTTGAAATTTCTGAAGGTGTTGAAGGTTTAATTCACGTTTCTGAAATGTCATGGTCGCAACACTTACGTTCAGCACAAGATTTCTTGAAAGTTGGAGATGAAGTAGAAGCGCAAGTTTTAACTTTAGATAGAGAAGAAAGAAAAATGTCATTAGGTATTAAGCAATTAATGCCAGACCCTTGGGCTGACATTGAAACTAAATACCCAGTTGAATCTAAGCATACTGCTGTAGTTCGTAACTTTACTAACTTCGGTGTATTTGTAGAATTAGAAGAAGGTGTGGATGGTTTAATTCATATTTCTGATTTATCATGGTCTAAGAAAATCAAACATCCATCTGAATTCTGTAAAGTAGGAGATTCAATGGAAGTGGTAGTATTAGAATTAGACAGAGATAATAGAAGAATTGCTTTAGGACATAAACAATTAGAGCAAAATCCATGGGATGTATTCGAATCTACTTTTGCAGAGGGAACTACACACCAAGGAACTATTATTGATGTGAAAAAAGATAAAATTACTTTAGTTTCTTTACCTTACGGTGTAGAAGGCGTTTGCCCGAAAAAACACTTAAGAAAAGCAGACGGTAGTACAGCAGTAATGGACGAAACTTTAGACTTCAAAGTAATTGAATTCAATAAAGACGCGAAGAAAATTGTTGTGTCTCACTTGAGAACTTTTGAAGAAGGTGAAGATAAACCTACTACTAAGAGTACAGGAAGTAGAAAACCTTCTAACTCTGGTGGAGCTAACAGTTCTGTAAAAGCTAACAATGCTTCTAATGAGAAATCTACATTAGGTGATTTAGATGCTTTAGCAGCTTTAAAATCTGAAATGGAAGGCGGAAAATAATTCCCCCCTCATTATAATTTTTAAACCCAGACATTTATTTGTCTGGGTTTTTTTTGTATCTTACTTTATGTTATGAGGATATGTAAGATGTTTTTTATCGGATTTTTGTCTTTTTGTACCACTTTTTCTTACGCACAAAAGGATAAAACATTTGACTTTTATGCTTCCCTTGATTTGAATGCAGGGAACTATTATGGTTTTGATTTTGCACTGAATACTATTTTAGTGGAAAAAATTAGTATCAAAGTTGGTTTGTCCAATAATGTCAGGGAACCAAAAGATATTCCAGATGATTTTGGGCTTTTTTATAAAGGTATCGGAATGATCACTCCAAATTACAATCCAAAAGAGTTTCAACAAAGTTATGAGTTCCTATTAGGTCGTGTTTTTGAATTCAAAAATATAAAATCTGTCCGTATTCTAGTCCATATTGGTATAGGAGACGTAAAACTAACCAAACCTACTAATTATAAGAAATTAGAGTATCCTCCTGATGTAGGACATCAATACAGCTTTAGTTACTATAGCTTTAAGTCGGTGCATTTTATTTTTAATCCTAGAATTGAATTTCCATTTACAAACTTTTATGGTCTGTCTATCTCACCTATCCTTAAAATAGGAAATAATAGTAATTTTTATGGCATAGGTATTGGCCATATTTTTGGAAAAATAAGATAAGGAAACCTTAATAAGGTGTTTTTAAACTTGCATTAATAGATGTGTCTATATTTAAATTAATCAATTGATTTATTGCAGTAAAAATTATTTGGAATGTTTCTAATGCCCCTATTTTATAAGCAAAAGTTGTGGCGTGAAAGTAATTATGGATTGGCGTAAATAACTTTTAAACTAAAAATATAGTTATATAACTATAAAAATAGTTGTATAATTATAAATATAGTTATACATTAGCCATATGGAAAAAGAATTGACCAAAGCCGAAGAGCAAATCATGCAAAGTATTTGGCAAGTAGAAAAAGGTTTCGCTAAGGATATTCTGGCTGCATTACCTGATCCTAAACCTGCATACAATACTGTTTTAACGGTAGTGAGAATTTTAGTGGATAAAGGTTACGTTGGTTTTAAAACTTATGGTAAGTCCAACGAATATTTTCCGTTAGTTTCAAAGGAAGTGTATTCACAAAGAAAATTGAATAAGCTAAAAAAGAACTATTTTAATAATTCAACTAAAGAATTACTGTCTTTCTTTATCCGTGAAAATAAAATGGATTTACAAGAATTAGATGATATTTTAAAATCTTTAAAAAAGGAATCAAATGAATAACTTAATCTACAATTTTATGGAGCTGAATGTGGTGATTGTTTTTTTATACGCCATTTACATTTTAGTTTATAAGCAGCTTTCCTTTGGATTACAAAGAAAGAGCATGCTTTTTATCCCCTTGCTGGCATTTCTATCTTTATTTATTAAAAACACCTTGTTGACTGCATCAACCACTTTATCAGTAGGAATTCCAATGGTTTATTTAGATGTAATTGCAATAGCCAAACCTGCAAAAAATGCGACAGTAACCTTTTGGTCGCTTGAAAGTATTTATTTAACGATAACTGTATTGCTTTTTTGTTGGTTGTTGTATAGGATAATCAAAGTATTGTTCTTTTTTAAAAAAGCACAACATTACTCTAAATGGAATGCAAGAATTTTAATCTCTCCATTAAACAACTCTTTCTCCTTTTTTAATTTTATTCATTTAAGCGCTGACTTGGATAAAGCTGAAAAAAAAGTGGTACTAGAACATGAGCTATACCACACCCGACTGAAACATGCTTACGACTTATTGGTAATGGCCATTTACCAAGTACTGTTCTGGATCAATCCAATTTTCTTCTTTATGAAGAAAAAATTAATTGAAATTCAGGAATATGAAGTAGACAATAGTATGTATCAGAAGTATGAAAACCAATATGTGAAACACTTGTTGGCACTTACTTTTAAAGGGCAATCTGCTCATTATTTATTAACCAGTCAGTTTTACAATGGATTAAGCCTGACTAAAAGAACAAAACAAATGAAAACAGAAAAGAAAAACAAATGGGCATTACTAATAATCTTCCCATTATTGGCAACAGGATTTACCTTATTGTCGCTTAAAAATGATGCGCTAACCATTGAGAATGGAAACGAGTTCGCACTTGATCAAGACACGGTTGTGTTTGTGGATACTATTTATGACAAGGTAGACAAGCACCCAGAGTATATAGGCGGGGACCAAGCTATGATACAGTATATTGCAAAAAATATTGTTTACCCAAAAGGCGATAAAGATGCCGGAATAGAAGGAACTGTTTACTGTGAATTTGTGGTACAAAAAGATGGTAGTTTGGATAATGTTAAAATAGTAAAAGGTAAAAGTCCAACTTTAGATGCCGAAGTAATTAGAGTAATTTCTAGTATGCCAAAATGGATACCAGGTGAGTTTAAAAAGGAAAAAGTTGCTGTCAGATACACTATTCCTGTAAAATTCATGATACCGAAAAAAATAAATGAATAAACAGATTTTAAAATCCTCCCCAAACTACAATAGGTTTGGGGGGTTATTCTTCTTTACCTGTAAATGGTTTTGGAAAATTTACTAAATATAATTTCTCTTTGGCCCGAGTTGCAACGGTGTATAGCCATCTCATCATGGCTTCATCCCACATGTCTTCTACAAAATATCCCATATCTACAAAAACAGCATCCCATTGGCCACCCTGAGATTTATGTCCCGTTATGGCATAACCAAATTTTACTTGTAAAGCTTGAAAGTAGGGGTGTTGCATCAATAATTTATTCCTAATTTTTTTATTTCTCTCATAAGGATATTCTTCTGCTGCAATTCTATAAAATAAGCTGGTCATTTCTTCTCGACTTAATGAAGGGCCTTCGGTTTTAATAGAATTAATATTGATTTTAAACTCCTGTTCCAGCATTTCTGGATAATCAATTAGTCGTGCAGAAATATCTGCAAATTCGAAGCCGAACACTTCTGTTCTTCTGATTACTTTTAATACTTCAATTAATTCCCCATTGGCTAAAAAGCCTGCTGGTGTTTTTTCATCCAACCAAAAATAGTTGTTCTTGGTTACCATCAACACATCTCCTGCGTTTAAATCATCTTCTTGCCACAGTATACGGTGTCGAATTTGTTGGTTAAACAAATTGGCTCTTTTATTCGAACGTGATATTACAATTACCTCGTCTTGTCCATAATAATTAATCATAGACTCCAGCTCTTCTTGCAGTTCAACCCCTGAAATCATAAAAACTTCTTGATTGTCGGAATAAAGCAATGGAATTTCAGGTTCAAAAGTCCGCAATTGTGTTGCCAAGGTCAGAATACCTGATTCTGCTGCCTGTCTTACAATTTGATTGAGGTGACAAGCTTGTATATCGAAAGAAAAAGCTGCTTTTAAATAAGTAGAGCTTAGTGCGGGGCTTTGATCTGCGCCAATGGGTGGTAACTGACCCGTATCGCCCACAAATATCAATTTACAGTTTTCTCCGCTGTAGACGTATTCTACTAAATCAAACAATAAATCACGATCACTATAGGAATTACTTTGGCTGGAAGCAATCATGGAAGCTTCATCAATAATAAAAATAGTGTTTTTATGCAGGTTTTTACCTAGCGTGAAGTTACTGCCTCCTTCTGGGGTTTGTTCCGAAAAATATATTTTCCGGTGAATAGTAGAAGCTTTATTGTTACTATAGTTGGATAATACCTTTGCAGCACGTCCTGTTGGGGCTAGGTTAACTGTTTTCACACCGTTTTGATGTAAACTTTTAATATAAGCAGCTATTAAGCTTGTTTTTCCTGTACCAGCATATCCGGTTAAAATAAAAAATTCTAAATCATTTTGATTGGTTGCAAAATCTGAAAGTAGGTCAATAGCCCTTTGTTGGTCAAGTGTTGGTTGAAAGTCAAAATTTGACTTAAAGTTAATATTGAATTGAAGATAATCTAGTTTTTTTTTCAAGTGTCGACTTATTGAGTTAAATATGTAAAAAAAATATTGACTGACTTAAATTGGTATTAAAAAAATTGTAGTTTTGTTGTCGTACTGCAAAACTAAGATTTAATTCAGTGATTTATGAGCGCATTTGAAAAATTAGATAATTTAAAACACCAATTCGGGAAATTTATTGGTCCGTCACTTTGTATTCTCCTTGGAATATATTTCTACATGAAGACTGCTTCGGTAACGGTGATTGAACAATTCAATCCAAATGGTGCACCGATTAAACATGAACTGATCCAAGGGCCAGAGTTTAGAATTGCCGCTTTATTCTTTATTTTAGTAGGTATTATTTGGTTACTTTATGTATTGAATGTATTGCGTTCTTTTATTGGAATAGGGGTTACCGTGTTGGCTTTAGCTGGTGCTGTATTTTTATTGTATAAAGATTATAGTATCATTAAGCAAGATGTTGATTTTAATAACAGAAAAGAATTAATTTTTAAAGAAATTAAAGGTAGAATTAATGACATTAAAATTGCCGAAAATGAATTTAAAAATGAAAAAGGCTATTATACAGCTAATATGGACACTTTGGTAAACTACGTGAAAACTGGTTATACTATTCAATACAATAGAAAAGGAACCTTGCCTGTGAGAAGATTGACCAGAGATGAATCGAATTTCATTTACGGGAAAAGAGCCAATAAAGCATTAGATAATAACATTACAGATGTTGAGGCAAAAGCATTATTGAAAATGAACCCTGTTCCTGCTGACTTGACAGGTATTGTAAGAGATACGGTTTACGTACCAGTGATTGAATCAGTTTTTGAAGCACCCTCTTATGTTGAGCAAAGAGCAAAAAAAGGTTTAATGTTTGATTTTGTACCAGATTCATTAAGATATATTCCTTTTTCAGGTCAAACACCTGTTATTATGGATACTGCATCTGTGAGTAGGGGAGAATTAAAAATTTCTACTATTTTAATTCAAATGCCACATCCAATTGATACTTCATTTACCCATAAGATTGGTGATTTAAATGATAATTCATTGAAAGATAATTGGTCTTTGAAATAAATAATATGATGGTTCCATCTCAGCGTGATGCTTACAAGTATGCTTTAAGTATGGAACTCCGAAAGGATGGCTTTCGCTTTGCATTCTTGTCCGCAGAAAGTAAGGAAGTAGTATTTTATAAATCTGTTAATTTTGATGGATTTGATGAGGAGAGCTTGATGGAATTATTGAGTGAACCTTATTTTAAATATACCTTTTCTTCAGTTTCGTTAAGTGTTTCCACTAATCGAATGACTTTAGTACCAGAGGCAATTTTTAATAATACGACGCCAAAAGCTATTTTTGAACTCAATCATACTAATCCAATAGATAACTTAGATTACTCTAGGTTACCCGAATTAGGTTTAGTTACTATTTATGAAATTCCATTATGGATTAAATCGATTTTTGTAAAACAGTTTTTGAGAATCAAAATTGTACACCATTCCACCGTTATTTTAAAAGGTGTTTTTGGTCAACCAACTTATAAAGCTAAGGCACATATTTATAAAGAAAAAGAATTATTTTATTTGATTTTAACCGATAAGAATAAATTGAATTATTTTAACTTATTCGAGTCCAGTGAAATTGCAGATTTAATATATTATTACTTATTTGTCTTGGAACAAAAAGAAATCAATTCAAAAGATATGCCGCTAACAGTATATGGACTAGAATCAGACCATCCCGCTATTAGTGAAATGAACAAATTATTGGCAGACCCAATAAGAATGTATTACAAAGAGGAAGAAGAAAATAAATTTATATTAATTAATCAATTATTGTGCGTGTAATCGGAGGAAAGTATAAGAGTAGAAGGTTTTCACCACCTAAAAATTTTCCTTCACGTCCCACTACTGACTTTGCCAAAGAAAGTTTGTTTAATATTCTAGACAATAGAATTGAAATGGAAGGCATAGATGTGTTAGACTGTTTTGCTGGAACCGGAAATATTAGTCTTGAATTCTTATCCAGAGGAGCAAACTCTGTATTAAGTGTCGACAGTAATTTTGTCGCATTTAAATTTATAAAAAAAACACAAGCTGAAATTAAGGAACCCAATTGGCAAATGGTAAAACAGGATGTATTTAAATATGTCCCTAAAATCACAAAAACCTTTGATTTAATTTTTGCAGACCCACCTTTTGCTTTAAAAGATATTTTAAAATTACCGAGTTTATTTTTAGAGAGTGGTTGTTTAAAAGATGCTGGAGATTTAATTATTGAACATGGAAAAGAAACAGATTTTTCCAAACACCCAAATTTTAGAGAAATTAGAAATTATGGTGGCGTCAATTTTAGTTTTTTTACCTTAGCATAAATAAAATTATTAGCATGAAAATTATTGGAGTTTTTCCGGGATCTTTCGATCCTTTTACAAAAGGACATGAAAATATCGTGAATCGTTTTTTACCTTTGTTCGATACTATTTATATTGGTGTAGGCGGAAATACTTCAAAAAAGTATATGTATACCTTAGAAAGCCGTATACAACACATTAAGTCTATATACGCCAAGGAACCAACAATCGTAGTGGAAGAGTATGAAGGTTTGACTGTCGATTACTGTAAATCAAAAAAGGCGCAGTATTTGTTACGTGGTTTAAGGAATACCACTGATTTTAATTACGAAAAATCAATTGCATTAATGAATAAAGAGTTAGCCAACATTGAAACATTATTTTTAATGACGGATGCTGAACTATCTCATTTAAGTTCGACCATCATTAGAGAGATTGCAAAATCTAATGGTGACATTACTGCATTTGTAACTAATTACAGTGAATTGATTATACAATAGATGATTAAAAAAACTAGCTTTTTATTACTTTTACTGGCCTTAAATACCTGGTGCTTTTCTGCCGTTATTCATGGTTTTGCTCCCGATTTTAAAGGTAAAATGATAAGTATGTACACCTATTCTGATTATTTAACTTTGTCTAAAGTTAAAATTGGAGAAGCCATGGTGGATCCAGGAAACGGTACTTTTGAGTTATCCTTTGATACCAAACAAATAATTAAAGTACTACTTGCTGCAGGAAATACCAATGCCGAAATATACTTAGGTCCAGATACGGATTATGAATTGTATTATAAATTAGCTGAGGATACACCAATTTCTTTTGCCACCCAAAAAGCTACCACTTATTTTAAAAATCTTGACTCTACAGATATTAATTACAAAGTATTAAAATTTAATAATTGGTTCGACGAGTTTATTTATGTCAAAAGGAACGAAATAATGCGTTTCGGCATGTCTCCACAAATCGATACATTCAAATTGTATGCATACAATGCTTATGCAAATGAAAAAGATGCCTTCTTTAACAATTACGTCCGCTATTTTATTGCCAATCTAGAACAATTAAAAGTGAGTTCTAAGTATAGAAAAACCAAAATGGCTTATTACTTAGAATATATAAAGCCTTTTCCTGTTTCTGCCTTTGACGACCAGTATATGGCTTTTATTAAAGGGTTTTATAGCAATGATTTGAACAGTTTTTCAAAACAAATTGAATCGGATATTGTATTGGCCATTTTACACCAAAGTCCTAGTCGATTAATGCGTGCCATGCACCGAGATCCTTATTTTGAAAAAGATGAAATACGAGAGCTAATGATGGTAAATATGCTAGGGAATGCCTATTACAAGAGGCAATACAATCGAAATAATATTCAAGTAATGCTGGATTCCATAGTTAAATTCGCAAAATTTAAGAGTAGTGGCTTGGCAGCACAAAATATTATTGGTGAATTGACAAAAGCAGAGAGCGGCTATCCTGCACCTGAATTTGTAGTGTCTTTTGAGGGAAAGGAATTGAAATTAACGGAAATGAAGGACAAGTTTGTGTACATGAGTTTTTTCGCCACTTGGAACCCTATCTCTATGAATGATTTAACCTTAATGCAGGACTTGTATGTTAAGTATAGCGAATATGTAACATTTATTAGTTTTTGTACCGATAAAGACAAAGCTACATTTGATGCCTTTTTATTAGAAAATCCTGGTTATGATTGGCCTATTGTATATCTTGGAGAAGAAGCCGATATTATAAAAGATTTTAAAGTAGCTTCAATACCATATTATATCTTAATTGATCAAGAAGGTATTATTGCACGTTCACCTGCAGGTAGTCCTTCACCAGATGGTTTGTACAAAACCATTGAAGATACCTTTAAGTACATCAAAACTCAAATGGATAAATAATTTTCTAGTCTCCCAATGGAATGGTGAGGGTAGGCGCTTATTTTTCTACAGCGCTTAAAGTATTCATTAATAAAGATGCTATGGTCATAGGGCCAACGCCACCAGGTACAGGTGTAATGTAGGAAGCTTTCTTGGCAACTTCATCAAATTTCACATCTCCCAATAGTCTAAAACCAGACTTTTTGCTGTCGTCAGAAACCCTCGTAATACCTACGTCAACTACTACAACACCTTCTTTTACCATGTCGCCAGTAATAAATTCTGTTTTACCTAGCGCTACAATTAATATATCCGCTGTACGGGTAATTTCTTCCAAGTTTTTTGTTCTGGAGTGGGTAAGCGTTACAGTACTATTCCCAACTTTATTGTTCCTGGACATTAATATACTCATTGGAGAACCAACAATGTGGCTTCTACCAACAACTACACAATGTTTACCAGATGTTTCAATGTGATAACGGTCTAGTAGTTGAACAATTCCATATGGTGTAGCAGGTAAAAATCCTGGTATATCTAACACCATTTTACCAATGTTCTCGGGATGAAAACCATCTACATCTTTTAAAGGTGAAATGGCTTGGGTAATTTTCAGTTCATTTATATGTTTAGGCAATGGTAACTGAACAATATAGCCATCTATATTTTCATCAGCATTTAAAGCAGTTATTTTGTTCAATAAATCTGCTTCCGAAATGTCGGCAGGTAATTGAACAAGTGTCGATTCAAAACCAACATATTCACAAGCTTTTACCTTGGCGTTTACATAAGTTAGACTCGCTCCATTTTCACCGACAATTACGGCAGCTAAATGCGGTATTTTTTTTCCCTCAGCTTTTCGAATGCTAACTTTTGCTTTTATTTCATCCCTTATTGTACTTGAAGTTTTTTTACCGTCTAATAATTCCATCTAGCTATATTTAAGTCCACAAATATAAAAAAAAGGAGACGAATTGTCTCCTTAAATACTTAACTAAGTTACATAAAAAGTAGTTTATACTTCTCTTCCTGCAATTACCTCTTCTAGTGTTACGGTACCACCATCATTACCCCATGTATTCAATACATAATTTAGTACATCTGTAATCTCTTGATCCGTTAATACTTGTGGCGGCATTACCCCGTTAAAAACTTGACCGTTTACAGTAATCTCTCCACTTGAGCCATGGATTACTTGTTGAATGGCTCTTGGTAAATCTTCCAATAAATAATCTGAACCTGCTAGCGGTGGAAAAGCGTCTGGCATTCCTTTTCCATCTGGTTGGTGACAAGGTTGACATGTTTTAGTGTAAACTTCTTGTCCAGCTAAAAACTTATTTTCCGCTGGCTTTTCTTGCACTACTTCTTTGGTTTCTGTTGCTTCCGGTGTACTTGTACTTGATTCACTTCCACCACAAGATTGTAGTAAAAAAAGGGAGCCAACCATGGTGAGTATTTGAATATTTCTTTTCATAATCTTTATTTTTAACGATATCCAAATTTACATAGAATTTAAAGCATAATTTATGACATTCGTCAATAATAAAAAATTGTTTAGTCAGCTTTACTTTATGCTACAAAGTCGTGTAATTACCAGTAGATAAAGTCCAATCATAATCGCCAAAAATTAGGGCTTTGTTTTTCGTTTCAGGTACAATGTCAAAGTGTTCTAAAAAATTTATCTTCACACCTTTTTTCCCTCCAAAGTCAGCCCTGAACCAACTCATTAAAGGAGTCACTGTCACCTTGTCTCCTTCAATTATAGTAGTGGCCGTTAAGTATTGTTTGCTTATCTTATCCAATTCCTCTTGTATTTTAGTTGCATGAAATACGGCGATTGGCGGACAACTTTTAGCGCCACAATTTAACGCGAAATGGACCCGACCATCTGGCTTTTTTGTTCTTAACATTCTAATGAATTTTGGTACAAATGGGTCTCTCAAATATCCCAATGAAAGTTTCCAACGGGAAGAACGAATTATGCCGTGTTCTATGTCGTCAAAGCTCATCATTATTCCAGCAATGTTTATTTGTTTCGAACCAAAAAATTCACCTCTATCCTTAAATAAGGAAGGATCGTTCGTTAAAAAATGTTGCACAAAAGCATTGTATGTATTGATCCAAAAAGCTTTCTTTTCATCCTCTGTATTGATGGCTGCAGCTAGCGTGTCTAAATTGAGGTCAGCATATGTTCTAGCAACCAACTCTGTACTTTCTTTGGCTTTTAATTGTTTTAAAAAGGTGTATGACAAATCGAGTAAAACTTTCTCTTGACCTGAAAAAGAAAAAAGAGGCGTAAGAATGAATAAGAAGATGATTATTTTTTTCATATTTGTTAAAATCAATTGGTTTTAATCAATAGACGACTGAAACAGTTATCCATTACTTTTAATTTATGAAAAATAATTGCATCAGCATTATTATTCCAACTTATAACGAGAAAAATAACATAGTTGACCTGGTTAACTACTTGTTGGAGCAAAATGAAGGAGAATTAAAAGAGATTTTGATCATGGACGCTGAAAAATCAACGGATCAAATTGAAAAAATACCTTTTCCTGCAATTGTTCAAATTGCAAAATGCGATTGTACCTCTAGGGCTGCTCAATTTATTCATGGTGCCAGCTTGGCCAAGGGAACCGTTTTGTACTTTTTACATGCCGACACAAGACCGCCCAAAAATTACCTGCAGCTTATTTTAGGTATGTTTGAAAAAGGGTACGACTTTGGTATGTTTAAATACAAGTTCGACCAAGATAAATGGTATTTGAGATTTAATGGCTGGATGACGCAATGGAAAGCTTTTTATACTGGTGGCGGAGACCAAGGTCTTTTTATAATAAAGGAGCAATACCATAAGGTAGGAGGTTTCGATAGTACAAAATTGATTATGGAAGATTATGATTTGTTTTGGCGTTTAAAGAAGGCAAAGTATGCTTATCAAATATTAAAAGACAATGCCATTGTTTCGGCGAGAAAATATGATAAAAATGCAAGTTTTAAAGTAAACCTAGTCAACTTGGTGGTCCTTTGGTGGTTTAAATTTGGTGGAAATCAAGCTAAAATCAAAGCTTTCTATAATAAACACATTGTTTAAAATGCCTCCCCAATGGTAATGTAAAACTGAAATCCTTCATAGCTTCTGGCAACGTCTAATCTGATATGGCTCAATTGTTTTTTGCTCATTTGAAAACGCACACCTGCACCATAAGCCAGCTTTGGTTTATTTTCGAATATAGAGATGAAACTTGGTCCTACATTGCCTTCAGAAGCAAATAGGGTTCCTCTAAACCTTTTGTAAATGGGAAATCGATAGGCAAGTTGAACCAAGCCCATATTGCGATCTATAAATCTGCGGTCATTAAAACCACGACCTTTTTTTCCAGAAGAGAGATAGTAATAACTTGTAAAAGGAACATCACCCTGACTGCTACCTGCAAATACATTAAAAGCTAAAATATGGTTCTTAAAAATACGGTGATAATAGTTAGCGTCTATAGAGAGTAAGGAAAAGTCAAAAGAAGAAAAGGTAGCGTTACCTGCAAATTCGGTAGTAAAATTGATGAATAAACCTTCACTGGGATAAAAAATATCATTCCTAGAATCATAACTTGCCGTAAAACCAAGAGCACTGATAATTCCGCCTTCAGCTCCAATAGGCTTATCTATGCTCAGTAAAGAATCTGTAAATGGGATTTGAAAAGCATCTAATCGATACTGTACACCTAAAAGAAAAGTAGGTTTAACGCGGTAGGATAGGCCTGTAATTATTCTCGGAAAATTTGCGTCGTATGTCTCTAAGTTTTCCTCTTTACTATTTGGTCCTATGCCATAATAGTTGTAAAAATATTTATAGTAACCCAATTCACCATTCAGTTTCCACTTTTGTTTAAAATATAATTCGTACGGTACAAATAATAAAAATTGTTTTTTCAAAGTGTAAGCTAGTCCCAATTGAACTTGGGACTTCCTCCAATTTTTTGTCTCACCAGGATTAAATACACAAATACCTAAAGCACCAAAAGCTAAACTGGTTTCAGGTAAATAAAAAGCCAAGGGAAATGCAGTCAAACTAAAATCACCTTTAGGGAAATATGATGTACTGTCCACTTTTTGTTGCGCAAACAAAATGTTTGTTGAAAAAAACAGCCATATTGCAATAGCGCGCACCATTAAAAATCTTCTTCTAATGTTTTAAAGTCGACATGGTCACTTGTCTTTGTGAAGGAATGGTTTAAATATGCCCTTGCGCCGAAGCCACAACTCATGGCGCCAAATGCACGCATATTTACAGTCTTATCTTTAAATTCAATGTAAATCCTACAAGAATCACCTTCGTAATAGTTATAAAGACCATAATATTTATTTGGCGCGGTTTTTACGGCTATTCCCCTTGCAAAAGCCATGTGGTATGTTTGGCTACAAGTTACAACTACAGCGTACTTAATAGAATCCTTATTTATTGCTGTTATCATGGCAGTGCCGCCATTGTAGCCAATTTCTAATTCAGGATTATCTGCACTAAACCACCAGTCATTAACAAAGTAATAATGGTTACTATAGGTACCAGTCATTTTACCATTTACTTTTTCATGGTCGTCTTTTATTTGCCTGGTGGCTAATTGTTTTTTACTTTCCTTATCGAAAACAAAATAAGTGGGGTAATACTTTTTATCCATCACCCAATATCCCTTTAAGCTATCGGATTCAAAAGTCATGTAAAAATAACCGGTTTCTTTGTCATCAACATATTCCACCATGTAAACACAGTTGCCGTATACATTCCCTTTTAATGTAAGATTGCCTTTTTTCCCTTCGTATTGATAGCTTCCTGTAAAGTTTCCTTTGTCCCAATTTACATCAATAATGTTGAGCGTGACTTCATAAGAACCAACAGCTCCTTTAATGGAATTGTTCTGCGCCTTCACGAGTAATAAACAAGTGCAAAATAGGATACTCAGCATTAATTTCATAGTAGCTAATTTAGGGAATAATACAAGAAAGCACTAATAATTATAAATATTAGAGTTTAGCAATAATTTCGGTTGGATGAGCGATAATCATGTCGGGACAACTGTTGAGTAATTCACTTTTTCTACCGTAGCCGTAAGTCACAGCAATACTAGCAATATGATTGTTTTTTGCTGCGCGAACATCAGCCGATTGGTCACCAATCATCACACAATGATCACTCTTTTTCAAGCCAGCAATGATTGCAGTCTTACTTCGGCAACCATTCTTCTTTTCCACGCAATTTACTGTTTTAAAATAGGAGGATATTTTGTGGTGGGCGAGTAGGGCAGTGACCATTTTTTTTGGTTTGGCGCTAACAATATGCAGTTTTACGCTTGCACTCAGCTTTTTGAGCAGATCAAAAATTCCATCATATAATGTGGCGTAAAACATAAACTCCTTTTCATAGGCTTCATTAAAATCAGCTAAAAACAAATTCAATTCTTTTTTATCCTTTATATTAAATTGCTTTTCTAATCCTTTTTTTAAAGAGGTTTTTACCAGCGATTTAATAGTTTTTTCATGGATGTTTTCAAAGCCTCTTGCTTTTAAAGTATGAATGAGAGCAAGTGATTTACCTGGATAAGTATCACAAATAGTACCGTCGAAATCAAAGAAAACTTGTTGATATTTTGACATGATGCATAAAAAAAGGAGTGTAAATAAATACACTCCTCGTAATGGTTAATTTTTATATAATTACAGTGCTTTTAAAACATCTATAGTTGCAGTTGGGTCTTCAGATTTGAAAACATAACTGCCTGCTACCAATGCATCAGCTCCTGCCAATAATAATTTTTTACCTGTTAGGTTGTTTACACCGCCATCAACTTCAATTAAAGTGCTCGCACCTTTGTCATTGATTAAGCGTTTTAATTTAGCAACTTTTTCGATAGCATTTTCAATGAATGATTGTCCACCAAACCCAGGATTAACCGACATGATGAGTACCAAATCTAAATCATTAATTACATCTTCTAAAAGAGAAACAGGCGTATGTGGGTTTAATGCCACACCAGCTTTCATTCCTTCCGCCTTAATAGCTTGGATTGTTCGGTGTAAATGAGGACAAGTTTCGTAATGTACCGTTACCCATTCAGCACCTGCATCTTTACAAGCCTTAATGTAGTTGTCAGGGTTGACAATCATTAAGTGTACATCTAAAGGTTTAGTCGCATGTTTTGCAATGGCTTTCATTACTGGAAAACCAAATGAAATATTAGGTACAAAAACACCATCCATGATATCGATATGAAACCAATCAGCGTTGGAAGCATTGATTAATTCAACCTCAGACTGTAAATTTGCAAAGTCGCATGCTAAAACGGAAGGGGATATAATAGCCATCTTAAATTATTTTTTTATCCTAAAAGTTCAATGATTTGTTCCGCTAACTCTTCACCTATTCTGGTTTGAGCTTCCACAGTTGCAGCGCCAATATGTGGTGTACTTGCTATTTGTTCGTGCGCTAAAATATCTTCTCTAGGTGCAGGTTCATTTTCAAATACATCCAAGGCCGCAGCTCTAATTTTACCAGCATTAATACCTGTAATTAAGGCATCTTCATTCACCACACCACCTCGGGCAGCGTTTACAATGATTACACCACTTTTCATGGCATCAATTTCTTTGGTATCAATCACTGCAGAACCATCTTCTTGCTTTGGTACGTGTAAAGAAATATAGTCTAAACTATCAATAACTGCAGGGAAATTATCTACAGAATTAATCTCAACATTCGTTTGTTGTCCTTGAAGAGTTAATGGAATGCTATATGTTTTTACTTTTCTATCAATAGCAATCACTTGCATACCACAACCAATACAATAAGAAGCTAGGGCCTGTCCGATTCTTCCAAATCCAACAATACCAATCGTTTTTCCTCTTAATTCTTGTCCCTTCGCATATTTTTTCTTCAAAGATTTAAATTCAGTATTACCAGTACTTGGCATTACTCTGTTCGAATGAAAAATACCTCTGGATAAGGAAAATAAATTACCCATTACTAATTCAGCCACTGACTGAGAAGAAGCACCAGGGGTATTGATAACATGTAGTCCTTTTTCACGTGCATATGCCACATCAATGTTGTCCATTCCAACACCACCTCTACCAATTAATTTTAAATTAGGGCAGGCATCAATCACTTCTTTTCGAACTGTTGTTGCAGACCTAACTAATACGCCAACATAACCTTCTTTGTTAATGGCATCAATTAATTGTTCTTGGGGTACATTAGTGGTTACTACAGTAAATCCACCTTTTTCTAAAGCCGTAATTCCTTCTGGTGAAATACCGTCGTTTGCTAAAATTTTCATGCTTATTTCTTATTTATTTTACTGATATGTTCCGCTGTAAATTCTTTCATTGTTTGTACCAAAACTTCAACAGAAGACAATGGTAAAGCGTTGTACATGGAAGCTCTAAAACCACCAGCAGAACGGTGACCTTTTAAACCAACAATATTTGCTTTTTTCCAAGCTGCATTAAACTCATCTGTTAATTCTTCATGTGTTAATACAAAAGTCACATTCATGTTAGAACGATCTTTAATATTAACATTCCCCATGAATAATGGATTGGCGTCAATTTCAGTATACAGTAAATCTGCTTTTGCTTGATTTACTTTTTCAATTGCTGCAACACCACCAGTTTTTAATAAATATCTTAAATTTAACATGGAAGTATAAATTGAAAATACTGGCGGCGTATTAAACATGGAGTCTTTTTCAAAATGCGTTTTTAAATTTAAATAAGACGGCATTGGAATACTAGATTGCCCTAGAATAGATTCTTTAACAATGTATAAAGTAGCACCTGCAGGTCCTAAGTTCTTTTGTGCTCCAGCATAAATGATATCAAAATCCGCCACATTAATTTCTTTGGAGAAAATATCGGAAGACATGTCACAAACTACAGGTATTTTACTATCTATAGCTTTTTTAAACTGGGTACCATAAATGGTATTGTTTGAAGTGTAATGTACAAAATCATAATCACCATCAATCGTGTCTATGTTTGGAATACTTTTATAACCATCTGCTTTCGAAGAAGCAATAATATCTACTTCTAATCCTGCATTAACGGCTTCTTTAATGGCTTTTGCTGACCAAACACCAGTGTCAATGTAAGCCGCTTTTTTATGTTTTCTCGCCATATTCATGGCTGAAATTAAAAAACCTAAACTTGCACCTCCTTGTAAAAACATAACCGCATAACCTTCAGGTACGTTTAATGATTTTTTCACTAAAGCAATTGCTTCGTCCATTACTGCGACAAAGTCAGGGCTTCTGTGTGAAATTTCTAGAATGGATAAACCGTTAAAGTTTAATACTGCTTTTGAAGCTTCTTCAAAAACTTCTTGCGGCAAGATACATGGTCCTGCACCAAAATTGAGTTGTTTTGACATACCGATTTTTTAGATAGTAAATTCGGTTTGCAAATATGACAAAAATTATAGGATTAAGGGGTAATATTTTGTTATTATTTAGCTTAGAATCAAATTATTTTTTTCTTTGGTTTAGAATGATTAATTTCGTCGAAAATACATTGAAATGAACGAATTATTATTTGTGAATTGGACCTTTAATCCAAGAGTAATTGACGCTTGGAATACACCACGTTGGTATGGTATTATGTGGGCATTAGGATTTTACTTGGGTTTTATCATCCTAAATAAAGTGTACAAAAATGAAAAAGCGCCAGAAAACTGGATGGATAAAACGTTTATCTATGTATTGATTGGTGGTGTTTTAGGGGCAAGAATAGGACACTGTTTGTTTTATCAACCCGATTATTATTTAAGTCACCCTTTAGAAATCTTAAAAATATGGGAAGGTGGACTAGCTTCTCATGGTGGAGCAATTGGTATAATTATTGCCGCATTTTTATTGAATAGAAATGTCGTTAAAAAATCGGTGCTATGGATATTAGACCGTTTAGTAATTCCGACCGCATTGGCAGCTTTTCTAATTCGTCTTGGTAATTTATTTAACCACGAAATTGTTGGTAAGGTAACCGATTCTAGTATTGGATTTAAATTTTTAAGAGAAGATAGTGCAGAAATTCATCAAGCTATAATTAAAGCAACAAATACAACAGGTATTACAAATGGTAATTATTATGATAAGCTCAATACGGCTTACGATAAAATAGCAAGTGACCCAAGTAAGTATGCCGATTTGTTTGCCATGATTCCTGCCAGGTATCCAGCCCAATTAATGGAAGGGATTTGCTACCTAGTTATTTTTACTATTTTAATGTGGTTCTATTGGAAAACAAACGCCGGTCAAATTAAAGGTTTTTTAATGGGCGTGTTTTTTGTTTTACTTTTTGGGGCACGATTCTTCATTGAATTTATCAAAGAAAATCAAGATGGTATTGATGAAAGCTTACAAGGGTTAAATATGGGGCAATATTTAAGTATACCGCTTGTGTTAATTGGTTTCTATTTTGTTTTTAGAGGAATTAAATCTTTTAAGGTGGGGAAAGTGACCTACTAAAATAAAATCAAAAGTGTTTTTATTTGGACTAATCGATTTAGGTAGCTTATTTGGTGTTGAAAAATGGCATTTAAGTTGCTGTGGATAGGTTTTTAATCGTGCTTTAAAGTTATGTATCCATGCTTAATGTTGGCTAAACTTTTTACGGTCTCCTTCAATGCCAACTAACCATTCAATTGAAAAATTGTTACTAATAACTGTATTTCTTATTAGAACCTCAGCATATTTTTTAGTGTAACAAGAGAGAAATGTTTAAACTAAAACCTGGAGTGATTTTGGCAATAGTTGAATATCAAAACTTGATGTATTACTTTGTTTATGGTCTCCATCAATATGAAAAGAAGGTGTTTTTTCATCTGTGATATTCACTTTAACTTGGGTTTCAAAAGTGATCGACTGAAAATACTTGGAATGGTGAATTTGTTTTGAAAAAAACTGTTTGATCAATTTAGGGATGGCATGCAATGGGAAACGTGCAATGAATATGAGTTCAAACTTCCCATCTTGCATAGTGGATATTGGCGAAATGGTAAATCCATTTCCATATTGAGATGAGTTTGCTATGCACACCAGTAAAGGATTGTGTTTTACCTCTTGGTCGTTGATGCTTATTTGGTAATGGTGTGGCTTATACTTACTATAAGCTTTTGATACTAATTTTATATAGGTGCTAAAGCCACGCTTGGTATGTTTTTCAAAAGCCTCAGCGATATGTGCGTCAAAACCAAAACCACACAAGCCAATAAAGGGGGTTTGATTACATGTGCCGGTATCAATGCTGGTAACGTTGAATGCATTTATTTTTTCAATGGCTTTTTTTATTTTCCTGGGGATGGCTAAATGTCTTGCAATGCCATTACCAGAGCCACAAGGAATAATGCCAAGTGCGCATTCAGAGTGGATTAAGCTAGCACCAATTTCACTTACTGTTCCATCTCCGCCAATGGCGACAATTGCTTGGTATAAATGTTTGTTTTCCAACGCGATTTTTTGGCCATGAGAAGGATACTGGGTGTATTCAATTTTATAATCAAATTTTTCCTTTGACAAATGGGCGGCAATTGCTTTTGGAATCAAGTTCTTTTTACCAACACCTGAGATTGGATTAATAATGAATAATATGTTAATTTTTGAATGCATGTTTAATCTACCGTCATTTTATTGGTAATCAAGGCATGGTTGTATTGTTGTATATAGGCCAAAAGTTTATTCTTCAAATATTTTGCAGTTTCAGGTTTTGATTGGAGCAGATTTTTCTCTTGTAATTTATCATTTATATCAAACATTTTAATCATTTTTCCATTTTCGAAAACGAGAAAATTATGCCTACCAAAAATAAGGTATTTATTACCTATCCTCGATACGCTATAACCTTTTCCTGGATCAAAAACACTGTTTCCTAGACTGAAAAAAGGATCCGGATAGCCAATTAGTTGTAAGATGGAAGGAAGGATGTCTATTTGAGAAACAATTTTATCAGAAATACCGCTTAAACTTGGCAGTTTGGGATGGAAAAAGATAAGGGGGATGTGCATGTTTCCCATTTCTTTAAAATAAATAGGTGAACCAGAAGCAGGAGTATGGTCAGCAGTGACCACGAAGAGGGTGTTGTTGTACCAGGATTCTTTTTTTATTTTTTCAAAAAATATGCGTAAACTATAGTCGGCATACAGCACGGCATCATGCATTTTAGTGGGACCAGAATGGAATCGGTTTTTTAAAGAGTCTGGGATGGTAAATGGAGGGTGGGAAGAAATGGTGAATATAGTACTGAAAAAAGGGGCTGAAAATGCATTCATTCTATCAATAGTCCATGGTAAAAATAAATGGTCAAAAATCCCCCATGTGCCATCAAAACCATTTTCGTCATTGTATTCTGTTCTTCCAAAATAATGGTCGTATTGTGCTTTGGCTGCAAATTGGTTAAAGTTCATGGAGCCATTGGTAGCACCATGAAAAAAAGCAGACTCATAACCAACTTTTTTTAGAAGTTTAGGAAGGGATTCAATTTTATTGGTAGCGTAATTGGAAGTGATAAATTCTTCCCCCATAAGTTTAGGGACACTTGCAATGACAGAAGGGACCGCATCAATGGATTTTTTTCCATTTGCATAGCAGTTAGTAAAAAGCATTCCCTTTGCCGCTAACTCATCCATAAAAGGGGTGTAAGAAACTGAATCGCCATTGATACTTCCTATGTATTCTACAGAAAAACTCTCGAGCAAAATTAGTACAATATTCGGCTGGTTTAATTTACCAGGGGTGTTCATTTGTTTAATGGGGTTAACCCATTTTTGCAGTGTAATAGAATCAAAATACGTTTTTTCTTGCAGGGTAACGTTTCCTATAGATTTGATAATTGTAAATGTCGAGTTTAGTACCAAGGGAACATTTTGATCTATGGTGTATTTTGAAGCATTGATCGGTGCAATTGGCCTTAATCCCCAGCCTCTACCAAGACTTAAAAGCAATAAGGAAGCAATAATGAAAAGTATACTTTGTTTATATATAGAAACTTTTTCAACTTTCGGTTTAAAGTATTTGCCATAAAAAAAATAACCAAACCAAATGGTACCGATTAATAAAAGTAAAAGGTACCAAAAGTCTTGTATAAAAGATGGCAATTGATTCCATAAGTCGTTTCCATAGCTCAACATGGTTAAGGTAGAACCAGTACTGCGGGTGGAAGTATGTCTGAAGTATTCAATATCAGCAATATTCATTAATATTCCTACGGAAAAAGTTAGTAGGTAAATCGTTTTTAAAACGAAATTATACCACTTTTTAGTCCGAAAAGGGTTGGGGAATAATTCAATAATTACTAAAGGTATAAATAGAATTGCCGCGGTTACCAAGTCAAACCAAAAACCGACCAGAAAGTCGGTTATACTCACTTTTGGAAATAGATTATGGTTAATTAAAAGGAAAAATATTCTAAGGACAGAAAAGATTGTTGCAAGAAAGAGCAATTTCTTTATAAAATTCAAAAAGTAATGCGGCATTAATTTCACTTAAAATAGCTTTATGACAAGGTTTGATTTGTGTTACTCTTTTATTTAATGAACAAAACACTTTTTATAAAAACTGCATTTTGTCTATTAAAATTGAGGTAAAAGTATTAATAATTATTTACATTTGTTAGGAAAGATATAAACCTTCATTTATGAAAAGATTAAGTTTAATTTGTGTGTCAATTTTAGTGGTAATGAGTATGAGTGCTTGTAAAGATTCTACTACAGAATCAACCATTGGGTTAAATGCAGAAGAATTAGCAAAGTTACAGTCTGAAAATAGGGTTTTAAAAGGAGAGTTAGCAGAAAAAGATTCTGTTTTAAACGAGTCTATTTTGTTATTCAATGAGATTGAGGAAAATCTTTCTATGATTAATTTAAAAGAAGATGAAATTCGTTTAAAATCTAAAAATGTTGAATTGGCAGAGGATGGCAAACAATGGATTTTACAGGAAATTCAAAATATCAATTACCTAAGAGAAGCCAATGCTAAAAAAGTAGCTTCCTTAAATAAACAATTAAAAAACAGCAATGGAAAAATTGCAGAATTAGATAAATTAATTACTAACCTGAGAGGGAAGATTGAAACACAAGATGAAGAAATTGAAATGTTACGTACTGAATTGTCTGATTTAGATCGGGAGTATGTGGAGTTATTAGAAGCTTACCAAGAACAATCTACTTTAGCTGCTGAAACCTTAATTGAATTGAATACCGCTTATTATGCATATGGTACCTATCAAGAATTAGCAGAAAATGGCGTGCTAGTTAAAGAAGGTGGTTTTATTGGTCTCGGAAAAAAAATGGAGTTGAGTGACGAAGTAAATATGGAATACTTTACGAAAATAGACATCAGTAGGGTTACTACTATTGAAATGGATGGTGGTAAAAAAATCAAATTTATTTCTGATCATCCTTCCTCTTCTTACCAACTGGAATCAAACGATACTAAACACAAATTAACCATAATTGACCCCGCTAAATTTTGGAAAGTATCTAAAGTACTAGTCGCTACTATTGACTAATACTTTGGAGTAATTTTTTGAAAACGATTAGCTATGATAAAAAAAGCATTGTTATTTGCACTTCTATTGTGGGGTGTGAAAAGTTATGGGCAATATGATACTTTACATTACTTGCCGCCTGTATTTGTAAGTAACCAAATTAAAACAAGTAATAATAGTTGTAGAGATCATTATTTAATTCTTTCTACGAATAAAGCTGCGAGTTTTAATGTTACGATTACGAGAGGGGATGGTGCTTTATTTTCTGCTTATAACGACATTAACAGCAATGAAGTAAGTACAGGTGTTTTTTCCTTATCTAGATCAACTCCAGTAAAGTTAAAATTTAACAATAGAGGGTACAATACGGAGCATATCGTGTCTAGAAATTCTCTGAATACGGTATTGAATATTGGCGGCTATAAACTGGAAGCAACACAACCGTTTTTTGCAAATATTAGACATTTAGCTGGAGCTCAAGGCGCATCTTTAACCTGTAAAGGAACCACAGCCTTAGGAACCAATTTTTTTGCAGGATTTCAAGCTGCCGGAACAGGGACGAGTAGTGCCGATAAGGAACATAGTCATTTTATTGCGGTAATGGCGACTAAAAATAATACGAATGTAACACTTAGTGGTTTTAATCCAGGGGTTACTTTTTATGGACAACCCAATAGTGGAAGTCCGAAAACGGCAAACCCAATCTCTTTTACCTTGAATGCAGGACAGTCTTATATTGTTGCCCAAACAAAAGACTCTATGACCGCGATTGGTATTGATATGGATGAATACAATGGGATTAGAATCGTTTCTGATAAAGAAATAGCCGTAAATTCTGGCTCTTGGACTGGGCCTTCTAATAATGGTGGTTCAAGAGATATTGGTATCGACCAGTTAATTCCAGCAAAATTTGCCGGAACTAAGTATGTGCTAATCAGAGGAAAAAATACTACAAATAATAGCAATTCAATTGAAAAGTTTATTGCTATAGCAACCCAGCCGGATACAACTTTTATTACTTCTGGCGCTGGTGATTTAGATACTATTGTTGGTCAAGGTAATTATAAAACATTGACTGGTACTGGTTATTGGACAGCTGCAACTTCAACGCCTTCTGGAACAATATCCCACGATAATATGGCTTTTACTTCCACCCAACCGGTACTGATTTATCAAACTTTGTTTGGAAGTTCCAATACAACAACAAGTAGTATGAATCTAATACCGCCATTAGCCGATTGTATTGGATCTGATTCGATTTATATACATGATGCCGAACAATTTGGAAATAATTCCGTGATTACGGTGACTAGTCCAGTTACTTCCACGGTAAAATTACAAGATGAAACTGGAAATGTTTTAGTTACAGTAGGTCCTTCGAGTGAAAATTTACCTGGCACTTTAATTTCTGATTTTAGAACTTTTGTCTATGATATTGATAATAGTGTGAATGATGTATTTATTACAGCAGATGAAAAAGTAACGGTTGGATTTTTAGGGGCAAGTTCAAACATTGGGGGAGCAGGATATATGTCTGCATTTTCCGATAGGGATGTGGAATATATTACTTCAGACCCTTTGTTTATTGGAAATGGTAGAGCAAGGCTTGACCTATGTGAAGGAAACCCTGCTTATATATCTATTGATGATCCCGAAATATATTCTTCTTTTCAATGGTTTAAAAATAATAATCAAATTATTGGAGAAACAAACGATAGTCTTCAAGTAAATAACGCAGGAGACTATAAAGCAATAGCAAGTTATTGTGCTTTACCCTTAGAGTCTACTTTGATTTCTGTAGATGAATTTGGTTCTCCAGGAGAACAAGGCTTTTCTAAGATTTCGGCCTTGTATGAATCAGAGACATTTGATGGGTTTTTAAATAACAGTAATGTAGCAGAGTGGGATGAGCAAAGTAAAGATTTTAATAACGCTTCTTTAGTGGCTAATGGGCCTAAAGTAAAAACAAGCTTATACAATAAACCTGGTTATCATCCTGTCCCTTTTTATAATGTTGCTAATGGTGAATACTTAAAGTCTTTTAATCCGATAAGTAATTTAAACGGTTCTAACCATTTTAGCTTTTTTATTGTTTTAAAAGATTCTAATTCAGCGACTAGTAATCCGATAATTTCATTCGAAAATTCTGCTACAGGAGCAAAAATTTTGAAGACAGCAACGGGTTATGCATTCAGTCAAGAGCCACTTTCTTCGGGCGGTCCAATTAACGCGACGGTGGATGTAAATACAGCACAGTATAGTATATTAGCAGGAGTGCATAATGGATCCGTATTACAACTATTTGCTAACGGTAAGGCAGGATTAGTTGATTTTGGGAATACCACTTCCAATACCATAGACATTGGCTCACATTTAATAATTGGTGGAGGTGAAGAAGGATCAGGAAAGTTCTTTAATGGATTTGTAGCGGAGATATTGATCATAGATACGGCGCTAAACGCGACTGATCGTCAAATTGTAGAAACTTATTATGGGGTGAAATATGGGATTACATTCGACCCTACCAATGATGAGTCAGGTATTAATGACGGAGATTATGTTTCAAATAATGGTTCTGTAGTTTGGGATTATAGTGTAAATACAGATTATCACCACAGTGTTTCGGGAATTGGCTTAGATGAATGTGGGCGTTTGAGACAATGGCAAAATAAAGATGCAAACAATACAGATGCTGTGAGCATTGGATTAGGAACCATTGCAAATTCTGTTGGAGCAAACCCAAATAGTTTTAACGTGGACAATACCTATTTTATGTGGGGGAGAAATACGTTAGACTTTGATTCTTTTGGAGAGACAGATTTTGGAAATACATTGAATGGCGAAGTAGTAGAATCAAGAGTGGCAAGAATATGGAAGACACAGCAGACTGGTATCGTTGGAAGTTTAAGGGTGCAATTTAACTTAGGTTTGGGGAATGGTACGGCAATTTTTGATTTGGCAGATACAAGACTTTTAGTAGATACAGATGATGTTTTTGCTACAGGCGCTATATCTATTGCACCGACTAGCTATAACAATATTACTGGAATGGTTAATTTTGATCATAATTTTGTGCCAGCTACTGGTTTCTATTTTAGCCTAGGTAGTATCAATAAAATAACAACGCCATTACCAATTACCCTATTGAATTTTGAAGCCAACCTACAAAAAGATAAAACGGTGCAATGTAACTGGAGTAGTGCAAGTGAATCTAATAACGCCTATTATACCATTGAAAAGTCAAAAGACGGTAAGCAATGGTTACACGTGTCGGATGTAAAAGGTGCAGGAAATTCGAGTGAAAAAATTAATTATTCTACATTGGATTTAAATCCATTTTTGGGACTTTCATATTACCGACTTTCTCAAACAGATTATGATGGAGAAAAAAGAGATTTAGGTATTGAAACTATAGTAATAAATGAGTTACTGGACCACAGTATCCATGTTTTTCCAAACCCAGCAAATACGCATGTTACGGTAAGTTCAAATCAATTGATTAATGGGGTAGTGAATATTCGTTCAGGTCTTGGACAAATTGTAATACAGTCTAATTTAAGTGATACTTATTCGGCAGAAATTGATATTTCACAGTTGGCGAATGGTGTGTATTATGTAGAGGTTCAATTTGGTAGTATTAATCGAATTGTAAAACTAGTGGTAGAATAATCAATGTTATTCATTATTTTTCCCTACTTTAAAGGTATAAATAAATATTAATTTTTTAAACTCATTTTGTCAGTCCGACATTTGGGGGTGAAAAATGATTATTAAATGTACCAATACAGTGAAAAAAATAAGTCCCCAGCTTGTCATAAAAACTGTTTTATTGATCATCATCAATTTAACCAGTAAAAGTTTATTCTCCCAATACGATACCTTGCACTATATGCCTCCTGTTTATGTCAGTGATGCCATAAAAAACACGACGCATAGTGCTCGAGATCATTATTTAATTCTATCCACCAATGAAGCAGGTACATTTCAAGTGACCATAACAAGAGGTGATGGTGTTTTGTTTAGTGACTATGTGGTGCAACATGGGAGTCAAAATTCGACCGGGGTATTCAATTTATCCCGTTCAGCACCTATTAGACTTAAGTTTAATAATACAGGTTTTAATGTGGAAAATATTTTCACACAAGCATCATTAAACACGGTTTTAGACACAGGAGGATACAAGATGGTCGCCCCAAAGCGATTTTATGCAAATATTAGGCATATTTCAGGTTCTCAAGGCGCTTCCATATCTTGTAAAGGGACTACTGCTTTTGGTACTAATTTTTTTGTAGGATTTCAAGCAGGGGGAGCAACCACCACCACGGCAGATACGCAAATGAGTCATTTCATTTCAATTATGGCGACCTTAAACAATACAAATATTACAGTAGATAATTTTAATCCAGGTGTTACCTTGTTAGGACAGCCAACTGCAGGTGTCCCTGCAACAACAACTACCATATCAATTACGCTTAACGCCGGACAGTCTTATATTCTAGCTCAAACTAAATCTAATATGACAGTACCCATGGATGATTATAATGGTATAAGAGTTGTTTCAGATAAAAATATTGTAATTAACTCGGGGTCATGGACGGGCAATCCTGTTGGTACCAATGGGCGAGATATTGGAATGGATCAATTGATTCCTGCAAAATTTGCTGGAGATAAATATGCCTTGGTGGGTGGGAACGGTTCGATTTCTAGAGAAAAATTAATACTTATTTCTACACAACCAGATACTACTTTTATTACATTTGGAACGGGCTGGGTAGACACTATTGTTGGTCAAGGTAAATATAAAACATTAACCGGAGCTAATTATTGGGTAAACGCACCTGCTGTCCCTACAGGAACTTTAAGTCATAAAAACACCTCATTTACTAGTGATCAACCCGTTTTAGTATACCAGACACTTTTTGGCGGTACAGCAGTAAATACGAGTAGTATGAACTTGATTCCGCCATTGGCTGATTGTGTAGGATCAGACTCAATTTATATACACGAAATTGAACAATTTGGAAGTTCGTCTACCATTGCCGTTACGAGCCCAGTAACTTCGACCATAAAAATTCAGGACGAATTGGGTAATGTGCTTTTGAATATTAATCCAAGTACAGAAAATTTACCAGGTACCTTAATTGCCGATTCTAGAACTTTTTCTTATGCAATACCAAATAGTGTTACAGATGTATTTGTAACTGGGGATGAAAAGTTTACACTTGGTTTTCTCGGTGCCAGTAGCGCTTTGGGTGGAGCAGGATACATGTCGGCATTTTCCGATCGGGATGTGGAATACAGTACCTCTGACCCTTTATTTATAGGTAATGGAAAGGCACGTTTAGATTTGTGCGAAGGAAACCCAGCTTATATCTCAATTGAGGATTCTGAAAATTATGAGGCATTTCAATGGTATAAAAATAATAATCCAATTGCTGGAGAAATAAACGATACCCTGCAAGTAATTAGCGTTGGAGACTATAAGGCCATTGCTACTTATTGTGCTTTACCATTAGAGTCAACTTTGATATCTGTAGCTGAATTTGGTTCTCCAGGGGAACAAGGATTTTCTAAAATTTCTGCTTTATTTGAACCGGAAACATTTGATGGGTTTTCCAATAATAGTAATGTGTCAGAATGGGACGAGCAAAGCAAAGATTTTAATAATGTTTTATTGGTTACTAATGGGCCAAAAGTTAAAACCAGTTTGTATAATAAACCTGGTTACCATCCAATTCCATTTTATAATGCTACCAATAGTGAATACTTAAAATCGATTAATCCCCTAAGTAATTTAAATGGCTCTAATCATTTTAGTTTTTTTATTGTCTTAAAAGATTCTAATTCTGCGACTAGTGATCCAGTAATTTCATTCGAAAATTCTTCTACTGGAGCAAAAATTTTAAAAACAACTACAGGTTATGCTTTTAGTCAAGAACCACTTTCTTCTGGTGGACCAATAAATGCGACTGTAGACGTAAATACAGCACAATACAATATTTTGGCAGGTATACACAATGGGTCTGTTTTACAACTTTTTGCAAATGGTAAAGCTGGTCCTGTTGATTTTGGAAATACCACTTCTAATACTATAGACATTGGCTCGCATTTAATTATTGGTGGTGGAGAAGAAGGCTCTGGTAAGTTCTTTAATGGATTTGTAGCAGAGATTTTGATCATTGATACAGCCTTAAATGCCGTAGATCGTCAAATTGTAGAAACATATTACGGCGTAAAATATGGCATAACTTTCGATCCAACCAATGATGAGTCTGGAATTAATGATGGTGACTATGTTTCAAATAATGGATCTGTAGTATGGGATTATAATTTAAATACCGCCTATCATAATAGTGTTTCTGGAATTGGTTTAGATGAATGTGGTCGACTTAGACAATGGCAAAATAAAGATGCAAATACTTTAGATGCGGTTGCAATTGGATTAGGAACAATTGCGAATACAGATGGTACCAACCCAAACCATTTTTCAATAGATAATACTTATTTTATGTGGGGTAGAAATACCCTTGCTTTTGATTCAGATGGTGTAACTGATTTTGGAAATACCTTAAATGGTGAGATAGTGGAGACGAGAGTCGCTAGAATTTGGAAAACCCAAGAAACAGGATTAGTAAATAGTGTTAGAATTCAATTTAATTTAGGTTTAGGGAATAATTCCGCTGTTTTTGACCTGGCAGATACACGCTTGTTGGTAGACACAGATGATGTGTTCGCTACTGGTGCAACCTCCATTGCGCCTACTAGTTATAACAATGCAACTGGAATAGTTAATTTTGACCATGATTTTATAGGTGCAACGGGGTATTATTTTAGTTTGGGGAGTATTAATTTGAGTACAACTCCATTGCCAATTACTTTAATAGATTTTGAAGCAAATGTACTAAATAGCAATTCGGTACTTTGTGAGTGGGGCAGTAGTAGTGAGATTAATAACGCTTATTATACTATTGAAAAGTCCTTGGATGGTATACAGTGGGATTATGTGGGGGATGTTAAAGGAGCAGGAAATTCTAGTCTTGAAAATAATTATACTTTAAGGGATTATAATCCCTTTTTAGGTCTTTCTTATTATAGATTAGCCCAAACAGATTATGATGGTGTACAAAAGTATTTAGCAATAGAATCTGTTGTTATAAATGAATTACCAAATCATAGTGTAAATGTATTTCCTAATCCAGCCAATACACATGTCACGGTGATATCTAATCAAAAGATGAATGGAATGCTATGTATTCGCTCTGGTTTAGGACAATTGGTGCAAAAAACAAACATCAATGGTGCTTATAAGGCTGAAATTGATATAAGCCATTTGGCAGAAGGGGTTTACTATATTGAAATTCAATTTGGAAGCTTAAGTAAAGTGGTAAAGTTAATGGTACAGTAGCACTCTTTTTTGAGGTAGATACCAACATCTAGTGGTCTGCTTTTGTCCATTTATAAGGTATTACTAGTTGTTTCTTATTAGGTATGTCGCTATCGCGAAATAAAATTACCCTATTTTTAAATAGCTAAAATTTATTTTCCCTGGCATGTTTTAATCAGGAGTGGTGCATTTATTCCGGCATATATTGGGACTTAAAATCAAACTATAATTTAAGATACCTAAAACGTGTGATGATGATGGGGTAAATGTCTACCTTCTTTTCACAGGGAAGAATTTTATATACCAATCGCTAGGCTATTTAGGCCATTAATTTTTACATGTATATTAACAAAGCAAGTGGAGGAGTGTACAATAAAAAAGGCCTTAGCAATAAAGCTAAGACCTTTTAAAAATTGATATATTAAATAACTTAAGCGCTAACAGTAGCCTTTGGAGCAGCTGCTAAGATCTCTTCGTTTGCATTGTCTTCATATTGTTTGAAGTTTTTAACGAATTGATTGGCTAAGTGATTTGCTTTAGCGTCATATGCTTGTTTGTCTGCCCAAGTATTTTTTGGACTTAAAATTTCTGTAGGAACATTTTCACATTCATTTGGCATAGCCAAACCAAAAACTTCGTGATTGGTATAAGATACATTGTCTAATTTACCTTCTAATGCAGCGGTAATCATAGCACGGGTGAATTTCAATTTAATTCTTTCCCCAACACCATATTCTCCACCAGACCATCCAGTATTGATTAACCAAACTTTTACATTGTGTTTTTCCATTCTTTCCCCTAACATTTCTGCATATTTAGTGGGGTGCAATGGCATAAATGGCGCACCGAAACATGCAGAAAATGCAGTTTGTGGTTCATTAATTCCAGCTTCAGTTCCAGCTACTTTTGCAGTATAACCTGAAATAAAGTGGTACATTGCTTGTCCTGGCGTTAATTTTGAGATTGGAGGTAATACACCAAAAGCATCCGCAGTTAAAAAGAAAATATTATGCGGCATACCACCTTTTGATGGTACCATAATATTGTCAATGTGATCAATTGGATAAGATACTCTAGTGTTTTGTGTAATCGCAGTATCTTCGTAATTTGGTTTTCTGGTTTCCCCTTCAAATCCAATATTTTCTAGAATAGCACCAAATTTTATCGCATTAAAAATTTGTGGTTCTTTTTCTTCACTTAAATCAATAGTTTTGGCATAACAACCACCTTCAAAGTTAAAGACACCATTGTCTGACCAACCATGTTCGTCATCACCAATTAATCTTCTGTTTTCATCTGAAGAAAGTGTAGTTTTTCCAGTACCAGACAAACCAAAGAATACGGCTGTATCTCCATCTTTTCCTACGTTTGCAGAACAGTGCATGGACAATACATCTTTTTCATGTGGTAAAACGAAATTCAATACAGAGAAAATCCCTTTTTTGATTTCACCTGTATAACCAGTCCCGCCAATAATAATCATCTTATCGGTGAAGTTAATAATGGCAAAGTTATGTTGTCTTGTACCATCAATTACTGGGTCAGCCATGAATTCAGGAGCACATATAATATGCCATTCCGGTTCAAAGTTTTCAATTTCTGCTTCAGTAGGACGTAAAAACATGTTGTGAGCAAACATGCTCGACCATGGGTTTTCACTCACTAATCTTAAATTCAAACGGAAGTCTTCATCTGCACAAGCATAAGCATCTCTAACATAAACATCTTTGTTTGTTAAATATGCTTTCATACGATTGTACAACGCATTAAACTTCTCCGTTTCGAACTTTTGATTGATGTTTCCCCACCATACAGCATCTTCTGTTTTTGCGTCGCAAACGATAAATCTGTCTTGTGGAGAACGACCTGTAAATTCGCCAGTTTCAATAGCAATTGCTCCTGAATCTGTCAGAACACCTTGACCTAAAATTACTATGTCTTCTACTAATTCTGATGGAGTTAAATTCCAAAATGTATTACCTACATTTTCCAGTCCTATTTGTTTTAAGGAAGCGTTATCCGCCTTTTTTCCATAAACACTCATAAATATTTTTTTCAAGCTGTCGCTTATGTTTAGGTTAACAAAATTAAAGTAAACAATTAACTATTAAGAAAAAAATGACTTTTTTTTAGTTAAAACTATCAACACTGCCTGTTCATTTCTTTTTAAAATTACAATTCAGCACCACAATATTTGCAATGTATAGCATCTTCGTCATGCCCTTCACTTGAACATTCATTACAAGATTTTGTTGAAATTTTTTGGGGTTGATTATTGGTTTTTATAAACTCTGAAGTGATAATTCCAGTAGGAACAGCTAAAATAGCGTACCCCATTATCATTACAATGGATGCAATAAATTGTCCCATAGGGGTAATAGGAGCAATGTCTCCGTACCCAACCGTAGTTAACGTAATGATGGCCCAATATATACTTCTTGGAATACTAGTAAATCCTGCTTCAGAACTTTCTACTAAATACATAATGGTTCCTAAAATAGTACTCAATGTCAATACTGCTAATAAAAAAACCAGTATCCTATGCCTAGATGCCTTAATCGAATCGCCTAAGGTTTTAGACTCTTTGACAAATCGTGCCAATTTTAATATTCTAAATATGCGCAATAATCTAACGGCTCTAATTACCATTAAAGATTGAGACCCTATAATAAATAGTCCTAAATAAGTTGGTAGAATAGAAAGTAAGTCTATAATGCCATAAAAACTCAGAATATATTTATTTGGTTTACCTATACTTATAATTCTAGCGACATACTCTAATGTGAAAATAATAGTGAAAATCCATTCTGTTAAATAGAAGGAGTCATGGTATTTTTCGTTTAAACTGGGAACGCTTTCCAGCATTACGATAATGATACTTACAATAATGGCAATCAATAAACCAATGTCAAAGGTTTTTCCTGCAAAAGTGTCTGCTTCAAAAATTACTTCATGAATTTTCTCTTGCCAAGGTTTTAAGTTTGATTTTTTAATTGCTTTACTCATTCCGTCAATTCAATTAATTCTAATTTTTTATTTTTAGATAACTGTAAGTTAATGATGGATTTGAAATCACGGTTACTCTCTTGGTGCTTGATATATTTTTTATAGTTTTTTACATTCTTTCTTAAAATAAATGTCGGTGCAAATCCATAACCAATGTATTGCCCATTTTCTATGCAAACAAAACTTGTTTCTGATTTTGTTTTCCCTTTATCCTTGATGATAAAACTTTTGGATTCAAAAGTTAATAAGTCAATCAGTTGCTGTACCCTAGTATTATAACTTTCTGCCGCTTCTTCATGAATGCATGCGCCCTTACAGGTTCCAATACCATAGTTAAAACAAGCAGTATTGGAAGTAAATAAGCCCATTAATTTGGGACATAATTCATATTCACTGGTCCATTGCTCAAGTTTTGATTTTCCTGCAGCCATGGAAGTAAAAGTATGTACAGGGTGAGAAGTATCTGTGTTCTTTTTAACCACTAAATTAATGTACCCTTTTCCGTCCGTATAGGTATATAAACCGTAATTGAATTTGTTGGTTTTTTGTGCCCTGTTGTATATGGGCTGATGTATTTTAATTAATTCAGACTCCATCAATAAAGAAATTAACTCACTGCCAGTTAATGTATACTCAATTTTGGCAATTTCATTCCGCATTCGAATGGCTTTTTCGGTTTTGGAATTTTTTAAGTGCTGTTCAATTCTTTTTTTGATATGTATACTCTTTCCAATATATATTAGTTCATTCTTTTCATTGTATAAAAAGTAAATACCGACTTTATTTGGTATTTCGTCAAACTCATTTAAATCCAAGTTTGTATTTAATATTTTGGGGTTAATGTCTTCTCTGATAAAAGGAGATAGGTCCCCTTTGCTAATTTCAAATAAGTGCTTAAAAATATCTGCAGTTGCTTTGGTGTCTTCCATGGCACGGTGATGCCCTTCTAATTCAATGTTTAGATGTTCCGATAAGTTTTTTAAGCCATAAGATTCTACCCCAGGAATTAATACACGGGAAGTTTGAATGGTACACAAATGAGGCAACCTAATGTCTAGTCCCAAAGCTTTAAACTCTCTTCTTACAATGCCATAATCAAAACTAATGTTGTGTGCAACAAATACTCTGTTTTCTATGAGTTGAAATATTTTTTTAGCGACTTCAAAGAATTTTGGTGCATCTTTTACATCATTATCTTGAATACCTGTCAGTTTAGAGACGAACCAATCAATCTTTTTTTCTGGATTAATAAAAGTTTCATACGAATCAATGACTTCTTTTCCGTTGTGTATTAAGATTGCAATTTCAATGATCTTGCTGTCCTTGGGGGTTCCTCCTGAAGTTTCTATGTCTATAATTGCAAATTCCAAATTCTTTTTTTTAAGTCAAATGAATGTATTTCTGTCTGTGCTTATTTGTTTAGCTGCTCAATATACAAAATATTCGAAGGATGATTGAAGTTTTGTGCGCCTTCTATTTTTTTATAATCTGTTCTTTCTTTATTGATGATGAATGTAGTAGGGTAAGCACTAAAATCTAATGCCTTAGGAATGGCTTTTGCATGGTACAACAATCCTGGGTATTTTTCCATCAGTCCTGCGTTTAGTATCGTTTCATAAGATTCAGTACTTATCGCTACGATAATTGCCTTGCCTTTCATCTTTTCATAAAACAAATGTAAATCTGGTAATTCCGCTAAACAAGGTGGGCACCAGGTGGCCCAAAAGTTTACTATTAAAGGTTGACCGTCAAAATTACTAATTGGAATGGCTTCTTCTTTTTCATTGTAAATTACCCAATTGTCTAAATTACCATTAAAAGGCTGAGAAGATAAGGATTCAATTTCAATTTTTTTTAAAAAAAAGCCTTGAATGGTACTTTGAAATTTAATCCGCCAACTAGGTACAATTAATATAAGTATTATTATACCTAATAATATATTACTAATATATTTTCCTGTTTTGCTTGACTTTTTTTCTGACATCAAATACAAAATTAACCATTAATTATTGCGGATTAATAAATTCAAAAGTTATTTTTGTGAAAATTATTTACCATGAGCAATAAGCCTTCAATTCCTAAAGGAACTAGGGATTTTTTACCAACTACTCTCGCGAAACGCCAATATATATTTAAAACCATTAGTACGGTGTTTAAAAAGTTTGGTTTTGTAGGTATTGAAACACCAACATTCGAAAATACAGAAACCTTAATGGGTAAATATGGAGAAGAAGGGGATCGGTTGATATTTAGGATTTTAAATAGCGGAGATAAAGTAAAAAAAGCGGATATTACTGCTTTAGAAAATGGAGAATTAGCAAAATTTGCAAATTCAGTTTCTGAAAAAGCTTTACGGTACGATTTGACTGTTCCTTTTGCAAGGTTTGTGGTGCAACACCAAAATGAACTGACTTTTCCTTTTAAAAGATTTCAAATTCAACCCGTTTGGCGTGCAGATCGACCACAAAAAGGACGATATAGAGAATTTTATCAATGTGATGTAGATGTAGTAGGAAGTGATTCCTTGATTTATGAAATTGAATTGATTCAAATTTTTGATGAAGTACTATCTAAATTGGGGTTGACTGATTTTTCAATTAAAATTAATAATCGAAAAATATTAACCGGTATAGCTGAAGTTTGCGGGGAGACGGATAAGTTGGTTGACATTACCGTTGCAATCGATAAATTAGATAAAATTGGTGTGGATGGTGTGATTGCGGAACTAGAAAATAGAAATATAAGTCCTGCTGCAATAGAAAAAATTAAACCGCTTTTTGATTTAAATGGTGACAATTTTGAATTATTAAATCAAATGAAAACCTTTTTGTACGGTAATCCAACTGGTGAAAAAGGTATTGAAGAATTGGAATTTATTTTTAAGCAAATCAACGCACTTGGTCTTACTAAAGCTAAACTAGAATTTCAAGTTACTTTAGCAAGAGGATTGAGCTACTACACTGGTGCTATATTTGAAGTATTGGTCAATAATGTGAAGATGGGCAGTATTTGTGGCGGTGGAAGATATGATAATTTAACCGAATTGTTTGGGGTGTCTAATATGTCTGGCGTTGGTATTTCTTTCGGTGCTGACCGTATTTATGATGTCATGGAAATGTTGGAATTATTTCCACCAGCCATTCAAACGGCAACCCGTATTCTATTCATTAATTTTGGAGAAATAGCACAATTATATTGTTTGAGATTAGCTAAAGAATATCGTGATATGGGAGTTTCTGTGGAAGTCTATCCTGAGAATGCCAAGATGAAAAAACAAATGAAATACGCGAATGATAAAAATATTCCGATAGTGGTAATGCTTGGAGATGATGAAATAAACAAAGGAGAAGTTACCTATAAATTGATGGAGTCAGGAGAACAACATACAGTGAGTAAGTCGGCATTTAAGGCTTTAATTCAAGGACAATGAAACATATAATTAATGAGGATTTTTTATCGATAGCGGAATTAAAGACAATTGTAAATTCGGATAAAAAAATAGTATTAAGTGAAGTAGCAAGCGATAAAATTATTAAATGTCGTACGTTTTTAAATGAGATTGCGGAGACTGATGAAGTACATTATGGTATAAATACGGGCTTTGGTTCTTTATGTAATACTGTGATTTCGCGTGATCAATTAAGTCAATTGCAAAAAAATCTGGTTATTTCTCATGCTTGTGGCTTGGGAGAAAGAGTACCTAACGAGATTGTAAAATTGATGTTGCTCTTAAAAGTACAAGGGTTATCATATGGCCATTCAGGAGTACAGTTGGTTACGGTACAACGATTGATTGATTTTTATAATAACGATATTTTCCCTGTAGTCTATCAATTAGGTTCCTTGGGAGCTTCTGGAGATTTGGCGCCATTGGCACATTTAGCCTTGCCTTTATTAGGGGAGGGAGAAGTGGAATACCAAGGTAAAGTACAAGCTGCAGCAACGGTGTTAAAAGCTTTCAACTGGGAAGCAATTACCTTACATTCAAAAGAAGGTTTGGCCTTGCTAAATGGAACGCAATTTATGAGTAGTTATGGCGTTTGGAATCTAATGCAAGCCGAAAAACTATCTGCCCTAGCCGATAAAATAGGGGCGCTAAGTGTAGATGCTTTTGATGGCCGTTTAAACCCATTTAATGCAAACGTAAATGAGGTGAGAAAACAAGCTGGACAAATAGAAACAGCAAAGAATTTTAGAGCGTTACTACAAGGAAGTGAAATTATTGCGCAAGCAAAAAAGCATGTGCAAGATCCTTATAGCTTTAGATGTATTCCCCAAGTACATGGTGCAACAAAAGATGCCATTGCCTACGCAAAAACAATATTTGAAAGAGAAATTAATGCGGTGACGGATAACCCAACTATTTTTCCGGAGACTAGAGAAATCGTTTCTGCAGGAAATTTTCACGGTCAACCCTTGGCCATCACGCTCGACTTTTTAGCCATTGCTTTGGCTGAATTAGGAAATATTTCGGAAAGAAGAATTTATAAATTAATTAGCGGAACAAGAGGTTTACCCGCATTTTTAGTAAAAAACCCAGGATTGAACTCTGGATTCATGATTCCACAATATGCCGCCGCTTCTGTAGTAAGTCAAAATAAACAACTTTGTACACCGGCCTCAGTAGATTCAATAGAATCTTCTAATGGACAAGAAGACCATGTAAGTATGGGCGCAAATGCTGCTACAAAATGTTATAGAGTGGTAGAGAATTTAAAGAAAGTCTTGGCTATTGAACTATTCAATAGTTCCCAAGCTATTTCTTTTAGAAGCCCTTTAAAAACTAGTCCTATTCTCGAGGAACTGTTGCAATCTTATAGAAAAATAGTGCCTATTGTAGAAGATGACAAATACATGCACCCAGAAATAAAAAAATCAATTATATTTATTGAAAACTTAATTTAAAAAATAATATGGATAGTAATTTAGATACAAATAATTGGGAAGATGATAGTCACCAATCTATGAAGGAGCAACGTGGTACATTTTTACTGACACTTTCTATATTGTCATGGGTTTGGATTGGAATTCAATTGATATCCACTCTTTTTACTTACATGAGAGGACCAGGACCATTGGTTGATTCACTGACGTTAATAGAAGATGCTACTTCTGAACAAAGCTTAGATAATCCTTTTATGGCTTCTCTAATGGAGGGTTCATTAGATACTATTCGTAAGACAATCGAAAACTTTAGTGCCATTAATATAGGCAACATGATTGCCTTATTGATTGGTGGACTTGGTGTATATATGATGTTTAATTTAAAGAAAACGGGGTTCGGATTGTATGTGTTGTACTGTGCAGGTATTGCCGGAGTAAACATCTATTTTTTAGGTGGTTTTTCATTCATATTCGACGCTTTTATTTCTTTGGCCTTCATTATTATGTATGGCGTTAATTTAAAAAGAATGAACGCCTAATTTGAAGTATTCAATTTTCATATTAATTACTGGTGTTTTAATGCTCTCTTGTAAAAAGAATCAAGATGGGGTAGATATGGGTTACGCTTATTTCCCGACCGATTCTGGAAATATGGTGACTTATCAAGTAGAAGAAATTTTTCATGATATTGATTTAATTCCTGCCCATGATACCAGTAAATTTCAAATTAAAGAGGTAGTTGGTGAGTTGTTTTTGGATGATGCAGGAAACGAAGCGCATAAAATTTACCGCTATAAAAGAGGGAGTGAAACTGACGCATGGGTGTTAAAAGATGTTTGGAGTTTTAATAGGTTAACGACCAGATTAGAAATTGTGGAAGAAAATGTGCGTTTTGTCGATTTTGTTTTTACTCCCACATTAAATAAATCATGGGATAAAAATGGGAAGAATACACAAGATGCAGTCTTAAGTAATTTTTTGACTGTAAATAAACCATTTGAAATCAACAGTTTTCAATTTGATTCTACAAGTATCGTTTCCCATCAGAATTTTACCAGTTTTGTCGATCATATGGTAGAGTACGATATTTTTGCAAAAGGAATTGGGAAAATAAAAGCGGTGCATAAAAATTTAGTTATAGATAATTTTGATACGCTGGATATTAAAAAGGGAACAGAAGTTTCTTATCAAGTAATCGCATTTTCAAATTAAAAGATGAAAACATATCAATTTAAGGGACTTTTACAAGATGATAAATGGCTTTGTCCTGCCTATGTTCGGGTGGATGATGATGGTGTAATTGAATCCATTTCGGATACCATAAGCATTGAAGCCTTACCTGTAAAAATGAATGTGTTTGCAATCCCAGGATTTCAAAATGCGCACTCGCATGCATTTCAATACGCAATGGCTGGTTTGGCAGAGAGACATCAAGTGGGCACTAAAGCAGATGATTTTTGGTCATGGAGAGATGCTATGTATAAGCTCGCATTGTCTATCTCACCTGACGATTTAGAAGGCATAGCTACCCAATTGTATGCAGAAATGCTCAGACATGGATATACCAATGTAGCCGAATTCCATTATGTACACCACGACCAAAATGGAAAAGAGTATGAAAATCTTTCAGAAATGGGGGAAAGATTGGTGAAAGCTGCAAAAAATACTGGTATAGGGATTACATTGCTGCCAATTTTCTATCAAAAGGGTGGTTTTGGCAAAGCTGCGACAAGTGGACAAAAAAGATTTATCTCTGCTGATGTAGACGCGTATATGCGTTTATTTGAAGCTTCAGAAAAGTCTACTGATTTATATGAAAATGCTAATATTGCCATTGGGATGCACTCCATGCGCGGGGTAGATCCGGAAAGTATCAAATACATTGCCGAAAATTTTAGAAAAGAGGTGCCTTTTCATATTCATATTTCAGAACAATTAAAAGAAATTGAAGATGCACTTGCCTATTTAGGTAAGCGTCCTGTAGAGTGGATGTTGGATAATGTAGCGTTGTCTGAACGTTTTCATTTTGTGCATGCCACTCACTTGGTCGACAGTGAAACTGTTGCATTGGCTCAATCAAAAACAAATGTGGTACTTTGTCCAAGTACGGAAGGAAATTTAGGAGATGGTATATTTCCTTTAAAGAAATTTCAACAAAATGGTGGGAATTGGAGTATTGGAACTGATAGCCATATCGGTTTGAATCCATTTGAAGAATTAAGAATTCTAGATTATGGTCAACGTTTAATCTCTCACCAAAGGAATACTTTTACAGATGACAAAATTGGAGATTCAGGTGCTTTTGCGATTCAAAAAGTGAATGTTGCAGGGAAGATGGCAATGGGAAATAAGGAAGCCTCTTACTTTAAGGTTGGAGAAAAACTCAATGCGGTGTTGATGGATGCTGCTAATCCCTTAATCGCTTGTACTAGTCTAGAAAATCTATTGTCCACTTTTGTGTATGCAACCGATATTTCGGCGCAATATGGTACCATTGCTAATGGTGTATTGTGTGTGAAAAATGGCCAGCACATTCAAAATGATGAAATAAGTGCTAACTTTATCAAGACCATTAAAGGGATTGATAATAGATGAAGAAACATTGGTTTTTAATTTTACTGACCTTTTTATTCTTACTTACTACAGTTTTTATTTCAAATAAAATTGTAATAAATCTTAACGCTTATCGTGCATTAAAAAACGAAATTGCGACAGTTTTAGATTTTGATAAAAGAATCCTGACCACCAAAGAATGGGTTCCTTTTACAGATGAAAGTACTTTGTTGGTGAGACGAGCCGAAAAATTGTTTACTGCTGCAGAAATCGAATATCAGAAAGCTAGTGTTTTGGGGGTGTATTTTGGTGCAGTTGTCCTAGTTTTTCTCTCGGGAATTTGGTTTTATTTTCGTTCTAAATGGAATAGAAGAAGTGCTTTAGGTCTCGCTTTAATTATTGCTAGTTTTTCCTTAGTCTATTTAGGGCTACAAACGCCATTCTTGGAGTTAGAAGCTTTCAGTAGAGATATAGTCTTTGAGATTCCGATTGATGTTGGCTTTTATCAACATACTTTTGAAAAGAAGTTTGAAGGCAAGGTTTCCTATTTCTATCAAAACAAATCGGTAATTGAATTGATTAAACTATTGTTTACCGGCGGAAATATTTTGGTTGGAATTGTGTTATTGCTTGCAAGCGTGGTGTTTCCTATTACTAAATTGACTTTGTCTGCTTGGTATTTTATATTTCCCAAAAACGGCTTTTCTGAAAAGTTGTTGAAGGTGATTAAAGCCATTGGAAAGTGGAGTATGGCGGATGTTTTCGTTGCAGGAATATTTTTGGCATACTTTGCCTTTACCAACATGAATGTTGGTGTAACCACAAATGCAAATACCCTCATTGGTTTATATTTCTATCTGGGATTTGTGGTCTTGTCCATTTGTTCTGGCTATTTTATGTTGAACAAAAAGCAATAAATACTATTCCGTGGTATACCAGGTTTGTGGAATTCTTGGCGTCAATTCTGGTAAGAAGGCGTTAAACATACTCGCCTTGATATTTATTTTAAAACGGATGACATAATTTGGGCTCGTGTTATTGTCATCATCTAACATAGGTGCGAAGAAATTGTTAGTTTTTGTGAATGATAAGCTGGTTTCCCAACAATGTAATTCTCTTTTCACACCAATTCTGACACTTGGATTTGGATTACTTAAAAGTGTCATCAAATCTGTCATAATATCATAATCAAAGCTCCATAGTTTCCACAATTCTAAGTCTCCATTAACACGAATAGTATGGGTCAATCCAAAAGTGTCTTGCTGCACAATGCCGTTTGAATTTCTAGAGTAATTGATGTTGTATTGAAAGTTGATGTTGAAAACTGAGTTTTTAAGATTTCTCAAGGTGTCAGATTTGGTTCTTTTTGTCCCATAACGACCATTGACGGCGAAGTTTGCGGAAGTTACCCGTCCAATACCTTGTGCATTGTTCCAAGCATAGTTACTGTTGGTGATTCCCGTCTCATTTGAATAAGCATAAGGGTTTAAGGTCCAACCCGCTTGAATACTAAACATTTTTATTGGGGTAGTTTGCATACTAAAAATAAAGTTAGATAAATTCAAAGAATCTCTTAGTAAATCGTAAGAACCACTAATGTTAAATCTGTCGATAAGTTTAAAACTTTTAAAGGTATTGTTAATAGTATCCGCTTTATCTAGTTTTTTCATTTCCAAGATATTTGCCAAAGAATAATTAATCAAGCCTGAAGCGCCTTTGGCTTGCTCGTTATATAAGCTAGCGCTAAAAGGTGAAAAGTAACCAGTATTGCCTGCTGTGTCAATTTGTATCAACTGATACTCACCAATGTCCGGTCGGTAAGTGAAGGAGATGTTTGGTGTCATTACATGTCTGAACTTTAATTTATTGGCAAAGTTAGTTTTTAAATAACCGTATAAATTGGTGTTTAAACTACCGCTGAAACTAACGCTTCTGGCTGTTTTAAAACCATTCATGAAATTAGTGTCTACACTTTGATTCAAAGGGTTCCAATAGTTTTCTATACTTTGAAAATTCCAATTTTCATCATAAGTTGTATTTAAATTAAAGTTAAACCAACCAGATTTTGGTTTAAGATTGGTTTGAACAACTACATGTTGCTTGATGCCCGAGGTGCTGTTATCGGCAATAAAGGATAGATCTGCATTTCTTAAACCGGCAGAAGCAACACTATCGTTTACCGTAACTCGATTTAAGGAACTTGCAGTATATGTAATAGCAATATTTTCGTACCATTTTTTCCCAATTTTATTTTTTCGCAATACCCCTAAGTCAAATCGATTTACCGATAGGTTAAAACTTGGTAATTCCATTACAAAATTTTCTGTTTCAGAGTTTTGCTGTAAGGATAATTTGCCAGACCATGTCCCACTAAATTGGTCTAATTTCCAACTTTTATTTAAGTTTATTGCAGAGTTAAAAGCGGTATTAAATACGTTTTCGGGTATAATTTCAATAGTTTGACTGGCATCATTGTTCGATCTGAAATCTATATTTGCACCAAATCTTAAACTAGGGTGGGCTTTAGTCGCTTGACTGTGGTTCCAGTAAACAGTATAATTATTTGCAATGGATTCTTCATAAAAGAAACCTTGTAAATGTTCGAAACCTAATTTCACTGTACCGCTGTATTTGTATTTGTTATTATAGTTTAATTGATCACTAACGGCCCAGCGACCAGAAGTATATACGGTACCATACACATAGTTTTCTAATTTGTTATTAATGGGGAAATAATACCCTAAATTTTCTAGACCACTACCATAATTTCCAGCCAATGAAAAGGATGGGAGTATTAAACCATGCTTTCTGGTGTCGGAATTTGGCAGAAAGGAAAATGGAAAAGCGATTGGCATAGGGATGTTTAAAATTCGCATATGAATAGGACCAGTTACAATTCTTTTTCCAGGTATTACAATTGCCTTAGAAAGTTGAAAATGATAATGCGGATTTTCCTTGTCGCAAGTGGTATATTTACCATTTTTAAAATGTATCTCCTCATTCGGCAAGCGTTTAGAGAATTCCATATGAATATAACCGTCGGCTTGTTGCGTTCTTACTTCTTGTATAATGGCTTTTTCTGACTTAAAGTTATACCGCATGGCATCACAGGTAACCTCTTCGGTACCATCTGTAAAAAATGGTTTTCCAATCTTATTGCCTAAGGAGTCAGTAGAGTAAGTTGCTTGTACTTCACTTTTTTCAATGTCAATTTCAATCAAATCAGCACTTAAGTTGATTTCTTCATATTTTACATCTGCATTTCCATATAGCCTAATAATCTGCGCGGGTACATCCATTACAATGGAATCTCGGGCACTATATTTTACAGGAGAATCTAAGCCAAAATCATCTACTCTAACAATTTGTGAATAGGCATTTACGCCATAAAAAAATGGGATTATCAACAATAGATAATGTATAAAACGATATGAAGAATGGCCTTTGCTCAAATTATGGTCTTAACTTTGTTATACAATGTGCAAAATTAAAATTTTATTATAATGAATGTCACCATTAATAACAAATTCAAGTATATTTTATTGTTGGGGGTAATGAGTTTATTAATTCCGTCGCATGCACAGGACCAATATTTCGGAGGAATAAAAACTGTTGTTATTGATCCAGGCCACGGAGGGCATGACCAAGGCTGTCATGGTGCTTCTGCAAAAGAGAAAGATATTGCATTGGCTATCTCACTAAAACTGGGGGCATATATTGAAAAAGCTTATCCTAGTATAAACTTAATTTACACACGAAAGACGGATGTGTTTGTAGAATTGAACGAAAGAGCACAAATTGCGAATAGGAATAATGCAGATCTTTTTATCTGTATTCATGCAAATTCTGCAGGATCTAACGCAAGCGGAGCAGAGACTTTTGTGTTGGGGTTAAATAGAACTGATTCTCAAGAGAAAGTAGCGGAAAGAGAAAATTCTGCCATTCATTTAGAGGAAGATGGAGGCGAAAAGTATAAAGATTTTGATTTGTCAGTGGATGCTATTATTGCAAGACAATTACAATTGAGTACCTTTTTAAACCATAGTATTGTGTTTGCTGCAAAAGTGCAAACCGAAATGGAAAAAATTGGTAGAGTAAATAGGGGCGTAAAACAAGCAGGGTTTTTGGTGTTGTATAAAACAACCATGCCAAGTGTTTTAATTGAGACTGGTTTTTTAACCAATAAAGAAGAAGAAAAGTTTTTATTGGATACGGCAAATCAAGCACTGATGGCAGGTTCTTTTTTTACGGCTTTTAATAATTATAAAACTTACTATGAAAGCGGGTATCAAGTTGACCCAATACCACCTAAAGAGATCGAAAATGTTGGGCCCGAGCCAGGTATACTAATTACGGATTTTGGGGTGGACGAAGAAGATGTAAAAAAGAATGATGTTATTTTTAAGGTCCAGATTGAAACTAATGCGGATGTGCAGGACTTAAATGATGTCAAATATAAACAAATGCCTGTTTGGGAATATTTTGATAATGGGTTTTACAAGTATACTGTTGGTAACTTTAAATCCTTCCAAAAAGCCAATGATTTAAAGAAGTTACTAAGAAAAGATGGATTTGAGAATGCTTTTATTGTGGCTTTTCAGAACAAAGAACGAATTAATTTGGAAAAAGCTATTAAATTTGCTGAAAAAGAATAACTATGAAGATATCGAAAGAATTTAAAGTTGGTATGCTTGTCGTGTTAGGGATTTTATTGTTGTACTCTGGCGTCAACTTTTTAAAAGGGAATTCAATTTTCGAAAATGATCGAGAATTTTATGCCTTATTCGATAATTCGAATGGAATTGCTGTATCCAATGAAGTTCAATTAAGTGGTTTAAAAATTGGAGCGGTGAAAAGTATTGAACACCATCCTGATAATCCACTTAAAATTTTAGTTACTTTTTCTATAGTAGATGATGCTATTGCTATTCCCGCTGAATCTAAAATTGGGATGATTAGTTCTGATTTACTAGGCACAAAAGCTTTGGAACTGGTATTAAATACACAGGCAGTTACTAATCCAACTTACATTCAGTCAGGAGATACCATGAAGTCTTTTGTGGAAATGGATATTGCTGAGCAAATTAATAAAGAATTATTACCTTTAAAAAGAAAAACAGAACAATTAATCGGATCCGTAGAAGGGATAATCATCTCTATTAATTCTTTTTGGGATACTTCAGCGGCTTATACTATTGATGAAAGTCTGTATGAGTTTAGAGAAGGGATTTCGAAATTTGGTAACTTGGCCAATAGTTTAACAGTAATGATAAATAGTGAAATGGCTGTAATTGATAGGGTTCTTGTAAATGTGGATAGTATATCTGGGAATTTAGCTGCTAAATCTACTTCTATTGGTAAAACCATTGATAATGTAGAAACCATTTCAAGTACCTTGGCAGATACGGATATAAAAGCAGTGGTAGAAGATACCCGTAAAACATTATTGGAATTGAATGAGGTTTTAGCCATGGTTAATAGAGGTGAGGGAACTATTGGTGCATTATTACATACGGATAGTCTCCATAATGAATTGCTAGAAACAAATCAATCTATCCAAAATTTATTGGATGATATGGAAGAGAATCCTAATAAATACGTTCATTTTTCAGTATTTGGACGAAAAACTAAAGACTAATTAAATTGTTAAATTCATGGTGAGTAACATAATATTTTTATTACTAACGCTAGGGGCAGGTATCTTTTTTGCCTTGAATATTAGAAAAATAATACAAAAAATAAAACTGGGAAAATCAGTCGATCGTACGGATCAAAAAAAATTACGTTGGAAAACTATGGCGAAGGTGGCTATGGGGCAATCTAAAATGACCAGAAAGCCAATTGCTGGAACTTTTCATATTTTTATATACCTAGCTTTTGTAATTACACAAATTGAATTAATTGAAATATTAGTAGATGGTATCTTTGGTACGCACCGATTCTTTCAACCTTCACTAGGAGGCTTGTATGTTTTAAGCATCAGTATTATTGAAATACTATCTGTATTGGCCTTAATTGCCACATTTGTCTTTTTAGCCAGAAGAAATTTATTAAAAATACCGCGCTTTCAAATGCCAGAAATGAAAGGTTGGCCAAAATTAGATGGTAACATTATTTTATACATGGAGTTTGTATTGGTGATGTGTATTTTTACCATGAATGGAACAGATGAAGTATTGTTTGCGCGTGGTGAAAGTCATTTAGCTGGAGAGGGAAGTTTAGGCTTTGCTGTTTCTAGTTGGTTTGGACCAATGGTTTTTGGTGGTATGGAAACAAGTACTTTACATATTCTTGAAAGAGTAGGATGGTGGGGACATATTATCATGGTTTTTTCTTTTTTAAATTATTTGCCTTTTTCTAAACACTTGCACATATTATTGGCATTCCCAAATACTTTTTTCTCTAAGTTAACACCAATGGGAAAAATGACTAATATGGAATCGGTGACCAAAGAGGTGAAGTTAATGTTAGACCCTGCAGCCGATCCATTTGCAGCACCTGCTCCTGAAGAAGGAGCCGTTCCGCAAAGGTTTGGTGCTAAAGATGTAAATGATTTATCTTGGGTGAATATCCTAAATGCCTATACGTGTACCGAATGTGGACGCTGTTCGGAGGCTTGTCCTGCCAACACCACCGGAAAGTTATTGTCTCCTCGAAAAATAATGATGGATGTACGCGATCGTGCAGAAGAGTTGGGAGAAGGTATACGTAAAAATGGTGCCGACTATAATGATGGCAAGTCATTACTTGGTGATTATATTACTGAAGAAGAATTATGGGCTTGTACTAGTTGTAATGCTTGTGTGCAAGAATGCCCAGTATTAATTGATCCATTAGAAATTATCCTAGACCTTAGAAGGTTTTTAGTAATGGAAGAATCAAAAATGCCAGCAGAATTGGCAACCATGAATACAAATATTGAAAATAATCAAGCGCCTTGGCAATTTTCTCCAACTGATCGTTTAAATTGGAAAGATGAAGCCTAATAAAAAATTAAGAGAACTAAAGATTGATGGGGAAACAGTTTCACCCATTTTACCTTCAGATGTCAAAAATTATTTAATTGATATTGATGGGACTATTTGTGATGATATTCCAAATGAAGCACCAGAAAGAATGGTTACTGCAAAAGTTTATCCGGATGCTTTAGAAACTTTAAATAAATGGTACGACCAAGGCCATATCATTACTTTCTTCACTTCTAGAGTGGAAGCGCATAGAGAGGTGACGGAAACTTGGTTAAAAAAGCATGGCTTTAAATACCATGGTATGCTAATGGGTAAGCCTAGAGGTGGTAATTATCATTGGGTAGACAACCACATTGTGCGTGCCACCAGATACGAAGGAAAATTTACAGATTTGATAGATACGAATGCAACCATTCAAACATTTAAAAAATAATTAAAGATGAGTAATATTAAAGTACCTACAATGGCAGAAATGATGGCTGCCGGTGAAAAACCTGATGTATTATTTTGGGTGGGTTGTGCTGGTAGTTTTGACGACAGAGCGAAAAAAATAACCAAAGCATTTGTAAAATTACTCAACCACTGTAATGTGAAATTTGCAGTGTTAGGAACTGAAGAGTCTTGTACTGGCGATCCTGCAAGAAGAGCAGGAAATGAATTCTTGTTTCAAATGCAAGCCATGATGAACATCCAAGTGTTGGATGGTTATGAAATTAATAAAATTGTAACCGCTTGTCCACATTGCTTTAATACCTTGAAAAATGAATACCCGGATTTAGGTGGTAACTATGAAGTGGTTCACCATACGCAATTGCTAGAACAATTGTTTAATGATGGTATTTTAAAAGTAGAAGGTGGCTCTTTTAAAGGTAAGAAAATTACATTTCACGATCCTTGTTATTTAGGTAGAGGGAATGGTGAATATGAAGCACCTAGAATGGTTTTAGAAAAACTAGATGCGGAGTTGGTAGAAATGAAACGTTGCAAGTCAAAAGGTTTATGCTGCGGGGCAGGTGGTGCACAAATGTTCAAAGAAGCTGAAAAAGGAAACAAAGAAATTAATGTTGAACGAACTGGTGACGCTTTAGCGACTAATCCAAATATTATCGCAACAGGATGTCCTTTCTGTAATACCATGATGACTGATGGTGTGAAAAGCTTTAATAAAGAAGAGGAAGTAGAAGTAATGGATATTGCAGAGATGATTGCAAATGCTGCAGACCTTTAATGGTTATTTGACTAGTAAATAGCCTGGTCTTTGACATGGCTTTTTAATAAAAAATAGTAAAACCTGTACTTGATGTGCAGGTTTTTTTTTGATAATACGATTGTATAATTTATATGAAAATGGAATTTTTGTATCACTTAATGAATACATTACTATTGGTGAAAAACAGATGCTATACAATGGTTTAAGTTTTAAAAACAGCTTCTATTTGCAACAAAGGATGGATTATATATTTATTTTATTATGCGCTTAAAGTAATTGCTAAATTTTATTGATTAAATTGTCCTGTGACAAAAAGAGACAACTGTCTGAAATTACATTTATAGCAAGTCAAATAAAGATAAACGTTAGAGAAATTATACTATGTCAGATTTAAAATTTAGACCAAGGTTTCAACTTTTTTTTAAAAGTGAAGAGCAGGAAATAATTCAGCAGATTAAAGAGGCTTTACGCCATGATAATCCTGAAGAATTTCAGGGGAAAGTTAGGCATGGTCATTTTACCATTTGGATTCACCCAGAAAAAAAACATTTTTGGTCACCTGTTTTGGATATTTCATTTGAAAAAATGGAAGATAAGCAAACTCAAATGCGTTGTTTGTTAGCACCAACTCCAACGGTATGGACCATGTTTATGTTTGGTTACTTTATTACCATTTTCAGTACTTTTATCGGTCTGATGATTGGTAGTAGTCAATGGTATATTGGAGCAGAGACCATGTGGGGATTATATCTCGCGGCTATAGCAGCTTTATTGAGTATTGCTTTTTTTATGATCGCACAATCCGGAAAAAAACTAGCCACCGAGGAGATGAAAAATTTAAAAGATTTTATTTTTAAAGTAAAAGAAAAAATTCATTAAACTATAAATGAAATCATATTGTTCTATACCTTCTGCGTTATTTCTGCTTTGCTTCTTGTCCTTTTCAAAAGTAGGAGAGTCACAAGAACGGGAGTCGGAATATGTAGGTTTTAATAAAAATGCACTATCTACGAATATTGGTATCGGTGGTTTGTATTTTACCGCGACAGGATATTATGAAAGGTTACTCCAACAAAATAAATGGCAAAAAAACATCAGCAGTTTTGTAAAATTTGGTTATGGAGCAGAAGCACATTGGGGAGGTGGAGGAATGTATATGCTAGCACAATATGGCATATTTACTGGCGCAAAAATACATCACCTTGAAATAAGCACAGGACCTAATTTTTTTATTTCGGGTGATTTAAAAGGGGATTTTGCACCATGGTCAGCAGCCTTAGGATGGCGTGTCCAAAAACCAGGTGGGAATTTTATTTTTAGAATGGGAGCGGCTTGGCCAGAAGCGATATATACTGGACTGGGTGTTTCATTTTAATGGCATGTTAGCTTGTTCCTGTAGAAAAATAATATAAGGGTAGTGGTCTGATTTAAAAACCATTTTTGCCCATTCCGCTTATTTTAAAAGATGAAATAAGCTTAAAAGTATGGTCAGTCTCGCTTTAAAAAGATATATAAATCTTTTTCCAATCCATTTATTTTTATTTCATGCATCAAGCGCATGTATTTTCCCAGTTTATTATCCGGAAATCCTTTATTAGAAAACCAAACAAAATAAGGTTCAGGAATAGTCAATAAAGCTTGTCCAGCGTATTTTCCAAAAGGCATTTTATAATTAATGGCTTCTACTAATTCTTTTCTATTGTCAACTTGACTTTGCATGTCCAAATGTAGGATTAAATTATAAAAATTCAAGTCAAAATAACCGAGTTTATTTGAAAGAGAAAACCAATAAATCTACTGGGTAAATTTACTAGAGAGTATTTAATTCTGAAATATTTTTGATTAAGTGATGGTATGTATTATGGAAAGTATCTATTAGAATGATGATAAGAATTTCTAATAGACTTTACCATCCGTTTTGCCAATGCTATTTGAAATCAGTCGATAATGGATGTATTTTTTATATGACAAATGGAATCCTCCCTATTGGTGAAAAAAGGATGGTTATTTTCTTGGTTTAATGCTGTATTATCGTTTGTGGACTTCATGAGTATTGGTATAATGGTTTCTGGCGAACAATAGATTTTGTTTTGGATACCTTTTTTGCTGAAAAAAGGATAAAATACTGTAGCAACAAATTCTTGAACTTGGGGAGTCGCTATTGGGCCACCATCTAAAAGGTTGAAAAGAATAGTGTCATACTTAAATCCCGCTTGTAATTGCTTTTTAATTTCTACAATAGTTTGATCCATCACTTCTATAGCATCTTGAAAATTAAATGAATTGTAGATTTCCTTACTGTATTTAATTTCGAATGCAGCCAAACTCTCTAAACGAAATATGCTCATGTATTTGTCTTCAAATACCTCTACAATATTTTCTTTTAAAGCAGCTTGAACTTCTTGATTGGTATCTTCTAACATAGGTATTGTTTTAATAAATAACTTTATATGGATGTATATTTAAGTAAACAGCATTATACCTAAAAGTAGTTCTTGGTGTAAATTGGATATTAAAATGCAGGACCTTAAATAGAATTAGGCCGCAAATATAGTGTTATTAACTGGGGTATTTACCTAGAAGTTATAAGTTGTTTTTAATGTAGTGAACACAGGCATCATGTGTAGCAAAAAATTGATTATTAAACTTTTTACTGTCAGCAGTTTCAGCTGTTAAGGTTATGGATAGTTTAGAAATAACTTCTTCACCTAAACAATATAATTTATTCTGAATGTTTTGAGCGAGTAGAAAAGGATAGAGTACTTTATGGATATACTCTTGTGATTTTTGGGCAATGGTAGTGCCGCCTTCTATGGTGTTGATAATAATCGACTTGTAACGATACCCTGCTTTGATTTGTTCTTTAATATAAAATATAATTAAATCGGTAATCTCTTGATTTTCGGCTGTGTTATAAATGTCATATGCTGAAGGTTTATATTTTACTTCATAGGTCCTTAGGTGTTCCTGTCTTAAAAAATAAAAATAATCATTTTCATAAGCATTAACAGTTACTACTTTGTGTTCATTTTCACTCTTTTTCCGAGTTATTTTTTTTACCATGGGGATTTCTTGTTATATCTTAAATATAACTAATAATTTGCGTAGAATCATTATGTATTACGATATTTTTATTCTTCCTCTAGTTTACTTAAGTAAATGTCTTCTACCTTTTTGGCATGTTTAACTACTTTTTTTGTCCAGCTAAGTAAAATTTCGTTTTTCTCCGTTTCAGATAGCTGCCAATTAATATCCGCTGATTTTCGCATACGCTCTGTAACGCTAAATAAGGCCAGCGCAACAGAAACTGAGATGTTGTAACTTTCTGTAAAGCCATACATTGGTAATTTGACGAATGCATCTGCATGTTCTAAAGCGATATCAGTTAATCCACCTAATTCAGTCCCAAACATTAAAGCAACGGGTGCGTCAATGGGTAGTTCGTCAATCATGCAATCGTTGGTATGTGGCGTGGTGGCAACAATTTTATAACCTTTTGCCTTTAAATGCTGAATAGCTTCTAAAGTATTGTGCTCAGAATTTTTATATTTATAGGTGTTTAACCATTTCGAAGCTCCCATATCAATGTCAGGATTTACTTCATACTTATTGTAATTCTCAATAATGTGGGCATCTTGAATCCCAAAACAATCGCAAGAACGTAATACCGCGCTGGCATTATGGGGCTGGAAAAGGTTTTCTAGTACAACTGTAACGTGTCTGGTTCTATGTTCAATATTCGTTGCAAATTTTTCTTTTTTATTGTCAGAAATGTGCTTGTAAAATTGTTCAAGAAGGTATTTGGTTTTATCCATGCCGTAAAAATAACAAAATTTAGTGATTGTGTATTTTGTAGATGGATTTGAGATAAAGTAGGGGCACATCCAATTACGCCTTTATTAAAATGGCATAACGTTTAACTTCCTACTTGCATATTACTGCATTTCTCTTGCTACTTTTATTTAACTTTGTTGAAAAATCAAAAATATGTCCATTACTCGTATCGTAAAAATGTCCTTTAAGCCAGAACATGCTGCAGCGTTTGAAGCTTATTTCTTAACCATTAAAAGTAAAGTTGCTGGTCAACCTGGTTGTCGTGGCGTAAAGTTGTTAAAAGAAAAAGGGGAAACGGGGGTGTTTTTCACTTATAGCCAATGGGATTCGGAAGTTGATTTAAATAATTATCGACATACCGAAACATTTGGTCAAATTTGGCCAACGGTAAAAAATTGGTTTGCGGATAAAGCAGGGGCTTGGACTGTGGAGGAGATGTAAAGCGTTTAAAAAGTTAACATTGCGTTAATACATTGTGTTATAAATTACTTACTTTTGAATATGTTAAAATTTGTAACATTATTTATCATAGGTTGCTTCTTTCTTGGGGGCTGTGTGAAAAATCACTATATCGAACAGGATGATTGCAAGGCTGGGTGTTACATAATTGCGGGTAGAGTATTGGATGATTCTTATTTGATTTTATAGCATTATTAGATACTTTAAGTGTGATTTTTAGTAAATTTGGATATGATAAAAGTTATTGGAACTTGTTTATTACTTCTTTTCACTTTTGGGTGCATCAAGAAAAAGAATTTTATTGAAACAAATGTATGTAGTGATATTTGCTATGAAGTTGTAGGTCAAGTATTAAATGATTCATCAAAATTACCTCTTGAGAATGCCACAGCAGAATTGTTGCTTGAACATAACTGGAAAAATCCGTATGCAAGTTTCGTTGAAACTGATAGTTTAGGAGGTTACAAACATTTTGTAGAAGACTCTCTAATTTCTAAAGGTTTCTCGAAAGGGAGATTAGTGGTGAGTAAAAGTTTTTACCTAAGGAGTGAAGTTGAATATAACTTGGATAATTTTGCTTTAGGAAAAGTGTTGCTTCCAAAAGTACATTTATTGCCAGCATCTCTAGTAAAGACCAGAATAACAATTAATAATGACGAGGTAAGTCGAATTAGGCTCTTAATAAAAACATACGACTCGACATATGTAGAATATATGAATACCACTCCGAATTCTAAACCCTTAGTATTCAGTCCTGAATTTTCGGTACCATCTAACAAAAGTTTATCTTTCAGTGTCGAATATTCTAAAACAAGTGCAGCCAACCTTGTCGCTCAACCTTGGGTAATGCTTGATAGTTTTCCAAAAGACATAAACTTATATCACAAACAAAAAGTGTCGTTTTTGAATATAAGTATTGATTGAACTCTTTTAGTAAATGTTTTGAAAAATAAACTGAGCTGGCTGTCCAGTATTATCACAATGTCAACAACAGTACTTTTTAAGTCCTAAATTATTAGAATTTCTTCCAAAAAATTAATTAAATTTGTGGTCTATTTTTAAGACAGAAACAAATACATGGAAATTCCAAAAGCCTATAATTCACAAGAAGCCGAATCAAAATGGTACGCACATTGGTTAGAAAAACGATATTTTCACTCAGAACCAGACGATCGTGAGCCTTACACTGTAATGATTCCACCTCCAAATGTTACCGGTGTATTACACATGGGACATATGTTGAATAACACCATCCAAGATGTTTTGGTGAGAAAAGCAAGAATGGAAGGTAAGAATGCTTGTTGGGTACCTGGTACCGATCACGCTTCTATTGCTACGGAAGCAAAAGTAGTGCAGAAATTGAGAAAAGAAGGTATAAAAAAGTCTGACTTGTCTCGTGAAGAATTTTTGGGTCACGCCATGGATTGGAAAGATAAATACGGTGGAATTATCTTGGAACAATTGAAAAAATTAGGTGCCTCTTGCGATTGGGATCGTACTGAGTTTACCATGAATCCAGAATATTCTGAATCTGTAATCGATACTTTTGTCGATTTATACAATAAAGGAAAAATTTACCGTGGAATTCGTATGATCAATTGGGATCCTGCTGCGCAAACAGCCTTGTCGAATGAAGAGGTAATTCACAAAGAAGTAAATTCAAAATTATACCATGTTCGTTATAAAATTGAAGGAACGAATGATGAATGGTTGACCATTGCAACTACACGTCCCGAGACAATTTTGGGTGATTCAGCTATCTGCGTTAATCCAAATGATGCACGTTATGCCAATTTGAAAGGTAAGAGAGCAATTGTGCCAATAGCAAACCGTTCCATTCCTATTATTTTTGATGATTATGTAGAGATGGAGTTTGGTACAGGTTGCTTAAAAGTAACCCCCGCACACGACGAAAATGATTATGAATTAGGTAAACGACACAACCTAGAAACGATTGATATCTTAACTGACGAAGGTTTGTTAAATAAACATGGTTTGCATTATGAAGGGCAAGACCGATTTGAAGTTAGAAAAGCAATTTCAAAAGAATTAGAAGCTTCTGGTTACATGGTGAAAGTAGAAGACCATATCAATAAGGTCGGTTATTCTGAAAGAACAGATGTGCCAATTGAACCAAAGCTTTCTTTACAATGGTTTGTCGATATGAAACAATTAGCGGAACCTGCATTAGAGAATGTAATGAATGGGACCATTAAATTTCATCCCGATAATTTAAAAAATACTTACCGTCACTGGATGGAGAACATTAACGATTGGTGTATCTCTCGTCAATTGTGGTGGGGACATAGAATTCCAGCTTGGTATTTTGGCAAGGGAGAAAATGATTTCGTAATCGCTAAAACGGTGGAAGAAGCAATTGTAGCAGCGAATGAAAAAGCAGGAAAAACTTTTACTGCAGCTGATTTAAAACAAGATGAAGACGTATTAGATACTTGGTTCTCATCTTGGTTATGGCCAATATCTTCATTTAATGGTTTAACTGATCCAGGAAATGCAGAAATTAAGTATTACTATCCAACTAACGATTTAGTAACAGCTCCTGAAATTATGTTTTTCTGGGTGGCTAGAATGATTATGGCTGGGTATGAGTATATGGGAGAAGCGCCTTTTAAAAATGTATATTATACAGGTATTGTAAGAGATAAGTTAGGCCGTAAAATGTCTAAATCTTTAGGCAATTCACCCGACCCTTTGAGTTTGATTGATGAATATGGAGCGGACGGAGTAAGAGTAGGTATTTTAATATCTTCTCCAGCCGGAAATGATTTACCTTTTGATACTTCACAATGTGAGCAAGGAAGAAACTTTTCGAATAAAGTTTGGAATGCTTTTCGCTTGGTAAAAAGTTGGACTGTTCAAGATATTGAACAACCAGAATCAAGTAAAAAAGGAATTGAATGGTTTGAAAATAAATTTCAAGCGACTTTACATACCATCAACGATCATTTTGAGAAATTTAGGATTTCTGATGCATTGATGAGTACCTATAAATTGGTTTGGGATGATTTCTGTTCTTGGTATTTAGAGATTATAAAGCCAGGTTATCAACAACCTATTGACCAAGCAACATTAAATGCTACCATCAAGTTTTTTGAAGAAATCTTGAAGATTATGCAACCATTCACGCCTTTTATTACCGAAGAAATTTGGCATTTATTAGCAGATAGAGCAGACGGAGAGGATATCATTATTGAAAAATGGCCAACAGCACAAGCTTTTGATCAAAACAATATTGATAAGTTTGATAATGCGTGTGAAGTGATTTCCAACATTAGAAATATTAGAAAAGAAAATAATATAGCAAATAAAATTCCGGTAGAGTTGATGGTGAAAGCCAATAGCGAAATGGATAAGTCTTTTGATGCAGTTATTCGAAAAATTGGTAATTTGACTAAGTTCGACTATGTAGACGAGAAAGTAGGTAATGCCTTTTCATTTATTGCTAAAAACAATGAGTATTTCGTACCTTTTGGAGAAGAAATTGACGTGGAAGCGGAAGTGGAAAAATTAAAGTCAGAATTAGAGTATACCAAAGGTTTCTTAGCATCCGTGCAAAAGAAATTGAGCAACGAAAGATTTGTAGCTGGTGCACCCGAACAGGTGGTGACTAATGAGAAGAATAAAGAAAAAGATGCTTCTGAAAAAATAAAAATATTAGAAACTAAAATTGCCGAATTGGCAAAATAATTTTAAAAAAAATAAATTATGAAATATGATGTAGTGATAATCGGTTCTGGACCTGGTGGATATGTTAGTGCCATAAGATTTGCCCAATTAGGTTTTAAAACAGCAATTATAGAAAAGTATGACACTTTAGGTGGTACTTGTTTGAATGTTGGTTGTATTCCTTCAAAAGCATTGTTAGATTCTTCAGAACATTATTTTAATGCAAAACATAATTTTACCAAACATGGTATTGAATTAGATAATTTAAAAGCTAACCTCGAACAAATGATTCAGCGTAAAGCGGATGTTGTAGCGCAGACATGTGCAGGGGTGAGCTACTTAATGGATAAAAATAAAATTGATGTACATACAGGTCTTGGATCTTTTGTTGACGCTACACATGTTAAAGTGGTGAACGATAAAGGAGAAGAAACTGTTTTGGAAGCAAAAAATATTATCATTGCTACTGGTTCTAAACCTAATTATTTTCCAGGAATGGAACCAGATAAAGATAGAATCATTACTTCAACTGAAGCTTTGGTGCTAAAAGAAATTCCAAAACGTCTTATCGTAATCGGTGGTGGTGTAATTGGACTTGAATTAGGTTCGGTATATGCGCGTCTTGGTACGGAAGTAGAAGTGTTAGAATTTGCAGATTCAATTATCCCTACAATGGACCGTTCTTTAGGTAAAGAATTAACTAAAGTATTGAAAAAAGAAGGATTCAAATTTCATTTGAAAACAAAAGTTCAAAAAGTTGAAAATACCGGTAATGGTGTAAGAGTGACTGCCTTGAATAAAAAAGATGAGGAAGTTGTTTTAGAAGGAGATTATTGCTTAGTTGCTGTTGGTAGAAAGCCTTATACTGCAGGTTTAGGATTAGAGAATGCAGGTGTAAAAGTAACGGATAGAGGAATGGTGGAGACAAATGATCATTTACAAACAAATATTCCAAACATTTTCGCGATTGGAGATGTGGTAAAAGGTGCCATGTTAGCGCACAAAGCTGAAGAAGAAGGTACATATGTTGCCGAATTTTTAGCTGGACAAAAACCACATATTGACTATAATTTAATTCCAGGTGTTGTTTATACTTGGCCAGAAGTAGCAGCTGTTGGACAAACAGAAGAGCAATTAAAAGCGGCTGGTGTTAAATATAAAGTGGGTTCTTTTCCTTTTAAAGCATTAGGTAGAGCTAGAGCAAGTATGGATGTGATGGGGTTTGTGAAAATATTGGCGGATGAAGCTACAGATGAAGTGTTAGGTGTTCATATGATTGGTGCTAGAGCAGCTGATATGATCATGGAAGCAGTTACAGCAATGGAATTTAGAGCTTCTGCAGAAGATATTTCTAGAATATCACACCCACACCCAACTTTTACTGAAGCGGTCAGAGAAGCAGCTATGGCGGCAACGGATAACAGACCAATTCACTTATAGGTTCATGTCCTGATATTTATCGTCAGGTAATTCAACAGATAAAAGAGATATACATAAGTTAAAGTCCTGACATTTATTGTCAGGACTTTTTTGTTATTTTATGATTTATTGTACCTGTTTTAGGTAAGGGAATTATTATTTTTGCGACTACATTAAAAAGCAGTACTATGACATCTTTTATTAAACTTATTTTTGCATCTTTTCTTCTAATTTCTATTACCGTAAGCTGTTCAAATGAAAAAGCAGGTAATCCTGAATCAGCAAAGCAACAAAGTAGTATTGAAATTGCAAAGATTAAATCAACTGGTGATAGTATTGTTGCACAGTCAATATTGGCGCATGGTGGCGATTTGTATGCTAGTGCTAATTATCAATTTACATTTAGAAATAAAATATACACTTTTAAGAATAGTCCCAACCATTTTGCGTATTCAAGGCTAGATAAAACGGATTCTTTAAAAATATTTGACAAAATGGATAATGATAGTTTTGAAAGAATTGTAAATGAAACAACAATAGATTTAAGCGAAGAAGAGCAAAGTAAATATCGAGAATCCATTAATTCAGTGGTTTATTTTGCAACTTTACCATATAAATTAAATGATGCCGCAGTTTTTAAAAAATGGATAGGGACTACTACTATTAAAGACACTGTTTATAATGTAATTGAAGTTTCCTTTAGTGAAGAAGGTGGCGGCGAAGACCATGATGATTTATTTTACTATTGGTTCAATGTAAATACCAATACTTTGGACTATTTAGCGTATCAATACGCTACCAATGGTGGAGGTGTGAGGTTTAGGGCTGCTTACAATAGAAGTGTGGTTGATGGTATTGTATTTCAAGACTACATAAACTATGAAGTTGCCGTAGGGACAGCATTAAGTGAAATTCCTGCCTTGTATATGCAAGACAGTTTAAAAGAATTAAGCAGGATAAAAACCGAAGCGGTTAAAAGTTTGAAATAATTAAAGTTGAAAATAAATAAGTAATTAACTCATGGTCTATCTGGTGATAGGTATAGTTATTCGGTAGCGTCTATTAAAACATACGTTTTCATCATCCCAAAACTCGCTAACCGGTTTCATGAATCGTTTCAATATGTTTTCTGAATTCTTATTATTGATATCAACATCCGCATCTATGGTATCGAAATTTAACTTTTTAAAGCCATAAGCAATCAAGTGTTCTGCTATTTCAGTGCCATAACCCTGGTGCCAGAATTGTTCACGGAAGCGGTATGCAATTTCTGGATTTTTCTCGTTATTTTTTAAGTAACCACAAATACCAATCAAAGTATTAGAATCTTTAATGCTTACCGCCCAAAGCATTTTTGCTCCGGTAGGATCTCCTGCCATTAATTCGTTTAGTTTTTCCTTACTTTTTCTAATCGAAAATATTGGTTGTGGGATAGGATCCATCACATTAGGATTGCTCATTAAGTCAAAAAAAGGCAGTTCGTCAGTGACTTGCAAATGCCGAACTACCAAACGAGGCGTATTAAAAATAGTAGACATGTCTTAAAGATAAATAATATTTCTGAGAACTAATTTATTATTTTTAGTCGATACTTCCGCTGATCTTTATCATGTTTTGAACCAAATGGGCAATTTATTAACAATTATTTTTCCTTCTAAAAAAAAAGTTATCTTGTAAGGGTAGTGCGTATGCTATGGTTATTTAAAGGTAGTTTTATAGTGTTTTAAGTATTGAAATAGAACTGTTTAAATAGGTTTAAACAAATAATAGCTTTAATAAATGAGTAGAAGAAAATTTCTTAAAAAATCTGTTTTTACAGCTGGTTCCTTAATCTTGGGGAGTTGCGTTGAAGTAAACTCAAAAAATCATACTGTTTTATTAGGTGCAACCATGCCGGTTTTAAAAAAACCGATCGTGATAGCTACTTGGAACCATGGATTAGCAGCAAACAAAGCTGCATGGGAGATTCTAAAAAATAATGGACCTGCTTTAGATGCTGTAGAAAAAGGAGTGCGCGTTTCAGAATCAGATGAAAATAATAGAAGTGTTGGACTTGGTGGGTTACCAGATAAAAATGGTATGGTAACCTTAGATGCCTGTATCATGAATCATGAAAATGAATGCGGTGCTGTAGGGTGTTTGACGGACATAGAGCACCCCATCTCTGTTGCAAGAAAAGTAATGGAAGATACACCGCATGTAATGCTAGTGGGACAAGGTGCTTATGATTTTGCCATTGAAAAAGGATTTCCAAAAGTTGACCTATTGACAGCTGAAGCAAAATTAGAATGGGAAAACTGGAAAGCTTCTGAGGATTTAAAAAAACCAGCAATCAATTGCGAAAACCACGATACAATAGGTATGTTGGCCATGGATGCTGAAGGTAATATTTCAGGTGCCTGTACCACCAGTGGATGGGCTTATAAATTACATGGTAGGATAGGAGATTCTCCAATTATTGGCGCTGGTTTATTTGTCGACAATGAAGTGGGGGGAGCCTGTGCGACAGGAATGGGAGAGGCTGTAATCAGAATTGCTGGATCAGCAACTGTGGTGGAGTTAATGCGACATGGAAAATCGCCACAAGAAGCATGTGAGATTGCCGTAAAAAGAATAATGAATAAACATAAAAATATGGAAGGGTTGCAAGTTGGTTTTTTAGCCATGAATAATAAAGGAGAAGTTGGAGCCTATAGTGTGTACGCAGGATTTAATTATGCGGTTACTTCAGTCGATAATCACGAATTAATAGATGCAGGCTATGAAATGGAGTGGTAGTTTAATCCTTGCTTTTTGCTTGTTAGTTTGTTTTGGCTGTTGTCAGGTAGAAAAAGACCCTATTATTTATCGGCAAGCTTTTGAGATTAACTTAACACCAAAACCTTCCTATTTAAAAATAGATTCTGGGTATTTTGAACTAAACCGAAAAACTGTTATTCTAACTTGGAATGATAGTACTACTGGGGCTAACTACTTGCAACACTTGATAGCGGAGAATTCAACTTTTAGCCCTGAAATCATAAAAATTAAAGGCGAAGAGTTTAGGCAGTACCCGAATTATATCATGCTCAATAATGAAACAAAAACTATTGGTCATGAGGTGTATAGCCTGGTTATTGATACGAACCGTGTGGCTATTTCTGCCATGGGCAATCAAGGTGTGTTGAATGGTATGCAAGCCCTAAAGCAGTTGTTTGTATTTGATTTTGATAAAGGGCATAAGCGAAATAATTGGTACTTGCCGACTATTGAAATTGAAAATATACCCGTATTGGATTCGTTTAAATAGTTTTTTATTTACAAAATGATATTTTTATAGCGGAAACTACTAAAATAACTAGCTACTTATTGGTTTTGAATAATTGAATTATCTACTAGGCATACTTAAGGATCCTTTCCCGCTTTCATCTACCACTGTATTATAGCTGAATAATAGGTGTGTATATACTCGTTGATTGTTTTTTTTTCAGTCTATTAAATAGTTTCGTCGATAAAATTAAGGATTTTAATATTTAATATTTATCGTGTCTTTTATCAGTTTAAGTACTGTATATTAATCGGTTATGTTGGTTGTGTGTCGCGTTAAGCTAAATTTATTATTGAGTTCTGTCGAAAATTTAAATCATAAACCTAAAAAAATGATACATTTATAACAGATTCTTTAATCATTTATTTTTTTAGTTTAAATAGTTGAAAAGGAAAGAGGGTCTGATATTTAAGAATATAAATTGGTTACATTGATGTAAGTTCCCCGCACCATCAAAATTAGATTAAGTATTTGTATTTATAAATTTCAGACCTTTTTTATGCCAAAAAAACACTAAAAAAATAGGGGTGATTGCTTACATAAATCAAGATCAATCTAGTCCATAATCCCCAATTAAATTAATAAAGTTTGCGTCATTTTTAACTAGTCATAAGTATAATAAAAATGAAATACTTTCCCTGTTTATTATCCTTACCATTGCTGACTATGTGAAAATAAGTTTGACTACTAGCTTATTATGGGTATTAGTAAAATTGGAAGATAGGAAAATCTTTATAAATGGTTGAAGTAATTTCTTTAAAGTAAATAGGGGATATATAAAAAGGAGACTTCTTTTTATTTTTGAAGATGATTAACTGATTTTTAAACCATTTTCTACTGCTGTGTTGGGGTTGAGTAGGGTGACCTTTTGATTGGCATCTACAATGCCTAATACCAAACATTCACTCATTATATTGGCTATTTGTTTGGGGGGGAAATTAACAACAGCAGTAACTTGCATGCCAATAATATGCTCAGGTTGGTATAAGTCGGTTATTTGAGCAGAAGTTTTTTTCACACCTAATGGTCCAAAGTCAATGCTCATTTTAAAGGCAGGTTGCTTAGCTTCTTTAAAAATTTCGGCCTTAATAATTGTGCCGACTCTAATGTCTATTTTTTGAAAATCGCTGTAGGTTATCATCTTCATGTTACTGGTTAATGCTGTCATTCCCGTTCTCACCTATCTTTAGGCATAATCCATATACCTGTACACGGTATGTAATAGGACTAAAATATTTTATGGGTTAATGGATAACTTAATTACGCATTAATATAAAATAAAAACAGAAAGTAAGGCTTAAAATTTGACTATTACTTCGCTATGATCTCCACACATTCATCTGTAATGAATTCATTTAAAATAAGTAATGAAGCCAAAGCCAATTGAGAGTAGTTTTGCGAGGAATTTTTAAAACGTCCGTATTCAGATTGCCAAAGTTTAGTAATTAATTGTTTAGATCCTAAATTAGGTTTGACCACATTAGTCAATACTTGGTTCACATTTCCGGCACCTGCATGGTAGTTATGTAGCACCAATAACCTAAACCAAAGGCTGTATTCCATAGATTTAGAAACATGGATATTGAATTTACTTAATATTCTTTTTGCTTCTGGTACACAAGATGTTCTTAATAAATGTGCTGAAGCATAAGCCGATTTACCAAAGTCTTTGCGTTCATCTACATATTTATCTACTTTAATACCGTGACTGCGCGCTACTGATTTCATTAATTGAAAAGGTCCATAAGCACCTACATTTGAATAAGCAATTTTACCAGGACTTTCAATCATTAGAATCGCTTGGGCATACCATGGGTCGGTTTCGTTTTTAGAAAATATTTTTACCGCTTCTGAAATACTTGGGTATACTTTTGTAAATTGGAAAAAATCTCGTTTACCCGTGGTCATGTAAATTCTTTCGGTGGAATCTAAACCATATGCTTTTCTTAATTCTACCCGCGCCATTTCTTTTTGGGTATCATTCATCAAATTCCACTTTGCTACAGATTCTTTGTGTAAAATTCTTCTAGTACTTGCTACATTAATGATGCAAGAATCAGGTGTCATTTTCATCACGGAACGCCAAAAAATTGGTTGCGCTAAAGTATCCCATTTTTCTGTGTAAAAATCAGGTGTTTTTACAAAAGTATATTGATTGGTATCTTTCTCAACCGAAATTAATTTAATGACTTCTGGCGCATAACCAAACAAAGTGGTTTGTGCCCATATTAAGGAATAAAAAAGAATTTGCTTCATAAGTTAAAATTAGGTTAATTTATTTTGGTTTGGTTTTTTTTTCTCGAAAATAATTGACTAAAAATTGTTAGTAATTTGCCTTGAAATTCATGGTTATAATTCAATCTAGGCAAAAAGTAACTAAATTTTCATTAAAAAAGTACAAAAGAGTGCAAAGTATTGATATTTTTTTCAATTAAAATTAAAGAATCCCAAAATAATAATATACTTTTGGCGAGTTATATATAGAATCAATTAAAAAAATTATGAAAATTAAAAACATTATTGTTGCGGCTCTTTCTGTTGTTGTTTTAGCTTCATGTGGTGAAACTGCGAAAGAAACTACATTATGTAGTTGTACTGAATTAAGCTTAGAAGGGTTTAAAGAAGTTGGAATGGATCAAGAGAAAATGAAAGCTTTTGAAGAAAAAAATAAAGAAGAGTTAGCAAAATGTGAAGAGCTAGGAAATACTTTGAATGACGAAATGAAAGACTTAAGTGCTGAAGAGCAAGAAGCAAAACGTCAGGAATATATGGATGATTGTCCAGCAATGCAAGAATTACAAGATTTAATCATGGAGCAAATGCAAAATGCATACCAAGATATGGACATGGGTGATGCTATGGAAGGTCTAGAAGAAAGTTTCGAAGGATTAGAAGAAGGAATGGAAAACGTAGGTGAAAACTTAGAAGAAACTGTAGAAGGTTTAGAAGAAATGATTGATGAAAAATTAAAATAATTTTAATTCAATACTATTGAAAAGCGCCTTGATTTATCAAGGCGCTTTTTTTATGCTTTTTGCTTTAGTAAGTCCAATACCACTTTGTCGATAGGCAGAGATAATTGTGCTGTAGGGTAGTTGTACAGATTTTTCCAATGCAAGACTTGTTGCCCTTTATTTTTTTTATTTAAAACTGCTATGTCCAGCTTTTCTAATAAGGTAACTTCATAGTAAAAGCTGATAATCTGGTCTTCAGGCTTAAAATAGGAAATTTGTAAAAAATCATTGACATAAAACAAATTCCCAATTTCAATCTCTAGGGCTAATTCTTCTTTGAATTCTCTTTTTAAGCCTGCATGTAATCCTTCACCTTTTTCCAATCCTCCGCCCACAAATTTGGTCAATATCTGGTCCTTGTATTTTTCTTCTGCAATTAATATTTCTCCCAAATGGTTGCGTACAATACCATAAACTCTAATGTTAAAATTACTGACCATCATTTTTTATTTTGTTCTCTTGGATTATTCAATATTATTTAAACAAAGAATATGTATATTTGGGCTTGAAATTAATGATTTTTTCACCAATAGTTAATCAATATGGCCATAAAAAAAGAAACCTTAGAAATAAATAAAAATGACGATAGTATGCGCTTACTTATTTCAGAAATGGAACAAAAGTTAGCAACTATTTATTTAGGAGGCGGAAAGAGTCGTATTGAAAAGCATAAGGCTAAGGGGAAAATGACTGCCAGAGAAAGAATTGAAAATTTAATTGATGCTAATTCTGACACCATTGAGATTGGTGCTTTTGTAGGTGACGGCATGTATGAAGAACATGGTGGATGTCCTTCTGGAGGTGTTGTTATTGTTATTGGATACGTAAGCGGAAAGGAATGCATTATTGTTGCGAATGACGCCACAGTAAAAGCAGGGGCTTGGTTTCCGATTACCGCTAAAAAGAATTTAAGAGCGCAAGAAATAGCCATGGAAAATCATTTACCAATAATCTATTTGGTAGATAGCGCTGGCGTATACTTGCCTTTGCAAGATGAAATTTTCCCAGACAAAGAACATTTTGGTCGTATTTTTAGAAACAATGCTAAAATGTCGGCCATGGGGATTACGCAAATTTCAGCAGTGATGGGATCATGTGTTGCCGGTGGTGCCTATTTACCAATTATGTCTGACGAATCCTTAATTGTGGATAAAACAGGGACTATCTTTTTAGCTGGATCATACCTAGTAAAAGCAGCTATTGGAGAATCAATAGACAATGAAACATTAGGTGGTGCTACTACCCAAACTAATATCTCAGGGGTTTGTGACTATAAATCAAAAGATGACGCAGATTGTTTAAAAACCATTCGTGGTTTAATGGATAAAATTGGTAGTAAGCCAAAAGCAGGATTCGATCGTAAAGAAGCTGTTTTACCTACCATGCCTTTGAAGGATATTTATGGTACTTTCCCTAGGGAAAGATCTAAACCATATGATACTAAGAAAATAATTGCGAATTTAATAGATAATTCAGAGTTTACGGAATACAAAGAGGATTACGGAAAAACTATTATTTGTGGCTACGCAAGAGTAGATGGTTGGAGTGTTGGTATTATAGCTAACCAAAGAGAATTAGTGAAAAATGCTAAAGGAGAAATGCAATTTGGTGGGGTAATCTATAACGATTCTGCTGATAAAGCAGCTAGATTTATCATGGTCTGTAATCAAAAAAATATTCCTCTAGTATTCTTACAAGATGTTACTGGATTTATGGTTGGTTCAAAATCTGAACACTCTGGTATAATAAAGGATGGTGCAAAAATGGTTTCTGCTATGGCAAATTCTGTGGTACCTAAGTTTACTATTGTTATTGGTAATTCCTATGGAGCCGGTAATTATGCCATGTGTGGTAAAGCATACGATCCACGTTTAATTGTGGCTTGGCCGACAGCTGAAATGGCTGTAATGAGTGGCGCTTCAGCAGCAAAAACTTTACTTCAAATTGAAGTTGCTTCTCTAAAGAAAAAAGGAGAAGAAATTACCGAAGAAGCAGAAAAAGAAATCTACAATAGAATTAAGTCTAGATATGACAGACAGATTTCACCGTATTATGCAGCTTCAAGATTATGGTATGATGCCATTATTGATCCTGTAGATACGCGTAAGGTAATTTCTATGGGGATTGAAATGGCTAACCACGCGCCTATAACTGAGCGTTACAACGTTGGTGCTATTCAGACTTAAATGAAGCTTTGAGCGTACCTTTAAAGCCATTAAAAATTTACTTTTTATGGTGGTAAATAAATGGTACGCTTATCCAGTAGTGAAGTGTAAAAACGAATTCGGAAGTAAAGGTGAAATTTTAGGGTTTACAAAATAGGTGAACCAATGATTTTGTCCTCCTCAATTTAAATTATCTACCCTAAATGATAATGACGTTTGCATTATTATTATTTAGGGTACGGTAAAACCTATTGGTCTTTCGATTACTGTGCGTTAAAAAAAGTGTATTTACCAGTCTTTTATTCTTCTTCTAAATATTCATTTACATTAAAGTATTGAATAATAGCTTCTTTTAGTAAATGTTCTTGTTGTTTGTCATTTAAATGTGGTAATTTTTGAACATTTTCAAAATGAGGCCAGCCATCTTCGTCGTCATGAGAATATTTATAGTAACCGTATGGTTCTAAAATTGTACAAGTGGCAACATGCATTAAGTTTAACTTTTCATCCTTGGTGTATTTTCTAAATCCATGTCCTACTTCTTGAACACCTATAATAGTCATTACGCCATTTAAATCCATGTCAGCATCAAATAACTTGTTCATCTTTTTGGTAAGGTCTTGAAATTCCTGTGCGAGTTTGTGGTCCATTATTAAAATTATATTGTGGGTAATTAATCTGTTTACAAAGGTAAGTGCATTTAATCTAAATTACCTTTATACAACCATGAATTATTTAGATTTTATATTACTGGTCCCTGTTTTAATTGGCGCTTGGAAAGGTTTTAAAAAAGGGTTTATTATTGAAGTGTTTACCTTGTTGGCATTGTTTGCTGGCTTATATGGTGCGGTGCATTTCACCGATTTTATGGCTGAAATTTTAAAAGATAAATTATCTTTAAATTCTGAATATTTACCGATTGTTTCTTTTGTCGTAACTTTTTTACTGGTTGGTGCAATGGTATACTTTTTAGGGAAAATGTTGGAAAAAGCCATTTCTATGGTTGCTTTGTCTACCATTAATAAATTTGCAGGTCTGGTTTTTGGAGGACTAAAAATGTTGTTGTTGTCTTCAGTGATAGTGATCGTTTTAGAGGCGATAGATGAGAAAAATAAATTTCTATCTAAAGAAATTAAAGAAACTTCTTTACTATATGAACCTTTAAAGAAGATGAATTTTACGGTAATACCAGCAATTGAAGAAAGTACCTTGTTCCAAAATAGATTTAACTTATTAGATTTACTTAAATCAGATAAGTAATGGATCCATTAAATGAATTGATACTTGCCATAGAAAAAGCTGGACTTTGGGAAAGTGAAAAAACATTTCAACGAAATGAATTTGTTAAAGTAAATGGACAAATAGATTTAAATATATATTTTATTGTTACAGGCTGCTTGCGTATTTATATACAAGACGAGTCGAATGAACACACTATTCGATTTGGCTATCCGAAAAATTTAATTGCAGCTTTAGATTCCTATTTATCTGAGGCACCGAGTGACTTAGTAGTTCAAGCAATACGTAAAACAAAAGTGAAAATTATTTCTAAAGGCAAATTTCAAGCTTTAATTCAATCTTCTCCCGTTTTACATTTGTTATGGCAAAACCTTTTAGAAGCTTTAATTTTTCAGCAATTAGAAAGAGAAAAAGACATATTAATCCAATCTCCAGCTAAACGTTATGCACGTGTTTTGGCAAGAAGCCCACAATTGTTTCAAGAGGTCCCAAATAAATACATTGCTTCTTATTTGAGAATGACACCAGAGACTTTATCTCGATTAAAAAGATAGTCAAATTCTTGATTTCAATCAATGTTTAAATTGCTATTTTAGAGGATATTTGTATAAAAAAATATGCGAATTTCTAATTTAGTATTAATCGAAGAATTAAAGCTGTTGACCTTAAAAGCGATTGAATCTGCAACCCAATTATCAAAGGAACCACTTGAAAAATTACAAAAAAAAGAAAATCCCACAACATGGTCGGCTTTAGAGTGTATAGAACATTTAAACCGTTATGGGGACTTTTACCTGCCGGAAATAAAAGCGGTAATGCTACCCGATAAGCAAAGTGCTATTGAAATATTTAAAGCGGGTTTGCTGGGGAATTATTTTGCGAATGCCATGAAAGTAAAACCCAAATTAAATAAAATGAAAACTTTTCAAAATATGAACCCAAATCAGTGTTCGTTGAATAAAGATGTCTTGGTCGTTTTTTTAAAGCAACAAGCAGAAATGTTAGATTTATTGAACCAAGCAAAAACTTATAATTTAACTAAACTAAAAACTAAAATTAGTATTTCAAAATTCATCAAACTACGTTTAGGCGATACTTTTAGGGTAGTTGTCTACCATAACGAAAGACACTTATTACAAGCTAATCGGTACTTTTTCTCTTAATGAAACAGGGGGGTAAATTCCGGCTATTTTTATATATTTTAACTACCTTTAAAAGCAATAAATTAGCCAAATTACACCATAAATGTATAAATATTTTGTTTTATTGGGCGTATTATTACTTTTTCCATGGAAGCAATTACTTGCTACTGAAGATAGTTTGATAAAGGTTTGGGAAAATCCTAAAAATCATGATACGCTGAGATTCGAAGCATATAAAAATTATATATGGGAGACTTATATGTTTACCAATCCCGATACCGCACTTGTTCTTTCTAAAGAATTATACGATTTAGCTGAAAAAAAGGCCATTTCAAAATATATGGTTGCCGCATTAAATCACCAAGCCGTGGCATATTCCATCTTGGGACAAACAGATCAGTCATTGGTACTTTATGCGCAATCATTATCGTTGGCTATGGAAAATCATAACGAAATTGGTGCAGGGGTAATCTACTCTAATATGGGTGTAATATATACCGATCGTGGGGCGTATAAAGAAGCCGCAGAAAATTATTTCAAAGCTTTAAAAATTTTTGAAAAAAAAAAGGATATCACTAGAATTGGCAGGTTATACAATAATTTAGGCGTATTATATAATTCTCAAAAAATATACCATCTTGCCATTAAGTATTACGAGGAGAGTTTAAAAATAAAAGAAACGCTCAAAGACCCAAAAGAAATTGGCGGTGCTTATTTAAATTTAGGTGCCGTATATGGTAATTTAAAAGAAAGTGAAAAAGCTAAAACCTATTATGAGCAAGCTTATTTTTACTTGAAAAAAGCAAAAGATCTTGTTGGTTTAGGTAATTATTATTTAAATATTGGACAATTGTACGATAAAAGTGGGGAGTACAATAAAAGTTTAAATTCTTATTTAAGAGCATTGGAATTATTCACACAAGTAAATGATGTGGTAAAGATTACCATGACGGAAATATATTTGGGTGGAAATTACAATAAACTAGAGGAAAAAGACCTAGCGCTAATGCATTTGGTAAGTGGGATTGAAAAAGCAAAGCAATACCAAGTCCAGTCTATGGAAATGATAGCAGCCCAAGAACTATACCTCGTTTTTGATAAGGCGCAAGATTATGAAAAAGCATTGACTTATTTGGACTTATATCACCAAATAAAAGATAGTTTAAATTCGGCTAAAAACCAAGAGGCAGCTTTGAATATGAAGTACCAGCATGAATATGATAAAAAAGCCATTATGGATAGTCTGGAATTTGCAAGAATCCAAGGCTTAAATATTTTAGAGATTGAGGAGCAAAAAGCTGCTTTGGCGAAAGCAAGGACGCAACAAATTGCTATGTACGGTGGAATTGTACTTTTACTTGGTTTGGGATTAGTGATGTACCGAAGTTATCGCACAAAGAAAAAAGCACACGATATCATCAATAAACAACACCAACTTTTGGCCCAAACACATCAAGAAATTAAAGAAAGCATTGATTATGCAAAACGATTACAGAATACAATTCTACCCAATGACCTAACCTTATTGGAACATTTCCCCAATCATTTTGTATTGTTTAAACCCAAGGATGTGGTGAGTGGCGATTTTTATTGGTTTGAATACATCAAAGAAAAAGATTTAAGAATAGTAGCTGTAGCGGATTGTACTGGTCATGGTGTACCTGGAGCTATGGTAAGTCTGGTATGTGCTACTGCCTTAAACCGTAGTGTAAATGAATTAGGGATTTCAGACCCAGGTCTGATTCTAGACATGACAAGAAAATTAATTATTGAAACATTTACCAAAAGGAAGCAGTATTTAAGGGATGGTATGGATATTACTATTTGCTGTTTGGATGCCAATAACTTATGTGCATATTCAGGAGCCAGTAATTCACTTTGGCATTTCTCAAAAAAAGCATTCGACCAAAGGAATGAATCGGCATTGACAGAGCACCGTGTGGATAAACACTCGGTTGGATGGACCGAAACATTAAAACCATTTAAAACCCAAACTATTCAATTAGGTAGTGGAGACTATATTTATTTACAAACTGACGGATTCGTGGACCAATTTGGGGGACCAAAAAATAAAAAGTTTAAAAAGAAACCTCTAAAGGAATATCTGCTAAGTATTACCACTAGAGATCCCTTGACACAAAAAGAATTACTCCTACAAAAATTTAATAATTGGAAAGGAAGCGAAGAACAGGTAGATGATGTTTGTATGATGGGAATTAAAGTTTAAATAAAGTTACCTTTTATTTTGGACAGGTAAATGCTTGGCGTTAAATGCACTTGTTGACTAATTAAAAAATGAGTATTATTTTCCTTATACTTCAAATCAAAGCTTAATCCCCTTCACTAAAAATGATTACTTGCTAATTCATTCATTTTCATGGTTCCATGTTTTTTTAATTGGGTATGCCAACTAAAGGTGTCTTGTAAAATATGCGGGGTATGTCCGCCCAATGCGTAGGCTGTCTCAAAATAATCTAATAACTGATCCTTATAATCTGGATGGACACAGTTTTTTATAATTAGCCTAGCTCTTTCTGTTGGCGCTAATCCTCTAATGTCCGCTAATCCTTGTTCTGTTACCAAAATATCAACATCATGTTCGGTATGATCGGTATGTGAAACCATAGGAACAATATGTGAAATCTTACCTTCTTTTGAAATGGAGGGACAGGCAAAAATACTGAGATAACCATTTCGAGCAAAATCACCAGAACCACCTATACCATTCATCATTTTAGTACCCGAAATGTGTGTTGAATTTACATTGCCATATATATCAAACTCAATGGCTGTATTAATACCTATTACGCCTAAACGACTGATAACTTCCGCTGCGTTACTGATGTTTTGCGGTCTTAGCATCAATTTATCTTTGTATTGATCAAAATCATTAAAAACCTTTTCAGCGCATGATTCTGTAATGGTAATGGAAGAAGCAGAGGCAAAAATGAGTTTTCCTGAATCAAAAAGTTCAAATGTACTATCTTGAAGTACTTCTGAATACATGGTTAAGTTTTTAAAATTACTATCCTTAAAACCAGATAAAATGGCATTGGCAGTTTTTCCAATTCCTGCTTGTAATGGTAATAATGACTCGGTTAATCTTCCTTCCGCAACTTCCTTGTCTAAAAATTGAAGAATATGACCCGAAATTGCAGTTGTTTTCTCGTCAGGAGCAGAAATAATAGCTGGACTATCTGGTACTTCTGTAAAAACAATGGCAACAACTTTTTCAGGGTTAATTTTTATATATGGGTCTCCAATTTTTGTGTCGGATTGTAAAACAGGAATAATTTCTCGGTTGGGTTGTTTTTTTAAGAGTTTTATATCATGAATTCCAGCCAAACTTTTGGGAAAAGAACCATTAATTTCTATGATGATTTTGTCTGCCATCTCAGCAAAAATTGGAGAGTTACCTACCGAGGTCGTAGGTATTATATATCCTTCTTCTGTAATGGCTAAAGCCTCAATAATGGCTACATCAATTTTAAAAGTATCAATGTTTTGAAGCATGTCCGCAGTTTGGCCTAAGTGTTGGTCTACATATAATACTTCATGGTTGTTTATCGATTTTCTTAAGGTAGGGTCGGCTTGAAAAGGCATTCTTTTATAAAGGGCGCCATTTTTAGCTAAATCTGCATCCGTATCATACCCCAAGGATGCACCGCTCAATACGGTAAGTTTTAATTCTTCATGTAGTGCTCTTTCTGCAACTTTTGGCAATACAGTTTTACTGTCTCCCGCTTTTGTAAAACCACTTACCCCCAAAACATGGTGGTTTTTTATTAATAAAGCAGCTTTTTCAGGTGACTGAATTTTATCTATATAGGCTTGGTATTTAATTCTTTGCATAGCGGTTTTTATTTATTGACTGTGGGGTTAAATATTTTATATTTTGGTTTTTATCTGTCTGGTGTATTATGTTTTTGTTAAGAACGATTGGCAATTTATGCAAGATATTTAATGTCTATTTGTTTAAAAAAGACAATTATTTATTAATTTAGGACAAACTAAATTTTCAATATGATTTTATTATGAATAGCCAATACTATTTAACGGAAGTAGATAAAGACCCGAAAAGTATATTTTGTTATTATAATTTAAAGGGCGAAAACTTTATTGAACTCCATAGTCATAGTAAAGGACAGTTTTTATATACTGAGGGTGGCGTAGTGTTTATTAAAACAAATACAAGTGAGTATTATTTACCAGCAAGACATTATATGTGGATTCCATCTCATGTAAAACATGCTATTTATCCAAGTTCTCCCAAAGTAATCATGAAAAATATATATTTTCCTGAAAATTTAAATAGTGCTGATTTTTATAAAAAAGAGGGTATTTATCCCATCAATAATTTATTGATGGAATTGTTGTTATTTACCGCGAATTGGAAAGGGGATATTACCTCAGGTCAAAAAAATAAATTTATCATTTTTAATGCTTTTAAAGCAATTTTAGAAGAATCATTTTCTACTTCCTTACCAATAGAGCTCCCACACCCAAAAGATGGTAGATTAATAGCAATTGTTAATTACCTAAAAGAAAGCATTCATGAAGAGCATCTATTGCCTAAACTAGCTGCTAAATTTAGCATGACGGACAAATCAGTATATCGCTTATTTAAAAAAGATTTTGGCATGTCTTACATTAAATATTACACACAACTTAGAATTTTTAAGTCTTTAGAATATTTAGTGAATTCAGATCATAACATTTCGGAAATTGGTAGTATGGTTGGTTATAATAGCCTACCAACCTTTAGTAATACTTTTACTAAAGTGATGGGGAAACGGCCTTCGGAATACAGAAAATCAAATGAAATATACGCCTAATACATTTTGAAATCAGACTTGTATTTTTATGTCAATTTTTTATTTCCTTTTTCAATTGTTTTGTTGGTAAAATGGGTTTTAAAACATTTTTTGAATGTGTAGGAAAGAATAACAGGCAAGTAATAAGGTGTTTAAATCTAAACATATTATTTGTTTTTATACAATGTTTCTAAAATTTACAATAGATTTGTCATCTTGAAAAACAGTAATACATATCAAATCTCTAAGGTGCAAATTCAATTTGCAACAGATATGCTGCTTCCTATTTCTATTAGGATGGAGAGTGCTAATAGGCGAATTTTAGCCTAATTTATTTTTATGCATAGTCATTGGCTATACGGATTTTATTAAAAAAAAATCAAACTTCAATTTTCTTTTTAAATAGCACCTTTTACATCATGAATGTAATTATCACTTTGGCGGATAAGCGCCATTTTCATCATGCAGAAACTATCTGTAATATGATGTCTGAAGCGGCCTTAGTACGTGGGACTGGTATTGCTAAACGACAGCCAGAATACATCCAAAAAAAAATGGAGGAAGGCAAAGCTATCCTTGCATTAGATAAAGATATACCAGTCGGATTTTGTTATATTGAAAGTTGGGAAAACGAAAAGTATGTCGCTAACTCGGGACTCATTACACACGTTAACTACCGAAATACAGGTTTAGCTAAAGCCATAAAAAAAGCAACTTTTGATTTATCGAAGCAAAAATATCCCAATGCTAAACTTTTCGGCATAACCACAAGTATGGCGGTCATGAAAATCAATTCTAATCTAGGCTATAAACCCGTCACTTTTTCGGAATTAACGCAAGATGAAAAATTTTGGGATGGCTGTAACAGTTGTCATAATTATGATATTCTACAACGGACCAATAAAACTATGTGTATTTGTACCGGAATGGTCTGCGATTTAAAAGCGATACCAGCTAAAGGAAAAGTTCATCATATAGGGAAAACACATACTTGGAATAAATTCACAAAATTTTTAAAACTCAGAAAAATACGCATCCAAAAAAAAGCAAAGCAATTTCCTAAACTCAATAATTTTATCAATAATGAAAAATAAAAAAGTAGTACTAGCATTCAGTGGTGGTTTAGATACTTCCTACTGTGTTAAATATTTAAAAAATGAAAAACAAGTAGAGGTCTACTCGGCGATTGTAAATACGGGAGGTTTCTCTGAAATGGAATTGATAGAAATTGAAGAAAAAGCTTTGCGTCTAGGTGTAAAACAACATGTTACTCTCCAAGAAACGGAAGCGTATTATGATAATATCATTAAATACTTGATTTTTGGTAATGTACTTAAAAACAATACCTATCCTTTATCTGTTAGTGCTGAACGTATTTACCAAGCCATTGCTTTAGCTAATTATGCTAAAACGGTTGGAGCTTCTGCCATTGCTCATGGTAGTACAGGTGCAGGGAATGATCAAATTCGATTCGATTTAATCTTTCAGTTGATAGCGCCTGAATTGGAAATTATTACACCTATTAGAGACCAACAATTGTCTCGTAAAGCAGAAATAGATTATTTAGCACAGAATGGGGTTGGAGTAGATTGGGAAAAAGCACAATATTCTATCAACAAAGGGCTGTGGGGGACAAGTGTTGGCGGTGCAGAAACGTTAACCTCTAACTTACCTTTACCTGAAGTAGCATTTCCAAGTCAATTGACTGAAACTGTGCCCAAGATAATTACCATTGAATTTGATAAAGGCGAAATTTCAGGTATAAATGGTGAGGAGATGAAACCGGTAAAAGCCATTCAAACTTTAGAAAATATAGCCAACAAATATGCGATTGGGAGAGATGTGCATGTTGGAGATACCATTATTGGAATTAAAGGAAGGGTCGGTTTCGAAGCTGCAGCTGCAAGTATTATTATTAAAGCACACCATACTTTAGAAAAGCATACGCTTTCAAAATGGCAATTGCATTGGAAAGAACAATTAGGTAGTTGGTATGGAATGTTTATTCATGAATCACAATACTTTGAACCTGTTATGCGAAATATTGAAGCTTTTTTGCAAGACACGCAAGAGAATGTTTCTGGTTCAGTTTCTATAGCATTACACCCATACCGTTTTATCGTACAAGGCATAACTTCTAGTCACGATTTAATGACGCCTGATTTTGGTGCTTATGGAGAAATTAATAAAAACTGGAGCGGCGAGGATGTTAAAGGGTTTACTAAGGTTCTAGCAAATTCAATGCAAATTTTTAAACATGTAAACGCAAAAGGATGATTCAAATAGGTATTATAGGAAGTGGTGGATATGTAGCAGGTGAATTAATTCGTTGCTTAGTATACCACCCAAATGTGCAGCTTAATTTTTTATACAGTACTTCACAGGCAGGTAGAAAAGTAGCAGAGATACACGAAGATTTATTTTCGGCGGATAATCTTGTTTTTACAGCTGTAATTAATCCCAATGTAGATGTTGTTTTCTTATGTCTTGGTCACGGAAATTCTAGTAAATTTTTAGTCGAAAATTCATTTTCGGACAAGACAGTAATCATAGATATGAGTAATGATTTTAGACTGGATAAGGATGCTAATTTTCAAGGGAAAGATTTTGTTTATGGATTGGTAGAACTAAATCAATCTAAAATAAAAAAAGCCAAATATATTGCAAACCCAGGTTGCTTTGCAACGGCTATTCAATTAGGATTACTTCCCCTTGCAAAAGCTGGATTATTGAATGACGACATACATGTAAATGCGATCACAGGGTCCACTGGCGCTGGACAATCCTTGCGTGCTACTTCTCATTTTACATGGAGAAATAATAATGTATCCATATATAAAGCTTTTAAACATCAACATTTAAATGAAATTGGGGAAAGTATTTTATCCTTACAAAAGGAATTTAAGCAGGATATAAATTTTATTCCTGTTCGTGGTGATTTTACCCGCGGAATATTTGCGTCCATGTATACTAAATCTGAAATGTCTGAAGAAGAATTAATGGATTTGTATTCGAATTTTTATCAAAATAATAAGTTCACTTTTATCAGTAATAAGACGATTAACTTAAAACAAGTAGTCCATACGAATAACTGTTTAATTCAAGTTCAAAAAATCGAGAATAAGGTACTCATAACCTCCGTAATCGATAATTTATTAAAAGGTGCTGCTGGACAAGCTATCCAAAATATGAACCTCATTTTTGGATTAGAAGAAAATACTGGACTAAATCTAAAAGCAAGCTATCACTAAAAAATCAAAAAGAATGAAATTATTTGACGTATACCCGAGATTCGACATCACACTGACTAATGGAAAAGGGGTTTATATTTATGATGATCGCAACGAAGAGTATTTAGATTTATATGGAGGACATGGCGTAATTTCAATTGGACATGCTCATCCTACTTATACCCAAAATATAAAAGATCAATTGGATGCCATAGGCTTTTATTCCAATGCTATACAAATGCCGATTCAAAACGAATTGGCTTTAAAACTAGCGGAACAAAGTGCTTATCCAGACCATGCCTTGTTTTTATGTAATAGTGGAGCAGAAGCAAATGAAAATGCCCTTAAATTAGCTTCCTTTCATACCGGTAAAAAGAAAGTTATTGCATTTAAAGGTAGTTTTCACGGACGGACTGCTGCTGCTTTGAATGTGACCGATAATGCAAACTTATCGGCGCCAATTAATACCGATAACTTCCCCGTTGAATTTATTGTACTGAACGAAGAAGAAAGTCTGGTAAATGCCTTAAAAGCAGAAGATGTTTGTGCCGTAATTGTAGAAGGAATTCAGGGGGTTGGAGGTCTGGATGCGCCCACAGAGGACTATTTTTTGTTCTTGTCGGAAACCTGTAAACAATATGGTGTTTTACTTATTCTGGATGAAATTCAGAGTGGAATGGGGCGGACGGGTAAATTTTTTGCCCATCAATATGCCAATATTAATGCCGATATTATTACTATGGCCAAAGGTTTTGGGAATGGTTTCCCAATTGGTGCTTTACTTATCGATCCAAAAATTAAAGCTAAGCCAGGTATGCTAGGGACAACATTTGGTGGGAATCACTTGGCTTGTGCAGCAGGTATTGCTGTTCTGGAAACCATTAAAAAAGAAAATATCTTGACTAATGTCAAAGCGGTATCGGAATATCTCATCCATGCATTAGAAAGTATTTCAGCCATTAAAAGAATTAAAGGAAAAGGTCTGATGTTAGGGATAGAGTTTGATTTTCCAATCCGAGATTTACGCGCCCAATTATTAAAGGAATACCACATTTTTACAGGTGCCTCTGCTAATCCTAACTTATTGCGTATCCTGCCACCATTGGGGATATCAAAAGAGGAAATTCAACCCTTTATCCTTGCATTAAAAGAAATATTATCCTAGCATGAAAATTTTTAGAATATGAAAAAATTCACCTCAATAAAAGATATTACTGATATCAACGAGCTGCTCACTCTTGCAAAAAATCTGAAGAAAAAACCATTTGAATTTAAGTCTTTTGGAGCAAATAAAACCTTAGGGTTGCTTTTCTTTAATCCAAGTTTACGTACCCGTTTGAGTACGCAAAAAGCTGCCATGAACTTAGGTATGCAGGTAATGGTGATGAATATAAATGCGGATGGCTGGCAAATGGAACTGGAAGACGGCACTGTAATGAATACGGGCAGCCAGGAACATATAAAAGAAGCTGCTGCTGTTATTTCTCAATATTGCGATATTATAGGCATCCGTACCTTTGCTTCCTTGCGTGATAAAGTCGGAGATTATGAGGAAGAAGTACTTAATAAGTTCATTAAATATGCCCTAGTCCCAGTTATTTCTTTAGAAAGTGCCATTTTACATCCATTGCAATCTTTTGCAGATTTAATTACTATAGATGCTGTTAAAACCAAGATTAAACCCAAAGTTGTATTAACATGGGCACCACATCCAAAAGCACTTCCGCAAGCTGTTGCCAATTCATTTGTGGAATGGATGCGGAATTCCAATGTAGATTTGGTGATTGCAAATCCGGAAGGTTTTGATTTAGCACCACAATTTACAGCAGGTGTTAAAGTGCTGCATAACCAAGACGAAGCCTTGATGGATGCGGATTTTGTATATGCAAAAAACTGGTCGTCCTATACGGATTACGGGAAAATAGGCATGGCGCTTGAACATTGGATGATTACAGGTGAAAAAATGGAGCTGACCGATAATGGAAAGTTTATGCACTGTCTTCCTGTGCGTAGAAATGTAGTAGTGAGTGATGGGGTAATCGATTCAGAAAATTCATTGGTATTACAACAAGCAAATAATAGAACCTATGCGGCACAAGCTGTTCTCTTAAAATTATTACAAGATGAAAAATAAATTGGTGGTAATAAAGATTGGTGGTAATATTATTGATGATGATGCTGCATTAGCTAGTTTCTTAACGGATTTTTCACAACTTAAACAAGATAAAATACTAATTCATGGAGGTGGGAAAATTGCCACTAGACTCAATGATAAATTAGGAATTAAAACCATAATGAATGAAGGACGGAGAATAACTTCCTCCGATAATTTGGATACCACCACAATGGTTTATGCTGGTTTAATTAATAAAAAAATAGTAGGTAAACTGCAAGGGTATAGCTGTAATGCACTTGGTTTGTCGGGTAGTGATGCCAATTGTATTTTGGCTACAAAACGACCATCAACGCCCATTGATTTTGGATGGGTAGGGGATGTAGTATCCATTAATAATACGACCATTAATTTGTTTCTTGAAAATAATATCACACCTGTTTTCTGTGCGCTTAGTCATGATGGAAATGGCCAATTATTAAATACTAATGCCGATACGGTCGCTGCTGAGATTGCCGTTGCCATGAGTGATGCATATGATGTAGAATTAATTTATTGTTTTGAAAAAAAAGGTGTTTTGATGGATGTCCTTGATGAAGATTCCTTAATTCAGACCATTAATAGTCAAGATTATGCTTGTCTAAAACAGAAGAAAATTATTAACGAAGGAATGCTACCTAAAATGGAAAATTGCTTTTATGCCTTAAATAATCATGTGAATAAAGTAATTATTGGTAACCCAAAAGTGATTAGTGATCAAGGGTACTTGTGTACTACCTTAATACTTTAAAGCATGAAAAATAATATAACACAACAAGCCATTGATTTACTTGTAAAGCTTATTCAAACGCCCTCTTTTTCTGGAGAAGAAAACCAAACAGCTAACCTTATTGAAGCTTGGTTAACGGACCGTGAAGTCGAAACCAATCGGCACCAAAATAACATTTGGGCAAGCAATAAATACTTTGACAGCGATAAACCAACCATCTTACTGAACTCTCATCACGATACGGTAAAGCCAAATAAGGCTTATACAAACGATCCTTTTGAGGCAAAAAGAATAGCAGGGAAACTCTATGGCCTGGGTAGTAATGATGCGGGAGGATGTTTGGTTTCTTTAATGGCCTTATTCATTCATTTTTATAAGCAAAAGAATTTAAAATACAACCTCCTAATCGCGGCTACTGCAGAAGAAGAAATCTCGGGTAAAAATGGCATTACAAGTATTTTAAAAATCCTTCCTAAAATAGATTTTGCTGTGGTTGGCGAACCTACTGAAATGCATATGGCAGTTGCAGAAAAAGGATTAATGGTGTTGGATGGATATGCGACTGGGGTTTCGGGACATGCAGCACATGAAAATACCGAAAATGCCATTTATAATGCATTAGAAGATGTGGATTGGATGCGAAACCATCAGTTTCTAAATGAATCGGAAACACTTGGAAAGGTAAAAATGAGTGTGACGCAAATAAATGCAGGAGCGCAACATAATGTAGTGCCGGCAACTTGTCATTTTGTTGTCGACGTGCGGGTGAATGAATTGTATACCAATCAAGAAATTTTTAATACAATGCAGGAACACACAAAAAGTAATTTAATAGCACGTTCTTTTCGCTTAAATTCTTCTTCTATTCCAGTAACACATCCAATTGTAAAAGCTGGAAAAGCATTGCATCTAAAAACATATGGTTCTCCCACTATATCCGATCAAGCACTTTTAACCTGCCCTTCTGTAAAAATTGGTCCAGGAATTTCTTCTCGTTCGCACAGTGCCAATGAGTTTATTATGATTTCAGAAATAGAAGAGGGCATTCAATTATACATTCAAATTTTTAACCAACTACTTTAAAATATACATAATGAAACTTTGGGATAAAGGATATACAACAGATAATTTAGTGGATCGATTTACGGTGGGTAATGACCGGATTTTAGATTTAAAATTAGCAAAACATGATATTGCAGGCAACGTGGCACATGCAAAAATGCTGCATAAAATAAATATTTTAACGGAGTTAGAATTAAAAGATATTTTATCTGGTTTGGCACAAATTCAAGAAACAATAGACCTGGGTACTTTTACTATTGAAGAGAATTTTGAAGACGTTCACAGTAAAGTGGAGTTCGAATTGGTAAAATTGATTGGTGATGCTGGAAAAAAAATACATACGGCCCGATCAAGAAACGATCAAGTGCTAGTGGATCTTCATTTGTATGTTAAGGAGGAAATAGAGCGTATCATATCTTTGACTTCTGGTCTATTTGATACCTTATTAAAGCTTGGAGAAAAGTATAAAAATGTACTCATCCCTGGTTATACCCATATGCAAGTTGCCATGCCTTCCTCCTTTGGCTTGTGGTTTTCGGCTTATGGAGAGAGTTTAATTGATGATGTAATTATGTTAAAAGCAGCACATAAAATAAGTGACCAAAACCCTTTGGGGTCGGCGGCGGGTTACGGTACCTCTTTTCCTATAGACAGAAGTATGACCACAGAATTATTAGGGTTTGAAAGTATGAAATACAATGTAGTTGCCGCTCAATTGAGTAGGGGTAAACTCGAAAAAACCACGGCATTTGCAATCGCTTCTTTAGCAGGAACCTTGTCTAAATTATCGGCAGATGTCTGCTTATATATGAGTCAAAATTTTAATTTTTTGGGTTTTCCTAAAGAATTAACAACAGGTTCCAGTATTATGCCGCATAAACAAAATCCAGATGTTTTTGAATTGATGCGCGCAAAATGTAATAAATTACAAAACATGCCTTCTGAAATTATGATGATTACCAATAATTTGACCAGTGGTTATCACCGAGACTTTCAATTGTTAAAAGAAAACTTAATGGTTGGCATAGATACCATGAAGGATAATTTAGAGGTATGTAATTTTATGTTGCAACAGGTCATCATAAAGGACAATATATTAGATAACGATATCTACGATTACTTGTACAGTGTAGAAGAAGTAAATAAGTTAGTGCTTAAGGGCATGACTTTTCGAGATGCTTATCAAAAATTGGGTAGAGAGATAATGAAGGGTGATTTTAAACCCGATAAAAAAGTGGAACACACACACGAAGGTAGTATTGGGAATTTGTGTTTGAAAGAGATTAAGGCGAAATTTAATAAGCTATAATTACTAGTTTTTTTTTGCCTCAAAGGAAAAGGGGGAGAAAGTTTCTTCCTACTCCCTTAAAGAAAGTGATGGATTAAAATTTGGTATAAATTTTTTATCTTACCCTAGGTAAATGATAACACAATACTATCATATTACGGTATGATACTCTTTTATTGGATTGCTTATATTTATATAAAAAAAATTACGCTTATCTTTTGACTGAATTAAGTATCCATAAATTATGTATATTTATTTATTTGTAAAATTTCATATTTATTCATTTTAAAGTAGCCTTATTACACATGCATGATTTACCTATAAAACGACTTTTAGTAGCTAATAGAGGAGAGATAGCTATCCGTATTTTTAGAGCAGCGACAGAACTAAAAATTAGAACTGTTGCACTTTACACTTTTGAAGATAGATATTCATTACACCGATATAAAGCGGATGAAGCTTATCAAATTGGTCCCGACGAAGAACCTTTAAAACCTTATTTGGATATTGAAGAAATTATTCTCTTGGCGAAAAAACAAAAAATTGATGCCATTCATCCCGGCTACGGTTTTTTAAGTGAGAATGTAACATTTGCTAGGCGTTGTAGAGAAGAAGGTATTAAGTTTGTTGGACCTTCACCAGAGTCTATGGCACAATTAGGCGATAAGGTAGCAGCAAAAATAATTGCAAGAGCTGCTGATGTCCCTGTTATTGAAGACAGCCAAATTGAAATGAATGAAGTCAGCAATGCTTTAAGTGAAGCCAAAAAAATAGGCTATCCCATTATGGTGAAAGCAGCTGCTGGAGGTGGTGGCAGAGGCATGCGTGTAGTGCGTTCAGACGAAGAATTAAGTAAGGCTTTTACCGAAGCCAAAAATGAAGCACAAAAAGCGTTTGGAATTGATACTATTTTTCTAGAAAAATACATTGAAAATCCTAAACATATAGAAGTACAATTACTAGGGGATGAGCAAGGTAACTTAATCCATCTGTATGAAAGAGATTGTTCAGTGCAACGTAGATTTCAAAAAGTAGTAGAGGTCGCTCCAGCACCTTCTTTAAAACCCGAGACTAAAAAAAAGTTGTACGATTATGCCATTAAAATAGGTAAGCAAGTTGGTTATTATAATGCCGGAACTGTAGAGTTTCTATTGGATGCTGAAGAGAATATGTATTTTATTGAAGTCAACCCAAGAATACAGGTCGAGCATACGATAACGGAAGAAGTAACCGGAATAGATATTGTGCGAACTCAAATATTAATTGCAAGTGGATTGGAATTGGCGCACCCAAGTATTTTTATTACTAATCAAGAGGATGTAAAATTACAAGGGTTTGCTATTCAATGTAGAATAACGACGGAAGATCCGCAAAATAATTTTCAACCCGATTATGGGACCATTATCGCTTATAGAAATGCAGGTGGTATGGGCATTCGATTAGACGAAGGAAGTTCATACCCTGGGGTTACAATTTCACCATTTTTTGACAGCATGTTGGTGAAAGTTTCTGCATGGGGAAGGACTTTGAGAGGAGCAGCAGAACGGCTAGATAGGGCACTCATTGAATTTAGAATTAGGGGGGTAAAAACCAATATTCCATTTTTACAAAACGTGGTGCAACATCCCGTTTTTATCAATGGAGAACAAAATGTTGGTTTTATAGAAAATCATCCAGAATTATTTATTTTTAAAGCCAGAAAAGATAGGGCTACAAAAACTTTAAAATACATTGCGAATACCATAGTAAATGGTAATAGCGACGTAAAATTTATTGATCCTAATAAAACTTTTAGGATGCCTAAAGTGCCCGCTTTTGACAAGTCAGATGTGTATCCAAGGGGAACAAAGGATATGTTGAACGAAATGGGGGCGGATAAATTTTGCCAATGGATGAAAAATGAAAAGCAAGTATTGTATACCGATACTACTTTTAGAGATGCGCATCAATCGCTTTTAGCTACAAGAGTCAGAACAAAAGACATGTTGGCTGTAGCCGAAAGTTTTGCTAAAAATCATCCTGAAATTTTTTCTATGGAAATTTGGGGTGGAGCCACTTTTGATGTTTGTATGCGCTTCTTAAAAGAAGATCCTTGGATGCGTTTGCGCTTATTGCGCGAAGCAATGCCAAATGTTTTAACCCAGATGTTATTGCGGAGTAGCAATGCGGTTGGTTATACCGCTTATCCTGATAATTTAGTGGCCAAGTTTATTACTAAAGCAGCAGATAATGGCATGGATATTTTTAGAATTTTTGATTCTTTAAATTGGACCAAATCTATGGCTTTAAGTATTAAAACAGTGCGTGAAGAAACTAATAGTATTGCCGAAGCATGTATCTGTTATACTGGGGATATTATGGACCCGGCTAAACAAAAGTTTAACCTTCAATACTATGTCGACTTAGGGAAGGAGTTAGAAGATATGGGGGCGCATATCATAGGAATAAAAGACATGGCTGGTTTGTTGACACCCTATGCTGCAGAAAAATTAATTACCTCCTTAAAACAAACGGTTTCTATTCCTATTCACCTGCATACGCACGATACTTCCTCCATTCAGTCTGCCACTTATTTAAAAGCAATCGAAGCAGGGGTAGATGCTGTTGATGTTTCTTTAAGTAGCATGAGTGGATTGACCGCTCAGCCAAACTTTAATTCTATGGTGCACTTGTTAAAAGGACAGGAGCGCGGAAACAATATTAATATCGGAAAATTAAATGAGTTTTCTAATTATTGGGAAGACGTAAGAGAATTGTATTATCCATTTGAATCGGAGTTAAAAGCAGGTACGGCACAAGTGTATGAAAATGAAATTCCAGGTGGACAATATTCTAACTTGAGACCGCAAGCTAGAGGACTTGGTATTGAAGATAAATTTGAAACCATTAAGGAGAACTATAAAATAGCAAATGATTTATTTGGTGATGTGGTAAAGGTTACACCTTCAAGTAAGGTGGTTGGGGATATGGCAATGTTTATGACGAGTAATGGATATACCAAAGAGGATATTTTAACCAAAGGTAAAGATTTTGCTTTCCCGGACTCTGTGATTAACTTTTTTAAGGGAGATATTGGTCAGCCTTATGGTGGTTTTCCAGCTGCTTTACAGGCGATAATATTGAAAGATCAAGTTGCTTTTACCGACAGGCCAAATGAACACCTAGAACCGGTAGACTTTGATAAGGAATTTAAGGAATTTCAAAATGAATTTGGTAAACATAAAACAGATTTAGACTTTTTGAGTTTTAAATTATACCCAAAAGTATACCGAGAATTTCATGAATTTAATGAGGTGAATGGAGATGTTTGGGTAATTCCAACGCAGACCTTTTTTTACGGTATGAAACAAAATGAAGAAATTTTAGTCGAAATTTCACATGGTAAAAATATCATCATTAAATTCTTAAATATTACCGCGCCTGATGATGCTGGTAATTGTCAAGTGTATTTTAAATTGAATGGTCAAAATAGACACATCCAAGTGAAAAATGAAAGCTTAGATATTGAGACCAAAACCAATAGAAAAGTCAGCAATGAAAAAGAAATTGGTGCGCCTCTTCAAGGTAAACTGACCGGTATTCTTGTCAAAATAGGTGATAAAGTCAAAAAAAATAACCCCTTATTTTTAATCGAAGCTATGAAAATGGAAAGTACTGTTGTAGCACCTATGGATGGCGTAATTAAAGTGGTTGTTTTATCGAACAATGAAATGGTACATCAAGATGACGTTGTAATTGTTTTTGAATAATTTTATAAACGCTGTAAAATAACATAGGAGTGGTCTTTTCTTGGAGGATTTTTGTCTTTTTTTACGCTATAATTTAGCCGATAATTAAGGAAAGGATGCGTTATGCTGATTTACGTATGTAATTCGACCAGTAATTTAATACCCTATAAAAATGGAGATAGATCTACCTAAAAATAGTATTTAGTGGATAGGTGTTGATATCCGTTGATGAAAATTGGATAGGTAATAGCATAGCTTAAACCATTTGTACGTATAGTTTAAAATTCCAGAGTTTTATATTTCTTCAATATTGTGCGACCCTAAACTTCACTTGCTAAAAATAAGCGAGTGAAGTTAGTTGGGTTGTATCTGTCATGTTTTTGGTAAACAGACAAGCGCTACTAGGGGAGTTAAAAGAAATATAGGTTTTGAATAAATCCTATTTACCATGTACTTCCTACTAAATGAAGCCAGAAGTAAACGCAAAAAACTGAAAACTCTAAAAAATATTTTTGAGGGAATTAAAAATTATCATGATTAACTTGGGCTTCAATAGTTGGTCACTATAATAAATTATAGACATAATAAATAAGCAGTAAGTGCCTCTTTCTCTACTTTCGTTAACTTTAATCCCAATACTAAATTGAAAAACTCCACGGTATCGTCTAGAGTAGGTAGCCGATCATCATGTAAATAAGGAGGAGAATCTTTAATGCCTCTTAAAGAAAAAGTTTTGATTGGCCCTTCAGGTCTACCAATATAAAACCGTTCTACTTGTAGGTCGTGCAAATAATCATCTACAAAAGCGGGACCACTGTGGCATGTAATACATTTGGCTTTACCATTAAATAATTTTTCACCTAATAATTCTTGCTCTGTTGCTTTCTCCGGAATTAATTGATTCATGGCGTCTAACTTAGGAGCAGGAGGGAAATCTAAAATGGCATTAAAATCACCCATTCTATTGGCTACCACTTTTTGAATTGCTCGGGGTCCAATTTGTTGCATCATTGCAGGGTCTCCATCAAAATACTCCTCTACTTCAGCAAAATGGTCCATACTCCTGATGGAACGTTTTGAGGCAAACTGCATCATGTTATAGTTACCTCTCATAGATGGTGTACCAACACGTAGTCGAGACAACTGAGGTCTGCTATCAGGAGCTAACTCAAAGGCACCGTTTGTGTGACCGTTTACGTGACAAGAAAAGCAAGCCACACCAGTACTAGGTTCAACGGTTACCCTGTGTGTTGTCTGGTTAAACCATCCAGTTGGACTAGGTCTTAGTAATTCTTTTAAACCTTCTAGCTGCTCAGGGGTCAATAACCCATTGAATATTTCAAAATAGTTAGAAAATGTAATTTCCCTTCCGTTGGTGACATCCCCTAATTCTTTATGCGTGGTTAAAAACATAGGCGCAGGAAACTCTGGTAAATAAGCCTCTGGATAGTCATGGTCTAAATCCATTCGTACATGTTCAGGATGCGCTTTATTCCATGCATCAGGAAAGACCATGTGTGCAGTAGAGGCCAGGGGATGCGCTAAAGGTTTAAATGGAAATAAATCTCTATACTTAATCTCTTCAGGACTTAGGTTGGCAAGTTCTTCATAGGTATTAATTCCTTTTGGTAGTCTTGAAACTGGTCCCTTCATGATTTTCTTTCTGCCACCAGACATGAATACTCCTGGAAAAGCTTCTTGTGAAAAATTATACCTTGAATGCATATAGGCATCAATGTCATGCATTAAGGCAGGTTTTCGCTCCTGATTAAAGGCTAACCATGCGTTCCATTCCATAGGTAATTCTGCATTCGAAAAGGAGGATTTGTCTTTTCCACCGTATCTCCATAAATCAAAAGGAGTTCTGTCGCCATCTTTAAATTCAGGAAAAGGAAGCAATGAATCTATATGTCCAGCGCCTAAGCCATAATCAGGTTCAACGTAATTTTCAATTACAATACCTGAAGATTGTAATAAAAACGACCCACTTTTAAATACTTGAAAACTGAGAAGAAGTAAACTTCCAGTGGCGATAAATAAAATTAAATATTTTTTTTTCATACATGACATATTAGTATTCTTGAAAAAGCAATGCTAAACGGACAGCTTATTGAATAATAAAACAGGTTATCTGACGATACTTTACCTAGAATTTTTAAACACTATTAAAGTGTCGGCTTTTTGTATGCTTTCCTATTACAAATTTATAAAAAACAATTTATTTTCATCATGTTTTTGCGCAATTTTAAATACTTTAATTCATTGATATCAGATGATTGACTTTTTTTTGTGCGCTGTTGCCCCTGTTTTTCCGGTGATTTATTACTGAAGATCTAGGCTAGGTAGACTAGTTTTAAATTAGCGGAGAATTGGTCCTATTTTTAATTTTGTGTAAGCTGTTCAGCTTAAATTATTAATTTTATACTGCCTTAAGGCTACTTAGATATCAACTATGAGTGAAACTGTACTAACTAAACCTAAAATAGGCATTGTATTATCTGGCGGTGGCGCAAGGGGAATTGCTCATTTAGGCATTCTAAAAGCCTTAGAAGAATTCGGTGTGCAGCCCACTATTATTTCGGGGACTAGTGCAGGAGCTATCGCTGGTGCGTTTTATGCCAAAGGGTTTTCTATTAAAGAAATACTTGCCATTGTTAAAAGTGGAAAATTTTTCAATTTTTCTAGTATTCTGATTAAAAAGCAAGGTGTGTTTTCTATGAAGGGATTTGAAAATATTTACAAACAATATTTCCCGAAAAATGTATTCTCTGATTTAAAAATTCCACTTTATGTCACAGCTACTGATATTATGAAAGGGGAAGTTGTACATTTCTCTACCGGTAACCTTTCTATGTCATTAATGGCTTCTAGTTGTATTCCTGTCGTTTTTCAACCTATTGCCTATAAGGGAACCTATTTTGTGGATGGTGGTGTACTCGATAATTTTCCAATTGATCCAATATTAAATAAATGCGATAAAGTAATTGGCATTTATGTTAATTCCATTAAAAAAGAAGTGGAAGCCATTCATATGAACGATATTTTGGATAGAAGTTTTCATTTGGCGCTCAACAATAACTTAGGACCAAAAATTAAAAAATGTGCCTTGTTTATAGAACCACCAGACATGAGTCAGTATGGTATTTTTGATTTAAAAAAAATTGAAGAAATATTTGAATATGGTTACCAGTATGGCCGCACTTTAGAAAAAGAAGTCAAAGCATTACTTGGGGAGTAAAATTAATGGTGAAAGAAAAAACTACTAGTTAAAACTCGTTTCATGTTCTGCTTGTAGCAATACCATAATAAGTTATTTAATTACACTATGGCTCCAGTTAAAAACCAACAGAGGTATTTTTCCTGTTTTATGGAAAGTTGTTAACTGAATGAGGAAGGTAAAATCGATAACCTATCTACTACCAAATATTGCACTGCCGACACGAATCATGGTACTCCCTGCGGCAATGGCTATTGGATAGTCGCCACTCATTCCCATAGAAATTTCTTTAAAGGAAGACTCGTTATTAAATACGTCACTTTTTAAGGTGTCAAAAATGTGCTTTAGGGTATCAAATTCTTCTTTTACTACTTGCTCGTTTTCAGTGAAAGTTGCCATTCCCATTACACCTCTAATTTCTACGTGCTTTAATGCGGTAAACAAATCATTGGCAACCATTTCATCAATTATTGTCGAATTAAAGCCAAATTTACTCGCTTCTTTTGCAATATGGAATTGTAATAAAACCGGGATGATACGTTCATTTTTTGCTCCTTCTTGGTCAATTTTCTTTAAAAGTTTAACACTGTCTACCGCATGAATTAAACTGACAAAAGGGGCAATGTATTTTATTTTATTACTTTGTAAATGACCAATGAAATGCCATTCAATGTCCTTGGGAAGTGCCAAGTGTTTTTCCGCCATTTCTTGGGCCTTATTCTCGCCAAAAATACGTTGATTGGCAGCGTAAGCTTCTTGTATTAATTCCTTTGGCTTCGTTTTTGACACGGCGACCAAAGTTACTCGTGCAGGAATATTTTCTTTTAATTGTTTGAGCGCTTCTTGTACCATCTTATTCTGTTTCTAAAGGATAAATAGTTAAACCACTTCTTAATTTAGGTTCAATCCATGTCGATTTTGGCGGCATAATTAAATTGGCATCTGCTACATCAATTAATTGACGAGGAGAAATAGGGAATAGACCAAATGCTACTTTTGCAACTCCTTTGTCCACCACTTTTTTTAATCCTTTCATGCCTTTATCCCCACTTACAAAGTCAATACGTTCATCTTCTTTTAAGTCTTGAATGTTTAGAATTGGTTGTAGTATCAATTGGGTTAAAATATAAGTGTCTAATCGCTCCACAGGATGCTCGTAATTGATGAGTTCGGGTAATGGCGTTAAACTATACCATTTTTGCTCTAAATACATGCTTATCTCTCCAGATTGTTTTGGCGCATAAGTTTTACCAGGTTTTTCCTTTATGATGAATGAATTACTGATGATTTCTAAGTAGGATTTAATACTCAAACCATTTAAATCTTTAACTACACGGTTAAAATCTAATATATTTAATTTTTGATCGGATATGAAAAAGGCCAAAGCATGCTGGTTCACTTTACTTTTAATCTCACTTTCTTCAAAATACCTAGCGGAAGAAGCACAACGGTGATGCCCATCAGCGATATAAGTTTCTTCTATATCGTTAAAGTGATGTTGAATTTCTTGTAAGGTATTTTCATCATCAATCACCCATAATTCATGTTTCACTCTATCTGTGGTGGTATATTCATATTCTGCTCTAACCTTAGTCTGTGCAAGTAATAAACTGTTTAAATCATCATGGTGTTTATGAAAAAGTAAAACAGGTTCCGCATTAAAACCAACTGTTTTTAAATATTTAGAAAAAGTAGCTTCTCTTTTAGTAATCGTTTCTTCGTGCTTTTTTATTTTTCCAGCTTTATATTCATTTAAATCAGCACCGCCAATAAAACCGAGGTATTGATGACCATCTTTGGTTTGTCTATAAACATAAATAGAATCTTTTTCATCCTGGAGGAAAATTCCTTCTTCAAAAAACTCATTAAATCGCTCTTTCACACGTAAAAACCTACCTTTTGTATTTGGTTTGGTTTTATTCTTTTTGTGAAATTCAGGGTTGATAATATGAATAAATGTATAAGGATTACTCTTTAACTTTGCAGCTAACATACGTTTGGTGTAGGCGTAGTAAGGCCTTGAAGCTACCAATTGTACTTTATCTCTTACTGGTCGGATGGCTTTGAATGGTTGAATGTGCGTCACAAATATATTTTATTGCGAATATAAAATAATTAATAATAAGTGTAGGGTAGATACTATTTAAAAAAAATTAATAAATTTGGTAAACAACAACCAAAAACTTATATGAATTTTACAATAGATACCAAGGGGAATTATACGGTTATACAGTCTAATGTTGAAAAATTAGATGCCACTAATGCTTCTGAACTCAAAAGTGAACTGGTTCTGATAAATAAAAATGCAGTAAATTCTATTATTTTAGACTTAAACAAAACGAAGTATTGTGATTCTTCAGGTTTGAGTGCTATCTTAATAGGGAATAGATTGTGTAAAGATGCAGGTGGTGTTTTTGCCTTGTCTGGATTACAAGCCAATGTAGAAAAAATGGTGAAAATATCTCAATTAGACAAAGTTTTAAATATCTACGAAAATTTAAAAGCTGCCACTAGTTTCATTGAAACAAAATAAAAGCACCTAGTCTACCATAATAGTATGGTACCCTATGGTTACCAGGAGAGATTAATAAAATAATTGTTTTATTGGTTGGACTTTTGGTAAAAAAAGAGGTCGACAATATTGATCTATATCCATTTTATAAAACCTATTTTATACTGTAAGAGAAGGAATGGTATGCTGCTCTAAAGGGTAAGTACATTTCCAACACGCCATAGGAATACAAAATATTGGCTATTTTTTCTGCACATAATACCACGACATACTGAAGATTATTCCAATAGATTTAAGCAGTAAAAAGGACCACTATACTTGATTATTTATGGTTTTAGGTAAACGAATCCATCTAGCATAGTGCTTGGTACTATCTCAAAATCATCACAGTTCCTTTGAACTCATGTACATTATCTAAAGAAAGATCTTTAGCAGATATGGACCAAACATAAGTGCCATCCAAAACATGTTTTCCACTTAACATGGTGCCATCCCATGTAGCTTCCGGATCATAAGATTCCCATACTAATTCTCCCCATCTATTGTATACCTTTAAATTAAAATCGTAAACATCAATTCCTTCAATGTATACCCGCCAATTATTATTCAACTGGTCTTGGTTAGGGGTGAAAACATTTGGTGCGTATATAATAACATCACTTTTCACGATTACTTCGTGTGACACTTCATTGACACAATTTTTATCGGAAGTAGCAATTAATCTTACCGTGTAATTATTTGGTATTCCTTCAGGGTAGGTTGCAATTGCATTAACTAATGATGAACTGGAAGGGATACTAGAAGGCATTTCCCAAGCGTAAGTATTGGTTCCTGTAGTTTGATTAATAAGGTCAACTACCGGACTATAAATAGTCGCAGGAGATGGTGTTACATAGAATTCAGGGTCTGGAATTGGATTAACTTTCAGAAAAGCATATTTGGTAATTTCATCTCTACAACCTTCAGAAGATTCTACATATAAAGTTACATTATAAGTATTCGCTTCTTCAAAAGTGTGCGTTACATTATTATTGTTGTAATTTTTACCACCAATAGTCCACAACACATTATCCACTAAACTTGGAGTGGTAGTCACAAATAAATCAAATATACCAGGCGCACAGGATTCATATTGATTGGCATCAAAATCAGCCACAGGAACATCATTCATGGTATATGTTTTACACGCTGTTACCGGTGTAGTTTCACAAGCATCAGAGACAGTAACACAATAAGTAGTCTGTGTATTTGGCACCGCTGAATAAATAGGTGTCGCTGAATTTACTAAAGAACCATTTGCGGTCCAATAATAGTCATATCCATTTAAACCGCCTAAAGGTTGGTTGACAGCAAGTGCTGTGTTATTGTCACCAGGACAAACGGAAGTATCGGAATAATTAAACGTAAAAGAGATAGGGTCGTATAAAAAGGTAGTCACATTCAATGTATCGGAAGAACAATTATTTTGATTTAATGCATAAACAGAAACCGTAGAGTCAGCTAGGGGAGAGATTGGTTGAATAGAGTTTAAAGATCCGGTGTGCGACCAATTGAAATTAAAAAAGGTACCATTTACAGCATTTGCTACATGCGTAGCCGTTCCATTTATACAAACTGTAGTATCGGCGGAAAGCGTTAGTACTACTGATAAAGGATCTATTAATGTAACTACAGAAGAAAATGAACAACCGGCAACATCTCTGGATACAACATTATATACGCCAGCACTCAAACTATCAAAAAAGTTAGAGGTTTGAAAAGTAGCGCCATTATCAATACTATATTCTATGGCACCAAGTGTTCCAAAAGAAGTAACATTTATACTGCCATCTGCATAAGCGTTACAAGAAGGATTTACATTTAAAGAGGTATGGGTTTCTGTTGAAAAAATAGCAACCAAAGAATCTATTACAGAAGGACAAATATTGGCAGTGTCTGATTCTGTAAAAAAGACGGTATAATAGCCTGGGTTATTTGCGACTATGGTAGGGGATAAACTCAAAATATTCGGTAAGAATGTAAATCCACTACCCACGCCAGGAGGGTAATTAAAGCTCCAAAACCCTGTGGTGTTAGTATTTGCTAAACTAGTAGATAATGGCATAAAAGTAGCAGCACAAGCAGTATCGTCAAGACCAGCGTATGTTGGACTTAATGGTGTGTTTACATAAATTTTAGCAGTATCTTGCCATGAGCTATCAGGTGAAGTCCATGTAACGATATAAATGGTGGTGTCCGAAGGGTTAAATGAAATTGTTGGAATGGTTATATTGACATTCGTCATTGGTGAAACTAGCACTGTAATTGGACTAGTAGCTGGCAACATTGCCGTATAATCAATGGTAGCTGTATTTCCTAAACAAATAGTTCTTTCTTGGCTAGAGCAGTTTTCCACCCTTACAATATAGTCTTCCGTTTCTCCATAAGTTTGGTTGGCGCATGGAGTAATAGCGGAACCAGCTGAAGAAAAACTTGACCTGACCCGCATTCTATAGTCCGAACAAATAGCAGTAGCAGGTACCGTAAATGTACCTGAATATACCTGAAAACCTGAACTAGGAGATTCATAAATTTTTTCACCTGGATCATTAAAATCCAAATCTTGGTTCCAATCTATCCAAACGGCAAACCCTTGTGCAAAGCATCCTGATCCTGGACAAGGACCATTTGCGCCTGTAGCAGCACCTTGAATATTAAGACCAATCGTTGCTCCGGGTCCTGTCACTAAAACCATACCCATGAAACTTGAATAATTATTACTTGCACTGGTAGCACAGCCTGAGCTTAAATTTGAAATATTGGTTATTGCTCCAGTGGTCCAAAAGTTATCAATCATATCATTTGTAGACCATGGATTAAAACAAGGTTGGGAATTATTAGGTACGCAATATCCTCCCGCTTGAGCATGACTCGTGAAGCTAGCGAAAAGTATGGCTATCAATAAATATAAATTTTTCATTCTGCGCATTTTTCTAATTCGTCCATATTTACCGCTTTACCTTCACCATCAACCGTTTTATGAAAACAACCAATTTGATAGCCTAATTCTTTCATCCAATTTTTGAAATTAGTTTCTGTAAGGTCCTTATTTTTGTCTGTAAAACAAAAATAAGTTTCACCAATATAATCTGTTCTAGAAGCTAAAATACCATCTTGAGTCCCCATAAAAGCATCAATTTTGGCTGCTTCTTCGTATGTGGTAATGGTCTTAATTTTAAATTGAATGATATGTCTACCAGTAGATTGGTGACCAGATGTAAAAGAAAACAAAATTGCAACTAATAAAAAAAAAGCATATTTTTTCATAGAACTGAGGGTAAAAAAAACATTATTATCTACTAATATAACGTTTTTTTTTTCGCAGGGTTGCTTATCTTAATCCTCTTTTGGAGCGAATCTATCTAAAACTATCAGTATCAATATTCCAACTAGAAACATTGTAATTACCAACATTAATTCAGGACTAGTTGCGTGATTGATTTCAAATTGTTGTGGAGAAATATTTTTTTGAAGTAAGGGTATAATTTTTTCGTTTGGCTCTCCTGCATGTTTCGTAAAGGTGGTAATGGTTTCTTTCCATGGCCAAATTTTATTTAAAGAGCCAATTAAAAAACCAGTCAACACGGCAATGACCACATTTTTTGATCTCTTAAATAGGTAATTTAAAAATCGAGAAAAACTGATTAATCCAACAATACAGCCCAATGCAAATACCATGATTACGGAACCATTTGCCATTATAATTTCGGTACTCATTGCTTTTAATCCCGATAATAGATTCGATAAACTTTCTAGTATAGTTGCATACGCTCCTAACAATACTAAGATAAAACTACCCGATACTCCAGGTAATATCATGGCACAAATGGCAATGCATCCACAAATAAAAATATACCATAAATTATGACTTTCCGTAAAAGGCGGTAAAATAGTGATATAATAAGCCACTGCTGTACCAATAATTAGTGCGGCTATCGTTTTAATATCCCAACGTTCTACTTGTTTACCAACTAGCCAAACGGATCCCAAGACCAATCCAAAAAAGAAAGACCATAGTGGAATTTCATGATGTTCTAAAAGGTAGGATACAACTTTTGCCAAGGTTAATAAACTTGTCCCAATACCTAACAAAAGGACTAAAAGAAAATTGCCATTAATTTGTTGCCATGCTGCTTTTATGCCATTCTTTTTGATGGTTTTAAAAAGTGATAAGTTTAAATTACTAATACTTTCTAACAATTCTTCATAAATACCAGTAATAAACGCTATGGTTCCTCCCGATACGCCGGGAACAACATCTGCTGCTCCCATGGCACATCCTTTTAAAAATAAAGTGACTTTAGATTTACTTTTTCCCATCCTTTTTTGCCACTTGACGTAAATTAATAGTAACATCTTCAGGTAAATGCTCGAAAAAAGTATCTCCCCTTAAACCTAGTCTTAAACATTCTAATGGAATCACTTCGTTTGGAGCAATATTTCCTAAGTTTACATTAGATCCGAATAATTTAATAAACCAAACTTGTTGTGTTTTTTGTGGTGCTTCCCAAAGAATATCTTCGGGTTTAATTTTAGCTATAATTTTATTGATTAAATAGGTATGTGCGGTGCCATTTGGACGAAATACGCCTACATTACCACTTTCTCTTCCTTCAGCAATAACTTTCCATGAGCCAGCTTCTAATTCTGTTTGCATCATCTTAATCCATTTGGCAGGACTAATAATTATACCAGCATCTTTTGAACCTACTTCAGAAAGAACCGTTCTAGATTTAGCTAATTCACGAATGTACTCTAGTTTTTGATCATGCGGTATTTCAATAGAACCATCAGATACTTCACATAAATCTAAATCGTATTTATCACACAAACGTTGGTAGTCATCAAATTTGTTTCTAGCAATAAATGCTTCGAATAATGTTCCACCAAAGTATGGACGAATATTATGTTTTTTATAAAGTTTGACTTTTTCTTCTAACTGATTGGTAACATAAGCTGTTCCAAATCCTAACTTTGCAATATCAGTTAAGTTTTCGTTTGCACTAATAAAGTCTTCCGTTTGTCTGATACTTAAACCTTTATCCATCATCATAGTTAATCCATGATTTCTTGGTTTTATTGGTCGTTCTGGAATGTTTGGTAACTCGAAATTATTCGCCATTTTGATTGATTATTTTTGTAAAGTTTTTGATTAAATTATATTCTGGAAAACAATCGGTAATTGCTTTGATTGTTTTTTCTTTATTATTGCTTAAATTATTTTTAAAAATATTAAGTGCTGCACTTTGTTCCCCAATTTCCCATAACAATTTTACTTGATACATTTGGGTTGGAATAGATAGTTCAGTTTTTAAAGCCAATTGCTCCATGAAGTCTATCGCTTCATATATATTATATTCGTATTTTATTTTTGCTAAAATTTCAGCAGTATCTGGTGAGGCAATATTTAATTGTAATGCTTTTTCTAAGTGTAATTCAGCTTCTGTGAAACGAGCCAATTTATAAAGTGCTTCGCCAATTACATGGTGATAATTATCATTATTAGGTTGCAAAGAAATTGCTTTTTGAAAATAACTGATGGCCTGTGCTGTTTTATCTTGTAAATCTTTTACAATTCCAATACCAACATAAGCATCTGCCAATTGAGGATTGAATTTTAAAGCATCTTTATAACATTGCAATGCATTGTCAAGGTCTCCAATTCTCTCGTATGCTTCACCTAAGTAACACCAAGCTAAATCATCTTCTTCATCTATGGCAATACAACTTTTATAAGAATCAATTGCTTTTGAATATTCCTCAATTTGCATATAGGTATTCCCCATATTAAAATATGCAGAAGAAAAGTTTTCATTAATAATGATGGCATAGTCATATGCCCATAAAGCCTTTTCAATATTTTTCTTTAAGAAATAGATATTTCCTAAGTTATACCAAGCGGTAAAAGAGTAGGGGTGGTTGTCTATGTATTGTTTATAACAACTAATACATTTGTCAAAATCACCAATTCTTTCATAACAATAGGCTATTTCATATATAGCAGACTCATTATCTGGTGAGATAATTAAAAGCTCTTCTAATATTCTAATGGCTCCTTTTATATCATTATTGTTTTCATACTCTAAAGCTAAATCAAGCATGATGTCAATAGATTCTTCATCCAAATTGCCACTTAATTTTTCAATGTCTAGTGCTTTTTCGTAGTATTTTATAGATTTAGAATGGTCACGTAATTGACTGAAAATAGAAGCTATGGTTAGATAGATTTCCGGATTATCAGGATCTAGTTTTTCTAATTGTTGTAATATGAGTAAACTTTCTTTTAATTTACCAGTAGTAGAGTAGAGTTGCGCTTGTCTTAATTTAAAGAACAAAGCAGCAGGATGCAAATTCATGGCGAATTCTACCGCATAAAGTGCTTTTTTAATCTTATTCTTTACAATATAATGGTCGATTATATCTTCTAAACTATCTGGTTCAAAATAGAAGGAACTACCATCTTTAACCATTTTTTCAAATCGATCTAATTCTAAGTCAAATTGTTCATCATCTTCTAACATATAAAATTATTACAGTTGATACTCAAATATACTCAAAAAAGACGCCTGATTAAGGGCGTCTTTTAATTTTTTCAACACAGTTTTGAACATGTGCTTATTTACCAGAACGTTTTCTTTCGTTTTCTTTCAAGTAAATTTTTCTAAGTCTAATGCTTTCAGGGGTTAACTCTACATATTCATCTTCTTGAATATATTCTAAAGCTTCTTCCAATGAAAATAATTTTGGTGGTACAATTCTTACTTTTGCATCCGTACCTGACTTTCTCATGTTAGTCAATTGTTTGGTTTTAGTAACGTTTACAACTAAATCGTTGGCTTTACTATTTTCTCCAATCACTTGTCCTTCATAAATAGGCATGTTCGGCTCAATAAAGAAACGACCTCTATCTTGTAAGTTGTTCAATGAGAAAGGAATACTATTTCCATTTTCCATAGAAATTAAAGAACCATTAATACGACCAGGAATATCTCCTTTGTAAGATTCATATCCAACATATCTATGTGTAACTACTGCTTCTCCACCAGTTTGTGTTAACATATAACTTCTCAATCCAATAATACCTCTTGAAGGAATTTTGAATTTACAAATCATACGTTCACCTTTTGGTTCCATGCTGACCATTTCCCCTTTTCTTTTTGTTACAATATCAATTGCAGTTCCAGAAAAAGATTCCGGTAAATCAATCGTTAAATCTTCAATTGGCTCACATTTCTTTCCATCAATTTCTTTGAAAATAACTTGTGGTTGTCCAACTTGAACTTCATAACCTTCTCTACGCATTGTTTCTAACAATACAGACAAGTGCATTACACCTCTACCAAAAACCATCCATTTATCTGCTGATGCAGTTTGTCCAACTTTTAAGGCTAAGTTTTTCTCTAATTCTTTTTGTAATCTATCGTGAATGTGACGAGAAGTAACAAATTTTCCTTCTTTACCAAAGAAAGGAGAATCGTTAATGGTAAACAACATACTCATTGTTGGTTCATCAATCGCAATAGACTTTAAAGGTTCAGGATTTTCAAAATCACAAATTGAATCTCCAATTTCAAATCCTTCAATACCAGTTACCGCACAAATATCTCCTGGTTGTACCGTTTCTACTTTTCTTTTTTCAATCCCATCAAATACAAATACTTCTTTGATTTTATGCTTTTGTAAAGTACCATCTCTTTTAGCAAGCATGATATTTTGGTTTGCACTTAAAGTACCTCTAGTCAATCTTCCAATAGCGATTCTTCCAATAAAAGAAGAATAATCTAAAGAAGTGATCAATAATTGTGTATTTCCTTCTGGAATTACTTTTGGTGGAAAATAATCTAAGATTACATCCAATATAGTATTAATATCTGTCGTTGGTTTTTTCCAATCTTTACTCATCCAACCATTTTTAGCTGAACCGTAAACAGTTTCAAATTCTAATTGATCTTCTGTTGCATCTAATTCAAACATTAAATCAAATACTTTTTCATGCACTTCATCCGGTGTACAATTGTCTTTATCTACCTTGTTTACTACCAATAATGGTTTTAAACCTAACTCTAAAGCTTTTTGCAATACAAAACGAGTTTGTGGCATTGGACCTTCAAAAGCATCCACTAATAAACAAACACCATCTGCCATGTTTAATACTCTTTCTACTTCACCACCAAAATCGGAGTGACCAGGAGTATCAATTACATTAATTTTAGTGTCTTTATAAAAAACAGATACGTTTTTTGAAGTAATGGTAATTCCACGTTCTCTTTCAAGATCGTTGCTATCCATTATTAAATCTCCACCGCTTGTTCCTTTAATAGGGTTTTTGCCAGCTTCAATCATTTTATCAACCAAGGTAGTTTTTCCGTGATCGACATGGGCTATAATGGCAATGTTTCTAATTTCCATATTATCTTTTTATCTTTTATTATCTATTATATGATCTTCTACTTGAACTTCCACTGTTTCCACCGCTTCTTCCGCCTCTGCTATCTCGTCCTTTACCAAACTCTCTTCTTTCCCCACCACCTGATCTTGGACTTCTTCCGCCACCACTAGATTTTGAACCAGAATTGGTTACTTCAACATTCATTTCTTTCCCTTCGAAATCAACACTTTTTAATGCATCAATGATGGTTGATGTGTGTGCGTTATCTGCTTCAAAAAAGGAAAAATTATTTAAAATATCAATTTTCCCAACGTTAGTTTTTGATAAACCTGCACTGTCACAAACTAATCTTAGTAATGCACCATGATTAAAGCCATCTTTCTTTCCTAAATTAACAAAAAATCTTTGTTGGTTAGAATTGTCATAACTTCTATCGCTTCTTTCACCTCTTTCGCCTCTGCTACCTCTGTCACTTCTTTCGCCTCTATCTCTATCTCTACTATTTCTTCTTCCGCCATCATCATCTCTTGCATTTCTGTCTTGACTTGCATTGATGTTAGATGCTTTTGAATAATAATTTAAAAAACGATTGAATTCAGCAGAAACAAATTTAGTAATGATTTCTTCTTTTGTAAATTCACCCAATTTTTCCATTACAGAAGGGATGTATTTTTCAATTTCTTTATCGTTTACTTCTACTTCAGTAATTTTATCTACTAAGTGTAATAATTGTTTTTCGCAAATTGCACCTGGTGCAGGAATTTCTTGAAAAGCAAATTTAGACTTAATGATATTTTCAATACTCTTAATCTTTCTACCTTCACGGGTATTGATTAATGCAATGGAAACACCTTTTTTACCTGCTCTTGCTGTTCTACCTGAACGGTGCGTGTAATTTTCAACATCTTCTGGCAATTGGTAATGAATTACGTGTGTAATATCATCCACATCAATACCACGCGCAGCAACATCCGTAGCGACTAAAATTTGAAGTGTTTTATCTCTAAACTTCTCCATTACTCTGTCACGTTGTGCTTGTGATAAATCACCGTGCAATGGTTCCGCATTGTAACCTTCTTGCATTAATTTATCAGCAACAGCCGCAGTATCTCTTCTTGTACGACAGAAAATTAAACCATAAATCTCAGGATTGAAATCAATGATTCTCTTTAAAGCATTGTAACGATCTCTTTCTTTTACAGAATAGTAATGGTGTTCAATATTTTTGTTGGTTTCGTTTTTACCACCTACAGTGATTTCAAACGGATCAGTCATGTAGTTTTTAGCAATACGTGCCACATCTTTTGGCATGGTTGCAGAAAATAACCAAACTGACTTTTCTTGTGGTGTAACTTCTAAGATACTATCAATATCTTCTTTGAAACCCATGTTCAACATTTCATCAGCCTCATCTAAGACAACTGTTTTAATTTTTGAAATGTTTACTTTTTTTCTTTTGATTAAATCAACCAATCTACCCGGAGTGGCAACAACAATGTGTACTCCTCTTTCAATGGTTCTAATTTGTTTGATGATATCCGTACCACCATAAACAGCAGTAACTTTTAATCCTCTTACATTGGCTGCGTATTTTTCCATATCCTTAGATATTTGTAAACACAACTCTCTTGTTGGACAGATTACTAAACCTTGTACGTTTTTAACGTTAACATCAATTTGATTCAACATTGGCAAACCAAAGGCTGCAGTTTTACCTGTACCAGTTGAAGCAAGTCCAACTAAATCACTATCGTTCTCTAATAAATAAGGGATCGCTTGTTCTTGGATTGGGGTTGGACTTTCATAGCCCATTTCGGTAATTGAAGATAAAATATCTTCATTTAATCCTAATTCTTTAAATGTCATAAATTCATTTTATTTTATTGCTCAAGTCAATTTTTGACTCGAGTTTCATAGCTATTTGTCAATGAAAATCAGTAAAATAAATGAAACTCAACACCCACGAATTTCTTCAATTAACCAACAACTACTCACTTTTATTCGGCTTCTTTTTACGCCAAATTTTCCGCAAAGATACGTTAAACAGTTTAATTAGCAATAGAAATGCACAATTTAACACTTTTTTAAGATTAACAAAGTTTTGTTAATCAAATATTTTTTTTATGCTCAACACCCTTCACTAAAAGGACGAAGCACATTTTTATGGGTATAAAAATAGCTATTTTAGTCTTGATTATTTTTTTAATAAAACTTTTAAATTAAGTGTAAACAATATTTATTATATTGTTATCGTTATGAAATACAGTGTGTTAATAATTTATAGCACGTAAAACCCAAAGCATATGAATAGATTAATCTTGATTTTAACATTGGTTTGTGTTGCTTGTAATACTGAGTATGATAAGGAAAGTGAGGTAGTAAAAACAGTACCCTCCTTGGATTTTATAGCAGCTAAAGTTTTTAAATCTGGATTTTAATCAACTGCAAGGGCCAAAACAAACTTTTTTATGTAACGGGGAAGTGTTTGTTGGGTTTATGGATAAAGAAACACAAGGATAATATCAATAATTTTCCGGTGTTTTTGGAAAACGCCTTCCCCTAATTCTGTTTTAATTCAATGCCTGAATACCTTTCAATTGGTGGACTATACTATCCGCTATTTTTTCCCAAACAAATTGTTCTTTTACCAATTTTAAAGATTGTTTTTTAAATGCTGTCAATTCTTCAACAGGCATTTGAATCATGGATACCATGGCATTTTGAATACTTTCAGGACTAGAATCTGGTATAACCAGACCATTATGTTGAATCATTTTTGCGGTTGCACCAACATCAGTACCAATAATTGCCAATCCATTGGCCATGGCTTCTAAAATAACAGTCGGCATACCTTCTGCGTAAGAAGGACATAGTAAAACATCTGCATTTGATAGATGTTCTTGTATTACGTGGGGATTTTTAATTTCTCCTAAGTATTCCACGTTTTTATTCGTTAAAATTTTATTTGGAGGAATTGGTCCTATAAAGGTGAATGAAAAGTTAAAGATGTTATTATTACTTATGTTTAATAAAGCTTGGGTCAATTCTTCTATGCCTTTTCTTCTTTCGTTTCGACCAATAAAAATAAATTTTAAAGGCAAATTGTTTTTACTAATATTTGGTTTGATCCATTTCGATTCTATCCCATTGGATTGGTCTAGTATTTTTTGAGGCGCCAACCCAATTTTTAATAATATGTCGTCAATTTTGGCACCAAACGAATAGACATAGTCCGCTTTTTTACATAAGCGTTTTACAACTGGTCGCAACATAGCATGTTCGAGTTGTACTTTTGGATTGGCTGCAATTTGAAACATTTCAAAACCATGAAAATTGACCAATACCTTTGGTTGGATGGGTTGGTTTACAAATTCCCAGCCAGTAAAGCCTTGCGCATATACAAAGTCAAACTGATCAAGTTGCGCTTCGTATTTATGAAAGATTGCTTTGGAATAAGCCTTATTCTCTATGATATAGTGTCCTGGTAATTTTCCTTTCGCTAAAAAAGGAATGAACTGAATATGCAATAAATTATTTTGAGCCGCAGTAAACTGTTCGGCCACATTTTCTTCAAAGCTTGAAGCGCCAGTATTTCCACAATGCACCAAAGTCACTTTAATGTTTCTGTCTAATAAAAGACGGACCAATATCATGGAATGTTTTTGCATTCCACCTGTTACGTATGGCGTAATTCCATCTGTTAAAAAAAGAATATTCATGTTTTGATTATGGTAAAATGACGTTTAATTTAAATTCTTTATTGATATCTGTCATGATTCTTTCCATAAATACATGGTAATATCGATTTATTTGATCCTGGTGTGCTTTATATACTGCAAAAGAAGCGTGTAAATTATTGGTAAAAGGAATTCTTTGCTCAAATTTATACAAGGTTAATTCAATTCCATCTTCCTCTATGTATCTGGATAACCAGTCTTTTTCTACCATTTTATTAAAAATAAAATGGAATTTTTCAGGAAAATGTCCCAACTCTTTTTTTGTCAAGCTGTAAATGTCTTGAATAAAATCATTTAATGGGATAGGGGAGAATGCACTCCAATTTTGACTGATAAAATGGTCTAAAATAATATCACTCGCAATGTAGGATATGCGTTTTACGCCGCCGTCTTGAAAAATTTTAGCTACCGCATGAATTTCTTCTGCAGAATCTGTATAGGAATCTATAAACCTATGAATAGTAACCCCTTTTAGAATGTCTTTTGGAAGGGCGACGAAGTTATTCAAGTCTCCCTTGAAGTGGTCGCCTCCTATATTCCCTGCGATAAACTCTGGATTATATTGTGTTAATAAACAATGGCCTAAAAAATTCATAATATTAGCTTCCTACTTTAAAATCTGAGGTGAAATGAAAAGTGATATCTGGATAATCTGTCTGTGCCATTTGCAATAAAAAAGGGGTTTCTGCTAAAAACACATAATTGTCGTCCTTATCTTTTGCAATATAAACAGTTTTTGCTCTGATAAATTCTTCCAATTGCTTTTGATTATCGGTGGTCATCCAACATGCTTTATAGTATCGTTTTGGGGTAAATGCACATTTGGCGCCATACTCGTGTTCTAAACGGTAAGAAATAACTTCAAACTGCAGTTGTCCAACGGTACCGACAATTTTTCTATTACCTGGTTGTTGGATAAATAATTGTGCAACACCTTCATCCGTTAATTGCTTAATTCCTTTGTCTAATTGTTTAGACTTCATTGGGTCTCTGTTTTCTAACTCCATAAATATTTCTGGAGAGAAACTAGGGATTCCTTTAAAGTTAATGGCTTCACTTCCTGATGAGATAGAGTCACCAATTTTAAAAGAACCAGTATCGTATAATCCAATTACATCCCCTGGATAAGCTTCATCAATCACACTTTTATCTTGTGCCATAAAGGAAGTAGGATTAGAGAATTTCATCTTTTTAACGTTCCTTGAATGGTTGTAAAATGTATTTCTTTCAAATTTTCCGGAAACAATTCTTAAAAAGGCTATTCTATCGCGGTGTTTAGGATCTAAGTTGGCGTGAATTTTAAACACAAATCCAGAAAAGTTTTTATCTAAAGGTTTAATAAATCCATGGTCAGAATCCCTACCTCTAGGGTGCGGAGAAATGCGTAAAAATGCTTCCAATAATTCTTTGACACCAAAATTATTTACTGCTGAGCCGAAAAATACTGGTGCAATATCTCCTCTCAAGTATTCTTCTGGATCGAACGGGTCGTATACACCATTGATCAATTCCATTTCTTCCCTTAAGACTTCCGTTGCACTATCGCCAATGATTTCATTCAATTCAGGATCGTTAATGTCTTTCACATTAATAATTTCTTCAGAAATCTTAGTTTTATTGGCAGCGAAAAGGTTTAAGTTTTTATCAAAAATATTGTATACTCCTTTAAAAGTGTGCCCAATACCAATAGGCCACGAGAGTGGTCTCACTTTTATGTCCAGTTTTTGTTCTAATTCATCTAATAAATCAAATGGGTCTCTACCTTCTCTATCCATTTTATTAATGAATACGATTACCGGTGTTTTTCTCATCCGGCAGACTTCCATTAGTCTTTCTGTCTGTGCCTCAACACCACTTGCACAGTCAATAATAAGGATAACACTATCCACGGCTGTCAAAGTTCTATACGTGTCCTCTGCAAAATCTTTGTGACCAGGGGTGTCTAATATGTTTATTTGCTTTCCACCATATTCAAATGCCATCACAGAAGTGGCAACCGATATCCCTCTTTGTTTTTCAATCTCCATGAAATCGGAGGTCGCAGTTTTTTCAATTTTATTATTTTTAACTGCACCTGCTGTTTGAATAGCACCACCAAATAACAGTAACTTCTCGGTTAAGGTCGTTTTTCCGGCATCCGGGTGTGAAATAATGGCAAATGTTCTTCTTTTTTCAACTTCTTTTTCAATACTCATATATGTTATTAACTGGTCGTTGTTCTTATTTTGGTTAAGGTATTTTCTAAAACGGAAACAAAAATAATGGAAAATACGTACATTTGGCTTATGATTGCAAGGAATAAGAAAAAAAGCTTTCTTTTTGTAAGTATATTTTTTTTATCGTTTTGTGGCTTTTCAAATTCAAATGGTGGTAGTTTGTTTAATGAAAAAGTGGCTAGTTTATCCAACGATACGGTATATGTTAAAGCAAAAAAAGACTTTTTAAATTTTACCCATGGGTTATACAACACCCTTGGAGATACTACTTTAAGTTATACTGCGTTTGAGTATGCAGCAAAGGGTTATTTTAATTTATTGCGCAAAAGAAAAGTGTCCAAAGAACGCTTTTTTACGGTGATAGATTTTGAAAAACCATCTACCGAAGAGCGATTATTTATCATTGACATTTGCTACAATCGAATTATATATAAGTCAATTGTATCTCACGGAAAGAATTCTGGAGGACTTTATGCCAATAAGTTTTCAAATACCAATGCTTCCCACCAAAGTAGTATAGGTTTTTATGTGACTACTTCTACCTATCACAGTTCAAAATACGATTTAGCTTTACGTTTGGATGGTGTTGAGTACTCGAATAGTAACGCAAGTAGTAGAGGGGTGGTGATGCATGGCGCAGAATATGCAACGTATGAATTTTTAAATAGAAACGGCATGTTAGGACGTTCTTATGGTTGTCCTGCTATGCCTTATAAAAACTTTGATAAAGTGGTAGATTGGATTAAACATGGTTCTTGTTTGTTTATCTACTATCCCGATAATTATTACTTAAAAAGATCGAGGCTTTTGAACTCAAGAGATTATCTTGCTTTTTTCGTTTAAGCTTCTCCTTTAAAAGTATAGCCTAAGTCCGTTACTTTTTTCTCTACTGAATCGGCAGTGATGTCTCCTTCAATAATTAAGGTATGGTTGCCTAAATCTACTTTAGCACTGGTTACATTGTCCATTTTACCGACATTTGTTTCTACATTGTTTTTACAATGATTACAAGTCATGCCTTCTACTATATACGCTTTTTCCATTTTTTCTATTTTTAAGGTTTGTGGGAAGATTTTTTTGTATTCTACCTGTAATATCATGGCAATTAATACCAAGCCACTTATGATATTGATCCAAGATTGGTGTTCGTGTTGGTGTGCTGCAGCTATATCGTTTAAAACAAACCAACTTGGGTCTAAAACGTAATCAATCAGTAAACCGAAGCTCATTGCGCCTATAACAATAACTGCTACGTAAGCTATAGTGAATTTTTTACCTATGGAACGCCAAAGTACAGTTATGGTTGCTATGTTAGTTGCTGGACCAGCCATTAAAAATACCAACACAGCTCCTGGACTCACCCCAATAATTAATAAGGAAGTAGCAATGGGGACTGAACCAGTAGCACAAACATACATAGGCACAGATGCAAGCAATATAATCAACATACTGATGATGGTATTGTCGCCAAATTGGGTTAAAAAATCTGCAGGTATAAAAGTGGTAATAATCGCTGCTAATAATACCCCTAATAATAATTGTCGAGAAATATCACTTAAAAAATCGACAAAAGCATATTGATAAGTGGTTTTTAACTTTTCACTTAAACTTAATTTAGGCGCTATTTCAACTGCGGTTTCTACCTTTGCTTCAACTAGAGATGTACCTGTAGTTTTTTCAATAAACCATCCGCCCAATACTCCTGTAATCAAGGCAATTATAGGTCTAGCTATTGCCCAGTATATATTCATTAAAGAATAAGTAATTAGCATGGAGTCTATTCCAGTTTGTGGGGTTGAAATTAAAAAGGATCCGGTAGCCCCTTTACTGGCCCCGTTTTTATAAATAGAAACCCCTGTGGGAATAACGCCACAAGAACACAAAGGCAAAGGAATACCAAGTAAAGTCGCCTTAATTATCGACCCTAAGGTTGGTTTCCCCAAATGTTTTTTAAAAAGTGTTTTGGGTAAAAAAACATGTAACAACCCCGCTATTAAAAAACCGAGTAATAAATAAGGCGCCATTTCTATAAATAGGTTCCAAATTTCTTCTAATATTGAATAAACATAATGCACAATGCAAAGTTAGTTTTTTTCTTTCTTTAGAAAATGATTTTTATCCTAACTTTGTCTAAATATTTTTATTTTGAAAAAAGCAGTTTTTGGAATTGGATTTTTAGTGTTAGGATTGTTACTTGGTTTCATCATTGGCCAAAGTATCAATGTACCTATTATTAAAAAAATTATCTCCAAACCGGTAGTGGATACGATCATTCAACCTAAGTATGTTGAAATTCCTGTAGAAATTAAAACCGTAGTTAGAAAAACAGATACTGTTTTTGTAGCACAAGATTCTACTGGGCATGTGGTGGTCGTAGAAAGGGATTCTATTTTTCTGAAATTAGAGGAGGATATTGAAGAGGAGATTGAAAATGAAGATACTGTACGCATTAAAAGAGATAAAAAACTAAGTGCCGATTTTGTTCATTTAATCTACTTGTCCAAAGAAAATGAAGATACTTTGCTACAGAAATTATTAGATGTGGATGTTGTACATAAAGAGAGAATATTGGTGGAGTATTGGCAGTCACCAATCAACTATCAAGGGTATAAGCTTTCAAAGTCTAAATTAATTATTTTTGGTATGTTACCCATAAAGCCGATTAGAATGTACAAAGATGAGCAGGTTTATTATTTTTACAACAATAAACAATATTATAAGTTAATTGAATCTAGTGATTTTAAAGATTTAAAGAATATTCCAAAACCAAATAAGATTAATGATTAAGTTTTATAAGTACCAAGGAGCAGGCAATGATTTTGTGCTGGTTGATAATCGTAAAAATGCCTTTAAAGGAGATAAAATTGCCTGGTGTAAGCAGGTTTGTGATAGAAAATATGGCATTGGTTCGGATGGATTAATCTTTATTGAAAACCATGCAACTTATGATTTTAAGATGGATTTTTACAATCCGGATGGCAGTCAAAGTTTTTGCGGCAATGGCAGTCGTTGTGCGGTTTCATTTGCTAAGCATATTGGTGTTTTTAATGGTAATAAAGTCAGTTTTGAAGCAATAGATGGTGAACATGAAGCAATTGTAGCAGATGGTATTATTAAAGTGCACATGCAAAATGTAGGATTTCCAACTTTGAACGGAGAAGGTTATTTTATGGATACTGGCTCCCCACATTTTATGCAATTTGTAGCGGATATTCACCAGGTGGACATCCATTCTTTTGGGAGGGGGATCAGGTTTGATCCTAGATTTGAACCTAATGGAACGAATGTAAATATTATCGAAGAAAAATCAAAAAATCAAATAGCCATTCGAACCTACGAAAGAGGGGTAGAAGCAGAAACTTTAGCATGTGGTACTGGAGCAACTGCTTGTGCTTTAGCTTTTGCTTATGAGAATGAGCTAAATAAAGGAGACATTCAAGTGAAAGCAATAGGTGGTGATTTATCCGTTTCTTTTGAGGTAGTGAATCAGGCATATGAAAATGTTTGGCTTTCCGGACCTGCTAAGTTTGTTTTTGAAGGTGAAATGGCTTTAGGATGAATCAAATTCCACCAGTAACTATTCATTTTAGAGGAGTCGAAAGAAGGGATGAAACGCTTGTTTTTGGTTGGGAAAATGATAGAGAAATGTGGGTGTATAGTGGGCTGACTAAACCGTATACTAAAGCTGAAATAGGAGCATTTGTCTCTAATCCTCCAAAGTTATTAAAAGATGAGCAAGAGCGATTTATGGTAGTCTTAGCAGAGGGAACTGTAGTGGGTTGTATTGATTTTTTTGAATATATAAAAGTAAAACACCAAGTCAGTGTGGGGATATTAATAGATAAAAACCATAGAAACTCAGGCTATGCAAAATTAGCATTGCTAGAGATTGAAAAGATTGCCAAAAAAAAGTTTAAAATCAACTGTTTAAAAGCAAAAATATTAGCCAATAATTTAAATTCCATAAGGGTCTTTAAAAATGCAGGTTATCAACTAAGTAATTCCCCTGTAGAAGCTTATCAGTATCAATTAAAAGAATACCAATTGTTGACCTATATAAAAACTATTTAAATGAAAAAAATTATTGTAGTACTACTACTGTCGGCATTAATAGCCATAGCATTTATATTTTACCCCAAATACCATAAACATTTTAGTAAAATAAAACTAGATACAGCGGAAGATGTGATTGTTTTTGTTCCTTCTAAATCTAATTTAGCGCTTGTAGGACAAACTTTGGTGGATAAGCATTTGTTTGCGTCTAATGCAGAATTTAAAGAATATGCTAATGAATTTGGTTTAAATGATGCCAATATAGAAGCCGGAAAATATAGTTTTCACAATGGCCAAAAATTAAAGCATGTTATTTATGCCATCAAAAATGGAAACCAAGAATTGAAAAATGTGAAAATTGCTTTTACTTACTCTCAAAATATACCTAGTATGATTAGTAAAATCGCGGGCAGTATAGAAGCTGATTCTGCGACTTTAGTAAATTATATTTTATCTCCTGCGGTATTAGAAAAGTATGGGTTTAAGGAAGAAACTATTATTTCTCTTTTCTTGCCTGACACTTATGAAATAGGGGAGTGGGATGTCAGTCCAGAAGAATTTGTAGCCTTTATGGCCACTAAATACAAAGAGTTTTGGAATGTAGAACGTTTGGCAAAAGCAAAGTCGTTAAATCTATCCCAATCTCAAGTTGCTACACTAGCTTCTATTGTAATGTCTGAGCAAAGTAAATTAGAAAATGAATGGCCTATCATAGCAGGTTTGTACCTGAATAGACTGGAAAGAGGTATTAAGTTAGAATCTGATCCAACTTTCAAATTTTGCTGGGGAGATGAATTAAATGGGGTACAACGTCTCTTGTTTAAGCACCGAGATAGAGATTGTCCTTATAACACTTATATATACGCAGGTTTACCGCCAGGACCAATCCTGTTAGTTTCTAAAAAAGCAATTGATGCCGTTTTAAATTATGAAAAACATAACTATATATTTATGTGTGCTGTAGGAGATGGTACTTCAGAACATAACTTCGCAAGTACCTATGGTCAGCATTTAAAAAATGCTGCAATCTATCGTAGGAATCAATTTGGAAAATAACGCAATTAATCCTCAATGATTAATTGAAATAATTCGTTCACTTTGTTTTCGTAACTTTTATAAGAAACAGATTTGAAATTCTTTTCTGTTTCAAACTCACTGTCACTAATTTCACGGGGCTTAAATTTATAAGCTCTAACATGCATGATTACGCCATATCTTTCAATGATGTAGATTAGAGGGATACCTTTTGTGTCTTTATACGAAGTAAACCATTCTGTGTTTTCAATGGTTAAATTGTTAGAAAAAGCAGTTTCAAACTCTCCAACTTTATCATTGGCACTTTTCACCTTATAAAAAGTTGCCTGTAATCCAGCTACAGTATCTTTTCTAATTACACCTAAATTTTCAAATTGTGTCTGATTGGTAGCTAGACTTTTTAAATCGTCATTGTTTAAATCAGCTTCTAATTTTTCAGAACCAAAATCCAATCGCATCATTAAATGCTTTTTAATAGTAGTAGAGATGATGTCTGTTCTAAAAATTTTACCTTTTTCAATAGAGGCTATCATTCTGTCTCCTTTAAATTTAACGGTCATTTTTTTGGGTAGCATTACATCCATAATACCACTCAATTCTGAATAAGGATACGAAATTTCATATTCAATTTCTCCTTGCTGAATCTTAGACTCTTTACAACTACTAATTGTAAGCCCTATTAGAAATAGAGAAAATATTAATTTTTTCATATAGATGATGATTTACAACAAATATAGAATTTAAATTTGAAGTGTTTAAAATATGTTTGGCTAATTGTTTTTAATATTGTGTTTTTAATAAATTTGCAGTATGATAAAAATAATTGAAAATAATTCTGAATTAGGAGCTGGAACTAGAGGAGCTAGTTTAGGTGTAAATGCTTTAAAAGTAGTTTCCCGAACAAAAGAGGATCAATTTTTTAGTCAGTTTAAAATAGATGAAATAGCACTTGAAAATCAAATGCTTGATTTGCCGACTAATTTTCCATTTGCAAAACGAATTGATGGTATTGTAAAAATATTTGGACGTACCATGGATGCCGTAAAACAAGCTAGTCTGGATGGAGATTTCCCATTAGTTCTATCTGGAGATCATTCTAGTGCAGGAGGTACCATTGCAGGAATTAAGGCGGCTTTTCCAAATAAAAGACTTGGCGTTGTTTGGATTGATGCGCATGCTGATTTACATACACCTTATACCACACCAAGTGGTAATGTGCACGGTATGCCGCTGGCTACTGCTTTGGCAGCAGACAATGTTGATTTTCAAATCAACGAAGTGAAAGATGAGACTTTGGCACATTGGGAGTCTTTAAAAAATATGGGAGGTATTGCACCAAAAGTAAATCCAGAAGATTTGATTTTTATTGCAGTTAGAGATACAGAAGCACCAGAAGATGCTTTTCTTAAAGCACAAAATATTAGAAACTTTACGGTAGAAGAAATTCGCGATAAATCCAAAGAATGGGTCGCTGGTCAAGTAGAGAATTTATTAAAAGATTGTGATATCATTTATATTTCATTTGATGTCGATTCTATGGATAGTATACTCGTGTCTAAAGGGACAGGAACACCAGTGGAAAATGGTTTAACACCAGAGGAAGCTAACTATTTTGTTAATCATTTTGCCGCATTAGAAAAAGTTAAATGTGTAGAATTTGTGGAGATAAATCCTTGCCTAGATGATAAAATAAATAAAATGGCGGAAACAGCATATCCTATTCTTCAATCTGTTTGTGAAACATTAAATAACCGTTTATAATTGAGTGATTTAATCGTTATATTAGGTCCTACAGCTTCTGGTAAAACACAGTTGGGGTGCAAGCTTGCTCAGTTTGTGCAAGGGGAAATTATTTCTGCCGATTCTCGTCAAATTTATCGAGGAATGGATATTGGTACGGGGAAGGATTTAGAGGAGTTCAATATCAATGGCGTACAAATCCCACACCATTTGATTGACATTCGTGATCCAGGCTATAAATATAATATTTGGGAGTATCAATCTGATTTTATTGATGCCTATAACCTGATTGTTGAAAAAGAAAAAGTGCCAATTTTAGTTGGAGGTAGTGGTTTGTATATCGAAACAGCATTAAAAGGGAATACTTATACTGGTATAGAGTCAAATAGAGACTTAAGAAATGAATTGGCAGCATTCTCTAATGCCGAAATTCAAGAATTATGGGCTAAAATTGATCCTAAATTAAAAGATACACTCGACAATAATACGGTACCAAGAGCAATACGAGCTATTGAAATTGATCAGTTTATTAAGGAGAATCCTAATTGGAAAAAACCAGTGTATCCTAAAATAAATTACACCATTTTTGGAGTGGACATCAGTAGAGAATTAAGAAGAGAGAAAATTACCCGTAGACTAAGTGAACGATTGAATAATGGCTTAGTGGAAGAAGTGGAGAATTTGGTTAAAAATGGCTTGCCTTTTGAAGCGCTTGATTATTATGGTTTAGAGTATAAGTGGGTAGGACAATATTTACAAAAAAACATAAACAAAAAGGAACTTTTTGAAGGTTTAAATACTGCTATTCATCAATTTTCAAAAAGACAAATGACTTGGTTCCGAAGAATGGAAAAACAAGGTTATCATATTATTTGGTTAGACGCAGAAGATGAAATGGATGCCAAACTGAACCATATTTTAACGACTTTTTCTCCAATTTAAATAGAAGTTTATGCAGTACCTGAGATTTTTATTGTTTCCTTTTACTTTGGTATATATTATTATTACCTCCAGTAGAAATTGGTTATATGATCGAAAAATAAAAAGAAGTTTTAGGTTTAGTTTACCGATAATTAATGTCGGAAATTTAAGCATGGGCGGAACCGGTAAGACACCCCATATTGAGTTGTTAATAAGAATGTTTAAAGACGACAATAAAATAAGTACTTTAAGTCGTGGTTATGGTCGAAAACAATATGGTTTTCAATTGGGAAACTCAAAATCATCTGCCTTAACTATTGGAGATGAACCTATGCAGTTTTACCATAAATTTGGCAATGCCATTGAAGTAGCGGTGGATGTAGATCGGGTGCACGGGGTGAGTGAAATATGTTTGAACCGTCCAGAGGTGGATTTAGTATTATTAGATGATGCTTATCAACACAGGGCTATTCAACCGGGTTTTAATATGCTTTTAACCAGTTATAGCGATCCGTTTTATGATGACTTTGTTTTACCTATGGGTAATTTAAGGGAGAGAAGAAATGGCAAAAACAGGGCCGACATTATTGTAGTCACGAAATCTCCAGTTTTAAGTCCAAAAGAAAAGAAGGACATTATTCAAAAAATTAAACCCAAAGCCAGTCAAAAAGTTTTTTTTTCTCAGATAAAATATGGTGAGATTAAACCCTTAACAAAATTTAATAACTTTAATGAAAAGGATGAAAATATTATCTTAGTTACAGGTATAGCCAAGCCTGAGCCTTTATTGTCACAGTTAGAGAAATCCCATAAAATACTCAAACATTTCAACTTTCCGGACCATTATTCTTTTAAAGAAAAAGACATGGGGGAAATTTATAATTTATTGATTAAATTTGCGGATAAATCGCCTAAAATTGTTACCACAGAAAAAGATGCCATGCGTCTTTTATCAAATCATTTAAAAGAAGATTCGAATGATTTACCATGGTTTTATCAAGAGATTGAAGTGGTGATTGATGAAGGAAAAGAATTTAAAGATATTTTAAAAAAATATGTTCAAGAAAATAGCAGAGACTACTGATTATATACACGATAAAGCACCTTTTAAACCCGAATTTGGTATCATCTTAGGAACAGGTTTAGGTGGGTTAGTAAGTGAAATTGATATTAAATATGAAATCAATTACGCCGATATTCCTCATTTTCCAGTATCTACGGTGGAAAGTCATTCTGGTCGTCTAATATTTGGCGAGCTAAACGGTAAAAATGTGATGGTGATGCAAGGTAGATTTCATTTTTATGAAGGATATTCTATGGAACAGATCACTTTTCCTGTAAGAATAATGAAAATGTTAGGCGTACACAAATTATTTGTTTCCAATGCTTCAGGAGGATTGAATCCTGATTATGAAGTAGGGGAAATCATGATTATTAATGACCATATCAATTTATTTCCTTCTAATCCATTAATTGGTAAAAATATAGATGAATTGGGACCTCGTTTTCCAGATATGAGTGACGTGTATGATAAAACGTTAATCAGTAAAGCAAAATCAATCGCGAATAAACACGATATTAAAGTGTCTGAAGGCGTATATGTTGGTCTCACCGGACCGTGTTTAGAAACACCTGCAGAATATAAATACCTTAGGATTATTGGTGGTGATACAGTAGGAATGTCTACTATTCCTGAGGTGATAGTTGCAAGACATATGGATATCCCAGTATTTGCAATTTCTATTATTACAGATTTAGGGGTGCCAGGGAAAATTAAAAAAGTGAACGTACAAGAAATTATTGCGGTTGCGGCTAAACAAGAGCCAAAAATGACCATAATAATGAAAGATTTAATCGCAAGTGCATAAGTAAATATGGAACTTTCAAAAGAAATTAGAGATAAATATCAAGCAGTAATCGGACTAGAAGTGCATGCGCAAATGTTGACGCAATCTAAAGCTTATTCTAGTGATGCAAATTTATATGGCGCAGCACCAAATACCTTAGTAAGTCCTATCACATTAGGACATCCAGGTACTTTGCCAAAAATGAATAAGGCTACTATAGATTATGCAATTAAAATGGGAATTGCTTGTAATTGTGATATTACAGAAAATCAATATTTTGCCAGAAAAAATTATTTTTATCCAGATTTACCTAAAGGATATCAAATTACGCAGGATACTACCCCAATTTGTACCGGTGGAATGGTAAATATTAAAACGGTAGATGGGCAAACAAAACAAATTGGATTGACAAGAATCCACATGGAGGAAGATGCCGGTAAATCTATCCATGATATTGACCCATTCAATACTTTGGTCGATTTAAATAGAGCAGGAGTACCCTTGATTGAAATCGTTTCAGAACCAGAAATTGCAGATTCTACAGAAGCATATAATTACGTGACCGCAGTTAGAAAACTAGTTCGTTATTTGGATATCTGTGATGGAAACATGGAAGAAGGTAGTATGCGTTGTGATGCCAATATTTCTGTAATGCTAAAAGGTAGTAAGGAATTTGGAAGCAAGGTGGAAGTGAAAAATATGAATTCCATTCGAAATGTTAAAAATGCGATTGAATTTGAAATTACACGACAAATTATAGAAGTTGAAAAAGGAAACGATATTCCTTCCGAAACTAGAAATTATGATGCCATAAAAGGAAACACTACGGCTATGCGTAGCAAGGAAGCTGCTAATGATTATCGTTTTTTCCCCGAACCAGATTTACAACCAATAAGAGTTACACAAGAACACATTGATAAACTTAAAAAGGTAATGCCACCATTACCTGAATTCTTGTTTGAAAAGTATACCCAGACATTAAAGCTTTCAGATTATGATGCCAATAACATTATTGACACAAAAGAAATTGCTTTGTATTTTGAAACCATGGTCGCACATACCAAAAATTATAAAGGAGCGGCCAATTGGTTGATGGGAGAAATTAAATCCTATTTGAATGAACATGCAGTAAAAATTAATGAGTTTCCAATTAGTGGTAAACAAATGGCTGCATTGGTAAATTTAATTGATACAGGAAAAATTTCAAATTCTATTGCAAGTCAAAAAGTATTCCCTGTGATGTTAGTAAATGTGGATAAATTACCAGACGAAATAGCTGCTGAAAATAACTGGATCTTAGACGCGAATGAAGATAGTTTAGCTGGATTTATTGTAGAAATTATCAACGAAAATCCAGATGAAATTGAAAGATTTAGAGCAGGGGACAAAAAATTAATGGGCCTATTTATGGGACAATTAATGAAGAAAAGTAAAGGGAAAGCAGACCCTAAATCTGCAGGGCAATTATTAAGTAAAATGATTTTAAAATAAAGAACACATGAGAAAAATATTTTTAGGGCTAGCGGCTATTTCATTATTGGCGTTAACGGGATGTAAGTCTGAGTTGACAGATGCAGATATTGAAGGCCGATTTATCAATGGTACAATTAGTAATGGGGAAGGTAAAGAGATGGTTTTATTTGTCTTTGAAAATGGCAAACAAGCACCAATTGATACTGCCTTTGTTAAAGATGAAAAATTTACTTTTCAAACCAAAACAAAAGATCTTAGACTTTATTTTATTGTTCCAGATCCTCAAAGTAAATCATCAGCACCTATTTATTTAGTTTCAGATAAAGACGATAAAAATGTTAAGTTGAATGGTGATTTTAAAGATTTAGCAGAAAATGTGAAAATTGAAGGTTCAAAAGTTTCACAGGACATAAAGGATTACCAAGATTTTTCTACTAAGTATTTATTAGCTAAAAAAAATGCATTTGAAAATATGCAAAAATTGGCAGTTTCTGACTCTTTATTAAGTCTTACTTTCAAAAATAAATTAGACTCTTTAAATGACATTACTAGAGAATTTGCCATTGATTACATTGAAGGTAATCCTGGTTCTTTAGCCGCTTGGTTAATGTTAAGAGAGTTTTATCCTTCTACAGGAATGGAAGATTTTAACGTAGATTACTTGACTTATTTTGAAAAAGTGTCTAACAGTGTTAGTGCTAAATACCCTAACTCAGAATACCCAAAATTAATTAATCAAGACATTGAAAATATTAAAAATCAAATCGCAATGGCTGCACAAAAGACCAACCTATCTAGTGGGTCTAATATGGCGCCTGATTTTAAATTACCGTCTCCAAATGGAAAAGAAATAGCTTTAAGTGATTTGAGAGGGCAAGTTGTTTTATTGGATTTTTGGGCATCATGGTGCGGGCCTTGCCGTAAAGAGAATCCAAATGTTGTAAATAATTACAATAAGTTTAAAGATAAAGGTTTTACTATTTTTAGTGTTTCTTTAGATAATAAAAAAGATGCATGGATAAAAGCAATCGCTGCAGACAACCTTTCTTGGCCGAATCACGTTTCTGATTTAAAAGGATGGTCTTCTTCAGCAGCTGCACTTTATGGGGTGACTTCTATACCTGCTTCCTTTTTAATAGGTAAGGATGGCGCAATAATTGCAACAAATTTACGTGGACCAGCTTTAGAACAAAAATTAACTGAAGTATTAGGAAAATAATTATGATTAAATCAATTTTAAGCTTACTTTTTATTTCAATTTTACAAATTGGAATGGCACAAACTATGGCAAATTCAAATAATCCGTTAAAGGTGCATTTGGATGGACAAATAGTAGGAGGGGCCAATCAAAACTTTTACATTACCAATCAAGTTTTAGGTGGAACGCAAAAGCCTTTCCATGTCATTAAATTAGACGAAGAAGGAAAGTTTAACGCTGATTTTACCATCCCTTTTCGCGATTATTTTATTGGCGTATTACAAAACGGGCAAAACATAAATTTAATATTCCATGGTAACGATTCCATTAGTATTTATGGTGATGCAAGTAACTTATTGTTTAATTGTAATGTAATTGGCTCTTTAGACTCCAAGTTGATGATGGATTTTTTTAAAGAATATGCTAGTTTTAAGGCTTTAGAGGATTCTTTAAAAGGGGTTTTAACAAAAGACAATAGTCTGCAAGCTGAAGTCAATGAGGTGTTTGCTCCAAGAGCAGAAGCGTTTTATGGCTACAGAAATATCTTTATCAGTGGTAATACAAAATCACCTGCTTTATTGGCGACATTGAGTGCGATTAATAAAGACAAAGAGGCGGAAATGTATACCTCTGTTTTAAATAACATCATCACTAATTTTTCTGGTTCTGGAATAGCAAGTTTATTAGATAAACAACGCAAACAAATGGCGGCAGACAAAGCTAGAAATGAACTATTAGCCACTGGTAGTCCAGCACCAGATATCGCAATACCAAACCCAGATGGTGAAATAATTAAGTTGTCTGATTTAAAAGGTAAAGTAGTACTGATTGATTTTTGGGCATCTTGGTGTGGACCATGTAGAAGAGAGAACCCAAATGTTGTAAAGGCTTATAATAAATATAATAAATCAGGATTTGAAGTGTTTAGTGTATCCTTTGATAAACCTGGTCAAAAAGACAGATGGTTGGGGGCAATTAAACAAGATGGTTTAATATGGCCTAATCATGGTAGCGAATTAAAAGGCTTTAGTAATCAAGCGGCACTAGATTATGGGGTGAGAGGTATTCCATTTACTTGTCTAGTAGATGCAGAAGGAAATATTGTTGCTACCAATTTAAGGGGTGCAGCATTGGAAGCTGCATTGCAAAAAATATATGGCTATTAAATGCAGATACCCAAAGGTAAAAAAATATATTTCGCGTCAGATTTTCATTTAGGTGCGCCAGATGAAGAAAGAAGTTTAGTCAGAGAAAAGAAAATTGTTAAATGGTTGGAGTCAATTGAGGAAGATGCTTTCGAAATTTATTTGCTAGGAGATGTTTTCGATTTCTGGTTTGAATATAAAAAGGTAATCCCACGTGGATTTGTTCGTTTGCAAGGAAAAATTGCCAATTTAACGGATAAAGGTATTAAAGTGCACTGGTTTCATGGTAACCATGATATGTGGGTATTTGATTATATTCCAAATGAACTAGGAGTTACACTGCACAAAACGGAAATACAACCAACCTATAATGGTAAGACTTTTTTAATCGGTCATGGAGATGGATTAGGACCAGGAGACCATGGTTATAAATTCATAAAAAAAATTTTTAGAGCAAATATTAGTCAATGGCTATTTGCAAGACTACATCCTAATTTTGGAATTGGAATGGCTAACTTCTTTTCTGCAAAAAGTAGAAAGTCTACCGGAACCGCAGATGATATTTTTTACGGGGAAGATAAAGAAATGTTAATCCAATTTTGTTTAAAGGAATTAGAAAAAAAACACATTGATTATTTTATATTTGGACACCGTCATTTACCCATAGATTTTGACCTTCCAGAAGGATCAAAGTATATGAATTCTGGCGATTGGATTAAGCACCAATCTTACTTAGTTTTCGACGGAGAGAATATGAACTTATCTTATTTTAAGTAATTATTGAAACATTTCCCTACGCATTTCGTTAAATAAAGTGTAGGTTATGATTAACCTATATATATAAGGGTTGAAAGGGAGCATTGCTCCCTTTTATTTTTTTAAAGAAAATACGAAACAAAAAAAACCTTGACCGTAAAAGTCAAGGTTTTTCTTATTGGTTTAAAGTAAGTAAATTATTTACTTTCCGTTTTTTTAGATTTTCCTTTTACAATAGAAATATCAATTTTTTCCTCTTTCTTATCAAAGTCAATTTTGATGATATCATTTTCTTTAATGTTAGAGTTGATAATCTCTTCCGCTAGGGGATCTTCTATGTATTTTTGAATCGCTCTGTTTAATGGTCTTGCGCCATATTTATTATCATAACCTTTGTCCGCAATAAACTTTTTAGCCTCATCTGTAATCTCAGTTTTATAACCTAATTCAGTAATTCGACCAAATAACTTCACCAACTCAATGTCAATTATTTTATAAATATGTTCAGGTTTTAAAGAATTGAAAATAATCATGTCATCAATTCTATTCAAAAATTCTGGAGCAAATGCTTTCTTTAATGCTTTTTGGATAATTACAATAGCAGCCTCATCTTTTTGTTCATTTTTAGCAGCAGTACCAAATCCTACACCAGTTCCAAAATCTTGTAATTGACGTACCCCAATATTAGAGGTCATAATGATAATCGTATTTTTAAAATCAATTTTTCTACCTAAACCATCCGTCATGTGTCCGTCGTCTAACACTTGAAGTAACATATTAAATACATCTGGATGGGCTTTTTCAATTTCATCTAAAAGTATAATTGAATATGGTTTTCTTCTCACTTTTTCAGTTAATTGTCCACCTTCTTCATATCCTACATATCCCGGAGGTGCACCAACAAGTCTTGATACAGAAAATTTCTCCATGTATTCACTCATGTCAATACGAATTAAAGCGTCTTCAGAATCAAATAAGTTTTTAGCTAAAACTTTTGCAAGCCTTGTTTTACCAACACCTGTAGGTCCTAAAAAGAAGAACGAACCAATTGGCTTATTCGGATCCTTTAATCCAGCTCTATTCCGTTGAATTGCTTTCACAACTTTCTTAATCGCTTCATCTTGTCCAATTACACCTTTGGCAATGTCATCTGCTAAGTGTATAATTTTGCCTGATTCAGATTCCGATACTTTTTGTAGTGGAATTCCAGTCATCATAGATACCACCTCTGCAACATGCTCTTCATTTACTACAATTCTATTTAGTTTAGCATCTTCTTCCCATTTTATTTGGGCAGTTTCTAAATCGTCTTGTAATTTTTTTTCTGTGTCTCTTAACTCAGCCGCCTTTTCGTACTTCTGACTTTTGATTACGTTGTTTTTTTCTTCTTTGATTTTTTCAATCTGCTCCTCTAAAGATTTTATTTCTTTTGGCACATTGATATTCTTTATATGTACTCTAGAACCTACTTCATCCATGGCGTCAATTGCCTTATCAGGTAAGTTTCTGTCAGACATATATCTTTCCGTTAACCGAACACATGCCGATATTGCTTCTGGTGTGTAAGAAACGTTGTGGTGGTCTTCGTATCGTTCTTTGATGTTCGTCAAAATTTCAATAGACTCTTCAATAGTGGTAGGTTCAATAAGTACTTTCTGAAACCTTCTTTCCAAAGCCCCATCTTTTTCCACATATTGTCTAAACTCATCTAAAGTCGTTGCACCAATTACCTGTATTTCTCCACGCGCTAGCGCAGGTTTAAACATATTAGAAGCATCCATTGATCCAGAAGCTCCACCAGCACCAATAATGGTATGGATTTCATCAATGAATAATATTACATCTCTCGATTTTTCTAATTCATTCATTACCGCTTTCATTCTTTCTTCAAACTGGCCACGGTATTTCGTACCAGCAACCAAGGAAGCAAGGTCTAAAGAAATTACTCTTTTTCCAAAAAGAACACGAGATACTTTTCTTTGTACTATTCTTAAGGCTAATCCTTCTGCAATTGCAGATTTCCCAACTCCAGGTTCACCAATTAATATAGGGTTATTCTTTTTTCTTCGAGATAAAATTTGAGATACACGTTCTATTTCTTGATGTCTACCAACAATTGGATCTAGTTTATCTTGTTCAGCCATGGCCGTTAAATCACGTCCAAAGTTATCAAGTACTGGTGTTTTTGATTTGTTATTACCTTTTGACGCACTTGAACCTGATCCAAAATTGGTTGATTCTGAACTGGAGTCGTCATTTGAAATTCCTCCTGGGAATTCTGATTTTGGTGTGTTTTCTTCGTCTATCATTTCTTCTAATTCTTCTTTAACGTTCTCATAAATCACGCCATATTTATTTAATATGCGTGTTGCAATGTTGTCCTTTTCTCTTAATATAGCTAAAAGAATATGCTCGGTACCAACATTGGCACTTTTAAAAAGCCTGGATTCTAAATAAGTAATTTTTAAAACTTTTTCTGCTTGTCTAACCAAAGGAATGTTTTTTGCATCAATCGGTTTATTGGTAGATTCTTTTACATTTTTTTCAATGTCCTTTCTTAAGACTTCTAAGTCTAAATGGAATTCTTGTAAAATCTTTACTGCCAAACTCTCCTTTTCCCGCAATAATCCTAATAAAAGGTGTTCTACCCCCAAATAATCATTTCCAAGTCTTAAGGCTTCCTCACGACTGTACGCGATTACATTTTTAGCTTTTGAAGAAAAGTTAGCGTCCATTTACTTTGTTTTAATGCTTAAATTTAAACACAAATATTCATTCACAAATATATTTACAATAAATTAAATAATAAATTGTTAATAAACCACATTTTAAACCGGTTTTTGTTAATAAGTCTATTGCATGAAAACGTGGAAATGCTAGAAAAATTCGTTATTTTCGTGCTTTTAAAAAAATAATTTTCTACACACATTATATATATGGCAGACGGAGAAAGAATCATAAAAATTAACATTGAAGATGAAATGAAATCAGCCTACATTGATTATTCAATGTCGGTAATAGTATCTAGGGCGCTTCCAGACGTGAGAGATGGTTTTAAACCAGTCCACAGAAGAGTGCTTTACGGAATGCTTGATTTGGGTGTTTTATCCAACAGACCTCACAAAAAGTCGGCAAGAATCGTCGGTGAAGTTTTAGGTAAGTACCATCCACATGGAGATTCATCTGTTTATGATACTATGGTGAGAATGGCGCAAGACTGGTCCTTAAGATATCCTTTAGTGGATGGACAAGGTAACTTTGGCTCTGTGGATGGTGATAGTCCAGCAGCAATGCGTTATACGGAAGCTAGATTGAGAAAGATAGCAGAAGAAATGTTGGCCGATTTAGAAAAAGAAACGGTTGATTTTGCACCAAATTTTGATGAATCCTTAAAAGAACCTACTGTTTTACCTACGCGTATTCCTAATTTATTAGTAAATGGTGCAAGTGGTATCGCTGTAGGTATGGCGACCAATATGCCTCCTCATAATTTAACAGAGGTTGTAAATGGTACCATTGCATATATTAAGAATAGAGATATCGATATCGAAGGATTGATGGAGTTTATAAAAGCACCTGATTTCCCAACTGGCGGTATTATTTACGGTTACGAAGGCGTTAAACAGGCTTTTGAAACGGGTAAAGGTCGTGTAGTAATGCGAGCGAAAGCAATAATCGAAGAGATTAGAGAAGGAAAGGAAGCAATTATTGTAACTGAAATTCCTTACCAAGTGAATAAAGCAGACATGATCAAGAAAACTGCTGACTTGGTAAATGAAGGGAAAATTGATGGCATATCTGATATTAGAGATGAGTCAGATAGAAGAGGGATGAGAATCGTTTATGAATTAAAAAGAGATTCAATCCCAAATGTTGTATTAAATAAATTATTTAAATATACTTCCTTACAGACTTCTTTTTCAATTAATAACATTGCACTGGTTAATGGTCGACCAGAAATGCTGAATGTGAAAGATATGATTCACCATTTTGTGGAGCATAGACATGAAGTGGTTATTAGAAGAACTAAATTTGAATTAAGAAAAGCAGAAGAACGCGCACATATTTTAGAAGGTTTAATTATTGCATCTGATAATATTGATGAAGTAATTAAAATTATTCGTGCCTCTAAATCTCCAGACGAAGCCAGAGATGGTTTAATGACTCGTTTTGATTTGTCAGAAATTCAATCCAAAGCGATTGTTGAAATGAGATTAAGACAGTTGACTGGTCTAGAGCAAGACAAATTAAGAATCGAATACGAAGAATTAGTAAATACAATTGCAGATTTAAAAGATATTTTAGCAAATGAAGATAGAAGAATGGCTATCATCATGGAAGAGTTAGAATATGTAAGAGAAAAGTATGGTGATGATAGAAGATCTATTATTGAGTACTCTGCAAATGAAATGAGTATTGAGGATTTAATTCCGAATGAAGAAGTTATTATCACTATTTCTCATGCAGGTTATATTAAAAGAACTTCTTTAGCAGAATATAAAGTACAGTCCAGAGGAGGGGTTGGTTCTAAAGGATCAGCAACAAGAGATAAAGATTTCTTAGAACATTTATTTGTAGCCACTAACCATAACTGGTTATTGATATTTACCGAAAAAGGGAAGTGTTTCTGGATGAGAATTTTTGAGGTTCCTGAAGGTTCTAAAACAAGTAAAGGTAGGGCTTTACAAAACCTGATTAATATTGAACAAGATGATAAAATTAAAGCATTTATCAATGTAGATGACATCAAGGATCCAGAGTATATTAGTAATAAGTTTATTATTATGTGTACTAAAAAAGGGGTGATTAAGAAAACAAGCTTAGAAGCTTACTCTAGACCTAGAACGAATGGTATTAATGCGATTGGTATTAGAGAAGATGATGAATTATTAGAAGCGAAGTTGACTAATGGTACCAATGAGATCATGATGGCGTTAAAGTCTGGAAAATGTATCCGATTTAACGAGGAAAAAGTGAGATCAATGGGAAGAACTGCTTCTGGTGTTAGAGGGGTTACTTTGGCTAATGAAAAAGACGAAGTAGTTGGAATGATTTGTGTTGAAAATGAAGATGCAAATGTAATGGTTGTCTCTAGTAAAGGTTATGGTAAACGTTCTGCAGTTGCTGATTACAGAATAACTAACCGTGGTGGTAAAGGGGTTAAAACCATAAATATCACAGATAAAACAGGTGAGTTAATTGCGATTAAAAATGTGACCGACGAAGATGATTTAATGATTATCACTAAGAAAGGCATCACCATTAGAATGCATGTAGAGGTTTTACGTGTTATGGGAAGAGCCACACAAGGGGTGAAATTAATCAACTTGAGAGATAATGATAAAATTGCTGCTGTAGCGAAAGTTTATCGCGATAGTGAAGAGGAGGAAGAAGAATTAGGAGATGAAAATCAAATTAACCCTGATTTAGCTGATTTAAGCGAAGAAGAATAAGCAATTTGGCATAATAATTGAATTTAAAATATGGAAACGAGATGGTTTTACCATCTATTAAAAATATAAATTACAAAGCATGAAAAAAATGATGATCATTGGGTTAACCTTGTTGACAACAGCAAGCTTTGCTCAAAAAAATAATACAACTAACGCAGCAATGTCATGGAAGGCTTACCAAAGCAGTAAGAATTCTGGGAATATGGAAATGGCAGAAAAAGAATTACTAGAAGCGGTTAACTTTATCAGTAAATCTGCAGCACATGAGTCCACTCAAAATGATCCTAAGACTTTAATGTATAAAGGGAAAATTTATTGTGAAGCAGCAGTGGTAGGCGCCGAAGCTAAAACGGAAGCCTTAAAAGCACTAGGCAATAAAGAAACTAGTAAAGAAGGTTTAGCTGCTTTTAAAAAATCTGCTAAAAATGATTCAAAAGGGAAGTATTCTTCTGACATAAAAGATTATTGTGCCATTGCAAGAGGTAATAATTATAATAGTGCAGTTAAAATGTACGAAGCAAAGAATTATGAAAACTCTATGGGTTCTTTCTTAACTTCTGCTGCTTATGGTGAAGCTATGGGTTTAACGGATACCGTTGCAATCTATTATGGTGGTATTGCAGCTATTAAATCTGAAAACTACGAACAAGCTTTAACTGCTTTTACAAGGACTTCTAAATTAGGATTTGAATTACCTTCTTCTTCTTCTTATTTAGCAGAAGCATACACTAAATTAGATCGTGTAGCGGATGGAGAAAAAGTACTTTCAGGTTTGTTAGAATCTCATCCTGGTAATAAAGACATCATGATTTCTTTGATTAATTTATACTTAGGAAGCGGAAAGAAAATGGAAGCAGAAAAAGTATTGTCTGATGCCATTGCCTTAGATCCTAGTAATAAAGAATTGCATTATGTGGTAGGTACTATTTATGAAGGTCAAGAAAGATACGAAGATGCTGAAAAATCTTATAAGAAAGTATTGGAAATTGATCCTAATTATTCGAATGCATTACTTGGTTTAGGAGCTGTTTATTTCAATAAGGCAGCTAACTTAAATGGTAAAATAAATGGTTTGTCATTAGGAGATCCAAATGAAGAGGTTTACAGAACGGAGATGACAGAAAGCTTTAAAAAAGCATTACCGTACTTAGAAAAAGCAAATGAATTAACACCTAACAATGCAGAAATTATTGGCTCTTTACGTCAAGCTTACTATAAAACAGGCGATATGGAAAAAGCAAAAGCAATGAAAGTATTATTAGATGGTTTAAAATAATTCCATATTATTTATTAATAAATTAACAAAAGGAATCTTCAATAGGTTCCTTTTTTTTTATGGTTACAATAGCAAAACTGGACGAAAGTCTATATTCCGTAAATCAAATTGAACAGGTATATAATATCCTTATCGAAGGGTATGCCATGACGGAGTCGGAAATTTGGGGGATAAATTATGTCAGAATTTTATATGCTGATTTTTTAGAGTTAGTAAGAAAAGGAGAGCTGCTTGTGGCCGAATTTGATGGTGTAATTGCAGGATGTATCCATTATTACAAAAATGATGACAATACGTATACCTTTAGTTTATTAGCGAGTGATTTTAATTTATCTGGAAAAGGAATAGGAACCGCTTTAATTCAAAAGGTGGAAACGATAGCGCAAGTGAATGGCGCAAAAGGTGTAAAAATGGAAGTGTTAAGAGTGCGCGGGGTAGATGTCCCCAGTAAAATTAGACTACACCAATTCTATTTGAAATTAGGGTACTCTTACACGCATTCTGCAGACTGTATATGTAAAATTCCGGCTGAAAAATATAAAAATTTAATTGCCCCAAGTGATTTTGACTTTTATAGCAAAAGCTTTTAATGATACTTTATAACAAGCGAATTTTTTCAAAATTATACAATTCCAATAATTTTGGTTCAGTTTTAAATAAGCCATAAACAGTAGAGCCAGTACCAGACATGCTTGCATACACTGCACCCATATTGTACAAGGTTTCTTTGATCTTTCTGATGGAGGGGTGTAATTTAAAAATAGGTAACTCAAATTGGTTGTAAACCTTATTTTTCCAGTCCTCCACTTGGATAGCTACTTCTAGTTTGTCAGGATTTGGTGCGTAGTTAATGGCTGCGTACGCAGCTTTGGTGCTGACATGAACTCCTGGATTAATTAAATATAAGTAATACCCTTTTAAATCAATAGGGCTAGGTGTCATGGATTCTCCTCTTCCAGTAACAAATTTAGCACGATCTTCTATAAAAAAAGGACAATCGCTACCTAAAGATAAAGCAATTGTTTCCATTAAGGATGTGCTTAACTTCAAGTCAAATAATTGGTTAAGCATGGTTATGGTATGTGCTGCGTCAGCAGATCCGCCACCTAAACCAGCACCCATGGGGATTCTTTTATGTAAATGAATTTTTACCGGACCAATATTATATTTGGTTTTTAAAATTTCGTAAGCCTGAACCACTAAATTATTCTTTTTATCGCCATGAATTGGAAGCCCAGAGGAAGAAAAACTAAACGCTGTCGCTACATTTATTTCTAAAATATCGAAAAAAGGAATAGGGTAAAACACACTTTCAATATTGTGATATCCATCTGTTCTTTTGTTGATTATGTTTAGACCAATGTTTATTTTACAGGGAGGATATGTAATCATTTCACCATATATTAGACAACGAATATAATAAAATTGGTACATATATGAATAAAAACAATACCATAGTTTCATAATAAAATATGGGGTATAATAAATATCTTGAATTGGCAATAAATGGAAACTTTATGGTAAATAGGATTAGGTAAACTAAAATATTTTGTAAATTTCGCATCTCAAAAAAATAAAGACCTTTATGGAAAATTATTTAGCTTTCGAAGAACCAATCAAAGTAATAGATGATGAAATATTAAAAGTAAGAGAAGTAGAAGAGAATAGTGGAGTAGACTCATCCAAATTGATCAAGGACCTTGAAAAAAAGAAAACACAAACAATAAAAGATATATTTAAGGCTTTAACGCCTTGGCAAAGAGTACAATTATCTAGACATCCAGATAGACCATATTCATTAGATTACATTAATGCATTGACCGAAGGTAACTTTGTAGAATTGCATGGAGATAGAAATGTAAAAGATGATAAAGCCATGGTTGGTGGTTTTGGACAATTGAATGGTAAAACGGTAATGTTTGTCGGTCAACAAAAAGGGATCAACACAAAAATGCGTCAATTTCGTAATTTTGGTATGCCGAACCCCGAAGGTTATAGAAAAGCTTTACGTTTATTCAAACTGGCTGAAAAGTTTAATATTCCTATCGTTACTTTAATCGACACACCAGGTGCATTTCCTGGATTAGAAGCCGAAGAAAGAGGACAAGGCGAAGCCATTGCTAGAAACATTTATGAAATGATGCGATTAAAGGTCCCTGTAATCTGTGTCATCATAGGTGAAGGAGCTTCTGGTGGCGCATTAGGAATTGGTGTGGGTGACAAAGTGGTGATGCTTGAAAACTCTTGGTACTCTGTAATTTCTCCAGAAAACTGTTCCACTATTTTATGGAGAAGTTGGGACTATAAAGAACAAGCTGCGGATGCGTTGAAATTAACTTCAACGGACATGAAAGGTTTGAAAATTGTAGATGATGTGATTAAAGAACCAATTGGAGGTGCACACCGCCATAGAGAGGAAATATTTGCATCTGTTAAAGATTATTTAATTAAAAATATTGAACGTTTACAAAAGTTAGATCCAGAAAAAAGAACTGCGAAAAGACACGAAAAGTTTATTGAAATGGGTGAATATAAAGGCCGTTAATTATAAGGATGATTGGAGCAGACTTTGAAAAGATTGAATTCGTTGTTTATGGATTAAATCTATTGGAGCCCATGGCGTTGATTACAGATGCTATTATGGGTGGTTTGAGTGTTTATTATGGCATTAAGACCTTAAAAATGAAAAAGGGTAATAGCTTTTATAAGTTGTGGGCCATGTTTTTTCTTTTTTTTGGTATTGGATCTATAATTGGAGGAATAGGGCATACCTTTTATAATTATTTTGGGTTATTAGGCAAGTTTCCGTCTTGGGTAAGTGGACCAATAGCGGTCTACTTTATTGAAAAAGCAATGATTTCTTTACATTGGAACGAAACCTTAAAGAAAAGGTTGATGTTTTGGTTTAATGTTAAGTTGGTATTGATATATGCAGCGTTTTTATTTATTTTATTTTTCGTAGATAATCCAGCTAAGCCTAACCTACCGTTTTTACCAATTGCCTTTAACACTATTTTCGGTTTAATTTTGACTGCGGGAATTTTAGGATTTAAGTACACCCAGAAAATATCGGTTAAGTTTAAATATTTTTGGTTGGGTATATTAATAATGTCCCCTTCCGCTTTAATTTTTCTTTTTAAAATTAACTTGTACCAATGGTTTGATAAAAATGACTTTAGCCATGTTTTAATTACTATTGGGATTACTTATTTTTATTTAGGACTAAAAAAATTGTCAACAGGATTAAAATAATTTTAATATGGTATTCGAATTCAATGGTTTTAAACCCGTAGTACACCCTAGTAGTTTTATACACCCACAAGCTACTGTAACAGGCAATGTAATTATTGGTAAAAATGTATATATCGGACCAAGTGCAGCATTGCGTGGTGACTGGGGACAGATTATCATTGAAGATGGGTGTAATGTTCAAGAAAATTGTACCATTCATATGTTTCCAGGGACACAAGTTATATTAAAAGCAGGTGCCCATATTGGACATGGAGCTATAATTCATGGTGGGGTAATTGGTGAAAATTCATTAATTGGTATGAATGCAGTGGTGATGGATGATGCTGTAATCGGACCAGAATGTATTGTTGGAGCTTTGGCATTTATCCCTGCTAAATCAGTAATTCCAAAAAGAAGTCTTGTGGTAGGTAATCCAGGGAAGGTTATCAAAACAGTTTCGGATGAGATGATCGGTTGGAAAACAAAAGGCACTGCCTTGTATCAAAAATTGCCGGAAGAATGTCGATTGACCTTAAAAGAATGTGAACCTTTAACTGAAATTGAGGCAAATCGTCCAGCGCAAGACAAAATGTTTACCACTTGGAATTCAATTAAAGATGCAAAGTAAAGGTAATTAGTTTAAGCCTGAGAAAATAAGGCTTCAATACTATCTTTAGATCCTCTTGGGTGAAATTCAACACGAACAATATCGTTTACCTTTAATCCAAGTAAGGTGCTCGCTCCGCCACCATTCCCTTTAACTCCTTTGTTAATGGCTATTTCCAACAGTCCATTATCGTTGAACAAGGCTAATTTTTCTCCTATTGGCACCTCGTTATAATTGTCAGATATTCTTTCAATAAAGTATTTCGACTGACGGAAATAAATGGTAAATGTCTCTCCTTTACCAATTTTTTTGAAAAGTGTTTCCGTAATATTTACAATTACATTTCCGTAGTGATCCACATGGGCTACAGAGCCCTTGATTAAGTTTTCTTCTGTAATCGCTTGGGTCGTAAATGCCCGTCTGACTGTTTTTATGGGGTCACCTAAGCTGGCAATCGACTTTTCATTTAAAATGGCAACTATAGTAGGGATGTAAATGTTTTTTATGGGATAGCGCAAAGCATTTTTAGATGAAAAATCGTGAATTTGTATAATTTCTTCCGCTTCATGAAAGTCAGGTAGCAAGGAGAAAAAACCGTTATCTAATCCAATAAAATATTGTCCCTTTAATTTCATCACAATAGGATACATGTTTAACCTAGGCGTATCAATGTTGATAACAGGAATGGAGTCTACACCAATAAAATGAATGGTCCCAGTAGGAAAGTCACGAATTATATTATTAACAAAGTAAGAAGCTTGGGCTATATTAAAAGGTTCTACATTGTGTGAAACATCAACAATATGCAAATTAGGGTACTGAGAAATTAACTGTCCTTTTAAGGATGCAACATAATGGTCTTTAAGTCCTAAATCGGTCGTTAAGGTTACAATTCTCATTAAATAAATATCAGATTGTGATTTTTTATCAAAATTAATTTTAATTTTAACTTTAAGAGTGTTAACCTTTAAAATATTTCAAAATTTTGCAAGAAAAAAGTATTCAAATCGCCGGAATTGACCCCTTACTATTGTTTGGTGTAAATAATGCTAAATTAGATGTTATCAAAAAATATTTTCCGAAATTAAAATTGATCGCACGTGGCAATGAGATAAAAATATTAGGGGAGCCAGACTTAATCGAAATGTTTGAGTCGAAGATTGCGTTAATAATGAAACACATTAACAAGTTTAATATATTAACGGATTCTAACATTGATAACTTAATGCTACAGGAAGAAAAAGTCATACCTTTTGAAAAACAAGGTGAAGTTTTATTACATGGAAATGCTGGTAGAATCATAAAGGCAAGAACTGCTAACCAAAGAAAAATGGTACAGCAATCTGATGAAATGGATATGGTATTCGCTGTCGGTCCCGCAGGAACAGGGAAAACTTATACTGCAGTTGCATTGGCGGTAAGGGCATTAAAAAATAAACAAGTTAGAAGAATTGTTTTGACCCGTCCAGCAGTGGAGGCTGGCGAGAATTTGGGGTTTTTACCTGGAGACTTAAAAGAAAAATTAGATCCTTATTTACAGCCTTTATACGACGGTTTAAGAGACATGATTCCTGCCGAGAAACTAGAAGAGTTTATCGAAAATAGGGTAGTGGAAATCGCTCCTTTGGCTTTTATGAGAGGTCGGACTTTAGACAATGCTTTTGTGATATTGGATGAAGCGCAAAACACGACACACAATCAAATGAAAATGTTTTTAACCAGAATGGGGAAACATGCTAAGTTTATCATTACTGGTGATGTTTCACAAATTGATCTACCCAAACACCAGAAATCAGGTTTAATAACTGCCATTGATTACTTAAAAGATGTGGAAGGAATCGGAATTGTTCGCTTGAACCAAAATGATGTCATTCGTCACCACTTAGTAAAAGAAATCATTGCTGCTTTTGATAAAAATGAGGATTAGTAATATATGCTAGATGCTAGATAAAAGTATTCAATATTAAAATTATAATAGCTAAACAAAATACAAGTCTAAAGGATTGTCCCGACTGTTTCGTCGGGATGCGCAGCACTGAGCTTGCCGAAGTGTATCGAGAACAGATCGGAATCTATGTATTCGTCATTAGAAAAATGGATACTAGAAGCTAGATGCTAGACAAAAGTATGGAATAGCCTTGAGCTTTTTGATTTGAAATACGTTGTCCGCCCTTCAACAAAAAACAACTACGCATCATAAGATTCAAACATTGTTAATAATAAAATCTCAGTTTTTGAATTTCTTTTTTTTAAACCCATTAAATTTGCAGTAGCTAAAAAATTAAAATGACTGCAATTATCAAATCAAAATTCACTTTTCCGCATCAAGTATCCTTGTACAATGGTAAAGTAAGAGACGTTTATGGCTTAAAAAATGACTATATCGTTATCGTGGCTTCAGATCGTATTTCAGCTTTCGATCATATTTTACCTAAAGGGATTCCTTTTAAAGGTCAAGTGTTGAATCAATTGGCAGCTAAATTTTTAAAAGCAACGGAAGACATTGTGCCGAATTGGTTAATGGAAACGCCTGACCCGAGCGTAGCGGTTGGTCACCATTGCGAGCCATTTAAAATTGAAATGGTAATTAGAGGATACATGTCAGGTCATGCGGCAAGAGAGTATAAAGCTGGAAAAAGAATATTATGTGGTGTAGCCATGCCAGAAGGCATGAAAGAGAATGATAAGTTCCCAACACCAATCATCACACCGGCAACCAAAGCTGAAGAAGGGCATGATGAAGATATTTCTAGAGAAGAAATAATTGCACAAGGAATTGTTTCAAAAGAAGATTACGAAGCATTGGAGAAATATACTTATGCTTTGTTTGAGAGAGGTACCCAATTAGCTGCTGAAAAAGGTTTAATATTGGTGGATACCAAATATGAATTTGGTAAAAAAGACGGGAAAATTTACTTGATTGACGAAATTCATACACCAGATTCTTCTCGTTATTTTTATGCAGATGGTTATGCGGAAAGACAAAATAATAATGAAGCGCAAAAACAATTGTCAAAAGAATTTGTGAGACAATGGTTAATAGAAAATGGTTTTCAAGGTCTAGATGGACAAGTGATGCCGGTGATGCCAGATGACTTTGTAAATACAGTTTCCGAACGTTACATTGAATTGTATGAAAAAATTACTGGAGAAAAATTTATTAAAGCAGACGTGTCAAATATCCAAGAGAGAATTGAGAATAATGTATTAAAATGGATAGCGTCTATCTATTAAATAAAATTCATTAATAAAAAAAATCCCTGACTTTGCGGTCAGGGATTTTTTTATGTTTAAAAGTTTGGTCGTAATAAGTGAGATTTGTAAAAATCATTGATGACTTTAACCGCTTCTTCTGGACTGTCGGTGATGGTGAATAAATCTAAATCTATTGCATTAATATTTTTTTCATCACCAAGCATGGCAGTTTTTATCCATTCAATAAGCCCTGTCCAGTATTTTGAACCAAAAAGTACTACAGGTTTACGGTCTATTTTTTTGGTTTGCATCAAGGTTAAAGCTTCAAAAAGCTCATCCATTGTTCCAAAACCACCAGGAAAGGTGATAAAACCCTGGGTGTATTTTACAAACATTACTTTTCTTACAAAGAAATAATCAAAATTTACTGGGTGATTTACATATTTATTTCCAGATTGTTCAAAAGGTAAAACAATGTTTAACCCAACGGATTTTCCATTGGCTAAAGCAGCTCCTTTATTACCTGCTTCCATAATTCCTGGTCCGCCACCTGTAATTACACCATACCCAGACTGCACTAATAGTTCTGATGTTCTTACTGCATCTGTATAATAAGGATTTTCTGTGTCCGTTCTGGCAGAACCAAAAACAGATACACAAGGCCCAATTCTGGCCATTTTTTCGTATCCTTCCACAAATTCAGACATAATTTTAAAAATTGCCCAACTGTCATTTGTTCTTATCTCGTTCCAATCTTTAGGTGCTAATTCCGCCATTTTTTTGTCAGTTTATGTTGTTTTTTTAAGGTGTTAAGGTAAGTATATTTTATCAACCATTCTTAGAGATTATGGATATTTATGCTTAGTTAGCAGTATACCGTAAATAAAATATTAATATAGTTTCGTATATTCGTCATCATAAAAAAATAACATGATAAAACTATTTTCAGTCCTGATTATTATTAGTTCACTACTCGTTAATTCTAATGGTTTAGGACAGTCCGAGATTACAAATGAACAAATTTGGGCTTCTCGCACATTTGGTTCCAATAGCATTCAATCGGTAAATTCCATGAAGGATGGTATACATTTCTCTTTGTTGAAAAACAACAAGATTGCGCAATATAGTTACGAGGATTTTGGGGTGCCAACCGCTATTATAGTTGATTTAAATGAAATAAACTATGCAGGTAAAGAAATAAAAGCGCAAGATTATTTCTTCAATAAAGATGAATCCAAAGTCTTAATCGCAACGGAAGTAAAAAGTATATATCGCCGAAGTTTTACGGCAAACTATTTTATCATTGATATCGCTTCAAAATCTATTGTTGAATTAACCGATAAAGGTCCACAATCCTTAGCCGATTTTTCACCAGATGGTACAAAAGTCGCTTATGTGTTGCAGAATAACATCTATTATTATGATATAAATTCAAAAAAGACTGTCCAAGTAACTGCAGATGGTATGAAAAATGAAATTATTAATGGCGCGACCGATTGGGTTTATGAAGAAGAGTTTGCTATAACCAAAGGATTTTATTGGTCTTCTAATTCTCAGCAAATTGCTTTTTATCGTTTTGATGAAAGTAAAGTAAAAGAATTCAGTATGGATTATTACTTAGGAAAAGCCTATCCATACCGCTATGATTTTAAATACCCTAAAGCTGGAGAAGACAATTCAAAATTGAGTGTTTGGGTGTATGACATGTCAAAGGATAAATCTAGAATGTACCTCCAGTCTAACAGTGAATATGAGTATTTCCCAAGAATAAAATGGACCAATCAAAATGCGTTATGTGTTTTAGCCATGAACAGACATCAAAATAAATTAGACTATTTATTGGTAGAAGATTACTTAACTGCAAAATACCAAGGCGCGTCAAGTAATCAGAAAAAAATATATTCGGATGAATCAGAAACTTATGTAGAGGTGGATGATAATTTAATCTTTTTAGAAAAAGAAGATGCTTTTTTGAGAACTTCAGAAAAAGATGGATTTATGCACATTTACAAAATTAATTTTGATGGTTCTGTAAAAGCATTGACTGCTGGTAAGTGGGACGTGGTAGAATTAAAAGGTGTAGATGAAGAAAAAGGATTAGTATATTATGTGTCTGCTGAAGAAGGAGCCATGTATAAAACGTTATATTCCGTAGGTTTAAATGGGAAAAACAAAAAGAAATTATCCATTTTAAAAGGAAGCAATAACGCTGATTTTAGTACGGGAATGAAGTATTATATCAATTATTATTCAAACTCAAATCAGCCCACTTTAATTACCTTACACAATGCAAAAGGGAAGCAATTAAAGGTGCTGGAAGATAACAAAGAATTAACAGCCAAACTTCTTAAAATGAAGTTGCCACAGCAGGAATTTATAAAAATAATGGGGGAGACGGACTCTTTAAATGCGTACATTTTAAAACCTAAAAGTTTTGATGCTACTAAAAAATACCCAGTCTATTTTCATATTTATAATGGACCTGGTAGTAATATGGTGAAAGATTCTTGGGCAGGCAGTACTTACATGTATCATCAATTATTAGCAAGCAAAGGTTATATCGTTATTTCGGTGGATACAAGAGGGACCATGTATCGTGGGGCTAAATTTAAAAAATCGACTTACTTACAATTAGGTAAATACGAAACAGAGGATATGATTGCTGCAGCTAAGTCTGTAGGAAAATGGGAATATGTAGATGCAGATAGAATTGGGGTAATGGGATGGAGTTATGGTGGGTACATGACCGCATTGTGCATGACCAAAGGTGCGGATCAATTTAAAATGGGTATTTCTGTCGCGCCAGTAACCAATTGGCGTTGGTATGATAATATTTATACCGAAAGATTTATGCGTACTCCACAAGAGAATGCTGCAGGATATGATGATAATTCACCGATAAATCACATTGAAAAATTAAAGGGTAAATTTTTAATCATTCATGGTGGTGCAGATGATAATGTACATGTTCAAAATACCATGGAATTAGTCCAAAAAATGGTCGCTGCAAATATCGCCTTCGATATGGCTATTTACCCAAATAAAAACCATGGCATATATGGTGGAAAAACAAGATTACACTTATTCAACAAGATATTAGAATACACATTAGAAAATTTATAAGATGAAAAAATATTTAATTGCTGCTTTGGTCTTTGGTGCAGTAGCGTGCGGCGCTTCAAAAGGAACCAGTGAAACAACTTCAAAAGCAGATGCAAAACCTAAAACAGAAGTAGCTACGCAAAACGTGATTACACAAGCGCCTCGACCAGTCACGATTGAATGGTTGGATTTTGAAACGGCCATAGAAAGAAATAAAAAAGAGCCAAAGTATATTTTTATTGATATATACACGGAATGGTGTGGTTGGTGTAAAAAAATGGATGCTTCTACTTTTTTAAATCCAGAAGTAATGGCGTATATGAATACGCATTTTTATGCGGTTAAAATGGATGCAGAATCTAAAGAACCAATTGCCTATAATGGTAATCTTTATGAGTACAAACAATACAATGCTAGAGCAGGGTACAATACACTTTCCGTTAGCTTGTTGGGGAACCAGATGAGTTTTCCTTCTTTCGTAATTTTAGATAAAAAAGAGGCGAAGAAAGGTAAAATAATGGGCTACAAAGAACCAGTTGCTTTTTTAAAAGAATTAAAAACTTACGTCAAATAAAATTGAATGGAAAAAGTGCGCTGCCAATGGTCTGTTAAAACGGAAAAAGAAAGGTTGTACCATGATCAAGAGTGGGGGGTGCCGGTACATGATGACCAAAAGCTTTTTGAAATGTTAATCTTAGAAGGAGCACAAGCTGGATTGTCTTGGTCTACCATTTTAAATAAAAGAGAGGGTTATCGTAAAGCTTTTCATCATTTTGATTTGGACCGTATTATTGGGTATTCTCCAGCTTACCTAGATGAGTTGGCAACTAACCCTGAAATTGTAAGGAATAAACTGAAAATTAAATCGACCCAAACGAATGCTATTGCTTTTAAAAAAGTGCAAGAAGAATTTGGTTCTTTTGATCAATATATTTGGCGCTTTGTAAATCATCAAGTAATACAAAATAATAGCCAATCTTTTAGTGATCTAGCAGTAACTTCACCGGAATCGGAAGCAATGAGTAAGGACTTAAAAAAACGGGGTTTTAAGTTTGTTGGTAGCACCATTATGTATGCCTATATGCAGGCAGTTGGTATGGTGAACGACCATGAAAAAACTTGTTTTCGATTTAAGGCTTTGAGTTGAGTAATATATTTAAACATTATTCCGTTAATTAAATTGACCGTATTATTGCTAGATAATTAGGGAACATACCTATTTTTGAGACTGCAATATGGAAGACTCTTACAAACACAAAGGCATGCGGAAGCAATTGGTCGAAACCCTCCAAAATAAAGGGATTCAGAATAAAGAAGTACTAGAAGCATTTATGGTGGTTCCTAGGCATTTTTTTCTGGATAAAGCTTTTACCGAACAAGCATACACCAATATGGCTTTTCAAATTGGTGCCGATCAAACCATCTCACATCCTTACACGGTTGCATTTCAATCTACCATGCTTGAAATTTCCAAAGGAGATAAGGTACTTGAAATTGGGACAGGGTCCGGGTTTCAAACTGCTATTTTATGTGAATTAGGGGCAAAGGTTTTTTCCATAGAAAGACAAAAAGAACTGTTTTTAAAAACCAGACATTTATTACCAAAGTTAGGTTATAGTCCCAAGTTAAAATATGGAGATGGTTATGAAGGTTGGGAGAGTTTTGCTCCTTTCGATAAAATAATTGTTACCTGTGGTGCACCTTATATTCCTCAAAAATTAGTCGAGCAATTAAAACCTAATGGTAAATTGATTATTCCTGTTGGTGAAGGAAGCCAGCAAGAAATGATACTGATTACAAAGTCGTCTGAAGGTGAAATAAAGCAAACTAGAGAAGGGGTGTTTAGTTTTGTACCTATGTTAAAAAATACGGCAAAGTAAATGTTCCAATCGGTTGAATTAAGTTGGCAAAAAGAAAGCTTAGCGTTAGATACTCATGCGGAAGAATTTACTATTGCTAGCAACTTTAACCCTGTTGATTTATTGATTTACCAATTGCTAAAACAATTAAAAATTAACAGCCTATTGACGGTTTATTCTTTTCGAAAGACAGCACCCGTATTACTGGTTAATATGCCGTCAGCTGTGGAATGGATTGATGAAACACCTCGATTTAAATTTGCCCAACAAGACTTAATGAACTTAAAAGAATTGTTTTTAATTCAAAAATTACAAGGCGTTATAGGAGAAGAAACCTGTCTGGATATTGGTGTGGAATGGGGGAAAAAGCAAACCTTAATTTTTGATTTAAAAACGGTGGAATGCATGGGGAATATACAAGAAACTTATATAAAAAGGTATTCCAATACATTAATTAATACTTTAAGTGATGGTAATCTTTTAGTTTTAAATGAGCGATTTAAGATTTTGTTAAATGCGCCATTTTTAAATAGATTAAAAACGTATTATCTTTTTTGGGTAAAAAAACACCACTTGAATTATGGGGTACCTAGTTGGTATGAAAAACTATATGCACAATAAATAAAGACAACAAATGGCACACTTTTTTTCAATAATTTATATTAAAACAAATCGGCTTTCTAAAGAACAAATTGCAGTCGGTATTTTAATGAATGCTGCTGGAGTTCCTTCTTTTGATTATTCTATTTCTAAATTAAACTTTGCATTAAAATTGTTAAAACCACAAGCTAGAAATGCCATTAAAAGAAGTTTAAATTTATTGCAAAATGATGTCAATAAAATTATTAATGGAGAAACCACCATGGATTTATTTGATGCGCCATATGCAAAAAAAATATTGGACAAATTGATACTGAAAAAAGGAGGTTTGCTCCTTTATGGTGAAATTATTCATCTTGAAAAACCAATAAATAGGGCAGTATTGTTTAGTAAGTATATTGGAGGAGAAATAAGAGACAACCAATTAAATGTAACAAAAGCCATTTCCTTTAAAAAAGAGTTTCAATTATTTGCTAAGCACAAAAGATTGGCAAGCTTTAGTCATAAAACAGTATTAACACCACAAGATTTTCCGACCATTATCAGTAATATTCGTTTAGATTTATTTAGATCAGGAAGTAGTTATACTGTGTTTAATGCCATTGATTTTACCGCAAGTACAGCCATGATTCAAAAAACATTAAACAATTTTAACCAAGCCATTGTTTGTTTAAATAAGGAAGCCATTAAAAATGGATTGAGTAAAGGAAGATATTATTTAGTCTATAAGTCAACTAAGGACCCAGAAAAAGCAGATATATTGAAAAGAATAAAAAACAATGCAAGTGCTTTTGAGTTAATACAACTGAAAGAGATATTGGATAAAATTTAAGCCAATCTTTTCATAACATATTGACTGATACTTTGAAAGAACTGTTGTGGGGTTTGTGTTCTCCATGCAACGTCTTCTAATTCCCCTTCAGACACAACAAAATAATCAATATTTTCGGCTTTGAATTCTTCAATGACGTGTGTTCTAAAGTTTACAAAAGCAATCCATCCATCTTCGTCTTCCACTTCATCAAACCATTCTTCGTAATAACAGTCATCAGAAGCATGGAAATTTAAAATGTTTTCTCCGATTAAAATAAACTTATGAATACCCTCCATCATTAGTAATTCCACAACATCCCTTTTCAAGGTCATGATATCGTTTTCAATGGCATCATTCCATTCTCCCATTAATTCAAGAATGCAATAACCTTCTTCATAATCTGCATATAATATTTTAATATACAAGGAAGGAGAGCCAATATTATCCCACTGAGGATGTATAACATAGTTGTAAATTGAATCTGTAAATTCAAATTCACTGTAAATACGTCCAAAAAAGGGAGAACGCTCGTCTTCATCCGCAATATATAGTCCCCTCCAGTTATAATATGGTTCAATTGTATGCATGGTTCAAAGATAATTTCTAATTTTACAAAAAACAACAATAGTAGTTATGTTTCGAAGTAAAAATAAGTGGAGTAAGTTAGGGGTGGTTATATTTTTAGTGGGCAGTGTTTTTTTTGTTTCTTGTAAGAAAGAGCTAGCACATAAAGATAAGGTGGCTGCTATTATTGGAAAGTTGGAATCTCCTTTTTTGATGGGGACATTTGTGCCAGAAAATATTATCGAAAAAGCAGGACTAGAAGATGGGGCTTTGCCTTTTGTTCAACAGACCATTGCTTCTTTTTTTATGCAAGAAGAAAAAACAGGTATAAACAATAAAGCGCAAGTGCAATTAGTGATTGCTAAAGGAGAGGGATCGTTTCCACAGGCTTATGCTTTTGTCGCTTTAAAGAATGCGGCAAAATTCAAAAAATTAGTAGAAACGGAATTAAGTGCTGAAGTACAAGAGAAGGACGGCGTGTTTTATTTTAGAAAGGAAGCCGATAATTACCTAGTGGTTTGGGATGCGCAAATGGCCATCATCAGTAATATTCCTATTACCTTAGATAATATTTTGTCTTCCAGTGGTATTTCCTCTAAAAAAGCCGCTATCAAAATCGTTGGATTGATGGGAGAAGTGGGTAAAGGAGACATTGAGCCAAATTACAGAGCATTTATGGATAAACCAGGAGATGTTCGCATGTATTTACACGGTCAAAATGCTTACGATATGGTGAAAGAAATCAGATTTTTTCCAATTAAATATAAAAAACAAATGGCATTGTTTTTACTCGGTTCTACTTTTGAAACGGTCTTGAATTTTGAAAATGGTAGGATTCAGCTTGAAAATGATCATTTACTTTCCGATAGTTTAACAGCATATATGGAGATGTTTAAAGAGGAGGGGATAGATCCAGAAATGTTAACATTTGGTTATTCTGCAAATCCAGCAATGGCTTTAGCATTGAATATGGACTCGGATAAGTTTGCTAAAATGATGGATATTACCCAATGGGAATCTTATTCACATGAAGTAGCTAAATCTTTAAACGATAAAGGGATTAGTAAGGAAGATATTGCTGCTTTTTCCACTGGAAAAACATTATTTATCTTAGATGAAGTTGAAAAGGTAAAACAAGAAGACAACATCAATGACCTGCAAGATTTAAATGCGAGATATGGCATGGTTGTGGAAATAAAAGATACGGTGGTTGCGCGTTTAGTGATGCAAAAAGTATTAACAGACAGTTTACTGAGCTCTCGTGAAGAAATGTTTGCTACTATCCAAAATAAATATTTAATTTTAAGTAATTCTAGGGCTTGGATTGAAAAAATCGAAGCCAATAACGCGGTCTCCATAGCTGCATTAAAAACTCAGTTAACCATTAATCCAATTGGGTTTTATATGAACAATAATTTATTGGGGGATATGTCAACAGATGAAGATTTTAACAAGACGGTTAAGGTGGTACAGGACGTTGTTTTTGAATTCAATAAAAGTAAAAGTAGCTTGTCCATTAAAATGAAAGATGCGGACAAAAACTCGTTAAGGGTTATTGTTGAAAAATTAATAGAAGAAATGATGCTTACTGAATTAAATTCAAACAGTGACATTCAAACTATTATTGAACAAGAAATGTTGGAAGATATTAGTGAAGAAGCAATAGAGACGGTAATTAATGCTTTACTAAAGTAACTTACTTTTTCACCCCAAAAACAGGTTCAAAATCTACTTCTCCTGCTTCATTGATTTCAAAAGCTTGATAGAAATCAGGGATATCGTTTTCTTCGCTGTGCTTAATTTTTAAAGTAATACATGTTTTTTCTTTAGAGTTTTCATCTAATTTAATGATGGATTCAAAAGTTAAGGCATATCCTTTCATTTTGTTTTCACTCATTTCTGTTTCACAGTATTTACTTAATGATTCTAAAACTGCCCCAACTTTTGGCATATTTTTAGCGTCAAATTCAAACTCTAGCGGATGTACATTTCCAATAGTATCAATAAAAGCACCAAAAGGATAGAATTCTTTGGTATCTACGAGTAATTCTTGGGCATATTCAAAAGAATGATCGATTAATTTTTCTACTTCAGGATGCATAATGGTTAATTTTTTTCAAAACTAATGAAAACAAAAATAGGAAAGCTTTATTCAAGTTAAAATAAATGATAATTTTGAATTATAAATATATTTAAATGTCATCAAAAACAAAGCAAGCAATTAAATTCGACAGGAAGTCATTGTCTGATCAAGAATTACTTTCCATTTACGAAAACATTTTGAAACCAAGATTAATAGAAGAGAAAATGCTGATTTTGCTTAGACAAGGTAAAATTTCTAAATGGTTTTCTGGTTGGGGACAAGAAGCTATTTCTGTTGGGACAACGCTAGGACTTGATGATGGTGAGTATATTCTTCCTATGCACCGTAATTTAGGTGTTTTCACCAGTAGAAATATTCCATTACACCGCCTTTTTGCACAGTTCCAAGGAAAAATGAAAGGTTTTACAAAGGGAAGAGACCGTTCTTTTCATTTTGGCTCCAAAGAACACCATTTGGTGGGAATGATCTCTCACTTAGGGCCACAATTGGCAATCGGAGATGGTATTGCATTAGCAAATAAGTTAAAGGATAACAAAAAAGTAACCATGGCTTTTACTGGAGATGGTGGTGCAAGTGAAGGTGATTTTCACGAAGCCCTTAATGTCGCTTCTGTTTGGGATTTACCTATCATATTTGTAGTAGAGAACAACCAATGGGGACTTTCGACACCTTCTAATGAACAGTTTAGATGTAAAAACTTTATTGATAAAGGGATAGGCTATGGCATGGATGCTTTTCAAATTGATGGCAATAATATCTTAGAAGTCTATCACGCAGTGCAAGAAATTGCTGCCTCTTTAAGAGAAAAACCAAGACCATTCTTATTAGAATGTGTGAGTTTCAGAATGCGTGGGCACGAAGAAGCTTCGGGAACTAAATATTATCCAGAAGGATTGCAAGAAGAATGGAAATTGAAAGATCCTGTAGATAACTATACGGCGTATTTAAAAAGTATTGGGTTATTGACGGATGCCATGGAGGCTGACTATATTGATCGATTTAAAAAAGAAATTAATTCAGAATTAGAGATTGCTTATGCAGAACCAAATGTTTCGGTGGATACTGCTTATGAAATAAATGATGTATATGCTCCTTATATACCCACCTATACGGCACCTGATTTTGATAATACAAGTGAAAAAAGATTTGTTGATGCCATTTCGGATGGTCTAAGACAATCTATGGAGAAATATGACAACTTGATCATTATGGGGCAAGATGTTGCTGAATATGGTGGTGTTTTTAAAATAACAGAAGGTTTTGTTGCGCAATTTGGTAAAGATAGAGTGCGTAACACGCCCATTTGTGAGTCCGCAATCATTGGTGCTGCTTTAGGTTTGTCTATAAGTGGTATGAAAGCAGTAATGGAAATGCAATTTGCAGATTTTGTTACGGTTGGATTTAATCAAATTGTAAATAACTTAGCCAAACTACATTACCGTTGGGGCGAAAATGCTGATGTAGTGGTAAGAATGCCAACTGGGGCAGGAAGTGCTGCTGGTCCATTTCATTCACAAAGCAATGAAGCTTGGTTTACACATACACCAGGTTTGAAAATTGTGTATCCTTCTTCTCCAACGGAAGCAAAAGGATTGTTAGCTGCCGCTATTGAAGATCCAAATCCTGTGATGTTCTTTGAGCATAAAGGGTTATATAGAAGTATTAAAGAGCAAGTGCCAAATGAGTATTATACCATAGAAATAGGAAAAGCGAATATGGTTCAAGTAGGAGAGGATGCTACAGTGATTACTTACGGAATGGGGGTACATTGGGCAAAGCATATTGCGGAAGAACACCAGCTAAATATTGATATTGTAGATTTAAGAACTTTATTGCCTTTGGATATGGAAACCATCTATAAGTCAGTAAATAAAACAGGTCGAGTTATTGTCTTACATGAAGACTGTTTGACTGGTGGAATAGGAGGGGAACTGGTAGCATTAATTGCCGAAAACTGCTTTGACCAATTAGATGCACCTTTAATGCGAGAAGGTAGTTTAGATACCCCAATTCCCTTTGATGGTGATTTAGAAATTAACTTTTTACCAAAGCAAAGATTTGAAGAAAAATTATTAAAGTTAATTGCTTATTAAATTTTAATACTATCCTTAGCGGATTGCGCTAAATATTTTGACTGCAGCACCTTTTTTTGAAGTGCTGCAGAAGTAGTAGTGTGATAAATGACTTGATACACTTCTAATAAGGTAGGTTCCGATTCGAAGGATTGAATTAGTTTGAATTGATGTCCCATGTGAATGGTGCCGGACTGAATAACTCTAAAATAAGCACCAGGATAAGGAGCTTGGATAAATGGTTTTAATATTTTTTGAGAGCCAAATCGAATACCTAATTTAAAACAAGGTTGTCGCGGTTGGGAAACTTCAATAATGGCCGTACCAATCTCAAATCTGTCTCCAATTTTCATCTTCGATTCATCTAAGCCTTCTATGGTAATATTTTCTCCAAAAAAACCATTTTCCAAAGTATGTGCCGGATATTTTTTTTGCCAAAATCCATAAGCTTCTTTACTATAAGCATAACATGCTTTGTCTATCCCACCATGGTATTTTCTATCCACCACATCATCTCCTACCACATCATTAAATCCCAGAATAATAGGGTGCGTTACTGGAGATTTAAAAATACCAGTATATATTTTTTTTCCTCGCCATTCCACGAGTTTTTTTTGGCCAATATTTAGTGCGTGAATCAACATTTTGTTACAATTAGGTGATAATTCAAACAAAATAAGCATGTTTTACTAAAATAACTTAAAATTAGCATAAAAATAATGCAATTGATGGTCGTTTTTCTCGTCAATTCTACTATATTTAGGGGGTTAAAATAACACAATTATAAAAATATCAGAAAATAGACAAATGAGCGAGATAGCAAAATTAGAAGTTGCCGGGAAATCAATTGAACTTCCAGTTGTAACAGGGACAGAGAACGAAAAAGGAATTGACATTTCTTCCTTAAGAGGAGAAACAGGTGTCATTACATTAGACAGAGGATTTAAAAATACTGGATCATGTTCTAGTTCCATTACTTTTTTAGATGGTGAAAAAGGAATATTGAGGTACCGTGGGTACTCTATTGAATCGTTAGCTGAAGGTGCTGACTTTTTAGAAGTTGCTTATTTGTTGATTTTTGGTGAATTACCAAGCAAAGAACAATTACATAAATTTCATACAGATATTAAAGGAGAGTCTCATGTAGACGAAGATGTAAAGAAAATTTTAGATGGTTTTCCAAAGTCTGCACACCCAATGGGCGTTTTATCTTCTTTAACTAGTGCGCTTATTGCTTTTAATCCTTCTTCTGTTAATGTAAACAGCGAAGAAGATATGTATAAGGCCATTGTAAAGATAATGGGGAAATTCCCAGTATTGGTTTCATGGGCTTTAAGAAAAAACCAAGGTACACCATTGAATTATGGTGACAATTCATTAGGCTATGTGGAAAACATCTTAAAAATGATGTTTAAAAAACCAAATGAAGAGTACGTTCAAAATCAAGTAGTAATTGATGCTTTAGATAAATTATTAATCTTACACGCAGATCATGAACAAAATTGTTCTACTTCTACAGTGAGATTAGTAGGTTCATCACATGCAGGATTATTTGCTTCTTTATCTGCTGGTATTTGTGCTTTATGGGGACCATTACATGGTGGTGCTAATCAAGCGGTAATTGAAATGTTAGAAGCAATTAAAGCAGATGGCGGTGATACGAAAAAGTACATGGCTAAAGCGAAAGATAAAGAAGATCCATTCCGTTTAATGGGATTTGGTCATAGAGTTTACAAAAACTTTGATCCAAGAGCAAAAATCATTAAAGTTGCAGCAGAAGAAGTATTGAATGATTTAGGTATTGATGATCCAATTTTAGACATTGCAAAAGGTTTAGCAGAAGAAGCTTTATCTGATCCTTATTTTGTAGATAGAAAATTATATCCAAATGTTGACTTTTACTCTGGTATTATATACCGAGCTTTAGGAATTCCTACGGAAATGTTTACTGTAATGTTTGCTTTAGGCCGTTTACCAGGTTGGATTGCACAATGGAAAGAAATGAGAGAATTAAAAGAACCTATTGGAAGACCTCGTCAGATTTATACTGGTGAAAATGATAGACCTTTTAAAACTATTGAAAATAGATAATTAATTTATTATCCAAAAAAAAAAGACTACTTCGGTAGTCTTTTTTTTTTGGATCTATTTTTTTACTGCGCCATTTCTACCACCCAAATTCCTCTTAATTCATTAATACCATAACCGACTGCTTTATCTGTAGGATATAAAGTATTTATTTTACGTAGCGTTTTATCTTCAATTTGAGTATTCGGAACACCATGACATTGCAAACACATTTGATTGGTTAAGATTGGATAATAACCAATTTTTGAATTTTCTGTTTCAGCTAAAACACCCGTAATTGCTTTTCCTTCCTTTAAGGTGTTTTTGAACTGTTGAATTATTACCGCTTCTTTTGCATTGGCTTGTGCATTTGCATTTCTGGGTTTATCGCTTACTCTTTTTATGTGTGCATTTAAAGCATTTGACATACTGTCGATTAAATAATTTGCTTTAAGATTACAGAATTCAACTGCATAAGTACTTCCTTGCTTATTAATGGCGCCCATTAAATTCTTACCCAATATTTTTTTTGCTTTCAAAGCCAACTGTAAGCCATTTTCTAATGGTGTTAGTATTGCTGGTTCCTCAGTTGCAGATTTATTAGACTGCTCTTTTTTATAATGCTCCTTAAACCAAGCAGGTTCTTTAATTTCGTTATGATAGAGGTAGGCCGAGATTAAGTTGAGTTCTTCTTCCGGAAAGTTCATTTTAGGCATTAGTCCAAAACGCTTAAAAGCACCAGTCATTTTTACATTTTCTTCGGTCGGATTATTTACAAAGCTTTTGATATCATTGGTGAATTGCTCCAAAGTTGTATGTTCATTTTTGTAATGTTTTTTTATTGCAATCATAGGCGGCGCAATTCGATTTTCTAAATGGCCATCACTGCCATGACAAGCAAAACATTTAGATTGCATTAAATCTAATGCTTTCATTGCTGTTTGACTTTCAAGAAGCGAATCACTTGTTAAATCCGTCAACTTATTTTCATTGTTTGATTCACAACTGTTTGTAAACGCACCTAAAAATAGTATTGCAGCACTCCATACAAATATTTTCATTTTTTTATTTAAAAATACGGATAAAATGTATTAGAAATAGTAATATTTGTTACATTTTATCATGATATTTAGCATTGGAAAGCAGCCAATATTGGTTGGTGGTTAGAAATTCAAGTATGGCATTTAAACAATTATTTATTCTTCTGTTTGTTTTATTTTTTTGGAGCAGTTGTAGCAACGAAGTAAAAACACCAAAGGAGGTAAAGCAATTGGATCAAATTGAAAATCAAGCGCATATTATATGGTATTGGGAAGATACGTTTTCGCAGTTCGAAAAGTTTAAATTGAAGCAGTGGATTAAATCGACTTTAGAGGCTACAGAAAAAATGTTAGGAGTTTACCCTTTTACCATTCATTGTACCTTTCATTTATCAGATGCTGATCACCCAGTTCCATTTGGGAAAACCTCCAGAAAAAAGGGGGTCAATGAAGTACATTTTTACGTTAATCCATCTTTTGAATTAATTGATTATGAAAAAGATTATACCGCACAACACGAACTTAGCCATTTATCCATCCCTTTTATCAATAGAGATAATTTATGGTTTTCGGAAGGATATGCTACTTATTTAAGTCGATTAATTTTGGTAGATCAAGGGTATTATGCCGCTGATAAGTTTGATTCCCTTTATTTCCATAAAATAAGTGATTATCCTGGTGTTTTTAATAGTAGCACTGCCACTTTTACCCAAGTGATGGATAGTTTGATGGAGCACCATTATTATTCCCATATCTATTTTGGTGGTAGTAGCTTTTTTTATCAAGTAGATAAACAGTTGCAACTGAACGACCAATCACTTAGCGAGGTGATTCGAGCTTATCAAAAACAAAATAGATTGACTGATAAACGTTTGCCTCATGTATTGGCATCTTTTGATGAAATTTCAAAGAGTAGTTACTTTACTGATATGTATGCGGTATACTGTAATAAAACGGCAGCAGAAAGTTTAAGTCTATTTTTTAAATAAATTTGAGCGTAGGTGAGTGCTATATAAAGCGGGGTAAATATTTACATTTTTTGGCGTACGATATTCCCATTTTAACCATGGTTAAATCATTCTTAATAAATAACTGGTAGCATTCCTTTTTCCATCCAATGTATTGACTGAATTTTAATTTTTATTACAACCCTACAAGAATAAGGTAATAGCTGTTATCCATAAAATTATTTTTCATAATGATGGATAACCATAGTATTTTTAAATACGTAATATAAATTTGAAGTACTGTACGCTAATGTTTTAACAAAATAAACTTCGGCATCCTATAAAACCATGCATTGTCTTTTATTCAATCAAGCTGAGATAGTCAAATTGTAAGTCGGGATGGAGCTGGTCAATTGCTTTTTTTGCTAACTCCATTTGCTTGAGATAAATGTTTTGCAATTGAACACTTTTTGAAACAATAGGCTTTAGTTTAATGAGTTCAGTACAAAAATGAATTAATAAATCAGCTTCACTTGCTTTGTTTTTGGAAAAACGGATATACTTTTTAGTCAATCGCAATATTTTACGAATCGTTTTTTTTGCCAAATAAGCGCTACTGGTATTGACAGTCTTGAATAAATCACTCATTTCTAGCTTGACCTCATGTACATAATCAGCTTCATTGTCAGCTTCAAATAAGAGGTAAGTTAGAAACTCTTTACTCTCTTTTTTAAATTTGGCAAGCTTCAAACTCAGTTCCACCAGGTCTTCTTTCGAGCGACCTTTTAATTCATTTTTTATCTGGGTAATAGTAGCTGCCTTCATTTGATTACAAAGATAAGCATTCGAATTAAATAGACTTCGAAAACCAAAGGTCACATCCAAAGTGCCCGGTTTCTCCTAGTCTTTTATCTAATTGTGTAAAGCCTAGTTTTAAATAAAGATTTACCGCTGTTTTAAAATCAGGAATACTCTCCAGGTATAGTTGCGAATAACCTTTAGCTTTTGCTTCTAATTGACAAGTGTTAAACAAGGCAAACCCAAAACCTTGTCCTCTGGATTCTGGTCGGATATAAAATTTAACAATTTCAATACAAGACTTAGGCAATCCTAGTGTAGGGTATATGCCACACACGCCAGCGATTTCACCCTTTTCTTCCAGGACAAATAAGGCGGCGTTGTTCGTGTCAAAATATTCAAATAAATAATCTGTTGCCTTATCGCTGTATACAGTTCCTTCTTTTGGTGCGTCAAATTCAATAAATACCTTGCGAATTAAATGGGCGATAGGCTTATTGTCTTGCTGCATTACTTTTCGAATTACATAATTAGTTGGCATCATTTCTTGGTTCTAATCGTAGGTGTTTTTTTTCAGTTTAATACTGTTTTATAGGATTTAGATGCAAATAGAATAATAAGCAATTCGTATAAAACAAGGGTTCTTTTTTTTTAAAAAACAAAGCCAGTAATTGAATAGACAAATACTGGCTTGTTTTTTATTTTTAATACAAAGGGTTAAACTACATTTTTAATGATAGATTTTACTACTTCAGGATTTAATAAAGTAGAAATATCTCCTAGTTGATCAAATTCGCCAGCAGCTATTTTTCTTAAAATTCTTCGCATGATTTTACCTGATCTTGTTTTAGGTAATGCTTCTGTAAATTGAATTTTATCTAATTTTGCAATCGGTCCGATTCTTTCCGTAATCAATTGGTTAATTTCAATTTTTAAATTCTCATGACTTCGACTTTCTCCAGTGTTTTTTAAGGAAATATAGCCATAAAGTGCACTTCCTTTAATGTCGTGTGGAAATCCTACAATAGCAGATTCCGCAATTGCTGGATGTTCATTGATGGCATCTTCAATAGGTGCAGTTCCTAAATTGTGTCCGGATACAATAATCACATCATCTACACGGCCTGTAATTCTATAAAAACCAACACTATTTCTTAAGGCGCCATCTCCAGTAAAATACATGTCTTTGTAAGCAGAGAAATAAGTTTCTTGGTATCGTTTATGATTGTTCCATATGGTTCTAGCCATACTTGGCCAAGGGTGCTTGATGCATAATTTACCTTCCACTTGGTTCCCAATTAATTCATCTTCATTATCTCCCATTAAAGCGGGTTGAATTCCAGGTAATGGAAGTGTAGCATAAGTAGGAATAGTTGGCGTTGCAAATGGAATAGGGGATATCATGATGGCTCCTGTTTCAGTTTGCCACCAAGTATCTACTAAAGGAGATTTTCCTTTACCTATATTATCATTATACCAGTGCCATGCTTCTTCGTTGATAGGTTCACCAACCGAACCAATTACTTTTAAAGAGGACAAGTCATGTTTGTTCACCATGTCCAAAGATTCTTTAGCAAGAGCTCTAATGGCAGTAGGTGCGGTATAAAATTGCGTTACTTTATGTTTGGCTATTATTTCCCAAAAACGTCCACAATCTGGATAAGTAGGTACGCCTTCAAACATGATAGTGGTCGCACCATTGGCTAAGGGACCATATACAATATAACTGTGACCAGTAATCCAGCCAATATCGGCTGTACACCAATACACATCATTATTTCTATATTGAAACACATTTTTAAAAGTGTATGCCGAATTCACCATGTATCCTGCTGTAGTATGTACCATACCTTTTGGTTTACCAGTAGAACCAGAGGTGTATAGAATAAACAAAGGATCTTCAGCCTCCATAATAGTTGGTGCGCACACCATAGATGCTTCGTCTAATAAAGGTTGAATCCACTCATCTCTTCCTGCTTGCATAGGTATCTCGGTATGGATACGTTTTACAACCAAAACTTTTTCAACACAAGCGCAATTAGATAAAGCTTCATCCACGATTCCTTTTAAGTCGATTGTTTTACTTCCTCTATAAGAACCATCTGAAGTAATTACCAGCTTACAATCACTATCATTAATTCTAGAGGCTAGTGCTGTGGAAGAAAAACCTGCAAATACAACAGAATGAATGGCACCAATACGTGCACATGCAAGCAATGCAATTGCTAATTCTGGAATCATTGGTAAATAAATACAAACACGGTCGCCTTTTTGAACACCTTTAGCTTTTAAGACATTTGCCATTTGATTTACCCGCTCATGTAATTGATGGTAGGTGATGTGCTGTGCAGGTTCATCAGTACTATTTGGCTCAAATAAAATAGCGGTTTGATTTCCTTTACTGATCAAATGCCTATCAATACAATTTTCTGTAATATTTAATTGTGCTCCTTCAAACCAAGTAACTTTTGATTTAGCTTTGTCCCAAGTCATCACCGAATCCCAAGATTTTCGCCATAAAAAGTTCTCTTCAGCAATTTCTTCCCAAAAATGGGTTGGATTTCGGACTGATTTTCTATATACTTGAAAGTATTCTTCTAAATTTTTGATGTGGTAATTACTCATATTTTAAATTTTATATTTTCCTATTTTTTCTGATTTATACACTTCTTCTATTTCCGTAATAATAGATGAATCATCTATAGTTGAAGGAGTTTGGTAATCGTTTTGATCGGCTATTTGCCTTAGTAACTTTCTTAGTGTTTTACCCGACCTTGTTTTGGGTAATCTTTTAACTATTGCTACGGATTTAAAAGAAGCTACTGGACCGATTTCGTGGCGAATGGAATTAATAATTTCTTGTTTAACATTTTTATTGTAAGGATTTTTTTCAGACTTTAAAACAATTAATCCCAAAGGAGTTTGGCCTTTTAAATCACAATGGATTCCAAAAACTGCACATTCGGCAACCGCAGGGTGAGTGGCCACAATTTCTTCCATTTCCGCTGTAGATAAACGGTGACCAGCGACGTTAATTATATCATCTACTCTTCCTGTAATATATATATAGCCATCCGAATCCATATAGCCACCATCACCAGAAAAGTAGTAGCCTGGAAATCTTTCCAAATAACCCGCTTTAAAACGTTCAGGATTCCCCCATAAATTAGAAAGGCAGCCAGGAGGTAAGGGCAGTTTAACGGCAACATAGCCAGGTTCATTGGTAGCTACCACTTCTCCTTCATCATTCAGAATTTTTATGTCATATCCTCCCACCGGTAAGCCTGCAGAACCAGGTTTTACGGGAAGGTCTTCTATACCCATCATATTTGCTATCATTGGCCAGCCAGATTCCGTTTGCCACCAGTGGTCTATTACTGGAACATTCAACTGTTCTTTAGCCCAATTCAAAGTAGTTACGTCACAACGCTCTCCTGCTAAAAATTGATGCGTTAAACTGGACAAGTCATAAGCTTTTATAAACGCGCCATTTGGATCCTCTTTTTTTATCGCACGAATTGCAGTTGGTGCAGTAAACATTACTTTTACTTTATGCTCTGCGATAATTCTCCAAAAAGTAGAAGCGTCTGGTGTTTTAATTGGTTTACCTTCAAAAAGTATAGTTGTATTCCTATTAATTAAGGGTGCGTATACAATATAACTATGGCCAACCACCCATCCAACATCACTCGCTGCCCAAAAAACATCCCCGGGGTGTGTGTCGTAAATGTTTTCCATTGAATATTTAAGTGCTGTAGCATAACCTCCAGTATCTCTGATTATTCCTTTAGGTTTTCCGGTGGTTCCAGAAGTGTAAAGAATATAAGAAGGGTGGGTAGACTCGACTGGGATTGGATCCATTATATCTGCCGCCTTTACAATAGAAGTGTAGTCTAGGTCTCTCGCCAAAGTTTCATAAGTTACGCCTTGTTTTCTATCGAAAATAATAACATTATTAGGTTGGTGATGACTTAAAGCTATCGCTTGATCAACGAGTGGTTTATATTCTATAATTTTTTTAATTTCTACACCATTAGATGCAGTAATAATTAGTTTTGGTTTACAGTCATCAATTCTAATAGCCAATTCATGTGGTGCAAATCCACCAAAGACGACAGAATGAATTGCGCCAATTCTTGTACATGCCAGCATAGCATAAGTAGCTTCTGGTATCATGGGCATATAAATAATAACCGTATCTCCTTTTTTTACCCCTAAATCAGAAAGTGCACCTGCCAATTTTGCCACTTCTTGGTATAATTTATCATAAGTAATAAATTGTTTGGTTTGGGTAACTGGAGATTCGTATATAATAGCGTTTTGTGCCCCGTATCCATCTTCAATATGCTTATCAATACATAAGTAACTTAGATTTAAAACACCATCTTCAAACCATTGGTTGTAGTCGTGTTCATCTATGGAGAGTATTGTTTTAGGTGGGGTATACCAGCCTATGTTTGCCGCTTGCTTTCCCCAAAATTTTTCGGGTGACTCCATACTTTCTTTGTGGTGATCTTTGTAGTTCATCTTAATCTTTTTTTGATTTAAGTAATCCAAAATAATTCGGATTTAAGAATTTAAGTTTAATCAAAGCATATAGAAAAGAAATAAATGCCAAACCAATAAAAATGGAGTTCCCAGGCGTAATATTACCTAGATTATCGTAAAGAATTCTAAACAATAAAGTCAAGCACAAGTAAACACTGATAAAGATATCAGATACTAGTGGAGATAAAGAAAATTTCATATCAACTATTTTAAATTAAACATTGTTTGCTTGCACACAAAACCAAATTTAATTAAACAGTTCATTTATTTCAACCATTATTTTTTTTACTGAAAAAGGTTTAATAAGATACTTATCCGCACCTTTACTCAGTCCTTTTTCAATATCAACCGCTTTGTTTTTCGCAGATAAAAAAACCACTTTGGTTGCATGCATTGATGGTACTTGTTTGATAAATTCTAAAGTTTGAAACCCATCTACATTGGGCATCATAATATCTAACAATACTACATCAGGCAAAATATCTTGTATAATTTGAATAGCTTCCTCACCATCTCTAGCAATAAACACCTCATAACCACCTCTGTTAAAGGCGTATTCTAAGGACATTACTATATTTGGTTCGTCATCAACAATTAAAATTTTTCGCTTCATACAAAAATACAAGCATAAAATTAACCAATTGGCAACTGAAAACCAAAGGTAACGCCATTTTTATTTTCATTTTTCACCCAAATTTCCCCATTGTGTTTTAAAATGATCTGTTTACTAATGGCTAATCCTAAACCACTTCCCAAAGGCTTTACTGTGTTTTGATTTTTAGACTGGTAAAATTTATCAAAAATATAAGCTTTGTCTTCTGCAGGTATGGCTTTACCATTATTATGGATATAAACTAATAAATGAGTACTAACTACCTCGTAACTTATGGTAATAACTCCTTGGTCAGGCTTGCAAAACTTTATTGCATTAGACAAAAGGTTGGTCAATACTTGCAGAATCCTGTCTTCGTCGTATTGGGCAATAACAGATTGAAAAGATAAGCGTTTAATTTTAATATTATACTTTATTGCAATTTGATTAATACTCGATATGGAGGTGGTTAAAGAGGTGTTAAAGTCATGTTTTTTCTGGTTAAAATCCACTCGTCCATTGGCAATCTTTTCAAAGTCAAGGATATGGTTGATTAGCCTAGATAGTCTTTCCGAATCGTTAAGTATGTTCTTTAAAAACTTGTCTTTTATCTCGGTCGGCATATCTTCACTATCATCTATCAATAGCTCAGTGGCGGCTCGTATACCCGTGACAGGGGTTTTTAATTCATGTGAAACTGTATCTAAAAACTCATCTTTTTGGTGGTCTTTTTTAATTAACTCATCATTCATCTGCTGCAACTTTTCCGTCATTTTTGCTAGCGCTGTAGACTCTTGCGTTAATAATTTATTGTTGGTAATATTTTCTTTTGATTCTTCTAATATTTTTAATACTTCGACTAATGAAATTTCTTCTTCCTTAACAACGCTGGAAATTAGTATTTTAGCAGAAGAACCACCAATACTACCCGTTAGTAATTTTTCTGAGAAATTGATCAATCGGGCATCTGCCATTTGTGTATCTTGTGGCAAATCATACTTTTGAAAAAACAAGCTCAAGGCTCTTTCTGTCCTTTCATTGCCTAAAAACTTGATCAGTACATTTCTAATGTCAGCAACATATGCTTCTCCTTTCCAGACTAATGCATTATCCTGTAAGTCATTAAAGTTTTGACTATCGACAAACATTTCGGCATAATTTCGTTCTCGGTAATTCCCTTTTTGTGAGATAGAAACGATTAAATAGGTGAAAAGGTTAAAGAACATGCTCCAGAAAAAAGCATGGGCGTGTGGATTTAAAAAGTCAATACCAAATAAGGCATGAGGTTTTAGCATTTCTATCCCCAATGGTCCTTGGTCAATAAACTGATCATCTACGAAGTAGAGGTGCATTATTAAAGGTAAGATTAAGGTGTAAAATGTCACACAAAAACCAATTATTATTCCCCAAATGGCACCATTAGAAGACCCTCTGTTCCAGAATAACCCAATAAAAAAGGAAGGCCCTAACTGTGCAATAACCACAAAGGAGATTAGTCCAATTGAGATTAAGGAAGATTCTACCGAGAAGGTGATATAGAATAAATAAGCAGCCATGATAATCATAAAGATGGATACACGGCGAATGGCTTTGATATAAAAATCATTTTTTTCAGTTCTGCCTTTTACAAATTGCTCTAAAAACCCATAAGGAATAATAAGGTTATTACTAACCATGGTAGAAAGTGCAAGTGTAGAGACTACAACCATGGAGATTACGGCGGAGAAACCACCTAAAAAGACCAATAAAGCAAGAAAAGTATCACCATTTTGAAGCGGCATTAATAAGGCGTAATAATCAGGATTTCCGCTATCGCCTAGCTTAATGGTTCCTCCCCAAGCGATATAAATGACAAAAAGATTGAACAACAATAGGTAAAGCGGGAAAAGCCAAATGGCCTTTTTTAAATGTTTTTCTCGACTATTTTCTACGACAGATACCTGAAATTGTCGTGGCAACAAAAAGATAGCCATAAAAGAAAGGAAAATCATAAAGAACCAATTCATACCATCCTCTAAACCATTGAAATTGGTCAGACTAGAAAAATTTTCTTTTTGCGCTATTTGGCTCAAGATATCCTCTGTACCATTAAACAGGTAAAAAGTCACGTAAATACCAATAATTAAGAAGAATATTAGTTTTAGTATAGATTCAAAAGCAACCGAAGCTATAATTCCTTTATGGTTTTCAGAAGCATCTGTTTTTTGGGTACCGAAAAAAGTAGCAAAAATACCCAATAGAATAGCAATATAAAAGGTATGGTCACTCAATACATTGGTTACATCTACATTAGATTGTGTAGTCATGATGCCAAAGGAATCAGAAATTGCTTTTAACTGTAGTGCAATGTATGGCACCGTTCCCACTACACATATCAAGGTAATTAAAGCCCCTAAAAATCTATTATTGGCATAGCGTAACGAAATAAAATCGGCAATGGAAGATACTTTATGTTGTTTAGAAATACGGATGATTTTACGCATTAATACTATCCATAAAGGAAAAGCTATAACTGGACCTAAGTAAATTGGTAAAAAATCGAAGCCAGACTTTGCGGCAACACCGACGCTTCCATAATAAGTCCATGCGGAGCAGTATACTGCTAGAGAAAGCGTATAGATATAAGGGTTATTGACCCATTTACTCTTGGATTTTTTTTCGGCTAAATAAGCAATACCAAATAGTATTACCAAATAGAGAATAATAATGGAAACTAAGAGGAGGTTACTCATAATATTTTTTTAGAATAATATAGGAGGCAATAATAGAGAGTAACCAAAACAAAAAAATACCAAAATAGAGTAGCGGTATGCCAAAAACATGTACCGTTTGATTAAAAATAAGAATAAATGGGATGTTGAGTACAAAAAAAAGAATCACGGTGATCATCACCAATTTTTGCTCATGTCTTTTTTTCATATACAGGTTAAAAATAACAAAAAACGGCAATACTTATCGTATTGCCGTTTGCTTTTTTTAAAAAAACAATATTAATGACTAGAAGCTTCACCAGCTCCAGAAGGTATTCTGATATTTTCTACCATATCTTGCACTTCTTGTGGTGGTGCAGGAGTTATTCTTGAGATAACAACAGACACGGTAATGTTAACCAACATGGCTATGGTTCCAAATCCTTCAGGAGAGGTACCGAACCACCAATCTTCTTTTGGTAAGGGATCAAAGACACCCACTAACCCTGTTTTGTATACAATCATATAAAACAACATCAATGAAATTCCGACCACCATTCCGGCAATGGCACCTTCTTTGTTCATCCTTTTATCGAATATGCCTAAGACAATTGCAGGGAAGAAAGATGCTGCAGCTAGTCCAAATGCTAATGCTACTACCGCGGCGACGAAGCCGGGTGGATAGATACCAAATAAACCAGCGATTACGATAGCAACGAATATAGAAATTCTTGCCGCTAATAATTCTCCTTTATCCGAAATATCTGGCTTGATTTGTTTTTTAATTAAATCATGGGATATAGAAGTAGAAATAACTAAAAGTAGACCAGCTGCAGTAGACAATGCTGCTGCAACTCCACCTGCTGCCACTAAAGCAATCACCCAATTAGGCAAGTTTGCAATTTCTGGATTAGCCAATACCATAATATCTCTATCCACATATAATTCGTTGGCTTCTTTTAGGTTTGGGTTTGAAATTAATTTCTCCCCAAAGAAACCTCTTTCGCCATTAAAAATAGGCTTCTTTCCTTCCAAAGCACTACCGCTAACATATTGAATTACACCATCTCCATTTTTATCCGCCCAAGCAATCAAACCAGTATTTTCCCAGTTCTTAAACCATTGTGGCATTGCGCTGTACTCTTTATTACTTACCGTTTCAATTAAGTTTGTTCTTGCAAATACGGATACAGCAGGAGCAGTGGTGTATAAAATAGCAATAAACAATAAAGCTAAACCAGCAGACTTACGTGCATCTTTTACTTTAGGAACAGTGAAAAACCGAACAATTACGTGAGGAAGACCAGTAGTACCAACCATTAAAGCCATGGTGATAGCAAACACATCCCAAGTAGATTTTGATCCAGAAGTATACTCCTTAAAGCCCAATTGGGTGTGGAGAGTGTCTAATTTGTCCAGTAAATAAGTACCGTCATGCACTTTACCACCCATGCCCAATTGTGGGATTGGATTTCCGGTCATTTGCCAAGAAATAAAAATTGCAGGTACCATAAAAGCAAAAATAATAACACAGTATTGTGCTACTTGAGTATAGGTGATTCCTTTCATTCCGCCAATAAAAGCGAAAACCAAAACCACGATCATTCCAATAACTACACCCCAAACAATTTCCACTTGTAAGAATTGAGAGAATACAATACCTACACCACGCATTTGACCAGCAACATAGGTAAAGGAGACAATTAAGGCACAAATAACAGCTACAGTTCTTGCTGTATTGGAATAATATCTATCCCCAATAAAATCGGGAACCGTAAACTTTCCAAACTTTCTTAAATAAGGTGCTAGCAATAATGCCAATAGCACATAGCCACCAGTCCAGCCCATAAGATAGACAGAGCCGTCGTACCCAACAAAAGAAATAATTCCTGCCATGGAAATAAATGACGCAGCACTCATCCAATCTGCCGCTGTAGCCATCCCATTAGCTAAGGGAGATACGCCACCACCAGCTACGTAAAATTCTTTGGTTGAACCGGCTCTTGCCCAAATGGCAATTCCAAAATAAATAGTAAATGTAATCCCAACAAGGATCCATGTCCATACTTCTACACTCATAATATATATATTTTTAAATGAATATTTTTAAATTTAATGTGACTTTCTATTCGTCGTATCCGTACTTTTTGTCTAGGTTATTCATGAGTCTAACATAGACGAAGATGAGTACTACAAAGACATAGATTGAGCCTTGTTGCGCAAACCAGAATCCTAATTTGAATCCACCTATTTTAAAATTGTTGAGATAATCTTTGAATATAATTCCAGCGCCAAAGGAGACGAGAAACCAAATAGACAGTAAAATGATCAAATACTTTTTATTCTCCTTCCAATAAGCCGTAGCTTTTTCTTGTTTTTCCATAATATTATTAATTAATTGATAATTTTTTTATAGGTAAATCATTGCCTGTAATGTAAGCGTGTTAGTTTGTGTTGTCCCAAAAGTAGCGTTCATAAATTCTAAAGTAAGTTTAGAATTATGTCCACTCATATAAGCATTTACACCAACACCAATATTGTTTCTTGTATCGCTTACCGCATCATATGAATTCATAGCAAAAGAAACATAAGGTTGAAATCTCCCTCCTTTAATGTTTCCAGGGATAACGTAACCTACATGCCCATAAAGCATGCTTCCAGTTCCGTAAGCGCTATATAAATAATCATCCCCATAATCGTTTAATTGATAGGTGCCATAAAGTGACAAGGCCGCGCCATTATCGCCAACAGGTGTTTCGTAAAACACATCTCCAGAAAATAACATAACATTTTGTCCTTTTAAAGTACCTAAAGTATCGATCATAGAAACGGATCCATTTGGGTGTACAAAAAATCCTGCACCAATATTAAATACCTTTTTAGCACCTAGATAAGTCCCAACTTTAAAAGGTAAAAAATTAGACTCTTTGTCTAAAATTTGATATTCGAAGTAACCAGAATAGGCAAAAGAGGTTGATTTAGAACCCAATAATCTTTTACCGCCATATACTGTTAATCCTAATTGATCGGCATCTCTTGCATCTAATCCATTTGTAACGGCATCATTTATGGCAACACGATATTGTAATTTTCCAATGGCCCCTTTACCAAATATGCCCAAATGTCTTGCAAATTGGTCCGTTAGGCCTAAGGTTGACCAAGACTGACGATTGTTATCCATGGTCAACATATTCAATGTACTTTGATTATTCAATCTCGAAATACCATTAAAATAATGTAGTCCGCCGCCAATGGCATGGTTCTTGCCTAAACTATACTGTCCCCAGACATCATGAAAGAATAGCTGTGAAGCCGCAGAACTTCCAGTAGGACTCATGTTACTTGCTGAAAGACTATTTAGTCCAAAGTGGGTGAGTATTAAAAAACGATCGGTAATTTGGGAATACATTAATACACGGGCCCGTCTTAATTTTAAAGAGACATTGCTACTACTTGGTGCTACATTGTCAGAATAGATACCTTGGATTTGCGCCCATGAAATTAATCGAAAATACTTGGACCCGCTCTCATTGAGCTTGACCTTTAATCCGCCCGAGTATATATCGGGGGAAGTTTGTGCGAAAGTATATTGCCCTGCTAACATAGATAAACAAAGCAATATACTCCACCTGATTCTTTTTTTCTTCATAAAATTTAATAGTTAAACAATTAATAAATTTGTTTTTGTGTGCACTACTAAATTGAAGAAATTTTCTTATTAACAATAAAATAATATAGTTATATGTTAAAGGTATAGTTTTATAAGCCTTTGAATCGTTCCCATTTTATTAGCATAAACTTATCTCCTAGCTCTGTAACAATTACACCAGAGCCTTTTATATTTTTACTGTCTGTAAAGTATTTACCTAACTCTTCTGCATTTAATATTTTGTAGGTAGGGTGGTATTTACTGTTGATGGGACGTTTGATTTTGTATTTTTTTACCCAATTTAAGATACTCACATGAGAAACCCCTAAAATTCGTTCTATTTCACGATAAGTTAAGCCCTCTAAGTAGAGTTGTAAGGCTTTATTTACATAATAATCATCAATTTGCTTTCCCAGTTTACCGACCGTGAAGTAATAATTGCAAATTTTACACTTATAACGTTGCCGGCCTTTAATTACACCGCTTTTGATGAATTTGGTAGCATTACAATTTGGACAATTTTGAATGGGCATAGTCTAGGTAGGAATAGTAAATATACTAATTTAGCATAAATATATTAATTTAACAAAAAAAGTTAAATTTTTACCAATTTTGTAGGGTTATTGGTTAGCATATTATCGAAGGAAATGAATAAAAACAGGAAATGTAGACTTAAAATAGGGGAGACAATGCTTTGTGGTAAATATTATTTGTTTTCATTCTAAATAACTTGGTAGTTATTTAGAATTGTTCTAACTTAGCGGTATAGAAAACACCATCATGATGATAAATGATAAAATAAACAACGCAGGTAATACTAGTCCCCTTATAATAACAGGTGATGCTTGCGATAAAAAAAAGAAGTGTTGTAAAAAATGGAAAAAGGGAGATGCTTGTAAAAAGTGTCCAATGCACTAAACCTTCCAATGGTTATACAGCTGTGTTGTTTTAAGATTAAGCAATCTTAATATACCATACATTTTAAGATAAGGGAGTAATTAACAAGCCGTAATCGACTTGTTGTTTAAATAGAAGAGGGGTTAGTTATCTAGATTTAGATACATTTCAATTAATCCTTCTGGTGCTTTTAAATAGACAATTTCTTCGTCCCAATCAATTCGCTCAAAAAATCGATCTTGTTTTGGAATCAATATTTCTACTCCATTAAAATCAATTTCAAACATTGGATTTGTCTTATGGTCTAATATTTTGACAACATTACCTATTGGACCATGTTCATGATCTACGACTTTAAAACCTTCTACTTCGAAATGATAAAATTCATCCTCATCCAATTCGGGTAAAATGTCTAATGGCAAGTAAAGTTTTTTCTTTAAAAGTCTTTTGGCTTTTTGTTCACTGTTTACATCTTCAAATCGAACGACAGCAAAGCCTTTATTTCTAATTTGGATAGATTCAATAAAAAAAGGAACCAATATATTGTCGATTTCGACAAATACTGATTCCAAATTTTTGAATTCTTTAGGGTCGTCCACATCTAAAAAAATAGATACTTCTCCCTTAAAGCTATGTAAGCGAGCAATGCTACCTAAGTTGAAGCAATCCTCCTTCTCAAACATATTTATTCTTCTTCTTCACTTGCTGCTGGTTCTTCTTCAACAGGTGGTGTGTTTTTAGCAGCGATTTCTTTTTCTCTAGCTTCGTTAACTTCTTTTTCAGCAGCGTGTATTTTCGCTAATTCAGCAGAAGAACTGCTTGATAAACCGTCTTTTTTAGCTTGGATTTTTTCTGCTTTTTGTGCAGTCCATGCTTCAAATTTCGTTGCTACATCTGCTTCAGTCAAAGCACCTTTTGCTACACCATTAATTAAATGGTTTTTGTATAAAGCACCAGTGTAAGATAAAATAGCTCTCATTGTATCGGTTGGTTGTGCACCAGTTTGTAACCAAGAAACAGCTTTTTCAATATCTAAATCGATAGTTGCTGGGTTAGTCACTGGATTATACGTTCCAATTCTTTCAATGTAACGACCATCTCTTTTTGCTCTTGAATCTGCAATAACAATGTGGTAAAAAGGTTTTCTTTTTTTACCGTGTCTTTGTAATCTAATTTTTGTTGCCATAATGGATTATAGTTGGAGTACGAAACCCCGGTTAATAATTATTTAAGTGTGCAAAGATAATACTTTTTTTTGAAACCAAGTGCTGCTATTTCTTACTTAATCTCGCAGTCACATTCATTTTCACCTTGAATTTGTTTAATACGGGTTCTGTTTTCCCCAATCTCGTAGGTCACTTGATAGTTTTTCCCTTGATATTCAGTGTTTACTATATAGACTTTATTGATAAGGTTGGGGATGTTAGGTGTTTCTATTTTTTTTGATTTTTTATGTATGGTTTCTAAACTATCTAAAGGAATCTGGTAGCATGTTGCTTGGCAATCAATAATTGGGTAATAAGAAAAGGAATGCGACTCAATAATACTAAAAATAATCTTTTTTGGTAAAACTAATGGTTTTTTTAATTGGTTAGAAAGGGTAGACTTGCATTGGATGTTAGGAGAACTAACACCAATAATTTCTGAATAACCTTGGTTATTGCTAGATTCGAACAATTGAAACCAAACTTTTAAATCATTTTCTCCTTCAATTAAATAGATTTTATGATCGAGGTGTGTTTCACTTTCGCCAAAATTCACATCCCCGCTATTATTTAAAATGTCATATATTGGTTGTGCATCATCCGAAAGGCAGTTTAGTAACTGGGCTACACTGTCGCCAACTACGATATTGTTTTCAGCAATGACACTTTTTACACGGTTACCAGGTAACCATGCGCAACCCCTTTGACCGAAAAAGAATGCTACTGCTACAACGCCAATGAGAAATCCTATTAAATAATATTTAATTCTGTTTTTAAACTTATCCATGGTAAACCAATACTTTTTTGCAAATGTATTGGTTTTAACTAGAGATTACTTGATTTCTTTCATTTTTTTGAATCGCTAAAAAAAATAATAAATATGAAATTATTTTGAGAGTTATTGTATATTTGGATGTAATAAAATCCATGTTAAGGAAAGTAAGCAGTAAATTATGAGAAAAATAATAGCCCTATTTAAAAGATTATTTAGAATTGGATCCGCAGAGGCCAATTCTTTAGTCGATAAATTTGAGAACCCAATAAAAATGACGGAGGAAGGTATTCGTGATTTAAAAACAAACCTATCCAATGCATTAACTGCAATGGCGGAAGTAAAAGCTTTGGCAATTCGTTCTAAAAATGATGCAAATACAGCCAGTGAGAAAGCAGCAGAATATGAAAAGAAAGCGGTGTTGTTATTGAAACGTGCAGAAAAAGGAGAAATAGAAGTTGCGGAAGCAGACCGTTTAGCGAGTGAATGTTTGGTGCAAAAAGAAGCATTAACGGAAGCTGCTGAAGCAAATAAAAAAGACCAATTGAAGTTTGAAGGACATGTTAATAAGTTAGATGGAAATATCGACGACTTAAAATCGAACATTAAAAAATATGAAAACGAGCTTAAAACTTTAAAAGCGAGAGCAAAAGTTTCTACTGCGACCAAAAACATCAATAAAGAATTAGCAAATGTAGATGCTTCTTCCACGGTTTCTATGTTAGAAAGAATGAAAGAAAAAGTAGCACAAGAAGAAGCTTTAGCGGAATCTTATGCAGATATTGCTGCTGAAAGTACTTCTATTGATGCCGAAATTGATAAAGCATTGTCTTCTGGAACAGCAGAAACAAAAGCTTCTGAAAGCTTAACAGCTTTAAAGGCTAAAATGGGCTTGAACTAATTCATGTCCTTTTAAAAAATTAAATACCCATTTGAAAAATCCGTACCTCGTGCGGATTTTTCTTGTTAAACTCTTTCATGAAAAAAAAATGTTTTCTTTTATTCTTCTTATATAGTCAAATTGGCTTATTCGCACAAGATAAATTCACCACCTTAAATTTTGAGGAATTAAAAAACTACGACGAAATTGATGGATTTTTTAACGATAGTTTAATAAAAGATTACGCCGTTTTTTTTACAGGTGAAAATCACGCTTATGCAGATGTAAATGCAGAAACGGAGTTTAAAATGCTTGTTTATCTGCACGAGAAACATAAAGTAAATCACTTTTTATTTGAACAAGGTCCTGCAATAGGATACATTATCAATAAAATAACCCTAGAAAATAATTTAGATTTTGGTTTTTATTTAAAAGACCGGTTTTACGAAGCCTACTTTAAACTCGTGAAGAATATTACGAAGTACAACGAGAGTCAACCTGATAGTTTAAAGATAATAACCCATGGTATTGATGTGGAACGTTTTCCTGCATATGCCATTTTTGCACTGAATCAAATTGTAGATAGTATTTCTACCGTAGGGGAAACCGGAAGAATTTATGAATCCATAAAAGCATTAGGTACCTCTGAATTTAAAGATGGTATGCCTGATGATATTTACAATAGTGGTGGTACCCGTTTTAACTTAAATGGTAATGTGATTGATGCTTGGTCGACTTTTAATACCATTATATATGATGTAAACCGGTTGACCGATTCCTTAAAGATAGAGTTGGGGGAGGAATATCCCATTTTTAAGGATATCATTGAAAGTTTAGAAGAAGGACACCAATGGTATCATGAGGAAAGGAATGGTGATTTAACCGGACCGATTACAAGAGAACGGTTTATGATTGGCCAATTTGATAAACTGACCAAAAGATACGATCAGCCAAAGTTTTACGGACAATTTGGACGTTGTCATTTACATTCTAATAAAAAAGCAAAACGTTGTTATTCTTACGACATGGCATCCATTGCTAAAAGAATTGGGGAATTGCAAGATGGCTTTTATAAAGACAAGGTTTTAACTATCCCTATGCTATACAAATCCTATAACTCGTACGATAAATCTATGATTGAAAGTTTGGGACTTGATTATCGTTTTGATTTGAAAAACAAAATGTATTTGATTGATATTGATTATTTAAAAGGGAACAACCCACTGGTTGGTTTTAGTAATACCATTCAGTATGTATTTGTAAATACGTATAATCCATCTGGATTTGAAGAGGAGTATGACTTTAATGTACATTTAGAAGAGGTACATGTTGGTGCCGCAGTAGGCGTTCGATATTTAAATAAATTGAATGGATTAAATTTTGAATTGGTCAATGCAGGTGTTGGAACATTTGCCACAAGTAATACCATTTATAGTATTGGGTTAAATTATTACGATTTGAACGCCACAGGAATGCATCTTTCGTATGACTTTATGCCCGCGATTAGTAATGGTGACCGTTTTACACTTTCTGCAAAATCTTTTACTTTTGGAAATTCCTACCCAATGGGAAATGAGTTTTTTTTATTTACTGCTGGTCTAAAATATACCTATGGCATGTATTATTTATTGGAAACAACGAGTAATTTATCTCCCAATTTAATTCAGTCGGATGCGCAGAATGTAACGGTGTATAAAAATGATGTATTTTTATTGGACCCGAATGTAGAGATTCGCTTTACCCTGCCTTTAATTAGTATCAATGCCCGAGCTGGATATTCTTTTGATGTGTCTGGGAAATATTGGAAGTTAGATGGTAAAATGCGTGATTTTACGAAGACTAGTTTTACTTCTCCTTATTTTATGATTGGGGCAAGTTTAAATTTTAAATCTAAGTATTAAATACCTTATTTATTAAACGGACTGCAACCAAAACATGGCTTCTGTTTCATTTTTAAATATTTTTACAGCCTTACTTTTAAAAGTAGTAGCATACGTTTTAAGCACTAAACGAATGGATAAATTATTAGTAACAAAAGCAATGGCGCTAGGATGTACTCTTGCCATTTCACAAGTATGGTCTTCTTTTATATCTAAGAAGGCATTCTCATTAAATACAACTAATTTTTTGAGGGGTTGTTCTTCACTTAGTATAAGGTAAGATTGGTAACTATCCCATAAATCAGTAATGGATGAAATGGTGTTATCTAAGAATTCAGTCCTTACGATATTATTAGTTATTAAGTCGGTTATATTGGTCCTTTGTTTTATAATAGTAGTCATATTTATATTGATTTACTATGCATGCATAGCAATAATTTAATGCAAAGATAGGTCATAATCCTTCAAGAAAAAATATTAATAACTATTTAACAGTTTTTTAACGGAAATTCACAGTTCAAATGTGTGAACACATTTTCCCAAAATGCAGGAAATTTGGCATTAATTACCAGTGGTCTTTCAGTAATTGGATGAATAAAGGATAAGGTTTTAGCGTGCAAGAATAAATTAGAACAAGCAAACTTTTCAATAAACATATGGTTGTGGTGTCGGTTTCCATATTTAGGATCTCCAATTATCGGATGGCTAAATTTATTCATGTGTTTACGCAATTGATGCATTCTACCAGTAGTAGGTTTTAAACTTAAAATAGTATAACGCGCCGCATCATAAGGTTGCACAGGAATAGGGACTTCAAAACTATGCAAAGGTTTGTATGCAGTGAAAGCTTCTTTGTATTCAATAGCTTCATCAGCCCGAATGGGACTATCTATACTACCGGCTTCGGTTACAAAACCGCGTACTAAGGCGACATATTGTTTGGTAATTTTATGCTCCGCAAACAAGGTCTGCATTTTAGGAATAACGGTCTTGTCCTTTGCAAAAATAATCAGTCCAGACGTCTTGCGGTCGAGACGGTGAATAGGATGAAGACTTTTACCGGCCTCCTTATTTACCCATTGACATAGGGAAACTTCATCTAAATTACGGGCATAGTTGGAATGATGCACGATTAAATTACTGGGTTTGTTAATGATTTTAAACCACGCGTCTTCAAATACAGTTCCTATCTCCATTTCGCGGATGAAGATAGGAAGTATTTAAATTATTTATACAGATTTAAGCCACTTTAATGCTTCTGCTTTGTTTTTGAATATTTTGTGGTTTCTGCTGTCCTTACTGGTAGCGTAATAGTATTCTACAATTAATCTGTTTGCTAAACTATTAGGGACTATGGCTTCCGCAATGGGTAAAACATAGTCCTTATTAGCTTTAAACGCGCCATCAAAATCGAAATACGTGTTTTCATCTAATTCTATCAGTACCTTTATTGGTACATCAAGTGAATGTTCCTTCATTTCTTTTCTAATGTCTGCTATATCTTCGTCACGGAAAACATTCGATTTTTTAAAATGAACATGTACTGTATGCTCTTCTATTAAATCCACATTAAATTTTATGGAATTCTTACTTATTATCATAAATATCAGGTTTACTATGTACGCATAACAATATTAATGCCATAAATTATTCAAAATAAAATAATATTTACTCATCTGTATTACAGTATGTTATTGGTTACTTAGTGTTATTGATAAACATTAAGTTGAAAAATAGACAAGCAAATTGTAACTTATTGGGAAGTTAAGACACTAACTTAATAGAACCCAATTGATAGATGTCGAAAAAAGCACAACATAAATTTTTAGCCTTATACGAACCGGTCCACGATCGTTTCGAAAGATTCTGTCGGGCGAGGGTTTATGGAGAGTTGGATTATAAAGATTTAATAAACGATACTTTATTGATTGGTTTTGAAAAAATAGACCACTTAAAAACCGAAAATTCCTTTTTATCCTTTCTCTGTGGGATTGCCATTAAAATACTGGCCAATCAAAACAGAAAAAACAAGCCAGATAGCTTGAACGATTTGGAGAGTTTAAAAATGGAGTGGGTGGACCAAGGTGCGAATACAGAAGCTGCCATTAATGCAACATTATTATATGAAGCCATGGCATTGTTACCCGTTAAACAAAAAGAATGCTTGATATTATTTGAAATTTCAGGCTTTAGCATTAAAGAAATTATGGATTTACAGCAGAGCAGTGAATCGGCGATTAAACAAAGACTAAAAAGAGGAAGAGAAAAGTTAAAGGCCTTACTTAGTTTTGAGTCGGTTCATCAAAGAGGGGAGGTTAAGGCATGAAAGAGCAAGAAGAAAATTTATTAGATAATTTATTCGATTCTGCGCGAAATGCAGCACCTGAATATACTTTTAAGGAGACTAAAAAAGCCTTTTTAAGTGCAGCCGTTATTGGTGCTGCGGTCTTGGGACTAAAAACCATTACGAGTTCAATATTAAAAACTAAATTTTTTATTATGACCATTACAACCGCAACAATTATTACCAGTGCAGTCGTTATTTATAACACATCAGTCGCTGAACCAAGCAATATCCCTTCAAATCACCTATCAAATGAAGGGAATACTAAAAACCTGGTCATGGCCATGCCAGCTCCCGACTTATTTAAAGCAGTAGCGCCAAAAACCATTATGGGTGTAGAACCAGATGACACGACCAAGCAAATAGAGGCTGAAGCAGTGATTGAAAAAGAAATGAAGATTTTACAATTGAGCCAAGCGCTCCATTTAGATTCCTTAATTGGGGTCATGAGTAATATTAATATTCATGAAACAGGCAAGGGGGACCATAAAAAAATGATCATTACTAGTGGAACAGATACCATTATGATGCAAAACGTCAATGAATTAACCAGTGAAATAGAATCGGCCTTACGTTTGGCACAAGTGGAATTGGATGGGCAGCTTTTAGCGCTTGAAGGAATGCTGGAAGAAGATTTAGCCGCTTTACGCATAGATGTTGAAGCAGCAAAGGAAGCTTCAAAAGAAATTATTGAACAAGAATATTTTTCCAATCAAAGTACCCATAACACAAGCACCAATCTTTTTCCTGAAGCTGAATTAAACAAAGTTGCTTTTGTGATCAATGAAAATACGGATACAGATGAACTGGCTAAGATACGTGACCAAGCCGTAGCTGCAGGAATTGACTTTGTTTATACCGCGAAAGTGAAAAGGAATGAGATTAAAAAATTGGACTTAAATATGAAGTTAGAAGACGAAGAAGGTAATTCAAAACAGTCCCAATTTCACATTACAAAATCAAAGGGCGAAGTGTTTTCAATCACTTTGGCTTGGTACGAAAACGAAAAAGGAGAGGCGGTAGCATTCTCTAAATCAAAAGACAAAAAAAAAAATTGTAAGTGTAATTAAGCTTTAAAGATTTTTCATAGGTGTAAAGAACCGTCCCGCAGTGTGTAGCATAGTGGCGGTTCTTTTTTTATTGGCAGAATCTAGAGCCTAGATACTAGAAACTAGATGCTAGACTTATCCAGAGGTTTTTTTTATGTTCAGGAAATTTATTAGGAACAATTATTTGACTTGCAATTGAAACTTTAGCGTTTTATAAACAAATTACTAATAAGTACATAGTAATGAGTAGCTAGTATTGAGACAATTTTATTTTTTGATACTAATTGCTAGAGACTAAAGACTAGTGACTAGAAGCTAAGTTTTTTGTTTTTCACTGCATACAATGAAAGCTCATATTTTTCGTTAATTCCACGATTTGACATTTTACAGAAACCTTTTACAAGTGATTGCCTTTTTGTGTATTCTGCCCTTTATTTGGGGGATATACAGCATGATCAATGGTTTTGAAGTGGTTGGACGGGCAGGAGCGGGGGTCGTTATTTTATGGGGAGTGATTGGTTTTTTTATGAGTCTAATCGCCATACTTTTACTGATAAAACACGACAAACATTATGGTCTACCTGCCAATTCCTGGCATTATCTTATTTTTCAAATCTATTTGTCCATTGCCTTGTTATTGTTTATCATTGGCGGCGTTTTACTCGGTATCGTTTTATTATTTGCTGGAATGGATGATTATCAATTGTAGGTAATAAAAAGTATTAAGTAGTTTTACTCAAACAGAAGATTAGAGCATTAATGTTTATGAAAATCAAAAATAAGAAATGGATTGACTTGCTTAAAAATACAGCACTTTTAAATAGCTTACCACTAATTATTTTCTGTTTAGATTTGTGGTTCAAGTTCCAATGGTTGAATCATTTAAATATGCTTCAGAAGTATAAATACGCTTTATTGTTTTTCATCATTAGCCTGGTTTTGTATAGTCTCAGCATACGTATTAGTTATCAGCTAGATGTTGCAGTGAGTAATAGGGGACATGTTATACTACTCTGTTATCTTTTTGCCATGCCAGTTTTAATAGGAGTCTATGTATATATAGCGATAATTACTGAGATTGTTTCAATGGTTGGATAAACAGTATAAGGTTTAAGTCAATTTTGAAATGCACTTGATTTAAGGCATTATTATTGTTATATTCGCTTAGTAACAAGCTGTATATCATATGAAAAAAAACATATTTTTCACCCTTATATTGTTGGTGATTTTGATGCCTGCATGCATAAAAAGCGGCGCTAATTTTAAGTTAGACCAATATGAGTATGCTGCTGGGGAACAGTTGGCCATCACCAATCTATCGAAGAGTGATACCTGGTTAGTTAAAAACTCCAAAAATCAGATAATGGATACCTTAAATGGTAAACATCCGCAGTATACCATTAGTTTATTGACTGGAAATGGGGAATACTCAATTACTTTGTATGATAATAGTTTTGAGCTTAAAAGGGACATTGGTGCGAAAAAGAAATTTTTAATCAAGACTTTTAGAACTACAAAAACTATCATAGAATATGATGAAAAATCAAGTGCATTAGTGTACATAGACGGTACATATTTTGGACAAACTGATGAAGAAGGAACGCTAGAATGTAGTATTCCAAATGGTGTTAGAATTATAGATTTACATTTTGGAAGTAAAATCATTTCAAAAACTTTCACGGTCAACAGCACTGGAAGCGACTATTATTATTTTTATTAAGGAGTTACGGATTCACTGAATGGGTGATGTACTAAATACTTCTATTTAACATAATATAAATTATAGGCTAAATCAGCATGAATCTAAAACTATTAGTTCATGCGCTTATCGCAACTATAATGTCTATTATGTATAAATAGATTTAAATACATCAAACCCCTGAGAATCTCGTAAACGATTTTAATCCTTGATAATTTCCTTCTGATCAAATTCTGAGAATTATATGGTATGCTAATCACGCCTATAATTTGTCGTTATGCAAAATTGCCGCACAGCCTTAAACAAATTGCTTTATAAAATTTAAGCTTGAAAATAATCTTAAATTTTACGCACAATAGCCAACGCTGGCCAGCGCACAAAAAGCTCACATCTGCACTAAAAATGAAATTTTGAGTATTTGAGTATAATCCTGCACGAAAAGTTTTCATAGCATGCTCGTCAACCGTCTGCAACAGTATAAAATTTCTTTTCAAGTAAATTTCTATACCCTTGCTTGGTTTCTATACATAACTAGGCTATTTTTTGTGTTCAAATTAAAGCTAGGCGTTAGTATTATGATAAATAGAACAATATCCAAGTATTTGTTATACAGGATGTATGCCTTCACTAGTCATCCATTCTATTGCACTATTGAGTCTGTCTTTAGTATATTTCGCTTTGTCTTTATGCCATGAATAGAATTTTTTAATTATCATTTCATTATTAACTAGACCTCTACTATCAATAATTTCTTTCCAACAAGCAAAAATAGTTGCAACAATTTCAATTTGATCAGTTCTGAAAAATTTAAATTTTTCCAATAAAAAGTCAATATCTGTTATTTCATTTTTAAAGTACTTACTATACCAATCTCTATGACCTCCTACATTTTCTAAAGGTTTGTATTTCACGTATTCATTGGAATCGTACTGATACCATTTATTTAATTTAAACTGCTTATCAATTGATCTCATTAGTTTAGGATCATATGGGCCCATTGCCTGCTTTAAAAAGTTTGTATGTAATCTCATACCGGTTGTGTGCTGACATAAATACATTATTTTCTGCAGTTTAAGATGGCCAAGAGTTGGTTCGGTATAAAGTTTAAAAACTATTTCTGCTGCCAAAACTGTTCGTTTGTGGTAGTCAATTTTGGAAATTTTAGTATTACTACTCTTAATGTTATCAAATATCTTCTTTGGATCAATTTTTTCTTCATCTCCGACAAATTGATAGCCTTTAAATACTTCGTCAAAAGCTTTTAATTCCTTCTCGTTTTCGGGGAATCCAAATCCTATAGATCCAAACAATTTATCAATATTAGAATTCTTCATCTGATAGTTCTTTTGTTAAATTCATAGCTTCAAGATAAATGTTTACTTTATCATTAGCTTCTTTTTTATAGCCTCTTACAGTTGTTTGTTTAACTCCACCTAAGTGTTCCCTTAACTCATTCTGTAATTGTTTTGATAGATTACAACCATTCCTCTCATGTTGCTTATAAGTTAAATAAACAGCTCTGTGAGCTGGGGAAAGTGACTCAATAGCTCTAAGTCTTATTTCGTCTTCTATACACAATTTAATATTTGGTAATGGAGGTAAATCCGTTATGATTCTTTCAGAACCATCATAATAATGACCACGTTTCTTTTTCTCTTCTAATCTATAATAATTTGTTAATTCATTTTTCGAAATGGCATATAAATATAATTTAAAAGCAGCATCAATAGACGTTAAACTAGATTTTTCAATTTTAAAGTCACCCTTTTGAGCATATCTCGCAAAGGTAGCTTCAGAAATTTGTTCAGCCACATTAATATCATGTCCAAATCTCTTACAAGTAATTTCACATTTGCAAAGAAGATCTTTTCTAAATCTATAACAAAGACTATAAAACGCTCCTTCCCTTACACTCTCTTCTTCAGCCTTACTTTGAAATAGCTTAATTAGAGTAGCTGTGTCTTCGTTTTCAAACTTTTTCCAATTTTCCATCAAGGGGTTTCACTTAGTATACGCAAAAGCGTTGGTTACGCTTTTGCGTAATGTTAACGAGTGCTTACGCATAAAACTAATAATTATTTTAAAAAAAACAAACAATTAAACATTTAAAAGCGAATTAGTTAAAGTTTAACTTCTTCTATCGTTTTTATGATTAATGTTTTTGTTTTTTAATGAAAGGAGGTGTATAATAATGGCAAAGGATAGTGAAGGTAGAAAGTATAATAGGATACCCGGACATACCAAAAAAGTTGGTGGAAAAACGATAAAAGTTAAACCACATGTTAGAAGTAACAGAAAAGATAGTAAAGGAAGTTAGTACTTTCTTACTAAGCGAAACCTTACCGCTTTGGAATAAGGAAATGTATTAATTAAATAGAATATTTTATGAAAAATAATTACTCTAATAAAGCAGAAATTTGCTACAAAAATACTTGTGCAAAATTCTATAACAAAAATGCTAATATAATTACGGCTGTAGTTGCATTAGCAGTTTTTGCAGTAGGTATGTCTGCGGTCTCTAAGACCTTAAAATAAATAATACCTAGCCAGTTCAAAATGGACTGGCTATTTTTTAAATCACATAAAAAAACAATAAATGAATTTTTTACATTACGAATTAAATCTTGAAAGCAATAATTGTGTTCAAGTATCACTAGACAATCAAGCTAATGTACAATTGTTAGATTCCTCTAATTTCCAAAATTATAAAAATGGGAGAAAATTTAATTATTTTGGTGGATTGGCTAAACGATCTCCATATAGAATCACCCCGCCACACTCAGGAAAATGGCATTTAGTAATAGATACAGGAGGATATTCTGCATCCGTGAAAGCTTCCGTTCAAGTAATTTAATATAAAATATATGTTTGATTTTAGCAAAGAGAAAATAGAAATCAATTGTCCATCATGTAACAGTGTTTTAGCTGTTACTTTTGGTCAAATTTCCAAAGAAGATTCAGTTTCATGTAAATCTTGTAAAAACAAGATAAAGTTAATTGATAAAAATAATGTAGGAAAGAAAATAGATAAGTCATTACGAGACTTGGAGAAGACCTTAAAAAATTTTGGTAGTTGATTAATTTCTAATTGAATAATTATGAAAGATCCTTTTTTTCTAGTTGGTTCTCTTTCAATTTTCATAAGGATTTACGTTTAGATATTGTAGAATATCTAAACGTATATGTAATTCTCGTTATTTAAAATTACCACATAGCTTTTCACACTCTACTTTTTGCACAAACTAAGTGACAATTCACTAGCGTGATATATTTTTCATAATTATACACTGTATCGCGACACTATGTCGCGATTTATGTCGCGATTTCTATTTTCATATAAGTCCGTCTGTTTATCGCGACATAATGTCGCAATCATTGTCGCGATACTTCATAATAAGTTGCAGGCCCCGATCCTTTACGCAAGATCAACCCAAGTTCAACCATTCTCTTTAAATGCCGCTCTGCCTTCTTTTTATCGAAACTAAAATGAGTTTCATATTGCGCACGAGTTACTTTACCTTTAGTTCGGACAAGTTCAAAGCCCACTAGTTCTTCCTCATTTAATTCTTTAGTTTTGGAAATAGAATCCATCACAGCTTCAACAGTTCGAGGAAAGGTTACTACAATGTTCTCATTCTTATAGTCAATAATAGGTATAGGAAGGTCATACACTTTCCACAAGCTCCTATATGTGTCCATGCCTAAAGCAGACTCTTCCATCAAATCCATTTCATTGAAAACAAAAGCCAATTTTTTATTCCGACTATAAGAGTTTGCTGTAAAATTTCTCATAGCTTCAATAGTAATTGGATAGTATGGTTTACCTGGACTTTTGACAATTATCTTGTCACTAAAGATCTCTAATGAAATCTTAGCACCATCTAAAGAATAATCACGGTGAATCATTGCATTAATTATAGCTTCACGTATTACTTCTGGCGGAAATTCTGAGACTTGTTTTGCTTTAAATTTACTTCGGTCAATACTAGAAGGCAAAACTTTATTCAACCATTCTTCAATTTGATTCGGAATTAATACCAAAGCATCATCAAACGTTTCTGTGCCAACTTTACTTGAACTAAAGTGCACTTTAGCCTTAATAGCAGCTTGCGGAAATTTATTTCTTGGCCTCTTACCAAATAATAAAATGGCATTTCCTGAAGGAAAATATGAATTACTTTTATCATTAAATTCTAAAAGTCCCATTTCTTTAAGCTCCTGTTTAAATTCTTCAGAACTTACGTTTAAATTAAGATTTGAGTCGTCTGCGAACTTTTGAAGAGCTTCTATACTAAGACTGCTCATATTCGTTTCAGCTGCTTTCTGATCAAGAATGAGAGAGTTTTTCTGTCTATTATTAATTTCTTTTTCTTTTTGAGCTTCTCGATTTTTTATGCTGGCCCAGGTCATAAATTCTTTGTTTGCCTCCTCTATTTCTTTATGAAATTCAGGTGAAAATTGATGTACATGAACCCCATTTACTTCCAAGTGATCAATTCCACCATGGTTTACAGTAGGATTTTTATCTTCAATTCCATACCAAACATCAGAAATACGTGCATTACTAATCCGTTTAGCACAGCTTACTTTAGGAGTATTCCTTGCTCCTGGAGCACATGGTTCTAATGTCGCGAAAATCCAACATCCAGATAAATCTTTATGTCTATTCTTTTTGTCCATAACCGTATATTCGGCGTGATCACCCTCTCTGAACTCTCCCCGATAAGCAGTATCAAAAGTTCCATCCGGAAAAACAAGTACAGCTCCCACGTGAGGGCTGGGGTTATCTTTGCTTCGTTCAACAATAGAACTCTTCATGATGTCGACTGCTATCTGCATGTAATATTTAGGATCTTTTCTTTTATCTTTCTTTTCAACTGATTTTTCACTTCTTTTATATTCTTTAAAGTCCATAATACCGTCATCTGAAATATGAAATGTACCAAAATCTTTTAAAGCGAATGAATTGTTCTTTAGCAAGCTATTTTGAATTTCACTAACAAAGGCATTTGTCAAATTTTGAGCTGAACTTTTGCTAATACTTTCTGCTTTAGAAATAAAGTCTACTAAGTTGCCATCATTGAAAGATAAATGAGGATTGAAAACAATCTTATTTGTTTTACTTTCAAGCATTAAAGCGCCAATTGAAGGTAGAATTACAAATAATTGTTCATCCAATATTCGTTTTATATGCTTTGAAAATTTTGATGATCTTAAGTTTGTTTTATCTATCATTTCAATTTAAATTATAAGTCAATACATTCTTTAACAACCCATTTTTAAGTTACCTGTTTCCAATACCATATACTATTCATAGACTACTGAAATAAATCCTAGCAATTTTTACTAACAATTTTTTTACTAGTTTACAAAAACAAATCAAAAATTAGATTAACACTTTCAAAGTTAATCTAATAAAAAAAAAGTGAGGTGTTTTTTTTGATAGTTTTCAAAAAGAGCTGTTTCTAATGACCGAATTATTAAAGTTATTAACTGATCTTAATTATATGCTAAAATATCAAACAATTGTATTGACTTGATTTATTTTTCGATATATTAGTGTAATCAATAATGTAATTAGAGCTGGATACCATAATGCCATAGTTCTATAACTAAATCAGTTTTTTAATGGGATTTTTCATCTTCCACTTTTAAAGATGTCTAAAAGGTTTAACACGGATAATCTCCCATGAATAATCGTCTCAATTCCTAAGGAAATATGTATTTCTCTTCGTTTTATTATCAAATATGTTATGATAAAAATGATACTGACAATTACAGAATGTTGCACAATGATATCAAAGAAGCATTTAACTATCCTCCCACTCCATACATATTTGCCTTCTCCCTCCCTACTCTCGGGTCAGCCAAAAAAGTATTCCACTACCCATGTATTGAACATCTAGGAAGAAAACTTTTCTAAAAACCATTAGGAAAGCGAACCGCTTTTTCACCAAAGCAAAGTAACATAACGCAATTACATTATAAGGTGATTGTAGCGATTTCCGCACAGCTTTGCTGTTTATCATAGTATCAGATATACGTCAGTATATCGGCAGATATTATGATAAAGGAAATTGCGGTCGGTTTCTTCAAATACATATCGACTGATATTATGCATTGCATTGCATTGAGCTGCGCTGCGCTGAGCTTGCCGAAGTATCGAAATGCCTGCATTGAGCTTGCCGAAATGTAAAAAATATTGTGAGTCAATTAAGAAAGACAAAACTAATCATGCGCTTTAGCAAAAATAATATCTATCAGTTTACTAATTCATCAACTTTCCTACAATCGTTTAGTTGAAAATATTCCTTGGTAAATTCCTTCTAAGAAAATTCTGAGAATTAGTTGGTATGCTAATCACGCCTTCCCGAAAGCTTTCGTGATCACCGTTATGTTACCAACCATCCAATTCAACCTCCTATATCCAGCTGGAGATGCTCCAATTTTAAACTTAAAAACTTTTGTGAAATAAGCTGGATCAACAACCCCTTCATAATATTATCATAGTTCAGTGTGTTTAGGGTAGTTTATGTTAGAATTAGTAAGCAGCTAAAAGGTCTAAAAATTATCATTTAAGCTTAATGAATCTATTTATTCACCACAGTCATTTGCCTGCACTCCATACCCATTTGTCCTCTCCTTCCCTACGCTTCGGTTCAGACAATAGAATATTTACGCAGTTGATCTTATTTTTTATTTCGATAATAAGGAGATGTACAGGCAGCATTAGCGAAAACTTTATTTAAAAAGTTATCTCCGTTGTCATTCCCTGTTTTTTATCGTGACAGCCCTGCTATTATTTTGAAATGGTTGTATGATACAAATCTTTATTGTTAGCGTTGATGAACTTAATTTCTAAATTATCTTTGGTTAGTTCCGCTTGTATAAATCCATGGTCTTTTTTTGCAAATTTTGTCATACTTGAATCAATTGTAACCCCTCTTGATTCCGATCCAGCACCACTCACAAAATAATGGGTATGTCCCGCTGGTTTTTGATGTTGCAAGCTGTGATCATGCCCTGAAAAATAAACATCTACCTGGTGTTTTTCAAACGCAGCTAAAAATGCAGCTTGAATGTCTGCCGTTTGTCCTCTTCGGATTCCGGTTGTGTATAAAGGATGATGACCTACCACTATTTTCCATTTTTCCTTCGACGCTTGCAGTACATTTTCAAGCCATAATAATTGCTTTTTTTTGGAATGTCTCCAGTTACCACCAGTGAATAGACCCACCCATTTGTCGAAAGGATTGGTATCAATAAAGACAAAAAGTACAGAGTCCTTTGATTGAGGGATACTTTTTTTAAAGCTAAAATAACGTTCTGTTGTTTTCCATCTTGGATTTTTTTTATGATACCTTAATTGGGCGCCAACATTACCTTGGTAATCATGGTTTCCAATGGCTGTATACCAATCAGTGATTAAATTACTATCCGCATAAACATTCTCGAAGGTATTTTCCCACTTTTTGTCGTTAATGCTTCGCACACCATGTGGATAAAAGTTATCTCCTACACTGATAATAAAATCTATAGGGTTTTTGGCAGCTTCAAAAGCCATGGCATTTGCCACCTGTTGTTGAATTAAATTTGCTTCTCCCCAGTCACCAATTACAAAAAAATCAAGACTTTTTCTATTTTGGTTTTCTGGATTGTTTTGAACCTGCAAGGTGTCAGAAATAAAAGTGTTTTTCGTGTTAAACGAGAGGAGAATTAATGCGGAAAAGGCAATTATTAAGGAGGTTATTTTCATCATCAGTTTAATTATAGGTCTGTTATATTATTTATATAAAGTAAAAGTAAAACATTTTTTTTTAATATTTTGATGGACTATTTCAACCAAAGTCTATAAAATTATTGGTATCGATTCGTAATAACAACCGGTGTTCACCACTTTCTTCTATTATTGGACTTCGGTGGCCTGCGGCTTTGGTGCCTTCCATATGGTTATCTCCAATGTTATCAATTTGATCAAAGTTCATCTAGTATTTATTTTAATTGGCACAACATTTATCTTCTTGGCAAGTACAATACCTTCTATTATACAGGTGTAATGCCACAATACTAAGTGCTGGATAATAGATAAAAGACTCAGGAAGTACCAGCATTACAATTGCTTCATTAATGATGGTAAACAATAAGACGGTCCATGCTCCCCAAAGTGCAATTTGTATCCAACGTTTATTTGAATTTTTTGTGGCGTAATAGATAGCAATAAAAGAAACTACAATAAAAAGATAATCAATCCATTTCCACCAAGTGGGTGCAGCTGAGCAGCAAGTACTTGCACAGGCTTTAGCTATAAATATAAAGGGCGTGGCCACGCAATGAACCAAACAGAGCGTCCCCGCGAAAATTCCTATCGTATCTGCTTTCATTTTTCCAATATTTATAATCTTAAACATATTTTATGGTTTAATGTCTACTCCATTTAATACCTGTGTCCGCGCAACAGGCCAGGAATCTTGATATCCTTCTCTCCAATTATCCAAATCAAGTTCCTTTGAAGCAATTAAGCAAGCATCAAGTTCGGATCGCATGATGTCTTCGTTCATGTCTTGACCAATGAAGACAATTTCATTTTTACGGTCACCAAAATTTTTATCCCAATCAGACTCGATTAGTTGTTGATTTTCAATAAAAGACACATATTTAGTTCTTTGTTCAAAGGGCATGCTGCACCACCAAACACCTGCACTATCGGCACGCAGGGATCCGCCTGCCTGTCCCCATATAAGCGCTTGATCTGGTCGTGAAGACAACCAAAATAGACCTTTACTTCTAATCACAGTTGCAGGGAATTTTTCAGAAACATATTTCCAGAATCTCTCCGCGTCAAATGGTTTTTTGGAACGGTATACAAAAGCAGATATGCCATATTCTTCCGTTTCGGGTGTATGTTTGTCTTTGTTCAATTCTTCTATCCAGCCTGCACTTTGTTCCGCTTTTTCAAAATTGAATAGCCCCGTATTAAGAATTACTTTGGGATCCACTTTACAAAATGAAGATTCAACGATTGTTGCACCAGGATTTAATTTCTTTAAGGCTGATTTTAATACACCTAGGTCCTCTTTTGAAACCAGGTCTGTTTTGTTTAAAACAATCACATTGGCAAACTCCACTTGATCTGTCAATAAATTGACAATGGTTCTAAAATCATCTTCGATATCAGTCATCTCCCTATCAACTAGTGTTTCAGGACTACTAAAATCTTTAAAAAAATTGTATGCATCCACTACTGTAACCATTTGCCTTCTTACTTCCCTACGCTTCGGTTCAGACAAATACGAATTTTATATGAGTTGGATTTAATCGGTTTTATTAGTGTAAATTTCCCCATCTTTCATTACAAACACCACGTTTTCTATTGTCGAGATAAAATCATTCATAACATCTCCTTTTACAGCGATAATATCTGCATTTGCTGCTGGTTTTATGCAACCAATTTCATTTTCTTTTCCCAATTGAAAAGCTGAAATATATGTGCTGGACTGGAGTATATCTAAAGGCTTCATTCCTGCTTCTAAATAGTACCTAAACATATCTTTAGATGACTTTCCGCGGGATACTTTTATATCAGTATAATTATCAGAACCTGCCACTATAGGAACTCCTTTATTAATTGCACTTTGGAGTCTTTTTTTCATCCTATCAAAATAGTCATCAATCCATTCCAGCTCATCCTCGTTATAATTGGCAAGTTTGGCATAAGTATACATATACGATTTGCTATTTTCAGTGGGTACCAAAAAGATTTGCTTTTCCGCCATTTTTACTAAGGTACTATCTGCCATATTAAAACCATGTTCAATACCATCAACACCTGCTTCAATTGCATTCCAAGCAGACTGATTTGTGACACAATGAGCGGTGACTTTTAAATTATAAAAGTGGGCGGTGCTCACAATAGATTTTATTTCATTTATGGTTAAATAGGTTTTATTGGGAATATTATCAGCGCAAATCTTTATGATATCTACATTTTGATTCACATGTTCGCGTACAGCATTTTTTCCGTCTTCGGGACTGGTAATGATGCGATATTCTAAATCTATTATATCTTGATGTTTGGGTAGCACGCCATAAACCTGCCCACCATTTGCTGCTAAAATTGGACCAGAGGCAAAAATACGAGGACCTTCAATTGTTCCTTCATTTATAGCATCTCTAAGGGCTACATCAAGATATAAACCAGAGTTTCCAATATCTTTAATACTCGTTATTCCTTCTTCCAAATAACTTTTCGCTCTTTTTGAGCCACGGAGTACTCTCAAAGCATCACTTTCCATAGTGAGTGAATGAATACTGTGTTCTGCAAAATCTTCATTGGCTTCTTGAGAAAAAAGTACATGTGTATGCGCATCAATCAGACCTGGAAGAACGGTATACGCTGTTAAATCGATTACTTCGCTATTTTTTGGCAAAGACTTAAATTCACCAATCGAAACAATTTTTTTCCCTTGAATTTGTATTAGCTTGTTTTTTAAAAGCACATTGTTTTTACTGTCATATAAAAATCCAGCTTTGATATAGGTGCTCTTTTGTTGCGCTATTAATTTCGTTTGCGAGGAAAAAATAATAATGAATAGAAATAAAAGGCTTTTAAACATGTCTCTCTTTTTGATTTAAATGGATGCCAACAGCTCTATAAAGTGCATCTTGTACCCTTAAAATACTATTGTGCCAACAAGTTATAAAATCTAGTGGACTTTTTAGATTTTGGATACTTAAAAATGCGATCAACTTTATAAGTTAAAAGAACCACTTGCACTATCCCCTACTTATGTCGACAATTTTAGATGTAAATGGAAGAATGTTGTTAAAAACGATAATTACTAAAATGGAAACAAATTTTGATGTTTCCATTTTTGGAAAAGGAATATATGTTGTCAGGATGAGAAAGCAACTAAAAGGTCTTAAAATTGTCATTTAAGCTTAATGCATCTATCTATTCACCACAGTCATTTGCCTGCACTCAATACTTTTAAAAACGTGTTTACTTTTTTCTATTTAATGTGTCGATTTTTTCCTTTAATGATTCGATAATTGTTGGCGGAGCCGCATAAAACATAGTAGGTTCTGATATATCTTTAATAAGAACAGGTTTTAGATAATGTTCAATACGCAAGGAATCATTACTAATACTACTCGTATTTACCGATACATGTTGTTCCCCATAGAATTCGCTGATAGTAGTCAACTCAACTATTGAATCATTTAGTTGATTTCTTTGCACTGTAAATGAAAAATTACCAAGACTGTCTGTCTTAGATTCAATATTTAGGGAGTCAATTCTAATTATTGCATTTTCGATAGGTATTTTAGCATGCTGTTTTTTGAAATAATCCCCTGATACTGTTCCATAAATAACCAAATCCTTATTGTTATTTTGACCTTTTGATAAAATGGAGCAAGAAACTGCGGTAGAGATGGCTACTATACTTGCCGTTTTTCTTAAAGTTCTGAAGTTGACTGGTGGTTCTTGGCCCCAATTTTTCAGTTGTTTCTTTGAATAAACCCCACAAATTGTGTTATTGTTTTTTTCTTGTATTTCAGCAATTCCACTCCATGATTTTTTTCTGAAATCAACTATCAATTTGGCACAGGATTGACAAGTTCTCCCTCCTTCCGTTGGTGTCATTTTAGCCCATCTCTCATTACAAGGTAACGGTTTAGGAATTTTTTTCATGGTATTGAGTTTTCATAAATATAAGCCTTATTTTCAAACCATTCAAAATTATTACAGGTCTTTAACTGACCTCACAATTTGTAACTAAAAAAAACACTTCCATTATACAATTGAACCAAAAAACCAATTGTATGAAACCTTTATACCTTTTTATTTCACTTATTTTAATCACCCATCTAAACCATTCTTTTTCAAATTCACCTGCCGATAATCCCATCAGAGAAAAAGTGTTGAAGTACGACTTTCAACTGGAGCAAACCATTCAACTTAAAGCCAAATTGGGTCAATCTGTTTTTGTTAATGCGGCTGATTTAGAAAAGCTAAAAGGGGTGAAAATTCATCATATCGATTTGGTGTACTCCGCTTATACAGGATCAAATACAGTTAGTCAAGACCAATTGCATGTACAAAGGATCCAAAATTTAAAAATGGCCTTACCACAGGTAGAAAAAGACAAGCCAACTTGGAAGTTCATTGAGCAAACAGGCGCAAAATCGCTAAAAGAAGCAAAGACCTATTTTCATGGTTTTGTGGTGCATTACGGTCCCGACTTGAGCTATCAACATTTGAAAGAATTCTTTAAACCTTTTCAAACCGCAACCAAAACGTTTACAGTAAGTGCGAAAGAAGGCGGTGTATTTGATTGTGGAGGCGGAACGACAGTTAATATTGCTGGAAATTCAGTGACTTACCTAGATGGGACTCCTGTAAATGGCGACTTCACCTTTGCATACAACGAATTTAAAGACCCTACTGATTTTGCATTTTCTGGCATCCCAATGACGTATAATGATGGCAGGGAGGATTTAAATTTTTCGTCAGTTGGGATGTATAATTTAAGGGGGGAACAAAACGGGAAGGAGCTGGATTTGAAGGCGCCTGTTAAAGTTGATTTTAATTGCACTAAACCAGCGCCAGGTGTAGCTTTTTATCAGATGGATGATGTAACCGGGGAATGGACAAAGAAAAAGGAAGTAAACTATGGTGGTTCAAAGGAAACATTAAAATACACCAGAAAGTCGGAACTAGAATTTGACGGCCATTATTTTGAGCTCAATTCTAAAATATATGAGAATTACGCTGATATTCAATTTGACGAAGCAAGTTGGGACTGGTTTTTTAAACACTTGGCAAGCTATCCAAAGCTAAACGCGCTCGTAAAACAATTTGATGAATCTGAAAAAACAGCACAAACTACTGTCGAACCCAAAGAATTAATGGATGTGGTAACGGCAATTATGATTGAAGAAAAAAAGACCGAAATGAAACTGGAAAGAGCGGAACGAGCAGCACAGGAAGCGCAAAGACAAAAAGCGGAAGCCGAAAAAATGGCAAAACTGAGGGCAGAAAACCAAAAATATCTTGATGCTGTCGCAGCCAATGGTATTTCGTCTCCATCCTTGGTCAACGGACTTAACTCACCCGATTTTGGCGTATATAACTGCGACCAACTTTATAAGTTAGAAGAACCACTTGCACTATCCCCCACTTATGTGGATGAAAACGGAGTGGAAATAACCAGCAAACACGTGGTGTGTGTGATGGATTTAAATTTTAATGGCTCATTTAGCTTTCATCCCAACAATATTAAATGCAGCGGTGTAGGTAAAAATGTTATTCTATTGTTTACTGACGATAAAAGTGTATTTATGCTCAGTGAACAGCAATTTAATCGACTAGATTTAAAGGAAAACCTAAGACCTGTATTTGCCATGAAAAATATGACCTCCATCATCAAAAAATCTGATGACTTGAAGTCATATTTAAACATTTAAAAGATTATATTCAAATAATTATAGTTATTTTACTAAACCTATGCTTTAAGTGTTCTGCACCGTTTGGCTTTCCCGTTTATTTACAGTTTTACAGTACAAAAAACACCAATTGACGAAGATCCATCTCTAAAGTTTTCTGTTTTTTCATAGTTGTAAAATTTATTACCAAACGTTCTTACCACGTTGTTGTTATTTTCAAAACTAACATGGAATCTTTTTTTGTAAATAGATAATATATCAGCCTGTAATAACTTTAAAACTGTTGGGTTAATACTGGAAGTGTTTACACTAACACCTATTCCACCAACCATGTTATTATTTAATTTAAAAGTAATGGAAATATACTCTGATCCCGCATCCAAGTCTCTTCTAAACTGATAGACATCAAAAGCGGGATCTTCTTTTACTTCCCAATAGCTACCAGCCTTTTGTTTAACGTCTTCCCAAGAATCGCCTATCTGAACTGTATTTAATATACTTGTTTCCGCCAAAATGTTTTCTTGAATGTCCGCACTTTCAAGCTGACGCGGTCCGCATGAGATGGCTAAAAGACAAACGGATAATAAAGCAAAATATTTCATAATTTTTCTGTTTTTGTGAGAGACAATGGTAAGTATTAATTGAGGTTTACGCTTCATCCTTTCGGGTGATTTTGCTCATTACCACTTAAATATACCTAAAATTGAAAGCACCATAATAAGGAGTGCTTTTTATACCGGAAATGCTGTTTTACTTAGGGTTTGTAGCTATGAAAGTTCCATGCCTTTTAAAAAAAAGATAGAAAACTTGCATAAAAAAATAAAAGAGAGGTATAATAGTTTATGCAGAAGAAGCATTTAAGCTTGTCTGCAATTTTAGGGTTACAATGGAATAATTTACAATAATATAAAAACAAGATTACTTGTCCGTTTTAGGCATACTCATAAATCACATGTAGCATTTTGTGCCATCTTAAGCGAATTGCATTGTTACCCAAAAGATAAAAATTATAGGCCGAGTGGGTAATATACTTTTTACACCATGTATTTGTATAGGTACTCCCCTTACTCTATTTTCAAGTTTTATGCATATACTTCACTTCAAATTGTAGTAAACCGGAGTACTTGTTTGTAAATAGTAGCGATATATGTAAAGTAGTGCTTTCGAAGCGCTATATTTGCTGTAAAATAAATACATGTCAAGTTACCGCACACACATAAGCTATAGCAATTCAGAAAACTCATTGTATTGTGATGAAATTCAATTATTAAAAAAAAACAAGGAGATCCTTGCCATAGTAGATTATTCGAGCAATGCGCAACTTAGAAAAAATACAAGTCGTATTAAGATGGATTTTGAAGAGCTACTCGAAAACCTTAACAATATTGTCGAGGTAACTTGTGAAGGCATGGATAAAAAAGTAACTCGGTTTTTTAAAACCTTAGATGCTGAGCCTAAAAAACTAAAAAGAGCCTGTTTAATAGTAGTTGGAGAAGAAGAAGTTAAGTTTGAATGTGATTTTAGCCTATCCAAAGACGAATTTACAATCACGAAAAAATAAAGTTGTTTATCGGAATCCCCTCTCTAAGGGCATACCTTCGAATAACTTCCATTCATGAATGCCATTAAATATATAGGTTGCATTCGATTAATTTCTTTTCTTTAACTAAGCCTTGGTAAGTCCCCTTCAATTAAAAGCCTACATTTGACTTAATAATATAGCCGAATGGAAGAAATATACGTGAATAGAGAAATTAGGGAAATGCTAATAGAATTGGCAGTAAAAAATAAAACGATTACCTATGCCAGGTTAAATACAGCCGCAGATGCTGGTTACAATTTTCAAGACCCTGACGAACGCGATAGTTTTAATGAAGACCTGGAAGCCATTTCAATGAGTGAAATAAAAGCTGGAAGACCTCCATTAAGTTGTGTGGTCGTTTATAAAAGTGGTTCAGTAGGTAAAACTATACTTGAAAGTCTTTATGCCATGTGTGAAGCCCCCTTTGACTTAAATCCTGAAACTGACAAGCCGAATACTAAGTTTTTGAAAAGCCTTCAAGCCCGTTGTCATGAATATTGGATAATAGCAGATAACTACAAGAAATTTGGTCCTAAAAAGTATTGATGGTTTATGATTATGAAAGTACCATTAATTCATCTAAACTGTTAAAGTATCACTATTGATATGTGGTGTTAAAAGATTATTGTTCAGTTGGAAGGTTAATTAAAAATATGTGCTTAGTGAGCAATTATTTTGTCAATTTCTAAGATCAAAATCCTCGCATTTGCATTGAATTGTTTCATCAGCATGACGGAATTTCTAGCAGTAAGCTTTTGGTGCATGACTACCCTATTTTTAAAATCGTCCGTTAAAAAATAATCTAAATAATCGTCCGATAGATTTTGTTCTTGTCTTAGAGAAAAGTAATTACTATTGGTTTTAATGTGGTCTGTATTGTTTTGAACATCATGGCTTAATTTTTCATCAAGGTCCTTAAAAGAAGTTGAATAAACTGCCTGAAATTGAATTATTGTTGCAATAGTACTGTCAGTAAATAGGTCTAAATCAGCACTCATTTTTTTTAATTGTTCTATAGCACCACTAGAAACGGTAAAAGGGACATTGTTAAAAGGGATTTGCATCATTTCCATATTTTCCTTTAAAAAAGCCTTAGAAACGGTATCCTTTATGACAATTTTTGCCAAACTATCCTGAAAATTATAAAACCAAATGGCTTGATGTGTATATATTGTATCACTGATCATATCAGATTTAACCATTTTAAAAATGTTCAACAATTTATTCTCAACTTTTCTATTCTCGTTCCAATTGTTGATGCTCACAGCGATAAGAATACCTACAACTACTAAAATAATTTCTCCTATGGCATATTGTATTTTCTTTTTCATGTTGGTTTTACTAGCGGCTCAAATATATACAAAAGCCTATTGAATTGCTACTTGGATGTCTTTAATTAATTGGTATTATTCTTGATGATTCAAGATGAAATCAAGTCTTATTAATGATGATTAGAGTATTGTATCGTATGGTAAATGTGCTATTTATTAGTCTTGTCCTGCAGTCTTGCGGATATACTGTTGTATTTGACTTAGGAGAGGCACCAAGCGAGCAATATGTAGAAGCGGTAAGTTTAGCCGATTTTGACCCAGAAAAGACCACTTGGATTGCACATCAGAAAGGGATACAATGCGAAATTACTTATTTTAAAAATCAAGAAGATGCCATGGCATTTTTAACTGCTAACAATATCACTGTTTTATACGATAGACTTTTAAGTGGCGCCACTCCTGCTGTTTGCGGTGCTTCCTTTGCTGTAGATTTTGCCGCGCTCATTAATAACGAAGATTTAATTAAGGCAAAGCAACTTGGTTGGTGGGTAATAGATGAAAAAAGACTTGCACGATACGATTTGGATTAATTGGTTGTTACATGTCATTTTAATGGACCATTAGTACTGAACGTTGAATTTAGGATACACCTCCCCGCTTACCTTATTAATGGTCGTATAATAGAATGATTATTCACCAACCTTACTGTGCTTTAATACTACCCTTAAATAATTAGTAAAATTTATAGGGTAGCATAAGTTATAAAAAATTACTGGCACCTCCTTACGTGATGTACTCTAGGTGTTTTCTTCGTATCCGATACTAGTTATTGTATAATGACAGATATTTATTTATAAACTATTTGTTTAACATGCTATCAGCAACTTTTTGAGCATCAATACAATATTGATCATCTCCATTTAAACGCCATTCCCCAGTTTTATCTATGTAATATTTAACTGTTTTTTCAATCACTTGTTCATATCCACCGCAAGATTTTAGCATTCTCAATATTTCACTAGTGTACATATCACTACTTATCTCGCCACTACGCGCCATGCTCCATAAACGTTTTGTGTATTTAGATTTGTCACTATACATTGCATTAGTAGATTTAAACGCCATTAAAAAAAGAGAAAGCGCTTTTGCTTCCGGTGATGGTTTTTCTAAATTATTATCCATGTGGTCGAATTTGAATTAAAAAATATAAATGTAATTCAATAATTTTGATTCTTTTATTGGAATGTACTTTATCTATACATAAAATGTATTCTTTTATCTTCGTTCATCCTTAATATTAGTATTTCCTCCATTATTGCCTTGACTTGGGATTATATCGAATGAATACCGCGCAACATTACCATATTCTTTTTTTGATTTATTTATTAGTTTATCAAGTCTCAAAAACACCATGGCATACACGAAGCTATTCACGGCTAAAGCCCGTATGTTTATACACCATAATTACTATCAAATTATATATTTATTATCGAAATAAGCCAAAAGTTTTGAGCCGAAGTGTTGCACTACTATACGCATGTCCATGTATTAATAAGGATACTTTTTCGAGCATCAAATAAGTATTAATGTTATCATCTTGCAATGACATATTTAAAAATTAACATTTTTTTAACCCCCCTTCAATACTGACTTAAAATGCAGTATAACAACTTATTGAATGGCTATTTTTATTCAAAGACATATGCTCATGACCTAGGTCATTTGTATGCTTATTGGTCAGCAATAAATTTGTTCTATCATTATAAACTACAACTATGGTAATAGGAATTGTAAAAGAACCAGAAAAAGAAGCTCGTGTTTCTCTTTTGGCTGAAGAAGTGAAAAATATAGTGGATCAAGGCATTGAAGTTTGGGTAGAAAAAGGAGCTGGAGAAAAAGCATATTGTTTAGATGATTTTTATCAAAAAGCTGGCGCAATACTTAAGTCCAGAAGGGACTTGCTACATGGTGCTGATGTGATTTTAAGTATTCACCAAATTGAATTACCTGAGGACTTAAAAAGTAAAGTTCTTATTGGCATTTATCAACCGCTATACCATTCCTCCATGATTGAAAAATGGGCAAAGAATGATCATGTTGTTTTTAGTTTGGATATGCTCCCAAGAACAACTAGAGCGCAGACAATGGATGTGTTAAGTTCACAGTCTAATGTGGCTGGGTATGGCGCTTTCCTTATAGCGGCTGCTCGATATCCGCATTTTGTCCCCATGTTGATGACCGCTGCTGGCAGTGTAAAACCTGCAAACCTATTAGTACTTGGCGCAGGAGTCGCTGGTTTGGAAGCCATTGCTACAGGACACCGTTTGGGTGCTGTTGTAGAAGCTTTTGATACCCGGCCTGTAGCAAAAGAAGAAGTAGAAAGCTTGGGTGCTAGATTTGTTATGGTTGAAGGTGCAGAAGACGCGGCAAAAGCGAAAGGTTATGCAGTAGAGCAGTCTGTTGAATTTCAAATCAAACAAAAGGAGAAAATTGCGGCTTGTATTAAAAAAGCAGACATTGTAATTACCACTGCCCAAATATTCGGTAAAAAAGCGCCTTTATTGGTCACCAAAGAAATGATTGAAACCATGAAACCAGGGTCTGTCATTGTGGATTTGGCAGCATCTACTGGCGGAAATACAGAATTAACAAAAGACGCGTCAGAAGTATTAACCAAAAATAGAGTGACCATCATAGGTAATTCAAATATTCCTGCCACTTTCTCTTCTGATTCTTCCAAATTATACGGCCACAATATTTCAAACTTTTTAAAACTAATCACTTCAGAAAAAGGAGGGTTAAATCTAGACTTTTCCGACGATTTAGTAATTGGAACTTGTATGGCTAAGGGAGGTGTAATTGTAAACGATAGGTTAAATAAAATAATCACAGAGAAGCAAGCAGCTCAAACAGAAAAAACAATTTAATTATGCAAAATTTACTTGAATTTATACAGCAAAATCAACAATTAATTTACTTGGTAATACTGATGATGTTTTTAGGTGTAGAGGTAATCTCAAACGTTCCTTCCATCCTACATACACCTTTAATGAGTGGCGCAAATGCTATTCATGGGGTTATTGTTATTGGTGCAATAATCGTGATGGGGGAATCCGCTTCGGACGACTATTTATCTATTGCAATTGGGTCCTTAGCAGTAATTGTCGGCACTTTAAATATGGTAGGTGGATTTGTGGTGACCGATAGGATGTTGGCTATGTTTAAAGTCGAAAAAAAAAATAAGGTTAAAAAATAATCGCAAATAAATTAGGACTTAAAAACAACAAAAAATGATATTCAATTCTTCTATATTAACCATAAGCTACCTAGTAGGGTCGGTCGCATTTATTCAAGGTTTAAAAATGCTTTCTTCTCCAAAAACAGCATTGATTGGTAATCGAATTTCTGCGGCAGGTATGCTTGTTGCAATTGTTGGTACCTTAATATTTTATCGAAATTCATCTGGGGAAGGAATAAGTAATCTTAGCTGGATTTTTAGCGCAATGACAGTAGGAACAGTAGTAGGAGTTTTAGCAGCAAAAAAAGTTAAAATGACTGCTATTCCCCAACTGGTAAGTGTATTCAATGGTGCTGGTGGATTATGTGCAGCTTCTATTGGGATAGTCGAATTCAATCATTTACAAGTAAATGGAGAACTTAATAGTGCTTCTATAGGTTACTTGGTAATACTTTTAGCTGGATTCGTTATCGGGAGCATATCCTTCGGAGGTAGTACGATTGTTTTTTCAAAACTTAATGGAAACATCAAAAAAACATTCTCTTTTCCGGGACAACAAATTGTAAATTTTCTATTATTAGCCACCATTATCACCTTCGCAGCTTTACTAATGATAAACAGAGAAGATGCCTCCATTTACTTTTACATACTTTTAAGCTTAGCTATATTATACGGTATTCTATTTGTATTGCCAATTGGTGGTGCAGATATGCCAGTAGTCATGTCTTTATTAAATTCTTTTACAGGAATAGCTACCGCTTTTGGTGGGTTTCTGTATAGCAACACAGCAATGATGACTGGTGGTATTTTGGTTGGCTCTTCGGGTATGATTTTAACCCTGACCATGTGTCATGCCATGAATAGATCTTTACCTAGTGTAGTATTTGGTGCTTTTAAGGCAAAAAAAGCTACTAACGCTGGAAAAATGAGTGAAGGCACCTATAGAGAAGTTAGCATTTCTGATACTGCACAAATTCTAAATTACGCACATAAAGTAATGATTGTACCAGGATACGGCTTAGCAGTGGCTCAAGCACAAAATGCTTGTCATGATTTAGAGAAATTATTATCGGATAAAGGCATTGACGTTAGTTATGCCATTCATCCAGTTGCAGGAAGAATGCCTGGACAAATGAATGTATTATTAGCGGAAGCAAATGTACCCTACGAAAAGCTTTTAGAAATGGGACAATCGAACGCAGCATTTCCAGATACGGATGTGGTGTTAATTTTAGGGGCGAATGATGTTGTAAATCCAGCAGCTGAAAAAGATCCTTCCAGTCCCATATACGGCATGCAAATCTTAGAGGTAGATAAAGCAAAACAAGTTATCGTTAATAAAAGAACCATGCATCCTGGATATGCTGGTATCTCCAATGCCCTTTTTTATGAACCCAATACTTCTATGCTTTTTGGGGATGCCAAAGGGGTATTAGAAAAATTAATCGCAGAAATAAAAGCACTATAAAATAGTAATTATAAATTTTTCATTAAAAATTAATATTATGAATTCACAAGTTAAACATTCACCAATCAAAACAGTCAATCCATTTACAAATGAAATTGTAAAAGAATTTGACGTAATGAAACCTGCTCAAATTGCCAGTATTATTGACAAGGCAGATGAAGCTTTTAAAAGTTGGAAAAACACTCCTTTTTCAGAACGAGCTAAAATCATTCATAAGGTAGCAACCATTATGCGTGAAAGAAAAGAAGCATTAGGTGCCTTGGCGACATTAGAAATGGGGAAATTATTAGCTGAAAGTATTTACGAAGTAGAGTTATCTGCAGATATTTTTGACTATTATGCTGAACATGCTGAAAAGTTTCTAGCAGATCACCCCTTAGATGTAAAACATGGAGATGCCTTTTTAAGTTATGAACCTATTGGCGTATTGTTAAGCGTTCAACCTTGGAATTTCCCATACTACCAAATCACAAGATCGGCCGCATCAAACTTGATGGCTGGTAACACCATGGTGCTTAAACATGCTTCAAACATACCACAGTGCGCACAAATCATGGAAGACATTTTCAAGGATGCAGGCTTGCCTAATGGTGTGTATACAAATCTATTTGTACCTGGAAAAGATGTAGAAGCGATTGTTTCCAATCCAAAAATAAAGGCAGTTACACTTACAGGTAGTAAACCTGCAGGAGCTAGCATTACTGCTGCAGCTGGTGCAAATGTTAAAAAGGCAACTTTAGAATTAGGTGGTAGTGACCCATTTGTTGTTTTAGAAGATGCTGACGTGTCCGAAGCTGTTGAAGTATCAGTAGCAGGAAGAATGTGGAATGCAGGTCAGGTTTGCGTATCTCCTAAAAGAGTAATTGTACCAGCTAAAATGTATGATGAGTTTTTAGCTAAAACAAAGGAAGCTTTTTCTAAATTAGTAGTTGGAAATCCTATGGATGCAACAACAAATGTAGCCCCATTATGTACAGAAAAAGCAGCTGAAGATGTGGTAAGTCAAATTCAAAAAGCAGCAGAACAAGGTGCAACAATTGCTTTGGGTGGTAAACGAGTAAAAAGAACTGGTGCCTTTGTAGAACCAACTTTAATTACGGATATTACCCCTAAAATGGATGCGTATTTTGAAGAAATATTTGGCCCTGTATTTATGCTTTATCAATATAAAGATGTTGATGAAGCGATAGAAATAGCGAATGCTACTGAATTTGGTTTAGGTGGAACTGTGTTTGGAAAAGATACAAAAAAAGCAGTTGAAGTAGCCAGACGAATTGACACTGGAATGGTTTACATTAACCATGTTACTGGTATTGCTCCTGAATTACCATTTGGAGGTACTAAAGAATCTGGTTTTGGTAGAGAACAATCAATTGCTGGAATTTTTGAATTTGTTAATGCAAAATTAATTAGAACTACTACACCTGATAAGGCTTATTAATTCTGATATAAAAGCAGGGTTATATCCATTTAAAGATTTTATAAATGCCGATTTCTTTTTGGATATAACCCTAATTTTATTTTTTTGAATGTATTTCAAACAAATTTCTAAAGTGAAAAAACATAATAGGATAGAAAATTAAGTCCTCCCCTATTTTTGTATAGCTTAAGATATATTAATCTTGTTTTTAACAAGCACAGAATAACTGTCATAAAATAATTTTACCTAGACAGATTACTAAGTGAAAATAATCTCAATTTACTGATCATTATTAGTAGTATTTTTTAACTTATAAGTCGTGAAAATCCACAAATGACTATGGTTAAGACAATTAAAGATTATTGGCGTATAATTTCCTATTCGGGAATTCAAAATCAAGAGAATTTGACGGCAGATGAAATAAAGATTAGAATCTTTTTTAACCAATCTATTTTTCTCGGCTTTTTCACCCTCTTTGCTTTCACCATTAATCTAGTTCCTTTAATTGGAAACGTTGCATATCTTAACCTATTCACTTGTTTGGCAATTGTTTTAGGCTTTATCTCTAATAGTTTAGGCTATTTTAATGTAGCGAAACGAATTGTTATTTACGGCATGTTTGCCACAGGTATCGTGATTACATTATTTTCTGGTCCCGACTTTTTATTCCATGTTTTTTTTACCACCATTTTGATTTTTTCATTGATACTATTTTACAAGAAAAAGTCTTATTTTGAACTTACACTATTCATTTTAATGACTTTTGGTGGTTATATTTTAGGCGAACTGAATATTTTGGAGATAAAAGGTCTAGACCTTCATCCCGACACCCCTGTAGCAAGAATTCTAAACTTAATCATACCTATTTCAATTGTTGTTTTATTTATAAGTTTTATTCTAAACTTAAATATACAAAACGAAAAAAAACTCAATAAAATTCTATTAGAAAAAGATGAACTGCTAAAGGAGGTATTGTTAAAAACGGTTGCGCTTGAACAGGAAGGTTCAATGTTAGAAGATGAGATTTCGAAAAGGTTGTTAGAATTGAATACACAGAAAAAATTACTCGAAATAAAAAACCAAGAGAAAGAAATACTCTTAAAAGAAGTACATCACCGAGTAAAAAATAATTTACAAATCATTGTTAGCTTAGTCAGTTTACAATCGAATAAATTTGAAGACGAAGCTGTCCTAAATGCATTTCAGGAAACCCAAAATCGCATCATCACTATGGCTTTGGTCCACCAAAGAATGTATCAAACTACTGACTTTGTGGCTGTGGAAATCAATAATTATATCGACCTAATCATTGAGAACATTAAATTGCTTTTTGAGAACAAAGCACCAGATATCCATGTGTGTAATAAAATTAATGCTATAGCGAAAGTGCATATAGAAACTGCGATACCTTTGGGGTTAATTATTAATGAGATTATTACTAACGCATTTAAACATGCTTTTATTGATGAAACTAACCAGGATGAGTTGCGCATTGAAATAACAAAATCGGACAAGGACTTATTCTTACTTAAATTCCATGACAATGGACCAGGATTCCCAGCAGGCTTTGATATTGACCAATCTGATTCATTGGGTGTCCAATTGATACTTGCCCTTATTGATCAAATTGAAGGAGAATTAAAGTATTATAACGACAATGGGGCGGTGTATGAAATACGCTTCTCCGTATAAGGATTTTTTATAGTCGGTAAAATTTATTAGGACTTGTATTGTCCTATTATTTCTTATGCTTTTGGGTTTTGTTTATGTGGCTTTCGATCAAACTCACTTTCTCTTCTCCCCTTTACATTTACAATTATTGGTTGTTATTTATAGATGGTTGTCTTTATACACCGTCAATTACCCCTTATTAAATGCATTTTTTTCGCCTTAAAACACAATCCGATTTTACCATGGTTAATCCTTAAAAGTAGACAAAATGAAAGACTAAAATTACAAACATTAATCAGTCATTATTAATTTGCGTAATTTAAACACTAATAAATCTAAAAAGAATGGAGGTTTGCGTAAAATATTATGCGTAATAATAACACAAAATACATATCTTACTGATTTGAAGCAATATAAAAATTATAAATATACATTTTCAAAACTTTCAATTTTAAACCAAAAGAAAATTATACCTTTATTGCGTGAAAACAACACAAAATATTGACGTTACTGTAGATGCCATAGTCTTTGGATACAACAAGGAAATTGGCGTTACGGTATTACTGATAAAAAGAAAGAACGATCCCTTTAAAGGACAATGGGCATTGCCTGGAGGATTTGTCGAACCCACAGAATCTTTAGAGCTTGCTGTTGCGCGAGAATTAAAAGAAGAAACTGGGGTTAAAATAAATTACCTTGAACAATTATACACTTTTGGTCAACCCGACAGAGACCCAAGGAAAAGAATAATTTCTGTAGCCTATTTTGGCATTGTAAAGTCGAGTCAATTTAAAAAACTAAAAGCTGCAGATGATGCCGAAGATGCAGAATGGTTTAAAATAAAACATCTCCCTGCATTGGCTTTCGACCACCAAAAAATTCTAAAAATGGCCATTGATCGCCTACGTTCAAAAATGATTTATCAGCCCATTGGTTTTGAATTACTCGATAAGAAATTTCCATTCTCAGATTTAGAACACCTCTACTCTACCCTACTGGGCAGACCGATAGATAGGCGGAATTTTAGAAAAAAAGTAATGGGTTTAGGTATATTGGAAGAATTGGATGAAAAGGCACCATCACTTGGTGCCGGTCGCCCTGGTAACTTGTTTCAGTTCAATAAGGCCACCTACAATCAATTGGTAAAAGAAGGCATGCACTTTGAAATTTGATGTAAATTATAGTTTCAGGGGGTAAAAGGATGCGTTTGAAAATTAGTTTTTACTTACTGTACTTTCATTTTTCATGTCAGACTTTGCTGTGTTAGTTTAAAATAATTAGATTTTTTTCTAAAAGGCAAATTAAGAATGGTAGAATGCATTCTATTTATAACAAAACAAGGTGTCTGGTATGTAGGTGATTATATAAGGCTGTCCCCAATCAAGGCTTTATGCTTGGTTATGTCGTTCTCTTTCCTGACCAATTTAACTATATAAGTTGCTATTTTTGCTACAAATAAATAATTATGTCGTTTTTGTTAAGAGTATTCTATGCTATTTTATGTTTAAGTAGTTTTTATAGCTTTAGTACTCAAATAATAGTAGTAAATACCAACGAAATCGGTCTTGGTTCGCTTCGTCAAGCAACTTATGATGCTGTTTCAGGCGACACTATTTCGTTTGACCCAAGTTTAATCTCCTCTTCAAGTGTGCGCATCATGCTAGATTCTAGTATCGTATTAAATAAAAACATCTCTATAAAAGGGCTTTATAACGCTACTGATACTTTGTACTTAAGTGGTTCGAATAGCACCAATATCATAAACGCTTCTTACACTGCAGAAATAAAGCTGGATTCATTGGTCTTAATCCATGGAAACAGTAGTTTTATTGAAGGCGGGGGATTAAATTTTTATAATGTAGACACCATAAGTATTGAAAATTGTGTTATCCAATTTTGTTCGAGTACAGGATCGGGAGGTGGTATTAAGATATGGTCTAATGGCGCTTTTTCTTATGATGTAGCCTATGTAACTATTTTAAATACCATTGTTGAAAACAATACTGCAAATGTAGCTGCAGGCGTTTCTATCAGTGCACCATATTCCCAAATAAAAATTGCCGATTGTTTGTTTAAAAATAATATTGCTAACTTAAATATGGCTGGAGGTGGCATACAAATATTTTCTGATGATTCTACAGATATCGAAATCAATCATTCTGAGTTTGATTCAAACATTGCAGATTCAGGGGCTGGCCTTTCTTTGATTGGTTCACCACACAGAATTTCATTATTTAAAAGTATTTTTAAAAATAATGTTTCAGCTGATTATGGTGGTGGAATTGGTGGATCTGGCTCTGGTTTATTCATTCAATTAGATTCTTGTCTTTTTACGGAGAATAAAGCGCATTTAGGAGCTGCAATCAGCACTTTAAGTACTTCATATATAGGTGTAAATAATTCAGAATTCATAAAAAATCATGCGTTTTCAGGTGGTGCCATTCATACCCACTCTGGCAGTGTAGGGCTTGGGCCTACTTTTATAGTCAATCATTGTCAATTTGAAGATAATTCAGCCGATTTTTTCGGTGGTTCTATTTACACATTAAAGCATGTAGAGATTATGGATTCTAATTTCAGTCTAGATTCGGCTGATTATGGAGGATCAGTATATTGTGTAAGTGCAAAGGTTTCTAAATCCACTTTTTCGGATAGTTATGCTGAAGTTAAAGGAGGTAGTATTTATACCAGATCAGGGAATCCAAGTTTAGACGTCATCCATTCTAGTTTTTATAATAATGAAGCGCTTTACGGTGGAGCCATAGCAATGGCAGCAAATTTTTCTTCGGGTTATAACTTGGGAGCAATGCAGATTGACAGTTCTGAAATATTTAATAATTCAGCGGATTATGGTGGTGCTATTCATATGTATGTCACAGATGGGTTCTCAGGGAACTCTGCTGGAAGTATGCATATTAACACCTCTAAAATATACAATAACAATGCTAATTTAGATGGCGGCGCAATTCACATGAGTAGTTCTAGAATTAATGGAACTAATCTTTCCAATACTACTGAAATTGAAGTGTATAATTCAACAATAGACAATAATGCCGCGATAAATAATGGTGGCGCTATCTATTCGGGTCATTTCGATATAGGTAAACCAATAAACCATGTTACCATTAATTACTCTACTATTTCTAACAATTCAGCTGCTAATGGTGGTGGTATTTACGCTAAATCTAAAGGCTCATCCCGTGCACGTGTTAAAGTGCAAACAAACTCCTCTAGTCTCATTAATAATGCTGCTTTGAATGATGGTGGCGCTATCTACGCATGGGCAGAATCAACCTATTCAGAATCCGATTTAGAAATTAACAATTCTACTATTTATGACAATTCAGCTGTCGGAATCGGAGGAGGTCTTTTTTCATATGGTAGTTGGAATTCAGCTGTTTTTGATTCCGAGATCACCCCTTCTTCTTCTATCCTAGCAAATAATGGCTTAAATGGAATTTATAATAACCAAAATCCAACGCTTCACTCTTTAGGGAATAACATATTTAGCACGAACAACATAGCAGGAAGTCATGCTGCAGACACTTTAGGCGTTAGCTTGTCCGCCATTAACCTATCCCCTTTGCAAAGTAATGGTGGATTTACCCAAACAAGAATGCCTTACCTGTCATCAATCGCAATAGATTTTGGAAACCTTTTAGATTCCACTGACGCACAAAATGTAGCAATTGTTGGACAACGTGATTGTGGCGCTGCTGAATTCTGTGCGAGTACTTCTTCAATCGATAGTATATTTGCTTGTGATAGTATAGTTTGGCAAGATGGAATCACTTATTCTTCTAATAACCATACTGCGACTTATTTTTTACAGAATGCAAATGGATGTGATTCTATTATTCATTTAAACCTTACCATTGGGACTACTGTCCATATTGATTCCTTTATAGTATGTGACAGCTTAACATGGATAAATGGCCTTACTTATTCACAAAATAATGATTCAGCTTTCGTGGTTTATACGAATCACTTAGGTTGCGACTCTATTGTATTCCTAAATCTTACCATTGCGGATAAGTATGCTGATACAATTTATGTAGATACTTGTGATTTCTATACCTGGACCAATGGAATAACCTATAATGTGAGTACCAACAATGTTTCAGATACCTTGACCAGTATTTATGGCTGCGATTCTATTATTTACTTAAACCTTGTGATTAGAAATAGTGATACTACATCCGCCTTAATCAATTCCTGTGCGGAGTATACCTGGATTGATGGAATTACATACACCTCGAGTAATAATACCGCTACTTATATATTGAACAATATAAACGGATGCGATAGTATCATTTATCTTCATCTAACCATAGACTCTATAGACACGGAAGTAACACATAATCAAGGGACACTTATTGCATCTGCTACAAACGCTACCTATCAATGGTTAGACTGTAACGAAAACTATAATTTAATCCCTGGCGAAATCAACCAGTCTTATCATCCAATAGTGAATGGTAATTATGCTGTAGCAATTACATACAACAGTTGTGTAGATACGTCACAATGTTTGGTTGTTGCGGGTATAGGTTTTAATGAGGTGGATAATTCTGCCATTTTTTCAATTCATCCCAACCCGACTACTGGTGAGCTGATTCTAGATGGAAAAATTTCTGAAATTGACCAAATTCTAATTATTAATCCAATGGGACAAGTAATTTTCAGGTCTAATAACGCCAAAACACTTAACGGTAAAATCTATCTAGATGGCCCTTCTGGTTTATATTTTATAAGAATTCTAAGTCAGAATGAATGGTTAACCTACAAAGTGTTGAAAAATTAACTCTTCCTATCTATTACCTGTATAATCACCTAAAAGAAAACAATCATTTTATAGCAACTTTGATTATTGAAACTGAAGGATAATCGGTGTAAAAAGGTCATTATGTGGGGGCGACTTTTCTTCATTCAATTATAGGTGATTCATTATTTTTTATTCTAAGTCGATAATATATCACGTATTTTAACGTTTTTAAATAGGACTAAAAACTTCAGGATGAAAAAATTGATGATTTGTTATTTACTATTAAATTTAGGCACCTTTGCTTTTGCGCAGGAAGAAAAGAAACCGAATACTTTAAAAGTTGGTTTTGGGCTCAGCCCCATTGTAAATTTAAACTCCCAATCACTTTACAATTATCCAGGCCGAACTAAACTCGTTGAATTGGGGTCAATACTAACCGGTGTAATTGACTTCAATAAAAACAACTCTTTTACTTATGGTGTTGGTTTTGTGTCTAAAAATACAACTTCGGAATTTACCTTTGGAACATCTAAAGAAAGATGGAATGGACTTGTGTTGCAGGCGGGTTACTTTCGGAAAATTTTGTTTATCCAAGATGCCGGCATTAATTTCGCGCTTGGTATTAATGGGATATATCAAGCGGGGATCTATAAATTAGAAGGCAATTTAATCGATCACAGAAAAAATAATTATCAATCACTGACAGCAGCGCCAGCTTTCAGGGCTGAATGGGTAATCACTAAATTCGTTTCTATCCACTCACAAATTGGCCTTGGTATATCTTTGTCAACTAATGGGTTTGAAGACGTGTTTAGCAATTCAAACATGAGGTATAAACCCTTGCAAAAAAACAATTTATTAGGGCAAACCGGAATTTCTATTTTTCTCTAATATCTGCTTGTAAAAGCTTTTATTACGCGTGCTCTACTCCTATTTTGAATGCCTGCTGCGGACCAAATGTTAAACAGATAAAATTCTTCTTTCCGCAGGATGCCCCATTGAGGGGGATAAATGATAGTAATCTATAAAATGGAGCAGCATGTACTGTTTAACACTCCTTTTTTATCCGCACTGACTTTATATATTTAATAAGATAGGAAAATTGATGCGTCCCTCCTTTTGTTCTTAAGGCTTGAAAATAGCATACTTATTTTTCATAGTACTAATCTAATCAAAAAAAAAGCTACAATTCTGATAAAAGTAAAGCTGTCAGGCCCACAAGCTTCTCTACTTTAGCTTCATCATAAGTATCTTCATGCGCCATTGAAAATTGACCTTTCACTTCCCCTTTGTCATTATCAAAATACTTTCCCGAATCATTTTTATAGTTTTCAGAGCATGCTAAATCGACTAAAATTGATCCTCCTTTTTCAGCAGGTGACCAATGGTGATCGAAAGCCTCCTTCACCATCTTTGTGTTTAGCAAGGAACCTGGATTTACCGCAATTACATTTATGGTTGGTTCATGTTGCGCGAGGTAGTAACTCCACATGGTTAGCGCTAATTTACTTTGGGCATAGGAATCGTTTTCAGAAACCGACTTTTTTCCAAACAGAACAGACTCACTAACTGTTGCTTGAGCTGCAGAACTTAAATTGATAATTCTAGGTGATTCAGCTTGTTTTAAACTTGGTAAAATGGCATTGGTTAACACATATGGTGCTAAATAATTGACCACCATTCTAACGTCTAGGCCATTTTTATTTCGCGTAGTTTTACTTTTGAAAACCCCCGCATTATTAATCAAAACATCTACTTTAGCAATCTCTTTTTTAACCTGTTCTGCCATTACTGAAACCGCTTTTAGATCTGAAAAATCAGCAACCAATCCTTTAATATTTTGGTTATTTGAAATTGTTATGATTTCAGCGATTACAGCATTTACTTTTGCTTCATTTCTTCCATGGATATAAATGGTATGTCCTTCGGACGCTAATTTAATAGCGGCTAATTTCCCTATACCATCCGTACTACCGGTAATTATTATTGTCTTTAGCATACTTTTATCCTTCTTTTAATCCGGTCAATCAAGCATTAAACTGCCATTTGTGCTGGTGTAAGCAACAATTTTGATAGCTGCAGAAATGTTATACACCGATTTTTAAGTCGCTCCAAAATAGTTGACAACATTTAATACTTTTGTTTTCTTAGTAGTAATTTTTGTAGGATTTTGTGATTTGGGGCCTGGGTTAGCGCACATTGTAAAATGTTTACTTACCCCAATAACACAAAAACTATTATTTTATCACTAAAAATTTAATTACTTTTTCTTGTGATTTTAAGCACGGTAATTAATGCCCATACTTCTACAGCAACAATCACTATGTGTGTCCAAAAATCAACCATAGGGGAAGCGGGCGCATTTATTAATGGAAATAATGGATCAATGATTGTTTCGAAACCTTCTCTGAATACATTCATGAATAATACCACTAAAAATTGCTTTGGGTCTTGGGTAATTAAAACGTAGATAGCAGCAATTGCCATTACTAAAGTTCTGGCGCCCATTTCATAAATAAGATTTAATGTGGGAACGCCTTCGACAGCCATCCCAGCATCTACCATCATCTGGTGGTTAAAGAAATACATGTACACTTGTCCCAGCATGATAAGCGTTAAAATAACCTGCATTATATTTACCCAGATTGGAATTTTAGAGTTTTTCATTGTCGTTCCCATTTTATTATATTATAGTCATTGTTTCGTGCTGTGGTAATCTCGATTTTGGCGTTTTGTCTGTTGCGTTAAAATCAGAATCTGATCTGTAACCTAAAGAGACTGCAACTAAGGCGGTATAACCTTTTGCTCTCAACCCAAATTCTTGGTCCAACGCTTTTACATCAATTCCTTCCATTGGCGTTGCGTCAATTCCTAAACTACCAACTCCCAACAAGAATTGTCCAATATTCAAATACACTTGTTTTTCCATCCAATGCTGCAGGTCTTTTAAATCATATTGGTGCATATCAGCAAATAACTTTCGTCCCCCGAATGTCCCTTTTTTTATCTCTTCGTTTGGATATCTACCGTCTTTATCCTCCACGTCTAATAAGTGCTTCATATAACTATCATCAGCACTTGTTCTCGCACAAAATAAAACTACAGCTGAAGCATCTAAGATTTTTGGCGTATTAAAATTGAAATTTTCTTCCGTTCCTTTTGTAATGCGCTCTTTTCCTTCTTTTGTTTCTGCAATAATAAAATGCCAAGGCTGTAAGTTGGTACTCGAAGGACTCATCCTTAATAAGTTTTTTATTTCCTCCATGTCCTTACCTGTAATCTTTTTGGTAGGATCATACGCCTTGGTGGTATATCGCCAGTTTAATGTTTCTTTTAAGTTCATTTTTATTGTTTTAATTTTATACTATCCTAATTATAGTGACAAATGTATATATAGTATATTTATTATGCAATAACGGTCATAAATGATAGTAGCATTCTAAAAAATACAATTTTATGATATTCAGGATTTAAGATTATTTTTATCTAACTATAAAAAATATAGTTGTATTGTTAAATATAGTAACTTATCTTCGCAAGAAACTATAGTAAATATGGGCTTTAATAATAACATAGGAAATGCATAAATTTAACGGAAAAGAATACCCTTGTTGTGCGAGCTTGACAATGGGTGTGATAGGTGGAAAATGGAAAACAGTCATTTTGTTTCATTTGATAGCGGAAACTTTAAGGTATAATGAATTGAGAAAAATGATGCCAACCGTAACTGAACGAACTTTGAGTTTGCAATTAAAAACATTAGAGGAAGACGGTATTGTAAAAAGAAAGGTATACACATCTAAACCACCATTAAAAGTAGAATATTCCTTGACTGATTTGGGAAAAACCTTAATCCCCTTAATTCAATCCATAGCGGAATGGGGACATGTTACAGCTGCAAATTTTGAAAATCAATAAAATATTACTCAGTGGAGCACTTCAGATTTAATTAAAGGTTTATTTTTGAAAAAAAACACAAGAATTTGGCCACTGAATCGCAAAATATCTACCTGACTAAAAGGGAAAAATTAAAATGCAAAAAATGCAACACTTCCATTCCACTTGGGAAAGCATTTGTAGGGGAAACAGAAAAATCGAGAGGTACCTGTTTTGCTTGTTCTGACTTTGTAGACTACACCTTGTTGCCTCCAGGAAACGCTGCCATGACCAGGCGTTCAAAAAAGCATTCCGATAAATGTGGTGTTTTACTTACCTGGAATCAACGCCGTAAACGATACGAACGAAAGGGACAATATGTAGAAGCTGCCGCCATTGAAAAAGCGAAGATAGAATGTGCTGCTGATCAAAAAGTACGTGACCAGAAAAATGAAAAAGCAGCCATTACCCGTGAAAAGCAAGATAAAATATACATCAATGACTTTGCAATAGCCATTCGTGAAGTCTATCATTCTTGTCCCAAAGGAAGAGAGTTTAAAATTGCCGAACATGCCTGTGAAAAACACAGTGGCAGGGTTGGAAGAACGGCAAATGCAAAGAAGTTTGACAAGCAAATGATTGATTTGGCTGTTGAGGCGCACATCCGTCACATGGAAACCAATTATGACACGCAATTTGGAAAAGGCAAAGGAAAAAAGGAGATTCGCTCAGACATTAAGTTTGACGTAAAACGCATCATGATGCAATGGCGTCAACTCCCTACCCTAGATTTATTTGAATAACTTGATTGAAGCCCGCGCAAGCGCTCCAACAAACACCTATCATATCAACACCAAGACCTGTCCAATTATTTCATTTTTTTGACCCTTAGCATCTCTGTAGTTAATTTTCCAAACATACATTTCGTTTGGATTAGAACGGCCTGCATAAGAACCGTCCCAAGCCACTCGTTGGTCGTAAGAAACATAAACTACTTCTCCCCAGCGGTTATAAATAATCATTTTAAAGTCTTCAATATTATCGGCAATCACTTCAAAGGTTTTATTAATGTTTCCAGCATTTGGCGTAAAAACAGATGGCACATAAATTACCGAACTCTCTACCTCGCTTAAAGGGGAACCAGGATCTAAAATTGGATCGGTATTTCCATTATCAACTATTGGAGTAACTTCTGTGATGTTGATTTGAATTTGTGCAGTAATCCCCGAACCGTCATTGGCTGTTGCAACAACAGTTATGGTTCCTAAGGTTAAGGCGCTCAATAATCCATTGGCATCAATTGTTGCTGTACCACTTCCATTGACTATGGTCCATGTTACATCAGTATTACTCGCATTCAATGGTAAAATTGCTGCACTCACCTGTAAATCATCTCCAACAGCAACGGTAGTTTCTCCGTTTGCCGTGCTCAAAGTAATGCTATTGACCATTACATTAGTATTCGCATTGGTTGCCCCTGCTAAAATGGGGGTATTATTATCCGTTTCATAAGCATAACTCTTGATCACAAATGTACCATTACCATCCCAGTTGACAAATATCCAACCGTAATGCGTATTACCGCCAACCTCAAATGATGCGCCAATATAAGTGTCAGTTGTTGGAAATAGGGTCGTTCCCCAACCTGGATCGACATAAGCATCTCCTTGATCGAACCAATTGCTATTCATATCTATGGTAGTATTTAACGGAACTCCCTGTATTACGTCCCATTCTGCTAAACTGACAGTTGTGAAGTGCTCATTCACATTGTTAAAAATTACACCTGGTTCAACTTGTCCACCAAAACCTTGGTCCTCAAAAGTAAACTCAGGTAAGCCATCTCCATCAAAATCTATATCAATCGCACCGCCAATTTGTAGTGTAACGTCATTGATATCGGTATAGACTATTGCAGCAGAAAGTTTTGTATAACTGCTGATAAAAAATAGTAGCGTAAGGATTGTAATTCGTTTCATTTTATGTCTGTTTTTCTAGCAAACGTCGGTAAATAGCATAGGTTGCCTATGTCCTTTTTTTAATTATCAGGGCTAAAAACGATAGTAAAACACTACTAAATACCGTTCACATTATGAACACTACACTTAACATCCTCAGCAAAGCGTTTTGTGTTTTTAATAAGGGAATTAGGTGGTGAAAAAGCCATATTTTAATTAAGTTTATTTAACACAAAACCCATGTAAACCGACTTCAATAATTTAAGTGTACTACTTTTTAGTTGTGGAGGTTAAAAATTTCATTAATAACATTTAAAATTGGCAGTACAAAGTCGATAATAAAACTACACTAAATGGTGCTGGTTCATTTATAGAATTCTTAAATTTGAAAGATGCTTTTAGTGGCATTTACACCTAAGTACAACCTAAGCTTATGAATAACACAGCAACGATACTTGATTTAATTAGAACGAAAAGCCCTTTAGTCCATAATATTACCAATTATGTAGTAATGAATAATACGGCTAATGGTTTGTTGGCAATTGGTGCCTCTCCTGTAATGGCGCATGCAATTGAAGAAGTAGAGGATATTGTTTCCATTTCATCATCATTAGTAATCAATATGGGGACCTTGAGTAAAAAATGGGTCGAGAGTATGATAATGGCGGTAAAAAAAGCAAAAACATCCGGCACCCCTTTTATATTTGACCCTGTTGGTGTAGGAGCTTCTAAATACAGAATGGAGACAGCACAAATATTAATAAAATCAGCTACACCTGATGTCATTCGAGGCAATGCTTCAGAAATAATGGCATTGGCACAATTAGCAAGCATCTCAAAAGGAGTGGATAGCAGCATGGATGGACAAGATGCGGTTGCTGGGGGGATTGAATTATCAAAAAAATTAAACAATACCGTTATTATTAGTGGAGCCATTGATTATATCATCACAGGTGACAAAATTTCGACCATAGAAAACGGTAGTCCATTGATGTCGAAAATTACAGGTATGGGCTGCACAGCTACTGCAATTGTTGGTGCTTGTATTGCGGTTGAAAACGACATGCATACTGCGGCAATAGCAGGTATGGGTATAATGGGTATAGCTGGTGACATGGCTGCAAGTGCATCCAAGGGACCTGGTAGCTTCCAAGTCAACTTTATAGATGCACTTTACCTACTGAACGAAACGACAATAAAAGCAAAGCTTAAGTTAAATGATTAAAATAGATTACTCATTAATGTTTGTCACTGATGATCGCATTGGTGACGATACTGCTTTCTTTTCAATTTTAGAAAGCGCTTTAAAAGGTGGCGCTACCATTATTCAACTGAGAGAAAAAACGCTCGACACGCTTCACTTTTATCTACGTGCTGTAAAAGCTAAGACGCTATGTGACACTTACAAAGTTCCATTAATTATTAATGACAGGGTTGACATTGCATTGGCTGTTGCCGCAGCAGGTTTACACATTGGAGAAAATGACCTACCCAAGGAAGTTGTCAGAAAATTAATGGGTCCAAACAAGATTATAGGAAGCTCCGTGAGCAACAAGCAACAAGCTATTACCGCTCAATTATCGGACGTAGACTATATTGGTATATCTCCTGTATTTTCCACCAGTAGTAAAATAGAAAACTTGGCCTCACCACTAGGAATAAATGGCTTAGTTGAGATCAGGAAGATATTTACAAACCCCATTGTTTGCATTGGTGGAATAAATAAGGATAATACTGGGAAAGTCATGTTAAATGGAGCCAATGGAATTGCCGTAATATCAGCTATTTCAAAGGCAGAAAGCCCAACAGCAGCAACAAAACAATTAAAAGAAATAATATGTCAGACTGGTTTAAACAAGTAAGAGAAAACACCGACAACATTGTCCATGAAATAAAAAACCATCCCTTTATTAAAGGTTTAATAGCGGGCTCATTACCAAAAGACGTCTTTCAATTTTACATCAATCAGGATGCACTTTACTTAGCTGAATATAAAAAGGTTTTGGCCACTGTTGGCATTAAATGTCATGCTGTGGAAGAAACACAATTTTTTTTAGATGCCGCAACAGGTATCTTAGCAGTAGAGGATGCACTGCACAAAACCTACATCAAAGACCTAGCCTTTAACACTGTCCCATCTCCTACTTGCGAACTTTATACCAGTTATTTAGCTCGAATTACTGCCAACCACTCACTATCGGAGGGACTCGCAGCAGTACTGCCTTGTTTTACGGTCTATAAAGAGATAGGTGATTACATTCAAGCAAATCAAAATGAGCAAGCAAACAATCCATATCAATCGTGGATAGATACATATGGTGGTATCGATTTTGAAAACTCAGTCAACAAAGCCATTGCAATTACCAATAAATATGCACAAAGTGCTGACAAGGAAACATTAAACAATATGGAATTGTCCTTTACAAAATCAACTAAACTAGAATGGTTATTTTGGGATAGCGCCTTTAAGAAAGAAGCATGGAAAATATAAAAAAAAGATACAATAGTGTATTAACTATTGCTGGAAGTGACTCTGGAGGATGCGCAGGTATTCAGGCAGATATAAAAAGTATTTCTGCTTGTGGTGCTTATGCTGCTTCCGTAATCACGGCCACCACAGCACAAAACACATTAGGCGTTTTTGATATACACCCAATTCCTGTTCCACACATTGAAAAACAATTAGAAGCTGTATTAAGTGATATCGCTTTTGGAGCGATTAAAATAGGTATGTTACATTCACCAGCAGTAATTAAGGCCGTCGCTTTAAAACTCAAGAAATATCCATGTAAAAATATAGTCATTGATCCGGTAATGGTAGCCACATCAGGAGATCAACTAATTACCTCAGAAGCAATAGAAAACTTGAAATTATTTTTGCCAGAAGCATGTTTAATTACCCCAAATATTCCAGAAGCAGTAATTCTATTGGGACAACCTATTGACAAAGCCAACCTTGAAGCTTCGGCAATTGCAATCGGAAAACTTTATAAAACTTCTGTTTTATTAAAAGGCGGACATTTAAATCCCCAATTAAACTGTATTACTGATTTGCTTTATTTGATAGACCAAGATATAATTATTGAAATTAAAAATCCTTGGGTTGATACTAAAAATACCCATGGCACAGGCTGTACATTATCTTCTAGTATAGCCGCTTTTTTAAGTCAAGGAAATAATTTGGAAACTGCTGTTAAAAAAGGATGTGCTTATGTTAACCAAGCCATATTACAAGGGAAAAATAGGACTTTAGGTCAGGGAAATGGTCCTGTCAATCATTTTGGTTTGTAATAAGAATAAGAAAACATAAACAACACTAAACAAAACACTAAACACACCTTACCTAAAGTGAAAGTTTATATAAAATTATTGTTGTTTCATTTTTAATGGCATACAATTATTAATGATATGACCATTGGTAGTTTTTCAAAACCCGATTAATTGTAATCAATAAGACTTTGCTTTAAAATCAATCCAAGTCTCCCCTTTATCCATTGAATACTTACCTTCAACACCTCCGAAAAGTCCATTAATTTTAAAGGTTTTTGCTTCAATCCGGACATTGTTTTTCTCCACCTTTATCTCCCCATCTTTATAAGCATAGGTCAGCCAATCCTTACCATTATTTATTGACACGCCCAATACATCTTGATTGCCATAAAAGGCAAAACCAATTTCATTTGTAATAAAAGATAGGCCTCTTGCCTTTAAACTAGAGTTAAACGCATCACAAATATAAATTTTCCAGTCTTTACCTTTATTATTTGACCGTAAAATCACCCCTTGGTATTGAAAAGTACTGAGCATACCCACCATATAGTAAATAGAGTCTTTTGAAATTAATCCCCCATAAGGCATAAAAGAATGAATGGTGTTTACTGGCTTTTTTGTATGGATGTTGATTTTTCCGTTTTGGTCCTTTTCATCAAAGTATAGTGTTTTCCATTCCCAATTCCCATTAACTTGCTTAATATAGATTCGTGCGCCACCAAAAGCTCCCCTTAACTGTATACTATCTCTTCCATTAATAAAAACAGTACCGGTATCAGACTGTATTTGAGTGTGCGCACTAAAAGCGAGCAACATAAATGGAATTAATAATTTCATAAAAACAATTTTTCGTAAGATTTATGATACATCATAAACTATGCTCTACGCTTCAAGTCTGGTCATTAAATTTCTGTAATTAGTTCATTTTAAAAAATAAAACTCAAAACAAAACCTATTGTTTTAAATTAAACTAGGCTATTCGTTTTCTCAAGCGAACAACTAATTAAAAAATTAATCGTCTTAACAAAAATCTAACGCATAGTTATTATGTACAAAACCATTAAACTAATTGTCTTTCTATGTTTTACAACATTTACTCCATTAAGGGCACAAACTTTTGAGTGGGTAAAAGCCTTCAATGGCCTCCTTTTTAACGATTGTATCTCGCTTGACTTAAGTTCATCTGGACATTTAATCACTGCGGGTACCTTTTCTGGTAGCGCAGATTTTGATCCAGGACAAGGAACAACAATGCTTACATCTGTTGGTTTTACGGATGTATATGTTCAAAAAATGGATACTTCAGGTAATTTTATTTGGGCCAAATCGTTTGGTGGTATAATGGGTGAAAACATTAATCAAGTGATTTCAGATGATTTAGGAAACATCTATATAATCGGGGGGTTTAAAGGTACTGTTGATTTCAATCCAGGGTCTGGCACAGTAAATTTGACATCAAATGGAGTTTCTGATTCATTTATATTAAAATTAGACCCCTCAGGAAACTTTCTCTGGGTAAATTCATTAAGTGGTACTTCTGTGGCAGTCCCATACGATATTGCATTGGATTCTACTGGTAACATCTATACAGTAGGAGGATTTTCTGGAACAATTGATTTTGATCCTGGATCGAACACAATGAATTTAACTTCGAATGGACAATCTGATGTTTTTGTCCATAAAATGGATGCAAATGGAATTTTTCAATGGGTTAAAACTCTTGGAGGTACTAATCAAGAACGTGCCCTTTCAGTAATTACGGATAATTCTGGACACCTATACATTGCAGGTGAGTTTTCCGACACAGTAGACTTTGATCCAGGCAGTTCATTGACAAATCTAAGCTCGAATGGACTGTCAGATGTTTTTATACTAAAATTAGACCTTGATGGTAATTTTGTTTGGGCAAAATCATTCGGAAGCGTAACTGAAGACAATGTTTATGATATAAGTGTGGATGAATTTGATAACGTATATACACTTGGCCACTTTGCAATAGCAGCAGATTTTGACCCGAGTGCGGGGGTTTATAATTTAACTACAATTGGATCAACCGCGCTTTTTGTTCAAACAATGGATGCTGCCGGCAATTTTATCAAAGCAATTACTATTGGTGGATATGATAATATTGTTGGCCGAGCGATTACAACAGATCATTTAAACAATTTATATATTACAGGCGATTTTAGTGGTGATATTGATTTTAATCCTGGGGACGGCACCACTAACCTATCCACAATAGGGTCGACAGATATGTTTATAGTAAAAATAGATTTTTTAGGTTTTTTTAAGTGGGTAAAAACTTTTGGAGGTACAGGTCAAGTTAGCGGAAATGCAATTAGTGTAGACACATTAGGAAATATTTATACAGGAGGTTGTTTTTCTGGAACTGCTGATTTTGACCCAAATATAGGTGTCGCAAACTTAAGTGTGTCAGGTAACACATTTACCGATAATTTTGTGCATAAGATGAGTCAATGCATGACTACTATACATGTTACTGATCATCAAACGGCATGCAATAGTTATACTTGGATAGACGGTACAGAATACACCTCTTCTAACGTTGTTGCTACTCATAATTTAATCAGTGCTTATGGTTGTGATTCTATCATCACCTTAAACTTGACAATTCATACAATGGATATTTCAACTGCTATGAATGGTCTTCATTTACAATCAAATAATGCTTTAGCTACTAGTTATCAATGGTTGAATTGTGACAATGACAATGCCGTTATTCCGAATGAAACAAATCAATCGTATACAGTTACTTCTAACGGAAGTTACGCTGTTATAGTCAACGAAAATGGCTGTGTAGACACTTCCACATGTATGCTTGTTGATTTTGTAGGATTAAATCAGACCAATAAGCAAACAATCAGCCTTCACCCTAATCCAGCAAAAGGAAATAGCACCCTTTATTTTGATCAAATTCAAAAAGAAAGTATCATTTCCATATTCTCGACTAACGGCCAATTGATCCAACAAATAATTCTTAAAGATGACGACCAACAAACAATCGACTTAGGTGAACAAACTAGCGGACTTTACTATATTAATGTCACAAATAAATCTGGCAATTCAACTCAGTTTATTCTTATAAATGAGGAATAATAGAAAATCTATTTAATACCTTAAGCCACACAATACCTCGTTAAAAACTCACCCTTAGGGTATTTTTCAAAACGTAATTGGTTTTTCTTACATCCGCAATATTTCTACTGTCGTGGGTCAAGGAATAAATCAATAGAAAGCTTAAATATTCGTTGATTTTAAAGCGCAAGGCAGTTTCACTCGAAAAACGGTAATTGCCGTAATCTATTAATTTGGGTTGATAATATGCTATGGTATTAATGCCTACAGTTTCATTAAATTGTCCGTCAAATGAAAGGTAACTGGTTGATAACACATCAGTGGAACTGCCAACATCTAATAATTCTTCATACTCTCCCATCATGCCTGAACCGATACTCAATTGGTATTTTTCTTCGTTTACTAAATTTAATCGTAGTCCGACTCCGGCTAGTAGTCGCAAATTAATTTTCTGTATCTTATTAAATTGTCCTTGTTGAAAGGCCTCAAAACTGACATTACCAGAATCTTTAAATACGTAGTTGTACCTAAAATGCTGAAAACCCTTATTGACAAAGTTATCGCCTTCAGACTTTACAAATGAATGGTCGGTTACAATCAAAAATTGATGTTTCTTTTTTACATACCCCAATTGTACTTTATCTCCTATCTGTAAGAGCTGTACTGTATTCATGGTGAAGTTGAAGTTTAACTCTGCACTACCACTAAATCCTTGTTTATTATCGGTCAATCTTTTATTCTCAATGTTTACAATTTGGGAAAAAACGGTTAGATGACTAACGAAAAGGGAAAAAAAGAAAAGATATTTCATGCGATTTTTTTTGCAAAATTAAAACACTTTTTAGACTTGAGGTCAATTTAAGTTTATTTCAAATGATTAATGCCTTAATTATTTTTTCATAATATATTAGTTATTCATATATTAGCTAATATGAAAATTAGCTTATTAATCGTAATTAAACTGCTTACACTTTCAATTTTTTTGAGTCTTTGGGGATGTAAAAAGATTAAAATTAACAATGGCTTAGCTTTAGAATATCCTTATAAACTATCAAACTCAATACACTATTATGTTGGCACTGACTTTTACCAATTCAAGTCTAACTATATCTACCATATAAGAGAAGGTTTAGGCGCGCCAAGAGGATTGTATAAACTTTCATTTGATTACACAACAGAAAAGCATTTAGCCATTAATTCAAACATCAGCAGTGTTATACAATTGCCTGACGGGAGATACTTGGCGCTTACACCAAGAGAAATAGATAATTTATACCTCATACCTGAAGATTTTTCAAGTTATGAATTGCTGTCCATAGTCAATGCCAAAAGTGCGACAAGTCTTTACTTAGCCAATGATGGTATAATCATAATTCGAGCAGAAATTAACTATGGACAATCCTATGTTTTGAAACTAGACTTTGATTTTGAAAAGGTTTGGTACAAGTCATTGGGATTGTTAAAACAAGCAGGTCATACTCTAAATGCCGACAAAAAAGAACTTTATTTAATCACCAAAGAAAATCAAATTAAAATAATCAATACCCAAGATGGAACAGAAATTAAAGAATTTGACCCAAAACTGGATATAGAAACTATAGTGTGTGAAAATGATGCTTTTTACACCATGGGTTTGAATGGGTATAGACTCAAGTGCACCAACGATATAGTAGTACGAAAACACGATTTAGCTGGCGAAATAATTTGGGAACACGTTGCAGGAACAGCTAAAACGAATGATGCAGGATCAAATATTTTGATCACAAATGATCAGGTACTCATCTCTGGGAAATATGGACAACCTGATTGCTTCTCTTATGGTAGTGTTTTTAATCCAAATCATACTTCCATCCTCTTCTTGTCATTAAATAAAAAAACGGGGGCTGTTTTGGGAAGTGTGGTCAAGGGTTATGATGAGGAGTCGAGTTATGGTGGTTTCATAATAGAAAGTAACAATAATCAACTTTTACTTTTAGCGGCTGAATATGATAAAAAAACGAAAAAAACACATACATATTTGTACAATGTAAAAGAAAAATAACAATGCATCAGTTTTACTTATGTACTCGGCTTTCTTGAAAAACCTTCAACCACTCACTCCGCAATTTTCCTTTATGTTCTGGGTCACGGGTATCCTTGTATTTACTGATTAATTGACCTGAGCAAATAGAATCGTAATATTGTTGGTATGTGTTCTGTATGTCGCTTAACCCGGTTGGAATGGTTGGGTAATAAAATTTAGGGGTTAAGTAAGCTGAAATAATTAATCTGTCTGACTCGAGCGCGCAATACTCTTGCACAAATAGATTATTCAGACTTATACCTTGTCCGTCGGGTTTGATATAATTCCTCCTATAACCAGGTAATTCATCCATCATAGACGAAGTAACCAACAGGCCATTATCGGGAATTAGAATGTTTTTTTTCCACATAGTAGTCTTGGGTAGCTCGGGGTAACCTTCAATACCAAACAATATAATCACTTCATCTTTGGCACTTTCTGGAATTACATAAATGGTTTTTGCGTCTTGTTTTAGTGCAATAAGTTTTACAGCACCAAATACCATTATTACAACAATAATCTGTACCGACCAATAAGCCTTGACACCTACTCTTTTTTTTGAAAAAAAATCGTTGATTAAATACAGTCCAACTGCCACTAGTAGAATCCAAACATGCGTGTATCCTTTCAAGTTGGTCCAAGCAATTAAATAGAATAAAATAAAAGCCAAATAAACAACCAACAAAAAAGCGATTAATTTTATTGGAGAACCAACCAAACGCAATAGGATATTTTTTTGCGACTTTAAATCTTTAGTCAAAAAAGCAATACCATATAAAAGCAAGGATAAGCCTAAAAAATAAAAAGGAGCGAGATCATAAACGTACCTTGAAAAATCTCTTAACGGATAAAATAACATGGTAAAATAAAGACTGAATAACAAAGCCATGAATCCGAAGAATCGCAAGGGAGAACCAAAAACGTGGTGCAGCGTTAATTTCATCAGTTATTTTTAAGTTTTATTCAGTAACAAAACTAATTAAAAAATAAACCAAACATGACATTTCTACAGTAATCGTCGAACCAATACTTTAATTCAGGACTTAAGAGTGACAACCTTATCTCTATTTAAAGTATAAATGTAAATAAACACCACTATATCCTTGTATATATTAGAATTAACTTCTTATTTTAATCCGTGATAATAATTTACTGTAACCATTTCCCTGCAACGACAAATTGTACGTTCAAAAAAAATAATTTACCCATTAATGAATAATAAAAGCATAGCTCAATCTAAATAAAAAAATAGACCTTTATATAAGGCAATTTGAACAAATATTTTTTAAATTAGTAGTTATGATACTTAAAAGATACATTTTAACCATAATATTATTATCTACCACTGTCGTTTTTGCACAAAGACCGCGAGAAGTCCAATTAGAGGATGAACCTTTTGATTTTACGGATCCGATTAAACTTATTTTTATCGTAATCATCCCTATTCTCTTACTTATTATCGGGAGTATTTACTTTAAAAAGAGAAAAAAAGGTAGAAAAAAATAAAAAAAACCTTCTTACAAATTCGAAATGTTCAATGGTCAATAGACTTCATTTGTCGACTATCATGGTACTAGGTGTTTTTAATTATTTAGAATAAAATATCACCAATTTTTATGCGTTAAATCTTATATTTTTTTTTCTGCAAAGTCTCCAATAAGCTATGTCCCCTATCATACGATTTGCTATCTTCACCAAGATAAGTTTCATATTAAATTTAATACTTTGTAATGGAATATAATGAAATAGAATTCAAAAAGCCTTCTTATAAGATTAAAGCACCATTGCGTGAGCACTTAAGACAATATTCTCGTTTAGAAAATTTGCCCATCACCTATGATGATCTTACACGTTACCAGGATCTGATTCCCATGAATGATATCCATGACAATCCCACCCTTTGGTATTCGGCATTGTACAATCAAAATGAACTTGATTTTTTAAAAGAACAATTAATCAAAGTATACGAACTACTGATTACTGATGGGGATAAAAACCCATATTCACGTATTGTAAGCATTGATTTTTGCTCTTTTGGTAATTCAAAACCATTTAGAATAAAAGTAGTCAATGAGGCAAATGATAACCATGATTATTTTTATATCAAACGTGCAGATGCTTCCCGTATTTACGGATTGGAAATAGAAGAGATATTTTCTCCAGACAAAATTTTATTTCTAGTCGATAACCAAACATTGGTGGAAGAACATATTGTTGGCGTTCCCTGTGACGAGTTTATATCGAAAAACAAGCACAATAAAATTAACAATCGTTTGCGTTTTGCGACGGAATTTGTAAAGTTTAATGAGCGTTGTTTCACTCGATTACTGGGAGATATGCGGGCTTACAATTTTGTTGTTGAAATCATACAGGACTTTGACACTATTCAATACCGTTTTCGACCAATTGATTTTGATCAGCAATGTTACGAAGGTAGAAAAAACATGTATTTACCGCAATTTTATGTTGACAATAGAGAGCTAGTAGAATTAGCCCAAGAACTATTGTCTATTGAGGTCGCAAACCAATACATGCGGGAAGAACGCGTAGCAATGAAAAAAAGGTATTTAACTAGAAAGCAAAGGACAAAAAGTTTATTTCGAAGAATGAAAAGAGATAATTTATCTACACCTGAAAATAGAAACAATTTAGCCAAAGAATTAAAAGCATACCATAATAATTATAGTGGATTTACTGACGGCATGAGTATGGGAGAGATATTAGTGAAACACATGGAATTAAAACTGGGGATTAAGTTTTTTGAATAGGCCTATCTAAATCTCTTGTTAATCTAATTTACCCATATAAAAAAAGGGCACCCATAAATGAGTGCCCTTTTTGTTAAAAAAAATATATTTGAGGCTTATACAACTTTTACGTTTACCGCGTTTAATCCTTTTTTTCCTTCTTGTAATTCGAATTCAACATTGTCACCATCTCTGATTTCATCAATTAAACCTGATACGTGTACAAAATGTTCTTTTCCATTTCCTTCTTCTTCAATAAATCCAAATCCTTTTGCATCATTGAAAAACTTTACTGTTCCTTTATTCATGTTGTTATATTGTTATTATGTCTAAAATAAGACAATTATGATGCCAAAGATACAATAAGGTTGTTTAGTTAAAATAATTTAATAGATGATTTACTAACAGTCAAATGTGCAAACCTGATAATACACCGTGAAATCGACCTTAAGTCCATCCATCAATAATAAAAAAGAAGGTTCCTTGTCTGCATCAAAATAGTTTAATCTTTTACTGCCCCTCATTTATATAGTCAAGTATAAATTCTTTATATATATGCTTCCTGATGGATAGTTGAAAAATATTATACGATTGCTACTTACAGATGAATGTAAAGTTTGGACCAAAAAAAAAGGACACTCATAAATGAATGTCCTTTTTGTTAAAAAAAATATATTTGAGGCTTATACAACTTTTACGTTTACCGCGTTTAATCCTTTTTTTCCTTCTTGTAATTCGAATTCAACATTGTCACCATCTCTGATTTCATCAATTAAACCTGATACGTGTACAAAATGTTCTTTTCCATTTCCTTCTTCTTCAATAAATCCAAATCCTTTTGCATCATTGAAAAACTTTACTGTTCCTTTATTCATGTTATTATTTGTTATGCTGTCTCAATTTAAGACAATTATTACCGCAAAGATACGCTTAATGCTTTGAATTAAAAAATATTTAACGAAATTTTTCTTTATTTTTTGTTAAATAAATGGAAAAGCCTAGTCATTTTTGTACCGTACAAATATATAAATCCAAATTGCACGCCCTAATCTTAGGGTTAAAGGAAAGAATATCAACATAGTTAATACTAAAGCTGCTGCCAAAAACCAGACATTTATATTAACCATAGTTACAGCAGCGATAATAAAAGGTGTGATAATAAGTACTATTATAGGATAAGAAGTCCACAAAGCACCAATCCAAAAACCAGGTTCTATCTCATATTTTTGTCCGCAATGGGCACAATGCTCTGGCATATCTAACATTTTAGAATACTTAAATAAGCCAGGGTTAGTAAATAAATCACCAGTTCTACAATGTGGACATTTGAGTTGTAGGATAGACTTTATAATGGACTTTTTTTTCATTTTTAATTAGAAATAGAGGAAATCTTTTTTTGAATTGAAGATCATTTACAAAATTATAAAATTCAACAGCATATTCCTATATTAATATGGATAAGAGGTAAACAATTTTACCGGAAGTTTTAGGTAATTGAGAAATAGATTAGAGCAAAAAAAAAAAGGATGCGATAACTATCAAAATATCGACAAAAAACTAGTAGACTAGATCATTGCCATCTGATGGTTATTGCATCCTTTTTAATTAATTTTAGTCTTCGTTATTAGTCCAAAATATTTTATTTTAAATTAAAAGCTTTTAAACTAAATCCTAAGAATATTCTAAATACCCCTACCATAATAAATGCAACAGCTGAAGTATATACGATACTCATACTACCAAATAAAGGGTTAGATATAATTAGGAAAGCAAAAATAATGGTGGCAATTCCAGCGATTAACATCCAGCCCCAATTTCTCATACCTACGGTCTTTAGTGGTATGGAAAGGCCTACTGCCATCATTCCTCTAAACATTAGCCAAAACCCAATATAAAAAGGTAAAATGGCCATAGTGATTAATGGATTAGAAATTAAAAGTATGCCTATAATCAAATCTAAAATACCTCCGGTAAGGTACCATCCCCACCCTACTGTCTGATTGCTATTAGCAACAGCAAAAGCAATTTCCATGATGCCGGAGGCAAAAATAAATATGCTAAATACCATGGTTAAGGTGACATAACTTTCGAGGGGGGTGCTAAAGACCCAAAATCCTAAAATGACATATAAAATGCCTAATAATACAGACATCCACCAATTTTTTACAGCAGATTGCATTGAATCAAATAATGATGTTCTCATAATTTAAGGTTTTAATTATTCTACATTATTTTTAAATAGGTCTTTTAAAGCAGTACCTAATTCTTTCATATCGTGATTGAATTCGCGTTCAAATTCTTTTTCACTTTCCTTTGCAGCTTCATCAAAATCAATTGCTTCTTCTTTAATTTTTTGATTTCTTTCCGCTATTTCCGCTTTTAATTCTTGATTTTTTTTCTCCAATTTATCCAGCGCAGCGTTTAATTTTTTACGTTGAGCATCATTTGCTTTCGCAATTTTTTCACGAAGCACCAAAATTTCAGCTTCCGTACTGCTAATTGCCAAGTCTGATTGCGTTTTAAATGTATCCCATTGCGCATTTACTGCGTTTTTCACTTCCAATTTGGCATCTTTATTGGCCCTTTTTAAATCACCTGTTACCTCTGACATGTCTTCTTTGGCATCTTTTAAGTCATTTTTTGACGCTTCCCCGCAACTGGTTAATAGCGTTCCTGCCATTAAACCTACCGTCATTATATATATAAATTGCTTTTTCATGATGTATTATTTTTTTTTAAAATTATTAGATATTTTAATCGATTATATCTTCGCCTAAAGCATCATGTAATCGATTTAATTTTTCTTCCTCTTTTTTAATCTTTTTAATCAATCTGTTTTTTCTAGTTGCATTTATCGTGTTTGCAACTGCATCTTTATAACGGTGAAGACGTGCTTCTAACTTTTTGATTCTGTTTTTTGTTTTCTCTTTAAGTAGCTCTACATCTGCTTTTCTTTTTGCTTCTAATTCTGCAATTTTCGCTTTTCTTTTTGCTTTTAATTCAGTAATTTTTGCGTTTATTTTTACTTTTTCAGTTGCAGTAGCATCCTTTAATTCGTCCCTTAAATCTTCAATATCATCTTCAAAGTCTTCAATTTGCTCATCTATATAGTTATAAAACTCTTCGTCTTCGTCTGTTCTAAACACATCTACGTTAAAACCTTTTAAGTATTCATCAATATAGATGGAACTATTTTCTCCTACTTCTGAAATAATAGTGATATCCCCTACTTTCATGCTATTTGTAACCTCCTTAACAAACTCATCTTCCATGTCGTACTCGCTGACATCAAGCATGGCTCCAGCGGCAGTACCAGAAATCATTCCCACAACAAAACCTATTGGTCCTGCAATTGCACCAACTAATCCGCCAAGTGCCATTCCAGTAAAAGTTCGCCATATTGGACCTTCTGCTTTGTCCTCTAAAATATCAAAATCGTCATTCGCCTTTTTGCGAATAATCATATGATCATACAGCGTGATGTCGCCATAAGCATCTAACTCTTTCATTTTATGTAAAGCTTCAATTGCTTTTCCTTCTTCTTTAAAAGAAACTACGATAATATTTGCCATTTTATTTTTGTTTTAAAAATTATATTTATTATTTAATTCTCCGCCTAATTAATCACTAAATTTCAGCTTATTAAACTATTTCCTTTTAATAATTAGGATGTTTAATTTGCGCTTTTTCTCCAGATTGAAAAATTTATTTTACGGTCGTATTTTGTGACTTATTAGTCGGACTGTCAGCTGTTTTTGCGGTATCATTTTGTTCTTTCTTGAAAAAGTTTGCAAATGCATGCCCTAAATTATCCAAATCACTTCCAAACTTGGTTTTAAACTGGTTCCAGTCTTCCTTCCCTTCCATTTTATAATCTTCCAACCTTTTTTTCAAGTCGGTATTCTTTTGGTTTAACGCTTCAATTTTCTTTTGATACTCCGCTTTTACTTCTTTTTTCTCCTCCGCAATTCTTTGATTGAAATTGATGATACTTTGTTTGTTCGCGTCAATTTTATCATTGACTTCTTTTTTGAAATTTTCCATTTTATTTTTTTTTTAAATTAGTAATTATCCTTTTTCAAAGTGTTTTTTAACAAAAGCGACTTCTTCATTATCAGTCATTTTATCCGCCGCTTCAATGTCTATTATTATCCCTTTAAAATGAGTATCCTTATTTAAGAAGTTATGCAATTCCACTTTGGCTTTTGTTGGTCCAAAAAGCAATACATGATCATACTTTAAAATTTCTGCCGCAATTTTTTTATAATAAGCTTCATGCATTTGCTGTTCTTTATTGTGCATTACATTTTCACTTTTTTTGATGGTCTCCTCTTTTACACTATCCGTAAAATCGGAAGTAATAACCTGGTTATTACTTTTTGTTTTTAAGTCTATTAAATGAGCGTTTGAATGATCCATCCAAATGCCTAAATTGTTTTTTGTTTCCGTCATGATTTATTTTTTTTATTTATTATTTCTACGCCCAACTATGGTTTCAATGGCCGCTTTCATTTTATGAATTGCTCCTAAAACGGCAAGATCAATAGAATTAGCTTGACTACTAACTGCAATCGGTTGCTTTCCTTCTAATCTTGCTTCCAATAAACAAGACATATCGTCCAACCCTTTTTTATCCCCATTTTCATCCTTTAAATGAACTTCAATGCGGGTAATGTTAGATTCGAATCTTTCTAACGCTTTTGCAATTTGTGTAGATTGTATTTTTTTTTGTTCGCCATTCCATTGTATGGTCTTATCTGTATTTATTTCAATGAGCATAATTTCGATATTTGTTTACTTTAAGCTTTACTACTTAAAATGGTATATTATTGCTTTGAATTATACGTCAAATTTAGTCCCAATTAAGCATTGTCGAAATGACCCAGGTCAGCAACAATATATTTTTTTAAAAAAGTTAAAATAATCCATGAATCGCACGTTAAAAACATATTTAACAATATGTTAATACAGACTCTTTTTTATCCTTAATAAGAATAGATTTAAAGTAATATCTATGCATAATTTTGCATAAAAAAAAGGCATGACTTATATATAAATCATGCCTTTTTATAGACGCTTTCATCAGTCTTCGCAACGATAATGATAGCTTATGCCGATAAGTAATTTTACTTAAAATTCACTATCCTGCGATTCAAATTTATTTTAAAAAATCGGGTGCATTATAGGCTGGATTAGGATACTTATAAAACCCTTCTCCGGTAGATACGCCTAATTTATTTTTATCGATATAGTTTTCTTTAAAGTATGCTACCGTTTTAATTTTTAATGGATCTTTAGTGCGCTCCGCTGTCATTTTATTAATGTTGTAAGCGGTAGTTACACCAACCACATCCAAAATCCCGAAAGGTCCGAGTGGTGCTCCAGTAGCCTTCATCCATGTTTTATCTATAGTGGGTGCATCTGCTACTTCGTTCACCAATAAATCTGTAGCTGCTGACAATAAAGGCACCAATAAAGAATTAAGAATATAACCAGGTTGTTCTTTATGCAACGGTAAAGCCAGCATGCCAATTTCTTTTGCAAAACTAACTACATCATTAAATACATTAGGATCTGTGCCCGCATGTCCCATTATTTCAGCTGTATTGTGCAACCATATTGTATTGGCAAAATGCAAGGCTAAAAATTTTGCAGGTCGACCGGTATACTCAGCAAATTGACTGGGTAAAAGTGTAGAAGAATTTGTTGCAAAAACTGTTTTCTCAGGGGCTACTTTTGCAAGTTTTTCATAAAACTCAATTTTAATTTTAGGGTTTTCGGGTACTGCTTCTATTAATAAATCCGCATCTTTTACTGCTTCTGCCAAATTGGAATTATAGCTTAAGTTCTTTTTTGTCTTATCTAATTGTTCTTGCGTTGCATTTAAGTCTGCTTTAAAAGCAGCACTCATAGTTTCAAACTTTGCCTTTGCTTTTTCTAAAACAGCATCATTAATGTCGTAAACAGTGACATTAAAACCATGAAAAGCCGCTTGAAAAGCTATTTGGTATCCTAAAACACCACTACCTGCTATCGTAATATTATTGTATTTCATTTTAATTGTTTTAATCTATTATTTTAAAGAAAAAATAAATGGTTACTAAAATTACATGTATTTAGATAAGAAACGAAAGAAATCTTTTTTAAGATCGTTATAGATTTGTCTTTGCGCTTCCATACGTTCTCTAAACTGTAAGTGTTTTTTCACTAAAGCTGGATCCATCACATCTTCCCCTTTGGCATCATGTGCACTCATGCTACTTTCATGTACATTAATGTCGTGTTGTAAATTGTCTATCACTTCTCCATGTCTAATGAATAAGTTTTGAAAATGTTCTAATTCAGCCAAAACATCTGTATCCGTCCATCTTGCTGCCAATTCAGCTATTCTGTTTTTATAACTTTTTAATTCGTCTTCCCAAAAAGATAGCTCGCTGCTCCATTGGTTATGTTCAAAATGTAAATCTGAATTGTAAATTACTGGTTCTACCATGATATTTTATATTTATAAAATTAGTATTTATTTTATTTATTGTCCACTTATAATAGAATAAGTTAAACTTCTTTTTGGAGATAGTTACGCGCTAGCTTAAAGCTTTCCGGTCACATTCTCAATAATTCCTTAGGTTCAGCCAATATTTTGATTTTATCACCATGCAAAGCTATTGGTTGTTTCATAATTTCTGGATTTTTTCTTATCATCTTAATCCAGTCATCAGAGGAAAAAGTATGTTGTTCAAATTGTGTTTTATAAGCCGGATGCTCTTGGTTGACTAAATCTTTAATTTCCAAACCTAAGCCTTTAGCTATCTCTGCTAATTGTGTGCCTGTTGGTGGATTTTTTAAGATGTCAAATTCTTGTACAGGTATTCCTTCCACTTTAGCATAAGCTAAAGCTTGTTTTGCCCTTGCTGAATTTGAATTATAATACAAAATGATTTCTTTATTTGATGTGGCTATTTCTCCCATTTTATTTTTTATTTTGATGTGTTTCAATGTGATGTTTCAATATGGATTTCAAACTCTTGAGATAATCCTCCATGGCTTCCTTATCAATATCTGGATGACTACTTGTGGGAATAGTCATAGGGTTTTCATCAATAAACCGATATAACTCGGGATAGTTCGACTCTATATTAAGGGTGAGTTGAGAAACCTCGGTCAATATTTTATTTAATTTATTCATGTCCTCTTAGATGTGATTCAAGCATCAAAATTACAGGGTTATTCTATAGATAGAAATGACCTAGGTCAGTTGGGAATAAAAACAAGAATAAAAAAAATAACCATCTGGATTAAAACATTTAACCTTTAACACGCGCCATCTATTTATGTAAAAAACACTTGCATGACGCAGGTCATTTCAAACGGGAATACCTATCTGTAAATTTGTTTTATATACAATTAAAAAGCAAAAAGATGAAAAAGATTCTATGCGCCACCGATTATTCAGAAAATGCAGAAGTGGCATTAAAATATGCATATGCTATAAGCAAAAAATTACAAGCAAAATTAGTAGTAACCCATGTATTTGATTACCCAACTATATTAGGAACTATCATTGAGGAGGAATCATTCCCCTTGCTAGAGAAAGATACACTAAAACAACAACAAACTAAGTTGGAAACCTATTGCATGGCACATTTAGGGACTGACTTAAAGGAGAATCATGTAGAAATTTCGGTGTTAGATGACAAATCTGTGCTTCATGGTTTAATTTCAAAAATAGATGAAATTCATGCATTTATGGTTGTTGTAGGCATGAAAGGAGCAACTATATCGAGAGAATTAATTATGGGTAGCGTTACAAAGCAACTCATTGATAAAGCTAATTCTTTAGTAGTTGCAGTACCAAGTTGTGCTAATTATAAAGCCATTGAAACCATTGTTTATGCCACCGACTTTGAAACTGACAAAGACATTGAAGTGATTCAAAAATTAACCGGTTTAGCAAATGCTTTTGATGCTACCATCAAGGTAGTACATATATCAACAGAAAAAGGATATTCAGACGCCACACAAATGGGTTGGTTTGAAACAAAATTAAAAGAAAAAGTAAAATATGATAAAATATCCTTTAAAGTGATTGTATCTGAAACTGTTTTTGAATCGCTTAAAGATTACTTGGATAATGTGGAAGCAGATATGGTAGTAATGTTAGAGAGAAAAGAAAAAGGAATTTTTAAAAAAATATTCCACCAAGACTTGGTTAAAAAAATGGAAATTTATGGCAAAATACCATTGGTTAGTTTTAATGAAGAAAACTTTGGAATGTTTGACTTTATCAACTTAAAATAAAAAATATGGCACGTAGAATTTATGTATTATTGATTATAGCTGCATTATTAATGGGGATTTACCTGTATAGTGTTAAAGAAATGCAGAGTAATAACTTTTTGATTGGAATGGCCACTTTCCTTTTTATGCTTTTTAGTATGGGAGTGCATGGTTTTTTGGCCCATTCATTAAAACCAAGTACCAAAGGTGGAATAATTATTTATCCAGTACTTATGGGGGTACTTTATGGACTGATGTTTTTCTTATTTGTATTTTTTATTCTCCCGGTATTCTGCAATGAATACCCAAAAGTATTATAATTTGTAAAAATTAAAATATTTACAAAAAAAAGAAGGTGTTTTTTAAAACACCTTCTTTTTTTATATACTAACAATACTAAAATGAGGATCACATAGGTGTCACGCTAGAAATCTATTCATCATACTAACCTGTAACTTTCCAACAATAGAAAGATCGATATCTGCGTTAAGTATCACTAAGCCATAACCCATTTTTGAGAGTTTACAATCTCGAATCAATTCATTATTTCGATAACTGAATACCGGCTTAAAATGCTGACGAATTTCTAATCCAGAAGACCTAGTTACTTTCATAGCTTTTATAATTGCTGCCGAAATTTGAGCTGGAGCTAATCCTTGGTCTAGTAAATCACTTGCTAGAAATTTCATTCCCAAACTATAATAAGAGTCAAAAAAAGAATCCATAGCATCTGATCTATCATACTCTTTTCTATAAATTAATAATTCCATGGTGTAATTTTTTATATTATTTTTAAAAACTGGTAAACAATAAGCTTATTACCTAGTTTACCAGTTTGTATTATCTCAACTAATTGAAAATCTATTAATAAAACTTTGTTTAATTGTTTTTCTAGCATCCGCCAATAGCTTTTCGACCTTTTGGATACTTGTATTTTTTATGACAGCTATTTCTGACGGTTTAAACTCTTGTATGGTAGATAAATAAAAAGTTTCCTGCAATAGAGATGGTAATTTTTCTAACACCATATTGATGTGTCTATTGATATCCTCCTCTTTTAACTCTTTATCTAATTTTTCAATGAGTGGTTTTTCATCCTCTTCAATAAACACTTTATTGAGTACATAATCGTTATGGTTGTATGATCTATCATCAAATTCTTCAATCATCTTTAAATCACCGCCAGCATCTATGCTGTAGTTTTCCTCCATTTCATCCCATTCGGGTTTTGTATATTTATCAATATTTTTAAAGTAAAGTTCATCAAACTCTTCTTCCTCCATAGCATCCTCTAACAATTCGTTCGTTTTTTTAAACAGCCACAAATAAAAATCTTTCGATTTTTCAATCTCTTCAATATGGTCATAAACTTCAATGAAAAGTTGGTCTATAAAATCATCTGCTTTGTATTTCCCTATAGGAAAGTGACCTTTTTTGATGGCAGCATGCAGTCTCTCACCAATATACCCTCTAACTGTAGGCAGTATTTTTAAAAGTTGCTCATTAAAAGAAGCCTGGTCGCCAGCTTCTTTATGTTTTAAGAGACTAGGCACCTTGTTTTCTATATAAACACGGAATTCGTTAAGACTTTGGTAATTTGTGATAGGCTGGTTCATCTTTCAGTATTTTTTTAAATATTAATACGTAAAAGTGCAACTATCTTAAAACAGAGGAAATGACTTAGGTCATTCCAGGCAATATTTATGTATTAAATAATCGTATTCTATTGTAAATTACGCGGTAATTCTAAAATATAAAAACTAGTAATGTGACTATCCTATATGGCTCTTAAAACAGTATTTTTATTTTACGTATAGATGGTTTAGATTAAAAAGAGTTAAAATAAAAAAAATCGACTTCTTTACATGGTTCTTTAATTGAAACAAGAGATATGTTCAAGTGCTTGTTTATTCCGTATTAAAATTCGACTATTGGCACCAATATCAATCAACCCTTCTTCCTTAAACTTGGTTAACATTCTTATGGCTGTTTCTGTAGCTGTTCCAATTATACCTGCAAGGTCATCCCTGTGAATGGAAATCGTTTCATCTTCATTATTGGACAATATTCCTTTTTCTTGCAATTTTAACAATGTTTTTGCTAATTTTTGACGAACCGTAGCAAACGCCATACTAACTACTTTGTCTTGCATTTCGACTAAATTATTAGATATTAAACTGATAAACTTACTTGACACGGCATGATTTCCATAGAGTAATTTTATAAAGTCTTTTTTAGGTATTTTATGCACCTGTGCATCTTCCATTACAGTAGCCGTTTCGGTATACACCCCTTGGTCGGTAATTAAGGCCAGTTGCCCCAGGAAATCACCAGAATTATATAATCCTGTCACAAACTCTTTTCCTGATTCTGTAGTTCGGTAAGTTTTTATAGTGCCATTTTCGATAAAAAAAAGCGTATTGGCCACGCTTCCTTCACTAAAAATATTTTCTGATTTTTTGAACCGTGTGGCATCAAAGGATTTTAATATTTTTTCTAACCCTAAATAATCAGATGCTTTTTCTAGAAAGTCATTTAAACCTACAGCATTTTTTGAGAATTCTTTTTTTAGAAATGCATTTTTATTCAAGCGAGATTCAATGGATTCTATTAATTCATGTTCTTCAAATGGTTTAGTAAGATAGTCATCCGCTCCCAAATTCATTCCTTTTCTCATATCTGACTTCTCCGCTTTTGCCGTTAAGAAAACAAATGGAATACACTTGGTATTTTCCTGCGTTTGCAACGCTTCTAAAACACCATAACCGTCAAGTTCTGGCATCATAATATCACAAATAATTACATCTGGAAGAAATTCCAATGCTTTTTCAACCCCTATTCTACCATTTTCAGCAGTTTCCACCTCGTAATTGGCCAATAATAATAAATCAGCTGTATTTTCACGTACTACTTCATTGTCTTCAATTACTAATACTTTTTTCATCTTTTTACTTTAATGGTAACTTCAAAACAAAGGTCGTTCCTTCATTTATTTTACTTTTAAAACTAATGCTGCCCTGCAACAGTTCGGTGTAGGATTTAACAATATTCAACCCCAATCCTGTCCCTTCAATATTGCTTACATTTTTAGCGCGATAAAAACGCTCAAACATATTTTTTTGTTCATTTTCGGGAATACCTATACCTTGGTCCGTGACTTCGATAAACAAATATAATTCATCTCCATAAATATTTAAAACAATAGACTTATTTTCAGAAGAGTATTTAATGGCATTAGACAATAGATTAATTAAAATGTGGTGTAGAATTTTAGGATCTAAAACTATATATTTCTCCTTAAAATCGCTTATCAAATTTATGGACTGACCATTCTTCTTAGTGGGTTTAATTTCTGTAATTATCGCTTTAGAAAAAGCAATGATGTCTAAAGCTTCTAATTGGCGATCTACCTTTTTTTCTTCTAATTTACTAATGGATAAAAAGTCATTTAGAATGGTTACTAAATTTTTAACATTGGATTTAATTTGGTCCACATATTTCTCCCGTTTCTCCTCTTTTCCTGCGTCATTTTGTTTTTTTATTAAAATTGCGGAAGTATTAATAGCAGCTAAAGGCGTTCTAAACTCATGAGAAGCCATTGAAATAAATCGAGATTTTAATTCATTTAGTTCTTTTTCTTTCTGTAAAGTTTTTCGAATGTCTTTTTCAATCTTTTTTTGAGCCGAAATATTATTGTGCACCAATAATACTTCCACAACATTTTTTTCCTTATTTAAAAGTGGGGTAGTATTTACCAAATAATTTCTCTCTTGAAAGTTAATTTCAAAAGAACAATGTTCTCCTTTTAAAGTTTTTAAGACATAGTTTTCGACTAGTTTTTTTATGCTTTTAGGCACGCCGACCACTTGACTTATTTTGATTTTATTATGAATGTATTCCCTAAATCCTAATTCCGCTAATTCTTCCCCTTGAATGAATTGAATACTTAAATTCGCATCTATCACGGCAATAAATCCTTTTGGAAAGTTTTCAGCAATTCCAGTTAATATTTCCTGGCTTTTAATAAGCATACTTTTAGCAGACTTGGAGATATTTATTTGGTTTTCCAAACTTGTATTACTATGCTCTAATTGTCCAACAACTTTCTTCAATGCCAATGTTCGTTTTGCAACTTTTTCTTCTAAACTTTCAGCATATTGTTTCAACTGTAACTTACTATAATCCAACTCTATTCTACTGTTGTTTTGTTCTATAGCTACACTTGCCAACTGTACCATATCTGCAATCACATCATTTTCCACATCACTTGGATATGAATTGGACTTACTATAGATTGCAAGCGTACCCAATACTTTTTTAGAAGAAGAAAAAAGAGGGAAAGACCAACAAGCTTTTATACCATTTTGATTGGCCAATTCTTTATAGTTTCCCCAATTAGGATCTATAGCAACCTCTGCTATAATTACATCTTTTTTAAGATAGGCTGCAGCACCACAAGAACCTTGGTTTGGTCCAATTACAATGCCCTCAATTGCTTTAGTAAATTCTTTTGGTAGGTTTGGCGAAGCTAATAAATGTAATGTTTGCTCGCTTTCATTTAATACAGATATGGAAGCAATACAGTTTTCCATGGTATTTTCTAAAATTCGAACAATTTTCCGACTAATATACACAATAGGCTCGTGCTGAATAATCATCTCTAATACATGCTTAACTTTTTCTTTTAATAATTCTTCTTTTTTACGCTTAGTTACATCATTTTGAATACCCACAATATGGGTTACTTTATGGTCATCACTAAATATAGGAGTTAAGGTAACTTCGTTCCAAAATAAGGTACCATCCTTTTTGTAATTCCGCAGTACAACTCTACAAGGATTACCTTCTTTAATGGAAGTATTCATGATTTTGATTTGGTCTTGATCCAAATCATTTTCCTGCAAAAATCGAGGGTTTTGTCCCAATATTTCATCTTTAGAGTAACCTGTAATTTTTACGATACTGTCGTTGGCGTAAATTATCGGATAATCTTTTTGTCTCGCATCTGCAATCACAAAGCCGTTAACTGCAGATTCAAGTGCTTTATTTCTAATATACAATGTGTTTTCTAGTTCTTTTTCACTAGAAATATTCCGAATAATAATCAAAAAATTATCAATTTCTGTTTTTACAATCCTAGCCTCAAAATGATTCAATTGCCCGTTAATAGTATTGGAATACTTAATAATTTGTACTGATTTCGTTGTATGACAATTTTCGAATGCCGCCATCATTTTTTTATAGAGCGCCTTCGGTAAAATTTCTCTGGCGTTTTTTCCAATTAAAGCTGACTTTCTAGATAAGAATAGATTCTTTTCTTGTGTTTGCACATCTAAATAATCCCCTTTTCTATTTAACACTAAAATTGAATCTGGTAAAGCCTTAATAATCGCCTTGTTTCTTGCCTTAGATTCAAATAATTTATTTTCAGCTTCTTTTGTATGTGAAATATCCGAAATAAATCCTTCTAGCATTATTTCTTTTCCTGCTTTATCATATACATCTTGTCCTTGCTCCCATACATGTTTTATATTACCCGCTTTATCCTTTATCCTGTATTCTAAACTGTAAGGGATTTTAAGTTTAATGGCTTCTTCAATTTTGTTCCAGACCATCTCCTTATCTTCTTTCAGGATAAGTTGACCAAAATGAATATTTTTGTCTATAAACTCTTGCGCAGGATAACCAGTAATTAAACTACAACTATCATTAATGTATTGCATTTCCCAATTCCGATTATTATGGCAACGATATACGATACCATGCAAATTATTAATCAGGGTGTTAAATTTTCGATTACTCTCTATCGTTGCTAGTTGTGCCTCTTTTATAGCAGTGATATCTTGTATGGTTCCCATTAGAAAATTAGCTTTTCCATGAAGACCGCAAACCGCTCTTATTTTACCAGATAAATACCTTATACTATTATCTGGTCTAGAGATCCTAGTTTCATAACTCTGTGGTTTCAAATCTTTAATGATATCCTGTAATATTTTTTCAATTTTATCTCTATCCAAAGGATGTGTAAAATCATAAATATTGTCTCCATTAAGTCGGATATCTCCCGGTATTAAACCATAAATCCGATAAAATTCATCCGACCAATTTCTTTCATTTGTTTCTAAATTCCAAGTCCAACTTCCAACTTCAGCTATGCTTTGAACTTCTAACAATTCAAACCTACTGTCTTTAGCTGTTTTTAAATCTAATAACCGTTTTGAATTATCACTAATATGGGCAATAATAACAGGTTGATTATTATGCACGGCATGATTTAGTGAAGCGTCAAAAGAAAAGGTTTCCCCGCTTTTATTTAATCCCCATAACGCTTTCTTACCTTTCCGCAGTTCTCTTTTTGAATTCCCTATGTTTTTTTCTATATAACTAGTATAACTTGCTCTAAATTTAACGGCAATTAATTTTTCAATATGGTTATTTATCAATTCTTTTGGCTCGTAACCAAATACATGTGCTGCAGTTGTATTTATTTTTTGAATAACACCATGAGATGCAATTACTAAAATACCTTCTGGTGAAGATTCAAATATATTTTGAAATAAATCCTTCTCTTTCATTATCTACAAGCTATAATTTTAATTAACATCAAGTAACTTATTATTGGTTAAATTGGCCGCACATCCATTTTCCTTAATTTAGGTAAACTGTCTGGATAATTATTTCCGATAAACGCAATCAATTCCTCTCTTACACTACATCTTAAATCCCAGACATCTGATGGGTTTTTTGCACTAAATGTTGCCCTTAACTCCATCACTTTATGGTCTGTTTTTGTAACTAGTAATTTGGCTACATTGCCATCCCACTTATTTTGTTTACTTAAAATTAGTAATAATTCTTTTCTTATTGCTTCCACGGGTAAAGAGTAATCGACGTACAAGAACACGGTGCCTATAATATCGGTTGAATTAAAGGTCCAATTGACAAAAGTATGGTCGTTAAAATAACTAAGCGGGATGACTAAAGTTCGCCAATCCCATAGCTTAACGACCACATTAGTTAGGGTTATATCTTCCACTTGACCAAACTCACCTTCAATTACAACTTCATCATCAATTTTGATAGACTGTGTAAAGGCGATTTGAAAACCAGTAATTAGATTAGCAATAGATTTTTGAGCAGCTACACCGACTATAATCCCTATAACACCCGCAGAGGTCAAAATGGTAGTTCCAACTTTTTTTACGGCTGGAATATTCCATAATATAGCGGCAACCGCCAAAGTGATGATGACTATAAATGCAAGACTTTTTAAAAATCTTAACTGTGTCAGTACTTTTCGTTCTTTCACTTTATAACTTCCTTCAATCTGAAATTTTTCTCTTACCACTACTTCTACACCTTGTATAAATGCAATTAGTATCCATGTAAAGTTGATGATCACAAAGGCTTCAATTACTTTTTTCCAAAATACGCTAATCTCAAAACTTGTCAAAGAGCCGTATACAAATAAAAATGGTAGAAAAAATCTTGTCGGTACTTTTAAGTGTTTGATGATTTCACTCTTTAAAACGGAAGGGTTTCTCCGATTACCAAACCTTAAAATTCTAAATATCAACCATTGTAAAAACAAGCCAATACCTATTAAAACTAGAAGAGACAAAACATTTTTAAGCCATGGTTCCTTAACAGGAAACAAAAGGAAGAGCATATCCATAATAATTTTTAAATGACGTAAATACTTACTTTTATTTTTATTCTTGCAAATTTATGGTGCTTGTTGTAACTTAAATATATTAATAAAGTTGACAAATTCTACATTCATTTTACACTTTATAGTCTGTAGCCTCCAAAAGTAATAGATTGAATATGGTTTAATTATGACCAATATCATAAATAAATCTAATATTCATTAAAATTAAGAATTTAGCGACCTTTTAATCATTTATTCCCTTCAAAATCATACAGATAAAATAAACATGGTTTACAGAGTTAGTAAAGTACGCAAAACATTAAACCTAAGCAGCACCAGTATTTCCGTATTAATTATTCATACTATGCGTAAATAATTATTGGCTGACTTAGGTCATTTGAGGGCGCTGTGTAACTTGCTACATTTGTTTATCAATTAATAATAAAGATAAAAAAATGGAACCATTAGAAACAAAAACGGAAGCAACTGCAATCCCAAGAATTGGCGACAATGCACCCGCATTTAAAGCAGTAACTACACAAGGAGATATTAATTTCCCTAGTGATTATTCGGGTGAATGGGTTATTTTATTTTCTCATCCAGCAGATTTCACACCAGTATGTACTTCTGAGTTCATTACTTTTGCTCATTTAGAAGACAAGTTTAAAAAAGCAAACTGTAACTTGGTTGGCTTATCCATTGATGGCCTTCATAGTCACATTGCATGGTTACGAACCATAAAGGAAAAAATTGAATATAAAGGAATGAAAGATGTTGAAGTGAAATTCCCTTTAATTGAAGATATTTCAATGGAAGTTGCTAAGAAATACGGAATGGTTCAACCAGGAGAGAGTAAAACGCAGGCAGTAAGGGCTGTATTTTTTATCGACCCTAAAGGAATTGTAAGGGCTTTAATATATTACCCATTGAGTTTAGGTAGAAATTTTGATGAAATCTATAGAGCATTAATTGCCATGCAAACAGCCGACGAATTCAATGTCGCTACCCCTGCAGACTGGAATCCTGGTGATGACGTGATTATTTCACCAGCTGGTACTTGTGGCGTTGCGGAAGAGAGAATGACTTCAACAGAAGGGCTTGATTGTAAGGATTGGTTTTTCTGTACTAAAAAGTTAAGTAAAGACACTGTTTTGAATGCCCTTCTAAAAAAGTAAGTCATAAACCAGACCTATACTATTTATACTTCTGATTTAAGTAAGTATTAATGAAGATACGAAAAAGGCAGTAAAAACATATTAAACAGTTTTTGCTGCCTTTTTACTTTTGTCTTTCGGCTATCTCCCCTCTTTTTTATACTTACAATACCTTTTATATATGGCTTTGTTATACAAGGTAATCAATAGTAATTATCACTATTATCCTTTATTAAGACCAGCAACCGAATATCTCCAAACCATTAATATATTTAACTAATTAATATATTGTTAATACCTATTACCTAAAGTTATGCTATTGACAACCTGAAAATAGAAATTGTTTGGTAATAGCTTTAAATTTAACTGGTTTAATTTACCCAAAGATTTATCGTGTTAAATCAGTTAAAAAAACTAAAAAGATGACTTCAATCATTAAATTAGAATTCATTTTTAGTAACTTTAATGCATAAAAACAAAGACAATGAAAAACGTAGTATTGGTAGATTTTACCTCAGAATCAATTGAAGCATTAAACTATGCGGTTGGTTTTTCTAAAGCCACAAGTGGAAAATTAGAAATTTTAAATGTTTCAGATGGTACTTATGATGTAAGTATTTTACAACAGCTTGAAGACTTAAAAAGCAGATTCTCTGATGAGACATTTGAAGTGGAAGTCGTTGAACTTGCAGGTAATGTAGAACCAGCTCTACAGGCTTATATTAATGACGATAAAATTGGTTTTGTTTTTAGTGGAACACACGAATTAAAACTAATGGAGCAGTTTTTTTCTAGTAGGGCTTTACATTTATTAAATGAAGTTAAAGCCAATTTTATTTTTGTGCCACATAACCTAAAAGAATACCACAAAATTGGCAAAGTATTGTTACCAATTTTAGAAGAAAAAAAGTCGGTACAAAACATTGAAGAATTACGTTACCTACACCAATATATGGATTTTGAAGTTGTATTAGGAACTTATAAATCATCTGAAGAAGTAGTGAAACAAAATTTAATTGTTGCTGCAAAATTACTGAGCAATGCAGGTATTAAATATTCTGAATTAACTTTAGGTAATGATGAAGCTACTTTAAAAAACCAATTGACCGATATCGCCAAATTAGGGAAAGCAGATTTGATTTCTATTGTTAACCTTACGGAAGAAAATCTATTTAACAAGAAAGAAAAAACTTTTGTGGAAGATTTGATTAGAAACAAAGAAGGATTACCAATTTTAGTGATTCAAAATAAAAATGTATCCACTTTTAGTGGCTTCCATACAAGTGGCGGTTACTAATTCTGAAGTTTATTAGGTGATTTCTAAGTATAGAAAATATACAAGAGATCACCTTTTTTATATGTACAGCATTATACCTAACAACCAAGGTATGTTCCATTATATATTGGGTGTATTTATTCTTCTTATACCCGCTTACCAATGAATTAAAGCGACTTGAAATACTTCAAGTTGACTTATAATTGTCACCAGTCTTTATATTTTACAGGGTAAATTCAAAAAGACTTAAACTTATTTTATTTAAAAAAAAGAATAACATAAACATGTAATTCAATTTAGTTTATGCTATTTTTAACATGAACATTTAAAAAAGACTAAATGAAAAATGTAGTACTATTAGATTTTACCACTGAATCCATAGAAGCGCTAAATTACGCGGTAGGTTTTTCGAAAGTAATAAATGGTAAACTAGATATATTAAATGTTTCAGATGGTGCCTATGACCTTGAAACAGAACAGCGACTTTTAGAAATTCAAGATGAGTTTACCAGTGACACCATGGACATAAACATTGTCGAATTAATCGGTCATGTTGAAACCACTATTAAAGAATATGTAAATGCCGATAATATTGGATTTGTGATTGCTGGAACACATGAATTAAAGTTAATGGAACATTATTTTACCAGTCGAACTTTACATTTGATGAACCAAGTAAAAGCAAACTTTTTATTTGTACCACATAATTTAAAAGCCTTTCACCCTATTAACAAGGTATTATTACCTATTCTAGAAGATAAAAAATCCTTGCAAAATATTGAAGAATTAAAATACCTACAGCATTATATGAAATTTGAGGTGGTATTGGGAAGTTATAAATCAACGAATAAAGAAGTCATTCAAAACCTTATAGTCGCTTCAAAATTACTGGCAAGTGCAGGTATAAAATATTCGGAGTTGACCTTAGGAAAAAATGAAAATACATTGAAAGAGCAACTCACCGACTTGGCATCATTAGGTAAAGCAAATTTAATTTCAATTGTCAACCTAACGGAAGAATATATTTTCAATTTTAAAGAAAAAAGTTTTGTAGAAGAGTTGATTAGAAATGAGGAAGGATTTCCAGTACTCGTTATTCAAAATCAAAACCTATCACAATATAGTAGTTTCCACACCATGGGAGGCTAATAATAAAATTAGTTATATAATAAAAGGTGATTTACAATAGTCCATCACCTTTATTATATTTGTTTATATTATTCATTTGCGGACTTTGTCTTCCGCTTAAGCTTTGACTTTTGGCTCAAAATTAGCTTCGAACTCTGCTTCATTTATATAAAAACGGTGTTTAGTCTGTCTGTTTAGAAAAATGTGACGTTCTTCAAATTCTTTTCCCTTACCAACGGCTAACAATTTACATTTTCCTTTGTAAGCAAAACTTTTATTATTGAATTGGGAATCTTCCTTTAATTGAAAACCTATATTTTCAAATCTTGGTTGTGCCCAATCTATTTGATACTCTTGGTCATTTTCATCTAAAAAAAATATCTTCTGTTTATCTTCTATCTCCTTGGTAATTTGCTTGACTAGTATTTCCATAATTGATTTAATTTGTTGTGTATATAAATGCCATTTACAAATAAAAATTACATCTCAAATACACCCTATTAATAGCTGTCACAAGATTAATCATTTATTAGCTGATAGCAAAAAAAAAGGTCTCTCAAAATGAGAGACCTTTTAAATAAAAAATTATATGCTTTGGTTTAAAGTACTGATACTTTTACCGCGTTTAATCCTTTTTTTCCTTCTTCAAGTTCAAATTCAACTTTGTCTCCTTCTCTAATTTCATCCACTAATCCTGAGATATGTACAAAATGTTCTTGTTCTGATTCGTCTTCAAGAATAAATCCAAATCCTTTGGTTTCATTGAAAAACTTTACTGTTCCTTTATTCATTGCTTTAAATTGTTTTGCAACCTTAGTGTTACAAATATGGCGCAAAGGTAAACTAGTTAATTGTATTTGGTACAATAATTTCAAATTATTAATTTTTTTATATAATACTTATTCCGAATAAAAGTAAAATACCGTATGCACTATAGTTTATTTATGCCATTTCTCAACACAAATTTAATCCAGTAGATTTTCAGGAAGAATTTAATAATAATTATAGTCCCTGTAAATCATCTTTCACACTATTTAACTGGGTGCAATTCGGTACCATTTCTTGCGCATACATAAATCCTTCTTCCCACCAAGTAGTCATTTCTTGTGGATTAAAAATTAAGGGGGTTTCAGTCAGGACTCTCGGTAAATGAAAAAATCGTAATTGTACATCTTTTTGATTGGCTTTTAATTTCCCTATGGCTAAATCGTTTTGTGAGATTTGATCCATCATGTGGAATATCACTTTTAATGAAGTTGAAAAAGCATTGGTGGATGGCAAACTATTGCGCACCATTTGTTGTGTTTCTAAAACAATAACATCAATAGAAGTCGCTCCCTTATCTATTGCAGTTTGTATTGGAGCATATGCACTAAATCCACCATCAGCATATTCAAAGCCGTTTTTCTCCATTAAACTCATAAACGGAACATAATTTGAAGAAGCCCAAATCCAATCAATAAAATCATTGTACTCACAGTCAAAATTACTCTTCAATTCTTTTTTATAGGTGCTTAAATTTGAAACCGTAACCAATACTTCCTTATTTTGGCTTTTAAGCGCTTCAAATTCCTCTAGTGTAAATATGTTTTTAATTAATTTACGTAAATTTTTACTTTCACCAAAAGTTTTTCGTTTTCTGAAAAAGGTACGCAATACATTAAAATGATTAATGGTAACTTCCACATGTCCTCCCACTGTTTTAGTCCAAAATGGATTAATATTGAAAATATCTTTTTGCTTGACATTGGTAAAAGCATTTTTTATTTTATCTACCTTACCTAAAGCCAGATGATTAATCAATAAACTCCCTGTACTTGACCCAACATATATATCGTAGTCACCGTCACATTCTTTAATCAAATACTCCGCTACCCCACCTGCGAATGCTCCTTTACTGCCGCCTCCTGAAATTACCAATGCTTTCATACTGTTAAAATTATCCAATAAAAATCTACTTATTTTAATTCCTGGTGTAATTTACGTTTTACTATACTTAATTTCGTAAAATAATTCATTAATAAATATTTCATGATTAAGAAATTTCCAATTTTTATATTGTTTTTGTGCGGCATTGTTTTGATTAGTTGTAAAAACTCAAAACAAGAAAAAGTAATTTATTTAGTAAGACATGCCGAAAAAGATTTAAACGATACCAGCGATAATCCGCCTTTAACTGCTGCAGGTGTAAAAAGAGCGCAAGATTTAGCCAAACTGTTAAATGAAGAAGATTTTAAGGGTATTTATTCCACTAAATTTCAAAGAAATATAAATACTGTTTTGCCTTTGGCAATCTTAAATGAACTCGAAATTAAAACCTATGAATGGCATAATTGGCAATCCATGTTACACGAAATTATGGACCAAAATAAAGGAACTTATATAATTTGTGGTCACGGAGATAACATTTTACCTATGATCGAAGATTTAGGAATAAAAAAACAATTACCGCCATTAGGCAAACTAGAGTACAATAAGCTTTACAAAGTAACCATGTCTAAGGACAGTACAACCATTGAAATCATCCAATTTTAGACCAAAAAAAAAGGAACCATTAAAAGGCTCCTTTTTTTAAATAAAATGTATTTATTGAATAGTAAACCTAACTGGTAAAACATATTCTTTTTCTGGAGTTTCAGACTTATGAATATCTTGTAAAGGCATGTTTTTTACAACTTCCATGGCCGCTTGATTTAAAGTATTGGATATTCCTTTTTGTATTTGGATGTTTTCAGCTTTTCCATTTTTATCAATTTGAAACGACACAAAAACAACACCAGTCTCCTTGTTTGTAATTGCAGCCGTAGGATAGGTTAAATTTTCACTCACCCAAGTAAATAATTTTGACTTAACTGGTTTTACATTTCCAGCAGAAGCTGTAATTGGTAATACAAAGGCAATGGCGATTAATAATACTAGCTTTTTCATAATTAATTTTTTTACGTTCAATTATGGGACGCCCTTAGGTTCCTAAAAGTTACAATAGCGGATAAAAAAAACATCCACACCGTATAACACCTTTTAAAACAAGCGATTAATCTTCTTTCGTATTATTCTTAAGGTAATCGGCCAATACCTTTTCAATTAATTCTTCTTTTGTTAAATGGTGGAAAACTGTTTTTATTTCTGATTTTAATTTATCATCCACCTCATGATTCGGCTTTGTCTTAAAAATTTTCTTTGCCCATAATAAAGCATTGTTTTCTGCGATACTTTGCGCATCTGCTTTTTCCATGGCTTTAAATTCAATCCCTAATTCCAATTCAAATTCTGCAATATCTTTAATTTCATCTGCTTGAATAACGGTTAAAGCTAATCCATTTTTACCTGCTCTTGCTGTTCGTCCACTTCTGTGTACATAAGCATCAAAAGTATCTGGTAAATGATAATTCACCACAAAATCTAAATCTTTGACATCAATTCCCCTTGCCACTAAATCGGTTGCAATTAATATATCAATATGACTATTTCTAAATTGCTCCATAATTCTATCCCTAATTTTCTGGGTGAGACTACCATGCATTGCTCCAGAAGAAAATTTATTAATGGCTAAGTTTTTACCTAATTTATTTACTGCTGCTTTGGTTCTGCAAAATATAATACCCCTTTCCCCTGCTCTACTATTTAAAAAATGCATTAAAACATCTAATTTTTCAATTGGCTCAACCACTACATACTGATGATCAACAGCTTGATGACCTACAGTTTCCATTTCAACTTCTACCTCAATAACATTTTTACTCAAATAGTTTTGAATCATTTGTTTTACCGCACCCGACATGGTAGCAGTAAATAAAAAAGTTCTTCTTTTTTTAGTAAGTAAAGCTTTTATTTTTCCTAACTCTTCATGAAAAGTACTGATCATTTCATCCGCCTCATCCAGCACTAAATAATCAACATCTGCTACTTTAATCACCTCTTGGTCTACCAAATCTAATAGTCGTCCCGGAGTAGCCACTATAATATGAACTGGTTTTTTGAATTGTTCTTTTTGAGCCTTAACCGAAGAACCACCGCTTACTAAAGCTATGGATAAATCATTTACTTCACGCCCAATTTCACTCAATTGTTTATGAATCTGTTGTGCCAATTCTCTGGTTGGTACCAATATTATTGCTTGCAATTCCTTTTTAGAAGGATCTACCAATTGCATCAATGGCAAACCAAAAGCAGCTGTTTTTCCAGAACCCGTTTTAGCTAAACCAACTAAATCTTCCGTTTGGTTTAATGCCAATGGAATTATTTTTAATTGAATACCAGTAGGTCTAGTGATATTTAATATATTTAAACCTTGAAGCAGTGCGTTATTGATTCCTAATTGCGAAAATGTGGTAGCCATAAAATACTTTTCAGCAAAGATAGTTACTCTTTTTATAGGGAAGCGCCTGTAAGTAGTGCATTTATCATATTTTTACTGAAAAAGCACCATTCTTACTAACTTATACCTACCTTTGCGCAAAATTTTGAAGCATACATTGCAATGAAAAGAATTAATGAATACAAAAAAATGTTTGAAGTTCAGCCAGATACGGATTTGAAACAATTAAAAACAACCTACAGAGGTTTGGTTAAACAATGGCACCCAGACAAGTTTCAAGACGAAGAAAAGAAGGCACAAGCAGAAATTCAAAGTCAAAACATTATAGATGCTTACCATTTTTTAGTAAGTATTGCCCCTGAAACAAAAGCAGCTAATTTAGAAGAATACACTAAAACTACAACCGTTGTAGGTATTTCTGATTTTAACTTAAAAAAGTCTGTTTTAGAAGTTACCTTTTTAGATGGTTCTATGTATGAGTACTTTGGTGTTTCTCAAAGTGTATTTCAAAAAATGTGCAATACAGATAAACTAATGCGATTTGCAAAAAGAAGTATCTTCAACTCTTACCTATACAGAAAAGCAAAAAACGAAGTACCTCAAACGGTATAAGTTTTATAAATTAACCATATAGTAAAGGCCTGAATTTTTTAAAGTTCAGGCCTTTTTCTTAATTTCTTTTTATCACTCAATCTTTTTTTCTTGACTTTTCCTTTTAAAACGGAAGATCTACTGGGTTTAGATTTTCGCCTAACCTTATTTACCCTTAACCCTTCTCCAATTGCATCTAATAACTTTTGGTGAGCGATTTTTTTATTTTTAAATTGACTCCTACTTTCAGAAGCAGAAAATTGAAGTATCCCTTCTTGACTTAAATCTTTTTCGAAAAACTTCATTAAACGATATTTTTCAGTCTCATTAAAGGCTTCGCTATCTATTAGATTAAAAAATAATACTACTTTGGTTGCCACCTTATTTACATGCTGTCCACCAGCCCCGGAACTGCGGACCGCTTTATATTTAATTTCAGCAAGTAGTGTTTTTAAATGCATGGTTTTTATTTTTGACTTACTAATTGTTAAGTGCTAATACATCATTGAAGCGAATAATAAATTTAGCACCATGGTCATTTTTAAATTCAATTTCCCCTTCTATCTGCGTTATCAAAGCACTAATAATTTCTGTTCCTAAAGAACCTTCATGTTCTAGTGAAAAATCTGCAGGAAACCCAACACCATTATCATGAACAATCAGTTGATAAAAGTTGGTTTCTTTGCTCAAAGTTATTTTTAAAATTGGATTGGTTTGATGGGCAAAAGCATGTTTTAATGCATTAGTTATCATTTCAGAAACAATTAACCCCAGCGGCACTGCAACATCTAAATGAAGGGTTACTGCTATAGTATCTAAAGAACATTTAATTCTGGATTGCATCATTTCTTGCGAACTTACCAATTCACTTAGATAGGATTGAAAATCCACCTGATTCCCAAATTCGTCGGAATACAACTTATGGTGAATTAATGCAATGGCTTCTACCCTTCTTTTACTTTCATCTAAAACACTAATAATACTTTCATCATCAACGGTCCTTTTTTGCAAGGAAAGTAAGGATGAGATAACTTGAAGATTATTTTTCACCCTATGGTGTACCTCTTTTAGTAAAATTTCTAAATGATTCTTTTGGTTGGAGATTTCTATATTTTTCTTCCCCAAAATAGCATTGGCTTTAACTAAAGCTTGATCCTTTTCATTGTTTTTATAACTGAAAAAAATCATGACTACTAAAACACATAGCCCAAGCATAAGCTGGTTAAATAAATTAATACTTTCCAATTTGGACACGTTAATAGAAAGTAGACCACTTTTATTGTAATATAACCACATCAAGATAAGGGTAGTTATAATTAAAGAACCGTTAAAAATAATAACCACCCAAACTTTCCAGGTCGAATTCAATAAAAAAATAAGAGGTAACACACATATAAAATAAAAAAATCCACTATTCCACCCTAAATAATGGGTGTTAATTACAACCTCTGTGGTAATACAATAAGCCACGATAATAAACGCTAAATAAGAAGAGATAATTTTCACTCTCATAAACTGCGCAGTTGAGAGTACTATTAAGGTTCCGATTACTGGTACAAAAATAAGCTGTGGTGTTCCTAGATAATAAAATACAACAACTACGTAAATGTGCATAATAATACCAAGCACAGCCGCAGGAACCATGATGTTTTTAAAGTTATTATTTACAACATTTTCAGTTAGCATATTGCATATAAATTTAATAAATAAATTAAAATAGCTCAGACATATCCTTAATTAATAAAAATAAATAAGCCATGCCATTGTACAATGGCATGGCTTATGACGAGTGAAATTAGAATTACTTACTGGCTAAAGGATTTTTTTGTCGGATTAAATAAGCAAAAGTCAATAGAAAAACTACACTGAGAAATAGTGCAATTTTTAATCCTAATCTTGATTCATTCGAAGGCACACCTAACCATGGTTGTTTATTCTTTTGCGTACTCTTAACTTCATTTAAAATGTTTTTATCTTTTAATAAATCGTAGTACTCTTTTACGTATCCGCTATATTCAACAGTTGACCAAGAAGTTAACTGGCTCAGGTTTTCTAATTCATTGACCCTGTTTTTTATTACTGTTGCACAATAAGTTTGACCGGCATTGCAGGATAAATCTCCTACTGCGGTATTGGTCAATATATATCGGGCTTGAAAATGTTCTTTATTTGGTGTGACTTGAAACTCTAAATCACGTGGATGTGTGTTTCTGCTATAACGCAAATGTAGACGTGTAAAAAACACATTACTGCTCGCTTGATTCCCATTATTCATAGCCCAATTAACACCTGCTTTCGTCAAATCAGTGAAAATGGGCGGTGGTCCAACACAAGGGTCGCATTTAGCTCCCCTAAATTGCGGACTGATGTTCCAAGCGTATTCTAAAAAAATTGCTTCTTTATTTTCCTTGTCATGGGCACGCTCAAATAAATCGACATAAAATTGGCCAAATTTATTTTTTACAAATAATGGAATGTTTTCATTACTCGGAATTTTCACCGTGCGGTAATTGGTACACTCTACTCTACCTTCTTTTGAAAAAGCATACACAACCATGTCTTGCGCACCTGTTGAATTAGCCATCCCTAATCTAATAGGCAACATAAACTTTGGGGAAGTATAAGAAATTTGAATGGGTCTTAAATTTTGTATATTTTCATTATCATGTGTTTTGATGTATTTATTAAGGTTGGTGGTTCCATTAATTTCATTCAGTTTGTCCAAATCTACTTTGACGACAAAAAACTTTAAATTATTTTTTATGTATGGTGCTAATACTTCGGCTGCTGCTGTTGGTATTTTATAGCCATTTTCGGTTAACCAAGTCTTCAAACCATCCGATTCTTTAGCTGAAAGTATTAAAATATCATACTCATCCACCTGATATTGTGCTTCAATAGTAACCCCTAAAACTTTGTTTCTCTTCACATCTTTCATAGAAATACTAGTAGGGATAGCGTTGTTATATTGGATAGATTCCAGCATGTCATACTGTATTCTTGGCGAACAAGGATTTTCATCATAATATTCTACCAATCGCGGACCAGAATACGCATCTAATTTATTAAAAAGACTATTCTCTACAATTCGAATGTCTTTTTTTTGCAGCACGTTTGGTACTGGAATGACCATAGCGAAATCTTTGACATTTCCTTTAAAATCATTAGCCATGGTAACTGTTGTTTTATTTCCATCTCGCACCATAATTACTTGAGAGGTTTTATTGAATAATTTTGTATCTGCTTTCGCGACATAAAAGCCACAAAAGGATAAGGATTGAAGGGCAAAACTACCCAAACAAAAGGCGGTTAAAAAAAGTTGTTTTTTCATCATATTTAGTTTTAATTATTATTCCATTCAAATTTTTTATAAGGATATATTTTATCAAAAAAGAGTGTCAAAGGGGGCATAAAGAAAAGCACCCAAATGGGAGCAGTATATAACTGCATCCAAGTACTTAAAATAAATGTCGCTACTGCTAAAATACTCGCCCAAATGATTCTTGCTTTTTTTGAATTAGGAATGGTCATGGGGTCGGTAATCATAAAAAAACTAAAAAGTAAAAGAGTGCCACTTGAAAACTTGTGTAACAATACGTCCATTTCCCAGCCTTGATAAAGTACAGTCCGAGTAAATTCTAGCAAAAACAATACCCCTAGAAAAATTAAACTCGTTTCTAAACGACCAATTTTGTGTAAAATAAAACCGCCAAGTACGGTAAGTACAAACAAAAATAAAGCATCACTCCCCCATTGACCAGGCGAAATCCAAGCATCATTGAATATTAATATAGACAGGACAATTCCAAAATTTGCTGGATTAAAAAGATGTTTGTGTTTATACCGAATGATATACTTAGCTGAAATTGCTAGCATGCCAGCCAAAGAAAGCGTGATAATAGATGTAGAATTTAATATTAAGCACAAGCCTAAACTGGTAATTAAACCACTTTTTAAACTACTTAATTGACCATTGTTTATCTTAATCCATGCAAATTGTGTTAAACAAGTAGTGAACAAAATGGCTGAAACTTTTATTAAAGACAGATCCCAATGTAATTTAAATATGCCAAATACTAAAAAAGCGGCTAAATATAGAATTTGATAATTTCTAGCATCTTGAAAAAAGATTGACTTTGTACTTAATGAAATTGCCCTCATAGGTAGTTAGATTAAAAAATGTTGAAATTCCATAAATACAGAATTTTAACTGACTACAATGAAGCACTGTAAAAGTTCAAAAAATATTTCAATACCTAGCTTATTTTAATCGCTGCAAAAGCCATATCTGAAAAGTTTTTCAAGTATAGCTAGGCTTTAGACCTTTATTAAAACTAAGGAAATCAATTGAATAATATCTACAATTATTTAGTCGACTTAAGTAAACTAATTTATTCTACCGAAATGAGATGAATACTAAATATTAAAACAGAATTTTTAGGTATACTCCCATTTGCTTGAGCGCCATATCCTAAAGCTGAAGGAATTAAAAGGGTACCTGCACCATTTTCTTTAAATAAAGGTATACCTTCTTGCCAACCATTGATTACATTTTTTAAAGAAAAAGTAATACCTGCTGATGATGACTGATCAAACACCTGACCATCTACAAGTTGACCTTTATAAGCTACAGTAACCGTTGAATTAGCATTTGGCTGCGTCCCACTACCCAAGGAATCTATTTGATAATAAAGACCCGAAGCAGTAGACTTTGCCGTAATATTATTGTCATTAATATAATCTACTATTATGTTTTCATCTATTTCAGATTGCGGTATTTTTTCTTTTTTACAAGCTGTAAAGACTAAAATGATAGGTATAATGATAAATAGTATTTTCATTTATTTTTGGTATATAATTTTATAGGTAATGTCACCAATTTGAATAAAATAAGTTCCTTGTGGCTCCTTGGAAATATCAATCTCTACTTCGTTAGAATTAATAATTGACATGCTAAATTTTATGGCATTTCCTTGTGCACTCATAACCTTTATATTCGTGTAATTTAAATTATCACTCTTAATTCTAAACATTCCATTGGTGGGGTTTGGATATAGGAGGTGTGTTGCAAATTTAGCAGCCTGATTTAAGACACTTATTGTATTTAGTGTAGTGATTCTACCATCAAAATCGGTTTGTGATAAACGATAATAGGTAATTTCATTTAAAGGATTATCGTCTAAAAATTGATATTGTGTTTTTTGGTTTGAATTTCCAGCTCCCGAAATGTTTGCTATTTCTCCCCAGTTTTCATTGTCTTCAGACGAAGCTAAAGTATAAAAATCATTATTTACTTCAGATGCTGCTTCCCATGTTAATTTATTGCTGCTATTTTGCAAAGGCGTCCCCACAAATTCAAGTAATGATATAGGCAAGGGTGTAGCATACGTATTGGTAGTTGCCAAAGTAAACCTTAAATTATCAGCCAATTCTGTAACTCCAACAAAGGTGTAATTTGCTCCAGATCCTGTCAATAAAACTGCTCCCGAAATTGGTGTTTCATCATTAAAATATCCATCATTATCTGTATCTACCAATAAACGAAGGTGAGATGCTGAAGCAGGCCATGATGAAGATAAATCCCAAGCTACATCTACACTTCCTACATCTGTGGTGTTACCGCTTGTATTTACCTCACTAACTCGCCATACTCTTTCATATCGCGCCTGAACACCGGAAGGAATATCTGAGACATTGGTAGCAGCCGAATTAGCCCCATTGTGGCCCCACATCATATATTCTCCAATTTCTAAATCATTTGGGTTGTTGATTCTCAAAATGGCTGATCCTTGTGCGTCTGTATGAGCAGCTGTTGCACTGTGCATTCCAATTCCTGCAACCTCAAAATCAAAGTCGCCATTCGCTGTGTTATCTTCGTCATAAAAATCATTGGCCGTCAGTGTGATGTTATACTTTGCACTTAAATAATTCGCCATAATCATATGGTCTGCGGAATCTAGATAAGTATTATAAATAATTACTTCGGTAAAATCACCTATGTGATCTTGATTGGATGCATACCCTCCATCTGGTGAATCTTGTTCGTGCGCAAGACACAATGAGCCACCAGAAGTAATACTCGTTCCACTTACGAAACCAGTGGTATTAAAATCTTTTTTACCGTCTTTCCATATTTCAGCGCGACCACCTACAGATCCCCAGCTCGATTGAACTATATGCCAATTGTTATTATTTACACTTACGCCTGTGTTAATATTGGAGTTTCTATAAAAACCAATATTTTGACTACCATATAATAAAAAATCATTATTTAAAGCGCTAGAAGGTGCATAGGATATAATGCCATCACTACTGGCATTGTTTTTATTTACATAAATAGCGGTAATATCATTTGTCGCAAATCCATTAAAGGGATTTCTAATCAATCTATTCCCTGCGACATTAAAACTTACCACCGGGAATCCATTAACTGCAGAAGTTACATATTTTGGTCTTAAATTAATATTGGATTGCGACAAGGTGTTGTTATTTCCCGAAACATCCTCCCAAGAAGAAATAGTATCTCCATTCACTAAACCTGAAATAGCGTCTGAACGCAACCAAAGAATATTAGAACTTGAATTACCAACGCCACCAGGACCGGTTTGCGCAAATAAAATCGCATTAAATAACAATAAAAATAAAATGAAGAACTTGATATACATGGTTACCCGCTATGAAACGAACAAAAATAAGATTTTTAATTAAAAACGTAGGGATATTTGACAATAGGTATTTGTTAAAAACAATTAAATAAAATGGGACGGATAAAAAAAATAATACTTTTGATTAATGAAGAAGTACCAATCTAATTACCCAATTAAAGCTTTCCTATTTCTCACCCTACTTTGGATGCAATTCTCTAGCTATTCTCAAGTAGTTGTGATTGAGGATTATGCAGACTTTGAGTCGGAATACCTAGTTGGGCGTTCTTCAGATACCATCTATGTTTTTAATTTTTGGGCAACCTGGTGTAAGCCTTGTGTACAAGAATTACCTTATTTTGACTCTCTAAATCAATATGCAGGTGCAAAACCAATTTCACTGGTATTGGTAAGTCTAGACTTTAAAACACAAATAGAAAAATCATTGGTGCCATTTTTGACAAAAAATAATATAAAAAATGAGGTAGTTCTATTAGCAGATGGAAAAGTGAATAAATGGATTGATGAAGTGGATCCATCCTGGTCAGGATCTATTCCTGCAACTTTAGTAATAAATGGGGATAAGAGACTGTTTTTTGAACAGTCTTTTCATAGCTATAATGAATTAATAAACACAATTTTAAAAATAGAAAAATAAAGTATATGAAAAAGTTAATGATGATTTTATTAGTAGGTACATTGGGATATGGTACTTCTGTGATGATGACTGAAAAAGAGGAAACCAATGGTTATAACATTGGAGATGTGGCCACAGACTTTTCCTTAAAAGGAATAGATGGGAAAAAGCATACTTTATCTGAAATAGAAGGCGCTAAAGGATATGTAGTTGTATTCACTTGTAACCATTGCCCTTTTGCGAAAATGTATGAAGATAGAATTATAGCATTGCAAGCAGAGTTTGGACCAAAAGGTTATCCAATAATTGCGATTAATCCTAACGACCCAATTGCTGAACCAGATGATTCCTTCGCGAAAATGAAAGAGAGAGCAAAAGAAAAAGGCTTTAATTTTTTATATCTATTGGATGATGGACAGAAAATATACCCACAATATGGCGCAACCAAAACCCCACATGTATTTTTATTAAACGAAAAAAGAGTAGTACAATACATTGGCGCAATTGACGACAACGCAAGAGATGAAGCTGCTGTTAAAGAAAAATTTTTAGCAAACGCAATTAATGCATTAATCAAGGGAGAAAAAATTAGTCCAGCCGTTACCAAAGCTATTGGCTGTAGTATAAAAACTAAATAATTAAGCGATACCTTGTAGTCTTTAAAATTACTGGTGATGGAATGAAATAATTTGGTTACTTTTCCTGCTATAACTTATAAATGAAGGATGAAGGGAATCATTTTAGTTATTACTTTAATAGTAGTACACTACAACACATGTGGCCAGACCATAAACACAAATTATACCGAAGGAATTGCTTATCAAAAAAAAGGAAAGACCCTTAAAGCTATTCGGAAAATTGAAACGGCCTTAAAAGAAGCGCAGTCAAATGACAATATTTCATTAGAAATGGATTGTCATTTGACCTTAGCCGAATTAAAAAATAATCTAATATATTACAAGGAAGCACTTGTTCATTATGAGGCGTTCGCTAATTTATATAAGCAATTAGCAAAAGAAAAAACAGACATCCTACTCGATTCAATTGTCGATTTAGAATCTACCGTTAGTTGGTCAGAAGACGAAATATCAGCACAAAATAAATCGTTAGATTCATTAAGTGCAATCCAGCTAAAAATTGCATTAAGCAATTCTGAATTAGCCCTTGACAATCAAAAAAAGGAAAACGAACTCAAGCAACTGGAGATTCGACGAAATTTAACCCTCTTTTTAACCGTACTTTTTGCACTTCTTATTTTATTCATCTTGATAATATACCGTAGAAAAGTGCAAACAAACAAAACTTTACGCATTAAAAATGAAGCGGTATTAGCCGCAAAAGCCGAATCTGAAAAGCTATTACTGAACATTTTACCAAAATCTATTGCAAAAGAACTGAAACAACACGGCAAAACTAGGTCTAGATTACACGAACAAACTACTGTAATGTTTACTGATTTTAAGGGGTTTACTCAGTTTTCAGAAAAACATACGCCAGAAGAAATTGTAGCAGCAATGGACTTTTATTTTAGCAAGTTTGATGCTATCATGGAAAAATATGGCATTGAAAAAATTAAAACGATTGGAGACGCTTATCTATGTGTAAGTGGTATTCCCACTGCAGACCCAAATCATATTCAATCTATGTTGCTTGCCGCCAAAGAAATTAAATTATTCATGGAACAAGTACATGCGGTAAAAGGGATAAAAGATAGGGTTAACTTAAACATTAGAATAGGAATACATACCGGACCACTTGTGGCTGGCGTGGTTGGCTCCAAAAAGTTTGCTTATGATGTATGGGGAGACACTGTAAATATAGCAGCAAGAATGGAAGCTTCTGGTGTGGTAGGCCATATTAATGTTTCAGAAACTATTTATAAAAAAGCGAAACCCCACTTTAAATTCGACTACCGTGGTGAAATAGATGCGAAAAATAAAGGGAAATTGAAAATGTACTTTTTAACTTAGAAACATATCCAAAGTTCTCATGCTTAATGCCTTCAAAAAAGAGAGAAAAAGTGGAATGTTTATTGCTATAGGAGTAGATGAAACTATTATGGATACTTAGTTGTTTTAATGTATGAAACTTTGTATCCTTGAATAATAAATCCCCTATTTTGAAAAAAAATTATTGGTTAAATTCACGTTTTTTATTATTGATTAGTCTTCTTTTTTTTAGCATTTCTTCTTTTTCAAAAGTCACTGAAGAAAATATAAAATTAAAGGTCGATTTTATTGTAGAAACCATTAAAAGTACTTCTCTCGTAGCAAATTCCTCTCCCTCCTATTTTCAAATTGGCGTGGTTGGTAGAGGTAGTGAGATTAGAAAAATAAAAGCCCAATTGGATAACATTTTCCAAGGTGTTAAAATTCAAGATAAACCGGTAAAAGTTGTCAGTTTTAGCAGGATTAAGTCGATAGCCAATGTAGATTTTGTAATCATTTCTGGCGAAACCAAAATTAAACCTAATGAACTAAAGGCTATAATTGGTAATACAGACTACATTCTATTGACAGAAAATTTGCCCTTTGGTTCCTCAGAATTAAACTATGCGGTTACTCCTAATGATAAAATCATCTATCAGGTAAATGAAAAAGCCCTTAAGAAAAAAGGCGTAAAGATAAAAAGTCAATATTTAAAAGGAGAAAATAGGGTATACAATCAAAAAGACTGGTTAATTGAATTAGGAGAAGCGCAACGCATTATTAGAAGTCAAGTAAAAACGATCAAACAGAAAAAAAACATCATTAAGTCAACAAATGTTACCATAGGTAAGAATAAAAAAGTGATAAACGCACAAAATAAAGACTTAGTAATTAAAGATTCTACCATTAACTCTCAAAGGAATTGGCTAATTTTAGCCATTACTTCTATTATTCTAATCAGTAGCTTATCCCTACTATTATTGCGTTCCAATAAGCTTCGTAAAGTCGCTATTATTGAAGTGGAACGAAAAAACAAAGAAATATTGGATAGTTTAAATTATGCTAAAAATATTCAAAAAGCTATTTTACCAAACGACAAGGAACTTACTTATATTTTTGATCATCATTTTATTTTATTTGAACCTAAAGATATCGTTTCTGGCGACTTTTATTGGCAAGAGGACAACCAAGGCTTATCCTTTTTTGCAGTAGCCGATTGTACAGGTCATGGCGTGCCTGGTGCTTTAATGAGTGTAATTTGTAGCAGGTTATTAACCAAGATTGTAAAAGAGTACCAAATCAGTAACCCTGCTAAAATTCTCGATCTTGCAGTTAAAGAATTGGCCATTCATTTCTCTAAAAGTGATGTAATAGTAAATGACGGCATGGATTTATCTTTAATTTGCATAGACAAGAAATCGGATAGATTATATTTTTCAGGCGCAAACAACCATGCTTATTACTTCAGTAAAGGTGTTTTACACACCCTTAAAGCCGATAAACAGCCTATAGGTACATATGACCAAAGAAAACCTTACACCCGCTCAGAAGTGGTGTTGTCAGAAATGGAAAGTATTTATTTATTTTCAGATGGTTACCCAGATCAATTTGGCGGAGAGCGCAATAAAAAATTCTCCAGAAAACGGTTTAGAAACATGTTAATGACTGTTCAATATAAAAAAGTAGAAGAGCAACAACGCATCATTAAGGATACTTTATCGGAGTGGAAATTAAAGGAAGAACAGATTGATGATATTTGTGTAGCAGGAATAATATTCAAATAAAAAGAGGAATTACTATTTAAAGCAACTCCTCTTTTTTTAATGGGGTAATAAGAAATAATTTTATTCTTCTTCGGCTGCAGCACCATCTTTGTCAGAATCGCTTGCTTCCTTATCCGCTTCTGCTTTTGGAGCAGGTACTTCTTCTTTTTCTTTATAAATCTTTACACGTACGGCATTCATTCCTTTTTGTCCACGTTCTAATTCAAAATTAACGATATCGTTTTCTTGAATTTCTTCCAATAAACCGTTAACATGTACAAAATAGCTTTCTTGCGTTGACATATCTTTAATGAAACCATACCCTTTTGAAGTATTAAAGAAAGTTACCTTTCCTCTATTTTCAATGTCGGTATCCACAGCTTCTCTTTTGGGTACACCAATTTCAATACTACTGGCTTTAATTACCTTCTTTTTTACATTTGGATCTGGCGGCGTGTCAACGATCATTCCATTCTCATCTACATAAGCCATCATACTGTCTAAATCTCCAGTACCTGAGTTTGCTTTACGTTCTTCACGTTTCGCTAATTTTTCTTGTCGTTTTTTTAAACGTTTTTTTTCTTTTTCTTTTTTACTAAAGGTTTCTTGCGTTCTAGCCATTTAATTCTTTTGTTATAATATACTTTTGTTATTCCTACATTGGAATAATGTCATTGAACAACTAAATGAAAAATTGAAAAGAAGACAAAGTGGTCTTTCAGAATTGGCACAGAGTTTAACAACGACTAATTTGAATTATTCATCTAAATAAGTCAAATTATTTTACAAATATAAGATTTAAGGAGGAAATAATAAAATTTATTTTCATAAACTTATTAATAGTCTGAAAGTATATTACCAATATTATACTTTCAATCGTTTTCTTTTGATAAAGAATTTTTGTTTTTTCATCACTAAAGTAAACCCGTTACCCCAGTCATCAGAACATAGCTCGATAGATGCATAGCCATCTACGCTAATAATAATATTATTGACATAAGATACTTTTGAACCTTTGAACACAACAGTACCTTTTAATTTAAAGCACTCGTATAAGGCATTCACTAATGCAAGCGGATCTGGCTGCGCAGGAACTTTTAATTCCACATGTTTATTTATTATTACCATTTTTTTATCCCCCATAATCGGTGCTTCGTCGTCACTGAACTTAAATTTAGCGAATAAAACGAATAAAAAAAGGGTCGTTTTATACTTTGTTATACAATGTTGTTAACAATAATAAGATGTATTGCAATAACTGTTCCAAAAAAGCAACTTAAGAAAATAGAAATAATTAGGCATAAAAAAAGCGGGTAAGAAAACTTACCCGCTTTAAATATTTGAATGTGCAATATTACTCTACTATGATAGATTTTACTGTACTTCCATTGTTGTTTGATACTTGAATATAATAAATTCCAGTTTCAATGTTTGTTAATTCAATAGTGTTATTAGTTTGGTTGATGCTACTTGAATAAATAACTTGACCAGCAACATTAGTAATATTTACCAATGTATTTTCTAATACTTCATTTAACACGACATTAAATGTACCGTTAGAAGGATTTGGATAAATACTAAATGGTGTTGTTTCGTTTTCTAAACCTAAAGAACCAATTCTAACACAAGGTGAAACTTCTGTACAATTGTTTTTAGTAACCTCACAAGCATAATCTCCATTTACTGAAGCGATATAAGTTTGACCAGTTTCCCCAGCAATAGGAGCACTTCCATTGTTACAATCTAACCATTGGTAAGTTGCACCAGTTTCATTAGCTTCAAGTGTTAAAGCATTTATTAAAGTAATAGCAGCATTCACTGTATTAATAGTTACTTGATAAGTATTTACACTATCACAACCAGTTGAACTAGTAAAAGTCTCCACGTGAGTACCGTTAGCAGTCATTACTGTACCATCTGGCGCTGTCCATTCGTCACAAGCATCTACAGCAATATTTTGATCTACACTTTCTGATACTGTAAAGTCAATATATAAAATACTATCACAACCGTTAACTGAAGCGAAGTTTTCAATATATACTCCTGTTGCAGTATATACATTTCCTGCATTAGAAGTATATGAACCACCACAACTACTTACAAAAAGAGTAACACTGTTATTATAATACATTGTTAAGTTGATAGTCATAATACTATCACAACCAGCTGCATTTGTAATGGTATCCATTTTTAATCCTGATGTCGTATGTTGTGCACCTGAAGGAGCAGTATAAACATTACAAGATGAAGCATCAAATGAATAATATGAATTATCAAAATCTAAGTCGTAATAAACAACACTATCACAACCAACTGAATTTGGTAAAGTATCTGTAGCATAAATGCCATCATCACCAACAACCTCACCTGTAACAGGTAAAATGTAAGTACCACAAATATTAGTTAAAACCATTGTGCTTGAAGTGTTATCAGACGTCAAGTTAATAGTAATGATACTATCACATCCTACTGAATTTGCAATGGTATCAAAATAAGTACCAGCGTCATGTAATAATTTACCACTTGGTGCAGTATAAAACTGACAGCTATAAGCTGAAATAGTACTGTAAGTTGGCGTACAATCAATAATACCAATATCATCTAAACAAGCATCACCTGTAAAAGAAGATCCTTTAGCGCCAATAAACTTCACTTTTACAACACCTGTAAATGCAGTCAAGCTAATTACTTGTTGTAACCATGGATCAGAACCAGAAGCTTGTTGTGAATTACCTGGTATAGTATACATTGGAATCCAATTACCACCTGATAATACTTCAACATCTAAATCTTGCATTGTAGCCCCGAACATGTGATACCAAAACGATAAAGCAGGATAAGTTAAAGAAGAAAGATCAATTTCTGGTGTAATTAATTCTGCTGTTTGACCTGTTGATCCGGAAGATGTTTCTAAATAAAAGTAATTAGAACCACTGTGTGCTCCCATATCAGGACCTGTATTGGAGGAACCAGTTGATCCTGCACCGTCAATATTCCAATCTGGAGAATCTGGTGAAACTTCAGTCCAACAGCCAGCAGCTATTGTACCAGTTGTAGGTGAGTAAGACTCAACATCATCAACCCATGGGGCCATCACTGGTGTACATTGTGAGTATCCCATATAAGAACCCGCAATGAATAAAAAAGATAAAATTTTCTTCATAATAAATAGTTTGATTTCTGCTAAAATATAGTTTAATAACCCCATATCCAAGCTAAACTAGAAAAATTAACATAGAATGTAGAGTATGTTATAAAAATAGGCTACTTAAAAAGTAGCCTATAAACCTAAAATAAAAGATGTTAAAAGGTCTTATTCAATGATAAGTGTTTTATTAACATTTATTTCTTCATTTAATATGTTAGCAAAATACACCCCACTTACCAGTTTATCCAACTGAATGGTAGTGGAAGTTTGGTTTAACCTACCTTGGTAAACGATTTGACCAGCTGTATTTGAGATATACAACATAGCGTTGATCACCTTATCATTTAACTCAACTACAAATTTTCCATTATTTGGATTTGGATAAATATTTATAGCATGCTCAATGTTATCTACATTTAAAGAACCGACTCTAACACATTTTGAAACTTCTGTGCAATTGTTTTTAGTCACCTCACATGCATAATCACCATTTACAGAAGCGATATAACTTTGACCAGTTTCCCCGTTAATAGGCGTACTTCCATTATTACAATCCAACCATTGGTAAGTAGCACCGGTTTCACTAGCTTCAAGCGTTAAAGCGTTTACTAAAGAAACTGAAGCATCTACAGAATTAATGGTTACTTGATAGGTATTTACACTATCACAACCATTCATACTAGTATAGGTCTCTACATGCGTTCCGTTGGCGCTGAAAAGTGTTCCATCTGGCGCCGTCCATTCATCACAAGCTTCTACTACAAAATTCTGACTTCCTCCTTCAGATACAGTAAAATCAATATATAAAATACTATCACAACCGTTTACAGAAGTGAAATTTTCTATATAAACACCTGTTGCGTTATATACATTTCCTGCATCAGAAGTATATGTTCCGCCACAACTACTTACAAAAAGAGTAACACTATTATTATAGTACATGGTCAAATTAATAGTAATCACACTATCACAACCAACAGCATTTGGAATGGTATCCATTTTCAATCCAGAGGTTGTATGTTGCTCTCCAGAAGGTGCAGTATATATATTACACGCAGAAGTTTCAAAATAGAAATAAGAATTATCAAAATCTAAGTCGTAATAAACCACACTATCACATCCTATTGAGTTAACCAAAGTGTCTGTAGCATAAATGCCATCATCCCCTACTACTTCACCTGTTACAGGTAAGATAAAAGTTCCGCAGATATTTGTCATTACAATGGTATTTGAAGTATTACCTGTAGTTAAATTAATGGTAATGATACTATCACATCCTACTGAATTTGGAATAGTATCTAAATAAGTACCTGCATCATGCAACAGTTTTCCACTTGGTGCGGTATAAAACTGACAGCTATATGCGGAGATGGTATTAAAAGTTGGGGCGCAATCAATCACTCCTATATCATCTAATAAAATGTCATTATAAAATGGAGAGCTGCAATTAGACGGCATATCGATAACTGCAAACCTCAATTTTATAACACCAGTAAAAGCTGATAAACTAACAATTCTTTGCTCGTAATAAGGTCCAAAGTTTTGTGCAAAAGACTCAATATTCACGTAAGAAGATCCAGTCCACACATCCACTTCAACAGTATTGTTACATGCATTGTCATCATTATAACTATAAACCCAATACGATAATGCCGGATAACTCAATGCGCTCAAGTCAATCTCAGCGGTCTCTAGGTAAGAAATGTTAGAACCAGTATTACTTGATCCATCAATCATAATAGCATAAGACCCTGCTGTACCAGTATGCTCACCGGCACCCGTCGCTCCCCAACCTGCAGGGCCACTAGTAGCCGATTGATACACCCAATTCTCACTTCCTGACTGTGTCCAGCATGTGGGGACAGCATTAGTTGGGAATGTTTCTAAAAAAGGCGCCATAATCGGCGTTGTACATTGGGCATAACTCGCCATGGAGCCCCCAATCAAAAATAAAATAGATAAAACTTTCTTCATAACGTTTAGATTGATTTTGAATAAAATTATCGATTTTATTAATAATTAACAAATATAAATTAGGATAAAAATAAATTTTTTATTAAACAAAAAAAATAGACTACTTTTTCAAGTAGTCTATTTTATTAAAAATTTATGATATAATCGGTATTATTCAATGATAAGTGTTTTCTTGATGTTGAGTTCTTCGTTAAGAACATTTACTACATACAAGCCACTTTCAATACCTGTCAAATTAACAACACTTGAAGTTTGATTCAACTGTCCTTTATAAACCACTTGACCAGCTGCATTGGAAATAATAACTTCTGTATTCGTCGTTAACTTATCCATTTCAATTTTAAATTGACCATTATTTGGATTTGGATAGATAGAGAACACATCACTACTAGCATCATTTATACCAACGCTACTTACTGAAATACAATCAGAAATTTTTGTACAAGTACCAAGCATGATTTCACAAGCGTAATCGCCATTTAACACAGCTGTAAATGTTTGACTAGTTTCTCCAGCGATTGCTGCATTACCATTATTACAATCTAACCATTGGTAGCTAGCACCTGTTTGGTCAGCCGTTAAAACAACACCTTGTGAAACAGATATTGCATTATCTATCGTTGTTATAGTAACATCATAATTAATGATACTGTCACACCCTGTAGATGCTGTATAACTCTCTGTATAAACACCAGTAGTATTATATACTGTTCCAGCATCAGATACAAATTCATCACATGCATCCTCTATAATATTTAAATCATAAGAATCATGGATGGTCACATCTAGATATAATGTACTATCACAACCAGCAGCATTTGTAAACATTTCCTGGTAATTACCAGTAGTAGTATAAACTACACCACTTGCTGAAGTGTAAGTATCACATTCACTAATAATTAATGAATTAGAAGTCGCTGGATTTACCGTTAAATCAATAGTAATGATAGAATCACAACCAATAGAATTCGCTATAGTATCTGTTACGATACCTGTCGCTGTATATACAGTACCACTTGGTCCAGTATAACTTTCACAAACAACTTCCGTGATAGAACTAAAAGTATTATTTACTGTCAAATCGATAGTAATTACACTATCACAACCTGCTGTATTCATAATAGTATCCATATAGATACCTGTTGTACCATAAGTCATTCCACTCGGTGCAGTATAAGTTCCACAAGACACTTCTGTAATAGAAGAAGCTGTTGCATTAAGAATAGTTACATTATAAGTAATGATACTATCACATCCAACTGCATTCATAATTGTATCATTATAAGTTCCACTCGCTGTATAAACCATACCACTTGCAGCAACCAAAGAATCACAAGCATTTGCCGTTACTGTCGCAAATGAAACTGGACAATCCACTATACCTGCATCATCAATTGCCATATCACCTGTATAAGAAATACCTCTGTAACCTCTTACTCTTACTTGTAATACTCCTGAAAAGCCATCTAATGGAATATATTTTTCAATCCAAGAATCAGAACCAGCAGTTTGTTGTTCTCCAAAAATTCTCCAAACTTCCGTCCATCCTGCACCATCATTTACAGCAACAATCATAGTATCCATGCTTGCACCATACATATGGTAAAAGAAATTAATACTTGGATTTGTCAAACCTGACACATCTATACTTGGAGACAACAAGTCGGCATAATCACCTGTACTACCAGTTGAAGTTTCTAGATAAAAGTAAGCAGAACCACTATGTGCACCATCTGGACCTGTACTACCAGAAGTTGTACCACCAACATTATCTACTCCCCATATTGTTCCAAAAGACTCACCATCCCAACATAAAGAATTAGAGATACCTACACTGCCAGATGTTACTGGTGAATGTCCTTCTACATCATCAATAATAGGTGCCATTATAGGCGCACAAGGCGTTGTAAAACTACTTGGGCCATTCCATAAACTAGTATCACCAATAGCACAAATATCTCTTAAGTAAAAATCATACCCAGTTTCTGCCATTAACCCAGTTAAATTAAAAGGGTTTGAATTTGCAAGCATTAATGTTCCAGTACCAGGTGTAAATCCAGCAGGACCATATTCAATCTGAACATCAGCAGCACCACCAGTAGCCCAGCTTACGTCAACAGCATTATACATCACATTACTCGCCATTAAACTAAGTGGCTTTGGACAAGATGGAATTGGTAAAACTTGAAAATTATCAATGTATACATTCACATCTCCACCAGAAACAGTTGAAGCTGCATAAAAACCAAATTGAACCAATCCAGTATAGGCACTTAAATCAATAGCCACAAATTGACCTGTATTTGAAATAGATGATGTAGTAGCATCCCATTGCTGTAAGATATTTGCTTGTGACCAAGTCACACCGTTATCTGTTGAAATTACAATCGCTAAAGTATCATCAGTTCCTAACACATCTGCATTTGTATTTGAATAATACGTTAAAGCCAAATCAAACTCAACTTGGTATTGTGTAGCACCTGTCCCTAAATCGATAGTTGGCGAAAATAACCACTCATCTCTTCCTGTAGACCAAATCTCCATCCTTGCAGCACCAGTAGAACCATTATTGGCAAAACCATCAGCAATCCATGAAGAAGAACTTGTACTAGAGAAAACTGTATTTGTCGCCCCTAACTGTCCTTCACCTTCTGACCAACATTGTGGTACGTAATTGCTAAAATCTTCTGTATAAGTAGGTGTGAAATTTGGACAAGCAGTTGAAAAAGCAACTGGACCAGTCCATACACTCTCATCCCCTAACCCACAACTATCTTTAATATAAAATTGATAATCATTGATAGGTGTTAAACCTGTAATAGTAGCAGTACCACCAGTAACACTAAGGAAAGTACCAGTACCTTGCGTAAATCCAACAGGACCATATTCAATCACTGTATTTGCTGCTCCAACAGTCCATGCAATATCAACAGTAGTAGAAGTCAAACCTGTTACAGAAACTCCAGTTGGTTGTGGACAAGAAGGCACATCAACCACAGCAAAATTATCAATGTAAACATTTACATCAACATTTGAAACAGAAGAAGCTGCGTAAAACCCAAATTTAACCAAACCTGTATAACCTGTCAAAGGAATAATTGTAAAATCTCCAGCAGCTGAAGGTTCGTTTCCTACTGTATAAGCTTGAAGAATGTTTGTTGTATTCCAAGTAACACCATTATCTGTTGAAATTACTACAGCTAAAGTATCATCTGCTCCTAAAACATCTGTATTTGTATTAATCCAATTGGTTAAAGCAACATCAAATTGTAACTGATATGGATTCGCACCAGTACCTAAATCAATGGTAGGTGAAATTAACCATTCATCTCTACCTGTAGAATAAATCTCCATTCTAGCCGAACCTGTACTCCCTACATTTCCAAAACCATCAGCAATCCAATTAGAAGATGTGGTAGAACTAAAAGTTGTATTAGAACTACCTAAAACACCTTGGCCTTCTTCCCAACAGTTTGGTACATAATTAGAAAAATCTTGTGTGTAAGCAGGAATATAAGAAGTAGGACAATTCGTTGTAAAAGAAAAAGGACCAGCCCAAGCAGTAGTATCACCAGGACTACAAATATTTCTCACATAAAACTGATAATCTATTCCACCTGTTAAACCAGTTACATTAAAAGAGTCTACTAATACAGTTGTACTTGTACCTGCCCCTATTAAGAATCCATTTACACCATATACCACTTGATAATCTGTACCTGAACCTGCATTCCAATCTAAATCGGCAGTTGTAGCAGTAATATTATTTGCAGTTAAACCAGTTAAACTTGGACAAGTTTGCGTGATTCCGCCAATTTGAACATTTGCAACAAAAGCACTTAATACGGCACCAGAAGTTGGTGGACTAGTTGGGTCAGGATTAGTAATATCATTATAATAAGTAATCGCTCTATCAGTTGCACCAGTTGGTGAACAATAAAAATCATCTGCATTACTATCATAACCCGAAGCGTTTTCATCCACAGCAATCACTAGATTATCTGTACCATTATAGGTGAATGTTGTCGAAAACACAATCTTCACTTCACTTCCAACTTGCGTAACAGTCCCTGAAAACACCTGTGTTAAACCAGTAGATGCTATCCAAGAGTTTGTAGTAGCAAATGAGTTTAAAGCTGTATGACCTAAATAGACAGTCCAATCATTTGAGTTACTCAAACTGGTTCCATCTTTATAGAAAATTAAAGAATCTATATCACCAGAAGTATTAATTTCTGCTGCGGTATAAATCATTTGACTATAGGTATACCCATAATACGGTTCTATAGGAATGTGTTGGTCATTTGTACCTATTGCACCCGATCCAATATTTACTTGCGCCACTCCTATGAGACCAGTAAATAAGGCTGAAAAGATTAATAAAATTTTCTTCATATTATTTTTTTTGATTAGTAATTTTCCTAAAAATAGGTTTAATTCTTAACAAATAAAAAATATTTTATTAATAATCCCACTTATCAAGCAACCATATTATATATTTTACGTTTACTAAAAATGCGCTTATGCTTTATGGCTACCCGTATAGATAAGGGAATTATTTTTATAAAAATTTAATGATAATTGTTTAAAACTTTCTTGAAAATAATATTTTAATTGTCTCTTTTTGCTAGTTTTTTTTGTTTAAAAAACCAATAAGTAAAATTTCACCCCTTCCAAAACTTCCTTTTTCAGGCTAATCTCGTTAATTTAAAAAACATTGAGTTTGTGCATGATTTTTAGCACTTCGGCTTGATTGGAGACATTTTTGGTGATTTTATCCCCTAAAGTATAAGTAATCATTTGATTATTTTGAATTCCTAAAATAAGATTGTACTTCTCTTGGAGAATTTTCTGAACAGCAACAACGCCAAAATCTGTCCCCATTTTACGGTCTAAGAAACTTGGTGCGCCACCTCTTTGAATATGACCTAAAATAGTTACCCTTATTTTTTCATGTAAATTTTTCTCTTTTAAATAATTGTATAGTTCTTTAGCACCACCAATTTCATCACCCTCTGATACAATAATAATGCTAGATTTTTTTGCAGCAACTGCTTTTTTTATTTTACTTTCAAATCTCGCAAAATCTTCTAATGCTTCTGGTATAAACACGTCTTCAGCACCAGTGGTTAAAGCTGCATTTATAGCTAACAGACCAGAAGTATTCCCCATTACCTCGACTAAAAATATTCTATGGTGGGCACTTGCGGTATCTCTAATTTTATCTATGGCATTTATGATATTATTTAATGCCGTATCAAAGCCTAAGGTATAGTCAGTTCCAATAATATCATTATCAATGGTACCGGGTATGCCAATAAAGGGCATATTAAATTCTTCAGAAAAAACTTTAGCACCTTTAAAACTGCCATCACCACCAATAACGACCAATGCCTCCACGCCTATTTTTTTGAGGTTTTCAAAGGCAATTTTACGGAATTCTTTTTTATGGAATCGTTCACTTCTAGCGGTCCCTAAAATCGTACCTCCTCTTTGAATAATATTTGAAACATCAGCATACTCTAATTCCTTTATGTCTCCATCTACCATACCATTAAAACCATCCATGACACCATACACACGCAGATTCTCCGCTATTCCCATGCGAACAACAGCGCGTATACAAGCATTCATCCCTTGTGCATCTCCTCCCGAGGTTAATACCGCAATATTTTGTATTTTTGACATTTACTTATTTTTTATGCGGATAAAATTAACGGTTTTTTACATAGGATTTCTATTTATTGTCAATGGTCAAGATTATAGGAAGTTTACATACGGATTAAATGCAGGTGTTAAATTTGCCAATAGAACCTATGCTGAAAGGTACACAGGCTTTTATCAGGACCAATTAATAAATTTTTTTAACACGCCTTACAACTATCAAATTGTAAGAGAAATGTTGGGCAATAAAGATTTTCAGTTTTTAGAATTTTCTGAATTATACCGTTTTAAACCAGCTACAGTATATGGTGTAAATCTAGGATTTCAAGCTAGTCCGAACTTAAGTTTTGAAGGTGATTTCAATTTTTCCAACTTAAAAATGATAGGTGGTTACACTTTAGAGTTAATTGATCCAGGTAATTTTACGTCCCAAGAGATTTATCAAAATGGTTATATTTCAGGGGAGGAAAGTAGGTTTAATGCCCGAATAAGTTTGAATTACACCACGGACGGTGAAAAATTAAAATATGTGTTTGGTTTATCCGGTATGTTTAACTTCTGGCGAATGGAATCTAATGAAGTAGAGTTATTAAATTCAATCATTACAAATCTTTACTCCCAATTTGATCCTACAAACAGTTTTTTCACCCGTACTACAGGTAATGGCATTGCTTACGGTATAAATGCTGGCATTCAATACCCAATCTCCAATGGGATGCAATTGCAAATTTTGTATCAGCCTTATTTAGGTAGAATGGATTATTACAATACCAAAGATCAGATAGAAGCATACGGCGCCTCTTATATTAAACCAAAACTATTATTGGAACACGATTTAATAGTAAGATTTGTCTTTCGATAATAATTAATATGCCAAGCACACTTCATGCTCTTCAATTAATTTTCTTAAATTGATTAATGCATAACGCATTCTACCTAAAGCGGTATTAATACTAATATCTTCTTTTTCTGCAATATCTTTAAAACTCATACCGACATATATTCTCTTTTTTAAGACATCTTTTTGGTCGGCAGGTAAAAACTCAATCAATTGGGTAAGCTTTTCTTCTACTTGCGATTTAATCATTAAATCTTCCACATTTTTATCGGTTAATTTCAGGACAGAGAAAATATCAAAATCCTCATTTCCATAAGAAGTTTCAGAAATGGTTGGCATTTTTTTATTTCTTCTAAAATGATCGATTACTAAATTATGTGCAATGGTTAACACCCAAGGTAAAAATTTACCTTCTTCGTTATATGCACCCTTTTTCAAGTTTTTGATTACTTTAATAAAAACATCTTGAAAAATATCATTTGCCAAATCATAATTTTTGATTTTAGAGATGATATAACCAAAAACGCGGTCTTTATTTCTTCCTAGTAAAATTTCAAAAGATTTCTCATCTCCGTTTAAATACGCCTTGATGAGAGTTTGATCGGTAATTGTTTGAGCAGTTTTCATAATTCACTTTTATAAGCTCCACGCATTCCAATAAAAGAATGAGTAAGGAGTAGTTAACATTACATGTTTAAAGTAGAATTACTGCTATAGGCGTTTTTTTTTTAGTTTGGCTAAAGTATGAAAATAAATTTAATATCAAAAAAAATCTTAAATCTTAATTTCTGATAGTATAAACGCAGGACAATCAAAAAAGGTTTGGTAAGTTTGTGAAATAAGTTCAGAAAATTTCTTTTAATGGATAAACCAAATGCTGAAATAGCCATCAAAGGGGCTCGGGTTCATAATTTAAAAAACATCAACATCAACATCCCTCACAATCAAATTGTGGTCATTACTGGCTTGTCTGGTTCTGGTAAATCTTCGCTTGCATTTTCAACTTTATTTGCTGAAGGTCAACGTAGGTATGTTGAAAGTCTATCTTCTTATGCCCGTCAGTTTTTAGGGAGATTAGAAAAACCTGACGTGGACTCTATTAAAGGAATTTCACCAGCGGTAGCCATAGAACAAAAAGTAATTTCAAACAATCCTCGCTCTACGGTTGGCACAGTAACGGAAATATATGATTATTTAAAAGTTTTATTTGCCAGAATTGGAAAAACATACTCCCCTACTACTGGAAAAGAAATAAAAAAACACACCGTTGCGGATGTGATTGATCGTATACATCAATTTAAAGTTGGTGAAAAATTTATGATTTTAAGTCCTTGGTTAATCCCATCCGACCGATCTACAGAGGACTCTGTAAAACTATTGATCTCTCAAGGATACTCCAAAGTTTATGTCCATGGTGCAAATTATAACTTAAGTGATTTCGATCCGAAAATTTATAAAAAGGAAGAAGCCTATGTCATTATTGACCGTTTAAAGCATACCGAGAATGACCCAGACTATGAGTCAAGGTTAGGTGACTCCATTCAGACGGCTTTTTACGAGGGTTATGGTACCGCAATTATATTCGATATGGATTCGAATAAGCAATATTTATTTACTAATAAATTTGAAGAAGATGGCGTTGAATTTATAGAGCCATCCATTAACTTTTTTAGTTTCAATAACCCTTTTGGTGCATGTGCTACTTGCGAAGGTTTTGGATCTATGATAGGGATAGATGAGGATTTAGTTATTCCGAACAAATCTTTATCCCTTGTCGAAGATGCAGTAGTTGCTTGGCGAGGAGAAAAAATGAGTGAATGGAAAATGCAAATGATTCACCATGCAGCAAAGGACAAATTCCCTGTGCATACTCCAATTGAAGAATTAAGCGAAGCAGAATATCAAATGCTTTGGCAAGGCACCAAAAATTTTAAAGGATTATGGGATTTCTTCAACCATCTTTCCAGTCAAACTTATAAAATCCATTATCGAATCATGCTTTCTCGATACCGAGGAAAAACGAAATGTACAGCTTGTAGAGGAACAAGATTAAGGGTGGAAACAAATTATGTGAAAATTGATGGTAAAAACTTATCTGATTTATTACTACTCCCCATAAATGAGTTGCAAGATTTTTTTAAAGACATTACACTAGATAAATATCAAAGTCAAATTGCGGAAAGACTGTTGATAGAAATTAATAATCGTTTAAGCTATTTAAACAAGGTTGGTCTTAGTTATTTAGACCTAAATCGTCAATCTGGCACTTTGTCTGGTGGTGAATCCCAAAGAATTCATTTGGCAAATTCTTTAGGCAGCTCTTTAGTTGGTTCTATGTACATTTTAGATGAGCCAAGTATTGGATTGCATCCAAAAGATACTGAAAAATTAATTGAAGTGTTAAGGAATTTAAAAGCAATTGGCAATACAGTTATTGTGGTTGAGCACGAAGAGGATATTATACTTGCTGCAGATCAAATTATTGACATGGGACCTCTAGCAGGTGAATATGGTGGCGAAGTTGTCTTTCAAGGCGATCACAAAGACCTTTTAAAAGCAAAAGGAAGTATTACAGCTGATTATTTAACAGGAAAAACAAAGATCGAAGTCCCTACTCTTCGTCGTTCCATGAACAATAAAATCATTTTAGAAGGCGCCAAAGAGAACAATTTAAAGAACATAGATGTAAGTATTCCATTGAATGGTTTTGTTTGCGTCACTGGAGTTTCAGGTAGTGGAAAATCGACATTGATTAAGCAAATATTGGCTCCAGCTTTGCAAAAAAAACTAGGCAAGTCATCCAATAAAATTGGTGCGCATTCAAGAATTACAGGAGACATAGACCAAATAAAAGACATTGAAATTATTGATCAAAATTCAATCGGTCGTTCTTCTAGGAGTAACCCAGCTACCTATGTAAAAGCATTTGATTACATCCGAGATTTATTTGCAAAACAACAAGGTGCAAAATTAAGGGGTTTAAAACCTGGGTACTTCTCTTACAATGTGCCAGGTGGTAGATGTGAAACTTGCAAGGGAGAAGGAGAAATTACCATTAGCATGCAGTTTATGGCGGATGTAAAACTGCAATGTGAAGATTGTAAAGGAAAACGATACACGCCTGAAGCCTTGGAGATAACCGTTAGAGATTTAACCATTGATGATGTTTTAAATTTATCCATTGACAATGCTTTGTTGTTTTTTGACGGTGTAAAGTCTACAGAAAAAGCGATTAGAGACCGATTACAACCTTTGCAAGACTTAGGTTTAGGATATTTAAAACTGGGTCAATCTTCCAGTACTTTATCTGGTGGGGAAGCCCAAAGAATAAAACTGGCCACCTATTTAATGGTTGGACAAAAAAATATTACACCCACCCTATTTTTGTTTGATGAACCTACAACTGGTCTACATTTTCATGACATTGCAAAACTATTGGTCGCCTTAAATAAATTGATTGGTTTAGGTCACTCCGTTTTGGTGATAGAACACAACATGGATGTTGTAAAAACTGCAGATTGGGTGATTGACATTGGACCTGAAGGTGGCAAAAATGGTGGTGGATTAGTTTTTGAAGGGACGCCAGAAGATTTGATAAAGGAAAAAAAATCTTATACCGGTTTTTATTTAAAAGAAAAATTAGTCTAAAAGTTTACCTGCTACAAAGGCCGTACTCCAAGCTGCTTGAAAATTGAAACCGCCTGTAATACCGTCCACGTCTAAACCTTCTCCAGTAAAGTAAATTCCTGGGTGTTTTTTAGCTTGCATGGTATTAAAATCAATTTCATTTAAGTCAATTCCTCCAGCGGTGACAAACTCTTCTTTAAAAGTAGTTTTGCCTTTTACTTCATAAATATCATTGACCAAGACGTCTATTAACTTATTCTTGTCTTTTTTGCCTAACTCCGCCCATTTTTTACTGGTATCTATAGCTATTTTTTTTAAGAGAAAATCCCATAATCTACTAGGAATGTTCACCACTTTTTGATTGGCTATTTTTTTCTGTGAAAACTTATTTATCTCAGCGGTTAACTGTTCATTGGCCACTTCTGCATTGATATTACCTAACCAATTTACTTGCACCTTAAAATGATAATTATCCGCTGCCAATAATCGCGCTCCCCAAGCAGAAAGCTTTAAAATAGCTGGTCCACTCATTCCCCAGTGGGTAATTAGCAAAGGACCATCTTCGACCAATTTTGTGCCTTGAATTCTGGTCTTTGCATTTTCAACTACAATACCCATCAAATCGCGCACCGACTCATTAGGCATATTAAAAGTAAACAATGAAGGTAACGGTTCCACCATTTTCAGGTTCAATGATTTTAAAAAATCAAAGCCATTAATTTTTGGTTGTCCCCCCACTGCTACAATCACTTTGTTTGCACTTGCCGAAAAATCTCGAAATGTCAAATCAAAACCAGTATCACTTTTTTCTAATAAGGTCAATGGTGCTTCGGTGATGACCTCAATTTTTAATTGACGACACAAATTTAAGAAGCAATCGATAATTGTTTGAGAGTTTTGACTTACGGGAAAAATACAGCCATCATTTTGCGTGGTGAGTTCCACCTTATTTTTTTTAAACCAAGCTATGGTGTCATGGACATCAAATTGTGCAAACACTTTTTTAAGCGCTTTATTACCCCTTGGGTAATTCTTCACCAAAGCAGCAATTGAATAAGTTGCATTGGTCACATTACACCTTCCGCCACCAGAAATTTTAACCTTTGAAAGTGTTTTCTTAGATTTTTCATAAATGGTGACTTGGTGAGTTGGGTGCAAAGATTTTGCTTGAATAGCTGCAAAAAAACCTGCTGCTCCTCCTCCAATAATCGCTATTTCCTGTATTTTTTCCACTTAAAGTAATAATGCAATTTGCTTGAACAATTCTCCTTTAGACAAATTGGCCCCACTTTGGACCATATTATACATCTCCTCTTCTCTTGACTTGATATACTTTTTATTACTTTGATAAACTTTTAAGTGGGCCTCGTTTTGGATAATACATTCCCTAATAGAATTTGCTTTCATAAAATCGACCTCCGAACCTTCCTCAGCGTCTAAACCAATTAATTGCACAGAGTCTGCCAAAAACTGAAAACATTTAATGGTTTTAGCACTAATAAAATCAATAAACATATTTTTTCTAAAAATACTTTCAAAAACTACCGCACTAAATTGTTCAATAATTTTATTTGCTTTAATGGGCTCATTTTTTTTGATTTCTTCCCAATTGTCCGCTTCGATTCCATTAATTACTAAAAACGAAATAAACTCCTTTTCGAAGGATTCTAATTCCGTTATAGATAAAGTTCTATACTTTGCCATGTTAAAAATTCATTTTCAATTTGCAATACTACAAACTTATTTATCATTACATTCGTTTTTACAATAGAATAAATCATTTCCTATGTATAAAATACTTTTCGTAATCCTGTTGACTTTTGTTGGTTTTTCGGCTTGTAAAAAAGAGCCAACCACTTGGTCACCAAATTGGGCAACACCTTTAATAAAAGGCAAGTTAACCATTGAAAACTTATTACCGGATAACAGTAAAACAAATTCAGATGGCTATGGCTCATTGGTTTTTAAAGATACGCTCTATTCATTTAGAATTGATACTTTAATCAAATTACCGGACACTTCCTTAATAACAAAGTCAGCCATTGCTTTTCCTGCCATTACATTATCCCCAGGAAACACAATTACAAATCCAGGAATTGACCAGCTGTATGACCTTGGTCAAATTCAATTAAAAAAAGTAATCATTGCAGAAGGAAAAGGTTTTATTGAGATTTCTTCCCCTTGGCCAGGTAAAACAAAAGCAACCTTTATATTTCCCAAAGTAAAAGATGCCAATGGTATTGCTTTTGAACAAGTTTACTTTTTAGAGGCAGGTTCTATTTCTAACCCATTTATTGTTAGAGACACTTTTGACTTAAAAGATTATACATTTGATTTAACTGGTGCAAATGGTGATTTATCCAATAATCTTACTGCAGATTTTTTAATGAGTTCCAATGAAACTTCTTCTAATTTTACGGTAACAAATCAAGATACAGTGCTCCTTTCTTTATCCTTTGCAGGACTAAAGCCCAAATATGCAAAGGGTTATTTTGGACAATATGACATAGAAGACCAAATAGATTTTAAATTTCCACAAGTTAAAAAATTGGCCGGTGCTATTATGATTGATTCAGTTCGTATGGATTTAGAAATAAGAAATGGATTTGATATTATTGCACAGTCAAAAATCAATAATTTAATTGGCAAAAATACCCTAACTGGGCAAAGTGTTGCATTGAACTTTCCTCTATTAAATCAATCTGTTAACCTAAACCCAGCAAATGGTGGCCTATATAATAACACGCCATCCAACTATCTTGTTTCCATCAATAGTTTTAATTCAAATATTATTCCTTTTTTGGTCAACCTACCCGACTCATTAGATTTTGGATATGCATTAACCATTAATCCTTTTGGCAATATTGGAGGAGGTACAGATCAATTTTTCCCCAACTCTAGAATAAACCTGATGATGGATGCAGAATTACCTTTATCTTTTAGTTTGAATAATTTTAGTTTAAGAGATACTTTTGATGTAGATTTTGATCTACCTAAAGAACTAGTAAGTGGTAGTATCTCGCTACAATACACCAATCTTTTTCCTATAGCAGGAACGACAAAACTATACTTATTAAACGGTACAGGTGAAGTTTTAGATAGTATTACAGGTGACGGCAGTATTATAGCTGCGAATCACGACCCAATCACCTACCTTAACACTGCTAGTCAAAACATCATTCAGTATGACCTTTCTCAAAATCAATTAGAAAATTTAGCAATTGCGAATCAAATATCCTTTGCTGTTACGTTAAATTCTTACCAAAACAACCAAGTGAAGGTTAATATTAATGACTATTTTGATTTCAAATTAATTTCTAACCTAAACCTAAAACTAGCCTTTTAATGAAAAATATATGTATAACATTAATTCTGTTTTTAATTGTGAATGCTGGTTTTACGCAACAATTAGACATGGTATATATTGATAGTATTAGTTCAAATAGATTGCTACAAGTAAATAGTAATAATAACTTTAGCACTACTAGTCTAAAAAATGATTTTACTTCTAAATTTATAAATGGTGGAAATATTAGCGCTGAGATTATTAAAAATAATCCGCAAAAATTATTCAATGCCTTAGGAGCAGAAATTACACAAAGTATCAACTATTATGAAGGAAGTTTTTTGAAAGAAAATAAAAATTTAGGGCTTACTTTTTCAATCAGCGACCATCATTTTGTATCTGGTAATTACAAACCAAAATTATTTGACCTCCTATTTGAAGGAAACACATCCACATTGGGAGATACTTTAGATTTTTCTTATACGCACTTACAGTACTTACATTATCAAAACTATAGTATTGGTTTATATGACAAACGTACTTTTTCGTATATAAAACTAGGTTTTATTGTTGGTAATCGTTCTATTAATCTAAGGTCAGGAGAAACTTATTTTTACACCAGTCCGGCCCAAGATGCCATGTATTTTGAAACAAGTTCTTCATTCGTGAACACCTACAATGATAGTAGCACTAATTATTTAACAGCCAATGGTTATGGGTTTTCTTTAGAATTGAATCATAATTTTATGATTAAAACCAAGAATGAAAAACGCCATATCATCAATTTTAATCTAGGAAACATAGGGACTATTTTTTGGAATAATAAAACTAATACTTCCTATTTAGACAGTAGTATAACATTTGATGGAATTGCCTATAACAATGTTGACTATTACAGTCAATTAAGTACAGATGAAATTGCAGACTCTTTAGGTGTGTATAAAAGTACTGGATCTATTAGAGAGTCCTTGCCTATTCAAATTATGATTCATAAAATTCCCGTTTATAGTTTAACCCAAAAATGGCAATCTACCTTTGGGTTTAAATCCATTTTAATACCAGACTACAGACCTTTAGTTTATGCTGGTGTATATTACCAACCAAATGCCTTACTTAGTTTTTCTACTAAATTAATATTTGGTGGTTACGGATCCTTAAGAATGGCATTAAATGCTAATTTATATTTAAATGATAAATTATTTATCGGATTGAATACCCAAGATATAATTGGTACGACCTCTAACCAATACGGCAGTGGAAAAAGCATCAATTTTAGTCTTTCTTTAAAACTTTAAAAAACATGAAAAATACATTAATCCTCCTTTTTACATGTCTATGTTTTGTCGCTTCCGCTCAAAACATCTACTTCATTAAATCCTATGGAAATAATGGCTATGATTATGGTCGAGATATAAAACAAGACCTTGACACGGGCTATATAGCAACCGGTTCATCTAGTAGTTTCACTTCTGGAAATGCAGACGCTTTTTTACTCAAAGTAGATTCCTTAGGAAATTTCAAATGGTCATATAATTATGGCGGATCGGGGTCTGAATGGGGAGAAGCTGTTTTACCGAGTGCGGATGGTGGCTATGCCTTAGCAGGTTACACCAATAGTATAGGTGCGGGAGGATTTGATTTCTATTTTGTGAAGACCAACAACACCGGTGTTCCTTTAATCACTAAAACTTATGGTGGTAGTGACTGGGACAAAGCATACGACATGGTACAATTACCAGACAATGGTTATGTGATGGTAGGAGAAACTTATTCCTACGGTGCTGGAAATAGTGATATTTACATCATTAGAACAGACGTAAACGGGGATACACTTTGGACAAGAACTTATGGTGGTGCTGCAGAAGATTACGCCAATGCCGTTTTATTAGATGGGGATTCATTAGTTGTTGTGGGTGGTACAAAATCATTTGGAGCAGGAATGACAGATGGCATTATCCTAAAGTATCACATAGACGGAACATTAGGCTGGACAAAAATTGCAGGTAAAGAAAGAGAAGATTACTTTACCTCTATTACTAGTAATCAAAATGGAGAGTATTTTTTAGGAGGCACTAGACATTACTATTACGATCAAACTGGGTATTTAGGTGATTTCTGGATATATAATATGAATGATGATGGTAGTTTATTAGCCGATACTTCCTTAACTGGTGGTTCTCATGAATTTGAAATTGCAAATGGAATTGCGGTAGACTATCAAGATAATATTTATTTTGCTGGTTCTACAAAATCGTTTGGTTACGCAACCACCGACTTTAAAACAGACGCCTTTGTAGGTAGATTACTGAATAACTATTACCAAGGAAACTATATTAATAATTTTGGTGTCGCTGGTAATGAAGTGGTAAATGCATTTTACAACACTTATGATAAAGGATTTATTGGCATAGGTAACACAGAATTTAAGTCAACTGGCGGCTCTAACCTTTTTATTTTAAAAGTGGATAAAGACAATACTACAGGAAGCATTACGGTAACTACCGAATTATCCAATGAAGCTATCACTTTAGCTGTAGAGGACTTGGATGACTTGAATGAGCAATTACAAGTCTACCCTACCTTGGTGAATGATTTCATTCATATTGAAGGTATGCAAGGTTCCTTTGTTATTAATATCATTGATTTAACTGGACGTGTAGTATTACAATCGGAAACCAGTAGTCTACTCAATTTAAGCAAATTAACTAAGGGGCTATATTTGCTTCAAATCAAACAGGGTAACCTACAAAAGCAAGTGAAAATTGTTAAGTCTTAATGTTTCTTTGGATGAGGGTAGACATGATTTTATAGAGTTCAACCAGTTGCTGGTCTTCTCCAATTTTATTTAAATGATGTTGCATAATCATCTGATCATTTCTAATCGCAGGTCCTGTAAGTGCTGCTTCGGGACCTAGGGAAAAAGATTTATCTATCGTTTCCAGCATTAAGGGCTTTAAAATATCCAAATCAATCTGTTCTTTAAGGAGTAATTCTTTTGCAATCACCATTAATTCGGTCGTAAAATTATTTGCAAAAACAGCCGCTAGATGAATTTGGCCCCTAATATCCGAATTTGCCACTTTTACTTGATGAGATAAATTTTCATTTACAAATACAACTAGTTCTTTCTCAAAATCAATGGCATTAGTTTCAATCAAAAAGGGGACTTTTTGCATATCAATTATTTTTCCTTTAGTAAAGGTTTGTAATGGATATAAAATGCCATACTTTTCTTTTCTCGAAAATACTGACAAAGGAATGGAACCTGAAGTGTGAACAATTGGAATACTACACAATATTTCGGCTTGCAACGCTTCAATTACATCATCTTTTACCGCAATAATGAGCAGGTCAATGTTTGGGTTAATGAGTTTTAAATCATCCATACCAATAGCACCAACTTGTCTTGCAATATTTTTTGCTTTGTCAATTTTACGGGCATATATATTTACAATTTCAATATCCGAATTAAACAAAGCCAGCGCTAAATTGCTGGCAACATTTCCTGCTCCAATAATAGATACCTTTTTTATTTTCATTTTAGTTTAAAGTAAAAAACGTCATACAATTCATTCACAAAATAGTACTCAAAAAGTACATGCGTGGCACTAAACTTATTCACAACCTCTTCTTTAGACTTCACAAAGCCCTCCCTTGAATTTACCAGCATAAAGTCTTGCGTTCTATCCATCTCTTCCAAACTATAAATTTCTTTTAAAGCATGCGCTTTATAAGTCTTATAATCTTTAAATATAGCAAGATCATAATAATACATAATAGACAAATTAATCCAAGGTGGTGAGACATACATGCGCTTCACTTCCTTGTCATTCCTTAATAATATAGCAGCTATTTTATCTGGATTCCTATTGGTATTTGGAATAAGGTGAACATTAAAAATAAAAGGGATACCAATGACAAACAAGTATATCCAATGTAAATCTCCAAAAACACGATACAATAAATAGGTAAAAATCAAAAATAAGGGAATGCTATTAAACAAAAGATAACGGTCAATAAAAACAGGTTGTATTAAAACAGAAAACACATACATGCCAATGTAGTTTGCTAAGAAAATAATAGAAATAAGCTTAAATTGAGGAGATAACAGATTCGCAATTTTAATGGTTGGTTTTTTGATAAAATATAGTACCAAAACAATAACCAGAATAATAAAACAAATTAAGGTACCATTAAAAAACCTCAGAATATTGCCATACAATTCTGTAATATGCGGTTTAGGCACCCAAGAATCCTGTGTTGCACCAGTATCAATACGATTAAACAGCACCAATAAACCTGGAAGTATGGCTAATAAAAAAGATAGAATTCCGAAAATTATACTTTTCCAAAATACAATAGCCTTTCGCCAGAATACTAAAAAAACTAGAAATTCAGATAAAAAGACAAAAAAGGATAAATAATGTGTGTAAAAAAGTAAGACATTAAGAACAATGAGAAATATAAATTTATTTTTACCCAAGAGTAAAATTTGATTTAAAACAAAAAGTATCAGAATAAACAACAAGACAAAAAGCATATACATTCTACTTTCTATTGCATGTAGGTGCAGGAATTTAGAAAATACAAATAAAAAAACTGTAAGCACAGCCCATTTACGACTAGAAATTTGCTTGGATAATTGGTACAACACAGGTATTGCTATCAAAGACAAAACTAAAGATAGGGACCTGACAGCAAACGGTGTTACACCAAATAACTTAATCCAAAAATGCAACAACACAAAATGTAAGGGAGAATTGTTTCCCTGGTTAATAATAGGTAAAAATTCACCGATATCCTGTTGCGCATAAAATATCGAAAAGGGCTCATCCAGCGCGATAGGGAAAGCGTCAATAAAAGGAATGGTTATTACAGCTTGCAATAACATTAATAAAATAATAATATTTCTATCCTTTTTTTCCATAAAATCTGTCTCAAACTTATTAAATTTGCAAGACTAATAACAGTTAATTAGTATATATTTCAAAAGAATAAGATGAAACAAGTATATATAGTGGATGCTGTAAGAACAGCGGTAGGTAATTTTGGCGGAACATTATCAGCAGTAAGACCTGATGATTTGGGAGCAATAGTAATGAAAGCAGTCTTAGAAAAACAACCCAATATTGACCCTAATTTAATTGAGGATGTCATTTTTGGATGTGCAAACCAAGCAGGAGAAGACAATAGAAATGTAGCTAGAATGAGTGCTTTACTTGCAGGGATTCCATTTACTGCAGGAGCTGAAACAGTAAATCGTTTGTGTGCTTCAGGTATGGCTTCGACTATTAATGCGGCTAGAGCCATCAAAGATGGTGCTGGAGACATATACATTTCTGGAGGAGTTGAAAACATGACAAGAGGACCTTGGGTAATTTCAAAAGCATCAAAACCTTTTGGTAGAGACTCCGAAATGCATGATTCTAGTTTTGGCTGGCGTTTTATCAATCCAAAAATGGAAGCTTTATATGGTACGGATGGTATGGGACAGACTGCTGAAAACTTAGTTGAACTCTACAATATTTCTCGTCAAGCACAAGATGAATTTTCATTATGGAGTCAACAAAAGGCGACTAAAGCACAATTATCAGGTAGATTTGCTGAGGAGATTGTACCCGTAATCATTCCACAAAGAAAAAAAGATCCAATCATTTTTGATCAAGATGAATTTATAAAGCCTACTACTACTCTAGAGATTTTAGGTAAATTAAGACCAGCATTTAAACGTGAAGGTGGTTCTGTAACCGCTGGAAATGCATCTGGATTAAATGACGGTGCAGTAGCATTAATTGTTGCTTCTGAAGATGCATTAAAAACCCATAATTTAAAACCAATGGCAAGAATTGTTTCTGCAGCTGTTGCTGGTGTAGAGCCAAGAATTATGGGCATTGGTCCGGTTTACGCTTCACAAAAAGCATTAAAAAGAGCAGGATTGACTTTGGACGATATGGACATCATTGAAATTAATGAAGCATTTGCTGCTCAAGTATTAGCATGTACTAGAAAATTAGGCATTGAAGATAATGATCCAAGAATTAATCCAAATGGCGGAGGAATCGCTTTAGGTCACCCACTAGGTATGAGTGGTGGTAGAATTTTACAAACTGCCGCGATTGAATTGGCAAAGACAAACAAAAGATATGCATTGGTTACCATGTGTATAGGTGTTGGTCAAGGTTACGCAACAATAATTGAAAGGGTATAATCCCCTTAAAACGGCATAGTTTTTGGCAACTGAAGTCAAAAATAAACGTCATATTTAAACATAATATATTTACATGAAATTAAGTTCCTTACTCGTATTCTCCTTAATATTTTGTTTTAATGCTTTATCCTTAGGAGGGTTAAATGATTATTTCATTGAAAACAAAGGTCAATTTGAGCCCCACATTAAATACAAGCACTCTATCCCTAATGGTGAATTAATACTCAGCAATAAAAGGCTTGTTTATCAACTCTATGAGCAAGATAAGTTAATGCATAACTTAATGGAAAAAGAAAGCGCAGAGCCTATTAAACTGCATGGCTTTTCTGTTGATTTTATTGGCGCAAATCCCGACGCTTTAATGAGTAGTAGCAAGCCGAGTTCACATTATTTCAATTATTTTATCGGAGAAAATAAAAGTAAATGGAAAGCTAAGGTTTATGGTTATGAACAAGTAAATTACCAATCATTATACGCGGGTATTCACTTAAAAATGTACCACCAAGATTCAAATATAAAATATGACTTTATCGTAGAAAAGGGTGGCGATCCAATGGACATAAAATTGGCATATAATGATTTAGACAATGTCTATCTTGATGATTTAGGTAGATTACACTTAGTGAATACTGTTTCTGAAATTATTGAAGACGCCCCAATTGTATATCAAATCATCAAGGGTAAAAAAGTAATGGTAAAAGCAGCATTTATATTGAAAAACAATGTAGTTTCTTATAGTTTCCCAGATGGGTACGATAAAAACCATGTTTTGACCATAGATCCAACTTTGATTATGGCTACCTACTCTGGCGCGACAGGTGTTTTATCAGCAAATTGTACAGCGTATGATTTGAGCGGAAATATATATGTAGGTTCTGGAACTTTGGGCAACTTCCCTGTCACTGCTGGAGCATATCAAACCGTATTTCCAGTTGGTGGTATAATTATTAGTTGTATTCAAAAATTTGATCAAGCTGGGAACGTTTTGTATGCGACATATATTGGTGGCGGGAATGAATATCCATTAGACATGAGTGTCAATACAAATGACCAGTTGATACTTTTAACTTATACTTCTGGAAACTTTCCTATGACCGCTTCTCCAGCATTTGGGACCATTTCTGGTGGAATTGATTATGCATTAGCTATATTCAATACCACTGGTACGAATCTTCTTTCTTCAACCTATTTAGGTGGTTCCAATAACGAAGGGGATGGAACTTCAGATGTAGGTGCTGGTATTTTTGTCAATGCTAATAATGAAATATTTGTGGGAGGTTCTACTCTATCTGGTGATTTTCCAGTTTCAGCAGGTTCCTTTCAAACAGCATTAGCTGGTGGAACAGACGGGACTATATCCAAATTCAATTCCAATTTATCTACCCTTATATGGTCCACTTATATTGGCGGAACAGGAGATGACATTGTCAATAGTCTGGCTACAGGTATGAATAATGATGTCTATTTTGTAGGAAATACCACTAGTGCTGATTTCCCTACCAATATTGGCTCACTAAACCAAGCACCACTTGGTTTAAGAGATGGCTTTATAGGAAGGTTAAATGCAGCAGGAACAGCATTAGTAGCCGCTACATACATAGGAACAACTAATGACGATCGTGCAAAATTCATATCCCTAAATGCCATAAATGAAGTTTTTGTTGGTGGTTCAACAGTAGGTTCTTATCCAATTTCTGCAGGGACGTATGCAGCCACATCCGCAAATAATTTGTTTATTCATAAATTGGATGCTGGTTTAATCAATACACTTTTCTCTACCCAAGTTGGTTGTATGGCAACCACACAATCAGAAACCTACATGACAGCTTTTGGAATAGATTATTGCGATAAAATTTACTTTACTGGAGCAGCAACGGGAAATGACTTTCCTACTACGGCTGATGCTTATTCGGCAACAGAAAAGGGATTATATATGGCGGTATTAACACCTGATGCCCTAGCTTTAGATTATGGTTCTTTTTTTGGTGGAAACATTTTAAATCAGCACTTTCATCCCGGTTCAAAAAGTAAATATAATTTAGAAGGAATTCTTTTTCATTCTGAATGTACCTTTTCAAATAATTATCCAACTACTAATGGCACCACCACGCAAAACGGCGCTTCAAATGATGCGGCCAGTTTTATATTTGATTTTGAATTTAGCTTACCCTTAACAGATTTTGATGTGATATCTAGTGATACGTCGGTTTGTACCTTTCCATTTTCACTTTCTGCAGCATCTGCTGGAAATATAAATGTGGCATATTTATGGTCTACGAATGAGACGACCCCTTCTATTAGTATTTCTAATCCTGGTACCTATTCGGTAGAAGTGTATAACGATTGTGATACGATAAGAGACACTATTGTAGTAACGACAATTAGTTTAAATGCCGACTTTACTATAGACAGAAATGAGGTTTGTAAAGGTGAAGAAGCGGTTTTATTTACCACCTTGAACATACTGCCTTCTGGTACGCAATATGAATGGGAATTTGGAGATGGGCAAAGTTCCAACACCAGTGCTCCGAGTCATGTTTATACAGTAATTGATACCATGACTGTGAAATTAACCGTTAGCTTAAATGGTTGCAGTTCCACGGTTACAAAAGCAGACACGATTATTGTGCATGGAAAACCAACAGCAAACTTTAGTTTTTCACCAGACTTTTTAACTATTGAAAATACGGTAGCCCAATTTATTAATACATCCTCTTCTGATCAAACCAGTACCATTTGGAATTTTGGCAATCAATCAGGCGTATCTAATTTACCAAACCCTACTTACACTTACCCATCTGAAGGCGGAAAATCATACGCTGTAACTTTGGAAGTAAGCAATATTCATGGTTGTACAGATGACATTATAAAATATATTGAAGTACAAGATGTAATCACTTTTTACATTCCAAACTCCTTTACACCAAACGACAATACTGGTGAAAATAGTATTTTTGATGTAGAAATGACTTCTGGTGTAGACCCTTACCAATTTAAAATGCTAATTTTTAATCGTTGGGGAGAAATTTTATTCCAAACAGAGGACTTTAATAAGGGATGGGATGGAAGATATTTAAACGAAATTGTAAAGCAAGGTGCTTACATTTGGAAAATAGAATTCAAAGAAACCATGTCCGACAAAAAACATATCTATGAAGGGCATGTTACCGTGTTAAGGTAAAAAACCAATAAAAGCATACTAGAACGTCGTTTAATTTAATTAGACGGCGTTTTTTATTTCCAATGCTAACTTATCCATTTTAGCATGATGCAAAGCTATTTCCGCAGGACTCGCATTTAAAAACACATGCGCTTTCATAGCGTTTAGTTTCTTTTTCAGCAAGACAAGCTGTTTTGTTTTATCTGAAAAAAAAGAATCACTAAAATTCTCGTAAATATACTGAATAGCTTGCCCGTTGGGATGAATCAAATCAGCCTCATAAAACCTATAATCTCTTAAATCATCCATTACCAGTTCGTAACTTGGGTAGTAAATAACTTGTTTAGGGAAGCTTGTTTTAAGGTGTTGACACAACATTAATAGCAAGGCTTTACTCGTACTATTTTCAATAATACCATCTTTTATATGCCTAACTGGACTAACTGTAAGTAAGATTTTTAAATTGGGATTCCCTTGCAATAACTTTAATAAAACTTGGGTATAGTTGCTATTCAAATCATTCAAGTCTAATAATTTTTTATTAAACAATCTATCATTCAGTTTTTGACAATTAGCTATTGTTTTTTTACTCTCTACATATTCATAAACCCAAGCAGTACCAAAAGTCAATATTAAAAGGTCTAAATTTTTTAAATTATTTTGAAGTTTAACACGATCGGTAGCATACGCTTGTCTAAATTTTTCTTTACTAGGATGGTGGTATTTTGAATGAAAGTCTAGGGAAACCACATGCGTACCTTTATCTATTAAATGCTTTTCTGTTAAGTCTATCTCTTCATTTAATATATTTAAAATAGAGATTGGATTAAAAAGAATTCCAAAGGGGTTCATATCAATATCAAAACCTTGTGTTTTTAAAATCCCACCAATATTTTCTACAAAGCAAGAACCTATTGCCATTATTTTTGATTGGTGGCTTACTTTTAAATCCCTTACTATAGGTTTTATTTCCGTTCTAAATTTCAATTAAATAGGTTGTTTAAGGTATTTCTAATTGCTGTATTGCCAATACTCATTTGTAGCACTGCTTCATGAATCCAAAGCATGCCATCACATGTATCCGGAATCATATCTACATCATGTGTAGAATATAAGATTACTTTATTTTTTGTGCGGGCAATTTCTTTTAAGATATGCACAATTTTCTTTCTATTCAATACATCTAAAAAAGCAGTTGGTTCGTCTAAAATTATTACAGGAGTATCTTGTGCAATTGCCCTCGCAATCATGACCAGTTGCTTTTCACCATCACTCAGAGTGTGGAATTTTTGATGTTGTAAATTTGTAATACCCATGGTATTCATAGCCTCTATTATCAACATTTCATCTCTGTCGGTATGTTGACCGAAAACATTTTGAAAGGGTAATCTACCTAATGCAACAACCTCCTCTACCCCATAATTACCAAATAATTCTGGTTTTGTAAAGACAACACTAAATATTCGAGCTTTCTCTTTTGAATTAAATAAAGTTAAATCCCTTTGCTGCCATTCAATAGTGCCAGATTCCAATGGATGCACACCAATAATAGTCTGAATTAATGTCGACTTACCTGCCCCATTTCTTCCTACCAAGGCCCATAACCCTTTTTCTATAGGTAACGATCCTGCAGTTTTCACCTGCTTTTTATCTCCTAGTTTTATCGTTAAATTATTAAGAGAGAGCATATTTAAAGAGAGGTTAAAAATTCCATAGTATCGATCCCATCCGCATAATCGCTTAATGTGGGCTGCTGACTGTATCCAAAAGGTAAATAATTTTTACCGATAACTACCTGAATACTGTCTTTGTGTTGGTTTAAATAAGCATCTACTTCATTTAAGGTAGAATAGTTATGGTAAAACAACACCCCAATCGGAGATTTTAAATCACTGGTTTTGCGCAGTAATAAAAACTCATTATCCAATAAGTCTTCTGTATTTAGCAAGTAAATGGCCTTATTATAATCGTAATTATTTGCGTATTTATGGTGGTTAATGATTTCTTTAAAATCAAAAATATTTTCAAAAAATCTATTCATCTCAAAACCTTCAGGTATCATCAATTGGGTTACATTACGACAACCAAGTCCAAAATAGGCAAAAATATCTTTACCCAAAGCTTTTATTTCTTCATCTGTTTCGTCTCCGTTTAAAACAGCAATGGAAGTTCTATTTTTTCGAATAATATTGGGGTATTTATCAAAATAAGAATGAAAATAAGTTGCTGAATTATTAGAACCAGTTGCAATTACGGCATCAAACTCTGCCAATTTTTCCACTATGGTCAAATAAGTAGAAAATGCGGGGTTCAATGTATTTAAAATGGTTTCTATAATTGGCCATAATTGTTGGTCATCTGAAGATAACTTAATTACAGCCGAATGGTCAGCCATAAAAACACACAAAAAATCATGAAAACCGACCAATGGTATATTTCCAGCCATGATAATTCCCACATTCTTTTGATTGCTTGGTTGCAACGGATATTTTTGAATCCAATCCTGGAGTTCCTTTTCTGTAAGCCATTGTCTAATGCCACTTAGTGCATCCAATATATTTGATGCTGTGAACCAGCCATTATGGACTTGCGCTTTTTTAATGGCCAACTGAAATTGCTCGAATAAATCAGCTGGAATTAGTTGTTGACTTGCATTATAAGCTTTCAAATTGATGATATCATCAAGTACGTTACCGAAACTTGACAATAATTCTATTCTTTCATTGGTTTTCATTCAAAGATATTTTAACTTTGCAAAAATAATTAAATAACATAGAATGGCTATCATAATAACAGACGAATGTATCAATTGTGGTGCATGTGAACCAGAATGTCCTAATAACGCTATTTATGAAGGAGGGGCTGAATGGAGAATGTCGGACGGAACTTCCCTAAAAGGAGCTATTACGACACCAAATGGCAAACCATTTGATGCAGACGAAGATTATGAACCGGTAGACATGGATGTATATTTTATTGTACCCGATAAATGTACTGAATGTAAAGGTTTTCATGATGAACCGCAATGTGCTGCTGTCTGTCCCGTGGATTGTTGTATTGATGATGAAGACATCCGAGAAAGTGATGAAGAATTGCTTGCTAAAAAAGATTTCTTACATTTATAAAAATACACTTACACTAATTACCTTATAAATGCCAAAAAAACCTAAGCATAAAATTGAGGTCTGTTTCAGTCCGCATGATTTTGATTTATTTAAAACTGAATTTGAATTAATCGTAGTGATTGATGCATTAAGAGCCACATCCGCTATTTGTGCTGCATTTCAAAATGGTATAAAATCGCTTATTCCTGTTTCTACTATCGAAGAAGCAATGGTATACAAAGAAAAAGGTTATTTGGTGGGTGCCGAAAGAAATGGACAATTAGTAGAGGGATTTGATTTTGGAAATTCGCCTTACTCCTACTTAAATCCTAAATTAAAGGGAGAAACGGTCGTCTTGAGCACCACGAATGGAACTAAATCCATCAACATTGCCAAACAAAGTGAAAATGCTACAGTAGTAATTGGCTCTTTTTTAAATTTAGACCATTTAAGTACTTGGTTGAGTAAACAAGATAAAAACATATTGTGTTTATGTTCAGGATGGAAGGATAAATTTAATTTAGAAGATACCATTTGCGCAGGCGCTATTACTACCCAACTTTTAGAAACTGGTAAATTTTATTCAGATGAAGATTCATCTGTAGCTGCAAAATATTTATTTTTAAGTGCAAAAGATAATATTTTCGGCTACTTAAAATCGTCTTCACACCGCAGAAGACTAAAAAAGTTAAATTTAAACAATGATATTAAATACTGTTTAAATCCAAACACAGCTCCAGTAATTCCCATTTTAAAAGGGGATGAGATAGTGGAGTTAAAGGATTTTTAAGTTTCTACAACCCTGTAGAAGCATGTTCACCGTAAGATTCTACCCCATCTTCGGTAACAATATATGTTTTGTGTATTCCTGCTTGTCTTGAAAAAAGAATTTCAAAATCAAATTTATTTTCTACCCGCATGGTCAACAAAGCATAATTTGGATGCGCTTTAGAATGAATGGTTTCTAGGCATTTTGGACAAGAGAATTTCACCAATTCACTTTTTTGAAAGACCACATCAGGTACATGCTTGTAAGAATAAGTACCAAAAGAAGTATTTAAATACATATCTCCTTTATCACCATTTTCACGTTCAGTTTTTAAATGTATCTGACCAGCAATATCTAATTCTTGGTCACATTTTGGACAATAAAATTTGTATTTTTCTAATTTCATGGGAAACAATCTTGTGAGGTGAATATATGCATTTAAATCCAAATTGTCAAAGAAAATATCTTCGACCATTTAAATCAAAACTTCTGATTCCCTTATATTACTTTGGTAAGCACCGCCAGGATAATTATCATTATAATCGAAATTCAACCAAATAAAACCTTTGTTATCTTGATAATAATTAATGTTTTTTCCTTTTGTTTCTGCTGGGAAATATATATTTTTAATGAGATAAACCACAGCTTCTAGTTCCTTTACATCTCCAAATTTAACTTCTGGATACATATGTCCAACTGTACTTCCATCCTTTCTGGAAACACGCGTTTTAACCAATCTTACTTCTCCTCCAACTGCTTTTATAATTGCCCCCATTAAAATGGCATGATCGTCACAGTCTCCTTTAAATTGATTATCAAATTTTAACTGTTCAATTGTTTCACTCGCTTTTGCGTAATAATCTTCGTTATGCGGATCATACACATAATTCCATTTTTCATGCACCTCTTTAAAAATGCTAAAAAAGTGTACCCACTTTAGACTTGGAGATAAAATTCTATCCTCCGAAAAATGTTTATTGGCAACATTCACAGCATAATTCCTCACCACAGGGTTTAGGTAATCTACCGCCTCTCTTAATTTTTCTTCTTTAAAGAATTTAACTTCATTAGTAAAGAATTTTTGCTCAATGGTATTATTTGAAATATCGTATAATAAAGCTTTGTAATCGTGGTATAAATTTTCCAGCGTATACAGATTCATAAAATTTGTTGCTGTTAAGATAATCGCTCCAGCAAAAACAATGATCAATATTAAAACCCGCAATTTTTTAAGTAAATAAAAGATAACAAAAAATAAAACCAAAAAAAGAATCATGTGGTCCAGTCTGATTGGATTTTCTCTGACATTTATTTCGATAGAAGGAAAATATTTGTAAAGAAAAATAAATGCCGGAATAGTCAGTACACCAGCAATAAAACCCAATAATATTATGCTATAAGCATTGCTTGAAGGGGTACCTTCTTCTTTATCTGAAACCATTGGTCAAATTTAAAATATAAAACGGAGAAAGTCTATGAAAATGTATCTCATTTATTTTTTGAATAATTACTATCTTAGCCTTCAAAAATAGAATCAATGAAAAACATAGCAGTTATTGGTGCAGGAACAATGGGAAATGGAATCGCCCATACTTTTGCACAAGAAAATTACCAAGTCAATTTAATAGATATTTCTTCTGAATCCTTAGAAAAAGCTTTAAAAACAATTGCTAAAAATTTAGACCGTCTGGTTCAAAAAGAAAGAATAACAGAAGAAGACAAGCAAAAAACTTTGGCTAATATTACTACATACACCAATTTAGAAGATGGTGTAAAAAAAGCAGAATTAGTAGTGGAAGCTGCGACTGAAAATATTGATTTAAAATTACGTATTTTCAAAGATATGGATCGTTTTGCGCCAGCCAATGCAATTTTGGCGACCAATACCTCTTCCATTTCAATTACTAAAATTGCAGCAGTAACTGATCGACCTGATAAAGTAATTGGTATGCACTTTATGAATCCAGTTCCAATTATGAAATTGGTTGAAATCATTCGTGGTTATTCAACAACCAATGCGGTAACTGAAAAAATCATGGAAATATCTCGTACTTTAAAAAAGGTACCTGTTGAAGTAAATGATTATCCAGGATTTGTAGCCAATAGAATTTTAATGCCTATGATTAACGAAGCCATCATTACTTTAAACGAAGGAGTTGCTGGTGTAGAAGAAATAGATACGGTGATGAAGTTAGGTATGGCACATCCAATGGGACCATTACAATTAGCAGATTTTATTGGTTTAGATGTATGTTTAGCCATCATGGAAGTACTTTATGAGGGACTTGGTAATTCTAAATATGCACCTTGTCCATTATTAGTCAACATGGTAGCAGCAGGTAAAAAAGGTGTAAAATCTGGAGAAGGATTTTATAGTTGGGGTCATGGTACAAAAGAATTGATTGTTTCTGACAATTTTAAAAAATAAGTATTTTAATATACCAAGCACAGACAATTATTGTCTGTGCTTTTTTAGGTCTTATTATTTAGTCCACAAGTAATTTATTATATTCAGCGTAAATCTAAAATATACCCCATGACCACCAAAGAAGAAATTGTTAATAATTGGCTACCAAGATACACAGGTAGAGCTTTGGTTGACTTTGAACCATATATTTTACTGACTAACTTTAAAGGATATTTAGATGAATTTGCAGCATTATATGATGCCAAAATCATAGGAAGAGATAAGGTAATGCCTAGTGTTTCTGCTAATGGAATAACCCTCATTAATTTCACAATGGGAAGTGCTAATGCAGCTACCATTATGGATTTATTAAGTGCAATTGAGCCTAAAGCTTGCTTATTTCTCGGTAAATGTGGAGGTTTAAAAAGAAAAACTGAAATTGGAGATTTAATTTTACCGATTGCGGCAATTAGAGGAGAAGGAACCTCAAATGATTACTTTCCACCTGAAGTACCTGCCCTACCCGCTTTTACTTTACAAAGAGCCGTTTCTACAGCTATTCGCGAACATAAAAAAGATTATTGGACTGGTACAGTTTACACTTCCAATAGAAGAGTTTGGGAACATGACGAGAACTTCAAAGATTATTTAAGAAAAACACGTGCCATGGCAATTGACATGGAGACAGCAACTTTATTTATCACTGGATTTGCAAATAAAATACCTACTGGCGCTTTGCTATTAGTTTCTGACCAACCCATGATTGCAGCAGGGGTAAAAACAGAAGCAAGTGATAAAAAAGTAAGTTCTGACTTTATGAAAATGCACATTTCAATTGGAGTAGATGCTTTATTAGAGATTAAAACCAATGGAACTTCCGTAAAGCACTTAAAATTTCCTTATTCCGAAGAGTAAAGTCAACTTTAAATAATAAATAAAGTAATTTTAATAAGACTTTTGAATATGGTTGGTTTTCGCTAATAGAAAATGGTCGAGTAAAACCAATGCGGCCATGGCTTCAACAATTGGCACAGCGCGTGGAACCACACAGGGATCATGTCTTCCTTTTCCATCTAAAACCACCTTCTCTCCCAATTTATTTACAGAGTCTTGTTGCTGAAGAATAGTCGCAACGGGTTTAAAGCCGACATTAAAATAAATATCTTGTCCATTAGATATCCCACCTTGAATTCCACCTGAATGATTAGTTTTAGTAAATACTTCCTCCTCTTCGATATCAAAAATATCGTTCTCGGCGCTACCATTTCGCATACAGCCAGCGAAACCAGAACCCAATTCAAATCCTTTAACAGCATTAATTCCAAACATGGCTCCTGCAAGACTTGCGCTTAACTTATTATAAATGGGTTCTCCTAAACCTATTGGAGATCCTTTAATCACACAAGTAACTATACCGCCGATACTGTCCCCATTTTTTTTTGTTTTCGCAATAAGGTCAATCATTTTATTGGCAATTATATCATCCGGACAACGAACCAAATTATTTTCCGCATTTGCAATATTGTATATAGAATAATCGGCTGGTGTTTTTATTTCGCCAACAGCACTGACATAAGCTTCAATTTTCACTTGATACTTGGCTAATATTTGCTTAGCTATGGCGCCACCTACCACTCTACAAGCAGTTTCCCTAGCACTACTTCTTCCTCCCCCTCTATAGTCTCGGTGACCATATTTTTTTTCATAAACAAAGTCTGCATGAGAAGGACGGAAATTATCTTTTAAATGACTGTAATCCTTTGATTTTTGGTCTTCATTTTTAATCGTAAAACCAATAGGAGTACCAGTGGTCATACCATCAAAAATACCTGACAGAATTTCTACCTGATCAGACTCTTTTCTTTGGGTTACCAGTTTAGATTGTCCGGGTTTTCTTCTATCCAAATCTCTTTGGATTTGTTTAATATCCATAGGAATACCTGCTGGACAACCATCTAAAACACCACCAATGGCTAAGCCATGCGACTCGCCAAAAGTGGTTAACTTTAATATGTTGCCAAAGGTATTACTCATGAGTTATGCACCAATAGTTAGTTTACAGTTTTCAAGAATATGACGTACCTCTTTTAAAGTAGGTGCTTCAGCATAAGTTCTTAGAACAGGCTCAGTACCAGAAGGACGAATCATTAACCATCTATTTTCATCAAAATGGTATTTATAACCATCCATGTCTTCTATTCTTTCGACTTTATATTTTCCGAAAAAGTTATATTTTCCTGTTTTACATTTTTCAACAATCACTTCTTTCAATTCATTGTCTATGTGTAAATCAGATCTTTCAAAAGCAAATTCACCTACAATTTCATACACTTCTTGGATTAAAGTATCTAAGCTTTTTCCTGACTTTGCCATGAACTCCCAAATAGTCAAACCAATCCAAATCCCATCTCTTTCAGGAATATGTGTTTTAATAGCAATTCCACCACTTTCTTCTCCACCTAATAAAACATCTTCATTTTCATCCGCCATTATTCCGGCAATATATTTAAAACCGATTGGCACTTCAACGTGTTCAATTCCGTAATGTGCGCACATTGCTTTAATACGAGGCGTGCTACTAAAACCAGTAACCACTTTACCTGTTAATCCCTTATATTTTACCAAGTAATGAATCAACAATAAAATAATATGATGAGAATCTACAAACTCACCATTGGCATCATATAAGCCAATTCTATCTGCATCTCCATCCGTTGCTAAGGCACAATCAATATTCCCTTTAGATTTTATAAATTCGGACAACTCTGTTAAATTCTTAGCAATAGGTTCCGGAGCTTGTCCCATAAAAGATGGGTTATAATCGCAATGTAAAAAATCTAAATCCGGTAAAATTCTTTTGATCACACTTTGGCCAGCACCATACATAGCGTCGTAAGCCAGCTTTAAGCCAGACGACTTAATAGCTTCTAAATCAAATTCTTTATTGACAGCATCTAAATACTCTTGCTCCATGTCGATATACTTCAACAAATCTTCAAATTTACGGTCTGTAATTTTGATTGCTGCAAGATCGACAGAATTTGCATCTGGAATTAAAACTTCAATTTCCGCCACTTCATTGGGCAATAAAGGACCACCAAAATTTCCTTTTAATTTGTACCCATTGTAAGAAGGGGGATTATGACTAGCTGTGATCACCACCCCCAGAGAGGCGCTATGGTTTAATGTGGACAAAGAAACCATAGGCGTAGATACAAATCCTTTTTTAGTTGTGATTACCTTAATATTTTGGCTAATAAAAATTTTAAGTGCCGTTTCAACGAATAAAGCGCCACCAAATCTACAATCATGCCCAATTACAATTGAAGGTTTATCAAAGTTGCTCTTTAACCAAGAAGCAACACCTAAGGATACCCTTGCTACATTATCTACCGTATATTCTTGTGCAATAATTGCACGCCATCCATCTGTTCCAAATTTAATTTTAGTCATTCTTTTGTTTTAATTATTTTATACTGTCCAATCGACAAATATTTTCAATTCAATTTCATCCTGCGAAACCATAATGGAATCTGGATATTTATTTAATTCATTATTAGCTTCGTGCATGTACGCATCAAAGTCTAGTGGAATAATCCCCATAGATTCTACCGTAAAATCATCTGCCTCATACACTTTAAAATATACTACTCCTTCATTTTTATTAAATCCAATTGGCAAAGGAAAAATCCAAGATACCACATCATTTACATCTACAAGCTCAGCTGTTTGATACTTCACAACATCCATTGAATCTGTATAACGTATAAAAATATCAGCAGGACTATCCGCATCCCAAGGCTCGTTATTTAAATCCATCTTTGGAAAATTGGATAATTCAATTTTAGAGATATTACCTTTTGTATAATAGATACAAGAGCCATCTTGCTTTTCGGCGCTAGGACTATAATTAATCGCATATATAGTTTGACACCCTTTTTTTTGACAGGCAGTAAACACAAATGAAAGTATTACGATATATAGGAATAGCTTCATAAATTACATTTGATTAGGTACATTTATCCCCAATAAATGCATGCTTTTTTTAATGGTGTCTCCTACATTTTTACTTAAATTAAGTCTTAGGTTTATTTTTTCATCATCAGACTCCTTAAAGATGCTCACACTTTGATAAAAAGAATTATACAATTTAACCAATTCATAAGTGTAATTAGCAATTAAAGCTGGACTTAATTCAGTTCCTGCTTCTTTGATCACTTGTGGGAAATCGATTAATAATTTAATTATTTCGCGTTCTGAATCATGTAATTCCACGGTTTTTAAAACAGGTTTTACCTTAAAATCAGATTTTAATAAGGAGTTAATTCTTGCAAAAGCATATTGAATAAACGGACCAGTATTACCATTTAGATCTACAGACTCTTCGGGGTTAAACAACATGCGTTTTTTTGGATCGACTTTTAATAAATAATATTTTAGTCCACCCATACCAATTGTTTGGTACAAGTTATTTTTATCGGTATCAGACATGCCCTCTAAATGACCTCTTTCTTGAGAACCTGCTTTTGCTTTATCTACCACTTCTTGCATTAAATCATCTGCATCCACCACAGTACCTTCTCTTGACTTCATTTTACCTGTAGGTAAGTCTACCATACCGTAGGACAAGTGAAAACAATTTTCCGCCCAAGCGTAACCCAATTTCTTTAAGATTAAAAATAACACTTTAAAGTGATAGTCTTGTTCGTTACCCACTGTATAAGTAATCCCATTCAACTTTGGGTAATCAAGAAATCTTTGGCTTGCTGTACCCATATCTTGGGTCATGTAGACAGCTGTTCCGTCTCCACGTAAGACCAATTTTTCATCCAAACCATCATCTGTTAAATCAATCCAAATAGAACCGTCATCTTTTTGGAAAAAAATCCCTTTCTTCAATCCATCCTCCACTAAATCCTTTCCTGTAAGATAAGTTTCTGATTCGTAATACAACTTGTCAAAATCTACTCCCATGGCTTGGTAAGTACTTTCGAACCCATCATAGACCCATCCATTTAATGTCGACCACAATTTGTATACTGCAGGATCTTTTTGTTCCCACTTCAACAACATATCCTGTGCAGACTTCATGATGGCTGTTTGATTTTTTGCTAATTCACTCAACTTGTCAAAAATACCTGCTTGCGCTGATTCGTCATTATTTTGATATGCGGAAATCAACTTTAAGATTGCTTCGTCTAAATTTTGGTCATCATTTGTTTCGGCAACCCATGCGTTGACTAGCGCTTTCGTCTCTTTCTTTAATTCTTGGTCAAAGCGAACATAATATTTACCAACTAACTTATCTCCTTTTAATCCTGTACTCTCTGGTGTTTCACCATTGCCAAATTGTTCCCACGCCAACATACTCTTGCAAATATGAATACCCCTATCGTTTACAATTTGAGTCTTTACAACCTCAAAACCATTGGCTTTTAATATTTCAGCTACCGAATAACCCAAGAAATTATTTCTTAAATGACCAAGGTGCAAAGGTTTATTTGTATTTGGAGAAGAATATTCCACCATATAAAGCTTTCCATTACTCGGTGAAAACCCATAATTTACTGTTTCGCTAATGGTATTTAGCTGATCTACCCAAAAAGTATCTACAATGGAAAGGTTCAAAAATCCTTTAACCACATTGTACGCACTCACAAGGTCAGAGTTTTCCAATAAAAAAGCGCCCAATTTTTCACCAGTGATATGTGGTGCTTCCTTAGAAAATTTTACAATTGGAAAAGTCACTAACGTAATATCTCCATCAAATTCTTTTTTAGTTTTTTGAAACTGGATTAAATTCTCATTAAACGTCTGATTGTACAATGCTTGAACACCGGATTGAACAGTTCCTAATAATATTTTCTCTAAACTCATTGGCTTGTTTGGCAAATTTTTTTATAAAAATAGTAAATCCACCTACATTAACAATATTTAAAAGCCTTAAAATTCAGCATACCCCAATGCTTTAACAATCCGTTTAAAATTATTTAAGATTCCGCGAAAACTTTTATTTAATTATTCCAGATTTGCCATGATTTTTCCGCTTGTTGGTGCAACATGGTTATTCCATTAATTGTATTTGCGCCAGCCGTCTTGGATTTATTTAAAAATAAAGTCTCTTCGGGATAATATACCAAGTCAACGCATAGATGATCTGCAGTTAAAAAACCATAAGGAATATCATGAAAATCGTTTACATTTGGCGCAGTACCAACAGGAGTGGCATTTACCAGAATATGACAAGCATTCAACATCAAGGCATTCACCTCCTCATAAGCATATTCGAATTCTCCTTTTGGATTCCTGGAAACAAATAAGACACTTGCCCCCAACTCTTCTAAAACATATTGCACGGCCTTTGAAGCGCCACCTGTACCAAATATAATAGCACGTTCGTGGTTATTTTTAAAAAAGGGTTTAATCATTTGTTTGAAACCAAATGCGTCGGTATTATAACCGACCCATTTGTCTCCAATCTTTTTAATCGTATTTACAGCACCTATTTCGGCAGCAACAGCATCCACTTCATCTAGCAGAGAAATGATTGATTCTTTATAAGGAATCGTCACATTAAAACCCGTAGCATCCGTTTTGGACAAAAGTTCCCTTACTGCTTCTATTGAAGTACATTCATAATTATCATAAGTTGCATTCAAGTTTAGTTTTTGAAACTTATCCTTGAAATACTTTTTAGAAAAAGAATAACCTAAATGCTCTCCAATTAATCCATATTGATGGATCATACTCTAAATATCCAATTGTATTTATCTTCTACTAAACCTAATTTGTACTCGTTGATATACTCCTTTAATTTATTAGAAAAGGTTCTTGTTTCAACAGCAGGCAATTTATAATCCACTCCTAAGTAACCTATTTCCGAGATAGGCGCTATGGTTGCTGCAGTACCTGCACCAAAAGCATCCGTCAATCTATTTGATTTGATTGCATCAATCACTTCATCAACTTTAATTGGTCTTTCTTCTACCTTATATCCCCAATCTCTTGCTACCTCTAAAACACTACGCTTAGTAATACCTTTTAAAATAGTATCTTTCTCTTCAGAAGGTGTAATAATTACATCATCAATCACAAAGATTACATTCATGGTTCCAGCTTCTTCAATAAAAGTATGCGTTTTAGCATCTGTCCATATTAATTGACGATACCCTTCTTCCAAACCTTTTTTAGCTGGATATAAGGAAGCTGCATAATTTCCTGCTGCTTTCGCTCTACCTACACCACCTTCAGCAGCTCTGGTATACTCCATTTCAATCTTCACCTTTACTGGTTCAGAATAATAAGCCCCAACAGGTGAACAGATAATTAAAAACTTATAATTGTCAGATGCTTTAATTCCAACATATTCATCTGTTGCAATCATAAACGGTCTGATGTATAAAGATTGTCCTTCTGCACTAGGTACCCAAGCACTATTTTGCTTTAACACAGCTCTCATTCCTTCCAAAAACATTTCTTCAGGAACAGGTTGCATGCACATTCTGATTGCAGACTCATTAAATCTCTTCGCGTTCATATCTGGACGGAATACCAATATTTCGTCCGCTTCATTCTTCGTGGCTTTTAACCCTTCAAAAATTGCTTGTCCATAGTGTAAAGCGGAAGTTGCCGGATGAATCGATAAATTTCTAAAAGGAACAACTGTTGCTTGTTGCCAAGCACCATCTTTATAATCCATTTCAAACATATAATCTGCAAAGTGTTTTCCAAAAGGCAAATTATTAAAATCTACTTCACTTATTCTTGAAGTTTCGATTTCTGTTATTTTTATATTATTTGAGGTTGATATCATTTTGATTATTTAGTTTTGCAAATGTAAGTAATTAACCACATTTTATCAAATCAAAAATCGTCAAATATTACGAATACTATTTGAACGGTTTTTTTTAATTAATTTAGCTTTATAATATTCTTAATCAAACGCTTCAACTTGGACCAAAATTTACAAAACATATTAAATCAATATTGGGGGCATACTACTTTCCGACCAAAGCAATTGGAAATTATACAAGCTGTTTTAAAAAAACAAGACACATTAGCCTTATTACCAACAGGCGGCGGTAAATCTATTTGCTTTCAACTACCAGCTTTGGTTCAAGATGGTATTTGCATTGTTATCAGTCCACTTATTGCTTTGATGTATGATCAAGTAAAAAATTTAAAAAAAAGGGGAATTAAAGCATTGATGTTACACAGCGGCATGTCGACTAGAGAAATTGATATCACTTTAGATAATGCGGTCTATGGTGATTTTAAGTTTTTATATGTCGCACCCGAAAGATTAAAAACGACCTTATTTATTGAACGTTTTAAAAAAATGAATGTCAGTTTTGTAGCGGTAGATGAAGCCCATTGTATTTCGCAGTGGGGATATGACTTTAGACCTGCATATTTGGAAATAGCGACTTTAAGAACATGGAAGCCCAAACTTCATTTCCTTGCTTTAACTGCTACAGCCACAACGAAAGTCGTAGAAGATATTCAAACCCAACTACAATTTAAGCAACCACACCTCATAAAAAACTCATTTAAAAGAGCTAACCTGACCTATATCCGATATGAAACAGAGAATAAATTAGACTTTATCATTAGGTTTTGTAAAAACAACACAGCAACTGGCATTATTTACTGCAACACAAGACGAGACACTAAAACCCTCTACCAGCACCTAAACAACCAAGGAATAAACGCTGGATACTATCATGCTGGCTTATCCAAAGAAGAAAGGGAGCAAAAGCAAAACGATTGGATGAGCGGTAAATTAAAAATTATTATATCTACCAATGCCTTTGGTATGGGAATAGACAAAGCTGATGTTCGTTATGTCCTACACTATGGCGTACCGTTTACTATAGAAAGTTACTTCCAAGAGGTTGGGCGTGCAGGAAGAGACCTAAAACCTGCACAAGGCATTTTATTATTTAACCAGAAAGACATTCTTGAATTAAAATCAAACCTAGCCTTAAAATACCCCGAAATTAGCTTTATCAGAGAAGTGTATTTCTCATTAGGAAACCATTTACAAATTGCAATTGGTGCTGGAGAAAAAGAAACTTACCCTTTAAATTTAGCTGATTTTTCTAACAAATACAACTTAAATCTTTACAGTACATATGCTGCTTTAAAAATTTTAGAATCAGTAGAGTTAATTCAATTAAATGAATTTAGTTTTTTGCCAAGTAGGTTAAAAATTCTAGTACAAAAAATTGACCTCTATCAATACCAAGTTAAAGACAAGGTTTTGAATTTAATTATACAATTTTTACTCCGATCTCACATTGGACTATTTGATGATTATCTCACCATCAATGAAACAGTAATTGCAAAAAAAATTAGTATATCAACAAAGACTTTAATCGAGAAGCTCCACTTTTTAATGCAACAACAAGTGATTGATTATATTCACAGCTCTAAAGGTCAACAGGTCTTTTATATCAAAGAGCGGTTGGCAGATCAAAACTTTAGCATCCCCAGTAAGTTCTATCATCAAAAAAAAGAAGAAGCTCAAGATAAACTGGATGCCATTTTAGGGTTTTTAAAAACAAAACAATGCACCCAAGTTTATTTGCTAGAATATTTTGGGGAAGAAATTACTGAAAATTGTAACCAATGCAATAGTTGTACGAAAAATCCTTTCCTAGTATCCAGTACAGTAAAAGAAGAGATATTGGCTTTTTGTTTAGAAGAATTAAAAGATAAACAAGCGGTTGAAATTGACTCTATACTTCAGAAATACAAGGATATAAACACAGCATCAGTATTAAATACATTGCGTTGGTTATCGGAGTTTAAGCATTTTGAAATTGACTTAGAAGGAAGAGTCCTTTCAAAATAAAAGCTTATCCTCCTATTCAACTAACATCAGGCTGTTAAAACAATTCAAAAGTATTCTAATTACTAGCGTCAATTTTGAATAATTTAGCGGTTCAAACTGTACAAGCAACAATGCCTAAAAAGTCAAATTCTTATTCAAAAGTAAAAAAAAGTTCAAATACAACTAAAAATAGTAAGTCATCTAAAAGTAAATCCGTGAATTTACTTAAGCCGATAAAAGATTTATTTTCTGGCGATAGAAAAAAACTTAGATTATCAGTTGGCGGGATATTTTTTCTGGTTGGTATTTACCAATTATTTGCTTTTCTTTCCTATTTATTCACCTGGAAAACAGACCAAGATAAAATTGTTTCTAATTCCTTATGGGATTTAATTTTCGTGAATAAAGAAATTGATATTGATAACCATTTAGGAAAACTAGGCGCTTGGACTTCTCATTTATTTTTCTACGATTGGTTTGGTATACCCTCTTTTATTTTCCCTTTCTTATTCTTTGTTTTTGGATTATACTTGCTATCGAAGTATGCTATTTTGCCATTGGGAAAGACATTAGGAGTTTCTCTTGTTGGTTTAATTGTACTTTCCTTAGTATTCGGCTTTTTTAATAGTGCCGATTCTTTTCCATATGGCGGTTCCTTTGGTTTTCAATTTAATAATTGGTTAAAATCCGCTGTAGGCTCTATTGGTGCTGCATTGTTTTTAATTTTAATCATATTCATCACAGTAGTAGTATTATTCAATCCAAACTTTAAAGCATTAATTACTTTCTTTCATTTAGACGAATTATTCCATAAAAAAGAAAAATTAGCACCGGAAACAGAGGAAGAAGATCAATCTAATCTGATTATCAATGATATTATTGCTGTAAATCCTATTAAAGAGGACGAGATTGAAAAAGATCAATTAAGCGAGCCGGTAAGTTTTGAAGAAACAATAGTAGAAGAAATAGTTAAAGAAGCACCTAAAGTGAAAGCCGTAATTTCGGATGATTTTGAAATTGAGCATAACCAAGATGAGCCAATTGCTATAATAGAGAGTACTACCGAAGTGCCAACTGAAAATAAGGAAGAGGAAGATTTTCAAATTGAAATAAAAGAAGAAGAAATTTTAGCGGATAAAGAAATTGATGATAAACTAAAAGAATTTGGTGAATATGACCCAAAATTAGACTTATCCGCTTATCAATTGCCAAATATAGAGTTATTGGAAGCTTATGGTGGTAAAGCCCTAAGTATTGACAAGCAAGAGTTAGAAGAGAATAAAAATAAAATTGTTGAAGTTTTAGGTCATTATAAAATTGAAATTTCAAAAATTAAAGCGACCGTTGGACCAACAGTTACCCTTTATGAAATTGTTCCTGCACCGGGTATTCGTATATCGAAAATTAAAAATTTATCAGATGATATTGCTTTAAGTTTAGCGGCGTTGGGTATTCGAATTATTGCACCTATTCCCGGAAAAGGAACTATAGGTATTGAAGTTCCAAATTCTAAGCCTGACATTGTTTCCATGCGTACCATGATTGCATCCGAAAAATTCCAAAATTCAGACATGGAATTACCGGTGGTTTTGGGTAAGACAATTTCTAACGAAACTTTTATTTTTGATTTAGCCAAGGCTCCTCACCTATTAGTAGCCGGTGCTACTGGTCAAGGTAAATCGGTAGGACTAAATGCAATATTAGTCTCTATACTATATAAAAAACACCCTGCGCAAGTGAAATTTGTCATGGTGGATCCCAAAAAAGTGGAATTGACTCTATACAATAAAATTGAAAGACATTTCTTGGCTAAACTACCTGATACTGACGAGGCGATTATTACGGACACCGGAAAAGTAGTGAACACCATGAATTCCTTATGTATTGAAATGGATGATCGATACGAGCTTTTAAAAATGGCCCAAGTAAGAAACTTAAAAGAGTACAATACGAAGTTTATTGCTAGAAAATTAAACCCTGAAAAAGGTCACCGTTTTTTACCTTATATCGTAGTCGTAATTGATGAGTTTGCAGATTTAATTATGACTGCGGGAAAAGAGATTGAACATCCTATTGCGCGACTAGCTCAACTTGCCCGTGCCATAGGTATTCACCTTATTGTTGCAACACAAAGGCCTTCTGTGAATGTAATCACCGGTATGATTAAAGCTAACTTCCCTGCAAGGATAGCATTTAAAGTTTCTTCAGGAATAGACTCTAAAACTATTCTTGATTCCACGGGTGCAGATCAATTAATTGGTAGAGGGGATATGCTTATCTCCTTCGGGAATGATTTAACTAGGGTTCAATGTGCTTTTGTAGATACACCAGAAGTAGAAAGAATATGTGATTTTATTGGTAACCAAAGGGCTTATCCAAGCGCCTTGATGTTACCAGAATATGTAGGAGAAAATGAAGAGGGTGGCAATAAAGATATTGATATTGACGAAAGGGATGATTTGTTTAGAACTGCTGCTGAAATATTAGTAACACACCAACAAGGTTCCGCTTCCTTACTTCAAAGGAAATTAAAAATAGGATATAACAGAGCCGGTAGAATCATTGATCAAATGGAAGCACTAGGTGTAATAGGACCATTTAAAGGCAGTAAAGCAAGAGAAGTACTGATAAGTGACTTGGTCGCACTAGAACATTTCTTAAATAATTTAGATTAATAATTAATATTACTTTAATATTTAATAATTTTGGCACAGTTATAGTATAGCTATAATTGCGTAAACAAAAAACACTATGAAAACATTAATATTAGGAATGGTTGCTTTAGTCGGATTCGGTCTAAACAGCTACAGTCAAACGGATACAAAAGCAAAAGCAATTTTAGATAAAGTAAGTGCAGTAACCAAAACTTATAAAACCATTAAGCTAACTTACAGTTTGAGTATTGTATCTCCAGAAGGAGCACCGATTACTCAAAAAGGGGACGCATATTTAAAGGGAGATAAATATTTAATCACCACCAACGAGCAAGAAATCCTTTCGAATGGTGAAAAAGTATGGACTTATTTAAAATCAGACAATGAATGTTATGAAAGAGATGCTGAAGACGAGGAAGATGAAGTTTTAAAACCTAGCAAATTAATCACGATTTGGGAAGATGGATTTACTTTTAAATACAGTAAAGAATCTACCTTTAAAGGGAAAAAAGTACATGAAATTTACTTATACCCAAAAGATAAGAAAAATAGTAAATACCATACAATTGTCTTATTGATTGACGCCAACAAAAACGAAGTAGTAAACGTGCACATTAAAGGTAAAGATGGTTCGCACACAAAATATACTTTAGGTTCATTTGAAACAAATATTAACATTTCAGATAGTAAATTTGAATTTGTTAAAGCTAAACATCCTGGTGTAACCTTGATTAAAGAGTAAATAATAAAATACTTGTTAAAACCAAAAAGCCTCGACTATAAATGTCGGGGCTTTTTTTGTACCCTACTTTGTACAAGAATTGGGTTGCAATCTGTTCAAAGTATTCATGGTTAATGATTGTACTACTACATTCTTTAGTCACGACTAGATTGTTAAAAAGCTACATGGTATGGGTAACATAACTAAGCCAACACTTCATTTGAGACATGGATGACCATATACCTTACTTGGTGATGTAACCTAAGGTTATTCCTTAATAGATTCTTTTATTTACCGAGTCACAACTTCTACTGCAAATAAAAATGGAAGCGACTCCCAAAAAAAGAGCATAAAAAAACCTCGGCAATAATTTACCGAGGTTCTTTTTAAAATTTTCTGTTTAATTATTTATCCACGAAAGTGTATCGAATACCTAAACTTAAAATGTTTTTAATTTGTGCTAATGCAACAGGAGTTCCTAAGTTAGAACCGTCGTCATTTAACTGTTGAATTTTAATATCATCATCATAAATCACGGTTGAACTCCAGCTTGCAGATAACCATTTATTAATTTTAAAATCAAATAAAACCTCCGCATTAATATCAATATTTTGCGGATTATTTAAGTAATTGGAGAACATTTCCAAACGACCTTTAAAAGTAACGTTATGCATGATTTTGTCCGTATAAAGCATTTTTATAAAAGCACCATACTCTGCTCTAAATACTTCACCAACTTCTACACCAAAGGCACCAGCTTGAGACAATGTAAAGTCATTTACAAAAGTCATTTTTGCTGTTAATGGAGAAACTAATACTTGAAATTTATCATTTGGGTGATAATCTAGTCCTAAGGCAATCGTTAAATAACCAGGAGCCATAAATTTGGATAGAATATTTCCATCTGCCGCAGTAGAAAGGTCAAATTGTGATTTATAATCTACCAATAGGGCTAAATCCAATGGTTTATAAATGTTATAACCAAATTTAGAAAACAATGCAATTACATCATCTGTTTTTGCCCAAGGATTTCTTAAAATTCTATTTTGTCCGTAAGCCAAATTCAATCCATTTTCCCAACGGTATTTATCTTTTTTCCAATTGGCTTGTGCATCAAACAATGCGATCCAAGAAATAGTGTTTTGTCCACCTGCGTTCCAGTTCTTAAAAGAGGCATGCGTCCCGTTTAAGCCACCGACTGCTTTAAACGTCCAATCTGTAGGCGTTTCTTCCGTGTCTTGTCCAAGACTCGAAAAAACAGCACCTAAAAAGGCTGTTGCTAAAATAATTTTTTTCATAGTGTTAATGTTTGTTAAGACTGCAAATATATGGGATATAATTTTTATAATTAAATGTCGAATACAATTTTTTACAACTTTAAATGGTCAATTGCCTTTTAATTACATCAGCCACCCGAAAAGAGTTCGCATAAATGGTCCAGGTATAAGGAACAGAGCCACCTGTAGGCATGAAACTGGCATCCGCAACATATAAATTATCACAATCGTGTACTTTACAATTTTTATCCAGTACACTTTCTTTTGGATCTTCCCCAAATCTACAACCTCCTGCCACTAAATTTGGTGAAGGCGTACTGCTTATTCCTGTGCTGATATTTTTAGCGCCTATATTTACTAAAATTTTCTCCGCTTTATCTGCCAAAAACCTCGCAACGATTAGATCATGGGGATGATATCCAATTTTAACTTTTGCAACAGGGTCTCCCCATTTGTCTTTTTCCGTTTCCGAAAGTGACACCATGCAATTGTCGGTTGGGAGCCAATCGTTAAATATTTCAAATTTTATTTTTCTTTGATCTAGGAAATAGTCTTGAATGTTTTCTTTCAGTTTACTACCATATACTAATCCATTATCCCCCCATTTTTGGCGCATCAATTTAGGCATTGGATTAGCATGTTCAAAAACAAAGTCTACTGTTCCTCCTTTTACTTTACCATTAAAAGCGGGGTCATCAATTTCATACCAATGTTGTATTGCTCTATTCACCCATAGACCAGGTGTTTTAATTTTAGCAATGGTTTCTTTAGAGAAGTCTTTATCGAATAAATTGCCACTGCCAATACCACCAGCTGAAAAAATTATATTTTTTCCTACCTGTGCATACTGGTTACCAATACCGTTTGGATGTAATTTACCTCGACTCATTAATAATAATCGACTACTTTCAATGGCTTGTGCTGCTACTACAAAAATATCAGCCTCTATTGATTTTTTCTCGTCTTTTAAATAATAATGAGCCTTTGCTACTTTTCCTGTACCGTCAGTTTCCAATCTATACACTTTTGCATTTGGAATTAAAGTACAGTTTCCTGTAGCCATGGCAGGATAAATTAAAGCTACTCTACTGCTACTTTTTGCATTAGATGAACAACCGTAGCTACCACAAAAATTGGAATAATAGCAAGCGTTTCTATTGGTTGTAGTTTTGGAAATAATACCTCTCGCTACCGACACCATAGAATAACCTTCAGCCAATGCGGCCTTATCCAACCACTCGCTAATTAAGTTTGTTTTTAAAGGCGGGTAAGGAAAATCTTTAGTGGACCTTGGTTCTTGGGTAGAATGTGGTCTCACCTCTCCAGAAACACCGACTACCTCCTCTACTTTTGCGTAGTATGGTTCTAAGGTATTATAGTCTATTGGCCAATCTGCCACATTAGCCCCCTCAATTTTACCATAAGTAGATAATAATTTGAAATCATTTGGCTTCAATCGGTGAAAATAAGCACTCATCAAATTAGAAGAGCCACCAACCATATTGCCATTCCAATAAGTTCGACCTGTAGCTTTAGTAGTCGCCAATTTCCATTTTTTTTGACTTTTACTAAAGCTTTCAATTTCATGAAATTCATTTTGTAAATTAGAAGCATAGACATCTTTTCTACAAGCTAAATATTCATCTTTACTAAAATCACTAGTTTCTAAAGCTGGTCCTTTTTCTAATACACAGACTTTAAAACCAGCTTTTGCAAGTTCATAAATGATGGGTCCAGCTCCTGCCCCACTACCTACAATACATATATCGTATTTTTTCATAACTGATGGTTGGCGATAAAAGATGGATATAAATCATTAGGTGTAGGTCTGGGAAAACCAGGTTGGTGCTGCAACCATTTCCATCCCACTTGACCAGTATTTACAGCGTAAGCTTCATCAATCGCAATAGATTCAAAAATAAAAGACAATAACATAGAACAAAAACGTTCTCCCCAATCCTTTTTAACCATCTTTTCAACCTCCTCTTCTTGCAGCTCCATACTGAGTTGAAAAAAAGATTTCTGCTTACTGCTTAAAATGGATGATTCTAATTTATCCAAGCCTTCTATTAAAACACTTTTTGAATAACCATCACTATAAGGGTCTTTCATAGACCATAAAATATGATGAAAAGTATTTAAATCATGAATAGAAGGACCGTTACCATCATCTGGAAAAAGAATATTTAACACATTTAACAAGTTTTTATTTTGTGTGGTAGTGAATACCTCATTCTCTATAGATAGCCGCTCTAGGGTTTCTTGACAAGCGGTTAAAAAACCAAAATTTAAGACCAGGCCACCAATGGTTAATTGCTTAATAAATTTCCTTCTTTCTTTTTGCTGTTTTAGCTGAATAACCTGGTCTGTGCACATACTGACTAATAATTATTATAGGTACTATTATATTTTCAAATGTAGTATAAATTAAGCAAAAAAAGCCCCGACATTACTGTCGAGGCTTTTATTATAAGTTTTTATGCTTAAAGATTAGTGTCCACCGTCACATTTTCCTTCGTCACACTTTCCTTCTTCACATTTGTGCTCTTCCATTGCTTCTTCAGCAGTTTCTTGAATAGCTTCAACTGCATCATCAGTAGTTTCTTCTATCGTCTCAACAGCAGCTTCTGCATGCTCAGTTACAGCGTCAGTTGCATCATTTGCAGCATCTTTTGCTTCTTCACAGCTATAAAATGTCATTGTTCCAGCAGCTAATAATACTAATCCTAATTTTCTTAAGTTTAAAAAATTCTTTTTCATCATTTTGGTTTTAATAAGTTAAATAAAAAGCTTGCGCTCATAGCAAACATACGTAATAAATTTTAAAATGGTTTCAATGTTTTAATAAAATTATTGACCATATAACCTTTGTAACTTATTTCAATTGGTTAAGTTTGAATAATGAAAGCTAAAATTGCGATTATAGGCGGTGGTGCTTCTGCCTTATTCTTTGCTACCCAAATCGATACTCAAAAATTTGAGGTTCAAATATTTGAACAAAAAAAAACGCTAGGACGCAAGCTATTAGTCGCTGGTAATGGAGGGTTTAATCTTACCCACTCATCCCCTGTAAATCAGTTGGTAAAAAAGTATATTCCGGTTGAATTTCTATCCGATAAATTGGAACAATACGACAATTTATTCTTTCAACATTACTTAAAAGAATTACATATCCCAACCTTTATTGGAAGCAGTAAAAGGGTTTTTCCGGTCCCCCCTATTAAGCCTATTGAAGTATTAAATGAATTATTGAAGGTAATTAAAGAAAAGGATATTACCATTGCTAGTGCTCACAAATGGCAAGGCTGGAATGCAGACTATACAAAGCTGTTATTCAAAACTGAAAATGATCAAAAGGAAGTTGCTTTTGACATGGCAGTATTTTGCATGGGAGGAAATAGTTGGCAAAAAACAGGATCAAATGGTCATTGGTTGAATATATTCCAAAAGGCAGGCATTACATGTCATCCATTTCAATCCTCGAATTGCGAAATGCTAATCGATTGGTCGCACTCCAATATTGGCTTATTTGCAGGTACTCCTTTAAAAAATATTGCCGTTAAATCGTCTCAGCAACAAGTGAAAGGAGAACTTGTTGTTACGAAGAATGGAATGGAAGGAAATGCAATTTACGCTTTAAGTAATGACGTCAGAACATCCTTAAATACAAATGGTACTGCTTTAGTGTATTTAGACTTAAAACCAGGAATCACAATTGACAAAATTATTGAAAAACTAGCTGGGTTTAAAAATGGTAATTGGACTGCTCATGTGAAGCAACAATTAAAACTAACAAAAGTAGCCCTCGAACTTATCCGGTTTAATTCAGATAAATTTACCTATACTGATCCGGACCAATTAGCTCATTTAATAAAAAACATTCCCCTTAAAATTTATGCATTAGGACCAATAGACGCTGCTATATCAACAGTTGGTGGCGTAGCATTACAATCGGTCAATGCTCATTTTGAATTACAGCAATTACCAAATCAATTTGTAATAGGCGAAATGTTGGATTGGGATGCCCCAACAGGAGGTTACTTACTCCAAGGTTGTTTTACCATGGGTACTTATTTAGCGAATTATTTTAATAATAAGACAGTACCATAGCGTTCTTTTCTTGTGGCATTATTTTCTAAATGATAATATATTTTCCACGTATAAACACCAAGAGGCTGATCACAATCATTACCATAACAGCCATCCCAGCCATAAACAGGATCAAAAGATTGAAAAACCAGTTCCCCCCATCTATTAAAGACATTTAATTCATAGTCATAAATATCAATACCACTTTCTACAATCGGTTTAAAGCTATCATTATTTCCATTATTATCTGGTGTAAAAGCATTAGGAACATATATCAACACGCTTTCTTCGTAGAATATGGATTTACTAATTTCAGCAGAACAACTTGCATTGGATGCCACCAAATTAATGATATAAGAATCTGCCGATTTATTTTCATAAATATAAGTCGGAGATTCGGTAGTACTTGCTCCTATTCCATCACCAAAGTCCCAAGCGTAAGTGTTGGCATTTTCAGATAAGTTATTAAAATATATTTGCGGATTCGTTGGATCTATTTTTCCAGGAGAAAAGCTAAAGTCTACCTTGGGTGCAGGATACACATTAATGTAGTTACTTTTAACCAAAGTAGTGGCACAATAATTAGTCACCACACTTAAAGAAACATCATATGATCCACTGTTATAACTTTGCGTCCCTGTATTTGCATTAAAGTCAGACTGACCGTTTCCAAAATCCCAAAAATAAGTATAATTAGGGTTATAATTTAGAAGGTTAAAATTTACTTCTTTCGAAACACAACCAGCCGTATCTGCTGAAGAAAAATCAACTATTGGAGCTGGATGGATATTAATTTTAAAAGTATCTGTTATACCTATGCAACTACCATTAGCAACAGGGGTCACTTTTATATTCACAGTCAATAAACTATTTGTACCAATGGCATTAAAACTCGGAATATTTCCTGAGCCCGTAATTCCAAATCCAACATCTATACCTTCTAGCACTTCCCATGTTGCATTTGTATTAGTGGTACTATAAGCAAAAGGAGGGATTGCTAACTGTTCCAATTGACAAACATCTTCATCTGCAATAGGAATAATCATTGCACTGGTAATAAAAGTAATTGTAGCTGCATTCACCATAGTTTCTACACAACCATTGCTATCCGTAATGGTTAAATCGTAAGTATCGGGACAAACATTTTGAACCGTACTTCCCACTAAGTTCAAAGGTTGCCAAACTACGTTATACGGTGGAGTACCACCAGAAACTACAGCACTTAAGGATCCATCACAAGGACCAGTACATGTTGAATTCACGGATGTTACAACCGCAGAAATTTGTGTAGGTTCAGTAATACTAAAACTAATAGTAGAAACGCAACTAGGTCTAAGTTGACTAGTTCCAACTACAGCATAAGTTATGGGGGACAATCCACCACCAATATTTGTATTTTGACCTGTTCCAGGAGCTGGTGTCCATGCATAATCAAGCGCTGTACTCATTCCTACACTTCCAATAAATGCTTGTCCATTATCACTCCCTATACAGGAAGCATTGAATAAGGAATCCACAATAAGTTCAAAAACATCTACATTAAAATGAAGTGTATCATGCACTGGTCCACCACATGCACTTGACAAAACAGTAGAAGTACCAACAATTAAAGTAGCTTGATAAGTACCAGCTTGCGCGTAAGTATGTATTGGATTTTGAACTGTTGAAGTAAAACCATCTCCAAAATCCCATTGCCAATCCGTTGGACAAATAAAAGAGGCATCTGTAAATTCAATTTCAAAAGGTTGTGGACCGCATTGGTAGGTAGCAGCAGCAGTGACAGTTACATCACACACTTGAAAATTATCCATTGCTGCACCATAATTCTCACAAGAACCGTTCGCTGAAAGTCTAAATCTAAAGCGAACGCTAGGTTCGTTGGATAAGAGGTTGATACATTTTCTAACCGAAACCCAATCTGTTGGACCACCGGTACCAGAAGAACATCCGCCATTATTTCCACCCCAGTTATCTGGATAGTTATACCAATTTTGATCGTAACAAGTTCCAGTACCAATAGACGGGTCTAATTCAGCCCATGTTCCACCATTATTTAAACTGTATTCCATCCAAATTTCATCATTGTTATCACTTCCTTCATTTGACCAGAAAAAATTAAAACTAATGAATGGATTATTAACAGCAGAAAGATCAAACTCTGGACTCATGGCCCAAGAATTTTCATTCGTATTATAAGTAGATGTAGGTGTATTACCACCTAAAAGAATTGCTTTGCCCCCTATACTAATATCGTCCATGATTTGGAGTTTATTTGGATTCGCCCAGGTCCAAGAAGAATTTGACCCACCCATAATCCAAGGATTAGAAGTATCAAATAATTCTAAAGGAGAACATCCATTAGCATTGATTACAATTTGACTAAAAGAAGACCATTGCATCCCGAAAAGACAAAAAACAAATAGGTAAGATTTTAATAAACTAAAAAAATAATTTTTCACACAAATATTTTCACTCAACTATTTTGTAATGGTTTCAGAATGAGTTTTATTATCATTCATCTAGGTTATCAAAACAAAATTTCTGCAAATATAAAGATTTTAATATCTAACTAAGTGTTAATAAAATGTTATTTTTTTTAACCAAGTCAATAAATTTATTTGCATATTTGTGCCCTTCAATTATAGTGAGGTGGCCGAGTGGCTTAAGGCGCACGCTTGGAAAGCGTGTATACAGCAATGTATCGGGGGTTCGAATCCCTTCCTCACTGCAATCAAAAAGTCTATTTGCATTTGCAAATAGACTTTTATTTTTTGGTAGATTAATTCCCAAACGTAGTTTGAGGAATTAAAATGACAAAAAATAAAAGTACAATTGGCTTTTCGCCAATTGTAGACTTTTTGATTGCATCCTCTCCCCCTAAATGGGATCAATGAACTTATCCGAATGAAATGAGGATAAGGAATTAATCAACCAAAAACCCGAAAACACAGTTTGAGAAGATCCTCAGAACTCGAAAACGCAGTTTGAGAAAATCCCCAAATCCCGAAAAACGCAGTTTGAGAGAATCCCCAAAACTCGAAAAACGCAGTTTGAGAGAATCCCCAAAACCCCAAAACCCGAAAAACGCAGTTTGAGAGAATCCCCAAAACCCGAAAAACGCAGTTTGAGAAAATCCCCAAATCCCGAAAACGCAGTTTGAGAGAATCCCCAAAACTCGAAAAACGCAGTTTGAGAAAATCCTCAAAACCCAAAAAACGCAGTTTGAGAAAAAACCCCAACTCGAAAAACGCAGTTTGAGAAAATCCCCAAATCCCGAAAAACGCAGTTTGAGAGAATCCCCAAAACTCGAAAAACGCAGTTTGAGAAAACTCCAAAACCCGAAAAACACAGTTTGAGAAAATCCTCAAAACCCGAAAAACGCAGTTTGAGAAAACCCAAAAACTCGAAAAACGCAGTTTGAGAAAAACCCCAAAACCCGAAAACACAGTTTGAGAAAATCCTCAAAACTCGAAAAACGCAGTTTGAGAGAAACCCCAAAACTCAAAAAACGAAGTTTGAGAAAAACCAATTACTCACCTGCGCTTACCCATTCTTATGGATGAATAAGAATAAAACCTATATATTGCTATACTTATTTTAAAATCCGAATACATTTATCCCTTTCCTACGAATAATACCCCTCACATCTTTTGTAATTGAGCAATTAAAAACTAATTGTACATTGAATTTTTCAGGGGGTACTAGGAGACTATCGTTTAAAATACTCCCATAAAAATGGAAACATAATATAAACCTGTACCAATAAAAACCCAGCCAGCTATAATACGAGATACTTTTTCAATTTTTGTAATCTTATGGTAAAAGGCTCCTACTTTACCTGCAGTAAATGCAAGCAAGTAAGTAAATAAAATCACAGGTAAACCCGTACCAAAAGCAAAAATGAAAGGTAAATAGAGCCCATCTGCCGAAGCAATACTCATGGGAATTAACATGCCGAAAAATAATGCACCACTATACGGACAGAAAGCTAAAGCAAATACAACACCGATTAAAAATGAACCCAAAAGGCCTTTATCTTTAAATTTTTCAGCTAGTTTTTCTTGAAAATTTAACTTTCCCAAAAACTTAAGTTGGATTACATTGAGCATAATCAATCCAATAATAATTAATAATGGACCAAGGAACTTTTCACCATTTTGATTAAAAAACCGAGCTACATGGAACTTACTAGCACCGAAATATAATATTAATCCAATAACCGTATAGCTAAAAGCCCTCCCTAAAGAATAAAGTAATCCACTAATAAAAACCTTTCTTTTATTGGCTATATTTTTAGCAATATATGCCGTAGCTGTAATATTAGTAGCAAGTGGACAAGGACTGATAGCGGTCATTAAGCCGAGTACAAAAGCCGTTAGAATGGGGATATTATAATTCTCTAAAAGAGATTGTAAAAAATCCATCTAGATTGATTTAAGTGCTGTTTCTAATTTAGCTTTTAATGCTTTAGAAAATACTTCTTGGTCGTTACCATTCATGAACGCAAAATCAGTTAAATCAATTTGTGTTTCCTTTCCATCTTTTATTACATTCAAGACCAAAGCTGTGCCAGCGGCCTCAAATTTTATCGCCATTGCCTCATTTTCGACATCATCTACATTAATCGTTTGAAAGGTAATTCTGTTATTTGCCATTTCTTTTGAAAAATAAGTATCTAAAGTATATTTTGTATTTGCTTCAATCGCATTACAAGTCATACATCTATGGGTAGAATGAAAGTCTAATACTTCAATTTTTGAAATGTCTTTTGCAGGCGCTTGTTCTTCTATTTTTTTCGGTTCATTACAAGCTATAAATATTATCCCGAGGCTAAATAAGGTCAAAAAGTTAATCGTTTTACGCATAGTTTCAAATTTTAATATTGTTTATTATTTGGTGCATTTTGATTTATTTTTATTTATTATATCTGTTTTTATATAAGTATTTTTTAAAATAGGATTCCATTTGAAATCCTTTAATTTCGTGATAGAAAAATTTTCTTTTGGATTCGTGGATAGCAATTTTTTTGAAAATTCATCTTCTAAAAATTTAAGTGTATCTAATGCACAAGGTGGCAAATCCCCAAGTATAGCTTTCCCCCCTAAAACATCAATTTGCGCTGGTTTAACACCTTTTTTTAATTGCACCTTAACAGATTCATTATTGTCCTTACGTTGTATAATATAGAAACCATTCTGTATTTCATCATCCACATAAAATGAGTTATACTGGTATCTTCCTCCTGTTACATAAATGGCGACATCAGTAAGACAAGGAGAACTTTTGCTAACAATTCTTGTATTTGTCCGGTCAATAACACCATTTGGATAAAGAACTTCTAAACCTTCTTGTATACCGAGAAATCCTACCACTAGTCCGTCACATAAATGTCCATGGAATTTTTCTAGATCATGCAGATTTATCTCGTGTACTAAAGTCAATCTTCCTTTTGAAAAATCGGTATCCAACACCTTGATGATTGGTAATTTTTCTTCAATTACAATACGGTCTTTATCTACCTGCTTATTTGCTACTGATTGACAACCAAACAGTGGTATAAGCATTAGCAAAGCGTACAAGCTATTTTTGGTCATTACATTTTTATTTTTATTTCTTAATTACTAGGTTTCACAAAGCGTTGCATTAATTTAATGCTATATGATCGTTCTTCATCCATTTTTATAAAATAAGGTTAAATAAATAACCTGAAAAAATGATACAGATTGTTACCACGCTAAAAAAGATCGCTATCAATTTTAAGGACATCACCTTTTTAAGTAAAGTCGCTTCAGGAATAGATAAACCAACAGTGCCCATCATGAAAGCAATTGCCGTGCCTAGCGGAACTCCTTTGGCGACGAAAACCTGAATGACAGGTACAATCCCTGCAGCATTGGCATACATAGGAACAGCAAGAATAACGGCAAGTGGCACAGTCCACCATTCTCCACCACCTAAATATTGATTAAAAAAGTTTTCAGGGACATAACCATGCATTGCCGCACCAATAGCAATTCCGATAATGACATAAACAATAACCCCTTTTACAATATCCCAAGCACTTTTTGTAATTTCTGGAATACGTTGGTAAAAAGTCCTTTTTTCACCTGCGTACTCCCTATGTTGTATTTTATTTTCAAGGATTTTTTTCACCCAATCAGAAAGTAAATATTCTAGATTAAATTTACCAAGTAACCAACCAGCAATTGTCCCTAAAATAATACCGGATACCACGTAAATTATGGTCGCTTTTAATCCAAACATGCCAATAAACATAGCTACCGCAACTTCATTTACCAAAGGAGAGGTAATTAAAAATGAAAAAGTAACACCTAAAGGAATTCCACCTTGTACAAACCCTATAAATAAGGGGACGGAAGAGCAAGAACAAAAAGGCGTAATGGCACCAAAAATGGAAGCAAAAAAGTATTCCAAACCATATAGTTTTTTCTTATTTAAATAATTTTTCAGTCTTTCAATTGGAAAGTAAGCGTTTACAATCCCCATAAAAAACACAATTATAAATAGCAAAATTAGAATTTTCAATGTATCAAAAACAAAGAAGTTCAACGCTGTACCTAAATGGGTGTCTTCACCAACATTAAAAATAGTATAGATCAACCAGTCTGAAAAATTTTGCAACCAATTAAACATTTTTTATAGTCTTTATGGTACCGGAAATTTTACTGGATAACTTTATGGTATTGTAAATGGTACCGTGGTTTTCAATATTCTTTTTTAATAATACTGTATTTATATTTAAATCATCTGTATAAATGGTTAATTCATACAATATATTCTCCATTCTTGGTGGGTTTTCTAATCTTATTGCCTTCACTTCCACTTCTGCTTTTAAGAAAGTAAACTGCATCATTAAAGAAAACCTTTCTACATTTTTCAACATACAAGCTGCAAATGATCCTAAGAATAATTCTGCTGGATTTGGCAAAATTTTCGCAGTTTTGGTTGTGGTTCCAAAATCTATTTTAGATTCTTTTATTTTTATTTCCGCATCTTGGTTAGAAATAGAGGCCGCGTGAATTTGATAAATCATCTTCCTTTATTTTAAAAGATCTACCACTTCTTTTTTTGAAGGCACTCGTCCTTTTATGGAAACCACATCATCAATGACCAAAGCAGGTGTTGTCATGATATTAAATTTCATTATTTCCATTATATCTTCCACTTTTGTAATACTAGCATCTATATTATTATCTGCTACCGCTTCCTTTACTACAGCGGTCATTGCTTTACATTTTGGACAGCCAGTCCCTAAAATTTTAATTACTTTTTGCATGGTCATTGTATTTAATTTTCGTCTGTAAACGAAAAGGTTATAATAAATAATATCATTCGAAAAATTGTTGAAACAGCAATTTTGCAGCTTTCCAATTCTCTGGATTAATACAGTACTTTATCTTAGGCGGTTCTAATTCTCCTTGGATTAGTCCTGCATTCTTTAATTCTTTTAAATGCTGAGAAATGGTAGATTGCGCCAAAGGAAAAACATCCACTAGGTCACCAGTAAAACAGCAGGACTGTTTATCCAAATGCTTTAAAATTGCAATCCTTGTCGGATGCCCCAAGGCTTTTGCTATTTTGGCTAAAGCTTCTGTATTTTCTTTGTAAATAATTGTCTCAATATTTCTTTTCATATCCCTTATCGTAAATATACGATTAAGCGATTAGTTATAAATTGAGCTTTGTCATAAATAGGTATGACATATGTTTGAAAGCTGTAGATATAGTCTTCATAATAGAGGTTACAAATATTTAGATCTTTAAGGAAAGCAACTTAAATAAAATGTCTGCTTATTATCCACAATAACCACTAGCATAGGAATAGCAAAGTTTAGGGTCTCTATTGTTATCCTCCCCCAGTAACATTCTACTAAAACTTTCACCCGATTTAACTCCCTATTTTTTTAATAATTGTATCGCTGGAATATTCTCCATTGGAATTAAAGATACTTGTCCTACCTTGCTGTGTTTTAATTGTAACAAAGCTAATCCAGCACTTTTATCCATTGCAATAATAGGACCTCTTGCAAAACAGGGTAAATAAAAACCACGTAATTTATTTTCTTCATTAAAATAGCCCAATCCTTTGTGGTAAAATTTTTGGATTAAATGCCTTCTATCCTCACCATTAGCGATTTGATCTATTTCCACTACCCTATTTAAGTCTTTTTCACGTAGGTTTCTGATATTTTTTGTTGTAGGAAAGGGAATAGTTTTCCATGTTTTAAAAGCTAAATATTTACTCCTCTTTTTAAAACCAAAGTTTTGATAGAGAGGAGCTCCCATTGGGGTTGCAATCAATAATTGGGTTTTACATCCCTTCCCCTTTAATTCGTTTATTAAATGTTGGGTAATTAATTTACCAAAGCCCTTGTTTCTGAAATTGGGATGCACCATTATATTCCCCAGCCAACCAACACGTCCTTTTGCTAACAAGCTTCCAGCCCCAACGACCTCCTCATTTTCAATTATTAAAAAAGCTTTAAAAAAATCTTCATCCACGTATGTTTCTAAAAAAGACTCATAATCAAAGTCCCATTCCATTGGTACTATTTTATTCAATCCTATAATTTGTGACTTATTTAAGTCTAAAATATTAGTCACTTATATTTTTATTAATGGATACATGTCGTTACAAAATAACTAATTCAAATGAAATGGATCAATGATGGTGACATCAAAAGCCAAATAATTAACATCTGTAACATTTGAAAGGTCAATAATTTCGTTCATATATCCAAAATTTATCTCCATTTTTTGTTTGGGTATATAAATGGAATAGTACAAACAAAATCGACATTCCTTATATCCCAATTGACCCCAGTCTTCATTTATTCGTTTACTACTTGCAAAAAGCATTTCTGCACTTGAAATTAATTTATGTGTTTTTAAAGTATTCAAGTAATAATATGCTTTAGCATTAAAACGAAAACGGAGTTGTGCAGATTCGAGATTTACATTTACCAATGCATAATTAAAAAATCGCATTTCTGGTCGAAAGGTGAAAGCATATTTTAGCTTATTTAGTGCTTTAGCGTAAGTAAAACGACTATAAAAACGGCGTTCTTTTTTTACTGCTGGATTAGCTAATTCATAAGGGAAAGTTGAATTATACCTTTCTTGAATTCTTGCGCTTACCGCAACTGAATACGTCCATTTATTTTTAAAGGAATGACTAAACTCTTGGTTTAAAACAAATAATACAGGCCTTTTAAAAGGATTATAATTATCGGGAAGACTGCTTCGACCCATTCCAAAATAGGTTGCTGCATTTAAATGCCATTTAGTACCAATTTTTTGTTTTAACCCAACGGCCATCCATTCTGCAGCATTTACTTTGCCCAGACCGGGTGGTGATATTTGTGACCAGCATACTGGTTGACACAGCAGCGTAAAAAAGAGAAGACCTATTAATTGGTCAAGATGAACTTTCATTTTTAATTTTTTATATAATAAGTCACAAAATAAAAGATAGAATCTGTATAAATTTTGGATGTTAAAATTTACGCTCAAATGGTTGAGCGTCTTTTTATTTTTTGGCGCCTAAAATTATACAAAAAGAATGTCTCTTTTATAAAAACCGGCAAAGGGAAAAGCGTTACTTGTAACAGATCACAAGGATCAAAAGCTGGTCCATGCATAAAGGGATAATCTGAAAAATTCTATTCGTGTCTCAACGCTTGAATTGGATTTAATTTTGCGGCTTTTCTTGCAGGAAAAAAACCAAAAATGATACCTACCATAAAAGAAAATCCAAAAGCCATTAAAACGGAAGACATGGTTACTTCTGCATCCATATCCATAACATTCCCTCCTATTTCGGCCAAGGCATAACCGAGTAATATTCCAATAATGCCCCCAATTAAACTAATCACAATAGATTCAATTAAAAACTGCCAGAGTATTACATTAGAGGGCGCACCGACAGCCAATCTCAAGCCAATTTCACGTGTTCTTTCCGTAACCGATACTAGCATGATATTCATGATTCCAATACCACCAACAATTAAAGAAATACCTGCAATAGCTGCTAACAATAAAGTCAGCATATCTAGTACAGTCCCCATGACATCTAACATTTCTTTTTGGGTAGCAATTTGATATTGTGGTTCTCCACCACTTACCTTTTTTAGAAAACCACGCATCACGTCATCAATTTCAGAAACTGCTTTATCCACATCATTTTCATCTTTAGTTGCCGCATGAATTACGTGTACATAAGATAAACCTAATAAACGTTTTTGAACGGTTCTAAATGGAGCGATAATAATATTATCGCCATCCATCCCCATTGTTTCTCCTTTCTCTTCCAAGACACCAATAATTCTAAATGGAATTTTATCAATCCGAATAATATTTCCCACTGCTTCTTTTTCATTGACAAATAAGTCTTCCGCAACAGTTTTTCCAATCACACAAACTTTTTGTAATGATTTACCGGTTCTATCATCATACAACTGTCCCAATTTAATGGCATAATTATTCATGAAAAAATAATCTCTATACGCACCAGTTACATAAGGTCGACAATTATTGGAGCCAAAAACAGCCTGACTTTTTGTTTGGACTACAGGAGAGATAAAGTTTACTGTGGGACATAAATTAAGAATTGCTTTGATGTCGGTTTCCTTCAGCACTTCAGCATTAGTAACATCTGAACTAACACCTCTTTGTTGATCGGCACCTGGTCGAATCATGATTAAATTAGTACCAAGCTTACCCAGTTCCCCTTTAATACTATCACTTGCACCGCTTCCTAACGCAAGCATACCAATCACCGAGGCAACCCCAATTATTATTCCTAGCATGGTAAGTAAAGACCTAGATCGGTTTCGATTAATGGAGCGTAAAGCAGATGCTAATAGATCTAATATTTTCATTTTTTATTGGCGGCCACAAATAATTCGTGTGCATTTTTCGGGTTAATTATTTCATCATCTTCTATCACTTTTCCATCATGGAGAATAATTTTTCTTTTTGACATTTCTACAATATCGGGTTCATGAGACACCATTACAATTAAAATTCCTTTTTCATTTAAATTTTGAAAAAGTTCCATTATTTGATAACTTGTTTTTGAATCTAGATTACCAGTAGGCTCATCTGCAAAAATCACTTTTGGTTCATTTACTAAGGCTCGAGCAATAGCTACTCTTTGTTGTTGCCCACCTGACAATTCATTTGTTTTATGATAGATTCGCTTTGCCAATCCGACGCTCACAAGTGCTTCCTTGGCTTTTTTCCGTCTCAAACTACTACTAATATCACTATTATATAATAAAGGAAGTTCTACATTTTCCAATGCAGTAGTCTTGGGTAATAAATTATAAGCTTGAAAAACAAAACCAAATTTTCTATTTCTAATTCTCGAAATAGCAGCTTTTGAAATGCCATTAACTTCTTCGCCATCCAAAAAATAAGTCCCTGAAGTTGGCTGATCTAGGCATCCTAAAATATTCAACAAAGTTGATTTTCCACTACCACTTGCTCCCATGAGGGAAACAAATTCCCCTTCAAAAATCTTTAAAGAGACATCATTCAGTGCCCGTACCTCATTTTCGCCAGGGTTAAACACTTTTGTGATGTGGTTAATATCAATTACACATTTAGCCATTTTTATTTTTCCTCTTTGTTTTCACTAAAAAAGCTACCACTTTTCTTTTCCCCAATAGTCATATTAATATTGGTAATGACAGAATCTCCAGCATTTAATTCTCCAGAAATAGCAGATCGAATACCATTGGTAAAATTAACAAGCACACTTTTTTCACTCATTTTTTGTTCATTTATGACCCACACAGTACTTTTATCAGTTTGGTTTAATGCTTCTATTTTAAAATGCTTTTTATTTAACTGTTTGATGTCTTCTTCACTCGGAAAAAACGATAAAGCCGCATTAGGTACAGCTAAAGAGACAGGATTTTCTTTAGTCCGAATAATTAATGTTGCTGTCATTCCAGGCATTAGTTTTAAATCTGGGTTTTGAATAATAACAATCACATTATAAGTAACTACATTTTGGATCACAGTAGGTTCCAATTGTACTTGTTTTACCACCCCTTCAAATAAGTCTTCGGGAAAAGCATCAACCGTAAAAAATACTTTTTGACCAGGTTTTACCATCCCAATATCTGCCTCATCCACACTTGCTTCAATTTTCATTTGTTTTAAATCATTCGCAATACTGAACAAAATTGGCGTAGTAAAAGAAGCGGCAATGGTTTGACCGACATCAATATTTTTGGAAATTACAATACCATCAATGGGAGAAACGATATTTGCATAGCCTAAATTAACTTCATTCTTATCCAATTGAAGTTTTGCGACATTATAAGTTGCTTCAGCGTTGTCAAAATCATATTGCGCATTTTCCAATTCAATTTCTGCAATAAACCCCTTACTAAAGAGTTTGGTATTTCTATCTAGTTCTCGCTTCGATTGCTTTAGGGTTACCTCCGCCTTCAAAAGGTTGGACCTACTTTCCTTTAAAGAAGAAGTTAAGATTCGTTTATCCATTCTAGCTAAAACCTGTCCCGACTTTACGCGATCATTAAAATCTACTAATATTTCAGAAATGATTCCTGAAACCTGCGTCCCAACATCCACGAGTTCAATAGGATTAATAGTTCCAGTTGCCGAAACTTCTGCATAAAGAGTTTCTTCTAGCGTCACTTCTTTTTGAATGGCTATATAAACGGGATCTTTTTGAATGAACTGTTTGTACACAAATAAGCCAAGTAAAATCACTACAATACTCCAGATTATTATGCTCCTTACTCTCTTCTTTTGCATATTCATTTTTAATTATTTAATTAGATTTGCAGTCATTATCTTCATTTGTAATTCCGATAATTTTGCATTGTACTTTGCGTTTAATAAATTCAATTGGGTATTAATTAAATTAAGTTGTGCTTGTCGGTTATCAAAAGAGGATATCTGTCCGAGATCAAATTGTTCGTTTGATTTTAGAAAATTTTGTTCACTTACCACCACATTTAACTCTTCATTTCTTATGATAATTTTTTGGGTAATGTACTCCGTCCAGTAATTAGCCAGTTGGCTTTCAAGTGTTGTTTTTAATATTTCCTCATTTAAAACTTGTGCTTCTAAATCTATTTTTGCGTTTTGCACCCTGACTTTAGTCGTACCTCCATCAAAAATATTCCAACTCAAAGATAAACCCGCACTTAGTCCATTGCTAACTTGATAAGGGTATACGGTTGTTGGTCCATTATCGCCATAATTTAGACCATAAGAAACTGATGTAGACAAGGAAGGAAGGTAATTTGATTGGCTCTTCTTTAAGTCATAGTTTAAAACTTCCATATTAAATGCCGACTCTTTTAATTGCATATTCCCCTTTAGCATATTTTCATACAGCACTTCGTAGGCTAAATCCTCGTCTAAAACTACTGCTGTGTTCACTTCAAATGGATAGTTAATATCCCTTCCAAGAAGAAAATTTAAAGTCCTTTTATTTTTTATAAGTTGCAGGTTAATATTTAAGATTTGAATGCTATCAGAATTCGCATCTACTGTTGCATTTAGCACATCTAGTTTCGATTTTTTACCATAAGTAAATTGGGCTTTTACCCTTTCCAGTCTTTCCTTGGAATCTTGGTAAGCGGCTTCAAGTGTATATTTTTGTTCTTGATTTCTTGCCACGTTAAAAAATGAATTATAAACATTAATCAGTGTAACTTCAACTTGTCTTTTTTGTTGCACATCTGCCAGTTCATACATCTTTTTAAATTGGTCATATTGCACTTTTCTTGTCCCGTTAAAAATTAAATAATTTATCCCCACCGAACCACTATAATTTTTAGTGGCGACATCATTAATCACGATATCATTAGCTGCATTATCTGTCAATTTTAAATTACTATTGGCATAATTTCCGTTACCGCTGAGGGTTGCTGTTGGTAAAAAACCAGAATTGTAAATACTTTGATTATTTGCCGATTTCTCTAGGGTTTTTTCTGCCAATTTAAGGTCGTAATTATTAGCCAAAGATATTGCAACAGCAGCATCCAAATCAAGTATTTCTTGACCAAAACTAAAAAAAGAAAAGCTAAAAAAAACAATAGTATTTAAGGTAATTTTATGCCACATTTTATCCAGTTTAAATTTTTAACCAATAGTGCTACTTTCCATTATGCTGTATGGACAAGTATAATTCTAGGGCGTAAAATTAGAATGAAATAATGCCATTGTAGCTGATACAGGTCAGTATATTTAATGATTTAATGAATTAAAAGAGACCTAAACAATAATTTTAGTTACCACAACACAACACAACACGTAAAAACCTATTAAACTATCCGTTAATAGAACTTACAAGGAGGTACTGGCAGGTAGTGCAGGAATTTATTTCACCTCCAATTGTATCCAATTCAAAATTAAAGCCAATGCTACAGGTGAAAAAGTTTGTTCAATAGTAGCATACTCTGCTGGAAGCCCAGTTTTACATTCTTGAAACAAATGATTTAAATTAGGTATTTCTTTCGTCGTCACTTTTTCATTACCTCCATTGGCTAAAGCATTTTTAATGCCTGTAAGATTTTCATTTGGAGAGACTTGTAAATCCTTCTCTCCATTAATTGCCAAAACAGGACATTTTACCTTCTCTAGCGTAATTGCTGGATCTGACTTAATGAAATAAAGCATCCATGGACTCATCACTTGATTAATTTGCGTACTTACAAAATCTTCTTTACTCATGTTGCTTGGGATCTCCATCAAGGAATCATTTTCTAAAGTAGTACGAAAAAAGTGCGATAAATTGGATTTTAATTTCTCTAGATCATCCTCTTTTTTTACCAATTCAAATAACTGTTTATTAGTATCCGTCAGTTTTTTTATTTCTGCATCCGATACACCAGAAGCTTTAGTGATTAAAGCTTGCTGTAATAATAACAACTGATCCCCTTTAATGCCAGGTCCAGCCAACAACACCATAAAGCTCACATCTGTCGATTTTGAAGCCACCATGGGTGCAATCAAGCCACCTTCACTATGCCCAATCAGGCCAATTTTATTTTTATTAATTTCTTTTCTAGTTTTTAAATAAGTTATGGCACTTGCTACATCCGTTGCAAAGTCAGCTGAAGTAGCGGACTTGAAATCACCTGTTGATTCTGCGACACCTCTATCGTCATACCTTAAAACTGCAATCCCATTTTTGGTTAAATAATCTGCCAAAACTAAAAATGGTTTATGTCCCATTAATTCTTCGTCTCTATTTTGTGGTCCACTTCCTGAAATAAGTACCACGACAGGAAAATTTCCTTTCTTTTTTGGAAGGGTTAAAGTTCCAGCCAAGGTAATATCTGCGGATTTATTAGGAAAGGTTACCGCTTCTTGATAATAATCGTAAGGCGCAATCGGCTCTTGTGGTCTTCTAATTGTTTCTTTTTCTATCTTGGTCCTCGACAAATCAATCGGAAACTCTTGTCCTCCTTGTTTCAAAACCCCAATAATTTCATCCTCTTTCAACTCCCCTATATATTCCAGTCCGGCACTTGCTACTTCAAATTTTATGGTTGGGTTTTCAAAGGTGGTTTGCGTAACTGGTATTCCAGTTGCACCTTGATCTGGACTATCCATGGTAGCGGTATACCCATTATCAGATTTATCAACATTAAAAACCAATCTAAGTTGTACTCCTTGTACTTTTAACAGACCGTTCCACTGTCCAGTAATATTTTGTGCCAACAACGAAGTGGAAATTAGACTGGCGAATAAGATTAAAAAAGTTTTCATATGGTTTATTTTACAACATTTTTTCGTCCGCAAACTTTACCGCTTTTATCGGGTGGATGCCTCCAAAATACTAAGATAAAATAATTATAGCAACTAAGCGAAGTGTTCTTTAAATAGTATCTATCCCATAAAGGATAAAAACGAACTTACCATGCATAGTTATATGTCGCCTTAATTTTAAGGATAAAAAATGGTCACCAATAGCAACAACACGATAAACACTTATAAACAAAGTCGATAAGTATAGAAAAATTCTTTCTAAAAAAGAAAATAGTATCTATTTACACCATAACACATGTAAAATGACAGTTAAAAAAATTAATTTAAATGACTAAAATCAGGTGTCATTTAAGTTTTCATGGATACTTTTGACTAACGCCATGGAAGAAGCCTTTGTCATTCAAACCGATAGTTTTCAAATTACACAATTCGAGTTTTTCATTCGATTATTAATTTCGGCTGGCATTGGTTTTGTCATTGGATTAGAAAGAGAACATGCTGCTTTAAATGAAAAGGGGGAAAACTTTGCTGGAGTACGTACTTTTTCCTTAGTTGTTATTTTAGGTTTTTTAGCTGCATTTGTTAGTGAAATATATACGCCATGGATTATTTTCGCTGGCTTTTTAGCTACATTAAGTATGGTCACCGTTTCTTATTGGATAAGTGCCCGTAAGGGAGAAATTGGAGGGACCACAGAATTTGCTACTTTACTGGCATACCTATTAGGAGTTACCACATTTTCAGGTTTTATTCAGGAAAGTCTTGGTATTATGGTCATCTTAGTGGTACTGTTATCTTTAAAGGTAAAATTAAAGCGCATCATTGGTCAAATTACGCCTTCTGAATTATATGCCTTTATCAAATTTGTTGTTATCGCGCTTTTAATATTCCCATTTTTACCAAATGAAACTTATGGTCCCTATGCTGTTTTTAACCCAAGAGAATTAGGCTGGGTTATCGTACTTACTTCGGGACTTGGATTTGCGGGTTACCTACTCATGAAATTTTTAGGAAGTGATAGGGGCATTTTATTTACAGGCATTCTTGGCGGTTTAGTCTCTAGTACCGTAGTTACATGGGTCTTTTCGAAAAAGAGTAAAGAGGTACCTGCTTTGTCTAAAAATTGTGCCATAGCCATTTTATCCGCCTCTACAATCATGGTAGTCCGGGTAGTAGTTTGGGTAAGTATTTTTAACCGAGAATTACTTTCAGGGTTACTTCTACCTATGGCTTTAATTTTTATCACAGGCATAGGCATATCCATTTACTTTTATAAAAAACAAGAAACACAAGCGAAAGTTAAAACAGAATTCCCACTTGGAGAAGCATTAAACTTGAAAGAGGCTTTATTTTTTGGCATATTATATACAGGCATATTGTTTTTAGTCAGTTATGCCAACCAACAATTTGGAACAAAGGGAATTTTTATATCTAGTGCCATTGCATCATTAACCGATATAGATGCGATAACCATATCTGTATCTAAATTAGCAGGGGAATCTTTGTCTATATCAATCGCACAAAACGCCATTTTACTTGCAACTTTGTGTAATACCCTCGTAAAAATTGGTATAGCGCTTTGGACTGGGAGTAAACTTTTAAGGAAATATATTCTGATCGGATACGGACTTATTTTTGTAGCTGGTCTCTTAGGTTTTGTAATTTTAAACTATTGATCATTGGGAGGTAATTCTTCAGTAGAAACATTAGAAAACAGATTTATAGTTTACTTAGAGGTTAAAATGAAGTTGTATTTTTTTGAAATCTAGACCAGCCCAAGTCCCTTCCATTCTATAAGGTTGAAAACGGGAAAATAAGCTTTCTTTGAACCAATCTTTATGCTGTGCGCGTTTCGAAGATTTTCCATGCCCTTTTGGGTCGCGAGCAAATTTAATTAAATCAGCTTCTGACTGCCATAAACTATAAGTCGCCATTTCAACAATGGGAATCTCTCCTACACCTTTCGTGTAAAAAAGCCCAGTATTCCCCAAATAAGATTTTTGTGACATGGGTACAAGGGACCAAAACTTTAATAAACTACGAAAACGTACAGTAGCACGGGTAATCACAAGCATGGCTTTATTCTTCGGGTCGATTGTATCGTTTAGTTCAAAAGGTGCGACGCCGGACCATGTTCCTCTGCCGGATATATTTTTAGCATAAGTGATCCAATGTTCTTGAGAATGATGGAGATATTCTTTAAAAATTTCAGCGGATTTAAAAAAGGCATTTGCTACTGATTCATTATCCCAGACTTGCAAAATTCCGTAAGTTCCGAAATCTGGCAATATAGAGAAACCTTCTCCAGCCCCACTTCCTAGGACCTTAAAAAAGGTACATCCTTTTATCTCCTTTAGCCTAGGAATGGCAAGTCTCATCATTTTAAATGCCCACCATTTATCACTTCTCTTATTAAATCGAAAAAGCGTCATGGTCGTTATCTGTGTACTCATCAAATGGTTTTATGCTTAATGTAGCAATAAATATACGATTTGATACGGTTACTTTAAGAAGACTTGTACTTCTTAGCTAAGTTTATACTTCTTTTTCAAGTCAGCAATAATGTCTTGCTCTTCCATTTTGTTAGCTGCAGTTGCATTTGTTGTCATTAACCAATTGTATCTATTTTGAATCGTTACTGCCAAAAAAGTATCCTCCCAATCAATGCTATTTTTAGGCGAGAATTCTTGCACAATATTTTTAAATTGATTCACGTACTTTTCCTCTGTAACATTTTTGGTAAATAATTGAAGCGTCCATGCCGAAACATTTTTGATAACAATACCTTCCTCATTTTTTTTTCCTATTTTCCAATCCACCGTATTACCAATCTTTTCAACAGGAATTCTGTATGAAAAGTCTTTTTTTGGAATAGAGATACTAATGAGGTTTTCCTTAAGTATGTGTTTTATCATTTTACTTTTATTTCAATAAATTATTGCTTGCCTCAAATGTAGTAATTACTATACAAAGAGCTCATATTTTTTTGGTATATGATTTTTATTAATTTACTAGAAATAAAGCTAGACTTAGCTCCGGACTATGGGTTACTTTCAAGGTAATAAGTATCGCACAGCTTAGACTTAAAACAAATTAGCCTTTCTAATTTAGTCTTTATTTCTTATCCTTTTATATTACCTTATTTTGTCTAGTCCTAAATAATCGATACAGATTATTAAAGGATTAAATTTATTAATTAAAGCTGAACAATGATATCATTGT
>NZ_QKSB01000029.1 GCF_003234935.1 Putridiphycobacter roseus | reverse complement strand
GTTTTGCAAGGGTTTGACCATCAGAAAGAAATGTTTTGAAGTCAAGTAAAAACATTAGAGAGACCGAGAAGTTTCGCAGACAATGGCAAGGAAATCACTCGGCCGAACTTTTGTTTTGCGCAGGATGAAATCATTTATTTGTGCGGGTCTTGGGTTTTTGGTTCGTTTTGTGCCAAGACAAAATGAACGAAAGTTGAAAGAAAAACGACATAAAAATAGCTGTAGGGTGTTAAAAAATAGTACATTGTGAAATAAAACAGTATGTAACAATATGTATATTGCATAGCTGCCCTTCGGGCTAGCAACGACAACATACACAAACGTTAGGTGCAAGCGGAAGTTGGTAAAGGAGGTTGAAAACCACAGTACCCCACAGTTTTCGGTAGACAATTCCCAAGGCAAATCACAGTATTTTTAAATGCAAAATTATTACGGTACTAAGTGCGGCGGACTGTACCCACGGCAACCCAAAATTCAGGCGGACTATACCCAAGGCAACCCAATTCTCGGGCGGACTGATCCCACGGGTGAATCACTGTATTTTTTAAATGCAAAATTTTAGCGGTACTGCGTGGCGCGGACTTTTACCCAAGGCGGGAAAAACGCTAAAGACGTAAAAAATTGTAGTGAATTTTGTTTAGGGAAAATTGAAGTGGAAGTGGGGTTTGACCACCGTAACCACCGTATTAAAAAATTAAAGCAGCACCTAACATAACCTATATTCAATTTGCATTTACCAATTAAAAGCAGTGGTAATTAATAAAATAGCGCCAAAACATGGTTTAGATAGTCTAAAATAATTAATTTAGCCTAAACAATGCCTTGGCGGTTACCTAGTTGCTTTTGTGCTAGGTAATGCAAACAGAAATATAGCCGAGCGTTAGCATTCATTAAGTATGATAAGAAGAGAGTTTAAATATTTGATGCTTTTGGTTGTTTTTAGCCTTTTCACTTCATTTGTTTGGGGTCAAAAGACTGCAAAAAATTTGTTAACAGAAAGCATTAAAAAGGAATATCCAATAATTTTCTCAAAAGACTGCTCAGATAAATGTTTAGAGACATTAAAAAGAAAATTTGAATACGCTCAAGTTTATTTAATTGATGAATTAAAATCATTAATACTTGTTGATTCTTCTAAATTTTACGAAAACAAGAAAAAAGAATTAATTGAACTAGAGAAGAAAAAAAATGATATCTCGAACAAAAACCCAGAATACAAAATGCAGCTCGAACATGCCTTTTTGCTCTTGTCTATTGCGAACCCATCAAAATCAGATAGCTTATTTATAAAGTTGATAAGTAGTTTTATGAATGAGAAAATAAATTTTTCTAGTTCAGAAGAAATAGAATCTGTCTTAATTTATAAAAGTTGGCTTTATGAACTGCTCAATGATAGGTTTCAGACGGAAACAAATGCATTCTCAAATAATTATGCAGCGTTGTTTATTAATGAAATTATTCTTAATTATGACCAACCCTTTATGAGCATTAAATCTGAAGAACAACTTATTGAAAAGCTCGCAAACTATGCTTCATTAGCTTCGAAAAATATTAGCAAATACAGTTTTGAGGAATTAATGACAAATACCTATCAACATAGAATTACTGTAATTGAGAAAGTGCTGAATTTAAAACACTCTTATGAACTGTTTGACTTTATTGAAAAACTGTACTTATCAGGACTTAAAATCGATCCAAACAATACAGCTTTAAAATATAATCTTGGTATTTTTTATTATAATGAAGTAACATTTTTATCTAACGAAGTCAACGAAGAATTAAATGAAAATGAATTAAAAATAAAAGAAGAAAGAATAACACAGTTTTCGGGAAAAGCAAAACAATTGTTAAGCCCAGAATAAAAACGAAATGCTAACATAATGTAAAAATTACAGCGAAGCTGTTCGGCATAAATGCCTATTTTTACACAAACGTTAGCGGTAATTCAACCTTTTATGGAAAAACAAATAAATACTTTAAGCTCCCGTTTTAATGGTTTTAAAAATGAAAAAACGCAACATGTGAACGGAAGTTATAAACGTTGTTTATAAGAGCTATACAAAAAAGTTAGTCAGAATTATGAAAAGTAAAAATATTCAAGTTTTTTCCGAAAATATTGGAGCATATCATTTAATAATATTTGTACTGATTTCTTTTTTATCGATTATATATTTTTCTTTTCCATTTAGCATAATTGGTCCATTATTATCACTCGCTGGAATAATATATTCAGCTTTTGTAGTAAGCAAACATTATTTGGTTAATTATGAGATAACTGAAAAGAGTGTCAAGCTAAATTTATCACAATTTCTAAACTCAGATAAAACGATATTTATAAATATTGCTGATTTTCATTTTGAACTATTTCAGCAATTTAAGGGTGCTTATTTTATAAAAATCAATTCGAATAACGAGAGTATTGACTTATTTTGTTCTAAAAGTAGAAGTCTAAACTACTATGTTGATTTATTAAATGATATTTCAAAAGTTAAAATGTTTTCATCTTTTGAAAAATCCGAATTGAGTAATATTAAAAAATTAGCTGCTAACAAAAACTAGCAGTAACAACGATATGATAAAAGTACTTTCCATATTGAGTCTTGTTATTTTGATTTCTTGCAGTGGCGATTACTCTAAAAACGAAAGTGAAATTAAGCCCAAAATAGAAGAAGTGAAATGTGTTGAAAGCATAATAGAAGTTGTAAGTGCACTACCGAACCCCATCAATATCGTAGATTTAAAAAACTCAAAATGGCTGAAGACTACTTCAGGAATTGTAACACATTCGGAATCAAGAAAACTTTGTATCCCAAATGACTCAATAGGTTTTTATGCATTGTATTTTTTGATTGACAACGCGGTAGACTTGCCAATCGGGGTGTTAAAAGTTCATACAGATGAGGATAATAAGGCATGGAAGTTTGTTAGTGCCAATGAACAGTTTGTTGAAATAAAATTAAGCTCCAACAAAATTGTTCTTTGGGACAGTATTAGAGTTGGCCTAAGTGAAAAGCGGCTGCTGAGTTTTATCGGTGAAAGATTTCATTACAAGAAGGGCACAGTTATATACTCTGAACTTGATTCATATGAAGGTATGTTTACAATTATTAGTGATACAATAATGGAGTTAACAGTGAAGAACAGGTGTGAAAAATAAAACTCCCGCTAACAAAAACTAAATTCAATTTGCATTTACTAAGGAACATTTTACTTGTCTGAAAGTGACACCAAAACATAGTTTAGAATAATAAAAATGACTAGTTTAGCTAAACAATGCCTTGGCGGTTATTTAATTACATTGTGCTAAGTAATGCAAACAGAAATTTAGTCAGGCGTTAACTACAAGCGCAAGTAGGTTATTCTATAATAATTGAAAAGTCACAATAGTTATATTTCATTACAATAATAATATGATAAATAATTTAGGGATGTTTTTTCTTGTTGCCGTAGTTTTCTTTATTACTTCTTGTAATTCTAATGAATTTACACAATTACATGAGAAGCGTGACTTAATTCCAGTCGATTCGATCCCATTTAATGACTCGTGTTGTGAACTGGATCAAGAATTTTTTCAAAAATATGATTCTGTAATGCTGGAAAACTCACTTTACAAAATAGAACAATCCTCGAAAGTACAACGTTTATTTAATCAAGTCAAACTTGATTCTAACAGAGGAGGTAACATCTTGCTTTCAAAAGGCGAAAACGAAAACGAAATTTCAGTTAAAATTCAAGAGGATAATGGAATGAGTTATGTATCTCATTTCACTTTTATCATCTTACCTGAAGAAGGTTATAAAATTTACTACTACGATCCATTACATAATATCCGACTCACTTTAGCTGAATGGGATTCGAATTGAGACATAACAGTATGCAGCACATTAAAGCCAAATTAACTTAAAATTTTTCAGGCGGACTATACCAAAAGTAACCCAATTCTCGTGCGGACTGCACCCACGCTGAATGACTGTGTTTTTTTAATGCGAAATTATTGCGGTACTTTTTGGCGCGGACTTCTAACCAGGGGTGGGAAAAACGCTAAACGCGTAAAAATTTGTCTTGAATTTTGCTTAGAAAAATTTGGTAAAAATTCGGGTCGGACCAAAGTAGAAGAGTAGGGTAAACGACAGCAACGACAGTATTAAAAAAAGAAAGCAGTAGTTAACAATACCTATATTCAATTTGCATTTACCAATTAAAAGCAATGGTAATTAATAAAATAGCGCCAAAACATGGTTTAGATAGTCTAAAATAATTAATTTAGCCTAAACAATGCCTTGGCGGTTACCTAGTTGCTTTTGTGCAAGGTAATGCAAACAGAAATATAGCCGAGCGTTGTGGTGCATTAAATTAAACAGACATGTTTGGACGATTTAAGAAAAATAGGAAAAAGGAATTTAGTTATTCCCCTGAAGAAATGAAGGAGAAGTTAGAAGTACTAGAAGATGCTATTTCGGATGTTGGATATTGGAATTGGTGGACAGCAGATTTTCCGAAATTGATTATGCTTGAATTTGGCGGAACCCAAATTTGGACGAAACCGAATGACAATGAATCTCCGTCTGGACAAATTGGCATTACATTTCAAAATCCTTATTCAGTCAGTTTTCTAACCAGAGAACAATATAAGAGAGACACACCTGAAAATTGGGCTGATTTACTTCATAATGATAAACTAGACCAACCTGAAATTGAACATGGACAATTTACATTCACAGACCTTGAGTTAATAGAACAAATTATTAAAGAATCAAAAAAAGTAGAAACTGTATTTGGGAATAAACCCACTGACCCTGACTTCAAAAACGCAGAATTTAAATTTGGATTTTGGGCAATTAATTTTGGTTGTGTAATAAGCTGTGAATCAGTAAATGTTGTGAGCCATGATGGAGAAATATCATTGGACGAAGTTGAAAATAGAAAAGATAAATGGTGGAAATACTGGAAAGAATATTGGGAAAAAAGAGATTCTAATAATCCTTTACCAAAAGACTATGCATGTGAAGTGACAATTCCCGCTGGACAGAAAATTACAATTAAAGAATAAAAAAACGACACCACAACAACAAGCATATTTCATTGCTGTTTCGTACCTTACAGCAACGAAAACATGCTCAACCGTTAGGTGCAAGCGGAAGTTTGTAATGGAGGTTAAAAAAACACAGTAACCCACAGTTTTCGGTAGACAATTCCCAA
>NZ_QKSB01000028.1 GCF_003234935.1 Putridiphycobacter roseus | reverse complement strand
AATACATATTCCTATCAAAGAAATAGATTTAAATAATAAATTTATGGCAAAAAAAAAGCCTCATTAGATTAACTAATGAGGCTTTAAAATTGGCATTTACATACTCTCCCACCCTTAAAAGGGCAGTACCATCTGCGCAAGTAGGCTTAACTTCTCTGTTCGAAATGGGAAGAGGTGGACCCTACCGCAATAAACACCGAAAACTTTAAATGTTTTATGTTTAATGAAGTTTGAATATTAATAGAGTAGAGAGTAATATTCCAATAAGCATTGGAATTAATAAATAAGTCTACGGGTAATTAGTACTACTCGGCTTTGATGTTACCATCTTTACACCTGTAGCCTATCAACGTTGTCGTCTTCAACGACCCTTAAAAGATATCTCATCTTGAGGCGAGTTTCGTGCTTAGATGCTTTCAGCACTTATCTCATCCGAACGTAGCTACCCTGCGATGCAGCTGGCGCCACAACAGGTACACTAGAGGTTCGTCCTCCCCGGTCCTCTCGTACTAGAGGAAGGTCCTCTCAAATATCTAACGCCCACAACAGATAGGGACCGAACTGTCTCACGACGTTCTGAACCCAGCTCGCGTGCCACTTTAATGGGCGAACAGCCCAACCCTTGGGACCTTCTCCAGCCCCAGGATGTGACGAGCCGACATCGAGGTGCCAAACCACTCCGTCGATATGAGCTCTTGGGAGTGATCAGCCTGTTATCCCCGGCGTACCTTTTATCCTTTGAGCGATGGCCCTTCCATACGGAACCACCGGATCACTATGCTCTACTTTCGTACCTGATCGACTTGTAAGTCTCCCAGTCAAGCACCCTTATGCCATTATACTCTACGCACGGTTACCAAGCGTGCTGAGGGTACCTTTAGAAGCCTCCGTTACTCTTTTGGAGGCGACCACCCCAGTCAAACTACCCAGCACACAATGTCTCCCACATAGTGGGATTAGACACCAGATAATCCAAAGGTGGTATTTCAAGGACGACTAACTTACGCCTAGCGACGCAAGATCAAAGTCTCCCACCTATCCTACATGTGAATTATCCAATGTCAATGTGAACCTATAGTAAAGGTGCACGGGGTCTTTCCGTCCCGTTGCGGGTAATCGGCATCTTCACCGATACTACAATTTCACCGAGCTCATGGCTGAGACAGTGCCCAGATCGTTACACCATTCGTGCAGGTCGGAACTTACCCGACAAGGAATTTCGCTACCTTAGGACCGTTATAGTTACGGCCGCCGTTTACTGGGGCTTCAATTCATTGCTTCTCCGAAGATAACAACTCCTCTTAACCTTCCAGCACCGGGCAGGTGTCAGACCCTATACTTCATCTTTCGATTTTGCAGAGTCCTGTGTTTTTGATAAACAGTCGCCTGGGCCTATTCACTGCGGCCTCTATTGCTAGAGGCGTCTCTTCTCCCGAAGTTACGAGACCATTTTGCCTAGTTCCTTAGCCATGAATCACTCGAGCACCTTAGAATTCTCTTCTTGACTACCTGTGTCGGTTTGCGGTACGAGTACTTATAACCTATAGTTTAGAGGTTTTTCTTGGGAGTATGATTAGGGTTATTATCCAATTGTCTAAAAGACGCTTGGTACTATCAGGTTCATCAGAGTTCGCGGATTTGCCTACGATCTCTATAACTACACCCTTCAACGCACAATTCCGTCTGTGCGCAAACCTTTCACTTCTCCGTCACCCCATCACAGTTATAAGTAGTACAGGAATATTAACCTGTTTGCCATCGATATCTCCTTTCGGATTAACCTTAGGTCCCGACTAACCCTCAGCCGATTAACGTAGCTGAGGAAACCTTAGTCTATTGGTGAGCGGGTTTCTCGCCCGCTTTATCGTTACTTATGCCTACATTTGCTTTTCTATACACTCCACAATACCTCACAGTACTGCTTCAACGCAGAATAGAATGCTCCCCTACCATTTTCATCCATAGCTTCGGTAATATACTTATGCCCGATTATTATCCACGCACGATCGCTCGACTAGTGAGCTGTTACGCACTCTTTAAATGAATGGCTGCTTCCAAGCCAACATCCTAGCTGTCAATGCAATTGAACAGCGTTTGTACAACTTAGTATATATTTAGGGACCTTAGCTGATGGTCTGGGTTCTTTCCCTCTCGGACACGGACCTTAGCACCCATGCCCTCACTGCTGAGCATATGTCATAGCATTCGGAGTTTGTCAGGGTTTGGTAGGCGGTGAAGCCCCCTAGCCCAATCAGTAGCTCTACCTCTATGACACTCTATCTCAACGCTGCACCTAAATGCATTTCGGGGAGTACGAGCTATTTCCTGGTTTGATTGGCCTTTCACCCCTACCCACAGATCATCCAAACACTTTTCAACGTATATTGGTTCGGTCCTCCACTCCGGATTAACGGAGCTTCAACCTGTCCATGGGTAGATCACCAGGTTTCGCGTCTACCCCCGCTAACTAATCGCCCTATTCAGACTTGCTTTCGCTTCGGCTACGTGTCTTAAACACTTAACCTTGCTAACGAGGAGTAACTCGTAGGCTCATTATGCAAAAGGCACGCCGTCACCCCTAAAGGCTCCGACCGCTTGTAAGCATATGGTTTCAAGATCTATTTCACTCCCTTATTCAGGGTGCTTTTCACCTTTCCCTCACGGTACTAGTTCACTATCGGTCTCTCAGTAGTATTTAGCCTTACCAGATGGTTCTGGCAGATTCAGACAGGATTACACATGTCCCGCCCTACTCAGGATACTACTAGGTATATAAAACATTTCGCGTACGGGATTATCACCCTCTTCGATTAATCTTTCCAAATTATTCCACTATATTTTATAAGTCCATATTGTAGTCCTACAACCCCAACTCTGCCTAAACAAAGCTGGTTTGGGCTATTTCCGTTTCGCTCGCCACTACTAAGGAAATCACTATTGTTTTCTCTTCCTCCGGGTACTTAGATGTTTCAGTTCTCCGGGTTAGCTCCTATAAATAGGTGACTGATCTTCAACCAGCCGGGTTGCCCCATTCGGAAATCAACGGGTCAAAAGTTATTTGCACCTCTCCGTCGCTTATCGCAGCTTATCACGTCCTTCTTCGCCTCTGAGAGCCTAGGTATTCACCATATGCCCTTAATAACTTATTTGATTACTCTCTACTCAAATCAATACTCAATAATTCAAAGAACTTTTAATGTGAAACTATATAATAATATTATTATAGTTCATATCTTAAAAATTTAATACTTAATACTTACGTATTAACTCCTTTTACACTCGTTTGTGTAAATTAGTGGAGAATATCGGAGTCGAACCGATGACCTCCTGCGTGCAAGGCAGGCGCTCTAGCCAGCTGAGCTAATCCCCCTATTAATAATGTAGTCCCGGGCAGACTTGAACTGCCGACCCCTACATTATCAGTGTAGTGCTCTAACCAACTGAGCTACGGGACTATTTCCCATTCCTCTTCTTAATAAAAGAAAATATTAAAGATGGAAATAATAAAGTCCAAAGATTCTAAATCTCTAGAAAGGAGGTGTTCCAGCCGCACCTTCCGGTACGGCTACCTTGTTACGACTTAGCCCCAGTTACTAGTTTTACCCTAGGCAGCTCCTTTCGGTTACCGACTTTAGGTACCCCCAGCTTCCATGGCTTGACGGGCGGTGTGTACAAGGCCCGGGAACGTATTCACCGCGCCATGGCTGATGCGCGATTACTAGCGATTCCAGCTTCATGAAGTCGAGTTGCAGACTTCAATCCGAACTGAGATAAGTTTTCGAGATTCGCATCCTGTCACCAGGTAGCTGCCCTCTGTACTTACCATTGTAGCACGTGTGTGGCCCAGGACGTAAGGGCCGTGATGACTTGACGTCGTCCCCACCTTCCTCGCGGCTTACGCCGGCAGTTTTCTTAGAGTCCCCGACATTACTCGCTGGCAACTAAGAATAGGGGTTGCGCTCGTTGCGGGACTTAACCCAACACCTCACGGCACGAGCTGACGACAGCCATGCAGCACCTTGCAAAATGTCCGAAGAAAAACTTGTTTCCAAGCCTGTCATAATGCATTTAAGCCCTGGTAAGGTTCCTCGCGTATCATCGAATTAAACCACATGCTCCACCGCTTGTGCGGGCCCCCGTCAATTCCTTTGAGTTTCAATCTTGCGACCGTACTCCCCAGGTGGGTTACTTATCACTTTCGCTTAGACACTGACCGTATATCGCCAATATCGAGTAACCATCGTTTACGGCGTGGACTACCAGGGTATCTAATCCTGTTCGCTCCCCACGCTTTCGTTCATGAGCGTCAATATAAGTTTAGTAAGCTGCCTTCGCTATCGGTGTTCTGTGTAATATCTAAGCATTTCACCGCTACACTACACATTCCGCCTACTCCAACTTAATTCAAGTCAATCAGTATCAATGGCAGTTTCGGAGTTGAGCCCCGAGATTTCACCACTGACTTAATTGACCGCCTGCGAACCCTTTAAACCCAATGATTCCGGATAACGCTTGGACCCTCCGTATTACCGCGGCTGCTGGCACGGAGTTAGCCGGTCCTTATTCATTTGGTACCGTCAGCTTTCTACACGTAGAAAGGTTTCTTCCCAAATAAAAGAAGTTTACAACCCATAGGGCAGTCGTCCTTCACGCGGCATGGCTGGTTCAGAGTTTCCTCCATTGACCAATATTCCTCACTGCTGCCTCCCGTAGGAGTCTGGTCCGTGTCTCAGTACCAGTGTGGGGGATAGTCCTCTCAGACCCCCTAGATATCGATGTCTTGGTAAGCCGTTACCTTACCAACTAACTAATATCACGCATACTCATCTTATACCGCCGGAGCTTTAATTATATCAACATGCGAAGATATAATACTATGGAGCATTAATCCCAATTTCTTAGGGCTATTCTCCAGTATAAGGTAGATTGTATACGCGTTACGCACCCGTGCGCCGGTCGTCAGCAGAAGCAAGCTTCCCTGTTACCCCTCGACTTGCATGTGTTAAGCCTGCCGCTAGCGTTCATCCTGAGCCAGGATCAAACTCTCCGTTGTATAAATTTATTAATATGTTTTCTAATTTAGAAACCTTTGTTTTTGACTTTACTATTTCTCAATCTTCAATCTTTTCAAAGAACTTTAAAGTGGTCCGTTGACCTATTCTTTATTCCCAAATCGGGAGCGCAAAGTTAATGTTAATTTTTATCTTAACAAGTAAATCTTAATAAAATTTAAAACTTTTTTTCGAACCTAAAATCGCTCTAAAATCAACAAATCGATATTTGTTTTGCGGGGGCAAAGGTAACACCTTTTTTTTATCCTCCTAACAAAACTTAATCTTTTTATTTAAATCTTAAAACTATTCTCAATTCCGCGCTTTTCAAAACTTTTTTACCCTCGTTTGGGGGCGCAAAGATACACCTCTTTTTTTACTTGACAATGCCTTTTCTAAATTAATTGTGAAATA
>NZ_QKSB01000027.1 GCF_003234935.1 Putridiphycobacter roseus | reverse complement strand
AAATTTGATTCAAGTTTTTGAATCTACATTTAAAGAACGAATAGCAATAATTGAATAAGAAAACGATTTGCCAACAACAAGTAAAAACTACAGCAAAGCTGTTCGGCATAAATGCCTATTTTTACTCAAACGTTATAAGCAATGCGTGTAGATTTTGAAAAGAGAATTACAACCAGTTTTTAGTCAAAAAAATTAATTATATAAAATGATAAAACTATTTTTAATTGTAGTAATTTACATCACCGCATCAACTGTTGCTTACGCACAGGAAGGAGACGTTAAACTCTCGAAAAAAGAAAAAAGGTACATCCACCCCAAATCTAGGTATTTATGTTTCTCATCAGGTTGGGGATTCACATCAACTATTATCAAAGATCCAAATGATTTTCTTGATCAAGGAATTATCCAAGGTAATAATTCATTTGTGCCAAGCTTTACATATGAACACGGCATTAGCAATAGCTTTTTTATTGAAGTTGGATACGCCCGAATAGATCAAGGTATACGCTACACAAGATCTGTTGGCGAATTGTCGAGTTCTAGCTATTCTTCAAGTTATCAAAATCATGATATTCAAATAGGAGGTGGCTATCGAATTATCAATCAGAATAACCTTAACTTTTTTAATGTTCATACTGGTTTTTTTATAGGTTTTGCCAATAAAAAAATATCTGAATTACAACAAATATATGGATTTAACGAAACAGATTCCTATACGGGATTAAAATATGAAATTAACGTTAATATTAATAGTTTTAAATCAGTAGCTTTTGGACCATATCTTGGAATTTCTAAAGAATTAAGACTATCTAAGGATGTTCGTCTTTTTGCAAAATACATTTACCGTTTCGGATTAATTCCTATTCTTAAAGGAGAATTTCATTTAACATCAGATGAAATAGATTTTTTACAAGAACCTGCTACATTTAAAGTGACAAGTGGTGGAGCATTTGTTACGTTCGGATTAAAAATCGGATTATTTAATAATAAATTGAATTGAGATGTTGAAAAACTTAAGGGCCATTTTGCTAATATTCATATTTCTTAATACTAGTAATATTTATGGGCAAAATAATAATTTTAAAAAGATTGAAACGAGTATTAATAAATATTTTGAAAAAGCAGCCATTATGCCCAACAAACATATTTTAAGCATATTGCCTTCGGTCAACCAATATCCGATAATATTTCAAAGTCCTCCAGTCTTGTTTGAAAAGGATCACAAACGAAATTTAGTAGGAGGAATTGTTAATATAGTAGATGCGTTTTACTTCAATTATGAGTACACATTAAATCATAATATATTTGTTGAGGCTGGATTTAAATATTTAAACTATTACACAAGTTATGGCACTAACGATTGGTTGATACAAAGTGGTCATAGAGGAACAAGTACAAGTGCATATTCAACATATTCTTTTGATTTTGGAGGTGGTTATAGAGTGGTTATGAAAAACAATTTAAGACTATTTGATGTTCATATTGGTTTTTCAACCGCATTTACAGATAATAAGGTTGGTACTGGTGAAGAAAGTTACCTAAATGAGCCCTATCAAGATGGTATGGGGAATATTGGAACTCTAGAAATATATTCTAACTATACCATAACAAAAAGATTCAATTTAGGATTTTATATAGGTCTTTCAAAAGATATTAGAGTGACTGATAATTTGTATCTTACTGCTAGGTATAATAATTCTTTTGGGCAAAATAATACATTTTCAGAACATACATTTGCTTATTCTCTATCAACATATGGCATTGTAAATGAAGTTAAAGGCAATTTAACAACCAAAGGGCAAATGTATGCTATTGGTTTAAGGTGGGTTTTTAATTAGCAAAATAATTGTTCTGGCTGATATGTCCATTCAAAGCTTTAAAAAAATGGAATGAAAAGCTCATAACAACAAGCATATTTCATAGCTGTTTCGTACCTTACAGCAACGAAAACATGCTCAACCGTTAGCATTTATTAGTTAAAGATGAAAATTACAGCATTAAATATATCAATAGTATGCATTATTAGTCTATTCTTTAGCTGTAATTCGATTCCAACTAATCAGACAGAACAATTGGAATCAAATACAATACAAGCGGACTCAATAACTAAAAAAGAAAATACACTAACTTATGAATACACTAATGATTCAATTAAACTTTCAAATGCTATTGATTCTATTTGGGATTGTGAAGGTGTACAATATTTAGAGAAAAAAATTATAAGACAGTCTTCAAAAAAGAGACATTTAACTATCATACCTTTCAAGAACGAGTTTAATATAACTGTAAAACTAATGGAAGATAATGGTTTTAATTATGTAACTCATTTAAGTTTTATTATAACTCCAAAAGAAAATTGGAAAATTGAATATCATAATACAATTGAAAATAAATTTATTGCATTTGATGTATGGAATGCGAATATTGAAAAAGAACATGACATTAATAAACTAAGAAATAATATAGCCATTGTTCTCTCAGAAAGAAAAAAGGAGTTGAATGAAAAACTTAGATATAAATACAATTTGAAAAAATATGTTTACACAGTTGACGGAAGCTACATGGGACTCGTGTACTTTTATGGATTACATCAGTTTAAAATCGATAGCGCAGCAATTGTTAATTCATAAAAACAAATGCTAACAAATTGTATAAAACATAGCTAGTTTTCACGAAATTATAAAGTTTTGTGCATAACAGAAAGTACCGCCAAATGTTTAATTTGGTGTTTAAAATAAAAAGTTAAAAACAAAATATAAAAATGTGGCTCTGTGCTAAACGGAAGTTTGTACATTTAAACACGCAACGTTTCATACATAGGACGTTGTACACAATTGCGATTGAGATGAAACACAAATTAATTTTAGGAATATTACTGTTGTGCATTTCACAAATTGGATGTGTAAGTGATGGAGTAGAATATGACAAAGATTACACTGATTCAGAAAATATTGTAAATGCACCTGACAACAATGCGGACAACACTCAAAAGGCTCAATATCATTTTGAGCTTACTCTTAAAAAAGCAGTGCTTGATAAAGATATTGTTGGTGACTGGGAAGGAGCTGTAAAAGAACTTGATAAAGCCATAGAATTAAGCCCTGAATTTCAGAAGGCATACCACTATCGAGCAATATTACATTCTACTTTACAACAAAAAGAACAGGCAATGAAGGATATTGATAAAGCTATTGAGTTAGATAATAAATCAGTTGAATCGTATTTTGTGCGTGCAGGGTTATTTGCTGAACAAGGTAATTTTAAAAATACAGTAGCTGAGCTGGATGTAATAATCAGTCTTGACCCTAATAACGGCAAAGCGTATGACCGCAGAGGATACGCGAAAATAGAATTAGGAGAGAAAGATAGTGGTTGCCAAGACTTAAATAAAGCCAGAGAGTTGGGATATATGGTGGAAAATAATACAGGTGATAAATTAATCTGCAATTAGAAAGAAAATATAGTGATTACATGAAGTCGAAGTTTAAATTGTTTTGGGTAGGACTTTCATTGGCTATAATAGTTTTTCCGGCAGTTTTAGCTGTAGGTATATTTATTAAACCATACAATAGACATTTAAATGGTGACTTACCAAAGGAGTTTTATTTGGTTTGGATGATTATTGCTTTTGTTTTTATGCTTTACCTAGCTTTAACAAGAATAAACATTTTGCATGTCGACCCAAAAGTGATAAAAACGACAAATCTGATTTCTCGTAAGAAGCAAGAGATTTATTTCAGTTCATTAGATGGATATAAGAGTAAAATGGAATGGTCTCATTCAGGTAGCCATGAATTAATAACACTTAAAAAGGATAATAAAAGTGTCTTGAAAATTTCTTCTTTTTATTATTCAAACTTTAATGAAATTAAAAAAATACTTGAAGACGAATTAAAAGAAATATAAAAAGTGTACAACAACAAATAAAATTTACTGCTAGCGCAGTTCGGCATAAATGCCTAATTTTATTCAAGCGTTGTGTACAATAAAGATGATAGATATATATACTTATGAGTTGAATGGTCAACCAAATTTAATTGAGAATAGAATTCGAAATGCCATGAGCAAACGACATTCTGTACTTGATTTACAAAGTGCCAAGAAGCATCTTTATTTAAATAGCGAAGGTAAATCGTTTTTGGGTAATGAGTCAGATAATAAGTTATACGGCACAAGGTTGAGGGGAATGCCTCTCAACTTAATGCCTAAATTGATATTTAAACTTTCTAAAGAATTTGAATACAAGCAAATTAAAATAAGATTAAGTATACTTTCATTCTTAATAGTTGTAATGCTTACAGGAATGATTTTGCATTCAGTTTACTCATACATTCAAGATACAGTTTTGATATTTGACTACAAGGTGATCTCCATTTTATTGCTGGCTTATATTATGCTGATTATTCTAGAAATAAACATTACAAAGAAATTAATTTTTAAAGTTGTTAACGATAAGTAAATCTAGACAACAGTTTATTTTTTTAAAATGAAACAACTACATGAATTAATAAATACAGAAGAACCAGGCTGGTTAATTGTACTTGACTTGTTTAATAACGCAACCAATAAAGTTGAAGTTCTAACAAAAGATAATGGTAAAGCTGATGCAGCTATTTACAATTGTCAAGTTACCACCCGTTCACCAATGGGAGCAATTATTTATGAAACAGGAGGAATATTAGTTGATAATGGTTGGATTCGAATCCTTGGTTCTGGGAACGAAAAAATACAACGTAATTTACCAGAATGGAATAAAGGAAAATCCATAGCAGAATATGGCCAACAAGCGCCATATCTATTGGTAGCTGATGATGTAATTGGCGGTTTTTTTGCTATAAATGGTGGAGAATTTGGAGATGATTTAGGTCAGTTGTATTATTTCGCACCTGATTGTCTTTCATGGGAACCAATGGAAATGGGATATTCTGATTTTATACGGTGGACTTTTAACGGTAATTTAGAACAGTTTTATGAAGGTTTTAGATGGGAAAACTATAAAGAAGAACTGGAAAAACTGAATTGGAATAATGTTTTTGGATTCTATCCCTTTTTACACACCGAATACGACAACATTAATGATTTAAGTCGGAAGCCAATTTCAATTGAGGAAATTTGGAACCTTCAACTTGAGATGAAAAAACAGTACACAACACAAAAATAAAATTTACCGCTGGCGCGGTTCGGCATAAATGCCTAATTTTATTCTAACGTTACATGCCATTGGCGATTTGTTGAATTGGAGTAAACCACAGTAAAAAAATACCACCCCACAGTAACCCTAACCGCGGAAATCTCGGAAAAAAGCTGCTTAACTTGCAAGAATATTCGTAACCAAGAACATTTTTTTAATTGCGATTTTACGCGGGAATTTTCTCCCAAAACTCAGGAGATTGGGGATTTTTACTGGAGGAGCTAGCCACTGTACATCAATTTTACTGGGAAAGTTAGGGTGTATGAAGGTGCCGACCATCAGAAAGAAATGTTTTGAAGCCAAGTAAAAACATTAGAGAGACCGAGAAGTTTCGCTAGTATTAGCGGAAATCACTCGGCCGA
>NZ_QKSB01000026.1 GCF_003234935.1 Putridiphycobacter roseus | reverse complement strand
GACCGCAACGACAGTATTAAAAAAAGAAAGCAGTAGTTAACAATACCTATATTCAATTTGCATTTACCAATTAAAAGCAGTGGTAATTAATAAAATAGCGCCAAAACATGGTTTAGATAGTCTAAAATAATTAATTTAGCCTAAACAATGCCTTGGCGGTTATCAAGTTACTTTGTGCAAGGTAATGCAAACAGAAATATAGCCGAGCGTTGTATGCCATAGGGAAAAGCCGACCGCACAAAACAAAGAGTGCCGAAAAAGGCACACATTGTTTTTTTTACCCAACACTACTTCTGGGAACACAATGAATATATTGATTATAATTCAATGACTTTTACTATCTTTCTGCCGAATTATAAAAAGGTTTCAAATGAACCGAATAAAGGAAATTCTAAAGGACAAAGGAATTAGTCAGACTTGGCTTGCAGAAAAAATGGACAAAAGTTATCCGACCATTAATGAATATGCAAGAAACAAAAGACAACCGAGTTTAGAAGACTTATACAAAATAGCAGGAATACTACAAGTAAACGCAAAGGACTTGTTAGTGGATAGTGCCCCTTCGACTACACTCGAGGTTAAAATTAATAAAGGGAAATAAGATGAGTAAAGAACAAATAATAACAGGCAACATACAACCACCAAACAAAGATTTAGAATTCCTTAAACAAAAATTCCCAAACTGTTTTGACAAAAACGGAGCATTTGACTTTGAGAAATTCAAAACCCAACTTTCAAAAAACGAAATCAACTTTTCAAAAGAAAGCTATGGAATGGATTGGTTGGGTAAATCTTACGCTCGTTTATTGGCAACAGACGAAACCACCACGCTATTAAAAGAAGATGAAACTTTTAACCAAAAAGAAGAAAATGAAAACTCTGAAAACTTACTTATAAAGGGCGATAATTTAGAAGTGCTAAAGCACTTATCAAATGCCTATTATGAGAAAATAAAAATGATATATATTGATCCACCTTACAACACAGGTAGTGATGGTTTTGTATATGCAGACGATAGAACATTTACTATAGAAGAATTACAAGAATTAGCAGGCATTAATGAAGAACGTGCCAAACGCATTTTAGACTTTACTCAAAGTAAAAGCAACTCCCACTCGGCTTGGTTAACTTTTATGTACCCAAGACTTTACATTGCCAAACAATTGCTGAAAGAAGATGGTGTAATTTTCATTTCTATTGATGAAAACGAATTAACACAGCTAAGACTTTTGTTAGATGAAATATTTGGTGAGGAAAATTTTATTGAGTGCATATGCTGGAACAAGAGAATTCCAAAAAATGATAAAGGGGTAGGAAATATTCATGAATACATTCTAGTTTATGTCAAAAATAGTGAGTTAAAACCTCTTTTTACAATGCGCAAAGATGGACTAGATGATATTTATGAAATAGTTGAAAAACTAAAAAAGAATAAAATTTCTCTTCCAGAGTCTGAAAAGTTAATTAAAAAACTGTATAAGAAAAATGCATATGATAGGGGTATAACTTTATATAATTCTTTAAGCGAAGATTATAGATTGTGGGGTAAAATTAACATGAGTTGGCCAAATGCCGATACATTCGGTCCAACATATGAAGTTAAACACCCAATAACGAAAAAACCTGTTAATATACCTGACAGAGGGTGGAGATGGAAAGAAGATACATTTAACAAAGCCTCCTTGCGAGTTAACGGTAAATACAAAGAAATCAAAAAACTACATGACGGAAGTATTTTGTGTGGTAAAATTTGGTTTGCTTCGGACGAAAACACACAACCAAGTTCGGTAACATTTTTAGATGATGTCAACATGTTTCTATTGAGGTCTATTTTATCTTTTAAAAGTGATGGCGGAATTGAACTTGAAGGACTTTTCGATAATAAAAGTTATTTCTCGTACCCTAAACCAACTAAATTATTACGTGTTTTAATAAGTTCATACGTAAATGGGGAATCTGATACTGTCCTTGATTTCTTTGCAGGTTCGGGAACTACAGGAGATGCTGTAATGCAACTTAATGCAGAAGATGGAGGGAAAAGAAAATTTATTTTAGCACAACTACCAGAATTAATTGATAACAAGAAAAATAAAGCTGCTTACGATTTTGTGAAAAACAAATTAAACATAGAAACACCTACCATTTTTGACATTACAAAAGAAAGGTTGATAAGAGCGAGTAAAAAAATTCAAGAAGAAAATAAAGAGAAAGACTTAACCAAACAAGATTTAGGATTCAAAGTATTTGAAACAATGCCGATTTGGGAAAATTATAATTTTGAATCAGAAGAACTTGAAAAACAAATAAGTTTATTTGACGAAAACATACTAACCAAAGAAGACATAAAGGCACTATTGGCAACTTGGAAAACCTATGATGGTATTTCACTTACTGAATCTATACAAGAAACTGATTTAAATGGCTATACAGCACATTACAGTAATGAGAAATTATACTTAATGGATAAAGGTTTTACAACCGAAAACTTGAAAGCATTATTAGAAAAAATAGATAGCGATAAAAGTTTTAATCCAACTACCATCATTGCATTTGGTTATCATTTTGAGAGTAAAAATTTGCGTGAAATAAGCGAAAACATTAAGTCTTATACTAATAAAAAAAGTATTGATATTGACTTTATAACACGCTACTAATATGAAAGGATTTAATTTTGAAAAAAATCTACAGCATCAAACACAAGCGGTAAAAAGTACGGTTAAAGTGTTTGATAATTTAGAAATAGAAAAAGCAAAAGGAGTTGACAAACAATTTCTTAATCCTATCTTAAATATTTATGATGGTAATAATACCTATCCTAAAAACATTATAGAATTACAAAAAGTAAATAATATTGAAGGAAAGGTAAACCTTAACAGTAACATCATAGATATTATGATGGAAACAGGAACAGGAAAAACCTATACTTACACCAAAACCATTTTTGAACTCAATAAAAATTACGGTCTTTTCAAATTTATTGTCATTGTCCCTACACTTTCTATTAAAGCAGGAACAGTAGATTTTTTAAAAAGTGATAGTGCAAGAGCACATTTTAAAGAGCAATACGGCAAAACCATTAAATTACATATTGTAGAAAGTAAAAAAGGTGGTAAAAATAAAAAATCATATATGCCACCGGCTGTAAATAGTTTTGTAAACGCAGGCGTTTACGAAAAAAACAGCATTCAAGTAATGGTGATCAATGCAGGAATGATAAACTCTGAAACAATGCAAAAGAGTTTTGATAAAGGAATATTTGATAAACATACAATTCCTTTTAAAGCAATTTCTGCTGTCAAACCTTTTCTAATTATTGATGAACCTCATAAGTTTTCAAAAGCCAATAAAACTTGGGAGAATATTCAAAAAATGAAACCGCAATTTATATTGCGTTATGGCGCAACATTTAAAGAATATGAAAATTTAGTTTACACATTAACCGCTGTCGATTCTTTCAATCGTAATCTAGTAAAAGGCGTAATAGGTCATATTACAGAGTTTGAAAGCGGAAAGAATGCTATTGTAAAACTCAATAATACTGATGGTAAAGAAGCCACATTTGAATTGTTAGAAGACAAAAGCAAAAAGACATTTAAACTTACTAAAAAAGAAAGTTTACAAAGAGTACATCCAGCAATGGAAGATTTGTATGTAGAGAGTTTAAATAAAAGTATAGTTGTTTTATCTAATGGAATTGAATTATCAAAAGGTGATAAATTAAACCCTTATTCTTATGCAGAAAAACTGCAAGAAATAATGATTCAAAAAGCAATAAAAAGCCACTTTGATAATGAAAAACAATTACTTACGCGACCTGTAAAAATTAAACCTATTACACTATTCTTTATTGATAACATTGATGAATACAGAAATGAAGATGGTTATTTAAGAACCACGATTGAAAGTTTAATAAAAGCAGAAGTAGAAACTTTACTTAAAACCGAAAAGAATACGTTTTACAAAGCGTATCTTGAAAAAACTCTGGAAGATATAAGTCTTACACATGCAGGTTATTTTTCAAAGGATAATTCAGAGAAAGATGAAGCGATTGAAAAAGAAATAAACGAAATATTGCACGACAAACAAGCAATGCTTGATTTGGATAATCCAAGACGTTTTATTTTTTCGAAATGGACTTTACGAGAAGGATGGGATAATCCTAATGTTTTTCAAATTTGTAAATTAAGAAGTAGTGGTAGCGATATTTCTAAACTGCAAGAAGTTGGTAGAGGTTTAAGACTTCCTGTAAATGAATACGGTAACCGAGTAAAAGACGAACAGTTTTATCTTAATTACTTTGTGGATTTTACAGAAAGTGATTTTGTAGATAAATTAGTAAATGAAATAAACGAGAAATCTGGTGCAATTTCAATGGAGGTTATTCCTGAAAAATTAACAGACGATATCGTTAAGAAAATCTGTGAATTATACGAAACCACAGAAGATGATTTATTTGAAATATTAGACGATAATAATGTTGTAACAAGGTCTAATAAATTCAAAGAAGGTGGATTTGATTTTATAAAACATAACTACCCTAAAATATTTGAAGGTGTTGGCTCTAATAAAGTTAGAAAATCTACTGATAAGAAAAAGCAAGTTAGTATTCGAACAGAAAAATACAGCGAATTAAAAGAGCTTTGGGAAAAATTAAATGAAAAGGTAATTTTAGAATACAAGTTTGAAAAAGAAGACAAATTCAAATCACTTTTTGTTAATTTCTTGAATGAGCAAAACAGTAATTTTACCATTGAAGGCATAAAAGAAAGAACAGCACAAATAGAAATAACTGATAACATTGCTGGAGTTAAAGAAGAACAAGAAATTTATGGAAATGAAATAACGCCAATTTCCACAATGAAGTACAGTAGTTTCTTGAAGGAGTTAGCAAAAACACTAAATATCAATATAAAGACTTTAAACAGTTCATTTATTGATTCTAATATCGACATAAACAAATTTCTAAATATTGCCACAGTCCGCATTATTAAGCAAAAATTTGAGAATTATCTAATGTACAACGCAATAGATAAATTTGGAATTGAATATCAAAAAGTGAGCAATGAAATTCATCCAACCAAATTTACAGACGAAAAAGGAAATGTTTTAAATGAAATTTCTGCTTCTGATGTTGGAGTTATGTATTCCGAGAATAATGTTGCCGACACTTATTTACTTGATGAATTATTTTACGATTCTGAATTAGAAAAACAGAATATTGAACAAAACTTGAAAGAAGTAGTTGTTTTCTCTAAAATCCCAAAAAACTCAATAAAGATTCCTGTTGCTGGCGGAAAAAGTTATTCGCCTGATTTTGCTTATGTTTTGAATTATGAAGACAAATCGAAAAAACTATACTTTGTTGTAGAAACAAAAAACACAGCAGAAGAAAGTTTGAGGAATGAGGAAAAACAGAAAATAAGACACGCAGAAAAGTTCTTTGGCGATACAATTAAGATTAAATTTAGAAAGCAATTCAGTAATAAAAAAATAGAAAATTTAATACGTGAAATTATAGTTGAAAAATAGCCAGCGCAAGTTCAAGCACATTGCAATCCTCGTTCCTGCGGTTGCAAAGAGCTTTCTCGCCAACGCAAAAAAAAGAAAACGGCAAACAACAAAATGTAAAATTCATAATTGCTAAGTACCTTAGCAACAACGAAATTTTACACAAACGTTGTGTTTCATAAAGTATGCTAAATTACATTAGAAGAAATATCGATTTTATACAGAATTTAGCTAAGAATA
>NZ_QKSB01000025.1 GCF_003234935.1 Putridiphycobacter roseus | reverse complement strand
TATTTTTTTCAGCTAATTAAACTTTAGCTTAAAGTAATTATTTGTTTTTTCCACAAAGGAAGGAATTGCTTATAACGTTTGTGTAAACAGTCGTTTTAATGCTGTTTTACATATTGTTATGGGCTTTTTTATTCGTGGTCAATATTATAAATATTATTCTCATTTAATAAATAAATAAATCGGTTTTCCTTACTCTCCCACGCTCTATCTTCTTTCAGCTTTTGCACAATTATTTGCTTTGTTTCAAAATCTTTATAATCAAACAATTCATCTATTACTTGATAGAAGTAATTTGATGTGTAATTATCAGTACTTTCTAGTAGTCTTACCAGTTCAGACCTAATCTCAGTAGCATACCTTGATTTATTCCACTTGCAAAGGTAAAAGAGCGCATCAGTATTCTGTTTTTCAAAAGCTAAAGTCTCTATTCGATCAATATATGACTCGTCATAAATCCTATTTTCTAATGCAATTTGTAACAATCTTTCCGAATTTTGACTAGATAATATGCTACTATCGAGCTGGAATAATATTTTGTCTTTGGCTCTTTCTGAATGATTTAAATTATAGTAATATCTATAATATATTGAGCTGTAGGAATAGTCTTCAGAAATGATACAACCACTATATGTTTCAACTATCGTTTCTTGTAAAATGAAATTATTAAAAATCGTTTTCAAGTCTGAATAGTTGGTGTCAGCTAATGCCCACCCTGCATAGGTTGCAACTGTTTCATTTTTGTTGGCTGTCAACTGAACTAATTCATCTATTGTACTATTCGCTTTTAAATTTCTGAAATTTTTATAGTTTTCACCTTCCTCACCGCCTATTCCTATTTGAGAGGCTTGCAATTCGTTAATTTTTGCAATTGCTGAAACTATTTCACTCAATCTTTCAGGAGTTTCCTTGAATTTTTTCAATTGTTTTTCAGTGACTTGACTTGACAAACTACTTGAATTATTTTTTTCAACACACGAGAAGAACATTACAATAAGTGTTATATAAAGTACTTTTTTCATTGAGTCGATTTATTTTTCAGCGTTGCCTATAACGTTTAGTATAAGAAACGTAGGGCAGTAGATATGTACTTTCGTTTCGGTTTATTACATAGCTAAATATAAATATTTTGCTTTTATCTTTTCTTCTATAAACGCCAAATTTTATATTTAGCGGACTTTGTTAATATTCACAGACTTTTCGGTTAAGCGCAAAACGCCCTATGTTTTTTATACATTGTTATGCGCTTTAATACTTTTTTGCTTCAATAGTATTTGAGGTATTTCCAAAGTTTTCAGTTAGTATATTCCAGAAGCGAGAGGCGTTAAAACTCCTTGTATAAGGACCCCATTGACCTGTAAATGTATGCTTTTTACTTCTAAGCATAATACACTCCCGTTTAGCTCTACTTACGCAGACATAACATAAACGATGGGCTTCTTCCATTTCTTTAGATCCTTCTTTGATATTATAAAAAGGGAATCGCCCTTCTTCTAAACCTAATAATATAACTACTTCAAATTCTAAACCTTTAGCACTATGACGAGTAGTAACTGTAATCTCATTGTCAGGTGTCCCTAAAGTTGCAAACCTTGTTAATTTTACTCCTTTTAAATTGGCTAAAGTGGCTTCTTTAAGTAATAATGCAAGATTGCTTATTTCTTCAGGATAGCTTTCCGATTCTAGTAGTATCTCATTTAAAAATAACTTATCATATATGTTTGTTAGCCAGTCACTTAATGTAATTAAGGATTTGCTCTCATTTAACACTTCATATAACTCACTTCTCACAATTATTTGCTCAGATAATAATTGAGAATTATTATGAATACTGAGTAATCTTTTCCAAAAACTAAAAATGACATTAAAAGATTGACTTTTTGGATTTATACACCATTGTGCACAATCTTGTAGCCATTGAACTATATCTGAATTCGTAAAACCCCATTTAGCAATATAAAAAGGTATTCTATTTTCTTTTAAAATATAGGCCATACCGGCCACTTCTCTTCCTGAACCTACAATAATTCCTATTTCATTTAGAGTTATTCCTTTAGCAATTAATTTTGGAATTATTTTATTAACAACAACTTCATACTGTTCATCCATGTCCGATTCGCATGTAATGAATTTAAAATCAGCAGTCTCATCGAGTCGTTGTTTAGCTAGGTAATTTAATCGAGGTGGAGGTAATTGGAGAGAGTCTAATGAACCATTAATAATCCCTTGATTACTTCTATAGTTTGAAGTAAGAGTAATTGATTCAAAATTAGAGATACCATTTAGCTCATTCAAAAAATCGGGATATGCACCACTAAAACCATAAATTGATTGATTCATATCACCAACAGCAAAAACCTTTATTGAAGTTTGGCTTTGTAATTCAAGTACCATTTCATGTAAAGGTTTTCCAAGATCTTGATATTCATCAATTAATAACCATGAAAACTTAGCCTCTAATGTGTTTTTAACATATTCTTGTTCAGTAATCATTTGAGTTGCAATATTTATTATACTAATAAAATCTACACAACCAACTTCATTTAACTTTCTATTATAGATGACTTCTGCTTGCGATTCAAGGTCAAATAGTTCTAATTGAACTTTACTATTACCCGTTATAGAAAGCGACCGTTGTCTATTTAAATCTACAAGCTTTAAAGAATCATCTGTAATATTCAGTTCTGATAAAACACTAATAAATATTTTTTCTTCTATTTCGTTAGAAGCTATTTTTAAAGGAATAGGAATGTTATATTGAGGGTAAAGTTTGGCAAAAGGTTCTAAGATGTTAATTATACTAAAACCATGCATTGTTCCGATAAAATCGCTTTTTTTAGGTTTATAATTATATTCGGATAATCTTTTTTTTAACTCTCTAACAGTTTCTCGACTGTAACTAATGCAGGCTAAACCTGAAGGTGCAACGATGTCTGTTTTACATAATTTTACAGCTTTTAGAGTCAAGACCCTTGTTTTACCACTACCAGGACCAGCTATAACAACTGTATTCCCTTTTGAATCAAATGCTTTTTTTTGATTAGGGTCATTTTTTATTAAAGATAAGTCTTCGAAGAATTTTTTATTCATGGTTGTCCTTTACGCTATCTATAATAAATGTAATAGCCGATTGAATATATTGAGGAACCATCTCTAATTTTATATTTGAAGCAAAACGTTGGGCAAAACGTCCTTTACTTATATTATCATCAATTTTCTTAAGAGCCTTCCAATAATTTTCAGAATCTAATTCATTATCAAAGTTTTGTTGTTGTTTTGCACCACCAGGGCGTAACTCTGAATATACTTTTTTAAACACCTCTAAGTCTGATGTATTAGATTTAGTCATTGTGTCAACTTCATTTGTATAATAACCTACAAAGCAGTTGTATTCTGATAATTTTGATTGTAAGTCAGAACCTTCTTCTATTTCTAAATCAACTGAAGTACATATATCTAAGTCTGTTAATATTTTTGATATTAATTCAGTTCCTCTGAAACCTATTGAATCAGTCTCTACTACTATTTCATGATATTTCTTTTTTGTTTCTTGTTGACCATCACCATTTATTGATGCTATATTTTTATAGCAATCCCCATCTGTTATCAAACACCATGGTATATTTAAAGCTTGCAGAATCTGAACGTAGGGTTTAAAGTTTGTTGAATGTATATTGCATATCACAATACCATAATCATCTAGATTGGTACCTAATAAATTAGCTACTTCGGGTACCATGTATTCTTCTGTAATCCCCTCAACCAAAATAACACCTTTACCAAAGTATATTTCGCCTCTTTTCGCATCTAAATATCTTTCTATGTCGATTTTATCATTAGCGTCAATATTTAAACCTACTGTAGAATAAAGTTTAGTTTGATTGTTGGAGTATTTACCATAAACTATAGAATCAATTGGTGCGACCGAGGTTATATAAGGTGAATGTGTAGTGAAAACAACTGATGTTTCACTTTTATGTAATATTTCTCTATATATCAATCGTTGCAAAATAGGATGCAAGTGGGCTTCTGGCTCTTCGATAGCTAAAATAGTAACAGTGTGTGGTCTACTATTGTGTTTGTTAAAAAAAGTATATAATTCTTCTTCGTCAAGTAATTCTTCTATTATCAAATAATTACTGCCACTTTCACTGAGATTATAATAATTATTAATCAAGAATAAAGGGTCTTTTGCTTTATATTTTTCAAAATCGGCAGTCTTTATTATTCTAGGAATAGTTTTATCTTTAAGAAGCAACATAATCATAGAAATAAATAAAATATTTGCTAACCCTAAGCTCAATTCTGAAACAGGTCTATTTTTTACTCCCATATATAATTGAATGGTATATAAAAGTCTTTCTATTTCAGTATCATAAATTGATAAATTGAGCTGATTATCGTGTTGTAAACCTGTTAATGTCTCAAATTTATTTTGAATAACTTTTTTAATATCACTTATTTCATCAAGATTTAATATTTCTTCAGCAGCAGAATGAATTGAAGTTGAAATCTTTTCTAAATCTTCAGTAGCAATACCGTATTCTTGAACTAATTTGTAAAGAGGTGAACGTTTTTTAGCATTTAATTCACGTTCTACATCTCTTAAAGCACCAATCACATGAATATTTAAAAAATTTCGATCTTCATTTGTAAATAGATTAGCCTCGTTAGTCCCTTTATAAATTAGATAGCTGTAGCTAATTATTTCATTAGTTTCATCTCTTATTGGATAATATTTATAAGTTATTCTAAGTGTTGGCGGAGTGGTAGAAACTACAGCATCTGATAGTTGAGAGACAAGGTGTCTATTTTTTTCATAATTTTTTATTTCAATTTGAATATTAATTTCTACACCATTTTTTTCAGGGTCTTCTATACTGTCATGAAAAAAACTAGGATCTAAAACTCTATCAAAATCAGAATAACTTCTATCAAGGATAAGTTGAATTGCTTTGATGAAGTTTGATTTTCCGACATTATTCTCACCAATAACAACTTGTTTATGGTTTAAGTTAACTTCAACATCTTTAAAGTTTTTATAATTGTTTATTATTACTTTTGATATGTAAGGACTATTCATTTAAATTTATTTCGTTAAGTTTTTTAGTATAGCAGATTTTTTTCTATTGCGCATAACGGTTGAGTAAAAATAGGCATTTATGCCGAACAGCTTTGCTGTATTTTTTACTTGTTGTTATGCTTTTGTTTTATAATTCGGAAACGGGTTTATTTTCCTGTCAACATGTCCCAAATTTAGTACTGCAATTCGTTTTTCGGGTTCCCAACCATTCTCCAACCCCAGAGAAATCAATTGTTTTACAATTCCTGATGAAATCTTTAATTGAGAATTATTTTCATCTAGTAGGTCTACTTGCTTTCTAAAGTAGTCGTATTTAACATTTAGCAATTGTCCATTCTTAACCTCTAATGACTCAATATAAAGATCGATCCAACCATCATTCCCTGTAACTTGCCAACCGTAACTTGTCTGGTAAATCATTAATGTTCGGAGTCCATTTTTTGGAAAACTCATGCAGTGCTTATATATTTCATTTCTTAAACAATTGTTAATACTAAAAGTGCTATCAGCCCACAAAGGATAAAGCCATCTCTTAAGTTATTATATTTCATTAACCAAGTAGTAATGCTTAATGCAATAGCTATGAAAACCATTACACCAACATAGCTCCTCATTAGTTCAAACCCATTACCTAATTTATCCAAAGTTCTGCTTAAACCTTCTTTACCTGACGGTTCTCCCTGAACACCAACTAAAATTTCCCAGACCAACAAGCCGACTATACAATAGATACAGATAGCAAGGATAGAAGTAAGATAATCTCGCTCTATAGTTCTATCTGATTCCTGCACAATTTGAGTCATTATATATTATTTGCAATAAAGCATAACGTTTGTGTATGTTGTCGTTGCTAGCCCGAAGGGCAGCTATGCAATATACATATTGTTACATGCTGTTTTATTT
>NZ_QKSB01000024.1 GCF_003234935.1 Putridiphycobacter roseus | reverse complement strand
AAAAACGAAAACACAACACAAAAATAAAAATTACAGCGAAGCTGTTCGGCATAAATGCCTATTTTTATTCAGCCGTTGTAGGTTATAGATTACCATGAATAAAATACTGTACGCAATATTATTTTTAGCACTTTTTAGTTGTGAAAATCCAGAGGTACTGAATGAAAAAAGTACTATTTATGCAAATGGACTTCACCCATTTGAGGAATATGGAAAGTGGGGCTATATCAATTCTCAAGGTGATAGAATAATAAAATGTCAATTTAATAAAGCCCAGCGATTTCAGGAAGGATTAGCTACGGTCCTTATAGATAATTTATGGGGGTGCATAGATACCAATGGCACCATTATAATTGCGCCACAATTTCAATTCATATCTGGCTTTTCTGATGGCTTGTCGCTCGTAATCTTAAATGATGTTTCTCTAAAACAAAAAGCATTTATAGATCGAACAGGTAAAGTTGCTTTTAAAACTAATTATCACCCTCAAGGAAATTTCAATAACGGGAGAGCACTAGTAAAAGTGAATGATGAAATATGCTATATTGATAAAAAAGGAAAGATAGTTATCAATACTGATTATCCATACGGAACCGCATTTTGTGAGGGAATTGCTAAAGTGTGGACAGGGGACAGTAGTAAATATATAGATACCTCAGGCCAAATAGTTTTCAAACTTGACGGTATGGGACACCACGATTTTAAAGAAGGTCTAGTGTCTGTAAGAATAAACGGCCAAAACTGTTTCCTTAATAAAAACGGAGAAGTCGTTGTAGATTCCTTAAATAGTACTTGGGCTTGCTTTGATTATTCAGATGGGTTAGCTCAGGTAACTATCCCAGGGACAAACCACAAATCTGGTTTTATTGATAAATCTGGAGCACTTGTAATTCCAATAAAATATTCTAATGTTCGAAATTTCTCTGAAGGGCTTGCAGCATTTAAGGATTCGTCACTGTGGGGGTTTATCAACAAGAAAGGAGACACAGTAATTCCCCCACAGTTTGAAAGTATAAGTTATGGCTTTAGTAATGGGTTGTGCAGATTTGAGAAGAACAGTGCTTGGGGCTATATAAATCAAGTGGGTAATATAATATGGCAAACGCAAAAAAATATTCAATACCGAAAGTTGGATTTATCATTGTGGGAACTAGACACTCTGAACCTAAGAAAAGCCAAACTTGGTGGGGTAAACGCACAAGATAGAAATACACCAAGAAGGATTAGTTTTAGCTCAGGAGCTGGCTTAAAACTGCAAGTTGACACAGTTGACCTTACAGTTTACAATGATAGGTTCTTTGCCTATAAAATATACTTAATCAATAGTACAAACGACACTGTTCAAATTCCAGCACAAGATGGTCGCATTAAAATCATGCAGCAAGCCTTAGATTTGGAGGGAAAGTGGCTAGATACTGAGAGGTTTATAAATAGTTTTTGTGGTAATAGCTACCATAGCTTCCCTCTCTTGCCAAGTTTTTATCAAGTATACGCTACTCCAATAACTAAAGGAGAGTTTAAAACGAGATTAAGATATAGGCTGGAATTATATGATAGAACCATCTATTCTAACGAGTACATTGGGAATATTAATGCAGAGCAAATAACAAATACTTTGTAGCGAGATAATTTGCACTAAATAATTAAAACAACCTACAACAACAAGCATATTTCATAGCTGTTTCGTACCTTACAGCAACGAAAACATGCTCAAACGTTAGCTTTCATAAATAAGATGATAAATAGAATATTAATATTATTAAGCTTAGTAATAATTGGAAAAACTAGTCTTTGTAACTCAAATTCTGACAGTACTTCCTTCGTTGTATCCTTTACCACTTATAATCACGCAGAACGTTTTTTTACAGGTGTAATGACTTATAGGATTACAAATGACAGTATCATAGTTTCTAGGAGCAGCATGTTTCTTACAATTGATAGTATTATTCGAAAAGATACAATTCTGTATAAAGCCAAAGTTGATTATAATACAATAGACAATATTGATTCATTGCAGTTGACCAATTTACGAAATGACTATTATAATAAGTGTATACTGATTACTAGTGGAAATGAATACTTCGTCTCAATCAAGACAAAAAAGGGCGTTAAGTCAATTCATTTGCATCATTATTATTTGAAACAAGTTGAAGACCTAATTGCTGAAATAAATAAATTATTGCCAGAGAAATATGCAGTTCGCTATCTATCTGAGGCAACAGAACAAAATTGCAACTGAATAAATAAAAGTGAAAGTTAATCACTCGGAGAATAGTTGAATGTGATGAAGTTTCTAAAACAGAAGAGCTTAAGGAAAAGTAAATTGGAGAAAATAAAAACGAAAAGCTAACAAAATGCAAATTTCATAGTTGTTTCGTACCTTACAACAACGAAAATTTGCACAAACGTTAACTACAAGTGCAAGTAGGTAAAAAAGGGTTGAAAAATCCACAGTAACCTACAGTTTTCGGTAGACAATACCCAAGGTAAATCACAGTATTTTTAAAAGCAAAATTATAGTGGTATTAAATGCGGCGGACTGTACCCACGGCAACCCAAAATTCAGGCGGACTGTACCCAAAGTAACCCAATTCTCAGGCAGACTGATCCCACGGTGAATCACTGTATTTTTTAAATGCGAAATTTTAGCGGTACTGTGTGGCTCGGACTTTTGCCCAAGGCGGGAAAAACGCTAAACGCGTAAAATTTGACGTGAATTTTGCTTAGAAAAATGCAGTAAAAATTAGGGTCGGACCAAAGTAGAAGAGTTGGGTGAACGACCGCAACGATAGTATTAAAAAAAGAAAGCAGTAGTTAACAATACCTATATTCAATTTGCATTTACCAATTAAAAGCAGTGGTAATTAATAAAATAGCGCCAAAACATGGTTTAGATAGTCTAAAATAATTAATTTAGCCTAAACAATGCCTTGGCGGTTACTAAGTTACTTTTGTGCAAGGTAATGCAAACAGAAATATAGCCGGCCGTTAACTACAATTAATGGATTTATGAATAAAGTTTCAATTACATTTAAAACAAGGGCTGAATTTCTACCAATCTTTGATGAAGATTTAAATGATTTCGAAACCCTTATTGGTAAAACCCTACCTACAGATTATCGCCAGCACATGTTGGTTTACAATGGTGGATCTGTAAAAGAAGATATAGATCATAAAAACTTTCCAGAAGGAGGAGGTGGAATATCTCATTTAGATGCTATAAAGTATGGTGGAGAGAATAGTATGGAGGAAGTATTTGCTTATTTAGGAGGTAAAATTCCTTCTGGCCATATCTCAATAGGTGTATGCAGTAGCGGAGGAAATATACTTATGGATTTAAATAGTGGTAGTAAATACGGAATGACTAAATGGTGGAACCATGATGGCTATATAGTTAATCTATCACCTTCATTTACAGGTTTATTAAATGATATGGTAGAACCTGCTGATGAGTGGTAAATCTTCATGAATTAAAAATGAAATTAAACTCCAAAAGCGGAATATCTGAATAAGTACCTAGAAAGTTTAAAAAGAAAGCAGTAGTTAACAATACCTATATTCAATTTGCATTTACCTATTAAAAGCAGTGGTAATTAATAAAATAGCGCCAAAACATGGTTTAGATAGTCTAAAATAATTAATTTAGCCTAAACAATGCCTTGGCGGTTATCAAGTTACTTTGTGCAAGGTAATGCAAACAGAAATATAGCCAACCGTTAGCTACAACTAAAAAAAACGATATGGGAATATTTGACATTTTTAAAAAACAGAAAAAAGTAAGAAACGACTCTAATGCAATTTCCAAAACTAAACCTGAGCAAAAAAATGATTCTAAAGATGAAGGAATTTATGAATTAGCTTATGCTTCAACAAAATATAATGAGCTTAAAAAAAATTACAAATCTTATAAAAAGGAATTGTTAGATTTTGGTTTTGATGATTCTAAATTTATTCATAATACCATTGGATTAATACTTCGATATTATTACGCAACAGAAAAAGTTGATGCATTAAATCTTTATGCAGAATTGAAAAAAGATTTTCCAGAAAATGAAGATATAATTTGGCTTTTTTTAGAAGTAATTTGTTTGGTGAATATTGATAATGACTTAGAATTTGTTAAAAAATACGTAAATGGCAAGAAGCAACATCAATATGACCAACACTATCAAATAGAGTATCAAAAAGGTCTTGAATTAAAGAGATTAAATTATTTCAAAGAAGCAATTGAAATTTGGAGTAGCTTAAATGAGATAGAAGAATTTTCTTGGAATTATTATCAAATTGGAATTCTTCAAAATTTAATGAATAATAAGAATTGTTTGAAAAACATTAGAAAAGCAATTGAAATGGATGGTGAAATTAAGGAAGATGCTAAAACATATCCTGAATTAGATAATTTAAGAACTAATCAAGAATTTCTAGACTTAATAGATTTTGACCAAAAACCTGAAAAAAGCATACAACTGAAAAATTCTAAAGTTAAAGTTGGAGATTATATTATTGCTATCCCTAATTTTCCAAGCCCAATATTTGAAAAAGCTGTTATTTTAGTAACAAGAATTGAAAATGGTGCAATCCAAGGTGTTTTTACAAACAAATTACAAAACAAAAAACTTGGTGACCTTTCTAAAGAATTCATAGGCAGTAATTCACAAGTATATTCAGGTGGTCCAGTTGGTGAAAACTCATTACTTTATTTACATACTTTAGAATCTACACCAAATAGTAACGAAATTCTGCCTGGAGTCTATTTTATGGGAGATATTAGTAACTATATTGAAAAGTTAAAATCTAACGATATATCAGACAAACAAATCCGATTTTTTAATGGCTATGTTAGTTGGGGTGAATCTCAATTTGAAGAAGAGTTTAAAGAAGGCGTTTGGTTAATTTCTTCAGCAATTCATTCAGAAATTATGACTTCCGAAAACACACCAATTTGGGAAGAATTAGTTGAAAGGATAAAGAATAAAAAGCAATAGCTAACACGGTATATAAAACATAGCTAGTAAGTGATAAACGGAAGGTTAGTGCCTATTTATGAAGTCCGCCAAATCTGTGATTAGGCATTTAGAATAATAAAAAAGTAAAATACCAAATCACAGATTTGGCTAAGTGATAAATTGAAACTTATCGTATATTTATACGCTACGTTTCATATACTAAACTTTAGCCACAAGTAGATATTAGTAATGGACAAAACTTTTATTGGACATAAAGCAAAACTTCTGAATCCTGACATGGACGGCATTGTCCTTCAAATGAATAGTTGGAGTTCGGAAAAGATGGTTCCAAAATATGCTATAAGTCTTGATAACGATATCAAAATAGTAAGAGTAGCTGAAGACAATATTTCATTTGGCGAGAAAGTCTCAGATGAAATGTATTTCAACAGAATTTTACGAGACATTCAATCAGGAGAAGAACTGACAAGAGAACATGCGTCTGAAGTCCTTTGCGATTTCCTTGAATTCGAGATAGAGAATATTGACCTAAGTTTACTGAAGTCAGGAATTCAGAAAATAATAGAACAAATAAAAGTGGAGAATAATATTAATGCTGAGCACAAGCTCGTAGAAGGATTATTTGAATTTATTTGGCATAAAAAAATATCGAAAAAAGCTGAGATTGACTTATTAGAAAGACTAACGGAAATAGACAAATATTATGTCTGGAGTTACTTAGGAGATGAAATAACGGAGGATATTAAAAGTTATAATTCTGGAAAACTGAATGACTACTATTCCAAAAATATAGAAAAATGGAAAGAGAAAGACATACAAATGTATGGCAAGGAAAAGATGGGGGAGTATTACGCTAAATTAAATAAAACCAGTGGCTAACACTGTATATAGCAAATAGGGCGTTCTGTGGTTTACGAAAGTTGGTGCTATTTACGAACACCGCCAAATTTTTAATTTGGCTTTTAAGATGAATAAGTTAAAAACAAAATATAAAAATATGGCTCAGAGCAAATCCGAAAGTTTATCGCTTTCTACTGCCCTACTTGCCATATACTAATCGTTATATGCAACTCAAAAGAATAAAATGAAACCTTTGAAATTATTACAGTTGGTATTATTAGGATTGACTTTCACATTAATAATTGCTTGTAATTCTAATGCAGAGGTAAATAACAACTCAAATCAAAATTCTGAAAATATGTTCTTTAGCGCTATTGAGCTTGGCGCCTCTAGTTCTGAAACAAACTTATTAATTAACGCTAGATTTAGCGAGTGTGGTGAATGGGGTGGTCACGAAGAAAAAATGGTCATTTATGCAAATCCAGACAAAGATTTTTATCTTGATTATATCAGATATAAAGTAAATTGTGATTCAATTGGTCATTATTATGGGACACCTGATTTTCAAAAGTTGGATTATGAGACTACTTTAAAATTGGGTGACGACCAAAAGAAATCTGTTTCAGAATACATAAGAAAAATGTCTATATCAAAAACAGAAGAAAGACACCCTGGTCATGCAGGCAATCGATTTTCTGTTGTCAAATCTGATTCAACACTAGTTCTTGATGTTTATGATTCAAAAGAATATGATGAAAATAGTTACTATCAGTTATTAACAGAACTAAATTTAAATTCGGATAAGAACTAAAAAGGAACAAATTAAATGGAAATAAGAAGTATGCATATAACAAGACCTAAAAAATCATATCTTGCTTTGGCAAGAGACGATTCTTAGCCAGACGTTGGCAAACATTAATGAAAATATTACTAACCATATTATCTATATCATTGTTGATATCTTGTCGACCGACTATCTCAACTTATGTGAGAAATATTTATCGAAACACAACACATAAGAATTACCTTTTTTTAAAAGAAAGAGCTGAAAACTTCTTGAAGGAAGAACTTGGACAGCAAACTTGTAATTCGGGAATAAGATATAAATCAAGATACACTTATCTTGAAATAATAGACACTATTTATTCCAGTATATCAACTGATACAGCTGGAAAGGTTGCCTTGTCCAATGTTAAATTATATTTCTGTTGCACAAGTCACATGAATATAGCTTTTAATTATCAAATTGAAGGCAACCAAATTCTTCAACTTGATTTGAAATTTGACCAATTTGGAAACTTGGACACACTCAAATCCAAATTTTTATCAAGTCATGTTAGAATAATAAAATTCATAGAAAAAAATGACTATACAGAAGACTTTTCAAAACTAGAATCAATAGCAATCAATCAAGGCATAAAAGGAAAGTTTAATTATTCCGCAATCGAGAACAAGGACGGAACAATTTATTGGAGAATTTTAGGCAATCAAATAAATATAGAAAACGGTCGAAAATATCAATCGGGAATTCTAATAAAAGTTAATGATCAGACAAAAACAGAATTAATAAAAATATATGAAACAGAATTTGGAGCTTAAAACGTTTGCCAACAATTAGAACCCAAAATCACGTGGGCGCAGGGCGTCCCCACTGATTTTTTCTAAGTGTTGCACTATGCCGCTAA
>NZ_QKSB01000023.1 GCF_003234935.1 Putridiphycobacter roseus | reverse complement strand
TTTAAGTAGCGGGGATCCTTCGGTAAGCTCAGGAACCCTAATTCTTGCTTTTTTAATGCAACGCATCAACTCAAAACTATTTATTCTTTCAGCAATAGGTTCTCGTCCTGTTTCTAAAAAAAAAGTTTATCACAAAAAAAAGCATCTACCTTTCGATAAATGTTTTTAAGTAGCGGGGACAGGACTCGAACCTATGACCTTCGGGTTATGAGCCCGACGAGCTACCAACTGCTCCACCCCGCAATATATTTTTATAAATGAACGTTCTGTTTCGTTTGCGGGTGCAAAGATACTATGTTTTTCTTTAGAACAAAATATTTTTCACATTCTTATAAAAAAAGTTCGTTGTAAAAAATACCTGATTTTCGATAAATGCGTTTTAATAGTGGGGATGATTTACGGATTCAAATTGAGTCGGCTAATTATTTTAAGTTGTTAAGCTGGTTTAATGCTACTTTTATTAATGCTAGTTGATTTATTAGCCTCTCTTTAATAAATGACGGTATGTCTTCGCTTATTGTTTCCGTGTATACTTCAATTGCTTTTTCTTCACCTGTTAAACTGGATTCGATTACTGATTCAAGTGTTTGTGTGCTAAAAAAGGCTTTTGTAGAGAGCCAAGTTCTGTGAAAAAAGCCTTCAACACTTCCATCATCATTTAGTGTGATGCCCACAGACCTCGCATCTTGTTTTAATTCTTCAATAAATAATTTTCTTTGCTGGGAAAGACGATTGAACAAGGTCTGTAAATCTGTGTGCGAAATATTTTCAGCTGCCGTTGCGTACCCTTTGTTACCATCTATGCATATCATTACTATTGCATTTAATTTTTTCTCTAATTCCTGGTCCATATTTCTATAAGTTTTTAGTTAATAATTTAGTAGTGCTAATGAAAAATCAGCGCCAAATATCATAAGTAATACATTTATAAGTTATTATGTTTTTTTAAGGAGGAGTTGACAGGGTAAAAATGTCCCCGTTTTGTTGATTTTAGTATACACTTTACTTGTTAATTGTCTTTTTAATAAAATTGGAGGGTGATACTTTTCGATTGCTTAATTATTTCTGTTAGAGTGTGTAGGAGCGTTTTCCCGCTTTTTTAAAAGTAACTTGGATGGGTTATTGATGCTAGTAATGATGTAAAACAAGGGCTTTTTCTAGAATGCAGAAATTGCAATTGGTTTTTGAATGTATAAAAAATTAGGAACGAATAAAAAAACAGTTATGAAAAAAGTATTAGTGGCCGGAGCAACTGGCAAAACAGGAAAAAAAATAGTGAACTTATTAAAGGCGTCAGAAGCGTATGAACCGATTGCCATGGTGAGAAATCAAACTCAAGAAGCTGAATTTAAGTCACAAGGGATAAACACTAGGGTTGGTGATCTAGAGGGTGATATTGATCGCATAGCTGAGAACGTAAGCAAGGTGATTTTTGCGGCAGGTTCGGGAGGAGAAAAAGTATATGATGTCGATCAAGAAGGAGCAAAGAAGCTGATAGATGCAAGTAAGCGTGCAAAGATAGATAAGTTTGTAATGCTGAGCTCTATGGGGGCGGATAGCCCTGAGAATGCAACGCAACTTAAAGCTTATTTACAAGCAAAACACAATGCTGATGAATACTTAAGTGCTAGTTTACTGGCTTATTCCATATTGCGACCAGGGACCTTGACGAACAATGCGGGTACCGGTCTGATTCAAGCAAACAGTCAAATGGAGCAGGCTGGTGAAATTAGTAGAGATGATGTTGCTAAGACCTTGGTTGCTTTGTTAGACATGAATGTTGCCCGAGATAAAAGTCTTGAAATCTTGTCAGGCGAGACACAAATTGGAGAAGCTTTAAAATCGATATAACATTGAACTTAGGAATTAAAATCAATCATTGACAAAATGATTGTTAGCAATTCCTCTTGCTTGTCTGTTAAAAAGCTGCCTGAGGAATCAAGAGTTAAAAGCTTCATGCTGTGTCTAAATACCCCATATTGGGAAATTGAGGGTACAGTTTATTTGTTGGGAGTTGGTTAACGTGTTGATAGTCAGTTGTGGCATAGTTCTTTCATTATTTATCGCAGCAGTAATTATTAACAATTTAAAACACAGAAAATTATGAAAAATAGAGGAGTTTATATCGGAGGAGGAACATTAGTATTGATTATTATTTTAATAGTTTTATTTCTTTAATAGCGTAAAATATTTAGGAAAAACCGTTGCAAATATTTGTAGCGGTTTTTTTTGTGCTAATATGAGGCGTTGAAATCATACTTTCATTAATTTCAACTTCTATCCACCATAGGTTCACTTCCTGTCAATAAAAAAAAGTTTATCACAAAAAAAAACACTAACCTTTCGATAAATGCTTTTTAAGTAGCGGGGATCCTTCGGCGCCGCTGCGCTTTGTAGATGGCAAGTAACTTTTTTGTTGGTTCTTACTAAATGCAATTAAATCAATCTGTTTTTCTTTCATAATTTCTACTACCCCCTCTTCCTTATTCATAGCATCTCTTATTATGGTTTTTGCATTTAGCCAATTCTCTTTATTGTACCCATCCATTACTTCTTGTGTTTGGCTGTCAGTCCTTTTATCGTCAGGTGTTTTTATTTTCAACAGCACAATTTCGCTCCCATGCAACTCTTTTATATCTGCTAATACCCTTAGATTTTCAACGCTACTTTCCTTAAAATCTTTTACAATCCCAATTTTGAAGGTGAAAAATGGTCTCTATTACATTTTATTGTTAGAAACGAAATGTTTATCTCTTCCATTATTGAAGAAGCAAAGGTTTGCACAAATATATCCTCAAGTACATTTGTTTTATGCGCACCACCTGCCACCAAATCAATCAATTTTTTTTTATATAGCTTTTAATTATTTTAATTCGATTGCCAATTAATGCAGAACTTTTTTTAATTAATTCATTATCAAAGCTGTTTAAATATTTTAGGTTTAGTTGGGGTTTCACCATTAGCTTCAACTAAATTTAAAAGATGTAGATTAATCGATTACTTATTAAAAACGGATGCCATAAAATTGACAATGGAATGATCCAATGGCGAATTTTTTAATAAAATCAGAACATTCATATAGTTTCTTTTTGTGGCAGTTTCAAATATATTTTAAAGTTTTAAAAGTCTGTGACAAATGTCGCATAGTGGTTTCTTATGTTGTTAAATATTATTTTGTATCTTTATGATAATAAACTGTTAAGTGATGAAACTGTTATGTTTTATATTTTGCATTGTACTTGCTGCATTCCCAGTACTATCGCAAAAAAATACTGACTATAAATTTTCGGAGAAAGTTGACCATGGTGTCAATAAAACTTCATCAATTGTTCTTAAGGAATTTAGAGAAGCGAATAAATTATCAAAATTTGATAGTTTAGTGTTGGTTAAATCGAAAAAAGACAAACAGGGGGTTTTACATCACACTTTTCGACAATATAATAATGGGGTTGGCGTGGAATCAGCTTTTATCTCATTCCACAGTATGTATAGCCGGTTAATTTCATATAATGGTAATATAAAGCAGGAAATTCCGGTATTTGACACAAAAAATTTACTTAGTGAAAAAGAAATTATTGTTAAAACTCTGGATTATATTGGAGCAGAGCGCTATGCTTTTGAAGACACATCCTATACTAGAATTATAAACACTGTTACTAAAGGAAAAGTAACCAGTTTATTTCCAGAAGTTAAATTAATTATTTTGCAGCATGAAAATGCATATAAACTCGTTTTTAAACTCCAAGTACATTCATTAATTCCTCAGGGTCGACACATAATTTATATGGATGCATATGATGGGACAGTTATTAAGGAAATAGAAATGACGCAACATATAACTGGTACATGCAGTACAATGCATCACGGTACTCAAGATATTGAGTTTGATCAGCAAACACCGGGCCTTTACAAACTCACAAATAACCTTTTTGGTATTCAAACATTTCTATTACCGCTAGGTGCATCAGATTATTCAAATGCTAGCGTACCAACTTCAACAACTACAGATTGGAGCAGCTTGACTGGAAATGACCGAGCAGCACTTGATGTTCATTGGGCAACAAAGATTGTATTTGATTTTTTTAATAGTCACTCAATCTATAGCTATGACGATAATGGAGCAACTATAAGTAGCTATGTGAACTACGGCTATAATGCATCTTCTCAAAACAATGCTTTTTGGAACGGTTTTCTTTTGACGTACGGTTCTGGCGGTGGAGGAAATTTCCCGGGACCTGTTGCTACTTTAGATGTAGTTGCACATGAATTTACACATGCATTAACTGAACTTTTTGGAGGAGGATTAGTTTACCAGGATGAATCCGGAGCCATTAATGAATCACTGTCTGACATCTGGTCTTCTCTGATTGAAAAATCGGTTAACAATTCCTCAAGTTTCAACAACCTTTCTCTTAATGAATGGATTGTAAGCGATTTAAATGGAAACGGTATTCGAGACCTATCAAACCCAGGGACCTATAATGACCCTGATACATATCATGGAAATAACTGGGTGTTTTCTGCGATAGATCATGGAGGTGTGCATAGCAACAGTGGCGTTGGTAACTTCTGGTATTATTTATTGGCTAACGGAGGCAGTGGGGTAAATGATAATGGCTTTAGTTATTCTGTCAATTCAATACCTGTTTCAACGCTTATTCCTATTCTTATAAATACTTATGATTACTTGAATCCAAATTCAACTTATTTGGATTTAAGATATGCAACAATTCAGGCCTCGCTAGCTGTAACGAGTAGCTGTGCTATAACTCAAGAAATAATGAATGCATGGAATGCAGTGGGTGTTGGCGACACATCAGATGTTTGTATGTTTTCATACGTGCCGCTTGAAATTGTAAACTTGCGATCACAATTTTGTATTGGCGACACGCAAACATTTTATAATCAATATGTAAATGTGCCTGCTTTCAATTACACATGGACATTAGATAATGATACTGTTTCAATGCCGATAACAATGAATACTGAAGGAATTTCTACACTAAAATTAATAGCCACAGACACTTTAACGGGAACCTCCAAGGAAAGAGAAATACAGTTATACATAACAGATTGCCAACCAATTATTGACCATGCAGGAGTTTGGTATTTTGGTCATAAAAGTGGCTTTGATTTTTCAAGTGGTATTGCAGAACCTATTTCATACCCTTATTCTAATACTTATCCCCCAACTGGCTACAGTAAAAATGGGAATCTTGAATATTATATTTCAGCGACCTCCACTACAAATAACATCAACGACTATAAACTGAGATTAATTGATAAAAATCATGTTATTATTGATAGTCTCACTGATCTCAATGCAATAGGCCCATTGCAAACAGGTTGTTCTGCTGCAAACCCCGACACATCTTTAGGCCAACATTATGTAAATCTTTTTATTAACGGCTCAGGCACATATAGTGGACTGCATAGAGTTATTATAGATGTTTATACGCCTGGGAATCCTCAACTTGTAAGCATAACACCTGTAGCTCCACCAAGTTCTAATTTTAACCTTGATTTTGATTCTAATTCCGGTGCTATAAGTACTTTTGGAACCACCACAATTATAGCTTCATGTGATCCTAATGTATATTGGGTGCTTCTAAATAGCCGCAACGAATGCTCAACTTGCAGTCAACTATACAATTTTGGGTTATCTGTCTATAAGTTAGACTACAATTCATCTCCATTGGGCTCCTTAAGTTATAATAGTTTTAAGGAAACATACATATATGATGGCACAATAAACGTTGCCCCCAATGGCCAATATTTTGCTGCTGGAGACACCATATACAAGTTTGATAGAGCTGCTGGAACAATTACTAGTTTAGCGGGAATACCTCACCCAACCGCTGCTTTTTCAGTATCTAATTTGCGACAAGGAGCATTTAGCCCTAATTCTAGATTTTTTTATACAGCTCGGTATGCTAATGTTTTTCAATATGATGTTTTAGACCCCGATTTTGAAGGGTCTAAAACATTAGTGGGAAATGCTCCAATTTTAGCTCCTCTTACAAACTCTAGCCAATACATATTAAACAAAAGAGATATGGCATTAGGGCCTGATGGTAAAATATACATAGGTTTTATTGGTGGAAGTAATGGAACACAGTCAAATGGGTATACCACTTATGACTGCAAAATAGGTGTAATTAACAATCCAAACTTTAAAGAAACGAACGATAATTTAGCCTACAATGCATATGGCTATAACTTAATTAATGGGGCTTCTGCTAGTAATCCCTTCTTCAATTTCCCTGGCTTTATGGAGGTTAACAATTTTAATGATGAGCCATTAGAATTTATTACTACACAAAACAACTGTTACGAAGTTAATCTGTTAGCTCCTCCTTGTAGATTATTTTACTCTTGGAACTTTGGTGATGGAAATACGCAGATACTTTCATCATTAAACAATATTAACCATACCTATGCGGATACAGGTACGTATATTATATCGTTAACATCAAATATAAATGGACTTGACACTACTGTTTTTGATACAATTCGTGTTGGATTTTTGGACGTTGTAGATATTGTTGCTCCTGATACTTTATGCACGGAGTCCTTTTTCGTGGCATATGCTCCAGTAGGTTATGCTTCATATCATTGGTCAATATTACAGGGACCAGTTGTTATCGCCGATACTGCAGCGTCTTCTACTGGTTTTACAATGTTTGGTTTCAGCCCTAACCTAACTATTCAACTAGTTGTAACAGATGAAAATGGATGTTCGAAAACTGTTACAAAAACAGTATGTGTTGTAGATGGATATACTCCACCTGTTCCTGATAATTTTATTATTGATACGGCACATGCCTGTCTTCCTTTTATGCCCCAGATTCCAACTGCTACTGATAAATGCGGGAATACACTTGTTGGAACAACTACAACCCCCTTACCTATTATTACACCAGGATTGACTAATATAACATGGCAATATGTTGATAGTGATGGAAATACAAGTTCTCAAATACAATTAGCAGTATATTATGAGATTGATAGTGGTATTACATTTAATGGAAGTGTTTTAACTGCCTTCCAAAGCAATTACGTAAGCTATCAATGGATTAATTGTGATACAGGAGACTCGATTCAAGGTGCAACAAACCAAATTTTTGTACCTCAGAACAACGGTAATTTTGCGGTTATTCTCACTAGCGGCAATTGTATTGTACAATCTTCATGCATAGAAGTTACTGGCCTTTCAATTGGTAATTCATTTGGTGTAAACAAAGTAAATATTTACCCAAACCCCGCTAAAAACATCCTTACAATTGATTCCTCGCAACCCATTCACTTTAAAATTTATGATGTCAATGGAAAACTTCTTTTATCTGGTAAAAACAAGTCTGTATTTGTAGGAGATTTTGAAAGAGCCACTTACATTATTGCTATTTATAATTCTCTTGGTGAACTTTTACATTCGGAAAGCCTTATTAAACTGTAGTACTTAAAACAACTTTTTTTCTGTAAACGCGGTTCTAGTATTGAGAACTGTACGATATTTTTTAGAGCTAGGAGTGGTAAAAATTAGCACAGATCCTATTTATAAACTATTTTAATGGAAAAGAAAACAGGTAGCTTAACCCGGCGCCTGGCGTAGCTTTTAATTCAATGGTTCCGTTTTTGTTTTCAAGAGGTCTCATTATTATCTATTCTTCAACCATAGGTTCCTGTCCTGTTTTCTTCCAAAAAAGTTCATCACAAAAAAAAGAGTTTGTTATTTCTAACAAACTCTTTTTAAGTAGCGGGGATCCTTCGGCAAGCTCAGGAACCCTAATTCTTGCTTTTTTCATCCTACGCATCAACTCAAA
>NZ_QKSB01000022.1 GCF_003234935.1 Putridiphycobacter roseus | reverse complement strand
TAAAAACTAATGCTAACAACAAGCATATTTCATTGCTGTTTCGTACCTTACAGCAACGCAAACATGCTCAAACGTTAGGTGCAAGCGGAAGTTGGTAAAGGAGGTTGAAAAACACAGTAACCCACAGTTTTCGGTAGACAATTCCCAAGGCAAATCACAGTATTTTTAAATGCAAAATTATAGCGGTATTAAATGCGGCGGACTGTACCCACAGCAACCCAAAATTCAGGTGGACTGTACCCACAGTAACACAATTCTCGGGCGGACTGATCCCACGGTGAATCACTTTATTTTTAAATGCAAAATTTTAGCGGTACTGCGTGGCGCGGACTTTTACCCAAGGCGGGAAAAACGTTAGACGCGTAAAATTTGACGTGAATTTTGTGTGGGAAAAAGTGAAGTGGAATAGGGGGTTGACCACTGTAACCACCGTATTAAAAAATTAAAGCAGCACCTAACATAACCTATATTCAATTTGCATTTACCAATTAAAAGTAGTGGTAATTAATAAAATAGCGCCAAAACATGGTTTAGATAGTCTAAAATAATTAATTTAGCCTAAACAATGCCTTGGCGGTTACCTAGTTGCTTTTGTGCAAGGTAATGCAAACAGAAATATAGCCGGCCGTTGTAGTGCATAAATAGAATGAAAAATTTACTATATATCATAAGTTTTATTGGGTTAATTTCTTGTGGTACGGAAGAAATTGAAGCTAAACTGCAGATGGAAAATGTTTATCATCAGTCTTTTCCCGTTATTTTAGATACCGTTCAATTTGGAAAATATGATTTCTTAAAAGAAAATAGAGAAACAATATGGCTTTCAACGGCAAATTATAAGTTTTTATATATTGGAAAACAAAAAGATACAATAATAGTCGATCACTGGCCGTCATTTGCACCACCACCACCACCACCACTACCTCAAGAATATCAAGATAAATCAGATTTGAAGTTGCCAAAATATGTAAATCCCTTGGCGGGATATTATATTGGCTGGCTTGAACACAGAAATTTTAAGCCTTGCACTTATTCTAAAATTGAAATTAAATTAGATACAACTATAATAATCAATAATGCTTATGCTGTTCTTTTGACCAATAATGAAAGTGACACAATTTCCATTGGCTACGGCCGTTACATCCCACTGATAATGGAAGCACAGGACTCTGCTGGGGATTGGAAGCCTATTGAAGAACAATATAATTATATGTGCGGAAATGGCGTAGGCACCGTTATTTTGCCTCCCAATGAACTTGTACTAACGAATGCTCCAATATTTAGAGGGGCTTATAAGACCATGTTAAGGCTGACAATTGGGGAGAGCCACTCTCGTGAATTTAAAGGCAGTATTAATTACCGACAATTTACAAGCATGTTTACAATCGACGGTGATTATAATGAAGAGTATAAGAGAGAAATGAGAAAACAATAAAACGACACTACAACAACAAGCATATTTCATAGCTGTTTCGTACCTTACAGCAACGAAAACATGCTCAAACGTTATGCTTTATTGCACGGAAGTGTAACGCTAATTTTAAATTATTGAATCATTTTTTACCAACCAAGTATTTTTATAAACTATGAAAAAACAAATTACATTCTGCTTTCTCTTTTTTTCCTTAATTTACATGAATAGCTGTCGTGATCAAGAAAGACTAGATTACAATACGGAGGAAATTGAACTACCATGTAATGATACAAGTACTTTTGAGTTAAGCCTTGTCTCAAATGAAAATGATTTTCAAAAAATTTACTTGGAACGAGGAATAAAACAACGATATTCTGTATACAGAAACTTTGAAAATGGAAAGTTGGTTGAAAGGTATACTTCATCAGTTGATTATTTTGATAGCCTCGGATATGTACTTTATTCGGAAGAATTTTATTTAGACGATACTTTGCCATCATATACTGTAAAATATAAATACGATTCATTAAGAAGAATGAAAAGTGAAGAGTGGCTTTGGACAGACCCAGATAGTTTTGATAAAACAGTTTACATATATGAAGATAAGCTGACTGAGATTATTGCTTATTACAAAGACTCTTTAAATTCTCAATACCAAATTGATTCTAGAACGAAAGTGACATATGATAATGGAAAAATTGACTTGTTATTATCTGAAAATAATGATACTGTTTCGTATTATATCCACAAATGTAATTCAAGCTTCTTTTACACTCAATCAAACACCTTAGGTGCTGAATACAAAAATGGTTTTCAAATTAAAATCTATGATCAGTCCGTATTATCTTTTGAACGCGATCCGAAAGGAAATATTTTAACAATAACTAGCCGTGACAAAAATGAAAATATTGAGTATACAATTAATTACGAATACGATAATGAACTATTGTCTCGAATAACAACCTTGTCTGGAGCCGGAGAAGTATCGTCTATAAGTGATTATAAATATGTTGATTAAAACAAAAGCATAACAAAATGCAAATTTCATTACTGTTGCGTACCTTACAGCAACGCAAATTTGCACAAACGTTAGCATTAATGAAAGATAGCAGTATAAAATATGTCTTTAGTGATTCATGGAAGGAATTATACTTTCATGATTCACCTATTAAAAATATTGAATTATCTATAGATAAGATTTGTGTAGAGCTTGACTTTGCTCATGTTTTAAAGAGCCATTCGGGGAATACCTTTGGGAAAACTATTTGCGGAAAAAATGCAACCTTGAAGATTGATGGAGTATCAAATTTAGAAATTGTAGGTTATAAAAATCCCGACAACATTGAGTACGTAATACCTAATGAAGATTTAGAACTTAATGAAATCATGACACACGGCCTATTGGATGATGGCAGGTTTACCATTGAAGGGTTTAATGAATCTCAATTAGGTGGATGGTGCAAAATTATTTTTTTTGCATCAAAGATTGAATTATCATTTAATGAGATAATGGAATCTTGGGTAACAATAGGTGAGAAAGAAAAGGTTAAATAAAATATTAGAATGCGTTAGTTGGCTTCAAGCTAATTCGAAAGACGATATGGATAAAAAAATTCGATTATTATTAATCCTTAATTTGACATCTCTGGTTGTCCTTCTTTTTCTATTCACTATAGGAATAGCATATGGCATTAGTATAACAGGAAGATTTTTTGAGCGCTTGCTTTTAGTCCTTTTTATTGTGTCGCTTACAATGGGTTTGATAATATCAAAGGAAGCGAGAAGTAATTTTGTTTATTCAGCTATTTTGCCAGTTATTGTTTTTTTAGCGCTGTTCTTTTTGTCACCAATTGGTGGCTTACATCTCACAGGAATAATAGTTTTTAATAGCTTAAATGCGGAAAAGGTATATTATGAAACTGATTCATTTAAAGTAGTTAAGGGTATGAGTTTAATGACCGATAACTTATACGAAATTAAGTCGAAACATATAATATACGAAAAATTAGAAGCTCAATTTCAAACAGGAATCAACCTTGAAAACACACAAATAGAATATAATGATAGCCTTGTAGAAATATTGACAGCAGATTCAATATATAAAATAGAAATTGAAAACTAATGCTAACAAGGCCTATATTCAATTGCATTAACCAAGGAAGGATTTAGTTATCAAATAAGTGCGCCAAACCATGGTTTAGAAAACTTAAAGTGATTATATTAGCCTAAACAATGCTTTGGCGGTTACCTAATTACAGTTGTGCTAGGTATTGCAACAGAAATATAGCCAAGCGTTGTGTTTCATCAAAGATTAACAAATGAAAAAAATAGTCGGTATAGGATTTTTGGTATTCCTACTAATACTTTCGAGTTGCTCAGCAGACATAGAACTCAAGGATTATCTAGACATGGACAAACCATTCAATTTGACAATTAACACTACCAACTCAGAAACTGGATTAACAGAAAGGAATTCACAGACGCTCGAAGTAGATTCTGATAGATGGAAAAAAATAATCTTATGGGGTCAAAATAATACAGAAGGTTGGACACCCTCGCTAGCCTCACATATTGGAGACGTGTATGTTTTGCAAAGCAATTTCAGATTAATATACTCAAAGGGTTCGAAAGGAGTCGTAATTTCATTTACAGATAAAGCAGGAATCTCTAAACAATATATGAATGTGATTGAAAAAGAGGATCTAAATTTTCTCTATGAATAGTTACAGGGAACAGCTTACTAACAGAAGAACTCTTTAAGATGAATATAGAAAAAGAATATAAGGGAATTTTTTGGGTTGGAGGAGAACATGATAATTGGAAAAATGGTATTCTAAAATATTTAAACGGTGTCTCTTATGTTGAGATATTCGGTTCGTTTGATGAAAATCCAATTGCACTTGGGGCACGTAAAAGAAAAAAAATATGTCACATATATGGTAGATTGGATAACTCTCAAACATGTGTCTTAAATGAATGTAAGCTTCATATTTCTAATGCTTTTTTTTTAACTACTACAATTAATTTTGAAGAACTTTATTACGCTTCAACTGATATTTTAGTTGAGAAAAAGGTAGACTTTAAAAGAGTTAAATTCAAGTTCGATTGTTTGGACAATTGGATAGATTATGATGCCTTCGAAACTGTATGGAATGGAAATACTGTTGCTGGGGTTTCACGTTCTAGTAAAAAAATTGAATATGAAACACTTTATTCAGATGACAAATTTTCTTTAGAAATTCATCATTCCACAACGATTCCACTTATAAGTCCAAATAAACAGTATTTACTTGAGCAACACGGTGCCCTTTCGTCTGAAATTAAATCTGATGTAACTCTTAAGGAATTGTCTGAATTTATTGATAGAATTCAGGATTTTTTTGTTTTCATATCTTGGAGTACTGTTTCCTTGGTTAATCCCCTTGAATTCAGCGACGGTGATTTTAATTATTATTGCTACAAGAACCCTCGCAGAATAGAAAACTCCCAAAGGCATAAAAGTCAAAAGAAAACTAAGAGTCTTTTATTTACTGTAAATGAAATTCCAAAGGGACAAATTTCTGAAACGTTTCAAAAGTGGTTTAAACTTTTTGACAAATATGAATACGCTCTTAAATTGCTGATATCATGCATTAACAGTTCAGTTACCAATAGAGAGAATAGATTTATCAACTTGATGTATGCACTTGATACAATACAGCAAAAGGATATTACAAGTGTTTTAAAAAATGAAAGTAATCTATCACAAAAGGACTCTGAAATACTTGAGAAATTGCGGACGACTTATAAAGTGGAGAGGAATTTAATAAATTCATTGAAAGCCAGATTACTAAAGCAAAATCGACCGAAGCTTAAAGATAAAATTGCTAAGCTTCTCGAGCCTTTTAGAGTAGCAATTGAAACGGATTTGAAGGAAAATTTTGATGAATTTATTGAAGTTATTGTAAATACGAGAAATTTTATTGCGCATGAAAGTAATAAAGAGCCACAGATAGTCAATAAAGATTTTGAAAAATATAACCGTAAACTTGAGACTATCTTGATTCTAATCTTCTTATCTAAACTTAATTTGAGTAACAATCATGTGATAAGTAATCTGCATAATATGGAACGGTATCAATTTATGATGTCGTAAAACGAAAACACAACAAGGTGTAAAATTCATAATTGCTAAGTACCTTAGCAACAACGAAATTTTACACAATCGTTGGCTACAACATTAAAAAACCTTCATATTAAAGAAATGAATAAAGGGAAAATTGAAATTACTCGCGCATCACAGATTGTTAATTTTGGACGTAAGATTAATATTTACGTAAACAACGAAAAGATATGTAGGCTCAGTGACAATGAGACTCGGACAATTGAAATAGATGAAGGGGTCAACGAAATCTATGCTAGAATCGATTGGTGTAAAACGCCTCCATTACAATTTGAAATTAAAGGAGGTGAGGATATCAAACTTGAATTGGGTTCTAATGTTAAAGGCTGGAAATTGGCTGTATATGCTATGCATTATTATTTAATTAGACATTCAGAGTTTTTATATTTACAGCAGAGAAAAAATTAATTAGCCTGTCTAGCTTTTTCTAAGAACGTTATGGAGGTATTAGTTGTGGCTTTTCCTCCCAAAACGGGGGTAGGTGACTATTAGTAGAGAATAAGACGATTTTAATACGCTTTTGTGGCAGAAGTTGAAATGTTAGAAAATGTCGACCCTTCAGAAAGAAATGTTTGAGTTCAAGTAAAAACATTAGTAAGACCGGCTAGTTCCGCCAGCGACAGCAAGGAAATCCGTCGGCCGCACTTTTGTTTTGCGTAGAATGAGACCATTTGTTTGTGCGGGGCTTGATTTTTTGGTTCGTTTTGTATTAAGACAAAATGAACGAAGGTTGAAAAAGTGGATGAACCAGAATTTGACCACAGTGTTGAATAAAACCATGATGAACCAAAGCGTGTCCAAAGTTTAGAAAAAAACCAGAGTGTGAAAGCAGTAGCCAACAAAAACTAAATTCAATATGCATTTTAAAAAAGCGGATTAGTTACCTAGAAAGTACACCAAAACATGGTTTAGAATAACAAAAATGACTAATTTGGCTAAACAATGCCTTGGTGGTTATCTAATTACATTCTGCAAAAAATGCAAACAGAAATTTAGTCAGGCGTTAACTACAAGCGCAAGTAGGTAAAAAAGGGTTGAAAAAACCACAGTAACTCACAGTTTTCGGTAGACAATTTTCAAGGTAAATCACAGTACTTTTAAATGTTAAATTATAGCGGTACTAAATGCGGCGGACTGTACCCACAGCAACCCAAAACTCAGGCGGACTGTACCCAAAGTAACCCAATTCTCAGGCAGACTGATCCCACGGTGAATCACTGTATTTTTTAAATGCGAAATTTTAGCGGTATTGTGTGGCTCGGACTTTTGCCCAAGGCGGGAAAAACGCTAAACGCGTAAAAATTTGTCTTGAATTTTGCTTAGAAAAATTTAGTAAAAATTCGGTTCGGACCAAAGCAGAAGAGTAGGGTGAACGAACGCAACGACAGTATTAAAAAAAGAAAGCAGTAGTTAACAATACCTATATTCAATTTGCATTTACCAATTAAAAGCAGTGGTAATTAATAAAATAGCACCAAAACATGGTTTAGATAGTCTAAAATAATTAATTTAGCCTAAACAATGTCTTGGCGGTTATCAAGTTACTTTATGCAAAGTAATGCAAACAGAAATATAGCCGAGCGTTAGCGGTAATTCCTCCCTTTGTGGAAAAACAAATAATTACTTTTAGCTAACGTTTAATTAGTTGAAATAAAGCAAAAACACGACTTAAAAACAGAAATACTAACGACTGTTTTTCAAAACGATACAAAAACGTTAGTCAGAATAAATAAAGCACTTGAAGAATATAGTAAAAGTAAATAAAACTTTAGGATGGATACTAGTCGTTGGCATAGCGATTACTCAGATCATAGTTACAAAAGTTACTTTCGATATGGGTAGGATGGCTCCCTTTTATGCGTTTTTGTTAGCCGTAATATTTCTTCCATTTGTAGTTACAGCAATTACTAGTGTGCTAAATCGTGAACGAAGTATCAAAAAAATAAAGATTGGAATAATAATAGGACTCTTTTTTCAAGTGGCATTACCAATAATATTACCCCTTTTTTTTGATAAGGAATTTATTTACTTGAGCCTTATTGGCATTTTTTTAGGAATAGTAATGTGGACCTTCAGAAATAAAATTGAAGTACAATTATTGATTCTAAATGGAATTGGAGCAAGCATTTGGCTTTTCATATCTTTAGCTGGATTACTGAGTTCTTAAAAATGAAATATCCTGCAATTAACATATCACAGAAAAAATTTGATAAGCACAAACAATTTGATGTAGTTTACACTTATAAACACAGGATTTCTGAAGAAGGAATCACGGAGTATTATATAGGAGAACGATATTTTGATAGCAGAGGAATAAGCTTTGAAATAGAAAAAGCAGATAAACTTGATTCTGGTAAGAAATGGCAAATATGGGAGATAATTCTTTTTCCTATTAATTGGTTATTCTTCAATAATACTTCCGTAGCTAAAATTCCTTTATGGGAAATTAAATTTAGTAAGATTGATGAATCTGTTAGTATTGAAGAACTGCGCAAAATTTTGATAGCAAAAATACCAGATTATTGGTTTTTGGAAACAGAGACAGAGAGAATAGAATTAAAGAAGAAATTAACTGTTTCGAATTCATTTAAAGAGTTAATGGATTTGGTAGCAGAAACAATTGAAGAAAAATAAAAACATACCGCTAACAACAAGCATATTTCATAGCTGTTTCGTACCTTACAGCAACGAAAACATGCTCAAACGTTAGGTGCAAGCGGAAGTTTGTAATGGAGGTTAAAAAAACACAGTAACCCACAGTTTTCGGTAGACAATTCCCAA
>NZ_QKSB01000021.1 GCF_003234935.1 Putridiphycobacter roseus | reverse complement strand
TTAGCGGCATAGTGCAACACTTAGAAAAAATCAGTGGGGACGCCCTGCGCCCACGTGATTTTGGGTTCTAATTGTTGTGCACTGTTTTTATTTGTTATTCACACTTGATAAACTTATATCTTTTTTGCTTTAAATTTTTTGAATTATCTTTTTAAAATCTTTTTTCATTTTAATTAATTTCTTAATTACTAAATCACGGTTCTTAGATGATTTTACCCATTGCGGTAAATTAGTAATCATGGAGTATTTATGTCTTCCATCATCCACTCTAAGTTTAGCTTCAACATATTCTTGGAGGTATTCTAAATGATTAAGATTATACAGCCACAATATATTATCCTTTATATTCGATTGGAGAAAGAGGTCAAACCCAAAATAAGGATCAGTTGCTTTGTCATTGCGATATCTGTACCATTGAATTTCATATTCTTTCATTCTACTGCAAACTTCGCAAGTAATCTTAGTCGAATTGTAAGGCACACGTGTAGGTTCAGTTGAGTAACAAAATCCAGTCCCACAATTTCCACATGCTCTATTTACAAACCCTTGCACAAATCCTGACCACTTTTCTATTTGTGAGTTCTGAAAACCGCAGTGGTTGCAATTGCAAATAGATTTATGACCTGTTGGAAATGGGATAGTATATTTTGGTAACTCAGTTCTTACCAAAGCTGGTTTTGAACATTTAGGGCAGTTAACCCAAATTTCCTCGCTAAAATAAACAGTTGGATATGCAGGCTTATTAAATCTCATCTTAAATATTTACATCAACTTCACTCCAAAACGCTTCAGCATCCTTATTTCTTTTTCTGACTCTACCTGTTGGTGGAAAGTCTGGAGCTCTTAAAACTGTATCATCATCAGCAACTCCTAATCTAAGTGATGTCTTTTTTGCTCTATAGTAATTAGAAGAAATAATCCTTGGTAAGGAACTGTATGCGAGAAAGGCTGTTAAGCCTGCAAAGGCAACTGCAAAAGAATAATGTTCTATTTCCAAAAAAGGAATCGAAATTAAAGTTGAAAAAATGAATATTAGTAAAGATATCCAAATTGACTTCTTTTTTCTTGCTGGATATGAAATATGTGGAGAGTGGGTTATATCACCAGAACCAATAATGGATCCACTTATTTTAAGAGACCAACTTGTTTTTCCTGAGTGAAATACTTCTATGCAAGAACCCTCTCGGTAGTCTAGATAGTCAAATTTCAACTTTGCATCACCATTCTCGAACTTTACTTTACAGTTATTAGATGGATTTATTTCAAATAGCTTTCTAGCATAATAGATATTGTATCCTCCCTCAGAAGTAATTTTTAAAAGTCCTTTTTTCGGAATATCTTCATTGAAAATTGTTTCTTTACCCTCATTCCAAATAGCAATTCTACTTACAGTAAAATTTTTCACTTTTTTATTTTTATAAACTACTTCACCAGCCTGACTTTCCGCAACTAGATCGCCTTTATACTGAGTGCTTTCTATTGTGTATAAAAGATTTTTAGATTTTGTTGTCTTGTTGAAAAAATAGAAAGAAGCTCCAAGAGCAATTATTGCGACTAGAAGAGATATTAAAGCAACAAGTAGGTTGGGTTCAATCATGGATTATCTTTGTTTTCATTGATACAAGTCTTTGGCAAAATTTCTCTTTTTAATTGTGCCCAACGGTTAGTGTATGTTGTCGTTGCTATCCCGAAGGGGAGCTATGCAATATACATATTGTTCTCTGCAGGCATATTAGAGTTTCGCATCAATCATAATTCTTGATAAATCAGCCAAGACAATAGCTGTTACAGCCTCAATTACAGGAGGAACTCTCAATGCAATACAAGTGTCGTGTCTACCCTCAATGAGTAATGTTTCAATTGTACCTGACTCAAAATTGTATGTTTCTTGAGGAGTACTGATGCTTGAAGTTGGCTTTACAGCTACTCTAAATAGAAGGTCATTTCCATTTGAGATACCTCCGCTTATTCCACCAGCATTATTTGTTTCGGTTTTTCCTGTTTCATCTATAATATTGTCATTATGTTCTTCTCCTGTCATTTTTGTAGCAAAAAATCCAGCTCCAAACTCTATCCCTTTCATTGCTGGAATTGAGAATACGATTTGACTTAGCTTGGCATGTATAGATCCAAAAAACGGCTCTCCTAATCCAATTGGAATACCTGTAGCAGAACATTCAACAATACCTCCTATAGAGTTTTTGCTTTCTAGGGCTTTTTGCACGGCTTCATCTATGTTTTTAGAACCTCCAACTTCTTTTAATTTAGCTGAAATTGTAATGTGTGGGACTATTTTTTTTGCAATGCTTCCGGCTGCAACTAATGCCAAGGTGAGTCTTCCCGAAAAGTAACCGCCTCCTCTATAATCATTAAATCCTTTATATTTTTTCATGGCAACAAAATCAGAGTGACCTGGTCTTGGATGTTTTAAAAGATTAGAATAGTCTTTTGATTTTATATTATTGTTTGCAAATAAAATAGTAATTGGAGCACCTGTCGTTTTATGATTAAATACACCACTAATTATTTGTGGTAAGTCACTTTCAATTCTAGGTGTTGTTCCTTTTGCTCCACTTTTTCTACGTAATATATCAGTCATTAAATCTTCTGTCAAAAGCGGAACCCCTGGAGGGCAACCATCTATTGTAATTCCAACACTTTCCCCATGTGATTCTCCAAAAATGCTTACTTTAAATTGCCTTCCGAATGTATTCATAATTTATGTTTTTTGTTTACTTTTTTAAAATCAGTGAAAAATGCAGGATATGATTTGTTTATAGCCTGAGCATTGGTTATTTCTATTGAGTTTTCTGTATTTAATGCAGCAATAGCTCCCATCATTGCAATTCTGTGATCGTTATGAGAATCTATTTTTCCTCCGTTTATTTTTCCACCTTCAATATGCATCTCATCTCCAATAAGCTCTATTTTAATTCCAAGTTCTCCCCACACTTTTTTAAGAACTAAGGCACGATTACTTTCTTTGTGTACCAATCTTGATATTCCTTTTATAACGGTAGTACCAGAACATGCAACAGCCAAATTACTTAATGGCGGGAATAAATCAGGGCAATGAGTTGCATCAAATCTAAAAGCCTCTAGTTTGTTTTTTGTAATTTTTATTGAATCAGAAAGACAAACAACATCTGCTCCAGCAAGTTTGAGAGCATCTATTATAACTCTATCTGCTTGTGTAGAGCTAATTTTAATTCCGCTCACTTCAATAGAACCACTTATTGCTCCTCCTACCAAATGAAATGCTGCACCACTCCAATCTCCTTCAATTTCGTATTCTCTGCCTTTGTAACTTTGTTTCCCTTCAATATGGAATTTCTTGTACTCATTATTAGTAATATTTACTCCAAAATCTTTGATAATTTGTAGAGTCATATCAATATAAGGAATGCTCTGTAGATCAAAAACAGAGAGAATACTGTTGTTTTTAGCTTTGGGTAAAGCAATTAATAAGCCTGTAAGTACCTGCGAACTGATACTGCCATCTACTTCTATGTCTCCTCCTTTTATTGGCCCTTGAATTGTTACTGGCAAGTATCCGTCATTAGTATTTACTTTTACTCCAAGTGCTTTTAGTGGGGCTTCAATCATAGTTAGCGGCCTACTTTTTAGAGATCCTTCTCCAGAAAATTTGATTTCATCTGAAAATAAACTCGATATTGGAATAAAGCACCTTATTCCTAACCCAGACTCCCCTGCCGATAACTCATTGTGTTTTATTCCAGTTGTACCCTGAATAATTATCTTGTCCTCCATTCGTGTAACTTTAGCTCCTAGATTCTCAGCCATTTTTAAAGCTGATTTTGAATCATTACTGGAATCTGGGTTAGTCAAAATCGTTTCTCCATCTGCAAGTAATGCAATAGCAATTGTCCTTTGCATAAAACTTTTTGAAGGAGAAGCTTTCAGGCTTCCACTATATTTAGAGGGGTTTATTAATTTTTTCATTTATTATTTTACAAATTTGAGCGATTGATTTTCCTTTTACATTAATAACAATATGTGAAACTTCTTTATAAAAAGCTTCTCTTGACTTATATAAGTCTTGAGCCTTTTTTAATGGGTCATTCACTTCTAACAAAGGGCGGTTGTTCCCTTCAATTTGATTTAGACAATATTCTACATCTGCTTTTAGCCAGATACAAATTGTTTTTTCTTGAAGAATAATTCTATTCTCTTCTCGAGTGATAACTCCACCTCCACAAGAAATCACAGAACTTGGATTAGTTGTGACATCCTGAAGGGTTTTTGACTCTAAACTTCGGAAATAATCTTCTCCTTTTGTTTCAAAAATTGAAGAGATACTTTGAGAAGTTTGCTTTTCAATCTCTTGATCTATATCTATAAATTTTATTTTGGATTGTTTTGCAAAAGCATCTCCTACAGTTGTTTTTCCAACTCCCATAAAGCCAATCAAACTAATTGGTTTATCTTGTTCTTGGTTAATTGCTGATATAATATTTTTCATCTCACTGTAACTATATTGACCACTTGCTGTTGTAGAAGTGGAAGAAGCTGAAACGTAAGTAAATTGTGCTCCACAATATAAAGAAGCAAGACGGCTTATTTTTCCTAATTCTCCCATTCCAAATGCAACAAGATTATCACAAATAGAATAAAGCCCCAGTAAAATAGAATTATCCGACTCTGAATTTACAAATGTAGCCAGTTTCATTATATCAGCTCCAAAGGAAATTCCTCTATCATAAATACTCAACAACTCTTCTTTAGCTGGAGTAGTTTTATAATTATGGTATGAAATAATGAGTTTACAGTCGTACCGAGATGAATATTCTCTTAGTTCGTTTATAAATGATTCGGTTCTGCGTATATCAACATCTATAAAGTTTGCACCAAGTTCAATCGCTTTTTTAAGCAATGTAATACTGGTCTTTTCATCTTCTATTCTACAAGTAGCTATGTAATCCTTAGGTGTTTTTAGAAGAGACACTAGCTCTTCTTCCGAAAGGGAATACAAGTCTAACCTCAACTCGACAAACTCTGACAATTGCAATTGTTGACTGCATTGTTCAAAATCAGGTCCTGATATAGATAAACAATATTTTGACAGCTTTTTCATCTTACAGCTTTTATGTTTTTTTCTAATTCTCGAAAAGTGATAGGGTGAATGAATACTTCTCCTATACTTTTAATAGCTATAAAATCCACAGTATCCAGACTTTTCTTTTTGTCCTTTTGTATCGCCTGAATTAATTCTGACAATCCTATATCAGAAGTCGTAGCCATCTGTAAAGAACTTATTAGCATTGTAATTTCATCTACAGTTTCTTGAGAACAAAAGCCAGATAGGTGAGATATTCTAGCTGTTAAAACCAATCCTATTGCTACTGCAAACCCATGCGAAATACCAGAGATTGATTCAATGGCATGACCTATTGTATGACCTAAATTCAATTTCTTTCGTTCTCCTTTCTCTTTTTCATCCTCTGTTACAACCTTAATTTTTATTCTTACCGATTGTATGATTAAATATTCTAAAGTAGGAATATCAATAGCCAGTATCTTGTTAATATTGGACCTGATAAAGCCAAATTTTGTTGGGTCATTAATAATGGAATGCTTTACAATCTCTATCAATCCACTTTTCACTTCTTCCTCTGGTAAACTTACTAAAAGATTGACATCACACAGTACAAATTGAGGTTGGCTAAATACCCCTATTATATTCTTGAAACCTTTAAAATTAATCCCTGTTTTTCCTCCAACACTTGCATCAACCTGTGACAAAAGAGTTGTGGGAACGTAACCAAAATCTATTCCTCTCATATAAATAGAAGCCACAAATCCTGTAATATCACAAACTACTCCTCCTCCAATCCCCACAAGAAATGTATGCCTATCTGCACCTAAATTCAACATAGATTCGGCTATAAAATCTACCGTTTCTTGCGTTTTTATTTTCTCTCCGGTTCCTATCGTGATAACAGGGTAATCGGGAAACAAATCTGAATATAATGCACCTACATTTTCGTCTGTAATGAGGATAACAGATTGAGCAGTTTGAGGAATGTAACTATTGAGCTTTTGTAGCTTTTCGCCAACAACTACTTTCGATTTTTTGTATTCTTCTATTTCTGTAATCATAAGGATAAGGTAATTTCATCTACAATTAAATTACTTGCAATAGGCTTTTCTTCAATAACACCCAATTCAAGAAGTGTATCAGAAGCCAATTCTATACTTTTTATATCATTGTGAACAGTCTCTGCCCATTGTATTTCAGTTAACCATTGCTGAGCATCTTCTTGTTTAAGACCATATCTACTAGCTATTAATTCAGAAGCATCTGTTTTGTTTTTTATAACTTGTGCTTGCTCCAAAACTTTTGAAGTTATATGATTAACTAATTCTTTGTTTTTTTCTAAAAAATCTTTTTGAACAACAACTACAAATGCTGGCCAAGGTGTTGGACAAACATCTATTCGATTGAATACTCCTGTATCTACAAGAGGTTTAGTTGTATATTTCTCCCATAAAAATAGTTGGTTATCATTTTGTTTTAGGGACTTAATTGCTCCATTCAAATCATTAATGATGTCAAAACTATTTTCAGTAATGGTCACATTATTGTCTCTCGCGTAAACGTGTGCCATAAGATGTGACCCTGAAGTAGGTCTACTTATTGCAAAAGAAGGATCTAATAAGTTTTCTTTAGTTAGAGAGCTATTTACTCCTGTATGAACTCCCCAGATCAAGGGAGATTCCACATACGTAGAAACAATTTTAGCAGGTAGTCCTTCGTGAATATTTTTAATTGCTCCCTCTAATAAAAGAATGGCAATGTCAATATTTCCTTCTTTCAATTCTTGACACAATGAACCTGTCCCACTTGGGTTATCTATCCAATCAAGGTCAATTCCTTCTTCTTTTAGTCTACCTTCTTCTATCATTAGTTTCCAAGGCAAATTAAAGTGTTCAGGTACTCCTGAGCATCTAATGGTATTTATCATTTTATAATTTCTTTTAATTGATTTAGTTTCGTCATCAATCTTTCAAACTCTTTAAAATCAAGTGTTTGCTGTCCATCTGTTGCAGCTTTCTCTGGTGTTTCGTGAATCTCTACCAATAAACCATCTGCTCCAACAACTGCTCCTGCCAAAGCCATTTGAGCAACATGCTGGCGCAATCCTATTCCGTGAGAAGGATCAACTACAACTGGTAAATGAGATTTTTCTTTTAAAATAGGAACAGCATTCAGGTCTAAAGTGTTTCTATAAGCACTCTCGAATGTTCTTATTCCTCGCTCACATAAGATTATTTTTTCGTTTCCATTTTTAAAAACATACTCTGCCGAGTAAAGTAATTCATCTATTGTACCACTAATTCCACGCTTAAGCAATACAGGTTTATCAATTTCTCCAAGAGCTTCTAGGAGATTGAAATTTTGTGCATTCCTTGCACCAACTTGAAAAATATCTACATAAGGAAGCATGTCTTCAATTTGAGAAGACTCCATAATCTCTGTAATAATTTTTATTCCATTTTTATTACATGCCTTATAAAACATTTTTAAACCAACCATTCCCAATCCTCTAAAACTGTATGGACTTGTTCTTGGTTTGTACACTCCTCCTCTCATTATTCGCACACCATTTGCCTTGAGTGCTTCTACAACTTTATCGATTTGTTCCTCGCTCTCTATACTACATGGTCCTGCCATCATAGAGAGATTTCCATCTCCAATTACAACACCATCTCCAAGGTCAAGTACAGTTCTGTCTACTTTCCATTTATGACTCACCATTTTATGGTTTCCACTTACTCTGTGTACGTCATTTATTCCTTTAAGGTGTCCTATTTTTCGAATATCAAATTCTTGTTTTGGAGTACAGATTAAATAGGTTCCTTTTTGGGTTTGTACAGGATAAAACTCAATTTTTAATTGATTTAATACCTGCTCCATAAACAATTTATCTGCCTCTTGTATGTCTTGTTTTAATTGAATAATCATAATGTTATTTTTTTTCTCTAATAGAATTAATAAAAGTCTCGGTGTCTTGCGTTAAGTTTTTACTGCCTGCTATATGTTTAATAAAGGCACTACCAATAATTCCTCCTGCAGTGTAAGTTGAGGCAAAGTCAAAATCTTCTTTGGTACTAATGTTAAAACCAACCATTAATGGATTAGTTAAATTCATTCCTTTAAGTCTTCTCAAATAACCTTCGGCTGATTGTATTCCTGTCCCTTTACCAGTTGTACTGGAACTACTTACTGCATAAATAAAAGAAGTGCTACACTCATCAATATAGCGAATGCGACTTTCTGTTGTCTCGGGAGTAATTAAGAAGATGTTTGAAATTCCATATTTCTCAAAAATACCCTTGTATTCCTTTAAATAAATATCGATTGGAAGATCGGGAAGTATAACTCCACTTACTCCGTTATCTTTGCATTTTTCACAAAATTTTTCTACTCCATATAAATAAACAGCATTGTAATAGCCCATCATTATTTTAGAAATATTGGATGGACATTTTGATAATTGATCAAATATCATGTCTGTAGTAATTCCATTTTTAATGGCAATCGAACTACTATTTTGAATGGTTGGGCCATCACTCAAAGGATCGGAATAAGGCATTCCTATTTCTACCATATCTACTCCGGAATTCACTAATCCTTCCAAAATTTCGGGCATGCTATTCAATTGAGGATAACCAGCCGTAAAATAAATATTGAGTAAAGGTTCTTTCGTGTTTTTAAATAATTCTTGTAACATCACTCTTTAATTGTTTTTGTTAAGGTTTCTAAATCTTTATCTCCTCTACCACTAAGGTTTATGATAATTCTATCTGTCGGTTTTATCTCCATTTTCTCTAAGTAAGCAAGTGCATGAGAAGATTCTAATGCGGGTATAATTCCTTCCATATGAGATAAAAAATGTGCTGCATCTAGCGCTTCTTGGTCAGTTATGTTAGAGTATTTAACTCTTTTTGTTTTATGTAAATGTGCATGTTGAGGTCCAATTCCTGGGTAATCTAGTCCTGCCGAAATACTATGAGGCTCTATCACTTGACCATCTTCCGTTTGCAATACCGTAGTCATACAAGCGTGTAATACTCCTTGACTTCCTAATGCAAGTGTAGCAGCAGTTTCTGGAGTATCAATTCCCATTCCTCCTGCTTCAATACCTATAAGTTCTACATCTTCATCTTCTAAAAAATGATAAAAAGCACCAATGGCATTACTACCACCTCCAATACAGGCAATAATATGAGTTGGATTTTCTTTGATTTGATTTTTTATTTCTTTACTGATAACTGCTTGAAATTTTGCAACCATATCAGGATAAGGATGTGGACCTACAACTGAACCAATAAGGTAATGAGTATCTGTAGGGTTATTTATCCAATCTCTTATGGCTTCGTTAGTCGCATCTTTTAAAGTCTGACTACCACTTGTTACTGGAACTATTGAAGCTCCCAACATTTTCATTCGAGCCACATTTGGAGCTTGTCTTTTTATATCTTTTGCTCCCATATATACCACACATTCCAGCCCCATTAAAGCACAAGCAGTAGCTGTTGCCACTCCGTGTTGTCCTGCTCCTGTTTCAGCAATGATTCGTTTTTTGTTTCGTTTTTTTGCCAATAATATTTGCCCAAGCGCATTGTTAATTTTATGAGCGCCTGTATGGCATAAATCTTCTCTTTTTAAATAGATGTCTGCTTTATAATGGTCACTTAATCGTTTAGAATAATAAAGAGGAGTAGGTCTTCCTACATAATCTTTAAGCAGTGCTTGTAGCTCTTCCTGAAAACTATCCGACTGAATTATCTCTTCATACGATTCTTGTAGTTCTTTAATGTTTGGATACAACATTTCGGGAATAAAAGCTCCTCCATATTCTCCATAAAAACCTTTATCGTTTACTTGGTATTTACTCTTCATCCTTATCGTATTTATCATTTTATTAACCAATTCTTCATTCTTTACACCTGGTTCTGTTTCAAATTTGCTATTGATATCTATGGCGAAAAGCTGGGGTAAATCAATTTCTTTTATCATCTCAGCATCATCAATCTCAATACCTCCACTTAGAAAAAACGGAATTTCTTCTTTGTAGTTTCTTAATAATTCCCAATTAAATTTCAATCCACTTCCTCCATAACTTTTAGTAGCCGTATCAAACAACAAATAATTGACAAATGGTTTATAGTCTTTTATTTTATCCCAATCAAAATTTTTGTTAACCTGAAATGCTTTAATTAGATTGACTCCTGCATTGTATAGTTTTTTAGCATAATCTACCGATTCGTTTCCGTGTAATTGCACAAAGTTTAAGTTGTATTCTTGCACAATTTCCAGCACTTCACTTATCGGACTGTTTACAAAAACTCCCACCGTTTTGGTATTAGGATTCATTTCTTTTGCAAAAACTAAAGTTTTATCCAAAACATACCTTGGGGATTTTTTATAAAAAATAAACCCCATAAAATCTGGTTCGCATTGGCTAACTGCATTTATATTTTCGGGATGTTTCATCCCGCACACTTTTATTTTCATTTGATAAGTGATTTATAGTCGTCAATTAAGTTTTTACAAGCTTTGCCAGGTTCACCTTGGTTCATGAAATAACCTCCAATCAAAAATCCATCATAACCTATGTCTTTAAGTTCCTTGACTTGACTTCCTCTAGTAATTCCACTTTCGCTAATTTTCACTAATTCTTTCGGAAGGTATTCAAAGAGGTTTTTACTATTAATAATATCTGTTTTGAAATCATTTAAATTTCTATTATTAACTCCAATGATATCAATGTATTCATTCGTGTGGCTATCTATCTCTTCTCTTGTTCTTACTTCTAAAAGAACTTCTAATCGCATGTTCTTAGCGAAAGATGCTAAGCTTCTACACAGTGTTGGAGTTAAACAAGCTGCAATAAGTAAGATGCAATCGGCACCCATACTTTTTGCTTCTACAATTTGATATTCATCAATCATAAAATCTTTACGAAGAATCGGAGCATAATTGAACTTTCTAGCAATTTCTAAATCTTCACTTTTACCTCCAAAAAATTTCGTATCCGTCAGTACAGATAGAGCAGATGCTCCAGATTGCATGTAAGAAATACTTAATTGCTCAACATCTATTTTATCATTTATAATCCCCTTACTTGGAGACATTCTTTTTATCTCTGCAATAATTCCAACCTTGTCCTCTCTCTTTAAATATTCCTTCATAGAAATAGGTTGAGAGTTAAAAAAAATACTTTGTTCCAACAGTTTTACTGGACTTAAATCTTTAGATTCCTGAACTACTGTTTTTTTATAATTTACTATTGTTTCTAAAATACTCATATTGATAATAATGTTTTAAATGATTTAAGGGCTGCTTTACTTTCTAGAGATTGCTTTGCAACTGCCATTGATTCCGTATAATTTTTTGTGTTTTGAAAGCACTCAATAGCCATAGCTGCATTTGCAATTACAGCTGCATTTTGTGCTTCCGTTCCTGTTCCTTCAAGTATATCTACAAATAACTCTGCAGATTCTTTCACATTTTTTCCTCCTTTCAATTCCTCAGGAGTTATTTTTTTACCTATAATGTTTACAGGATTTAAAAGAAACTCTTTCTCAGGAGTTATAATTTTTGCAGGGCCTGTAAGACTAATTTCATCATACCCATCTAAGGAATGAACAATGCGATAAGAAGTATTTTCTTGTTCATAGATGTATTTATAATACCTCTGTAATTGAAGTGAGAATACACCTACTAATTGTTTTTGTGGAAACGAAGGATTCACCATTGGACCAAGCATATTAAAAAATGTGCTGACTCCAAGACTTCTTCTAATAGGGCCAACTTCCTTCATTGCTGGATGAAAAAGAGGAGCGTGTAAAAAACAGATTCCGCTTTTGTCTATCTGTTGTTTTAACTTATCAGTGTCATTTATAAATTGATATCCTAAATGCTCCATTACGTTAGAAGAACCACAAGTAGAGCTCACTCCGTAATTTCCATGCTTTGCAACCTTGTAGCCTGCTCCAGCAACTATAAATGAAGCTAAAGTACTTACGTTAAATGTATCTTTTCCATCACCTCCGGTTCCGCACAAATCTACTGGGTCAAAATCGTTTAAATTGATTGGGATACATCTTTCCCTTAGGCAATCTCTGAAACCAGTCAATTCATTTACCGTAATGTTTCTCATTTTGAATACCGTAAGAAAAGCACTTATTTCTTGCGGATTGTATTTCCCTTCAGAAATATCTCCCAAAATTGTTTTAGCATGACTTTTGGTCAAATACTCCTGATGGAATAATTTTTCTAATATCTTTTTCATTGTTTTAAATTTTTACAAATGCTTAAAAAATTTTGGATAATCAACTCCCCTTCAGGAGTTAATATGCTCTCTGGGTGAAATTGAATTCCATATAAATTTTGCTTTAAATTTTGAAGTGCCATAACAGTACCTTCCTCAGTTTTTGCAGTGGTCTCAAAATCGCTACTTTCTGTAGGAGTAATTGCCCAAGAATGATACCTTCCTGCTTTAAATTCAGTCGGCATAGAGCTAAACAATTTATGAGAATCACCATTAAGGCTTACCTTTGATTGCACTCCGTGATACACCTTTTCCAATAAATTTAAGCTGCCTCCTAAGTATTCTGCAATAGCTTGGTGACCAAGACAAACTCCTAATATTGGAACACGCCCTGCACAAGTTTGGATAATTGCCGTTAAATTACCCGCATCTTTAGGTATTCCTGGACCAGGAGAAAGAATAATTGCATCATAACTTAAACACTCTTTAGGACTAATCTTGTCATTTCTATAGATCGATAAACCCTCTGTAACTTGTCTAATTATGTAAACTAGATTGTACGTAAAACTATCGTAATTATCAATTATCAATACTTTCATATTTCATTTGCTTTTTGGATAGCTGCTCTTATTGCTGCTATTTTATTATTTACTTCTTGTAATTCTCCTTCTGGAGTACTATCTGCCACAATACCTGCTCCCGCTTGATAAACAAGTGTATTATTTTTACTTAACAATGATCTGATAATGATGGCGTGATTAACACTCCCATCAAAACCAATAAAACCAATAGCTCCACCATAAAAATTTCGAGGAACATTTTCATTTTCTGCGATAATTTCTAAAGCTCTGTACTTTGGTGCTCCAGATAAAGTTCCTGCAGGAAAAGTATCGGCATAGATGTCAAGCCCGCTTCGGTCTTTCAATAAATTGCCTTTCACTTTACTTACCATATGAATGACATGTGAGAAATATTGAATCTCAGCATAATTTTCTATCTCTACTTTTTCAGAGTTTTTACTCAAGTCGTTTCTTGCTAAATCAACCAACATCACATGCTCCGACATCTCTTTAGGGTTTTGCTTTAATTCCTCTGCAAGCTTTGTGTCGTTCTCAGGATTGTCACTCCTTAGCACTGTACCCGCAATTGGGTTGATAGAAGCTACGTGATTCGCTACCTGTAATTGTGATTCTGGCGAAGAACCAAATATTTTAAAATCTCCATAATCAAAATAAAACAAGTAAGGAGAAGGATTAATACTTCTTAAACACCTGTACAAGTTGAAATCATCTCCTTTGTATTTCTGCTGGAACTCACGAGACAAAACCACTTGAAAAGTATCTCCTATTTTACAATGATTTATTCCTGTACTTACCATTTCTTTATATTTCTTATCAGAAACATTAGAAGTCTCTTCTTCTATTGATTTAAAAGTAAAGTTAGGTAGGTTGTTTATTTGTAAAATACGAATGATGTTTTCAATGTTTTCCATTGATTCAATAGGAGTGTTCACCTCATTTTGAGTAATGAATAATTCATTCTTGAAATGATCAAAAACCAAGATATACCTAAAGAATTGATACTTCAAATCTGGATTATCTTTTAGCTCATTGTTTGAAACTGGAAGTTTAATATCTTCCATATACTGGACAGACTCAAAAGAAGAAAAACCCCAAACTCCTTGCGTATTAAAAGGTAAATCTGTTTGTGTATTTTCGAATTTTGAAACAAATGATTGAAATGAAGAGAATATTTCTTTTGGCTGCTCTAAAGTTTCGTTTCTTATTTCCTCATTTGGAAAATTATAACTATAAGCATTCCCCTTTGCTTCAAAGCCAGCTATAGGTTCAAGACAAATAAAACTTTTACTATCAGTACGGTCATGATAATCGGCACTTTCTAGCAAGAGAGCATTTGAAAACTGATCTCTTAACTTATTATACAAACCAACAGGAGTATATAAATCGGCTAATATTTTTTTGTATTTAGTATGTAATTTGTAATTCATTTTTTAAAATTTTGAACATAAAAAAAGCCTGCAAGAAGCAGGCTTTAATAAATATGAGTATATTCAGTAGCGTCCTCTCAGGTTTTTAAATCTAAAAAGTGCCACCACCAAGTATTGTTTGTTATTGTATTCATTTTATTTTATTGCAAAAAAAAAGAGACCTGCTAGAAGCAGATCTCTTAAATATATCATATAGTGCTTCATCAGATAATTATATCTGTAGCCACCAATTTGTATTTTTTGTTGTATTCACGTTGCAAGTATACGATTATTTTTGGTGTTTTCAAAATTTGATAAAAATATAGTATTTATTGAGCTTGCAGAGAACGTTTGAGCAAACCCCGTTTTAATGGGGTTTGCTTTTTGTTATAAGCTTTTCTAATTAGTTTAATCCCAATCCAACTGAAAAAGAAATCATATTTTTTGTGGGAGACTTATCCCAAAAAAAATTAGAATTTAAAGCATCACGAGTATATACAAAACGTGTATAATCTAGTGAAGAAAATAAATTAACGTGGTTTAATATTTGCCAATCATATTTTAAGCCTATTGATAAACCTAGGTCTCTAAGTTCTTTTTTACTAAATACGTTCTTTTTATCAGAATTCGACTTGTCCCCGGCTAAATATGCCAAACCGTGGCGATAATAGATTCCTGAAGAAACTAAAATTGAACTGTATTGAAACTGTTTGAGGGAATATAGATATGACACTTTTGACCCTAAAAAGGTTCGACCTTTAATTTCTCCGTTTAACAATTCATTATCTGTTTTGGTATTCCTAAATTCATAATTATCAATTATAATCGAAATAGAGCTTCTAGTATTTAAACCTCTTCGGAAACCTAGGCCAAAAGATTGAGAAAGATTTGGTCCAAACCCTAAATCTTCATTTCTCTTTTGAATAATTGGCTCACTCCTAAAAAAGCTATAAATACTTCTTTGGATAAAAAAACTGTTTTTTTTATGATTTTGTTTTAATTCAGCTCCAATATCAACTTTTGATTTGCCAAAACTATATGTTAGGCCGATATCAAACACCAGTAAATTGTTGGAAGTACCTCTATCGAATGAATATATATAACTTTTATTGTAATATGTAATAGGATAAAAAGCATAGTTTAATTCTGTATGTAAGCTAAATGTTTCACCAAGGGAATATCGATATCTAAGACCTACGGCTGAACCTAAATCCGCAAGAGTTCTTGAAATTGGAAGTGTTTCGTAGATTGGTATTTCGGGAGCTACATAACCTATTATTCCAAAAGCAGCTAAAAAACTTTCATTACCAAATCTAAAAGTAAGTGCTGAACTAAATTCTAAAGAATGCTTTTTGTTTTCAAGTAAAACATGTCTATTGATCCCTCTAATTTCAACAAAATTTCTATCTAAAATTCGCCCAACATATAACTCTGAAATGGAGTAGTACTTCTGATAGCTGTTTCCTGAAATTGAAATACCTCTTGAAGACTTGGCGCTATATTTTTGAGAATATTCAAATGATATATTTAAAGAAGAAGCCACTGGAATATCTTGTTCATCTGATGGGAAATATTTTTTGGATTGATAGATTGGATTACTATCAAAAACATAGTGAAACCCTGAATTCATTGAAAATGAGTGATTTTTAACAAAGCTATCGGTTTGAGCAGAGGAATAGCTAGCCACGAAAAACGTGGCTAGCATAAAAATTATTCTATTATCTAATTTCATAATTAGTTAATATTTAATCACTTTTTTTCGAACAGTTGTTTCACCATTTCTTGCCTCAATAATATACGCACCAGCTGGAATTAGTTGTACATTAAAAGTCATGTTATTGTTAACGTTAGCTTCTGAAAACACTATTCTACCAGACAGATCAAAAACTGTAATATTGTAAGTAGATGCGTTCTTCCAGTTCAGTTTAATTAGACCATTTGACGGATTAGGATATATAGAAAAATCTGTTACGTCTTTACTTTCGACATACAAATTCCCACAGTCACTTGCATTCCCGACACCTACTGCTTGCCATGCGTTTTCTGTCTGAGTGTGTTGAATAGAGCAGTTTCCAAATAAAAGAATAGCTGCAGTAACAGCTCCGATTCTAGCATCATCATAATCAGAAACATCAATGAGTTCATTTTGCATACTCCAAAAAGCAATTTCAGCTGCATCATCCCTTCCAATGCCTTGAACAGCAAATGCGTCATTATTATCATTGATACCAGTGCCGCCAACAGATAGAAGATAAAACCAATGGTTTTGAACCCCGCTATTGCCATGCACACCTCCATTGTCGCAGGCTAGATTAACATCAGTCCATCTAAGACCTAAATAAGTGTCTGGTTGACCTGCTCCAACTCCACAAAAAATGCCATTAGCAAAATTATGACTGCCTTCTGAACTAGGATTAATAAAAGAACGTGTAGGAACCCCTGTAAGTCCCGGGTCACCACCTAAAAGCCAATTTGACACAGAGTTATTGCCTAAAATAGATCTTTGAGCCATCAAACCAAAAATATCCGCAAAAGATTCATTTAAGGCTCCAGATTCTCCTTGGTATATTAACTCTGATGAATGATGGATTATTCCATGAACATACTCATGTGATACAACGTCACAGTAACGAGACATTGAAATATTATTGTTAAATGTAAATCGAAGCCATCTTAAACCGTTTTGACGTGCAGATGATGCATTATTACCAGTGAGGTTAGAATGAACTTCAACCCTAACATTTTCGTTATTATCATCAACGCCGTCAAGTTGCCAAATATCCCTAAAGTATTCCCAAGTTCTATGAGTATAATAGTGACCCGTCGTAGCATGAACCTCTGTACCTGTCCAAGTATCGTTTCCATCATCAATTTCTGGTCTTGTTATCCATGATGCAAAATCATAATATTTAGTGTGGACTTGAACATTTGCATTATCTGTTTCTAAAACCCAGTCATTACCATTAATAAAACCTCTCTGGCGTGTATCTATAGTTTGAGTTAAGTTTCCTTGATTTGATTTTCTTTCAATAGTAGCTGCACCATCATTGTGCTCAGCCTGAACATTTTTGATTAATGATCCAGTATTTGCATCTACCCAGTAGTATTTATGGCTTCTCGGAGCAAGTGTGATGATTTCAAACTTATACGCTAAAGTGTATCTATTTCCAGCAATTAAGTAGTCAATATTATTATAGTTATCTAACGCTAAAACTAGTTCTCCAGTAGGATAATTTGTAGCATTAGGGTTATTAGTGTTTTGCTGATAATCAAGTTCCCAATCAGCATTTTCCCAAGCAAAAACTGTTTCAGAATCAAAGCTAATCAATAGTTCTTGTAGAGCTTCTTCTTCAGTCAACTCAGCTTTTACATTTAAATCTAATTCTATTGCAAGTTTTCCATTTGAAAAAATTAAGCCATTATTGGGATGATAATGCTCAATTAATCCAGTACCTTCAACAGGTACGTTCTTGTAAGTTTGCTTGTATTTATAATGATGCATGCCAAGTTGAGGATCAACCCAGTCTCTAATAAACATCATATTATTATCTGTATCTCCAGTTTGGATTTGATATTGATTAAAAATCATACCCGCTGACAGTGCGTTTGGAGCTTGGAACCACATCCATCCATTTTCAGGAGGAGCTGTCAGATATTGACCTACCAAACTGTCATAGTCTTCTAGCTGAGCTCTTAGATTTCCTGTTAGCAAGATTAAACTCAGTACTAATATAAAATTTTTCATCTTTTTTATTTTTTAGATGAACACGCTTTGATAAATTTAAGGAGTATCAAAACTTGCAATATTGCCTAATTTTCTCCCGTCATAAACATTACTTTCTCAATTTTAAGGAACTTTTTTAGTTCTTAATGCCTTATGATGGCTGGTATATTTCCTTATCAAATCTACTCGCATTGCTTATAACGGCCGGCTATATTTCTGTTTGCATTACCTTGCACAAAGTAACTTGATAACCGCCAAGGCATTGTTTAGGCTAAATTAATTATTTTAGACTATCTAAACCATGTTTTGGCGCTATTTTATTAAT
>NZ_QKSB01000020.1 GCF_003234935.1 Putridiphycobacter roseus | reverse complement strand
ACAATGATATCATTGTTCAGCTTTAATTAATAAATTTAATCCTTTAATAATCTGTATCGATTATTTAGGACTAGACAAAAATATGGAAACAATAAATAGATTAAAAGAAAATGTAGAAATCATTCTTCCTGAAAATGGATTGGAAGAAAAGTTAGAACAAGCGAAAAAAGAGAATCGAAAGCTCATTATTAAACTTGGCTTTGACCCAACTGCACCAGATTTACACTTAGGACACGCAGTTGTACTAAAAAAACTCAGAGAGTTTCAAGATTTAGGGCATCAAGTTATAATTTTAGTTGGAGATTTTACGGCAAGAATTGGCGACCCTACAGGAAAGAACAAAAGTAGAAAACCATTATCAGTAGAAGCTGTTAAACATAATGCTGAAACATACATCAATCAATTATCTAAAATCATAGACATTGATAAAGTTAAAATAGTTTTTAATTCTGAATGGTTAGACAAATTATCATTTACAGAAGTGATTCAAGTTTTATCAAAAGTGACCGTTGCTCAGCTTATGCATAGAAATGATTTTAATAAACGGTTTACAGAAAACACACCAATTGCAATGCACGAAATGGTCTACCCTATTTTACAAGGTTTTGACTCGGTAGAAATTAAAGCAGACATTGAAATGGGAGGCACAGACCAACTTTTTAACTGTACAATGGGGAGAAAACTTCAAGAAACTTTTGAGATGAATCCACAAATTGTAATGTGTATGCCATTATTAAAAGGACTTGATGGAATAGAAAAAATGAGTAAGTCGTTAAACAACATCATAGGTTTAACAGATAATCCAAAAGATATGTTTGGAAAAACAATGTCTATTCCCGATAATTTGATTGAGGAATTCCTTCATTTAACAACCGATTTCTCTTTAAACGAAAAACAAGCAATTAAAAACAGCTTAAACAATGGAGAAAACCCAATGGAAATAAAAAAAATAATTGCTAAAAATATTATTACTCAATACCATAATAGCAGCCTATCGCAACAAGCAGAAGAACACTTTAAAAACCAATTTCAGAACAAGAAATTTGAAGAAAAAGAATTTGTACCAATATTAATTAATAATATCCAGCAAGAAAAAAAGACAATTAAATTAATAGATTTATGTGTTCAATTGAAAAAAGGGTTTTCAAAATCTGCTATCCGAAGATTAATTGAAAGTGGTGCAGTGCAAGTTAATTTGAAAAAAGACAAAGATATAAATACAGAAATAACCATAAAATCAGGTACAAAAATAAAAATAGGAAAAAGAGATTTTTACGAATTAATAGAATAAAGCCGGCTGCTAACTTAAGCCGTATATAATTTATTGCTAGCAACTCGCGGACTTTCTTGGTCGGTAATTAGTTACTTAAACCACGCAACAAATCATATACAAACACGTTAGGCTTAATTCAGAATATGGAATATCTTGGAATTTGCATCATATCATTATGAAATTACATTTAGCATACATACCTCTATTTCTAATTACTTTCCAAAATATAGATTCAGAGAAAGAAATCCCTGGTAAATATATTGGTCATTCTTTGTATGGAGGCACCAACAAGATAAACCTTAAAGACAATGGGAAGCTTGTGGTTTCAGGTTACAGTATATCTCTTAAGCGCAAGCGCAATGAATTTTATATTCCTCCTCCAGGTAATATGCCGCAAATGCCGCCTCCAATGGATAAAACAAAAAAAAGTAGATTTAGGACAAAAGGAAGTTGGGTTTATTTCAAGAAAGATAGTCTTCCTGTTATACTATTAAAAACTAATAGCCATACTGATACTCTATTCTTGCTTCAAAATGGAAATCTTAGTCCAAATCGCCCTAATGCTAATGAAATAATAAAAACTGTAGTTAATGGAAATACGCTATACACTAGGAAATATGCAACTTTCAGAATACCAGATGAATATGTAAAACAATAAAATACTAAGACTAACAAAACCAAAATGCATTAAAACGCAGTTTAGCCAGACGGCAACAAGCAAATTAGAAGTGAAAGCAATAAACCATAGCTCAAACATCAACAACTATTAAAATAACATGATTAATCAAACCTTAATTTTTAGTATTGTAATGTTTACGCTAATTGGATGTGCTGAAAGTGAAAAAAGTAATTCAACTAAATTATTTCAAACCACTTGCATTAACACACTTATTCTTGCCTAAAATGAAGCAAAAAAAATTGAGATGCAATTATAGATTGTGCCCCAATTATTAAATATAAATTACATGAAAAATATACTTATTTTAATTTCAATATTTTTTTCTATTATATCTTATTCTCAATTTAATACAATAGAAGCAACTTCAAAAAGAGATTTAATTGTTCAACTAGAACAATATAATGGTGATTTGTATTATTACAACAATAATAAACTTCATTCTGAATATATTAACACGGACATAATTCCAGAAGTTACAGGGAATTTAGCTTATTTTGATTTTGTCAATAAAGTGACAATAAAAACGTCCATCTTCTCAAAAGTAGATTCAATAAATATTATTGCTTTAATAATAGAAGATAATTATAATAACATGTATACTATTCGATCTTTTTGGAATAGTCCGAATGATATTAATCCAGAGTTTTTTCTTGAGAAACGTTCACAAGACCTATCATTGGTTTTAGAATCTCATCAAATTTATCTCTCAGGAAATATTGATAGAATTGTAAGTGCTTATTTTGATGAAAATGATGTTTTACAAATGAAAGGTTTTCAACCATATCCAATTTTTCAAAGCTATTATTATTCTATTTATAATAATAATACTATCCATGAATTCCCTATTAATGCTTATGTTGATTCATATGACTTTCATTCCATTAACGATAGTACATACCTAACTTTTTATTATGATACGCAACAAATCATCTATCATAAAAACGATACTTTTGAAATTATAAATGCTGTTGATCTATTAAATGATAATCATTTTATCAATGAAAAAAGTGTCATCAATGAAAATACGCTATTCATAAATGGTCGCATAAGTCAAGGTGTATGGGGTCAGCCTTCTAGACATGTGGTTTATAAACACAAAATTAATTCTGATACAGCCATTGCTATTTTTATTGATAGTATTCCTACTCAAGACGTTTTATCAGCTCATTTTGCAATTGATTTAATCGATTCTAATTATATATACTCTGGGTCAAGTTTTGGAGCGTGCTCTGTCACTGACGACTACAATTGTCTTTCTTCTTTTAAAATTTATTGTTTAAGTTCAGACGGAAACTTAAACTGGGAAAAATCTTTTGGAGGTGATGGTAACAACCTTTTAATACATATTTACGCTACACCGGACACAGGATGCTTTGCGCTTTTTTACAGAGATGTAGAAGAAGATTTAGCTACAAAAGGTGATATGTACTGGATTAAATACGATAAATACGGAAATGAAGATCCGGATTATTTAAGCGAGTTTTTCTTGTCCACACCAGTATTAGAAAGTCCATTATTAAATATTAGTCTATTCCCCAACCCTGCAGAAGGTATTTTAAATTTTTCAGGTATTCCAAACGGTAAAACAATTGAACTTAAAATCTACAATATGATGGGGCAATTGGTATTTAAAGAAAAAATTGAATCAAGTAATGTAGATATTTCCCATTTAAATTCAGGCTCATACATTTACCAACTTAAAGGTAATGAAACGGTTCTTAAAAAAGGAAAGATAATTAAGATTTAAAAACGAGTAACAAAAGTTAGAAATAATCCTACACAACAATGTGTATATTGCATAACAACCAGTAGTAGCAGCAAGCCAAGATTGTTGTTAATTAACATAAAACTAAATGAATTTATTTATTAATACTTTTACAATTATTCTACTCTATCTGTCTTCAATTGCAGTGCTAATGCTTCATATACTGTTGTTTGATGGTGGGATTATAACAAATGACATAGGTCAAATTTGCCTAGATGGGTTACTTTACGCCCTTGTTCCAATTATTGTTATGGCAGCAAAAACCATAAAAGATTTAAAGAAATAATAGCATGCTTTACCTGAATAAAAAGGTTTGGATAAGAATGACTATTGGCTTAAGTTTAGTATTTTTATGATGTTGCTTTTTTTGCATTGACCTATCGGGTGTGTTAAGTAAAAACTTATTGAATGGATTTTATATTTAAACGCGTTGAAATTAAAGACAAAAATATAGTCTTGAACCTATTCAAGGAAACTGCCGAAAAAATAAACAAATTGAATGTTGACCATTGGCAATATTGGAAAAACCCAGCACAGGAACAGATCAATTGGGTGATGGATGGCATTCAAAATAAGGAGTTCTTTTTTATCTACGACTTGCAGGAGGAGGAATGGTTTGGCATGGTAAGGATTTTAAAAGAAGATTTGATGTATTGGGGAAAGCAAGACGAAAAAGCAATATATGTTCATTCTTTAGTGGTTAAAGAAAAGTATAACGGCAAGGGTATTGGCATTAAAATACTAGCAAAAATAGCCAGCAATGCTAAAAATGATCACTGTAAATATTTAAGGCTGGATGCTGATTCAAAAAACCCCAAACTTTGTAGCTATTACGAAAAAATAGGTTTTAAAAAAGTTGGCGTAAAAGCACTGTCTTTGTCGGCCTTTAACCTTTATGAAAAGGCACTATAAAAAAAGTAATAATCGCTTAGTCGGTACCTGCATTTATTAACAGTGCTGTTTAATTTGACAAAAGCAGGGCAAAGGTCCAAGTGTTAAACTCAACAAGTCCCCTACCCTTTGTTGGCGCGTTAAATTATACCGCAGAACAACCAACAAATAAAAGCTAGTCCATTAATTTTTAAGGGATTGTTTATTCGGCTGTGTTTCTCTTTTATAAGAACATTATAATTTTTTAACAAATAAAACACTATCGCCAACACCTCAAACTCCTATCCCCTTGTTTAAACATTACTTACGAGAACTTCTACGGAATATACTATCTGTGATTTATTTACGGACTTAGTTGCTTAAATAGCACAGTCACCTATACACAATCAACTCAGAGACAAGCAATACCCGTATACAAAATGCTAAAATCCCGCAAACTTTTTTAATTGTTTTTTACAGATTAACAATAGGAAAACACACTATCCATATTGACCGTTATTGCGCAGTATAATAATTACATTTATTTTTGGCGACATAAAAATTATAGTTGAATATTAATAATTAGAAAAATGAAAAAAAGAATTTTAATTTTAGCAGTTTTCGCAGGGATTTTAGGCGCCTGTTCATCCAACGAAAAAGGAGAAACGCCAAAAGATTCTGTTGGAAATCAAATCATGGAAGATTTGAGCAGTCGCTATACATCAAAAGCCTACGATAAAACAAAACGCGTTTCCCCAGAAGATTTGGCAACAATAGAAGAAGTATTACGCATATCGCCTTCCTCTATCAACTCACAGCCATGGAAATTTATCGTTATTAAAAGTGACGAAGCAAAACAGCGTTTCGCCAACACATTTAAAAAGTATGAATTCAATAAGCCTCACGCTGAAAATGCCTCGGAAATTATCCTTTTTGCCAATAAAATGCATTATAGCAAAGAAGATTTCAAAAAACGCTTAGACGCTAGTTTAGCTGCAGGACGCATGAATCAAAAAGGATATGACAAAAAACTTGAGGGATCTTTCTCATTTGCGGAGATGGTAGCGGATGAAAATGGAAACAATGCACATTGGACAAAAGCGCAAACTTACATTGCTTTAGGGAACGTGTTGCATGCATTAGCACGTTTAAATATCGACTCCACCCCAATGGAAGGAGTAGATGCGGATGAAATTAAGAAAGAATTTGCTAAAGAATTGGGAGACGATTACGAATGTACTTTCGCTTTAGCAATCGGTTATCACGAAGATGAAAAAGACTATAACCGTAAATTGCCTAAAGCGCGTCTGGCAAAAGAAGACGTGATCATTGAACTTTAATTAAATACTGATTGGTAGTAAACGCTGCAAATTAATTGCTGTACATTTTTGTTCCTATTTTATGGTCTCGAGCAAATACCCAAAAATGAAAATAATCTTAACAGTATTGACTTCTAATACAATTAGAAAGCTTGAATGAATAAAATAAAACTAACACTCGCCTCATCCATTGCTTTTATCACAATAATTTGGTTTCTAACAAATACGCTTCTGTATATTCCGTTTGATTCTAACTTGTTTACGAAGAGTTTGGATCAGTATACCGGAATTATCGCTTTTTATGCAATGACATTTTCAATGCTATTAGCAACTCGTCCCATGTGGCTTGAGAAACGCTTGGGTGGACTTGATAAAATTTACCGTTTGCATAAATGGCTAGGTATTGTTGCATTTTCGTTTTCGATTATGCACTGGTTAGTTTCAAAATTACCGGAATGGTGGTTGTATTTAGATCGGATAATAATTTTGGATGGTATCTCTGGTGCTACTGTTTCCTTAGTTGAACCTAGCGCATTTGAAGTATTTCTGGAATCGCTTGAATCTCCAGGAAAACTAGTAGGTGAGTATGCTTTTTATTTAACCGTACTTTTTATCATTATGGCATTGCTAAAAAAAATACCTTATCGATTTTTTGCAAAAACACACATTGCAATGGCGGTAATTTATTTAATGTTGGTTTTTCATTCTTTTGCTTTAATGTATATCGATTATTGGACCCAACCCATTGGTATAACTATGGCAATTTTTATGATAGCAGGCACAGTTTCTTCCTTTATTGTTCTTTTTGGACAAGTGGGTAAGAAACAAAAGTCTGCAGGTTCTATTCAATCTATCCACACCTATCCCGAGATGAATATGTTTGAACTAATAGTGAAAAGTGATCATTGGAAAGGACATCATGAAGGGCAATTTGCATTTCTTAAATTTGAAAAGAAAGAGCCACACCATCCTTTTACAATTAGTTCGGCTTGGGATAAAAACACCAAAAATGTCAGTTTTACCATTAAGGCGCTTGGCGGTTATACTAACAAATTGGCTAATAAGTTAAAAATAGGCGATTCGGTAGTACTCGAAGGTGCTTATGGGAAATTCACCTTTAACGACAAAAATGAAAGTCAAATATGGATAGCCGGAGGTATTGGTATTACGCCGTTTTTAGCAAGAATGGAACGTTTAGTACAACAGAATAATAAGCAAAAAATTGATTTTTTCTACTCGGCAACGAACTTAGATGCTAGTTTTAAGCATAAGCTACAGCAACTATCAACAAAAGCCAATATCAACTTACACTTATTCGAAACCTCTAAATCAGCGCTAATTTCAGGACAACATATCCGAAATTCTGTTTCGGATTGGAAAGCTGCAAGTGTTTGGTTTTGCGGTCCCTCAAAGATGGGCAAATCAATAAAAAAAGACCTTAAAAAAAATGGCCTTCATTCAAAATTTCATCAAGAATTGTTTGAGATGCGTTAATTTATTGAAGCATATTACCCGTACCGAAAAAGGTATATAGCAAATAAAACGGATGACAGTGTATTGCGCTGCAGTTCTCCGAAACACCTTTCTAAGCATAACCGAAGCGGTATTGGTAATCTCCCTTTTTTCGGGGAAAAATAAAAAAGGTTCTAGGCAAAATCAACTAAAAGCAATAATCTCGCAGCCATTACCAGCATTTATTAACAGTGCTGTGTAATTTGGCTAAAGCAGGGCAAAGGTCCAAGCGTTAAACTCAACAAGTCCCCTACCCTTTGTTGGCGCGTTAAATTATACCACAGAACAACCAACAAAAAAGCAATAAATAAAAGCTATTCCATTAATTTTAAAGAGATTGTTTATTATATTTGTCTATATACCGAATTTACAAATGTTTATTTTAAATTAAGCATTTGAAGACAAGTAACAGATGCTTAAATATGGTTAATGCAAAGCTAACTAGTCGATAACAACAATTTTGTTATTTATACTAGTGTGTTTTACTCGGTTGTTAGGTACAATAAATCCCATTGTGGAAAAAATAAATAGTAAATTTTCAGATAACAGATAATTTGCTGAAAGAAGTAAGAAAAACTAACAACTGCTCTATTAGAGTAAAAAAATGTTAGTAATAGTAATAAGGTCAATATGAGAAGAATTATAACTTTAGTTATTTTGAGTACTGTAATTAATTTCAGTACCTTTTGCCAGTGTATTAGTGAATTAGGACTTTGGAATAATAATGCAAACTTTATTATTGAATATTATCAAGATAGAGTAATAACTAGCACTACATCTGGAATAGAATTTATAAATGTCACCTCCTCTTCTAGTCCTACTCCGTCAGGTTCACTTGGAAACCCAGCTAATTTCCCTCTAGCCATTGAGGTTGAAACTGATTATGCCTATTTTGGCGGTGGCATGACAGGGTATTTCATGATTTCGGATATATCAGATATAAACTTTCCCAGTCAAATAGGTATTACATATAACATTAGCGGAACAGCTTATGATATTGCGATTGACGGTAATTATGCATTTATGCCAACAAACTCAGACACGTTATATTCAATTGATATCACGGATAAAACTGCTCCAATTGTCGCTGGTAAATTAGACTTAGGAAGCTTTCCAAAAGGTGTGGTTGTGAGTGGGAACTATGCTTTTATAGGAACTAATCTTGGTCTTAAAGTTGTTGACGTTTCAGACCCTACAAATATGAATATTGTTACAAGCTTTGGTGGAGGATATGCAGATATCGCTCCCGACTTTACCAATAATCGAATATTTGTTTCAAAAACAGGTAATGGTTTTGATGCGATAGATATATCTAACCCAACAAATCCTGTTGGAATTTTCCAAGGGACAGGAGCTGCCTCCTCTGGAAAACTTGTTTTAAAAAACAACTATATTTTTCAATTGGGAGGGGGCGTTAATGTATTTGAGGTGTCTTTGTCTGCAGCTACTTTCTTATGCTCCTATAATTCAACATTCACTGGCCAAATAAACTCAGTCACTGCAAAGGATTCTGTTTTTTATGTATCAACAGTTAATGCACTGCATGTACTTGCACTTGGGAATGGAACTTCAGGCTTAGAAGTATTCGATATTTCTCCCCAAATTGCATTGTCTCCGAATCCAACAAATGAATTTATAAAGCTAACTAACTTAGTTGATTTTTCACGTGTTACTATATTTGACTATACGGGAAAAGTGGTCTACCAAAGTAGTTTAAATGCTGATGATTCTAAAGTTATTGGTGTTTTACATTTACAAAAGGGCTCTTACCTTGTAGAGGTGGAAAATTCAATTGGAAAACAATGTTTAAAATTTATAAAATACTAAAGTAAGTAACAACATGCAAAAAGCATTGAAAACGACTTTTTGCACAAGCGTTATCTTTCACTGAAGTAAAACAGATTATACTATGCAAATAATTTATAAAATAGGATTTTTAATTAGCTTTTTACTAAGCTTGAATTTGTTATTTTCACAGGAATCAACTAGGGTGGAATTGTTTATTCAAGGAGGAATCGAGCATTCATTTATTAAATATATCCCTGAAGAATTAAACCCTCCTACGTCTGGCTGGAGAACATCTCAAGAAAAAAATGGAAATTTTAATATGACAAATTCTGTTGGCTTAAATTTTAATACAAAAAGAAAAATTCAAATACAAACAGGCATTTCCTATAGTAACCCAAGTTTTGATGCATTAGATGCAAATGTAGTGCATACTGTAAGCATAGGAGAACTTAGTTTAGGTTTTTTACCTTACAGTGAAAAAAGAGATTACCAGATTAAGTTTAGATTTTTTCAACTAAACATAGGTGTCGGTGTACCCATTAAACTATCAAATAAATTATCAATTATTATAGGGACTTCAGCTACAATTAAATTATTATCTGATTATAAATATAAAAGTAAATACAGTTACGAAACTTGGAAAGATATTGACTTTATACAAAACAATTCTTTTGTTTTCACGGATCTACCAATTTTTGGAATTGTCACGTCTGCAAAGGCAAGATACCGGTTAAATGAAACAAACCCAAATGGCGTAAATTTAAGTTTTGGCCTTAATTACAGTTATGACTTTTCGTCATTATCCTCATGGGGTAATGACTTTTTATTTCGTGCCATAGGTTTCAATGTAGGGCTTATTATACCGTTTCAAAAAAAGAAGATTTAAAAAGCATATAACAAAGAACTGAGCTTATAAAAAAGTTTTTCTCCAATTATTTTCACATTAAAACCGGATTTATACTGCTATAGTTTTCAACCTATGGAATGCTACTATTAGAAATTGCTAGCCCTTGCCTAGTTTACTTATTACATATAGCTAGTAGTGCTAGTTTTTTACTTTTCCCTTTATTAACGATTCTTTCAAACAACTGCGCGCAAGATGGATTACACTTATAGGCAGTAAACGAACACATGAAAAGTAGGTTTCTAACATCTTTATTTCTGATTCTACTTTGTCCTTTTACACTTGAACCTGATGTCCTTATTGTTGGTGACAAGCCCAAACAATTTGTATATTGCATAGCTGTTTCGTTCCATAACAACAACATATTTTTTGACACAAACATCCACTTTAATTGAAGAGAGAATTTACCATATTATTAGTCTGTTTTGCTCTTTTGGGGTGCAAAAATGATGTACCCATAGAAAAGTCAGTTCTTGATGAAAAAATAGAAGCGCTCTCAGATTCACGTTTAAGTATCCATATCGATAATTTTAGGAATGAGAATTCCTATGAAAATGATTCGACACATTCATTTCATTATTTTAAGGACAGTATTACTAAGGAACAACTCGTAAAATTGACATACCATAAATATCCAATGGTTCGTGTTTATTCCTTTTTAGCACTGAATGAAGCGCGGTATGAATACATGCAGGAAGTTATTTTTGGCCATCTTTCAGATACAACAGAGATAATGTTAAACGGAGGCTGTGTTATTTATACAAGAACAATTTCCGATTTTATCATGGAAAAGGCTTTTGATTATTTAAAAGGTAATACAAAAGATTCTTTAAGAGACCTAATTTTTTATAATCATCCAGAACTTGGCGCATTTTCCAATATCTTATGGGACTGTAAAGGTTACGAACCATACTACCAGAAAGTATTACAAATTAATCAAGATTCAGCTACAAGAGCTTCACTAATGGCACTTGCATCCTATAGGAAAGAAAAAGATTTAGATTTTCTTGCGTCAGAAATAAATAAGCTTGCATATGATTTTAAGAAATTTCAAATCATAGAAGAGTATCCGCATGACCGTTTCATACCATTTATGTACGACTATCATAAAAAGTTTCAAAAGGACAATATGAATGACCCCGACGACCTTTTCTATGCTGCATTAGCAAGTTATAAGAATAAATGGGCAAATGGCATATTTATGGAATTAATAAACTCAGGTCCAAAGGACTATTACAGGAACCGAGATAGATTACAAGCCATCATGAAAGCCACAGCCAAACATGACACAATACTATTTGAGGACATTCGCAAAAAAGCATACAGAAACCTTGGTAAAGACACCTTTAATATTCGATACTTTGATTTTAGTAAATTTGATTCTTGGTGGTAATAATACTGTTAATACCTCCACCTCACTTCAGGATTTACAACATCAAAAAAACGGTACTATTTTATGGTTTATTTCTCCCATCCATTGGCGTGTTTTGCGGCAACATAACCAAAAATCATAGCCGGACCAATAGTCCCACCTGCGCCTGCGTAATCTCTTCCCATAACTGATGCTGCCACATTTCCTGTAGCATAGAGTCCATTAATAACAGCCCCTTTCGTATTCAGCCCTTGGCCATATTCGTTTGCTTTTATGCCGCCTTTAGTACCTAAATCACCAATTCTTAATTTAACCGCATAATACGGTCCCTTATTTAAATGGTCTAACACTGGGTTTGTCAATGTAGGATCACCATAATACTTATCATAGGCACTATCTCCTCTTTGGAATAATTCATCTTTCCCTTTTTTTACCATTTCATTAAATTCAGCTACCGTATGGCCTAAACTCGTAGCATCTATATTGATTTTTTCAGCGAGCTCTTGGATGGTGTTTGCTTTGAAAACAATCCCCTCTTTATACCATAATTTTGAGAAGGGAACCCCTGGAGGCTTGCCTGCATACATGTATCTATTCACTGCTTTTTTGTCCAGTATTTGCCATACCGTTTTCCATCCCGCTTTGATTTGATCGTGCACAAAAGTAACGTAAGGACTGGATTCATTGGTAAACCTTTTCCCATCTCCACCCACTATAATTGAACGAGGAATGGCACGCTCAGAAACAAGTGGAAACATAGTTTTGTTGGGGAGTTGAACAGCGGGCATCCACCACGCCTCGTCCATTAATTCAAGTTTAGCGTCTAATTTTTCAACAATTGCTACCGCATCTCCCAAATTTTCAATGGCACCAGAACTGAAAACATCCTGCGCTATTGTAGGCAGGTAGGTTTTGCGCAATAGTTTATTGTGGTCAAATCCACCCATAGCCAAAAGCACCCCTTTTGATGCGTTAATTTGTACTTTTTCGCCTCCTTTGTTGACTATGGCGCCCACAACTTTATGGTCTACATAGATTAATTCTTCCAAGGGAGAATTAAGCCATAAAGGAATCTTATTTTCTTTTAAAACCATTCTTAGCCTTCCCATCAGTGCTAAACCTAAAGCGGTTGTATCTTTTCCTCGTATTAAATTCCCAACTGTTCTAACCGATAGTTTCATTACCCGCGTAAACCCTTTCCAGGTGCGCATCATCATGGCCATTTCATTAAACTCTTTCCCGGTCAGAAACACTCCTTTTGGTACAGCAATGTCTGTTGGGTGCAAAAGTGCTTTGTCCTCTTTTAATTCATTTAAATTAAAGGGATCAGCTTCAATTGAACGACCTTCGGGTCTGCCCTTAGGCGCTTCGGGGTGATAATCACTGTAGCCATTACAATAACTAAATTTCATAAAACCCGATTTCTTTTCAAGCATTTCGAACAATACCTGTCCCTGTTCGGCATACATTACAATTTTGGATTCCTCCACTTCGTTATTGGTAATTGCTTTCATGTAGGTCACAATATCTTCCACTGAATCTGTAATACCATTTCTTTTAAGGACTGGATTGTTCGGTGCCCATACGGCACCACCAGACATGGCTGAGGAGCCTCCATAATAGGGGGATTTCTCTACAACAATGGTATTCATTCCTAATTCATGCGCTGTAATTGCAGCGGTCATTCCTCCGGAACCGGACCCCACAATTAAAAAATCAGTTTGTATTTGTTTCATATTTTCTTGTGGTTGCAGTTTAATTATTTGTAAATGGTATCCTCATAATAGTTTGCTTCATTTTTGTCGTGCAGCGGATACCATACTTGTGCAAAAAATGGATTACGCTTTGCTTCCGCATCATAATTCCATGGGGTTGGCAAACAATCCGGACACCAATGCCCTCCGAGAAGGATAAGCGCTGGACTTGCTTCAAATTCATGCCCAAAGGCACATTTAAATGCGAGTTTGTCATACAAATCTCCCTTTTCCATTTTTTCTGACAAGCATTTCCCACCACGAAACTCAGTGGCCTGTTTTAAATCTTGGATATCAAGTTCGGCTTTGGGTTTACTTTCATCATAACCATGATTCAGTCGAATTTTTTTTGCTAGCGCAGGTTCTAATTTAAAATCAGACCAAGCAGGAATTGCTTCCCATTTTTCTTTGGAACCGAAGAAAGCACTAATCGCGTTTTTATTGTTGTTATTAATCCAGTTCATTGTACCTGCTGGTTTATTAGCAGCTGGTTTAAAGGCAAAGTTCTTCATGATGAAGGAAGGAATAAGTTTTGTCAATTTCAGGTAAAAGGGAACATTTTGTTTTAATTCAGCAATAAACCCATCTAATGAACCACTTCGAAAATGTAAGTATTCCTCTAAAACATCAGAATCTTCGTACCATTGTCCATGAAAATTACCGGTAGCAAACCAATTTAAGTCCGTTACTTTCTTAAAATCTTTTATCCCCAGCACCTGGGTACTTTCGATCATAAATTCCGAGTAGGTAGTCCGATATTTTTCTCCACCACCAACATTGTAAATCCTTCTCCAAAAGTCTTCGGGTAGATCAGCCTTACAAACATTGGCGAGCATTTTACCAGAATCAGCAGCGGTAACCCACTCTATTACGTTATTCATGGGCGTGTGAAACATAATAGGATCAAGGCCGTTTGCAGCGCCAATCCCTGGATATAATATGCCCGTTTGCCTTAGCGACACCCAGTAATTTAAACCCGACTCGATTACTTCGCGTTCTGCGATTGTTTTTGAAATTGCATAATTATCATATATGCTTATTTTAATAGGATCTCCTGTACGTCCCCAATGAATTGGAGCACTCCTGTCCCCTGTTTGCGCTATTGACCCAATGTAAACTAATTTAATTTTATCCGCATTTTTTTGCGCTTTTATCGCCTTAATTATGTTGCGAATACCTCCTACATTTACTTTCATGGTAAGTGCTGGATGATAATCGGCCTTTGGAGATACCATTCCTCCAACATGTAGCACAATATCTACCCCATCAACCGCTCGCTTCACATCCTCATAATTGGTTAAATCTCCCCAAACTATAGTAACACTGTCCTTACCTTCATACGCCGCTAATTTCTTCTTATCCGCTTTGGTGGGTAATGAAAATAAAACAATATCATATTTATCTTTATTCGCGTACAACTGTTTTAAGCCTTCGCTCCCCATATTTCCTGTAGCGCCTGTAAGTAATACTTTTGTTTTTTTCATGCTATTGTCTTATTTATTGTCTAGGTATTATTAATATTTTTAAATAGTTGGATGGCCTTATATGCAGCTAAAAAAATTACAGTATTTTTTCGAGCGCTAAAATAAAATCATCCATAGGCGCATCCGATTGCAATGATTTTCTGCGAATAAGCGCCCCGCCGTATAAGTCAATTAATAAATTAGCTAAAAGTCCAGCGTCGATTTTACTAGTAATGGATTTATCTATTTTTCCTTGTTCTATTAGGCCTTTCAAAAGCAAGTGAGATTTTTCAATAATCATGCTAATGTGTGCTTTCACTTTTTGATTATGGGCAGAAAGTTCCTGTCCTAAATTAGAGACAACCGCACTATTCGGTGGGTTCATTTCGGCATTGCCCGTGTATGAATGAATCACATTTGAATAAAGCTTAATGATTTTGTTTTTTACGGGTATGCTATCATCTAAAAAATATTGGCTTTTCGCATTGTCAGCAACCTCTATTTTGAAGTAATAATCCAGCACCGCAATTGCAAAGTCTTCTTTGTTTTTAAAATGATAATGAAAAGAACCTGTTGGAACACCCGCCGCTTTTGTTATTTGTCGAATTCCTGTAGATGAATAGGTTTGGGTTGAAAATAATCTCAACCCTACTTTAAGCATTTCTTCTTTTTGATTCATAATACAGTAAGTAGACGACTGTCCAAATTTACAAAAAAAGACAATTTATTTGATGGATTAGCTGTTTATTTTTTAACTGAATTAATAGTTTCTGTTCGTTTTTACGGTTTAAAATCGACTAAAATAAGTCCAGCATAAAGCGCTGGGGATTCATTGTAAATCCTGCTGTAAGTGATATTGTTTCCAATGGTCTAATCCCACTACCGAAACATTGATTGTACAAGCTCATTCATTCGCACAGTATTTGAAATCCCTTGGAATTTATTCCATCTAAAAATCATAGGTAGCGTGAAAAAAACACCTTCTTTTTCACGGCCAATCGGCATCCTCATAGGTGAAAAGTTTCGATTGCGCTAATCACTGAATACAAATATTGTATGTGTCATTTCACTTTTTAAAAAACCTTATTCCTTTGTAGGAGAAGGTGCAGTGTCTGACCAGCCTATCTCTTTTTGTAAGCAAGCCTCATATTTTAACAGTAAAAGAAACGTTTTAAGTCCCATCTTTTTTTCAGGAGATGACATTGTTATGGTTTACGCATCTATACCTATGGCGACCTATTTTTTTGGACTATCCACAAATAATAAAGTCAAATTACTGTCCTTCCCTACCCTTGTAAGCACCCTAAGTTAATCCACAGACAATCAAGCTAAAAAGCAGCAAATAAAAGCGACGCCATTATTTTTTTTGAGATTGTTTATTATATTTGTCTGCATAACTGTTTACCAATGTTTATTTTAAACTAAACATTTAAAAACGAGTGACAAATACTTAAAAACGGTTAAAACACAGTTAAACAAGACGACAACAATTTTGGTGATTTGCAGTTTGTGTGTTTTACTCGGTTGTTAAGTAACTCCTCCCTTTGTGGGAAAAACAAATAATTACTTTAAGCTAACGTTTAATTAGCTGAAAAAAAGAAAAAAACACGATTGAAAAACAGAAATGCTAACGGTTGTTTTTCAGAACGATACAAAAACGTGAGTCAGAATAGAAACAATAAAACAAAAGAGCCAGTGTATTTAGCCCCCCATACAAGTTTTAATGGTACATACACTTTCCATTGTGATACAGCTGTTGCTAACTATAAAAATGGTGCAATGAAAGCAGTTATCAGAAAAGCCTTGGAAGACTGGACGTGCTTAACAGGTATTGACTGGAAAATGGGGACTGATACAGCTTTTACTAACACAGTTTCAGGTATTGACTCTGTTTGTATCATTCGTTTTTCTGTTCCTACCGACTCAATGGCTAGTAATACAGTTGCTTCTGCTTCTTTGACACACTTAAATTACAGCCCAGCTGGCACTCCATTATTATCATTTGGTAAAGAAATTGATATTAAACTAAATAGTAATTTTGACTTTTTCTGCGACACTACAGGGCTTCCCGTTCCATCAAATCAGCGAGATTTATACACCGCTATTTTACACGAACTTGGACATGGGCATGGTTTAAACCATGTTATTGATACAGATGCAATTATGCACTTCCAATATAGTGGGGTTAAAAATGATTTAGTTAATGACTTATCTGCGAATGATGGTGGTGATTATATTATGTTTAGAAGTACACTTCTTACAAGTGCCCAACTATTAACCAAAGGTTCAAGTAAAATAAATTATGTAACCTGCGCAACTAATGGTATTTTTGAAATTGAAAATGGCAAACTTGATGCACTAGTTTACCCAAACCCTTTTAATAATGAGGTTAATATTCAACTAAATATTGATTGGCATACAAACGTTACTGTGAACCTATATAATGTTAATAAACAATTAATTAAAACTCGTGATTATACAGTTTCAAACGGTGCAAATTTACTTATCATTGAAACAGAAGGTTTACCAAAAGGCATTTATGTTTTAAACCTATCAACTCCGGAAGCGCAAATATTTAAAAACCAAAAAATTGTGAAATAATGAAACAAATACCAGTTCATGCATTTATATTTTTACTTTTCCTTTGCTCTTGTGTTGCTCTTCGCTCTGAATCGCAAGATATATTTGGAGAAGTTAAAATAAACGACTTTGGTGGGGATACTTTACCAGTAGTCGCAAATCTGAAGCTATATGATAAAGATTTTTATCTAGTTTCTGAAATTGATTCGACATTAAATGGTAGTTATAGATTTCAGTTGAACAAAGCACAAAAGTACTATTTTGTAATATCTGATGTTAAAGTACAAGTGGAAAAAGTGCCTGATTTTCTACCTCAAGGACTTTGGAGTTGTATAAATGTGCCTGACACTATTGTGGTCAATACCACGGGGAATGTACCAATAATTATTAAAACTTGCGAAGTGAATGTAACTCCTGGCCTACCAAGTAATGATGGTGGTTTTATTTACGAAAAGCAAGACTGATATGAAAAAAAACTATTCAAAAACTTGTAAAACAGTGAAAATGAATCAAGTTTTATGTATGTTGTGTTTAGTATGGTTGTGCTCTTGCAAACTACTATATCACAAACCCATTGAGATATATGGCGAAATCAACATACATTATGAGTATCAGAACTTGACTGTTCCAATTAATGCGCGCTTAAAACTATATGATAAATCTTTCAATTTACTCTCTGTTGTTGATTCGAGTCATAATGGGAAGTATTTATTTCAATTTGAAAAAAGTAGAGATAAAGAATACTACCTTGTCATGTCCGCTATTAAACTCCCTAATGATGCAGTAACGATATATCATCCAAATAAATTTTGGGAATGTTGGAACGAACCAGATACATTACTAATAACAAGTATTGGTGCACAGCCTCCAATTGTTATTGATGAATGCGTAGTAAAAGTAACTCCTGGCCTACCAAGTAATGATGGCGGTTTTATTTACGAAAAGCAAGACTGATATGAAAGAAAATTATAAATGCAGAAGATTTCAAAGTTTATAAGTTCTGAGCGAGCTAAACTACTTACATCAAAACCTAAATTTCATTCCTGTTTCGTACCTTACAGCAACGAAAACATGCACAAACGTTGGACTATCCACAAAAAGTAAAGTCAAATTACTCTCCCTCCTTACCCTTGTAAGCACCCTAAGTTAATCCACAGACAATCAAACTAAAAAGCAGCAAATAAAAGCGACACCATTATTTTTTTGAGATTGTTTATTATATTTGTCTGCATAACTGTTTACCAATGTTTATTTTAAACTAAACATTTAATAACAAGTAACAAATGCTTAAAAACGGTTAAGGCACAGTTAAACAAGACGACAACAACAATCTTGGTGATTTGGAGTTTGTGTGTTTTACTCGGTTGTTGTAAACCATAAAAGAGAGTACTAACGAAATTTATTGCATGAAAATTTTTTTTCTCACTCTGCTCATTATCATTTTTTGGTTGTTTGCGTCTTTTGATATTATTTTGGGTGATTTGTGCCTAACATTTTTTGAACAGCTGAGAATCATAGCCTTTTTAATACTAACAGTCATTTTAATTATAATTATTGGGCTAAAACTGCGCAAAAAAAAGACTATTCTAAGTTTTATTAAGTCAACGCCAGTGCTAGTAGGAATTTGCTGTATAGCTGTGACAGCTTTCTTCGGGTTAAAAGAATTCGAGATATTTAAAAATGAAAGACAATTGTCAGCATCAGATGAACGGTCAACACTGGTTTTGCGTAAAAATGGGCTTTACGATTACTACGACTACTATATTGGAGACTTTTGCCATGAGAAAGGTACTTATGAAATCATTAATGACACTATTTTTTTGTTTCTTGAACCAGACTTTAACGTAACAACTTATACCAATGCAAAATTCATTATAAGTAAGAACGGAAAGGAACTAGGGCAGTTTGATAATGGACCTGAAATTTTCAGATATTTAAACATAGACTAAATGTAACCTAATAGAAATGAAACCAGAATTTAAAATAATATTGACTGGCATTGGAGCATCTATTGTTTCAATTTTATTGCAATGGTTTTTTAATTATTATGTTCTAGTAAAATTAGGAGATTGGACAATGGCCTTAAATCAAAAATTTTTGGTTCATCAAACTACAACTTTAGATGTTCTTCTACTTAACTATTTTCCAATTATAATTGCAGGGATTTTCATTGTTGGCGGAGTTCTACAAACGAAACAGTACCGAAAGTTCATACTATGGACTTCGTTTTCAATAATTATAATGATGATTTTGGGTTTTGTTGTCGGGCTAATAACTTGGACTACTGAAGGAGCTGTATCACCGCTTTTACAGCAATACATAAAATATCAGCCATTTAAAAATTACTGGACAATCTTTATTACTTTAGGGGTATTAATACCGTTGATAATAAAATATTTAAAAAGGATTAAAAAATAAAACAGTTTACAACAATATGTATATTGCATAGCCCCCTTCGGGATGCTACGACACCATACACAAGCGTTATAAGCAATACGTGTAAGAGATTATAAATGGTTGTTAGTCAAATGCAAATAATGCCAATTGGAATTTATTGAAACTAATTTAATTTGTTATGAGAAGAATTATTATAATATTGATATTGATTTCAAATTATTCGTTTTCTCAATTGACAATTGATGCTGGAGGTGATTCAATTGTTCTATGTCAAGAACAGAATTTCATTCCTTTATTTTTAGGTGGCAACCCCACTGTTACTAGTGGTGCTGGACCATTTTCTTATGAATGGTCAATTGAATCACCTTACACAATTCCAGGTAGCTCAATAACATTACATGCAGCGGATTTTTTGGACGATACAACTATTTCGAACCCGATAGTTATAGATGGTTTTGGTGTACTTGATAGTTTAAGATTTTTTCTAAAAGTAACTGATGGAATTGGAAATATTAAACAAGATAGCAGTATGGTTTATTTCTCAATATATTCAATTACACCGGTGATTTATCAATACGATATTTTAGAAGGAGACTCGGTATATTGTAATTTTGATTCATATTTAAACTCTTCCTTTGCTCCTCACACTTATTTATGGAAACCAAATCATGGTTTGGAAGATTCAACAAGTCTAACATTTGTTGCAAAACCAGAATACTCTATTGAATACTATTTAACTATAACAAATAGTTTGGGATGTTCTATGGAAGGCGCACCAGTTTATTTGATTAATGTTAATCATCTTGGAATTGAAGACATACTGAATTCTACTAAAGAAGTCACTATTTATCCAAACCCTACCACTGGAGAAGTATTTATTTTTGATAAAAATAAAAGTGTTATTTCGATTTTAATTTATGATTTAAATGAAAATTTAATTTCAGAGCTCAATAATAATTTAATTAAATATGATTTAAGTGGATATCCAAAAGGAGTATACATTTTTCGAATTGAATTAGAAGATCAAATAATTACTAAAAAATTAATTTTAAAATAGCTCATAACAAAGAACTGAGCTTATAAACAAGTTTTTTTCTCGCTAATTTTGTAATAACACCGGATTTATACTTCTATAGTT